>NZ_JANYUY010000006.1 GCF_025060755.1 Paenibacillus doosanensis
GAGTCTGGGCCGTGTCTCAGTCCCAGTGTGGCCGATCACCCTCTCAGGTCGGCTACGCATCGTCGCCTTGGTAGGCCGTTACCCTACCAACTAGCTAATGCGCCGCAGGCCCATCCGTAAGCCACAGGTTACCCCGTGTTTCATGATCTCCTCATGCGAGAAGACCAGCTATCCGGTCTTAGCTATCGTTTCCGATAGTTATCCCGATCTTACAGGCAGGTTGCCTACGTGTTACTCACCCGTCCGCCGCTAACTGTTCCCGAAGGAACAGTCCGCTCGACTTGCATGTATTAGGCACGCCGCCAGCGTTCGTCCTGAGCCAGGATCAAACTCTCCATTAAAGTACGACCGATGCCGAAGCACCTTTCGTTATAACAGAGCTTGTCTTAAGCTCAAAATTGCAATTGTATTGCTGCTAGCGTTCAACATCATTTGTTCAGTTTTCAAAGAGCTTTCGTTGCATTAATTTGTCATTTGTTTCACCGTGACAAGATCTTATCTTATCACATCGGACAACCTTTTGCAACTTCTTTTTTATTTTCTTTTTGTTGCTGTCGTCTCTTGTCGATCTTGCGACCGTCAGCGGCGACAAAAAGTAATGTACCACAAACCGGGCAGTGAATGCAACTATTATTTTAAACTTTTTTTCGGATCAGAGACTGACTCTCCGGGTCCCAGCGCCACACCCCATGTTTCCCCTGCAGATGCACCCCGCCGAGCCACCGGTCGATACCATTACTAAGCACTGCATCCTTCCCGGATGCCATCACTTCGACCCCAAAATCCGTCATCGTCAGACACCATGCCTCAAACTTTATAGGGCCATTCTGATCATAACGGGGAAGCTCCGGTCCATCGATCCGTATCATTGGAGATGGTCCTTGGCTAAGCGAGCGTAAATACCCCCAGTACTGCAAGTCGCCCATCCCATAATCAAGCGTCTGTTCCGAGATTTGGCGAAAAAGCGAATCAATACGCGTCGCACCTCCATGCACAGCCTCCAGCGTGAGCTGCTCGACCCTATTTAGGCCGTTCGATACAGATGGAAACCGCTCAAGATGATGCTTCATTGCTCTGGATACGAACGGCAGGGCGGATGTATCCTCATGCAGCAGCTCTACAACCGAGCGGGGATCCTGAGACGCATAAGCAAGCCATGCCCGCGAGCCAAGCTCAAGCTGTTCGTCCGTAATAGGTTGCCATGTGCCGGCCAAGCTGCGTGCCTGGTCCGAAGACAGCTGTCCAAGCCCTTTAAAAGGATGCACTCCCGGAAACGAATCTATGCACAATAAAAAAAGACGCGTCTTTCCTGCCCACATCTCGCGATATTGCCACAGTCGCATCAGCAAATAAATCAGCATCGACTGATCGAACAGATCGTATTCAAACCATAGTATTACTTTGTCGTGCTGGGCGATTAGCCTTAGCGCCTCTTCCTGGGAATTCGTATAGGACCGGAACAGCGCTTCCGGCACTCCCCGTTCCGCAAAATAACGAAGACGAGCTTCCAATGCGGCCTCATTCGTCAAGTCTGCCGATATCGGTCCTTCATACAACGACTCCCGCCAAACAAGAATCTCACCTTCCATGCCGCTCGCCTGCAAGATCGAACCGAATCCGTCCCCATTAACAATATGAAGCATCCGATTTACGCCTCCTCGTTCCTTTATAAAAGCCGAATATTCGCCAAATAATGTTTATGCCACATGCAAAGCAGGCGTTAGCATAACTAAGACCTTTCATCGACTAAGCAATATTAACCAGTGACATCGCCTGGAGCGCCATTTCGAAGATACGTGTTAAACAACCGTCGCTTTAAACTGCGCCTTTCAGAGCAAAGAAGGCAAGCAGCAGCTTGCCTTCTTCCCTTATCTTTATCCGTTCAGCAGCTGAAGCAGCTCCTGTTCGTCGTCAATGATGCGAATGCCTAGCTGCTGCGCCTTGGTCAGCTTGCTGCCGGCGCTTTCTCCCGCAACGACAATATCCGTCTTTTTGGAGACGCTGCCGGTGATTTTGGCGCCCAATGCTTCCAGCTTTTTAGCGGCTTCATCGCGGCTCATGGAAGAGAGCGTTCCGGTCAGCACGATCGTTTTACCGAAAAATGGATTTTCTGCATTCATAATGACCGGCGCTTCTTCGCTGACCGGATTCACTCCGGCTTGAAGCAGCCGTTCGATGCTGCGCTGCATGACCGGATCGCGGAAAAAGCTCACGATGCTGTCGGCCACGATGTCGCCGATATCCTGTAATAGGACCAGCTCTTCGGCCGTCGCCTCCATCAGCTTATCCAGACTGCGGTAATGATCGGCCAGCACCTTGGTCGTCGTTTTACCCGTATTCGGAATGCCGAGCGCGAACAGGAAGGAAGCGAGATCGCACTGCTTGCTTTTTTCAAAGGCGGCCAGCAGGTTGTTCGCTTTCTTCTCGCCGAAGCGCTCCAGCTTGATCAGATCGTCGAAGGTCAAACCGTACAAATCGGCCGGATCGCGCACGCCCAGCTCCTGATACAGCTGCTCCGCGGTCATGATGCTGAACGTCTCGATATCCATCGCGTCCCTCGAGGCGAAATGAGTAATACGGCCGATCAGCTGCGGACGGCATTCCAGCCGGTTCAGACAGAACAGGTGAGCGCCCTTCAGCTCAAGCGGCGAGCCGCAGGAAGGGCACTGCTCGGGAAAGACGATCTCTTCGCCATCCTGTTCCTCCGTCACTTTTCCCAATATTTCGGGGATGACGTCGTTGGAGCGGCGAATGTACACTTGGCTGCCGAGCGCATGCTTTAAGTTTTTCCGCTCGATGTCGCCGATATTGTTCAGCGTACAGTTCTGCACCGTCACACCGGCGATATCGACCGGTTCGACCTTGGCGACAGGAGTGATCTTGCCGGTGCGGCCGACCTCCCATGAAACCGACTGCAGCGTTGTGATCGCTTCCTCCGCTTCGAACTTGAATGCGACGGCCCAGCGCGGAAATTTATCCGTATACCCGAGCGCCTCGCGGGTGCGCATATCGCTGACTTTGACTACCAGCCCATCGATCAGAAAATCGAATGTGTTGCGCATGGATACGACGGCGTCCAGTTCCTGAGCAACTTCCTCGATAGAATCGAAGTAGCGCACGAACGGGCTGATACGGAACCGGTTCTCGCGCAAAAACTCGACCATCTCCCGATGATCGGCAAACGTTAAACCGTCGGTATAGCCTATGTTATAGAAATATGCGTTTAATTTCCGTTCTGCGGTCACTTTCGGGTTCAGGTTGCGCAGAGCGCCCGCCGCGGCATTCCGGGCGTTCTTAAGCGGCTCCGCGGCCGTCTGATTGTAAGCCTCCAGCACGGACAGGTTCATGATCCCTTCGCCCTGAACCTCAATCACTCCGTCCGTATACGGGATCGTCAGGGGAACCGACTTGATCGTCTTGACCTGAGCGAGGATACCTTCGCCGACAACGCCGTTGCCACGGGTAGCAGCCTGAACGAGCCGCCCGTGCTCATAGGTCAAATTCAAAGTCAGCCCGTCGAATTTCAACTCCACGACAAAAGACAGCGGAGGGAGCGGATTCTCCGGGTTGCGGGTGTTATAATCGTTCACCAGCTTGGCGGCGCGCGTGTGCCAGGCCGTTAAGTCCTCATGGTTTTGCGCTTTATCAAGGCTCCACAGCCTTGCTCTGTGCTTATGCTCGTCAAAGCCCTTGAGCAGTTGGTCGCCGACCCGGCCTGTAGGGGAATCGGGCAGCACGATGCCGGTCTCCCGCTCCATAGCTACGAGCTTGTCGTACAGCTTGTCGTAATCCGCATCGGCGATGCCGGGCTGATCGAGCGTATAGTACAAGTAGTTGTGATGATTGATTTCTTCGATGAGGGCTTTCATGGCCTGCAGAGCATCCGTCATATAAAGAAAACCGTCCTCTCCAAAAATAGAAATCGTAAGTCGGCAGGCTAATCGGTTTAGCCTTCCTTGGTAATCGGAGCGAATTTGGCCAGCAATCGCTTGACGCCGACCGGCGCCGGGAAGGCGATCTGCAGCTCCGTATCGTCGCCGGAGCCTTTGATCGCTACGACGACGCCGGTGCCCCACTTGCCGTGGGCGACTTTATCGCCCATCTTGTAATCGCCCACCGGCTTCGCCGCTCCGGCGGCGGCAGAGGCCACCGGAGCAGGACGCGCGGCTCCGGCAGCGGCGGCTCCCGCTCCGCCCGCCGTCGGGCGGAATCCCGCGGCGCGGCCGGCTTGCGACGAGCTCATGAAGCCGCCGCTCGAGGAGCCGAAGCTTCCGCTTGAGCCATAGCGCCCTTCGCGGCTGCCCCAGGAGCCGCCGGAGCGGCCGCCGATCGTGCCGCCAGGGGAGGCCACCTCGAGCAGCTCCTCCGGAATCTCCGTCAAGAACCGCGACGGAGCGTTCATATTCGTGCGCCCGAACAGCGTGCGCATTCTGGCGCATGTGAGGAACAGCTCCTGTTCCGCGCGCGTAATGCCGACATAGGCGAGGCGGCGCTCCTCTTCGAGCTCCTCGTTGTCGTTGGAAGCGCGGCTGTGCGGGAATACGCCCTCTTCCATACCGATGATGAAGACGACGGGAAACTCCAGCCCTTTGGCGCTGTGCATCGTCATCAGCACGACGGAATCGTTCGCATCCGCGGCCGCTTCGGCAGCGTCATTCATCGAATCGATGTCGGCGATCAGCGCCAGATCGGTCAGGAACGAAACGAGCGATTTGTCCTCGTTGCGCTTCTCGAAGTCCATCGTCACGGACAGGAATTCGTCGATGTTTTCCAGCCGCGCCGTCGATTCGATCGTTTTCTCGCGCTGCAGCTCAAGGCGGTAGCCGGTCAGCTCAAGCAATTTTTCCGTCAGCTCGGTCACCGACAAATATTCGACCATCCGGTTCAGGTTATCGATCATCTCTCGGAAATCGGACAAGGCATGCTTCGCCTTGGTACCGATCTCCAAACCGTCCACTCCCTCCAGCATAGCGAACAGCGATATGCCTCTTCTGCCGGCGGCATCCCCCAGCCGGTCCACCGTCGTGTCGCCGATGCCCCGCTTGGGTACATTGACGACGCGCGCAAAGCTGATATCGTCGTCCGGATTGGAAATCAGCCGCAAATAAGCGAGAATGTCCTTGATCTCTTTGCGGTCGTAGAACTTGATGCCGCCGACAATCTGGTAAGGAATGTCCGATTTGATCAAAATTTCCTCTATAACCCGGGACTGGGCGTTGGTGCGATACAAGATCGCGTGATCGCTGAAACGTTTGCCGCCTTTTACATTTTTATTAATTTCATTAGTAATAAAATACCCTTCTTCGTGTTCCGAATCCGCCTGATACAGACGAATTTTGCTGCCCTCGTCTTTGCTGGTCCACAAATTTTTCGCTTTGCGTCCCATATTGTTGGCAATGACCTTGTTGGCCGCGTTCAAAATATTCGAGGTCGAACGGTAATTTTGCTCCAGCAAAATCGTCGTCGCGTTAGGATAATCCTTCTCGAAATTGAGGATGTTGGTAATGTCGGCGCCGCGCCAGCGGTAAATCGACTGGTCGCTGTCCCCTACGACGCAAATGCGCTTGTGCTTGTCCGCCAGCATCAGGCAGAGCATGTACTGCGCACGGTTCGTATCCTGGTATTCGTCGACATGGATATATTGGAATTTATTTTGGTAGAAATCGAGCACTTCCGGCACTTCTTTAAACAGTTGAATCGTCGTCATAATCAAATCGTCGAAGTCGAGCGAGTTGTTCATCTTCAGCTTCTTCTGGTACAGCTTGAAGACGCGGGCGACAATACCGTCGAAATAATCGCCGATCAGGTTCTCCAGCATCTCCGGCGTCTTGAGCTCGTTCTTGGCCGTGCTGATGGCGGCTTGAACCGCTTTGGGCTCGAATTTCTTGGAGTCGATGTTCAGCTCCTTCATGCAGTTCTTGACCACGGACAACTGATCGCCCGAATCGAGAATCGTGAAGTTGGAGGAGAAACCGATACGGGAGATGTCTCTGCGCAAGATGCGCACGCACATCGAGTGGAACGTGGATACCCAGATGTCCTGACCGCCCGGGCCGACCAGCTTGCCGACGCGCTCCTGCATTTCGCGGGCCGCTTTGTTGGTGAAGGTGATGGCCAGAATGCTCCACGGCGCCGCCTTGCGCGTAGCGATCAAATAAGCGATCCGGTGCGTCAGCACGCGGGTCTTGCCGCTGCCCGCTCCGGCCATAATGAGCAAAGGCCCGTCGACGGTTTCGACGGCTTTCTTTTGCTGAGGGTTCAGCGTATCTATCGATGCAAATATATCGATGGTTTCATTCATTGTGTTCATCGTTCCTTTCTACTCGCGATTGCCGGCTTCTCTGGCTTCCCTTACCGCCTGCACGGTGGCAAGAGCAAGCTCCGGCTGTTCGTATATCGCATTGCCAACAATGACGGTATGCGCCGCTTGCGCCGCCCGGTACGCCTTGTCCGGGTCGTCGATGCCGCCGCCGTAAAACAGCCGCGCATCCTTCAATACCTCGCGGATTCGCGCAACCAGAGCCATATCGCCGAACGTGCCGCTGTATTCCATATAGAAAATGCCGCAGCGAAGCAGCCGGTCCGCCAGACGGGCGTAAGCTTCCGTATCTTTCGCATCCAGCCCGGTGTCCGCTTCGGTAATGCGCGCCGCCGTAGACTGTTCGTTCAACATGACGTACCCTTCCGTGACGACCTGATTCCAGTCCATAACGGCTCCGTATTCGCGCAGCGCCCGGTGATGCTGGCCTATAATCCATTCCGGATTGCGGGAGTTGAGCACCATCGGAATGAAAAAGAAATCAAATCCCGGCACAATCGCTTCCCGATCCGATACTTCCAGCGCGCAGGGTACCTCGTAACGGCGAATGCGGGACAGCAAATCGACCGTGTTATCGAACGTGACGCCTGAGGAGCCTCCTACAATAATCGCGTCCGTGCCCGAAAGACATACCTTGTCGAGAAGCTCGTCCGAGATATCCTTGTCCGGGTCCAGCTTGAAAATATGGTTCCATTGCCTAAAATCCCAATGCAACGTATTGCCTCCGTTCTCTGTTTGGCGGCTTCCAAACGTACTCTGTCTAACCCTCTCTACAGCTAGTCTATGCTACAGGGCAAAACGTGTCAAATCCGTTTCCGGACCATTTTACCCGCGTTTTGCCGCCGAAAAAAAGAAAAAGACACAGGAACTCATGTTCCCGTGTCTTTTGAAATTATAAACGCTTCATCTGCTTCATGTACGCGCGGCGCGTCAGCAAGAAGTAAAACAGCTGCATGACGGCGTAAATCAAGACGATCAGGAGGCCGTACTTCCATACGGAGAAGGCCATCGTATTGCTTAGCGCCTTATAGGCGAACGCGGCGTGCACCCCGCCGACAAGAACGGGGATAAAGAAGATGATCCCGATCTGCGCGCTCGTAATGGAACGAATTTCCTGCATCGACACTCCGATTCGCGTCAGCGATCTGTACTGCGCTTGATCGTCCTGAAGTTCGGTGAACAGCTTAAAGTAGAGCATGCTGCCGGACGCCATAAAAAATAAGAAGCTGATGAACACGCCGATGAACAGCGTCAACGAGCTGAACTGCTTCATCTCCAAATACGAGCTGACGCGATCGCTGAACCGGTCGGCCTGCGCTTTCGTCAGCCGGCTTTTCAACTCGTTCACCGCCGCTCCCGACTGCTCCCACGGCGCGATTTCATATCCCGCGTAGGCTAGCTTCTTCTCCTCCGGCATTGCGGTGAGGAGGGCTTGGAAATCGCCGTCATTCATCAGCACGACGCGGTTCGTTTCATACGGCAGGTTGAGAAAAGCGCCGCTGATCTGCCCGTCCATCTGCAAGCCTGCGCCCGGTTCCCCTTCCGCCGTCGTCAGTATGTCTCCTTTTTTAAAATAAACGAATTCCGTCCCCCGATACGGGTTGACGAACAGTCCGTGGCCCGGCTCGATAGCGATCCGGCCTGCGCCTTTGGCCGGCTCCACCGCTTCGTTATACACATCCGCAGGCAGCAGAAGCACCTTGGACATCCGGGGGCCGGGCGTGTTCAGCTCGGCGGAGGCGACAATCCCGACCGTTTCAATGGAACCCGTTACCTGCACTCCGCTCTCCGCAAGCGACCGCTGCACCTGCTCCGGCCGCATGGAAGGCGTCACTGCGGAGCCTGGCTCGGCGTAGCCGATGCTTTGCGGAAACGTGTCCAACAGCTGTTCTCGGGCCCCTTGATAGAACATATAGACGGAGCCGGAAGCCGTCAAAATCACTGCGCTAAGCACCGATACGACGAATAGAATGCGGGCGTTGTCTTTCATTTTAAACACCAGCTGGGCAATCGTAATAAGGCGCGTACTCCGGTAGTAAAAGCCCGGCATCCGCTGCAGCCGCTTCAATATCGCGACGCTGGCTTGAGTAAACAGAAAATAAGTGCCTACAACGACCAGGCCCGTGACCGGCAGCATTACGAGGACAATCATGTTGGCCGACGTCGTGTAGGCGATGCCGTAGCCGGTTCCCAGACAAACGACGGCAAGGGCCGCCAGCCATCCGGAGGAGGCGGGCATCGTCTTGGGCTGCTTGGAAGCCTTGAGCAGCTCGATCACCTGGTTGCGGCCCATGCCGATGAGCGTAATCAGCGTAATCGCCAGAAACAGCAAAAAAAATCCCGCCGCGGTGTAAAGCAGCGCTTGCGGCACGATCAGAAACCGGATCGG
This sequence comes from Paenibacillus doosanensis, assembly GCF_025060755.1. Classification (GTDB taxonomy): domain Bacteria; phylum Bacillota; class Bacilli; order Paenibacillales; family NBRC-103111; genus Paenibacillus_S; species Paenibacillus_S doosanensis. The sequence continues at coordinate 8,709 of NZ_JANYUY010000006.1, forward strand.
ATTATCGACCTGAAGCAGCTCGGCGAGCGCCATAAAGAACAGCTTTGAGAACAACGTGCCCAAGGTGCAGCCCGCCGCAATGGAGAGCAGAGCGATAGCCGCATTTTCATAAAGCACGAGCTTGTTGATCTGCGAGCGGGTCATGCCGAGCAGCGTGAGCAGTCCGATTTCTTTCTTGCGCGTTTTCAGAAAAGCGAAGCTGGCGTACAGCACAAAGAAGAACGAGAACATTACGATCAGAAACTCGCAGGCGATCATCCCGTGCCTAACCTTGTCGGCGGCCTGAATCGCTCCGTTCACTACGTCGGGATGGAAGATAAAGGAGGCATAGATGTAAAAAATCATCACCGAAAAGGTGCTGCTTAGAAAAAAAGCGATATATCGGTGCCAATTGCCCTGGATGTTCTTAAGAGCGAGCTGTCGAAAGGTCATCGAAGTCCCCTCCCAAATAGCTTAGCGCATCGAGAATTTGCTGGAAAAACGACTGCCGGCTCGCGCCCCTGCGGATTTCGTTGAATAGACGGCCGTCTTTAATAAAAATGATTCGCTTGCAGTAGCTCGCGGCGAACGGGTCGTGCGTCACCATCAGAATCGTGGCTCCCCGCTCCTCGTTCATTTCCTTCAGCGACTCCATCACGTCCTTGGCCGCCTTGGAATCCAGATTGCCAGTCAGCTCGTCGGCCAGCAGCAGCGCCGGGTTATGGATCATTGCGCGGGCAATGGCGGCCCGCTGCTGCTGGCCTCCGGACACTTCATAGGTTCGTTTGTCCAGCAAATGGGCGATGTTCAGCGTGCGGACAATATCCTGCACCCGCTGTTCGATCTCGGCCGGTTTCTTATTCTCCAGCACAAGCGGCAATATGATGTTCTCCTTCAGGCTAAGCGTCTCCAGCAGGTTAAAGTCCTGGAAGATGAAGCCCAGCTGCCTGCGGCGGAACAGCGCCAGCTCCTTATTATTCAATCCGTTAGGGTTCGTTCCGTTAATCTGGATGTGGCCCGAGGTGGGCTTGTCGATCGTAGCGAGCAAGTTAAGCAGCGTCGTCTTCCCGCTGCCGGACGGGCCCATAATGCCGACGAATTCCCCTTCCTGCACTTCGAGATACACCTGCTCCAGCGCTTTATAGACGGCGTTGCCGTTTTTGCTGCCGTAGGTTTTGCATAAATTGTCGGTTTTCAAAACTGCCATGTTAGCCTTGCCTCCCTCAAGCGGATTCATCGAGAAATCCGTCTGAAATCACTGACCTTAGTATAAAAAAGCCGGACGGACGCTGCTATCGATTTACCTTACAATCGGGAAGGCTTATCTTACAATGTTGTCACATCGGACGCTTCAGCACATCGTGGAGTACGGATGCGGGAGGGAAGCGCAGCGTGACGGTCGTGCCCCGTCCGACCTTGGAAGCGATCTGAACCCGGTGGCCGAGCCGGTCGCACAGCTCCTTGACCAGATAAAGTCCCATGCCGGTAGACTCCCCGACCTTTCTGCCGTTCTCTCCGGTGAAAAAGGGATCGAATACCCGCGGCAAATCCTGCTCCGCAATTCCGATACCGTTATCGCTAAACCGGACGCAGACGTCGCCGTCTTCGCGCGCGACCGTAATATCGAGCCGCTTGCCCGCCGGCCCATCCCCCGCCCGGTCTCCGGCTGCGCCCGAATACTTCAGCGCATTGGAGACGATCTGCCTGACCGCCACCGAGAGCCACTTATCGTCCGATTCCACATACCGCGCTTCCTCTTCCACAACCAGCTTGGGAAATACGCCGTGGCGGATGCAAGCTCGCTTATGCTCGTTGATCACTTCGCGAACGACTCTCTCCAAGTCTACCCGATGGATATGGACGTCCACGGCGAACTTCTCGAGGCGGGCCGTCTGCAGCATCATATCCAGCCCGTGAGCAAGCCGGTCGTTCTCCTCCTGTATGCTGCGCAGCACCGGCTCGGCCGTGCCGCTCTCCCCCGTGCCGCTTTGCTGGGTCAACAGATCGATGACCGAGACCGGCGTCTTCATCTGGTGAACCCACTGCCGCACGAATACGTTATGATGCTCCTGCTGTCTGCGGTAATGAGCGATCTTCTCTTCACAGCCGACATACAGCTGTCTTAACAGCTCCATCGTCATCGTCTGCTCACGCGTCACTCCGTCAGGCAGGCCGGCCAGCCGGTCGAGCGGCTCGGATTGGCCGCGGATCGCCTTCAAGGTGCCGAAGTAAGCTCTCTGGCGCGCATAATCGATAAGAAGAAAAATCATAACTCCTGCCAGCGCCAGCACGGCGATATACAGCATATTGCCCTTCTGAAGAGACATCCCTTGCGGAAGCAGCGCCAGTTCCATTACGATCATGACCAAAACTATGTTGGCGATATACACTGTGACGTACGCCATCCGGTCGAGCAGAAAGCTTCTCCAGCTCATAAGCGATCCCCCCAGGCGGTGTCCAGCTTGTAGCCCTGCCCGCGGATCGTCTCGATCGCCTTCACGATCCCGAGCTCCTCCAGCTTCTTGCGCACCCGCGCGACATTGACGGTCAGCGTGTTGTCGTCGACGAAATCGATGTCGTCCCACAGCGCTTCCAGCAGCGTCTCCCGCGTAACGATCCGGTCCGCATGCCTAGCGAGGCAGTCCATCAGCACGAATTCGTTGCGGGACAATTCGACCTTGCCGCCCCCCCACTCCATCGTATTCCTCGTCGCATCGAGGATGAGGCCTGCGAGCTCCAGCCGCTCCGGCGCCGCAGCCCCGGGAACCGCATATTCTCCGTACGCGCGGCGAAGCACGCCCTTCACCTTGGCAATGACGACATCCAGATGAAACGGCTTCGTAATGTAATCGTCGCCTCCGTTCTCAATCGCCATCACTTGATCCATCTCGCCCACTCTGGCGGACAGGAAGACGATCGGCGCGTTCGATACCGTCCGAATTTGCCGGCACCAGTAGAACCCGTCGTACTGCGGGAGGTTAATATCGAGCAGGACAAGCTGCGGATGATGTTTAAGGAACGCCTGCTTGATGTCGCCGAACTCGGTCGTTCTTATCGCTTCGTAACCGTACTTTTGCAAATAGCCTTGCAAAATCCCGGCGATCTTGTCATCGTCTTCGACAATCAGAATCCGATACAATCGTAACACCTCGTTTTTTTGAAAAAATGGCCTGCCGCTCTCATTATACCCTTATCGCTTTCCCCTTTGCGACGCCCGCATAACGCAAAAACCCCTGCAGCTTCAATACTGAACCTCTGCAGGGGTTGGGCAGGCACTCCGAACCGACATGCCGGACAGCAGCTCATCTTGCTGCCGCCGGCGGATTGCCCGTTTATCTCGTGCTGTTCAAACCGGACGACGCGCCATTATTGTCGTCGGCCGTCCAATTGTAGCTGTTGCCGCCGCGATTGGCGGCTCCGAGCGCTGACGCAGAGGCTGAGCCGCCGTCGTTATCGTCGGTCCAATCGAAGCTATTGCCGCCGCGGGACGATGCCGCTTGCGCTCCCGAATAAGAGGCGAAGCTTCCTAGGCCGCCAGCCGACTTGGCAGAAGAGAAGCTCTCTTGCCCCGCCCGGCTTGATGCGCTGTAATCCTGAGCGTTCGACGCCGAGCGGATCGACCCGGTCAGCTCGTTCGCGATGCTCTGCGAGGTCGAGCTCTGATTCATATTGAACCCATCGGACGCACCGCCCGCCGAAGCAAACGAATAATGCTGCGACTGGCTTGGATGGGAAGCCGAGCTGTACGAGGCGCCTTGGCTTTGACCTTGACCGCTTTGCGAACCGTAGTAGCCTTGAGCGTTATAGCCCGCGCCGTAGCTCTGGCCGTAAGCGCCGGAAGTTTGCTGCTGCGACTGCGAAGCTGTAGATCCGGTCAGGGAGCCTCCGGTTTGCGAGCCGGAGAATCCGCTTGGCTGCTCGTAAGAAGCATATACCGGCTGCTGCTGGTATTGCGGATATGCCTGGTAAGAAGTCTGCGCCGCCTGCTGGTATACGCCCGCCCCGGCGTTAGCCTGCTGGATCGACCGCTGCACGAGCGACTGCAGCTGCTCCACTTTCTGGATTTGCTGCTGCAAATCCTGCTGAATTTCTTGCTGCTGGGCCATTTTGACCGAGCCGTAGCCGTGCATTTGGGACAGTACCGTAAACAGCTCCGCCTGATCCTGCATCGTTCTTTGCGCCAAGCTTTGGAACGTTTGGCGAATAGCCGGATGCGTCGCTTCCAGCGCCGCCGTCGTATACTCGCGCGCGGCGCGCTTCAGCTCGGCGAGCACCAGATTGCCCCAATCCTGCTCCTGCAGAGGCGTATGCTGATGAAGCGGCTGTTGTGAATTATAATTTTGCTGATACATGGGTTAGTACACCTCCTGTATAATTAGTGAGACATATACGTATGCTGCTGCAGCGTTCTTAAGAGCTGATCGGAATTCGCCAGGCGATCCTGAGCGATTTGCGTCAATTGCTGCTTCAGCTGCGGAGACTGGCAATCCGCCAAACCATGAGCGGACAGCTTGGCCAGCAGCTCCTCATTTTTCAAGCAATCCGTTATGTACGACAATTCTTTGGAGCTGACCGTGTTCATTCCTTGCTGCTGTTGTTGTCCCTGCTGATTAAACATCGATTTGTCCTCCTTTCGTCTTTGACATCTTTAGATTGCCCAGGATGTGGAAAACTATGTAGTCGTTTCCGCCGCATTTTTGAAAAAATAGCCTTCATACACAAAAAGCCCATGAACCCGGGCAACCCGAGCTCATGAGCTATGTTCAAAACGATCGTTATTGCTGCGGCTGAGCCGCAGGCGAAGGCGATGGAGACGGTGCCGGGGAAGGTTCCGGCTGCTCAGGCGGCTCCTTAAACTTGTCGGCCAGCTCCTGCACGGTCGCTACCGGCAGAGAGTACGCCCATTGTCCGTCCTGCTGGGCGATCCAAACGTTGTCCTGCTGCACTTTGCCAAGGTACACCGTCGTCGTCTCTTTGCCTGACGTATCCGCCGACTTCACCTCAATGCGCAGCTCCGGCGCGTCTATCTTCACCTCGCCCGCAGGCTTAGCCGGCTGATCGGTGGACAGGAACTGAATTTTATCCAAGTACGGGCTCGCATCCGCACCCTTCACTTCCTTGTCGCCCAGCTTCCAGTTCGCTTCGTACGACTTTTTGTCCGTATCCGTCTTGGTTAATGTATACTTGGCGCCTTGCCATTCCACATTCACGCCGCGAACCTGCTCGTATTCGAGCTTGATCGGGCTTTTTTCCATAAAATCCATCTGTGCCAAGGCCAGCGACTTCACTTGAGAATCGCTCAGCTTGAACACTTCCGGCGAGCCGCTGAACATCGCGTAATCGAAGCCCTGTACGAGCATCGCATTGCCGACGCTCAGCGTCTGCTCGGTGCCGTTATTCAGCTTGACAGTAAACTGCTGCTGCGGTTTATCCAGCCCGAATTTGGCCAAATCCTTGCCCTCGGCGTCGATAGTCGCTTCTTTCGACAGCAGATTGAACGAATCGATCCACCCGTTCGCCGTATAATCGTTCAGCGGAACCGCGGACGGCTTGGTCATCGTCCATTTGCCGTCCTTCTGCTGCAGCTCGATCTCGGTGTCGCCGGATTTGATCGTATAGCTCGCTACATCCGTCTTGGTTACTTTAGCCAGCGGCGGAGGCGTATCCTTCTTCTCCTTAAAGAAGTCTTGACTGGATGCGTACCAGAAGCCGCCCACACAAATAATAACCAATATTAATGTCGGTATAAGCCGTCTCATCCTTTTCTCCTCCTCCACCAAATCGTACCGCCGACGATGAGGAAGAGTAACGGGAATAACAAGACCGTACCGTAGAAAATAGCTTGCGCCTGTCCGCCGGTAATCATGGCCGGCTGCATCTGATTCTCACGAGGGCGAATCGTCACTTGATCCTTCTGCTCCTGAAGCCAGCCTACGCTGTTTAAGGCGAAGTCTCGGTTGCCCTGCTGCCCGATCACGTCATCCCGGAGGAACGTCGAGCCGCCCAATACTACGGCTTTCGGCTTCTTGTCTTTCGTTTCCACGACGTATCCCAAATTGAGCGGACCTTTGACATCCTTATCGTCCTTGGCTGACTTGCCTTGAGCCAGCATGTTTAAATCCGTCTCTCCGTAAGCCTGGTCGGAGGTCTTCAGGATGTTCGTGACCGGATAGTCGTCTACCGGCTGATCCGCATTCAAGGATACCGCCAGCGTGAGCAGCATGGCCAGATTGTAATCCTGAAGCTTTTTCGTAATATCGTGATAGCCATACTCCGGAATAATCGTCAGCGGCGTCAGAAGCCGGCTTTGCTTCGGATCGACTGCTACCGCATGCTGGTCCTTAATGCCGAACTGCGCTACCAAGGCGTCGAGATTTTTCCATTTGGTCGTCATGTCCTGGTCGAAGCCCAGCGTAACATAGAGCTTGCCGTTGCCTTTGACATAATCTTGGATAACCTCTGCCTCTTTATCGCTAAGGTCCGAATCCGCGCCGATAATGAACAGCGCCTGGGCGTCATCGGGAATTTTGCCTTCCTTCAGCAGGTTCAGATCTTTGACTTCATAGTTCTCATTCTCCAGCGCGCTCTGCCAAACCGTCATTTGACTCAAAGGAATTTCATTATGACCGGATAGGAAGTATACTTTGAGCTTATCTTTGACGTTCAGGTTGACCAGCGCCTGGGTCACCTTCTGTTCCCCGCTGAACTGATAATCCGTCTGGGACTGGCCTTGACCGAACATATCATAAAAATAAATCGTTTTCGTTTGGCCGCCGCTCTCAATGACGAGTGTGCCCGACGGGTCGACTTCATACTTTTGAGCAATCTCCGGATGGCTCTCCATATCGTACTGGTCGAATATAATTTTGCTGTTGCGCTTTTTGTATTCCTGTACCAGGTCGACGACTTCCCGATTCATTACCGGCTGCGTCTGCGAGCTGGTCAGAGCGATAATATGCACTTCTTTATCGATTGATTGCAGCGTTTGAATCGTTTGGTCGGATAACGTAAACTGTTTGTTTTGCGTCAGGTCGATCTGCAAGGTTTTCGTCGAGTTCAGGAAGATCGTCAGGACGATAAAAATGCCGATCACCGCAAGCGATAATACAACCGCGTTCGTACCGCGAATCCACTTGTTCAATTGCCTTTCCCCCTTCTCGCTTTGCGCCTTTGGAACCTGGTTCGATACGAGGGCCGCATGCCCTGCACGCCGGATTCCGGGGCAAGCCGATTATCTCCAGCGTTTTCTTTCGAGCACCTGAATGCTTAATACGATAAACACAATAGCCAGCGTGACATAGAACAGCACGTCGGCGAAATTCAGAACACCCTTCTGCAGGTTGTTAGCCCTGCTGACGATGGAGAAGACGCCGAGATAGTCTTTGATGCGGCCGCCCACCGTGTCGCCCAGCCAATCGATCGTCCAAAACACCAGCAGAATCGCAATGCCCAGAATCCCGGACACCATCTGATGCGCAGACAAGGAAGAAGCGAACAGGCCGATGGCCATCATTGCCGCTCCGACCAAGAACATGCTCAGGAACGACAGCCACATGACCGGCTGATCCAGCTTGCCGTAAGAGCTCATGATCAGCGGATACAAGAGGCATCCTCCAACCAGAAGCAGTTGTACGACCAAAGAGGATAAATATTTGCCGATCACGATTTCGGTTATGCTGATCGGCGATGTGAACAGCAGCTCGTCGGTGCCTTGACGCAATTCGTCGGAGACCAGACGCATCGTGAGAAGAGGGATGACCAGCAAGTATAGGAACGTCACCGGACTCGATACCATGCGAACGTCGATCATCGAGGAATATAAAAAGTTAGAGCTGAACATGTAGCCTACGATCAGGAAAAAGAACGCGAATGCCGCATAAGAGGTCGGCGAGTAAAAATACATCTGCAGCTCTTTCTTGCATATGGCCCAGGTTCTACGCATTCGGAGTCACCTCCTCCTCGGTTGTTTCCGAATCGGCATCCGCCTCGGATGCTTCGGATTCTTCGTTCGTCGTCAGCTTGAGGAAAATATCCTCGAGGCTGAGGCTTTCCTTCTTCATGCCGAGGATCGGATACTTCAGCTCCGCCATGCGGTAAAAGATCGCTTCGCGAATGTCCGCGTTGTCCTTGGCGGACACGAGCACCTTCACCGTCGGCCCGCTATCTTGGGCCGCTGCTGACGCTGCAGGCTGCGCCGCCGGCTCAGCCTGCGAAGCTTCCGCGCCTGCGCCTTGCTCGGGCGCGAGTTCTTCCGGCTGCGGCTCCAGCGCAGCCGGGATGTCCGCTGCCGGCTCGATGGCAGCGTTTTCGTCCGCCAGCGGCTTCACGCCGGCGATGTTCGGCAGGCTGCGCAGCTCGGACAGAACGGCATGGCGCGGCCCCTTGATCTCGAGCGATACTTCGAATCGCTCGCCCATCGATTGACCGAGCTGATCCGGATGTCCGTCCATAACGATGCGCCCTTGGTTAATAATCAAGACGCGGTTGCACAGCGTGTTGATCTCAGGCAAAATGTGCGTGCTCAGCAGCACCGTATGATTCTCGCCCAGCTCGCGAATCAGCTGGCGGATCTCGATAATCTGCTTCGGATCGAGGCCCGATGTAGGCTCGTCCAGCACGAGCAGATCGGGATTGTGGATGATGGCCTGGGCCAGTCCCATCCGCTGCTTGTACCCTTTGGACAGCCCGCGAATAATTTGCTTCTCCCGGCCCTGCAGACCGAGCCGCTCGATTACTTCGCCGATCCGGCGCTTGCGCTCCTTGACCGGAATGCCGCGCAAATCGGCGATAAACTCCAGATACGCCTGCACCGACATCTCGGGATAGAGCGGCGGCGTCTCCGGCAAGTAGCCAATCTTCTGTCTGGCTTTCTTCGGATGATTGGCCATCGACAGTCCGTCGATCGTAATCGATCCCATCGTCGGATTCAGATAACCGGTTATCATCCGCATCGTGGTTGTCTTCCCCGCGCCGTTCGGGCCCAGAAAACCTACGATTTCGCCGCGGCTCATGGAGAAGTCGATGTTGTGGACCCCTCTTTGGTTCTCGTACAGTTTACTTACCTGCTTTACCTCAAGCACGCATGAATACCCCCATTCGAAACGAATTGTGCCTACTTAAGCCATTTCCATATTTAAAGACGATTAACCACCAACAATATACAAAGCAAACAATAATATCAGATTAAACAAATCTGAAAATTAGCTTAAAAATTTGTGTCTAAATTGTGTCTTGCTGCTTTTCTTCTTTTTAAATGCAAAAAAAGGCCCTCCGAAGAGGACCTTCCCAACTCTTTATGCTTATTTATGAGACTTCTGGATTAATGCATTTTTGGCATCTTCCTGAGTTTGTTCGAAGCGCGCTCTGTATTTCTCAATTTGATCGGCGCTAATTCCTGCGCTCTTGGCTTCGTTCATGATACCTTCGAATTGCGTCGCGCATTGCGCAACCTTAATAAGCCCTTGGAGCTTCAGCTGCTCTCTGGTATCGTCATCCGTGGACGGATCGAAATACTGGTCGGCCAGCGGCTCTAACGCTTTGCGGCAGCTGCTCTCCAGCGCAGTCAGCTTGCTCTCGATATTCGCCTGCGCCGCGGCCGTCGAGCCGGACGACGAACCGCCGGAGCTGCTGCTTCCGCCGCCTCCGCCCGATCCTCCCCCTACTGCTGGCGTTGTCGTGGCAGGCGTTTCCGCGTTCGTCTGCGTTTGTTCCTGCGCTGCTGGCTCCTGAGGCTTAGCAGGCTGCTCCACCTTGCTTGCCGCTATCGTGTATGTATCCTTGTCCCATTCAATCTTCTTCCCTACCGCTTCAGAGAAGAAACGCAGCGGTACGTACAACGAATCCTGATAAATAAAGCCCGGCAAATCTTCGCCGATTTCCTTGCTCTTTCCGTCGAAAATATAATTTACTTTTTCCTTATACGCGCTTAATTCCGTCGGCTGCAGCCCGGAAGCGTCTACCTTTTCGCTCGCCGTATCGGTTCTAAGCTTTGTGTTCATGTTATACTCGTTAATTTCGGTCAAATCCGCCGCCTTCGGCTCCTCCACCGTTACCGTGTAAGTGTCGGCGTCCCAGCGAACGGCTTTGTTCAGGGAATACGAGATAAACCGCAGCGGCACGTACGTGCTGCCTTCATAAATAAACCCTTGCTGGTCGGCCGGCGGCGCGAATTGCTCGCTGTCGAACACATATTTGATCGGCGCATAATAGACTTCAATATTCGTAGGCGTTTGCTCCGCATAAGCCGGACTAACCAAGCCCACCAACAAGGTGGATGAAATAGACAATAATTTCCATTTTTTTGACATTTTCTAAATTCTCCTTTATATACGGAAAATGACCGCAAATTGTGTTATTTTCGTGTTATATTATTTAATAGTACTTATTTCCCATAAAAATCTTAAGGGGGAGGATCATAGCCCTATGCCGTTGATCAATGTCAAGCGAATTTGGACCCCGTTGGAACTGTTCGGAATTCAATTACTGCACTCCTTGGAAGAAAAACGCTGGTACATCAAGAGATCGCGCAAACCGCTCAAGCGAATTTTATGACATTCTTATCTCAACCATGAGCATATGAGAACGCTTCTACTCCCATATGTTACTAATGTTTTACTTTATATACCATGTTTGCAGGATGAATAGTTCTATCCGACTACGGGGAACCGGTAAACCAGGTCTATTCGGCTAGGCTATCTATCTTGTAGAAATCAATACAATTTTGCTATACTTGATGTATTCACATAGTTCGTACGATAATGGCAAACTCATTGAAAAGTGAGGACGCAAAGCTACAGGGGCTTCATCGCCAAGGCGATATGCCAGCCAGCTACCGAATAACGGCCTTCGTCCGAATTTCTTATGTGCACACTTAAGAAAAGGGGAAAACGTGAATATGATCCGTATACTTGGCGGCGCCCGGCTGCAATCGCTTCCTTACCCGTTTCGCGGACCCGAGGAGCGATCGACATGCTGATGGACAGCTTCCTGATTTCGTCGATCATGGTCCTGCTCATGGGTCTAAGCTATTGGAAAGACAAGCAGTACGAGAAACGCGGCTTGCGTTAACGCGAGATACCCTAGGGTATCTCTTTTTTTCGTCTTCTTTTTCAATTTCTGATTCAGCGCTTTTCTACACTGCCCTTCAGTTTATCCGCGAGCTGCTTCTCCGCCTTGCTCACCTCGGCATAATAGGCCGAGCGCAGTTCACTTACACTTTCCGTGGACAGTTGAAGCGTCGTGAGCTCGTCTTTGAGCTGCTGCAGCACCTGGTTGACCTGTGCCTGCGCTTCCTCTTCCATGGCGGCCGCTTGCTGAGCGAACCGATTATACACCTCCGTTCGGGATAGACCGTTCTGGCTCGCCGCGATTACCTGATCGAACAAGCCGTTCAGCTTGTCCAGATCAGCGGCCTTTAGCCTCTCCAGCTGAGCTTCATATTTCTGAACAGTTTCCTTCTGCTGCGCGGCGGCAGAAGCTTGATCAGCCGCGGCCTCATCTCCGGGATCGACCGGCTGCGGCTGCGTCGTACCGGACGAACCGCCGTTTGCCGGAGGCTGCGCCGTTTCGGCTTTCGCCGCATGATCCGAGTCGTCGGCCGACTTAGGCTTCTCCGACTCCTCTATAGAAGAAGCAGGAGGCGATGCCGGCTGCGATTCCTCTTCTTGTCGGCCGGAAGCAGGTTCCTTGACCGTCTTCTCCTTGTCCTCCGTGCTCGGCTGTCCGGTCGCTTGGGGTACGGTTGTCTCCGGCGATGCCTTCGGCGGCTCTTGCGTAACGGCGGATGGAGAGGACTCGCATCCGGCCAGCAGCAGAATGGTCATGAGCGCCGCGGCAGCGATCCCTTCCTTCTTCATCGGCAATCTCCTCCATTATTCATAGCGCAGAGCGTCAATAGGCTTAATACGCAGCGCCTTGGCGGCCGGCAGGATACCAAACAGCAGGCCTAGCACAGCCGCAAAGGCCAGACACCCGAGCACGATCTCGACCGGAAACTGCGATGACAGAACCGGAAACATCCGATGCAGCAGCAGAAGCAGCCCGTAAGCCCCAGCGAGTCCGATCGCGCAGCCCAGCACGCAAATATACATCGCTTCCACCAGAAACTGCAGCAAAATATCCCACCACTTCGCGCCGACCGCCTTGCGGATGCCGATCTCCCGGGTTCGCTCCTTCACCGTCAGCAGCATAACATTCATAATCCCGAGCCCCCCGACGAGAAACGAAATGCCCGTAATCCCCACGGCAATAGCCGTCACCAGATCGGTGATCGTATCGATGACGTGAAGCGCGCCTTCCGGCGCCATCAGGCCGAAATCCTGCACGCCGCCGTGATTTTTGGCGATCACTTTCGCGATATTTTGCCGGACGGCCTCCAAGCCTTCGGGAGACTGCGCTTTGAAGAATAGCATCGAAGCATTCTGCAAATTGGCGGTGTCCGCTACCATCTGGTAGCCGATGTACGCCCGTTCGTCAAAGTTAAAACCGATCAGCTGCTTTTCCTTAAATACGCCGATCACCGTAAACGCGATGCCCTTGATCGTCACGGTCTGACCCAGCGGACTCTCGTCTGCGAAGAGAAGCTGCTTCACGGATTGCCCAAGCACAATAACCGGCGTCCCGTCCTTCGCCTCCTGCTCCGTAAAGAACCGCCCCTCCTCCAGCTCCATCGAGAACATATCCGCATAATCCGGCGTCGTCCCGGTGTACATCGTCTCGGCGTTCTTCTTCGCCGTTCTCACCGACGTAATCGTCTCGATTTGCGGCGCCGCGCCGACCACCTCCGGAATCTGCTGCCTTACGTCCTCCGAATCTTTATAGGTCAGCGTACTGGCTACCGACGTATACGACATCAGACTGGACAGACTGGTCTGAGCGATGTTTTTCCCGCTGTTCAGCAGCTTCCCCGGCACCACCGCAATCTGCTGCATGCCGACGCTCTGCACTTGCCCGACCAAGCTCGCCTTGAAGTTAAACAGGACGGAGAGCAGGAAGACGACCAACAGCGTGCTAATAGCGATCCCGAGCACCGCCAGCCACGTTCGCACCGGGTAGCTCCACAGACCTCGAAGCGATACGACAAATACCCTCAGCAGCCTCATTGTCCCGCTCCCACCTCCACTCGCTCCGCCGCCCATTCGCCGTTCCTTAAGACCAGCACCCGTCCGGCCCTCTGCGCCACTTCCGGATCATGCGTAACGAGGACGATCGTCTTCCCGCTATCATGGAGCGATTGGAAGATGTGCAGAATGTCTTCCTTCGAATGCACATCCAAATTCCCGCTCGGCTCATCCGCCAGCAGCAGATCCGGGTCGTTAATGATAGCCCGGGCTATCGCGACCTTCTGCTTCTGCCCGCCCGACAGGTTCATCGTGCGTTCCTTCGCCTTATGGCTCATCCCTACCTGTTCCAGCGCTCTACGGATTCGCTCTTCCCTCTCCTTGCGACTCTTGGTCGTATACAGCAAAGGCAGCTCCACATTGTCCCGGACGCTGAGCCGCGGAATCAGCATATACGACTGAAACACGAACCCAAGCCTCCGGTTTCGAAAGTCCGCCAGTTTCCCGCCGCGAAGCCTGCCGACGTTCACGCCCTCGAACAAGTACTCCCCGGAGGTCGGCGTATCCAGCGAACCTAATATGTTCATCAACGTCGATTTCCCGGAGCCCGAAGGCCCCATGATCGATATGTAGTCGCCTTTTTCGACCGTGAGGCTGATGTTTTGCAGAATAGGAACCTTCACGCCTGCTTCGGTTAGTTGTTTTATGATGTTGTTAAGTTGGATCATAGGATCAGGACCTTTTTGAGGATTGTACTTTATAATGTAGGATAGTCATGCATCACTTTGCTCTTCTCCTCAAAGGAATAAAAGAACAAAGAATCAACTAACAGACCCGCAGTTAAATAAACAATTAGTTGCATCTAATCTATGGACATGATACAAAAACTTTGAAAACTAACTTTATCAAACATTAATTTTTTTCAATAAGCTAAAATCAGTTGATTTAAGAAACCAGTTAGGTAGTTTCAGCGACTGCTAATCTATAACTTATAGGTACCGTGGACGCTTAATGTATTTCTTGTATCGAATATAATTTTATTCTTTAACTTATGAGAATTTTCTTTGATATGAGAATGTGCCACTAGTACCACAATCAAATCTATTTCACTTAAAAAATCATCAAAATCAAAATACTGGTTCTCAACTATCGTATATTGAATAAAAGGATCATATGACTTAATACCAAAAGCTAAATGCTCATCCATCTTCTCAAGAAGTTGAAGGGTTGGACTTTCGCGTGTATCTTCCACATCTTCCTTATATGTAAGACCATAAAGGCCGATTCGAGAAATATCTTTTATACCGTTTGCTTTCATTATCTCACGTATTCTTCTTAAAACGTATTCTGGCATTTCGTCATTAATATTTCTTGCAGTTAATATAATATTCACTAAATCAGGATAATCACCGACTAAAAACCAAGGATCAACAGAAATACAATGTCCACCAACCCCTGGACCCGGTTGGAGTATATTAACGCGAGGATGCTTATTGGCTATTTTAATAATTTCGTATACATCCATGTGATCTCGATTGCAAATTTTCGCAAGTTCATTTGCAAAAGCTATGTTAATATCACGATAAGTATTTTCAACAACTTTCGTCATTTCTGCTGTTTTGATATCAGTAACAACAATTTCTGCTTTACAAAAGCTTGAATATATTTTTTTTAGACATTCTCCAATTGTTTGATCATCTGAACCAATTGTTCGAGAATTGTGTGTTAATTCAAACACCATATTACCTGGTAAGATTCGTTCTGGAGCATGAGCAAGATGTATATCCTTTCCGATTTCAAATCCAGACTCCCTAATTACCGGACGGATATACCGATCAATAGTACCAGGCGAGACTGTAGACTCTATCACAATTATAGCCCCAGGAGGAGCAACTTTAAGAACTGATTGAACAGCAGAAATAACATGCTTCGGATCTATCTGTTTACTTTTTTTAATATAAGGAGTGGGTACAGCAATTATATAAATCTCCGAGGGTTCATATTCATTGGTAAAACTGATCTGATGTTCTAATGCTTGCTGAAATAGCTCTTCAAGTCCTTTTTCATCAAAAGTTAGTTTACCTAAGTTTAATCTAATTATAAGGTCATTATTAGAGTCTGTACCTACAATTCTCATTCCGTTCGAGGCAAACATGAGCGCTGTTGGAAGTCCAATATAACCAAGTCCTATAACATTTATTTTCATGCAAATCCCCTTCTGAAATGCCAATAATTTGATAAATTTTGTCGTTGTGTTACTTCTATTACATGCTTAATTATTCCAAACTCGGCCTTACAAAGAATTATGATATTTATTTATTGATATTTAATAAAAATCGCTTTAAACTCTTTCCGTTTACTCAGCGATAGACTTTTAAATTACTTAAAGCACCTAATTATCGAACCCCCAAATTTGGGCGCTTAAAATAAAAGAACAAGTAACCATTTGCAATAATTGATGAGAGTATAAACACACTAACTGTAGCCACTGCAGCACCAAGACTTGAGAAATGAGGTATCAAAATAATGTTTAAAATAACGTTGGTTACGCCACTAATTAAGGTCAGAACAAAGTTGATTCTTATTTTTTTTATACTCGCTAGCACATTTCCTGCAGGAATTCTAAATGTTCCAGCAATAAAATATCCTATGGATAAAATTCTAAAAGCTGTTACTGAATCTGAATAATCGCTTCCAAACATAATTTGAATAATTTGCGGTGCAAATACAATAAGAATCAGGGATATAACGCCATTCAATAGAATAAGATATTTTTGGATTCTATAAACATAATATTTTAAACTATCTTTCTCAGAAGACATTTTGGCGAAATAAGGATATGCATATATCATAATTGACATCGGGATGAAGTTTAATCCAAAGGGTATTAAGGTAGCTGTCTTGTAAGACGCAACTATTAATTGATCTTTAATTATTAACCCAATCATAAAAGTATCAAGCAAATATACCACCGATGATATAGAATTGTTAAATGCAGATACTATAGAGTATTTCAAAAACTCCCTTCTTTGGGACAACTCAAGTTGTCCTACCTCTATAATCTTTTTGCATTCTTTACCCAAATAAACAATGCCCAAGATTATACAAATTATATAAGCGAAATATCTACCTAACACCAATCCATCTAGTGCTAACAACTCCCCACCTATCACAGCCCCTATAAATAAGACAATACTATTAAGTGTACTTAATCTAGAAAACTTTTGATTTTTAAATGAAGCTCTAAAGTAAATTTGTAAAATATCAAACGTTAGGGAAAATAACGGTACGAGACATAAATATCTTAGTATTTGAGTACTTCCTTTAACTGGTAAATCAAACCAAATGGTGTAAATTAAAATTGATAAACATACTATAAAATTGAAAAAAAGGCCAATTTTTAAGCCATATTTAAAAAAGGCTTGTCGTTCTTCCTCATTATTTGCCGAACTAGAATATTGGAGTATGCCAGAAACAACCCCGAGCCCTTGTAGTAAAAGAAAAAAGCTTAATATATTTAAAGCATACTGCCAGCTTCCAAAGTCATCTTTAGATAATATTCTTATTAAAACCACTGAAGTCGCGAACTGGAGAACCACGTTTAAAATTTGTGATGAGAAAATATGCAAAAAACCTGTCCTTAAAAGAAAATTGATGTTCATTTTTTTAATATTTCGTACCATTTATTTGCTCCATTCACCGGCTGCAGAATAGCAAAATGACGAGTCCTTAACCATTCGATGTTAATAAAGGAATCCGTATTAAAACCCAATCCCGATCTATCTTAATCCTTCGTATATTGTCTATCGTTTGAAGTAAAGCTTAAGTGCTGATAAAACAGTCAAAACTTGTGATTTCTCAAATGCACTTCCACAGTTGTATAGAAAACGCATGTCCTTTCTTAACATATCAGTTATCTCATATTCATCAATTTCTTTTTCAAAATATTCATCCATGAATTTTTTTATTTCTATGTTGTTATGATACCAAAAATCATAGGGATTCATTGTATTAGCTTTTGCCTTAACTTTAATCCCCATCATCCTTTTTAGCTTATCTGGCCCACGAGATACTAACCTACGCAGAAATATTTCAAAATCATTTGCATTTACCCTCAATCCCGTCTTTTCCCAAACAAACTGACAAGCTGCGGGATATTTTTTTTTCAACCAATATTTATATAGCTTATGGTTTAATCTATATTTTAGTGGTATACTCATACAAAATTCCAAAAAGTCTATGTCTAGGAAAGGAGATGTTGTTTCAAAATAATTTTTTCTAATTAAATGCGAGTTCAATATACCTCTAAACCCTCGTACATTCATTGCAAACATCTCTTCGCTGTCATATTGTTCTAGAAAACTCACGTCAAGCCTATCTATTAATTTAGTTGACTCAGCAAAATTAAATTTATGTGGCCTTGCATCAATAGTTGTTTTTAAATAAGAGCTTACAATGACATCCCCGAGTTGCCCAGTATGACATATTCCTATATTATTAAAATTCAAAATTTTATAAGCTGCATTACTCTTGGTAACATTGAAATACCCGTTCAGACCAAAATTCATCCTAATATTTTCATCTATATCATATATAATGTTAGGATCATCCAGAGATTTAAAAAACCAATTTTTTTGTAATTTTAAAGCTATCTTTTCAGCTATTCTCGCATCTAAATATCCTGATTTAGAGTATGTTATAGCTAATATGTTATTAAAACCTAACTCATGAGCAACCCACAAATTCATTCTAGAATCCAACCCACCGCTTAATTCCACTAGATGCTGATAATTATACTCTCTATCCTTTAAGTATTCTAGCCTGACAGCATCCACATACATTTCATCTAACTTATCAACTAAATCATCCATTGCAAGATCTTGCAAGTTATACTTATTAGTTGTTAGTTCAAAATATATTTTTTTTCGAAAATGATATGGTGATATCTTTATATATGAGCCAGCATCAATTCTTTTTATCTCATTAATGACAGTTCGATCATCAATCACAAAAGAGTAAGTTAAAAGGGAATAAATAGCTTGCTCATCTACATTGTAATTTACATTTTCCTTATTAAGTGTTTCAACAATATAATTTACTTCGCTTCCTACAATAAAATTACCACCTTCATAGTAATAAAAAACTTGATTATCGCCTATTTGGTTTGTGAAGATGATCCATTCATCAGTAGTTTTATTATGGAAAGCCCCGGAAAAACTCCCTTTAAAATCCTTGAAAAAATCTTCACCTTTGTTTTCAAACATACTAATGATTGAATTAAAAAAATTACCGCTACTGTAATTTGATATTATTTCAGATTTGTTTAAAATTACACCTTCAATAATAACAATATATTTATCATTTTCGCAAAACACCTTGTCATCTAAAAACTTATTTAACGTATTTCTTTTGATAATATATTTTGAATTCTTTATCTCATTTTTAATGCAGGTATTATTATAATAATTATCTACTTTATTACTATAGAAATGTGTGCTTATGTAAAATCCCGGCATTTAAATAATCCTCCTCCCTCTAAAACATTTTCTCTAGAATTAAACTGTTATTGGGTTTTGGTTTATCCATTTAACTCAATAGCAAAACATAAACTATTCACTTAATAGACCCATAAATTGTTTAAATGCTACTTCATTATCGACTCCCTTTTTCTCAATATTGGCCCTCAACTCCCTTAAAACGAAATCATTTATAATAATTCCCCTGACTGCATTATATACACCATTTGTACTATTTTCAGTTATAATACCGTTATATCCATTTTTCACTATCTCACATGCAGAGTCGTAGTTTGTTGAAACGACTGGTGTACAAATTGTTAGGGCTTCAAGCAACACCATGCTGTAAGCTTCATATTCAGAAGTTTGAATCAAAGCATCCGCGTTTTTAATATAAGGATATGGATTACTTTTACTCCCTACAAAATCCACAATTTCAGAAACACCTTTTTTCCCAGCTTCTTCTTTCAACCATGATAAATCAGGACCATCCCCCACGATATACCATTTGAAGTTGCTAATACCATCATTCTTTAATCTTACACAAGTATTAACTATTCTATCTATACGCTTTTGTTGATTATTAATTCTCGCCACAGTAACAAACTTAAGCCCTTCAAACTCATAGGGATTTTTAAACATCGATTTCAACCTTATCTCATTAACATTGAACATGTTATAAACTACTTTTGACTTTAGTTTATATTCAGGTACGATTTCATCAAATTTTTCTTTACAGGAGTTGGATACATTTACAACAAAATCAAAATGTCTATAAGTCTTCTTGCATATTTTCTTATTAAACCCAAGTTGGTATGGGTCATTATGGATCCATGCAATTTTATGTTTAGCCTCAACCTTCTTTAGAACAAAATCATTGCTTCCACCTGCAAATCCATTTTTCCAAATATCATTTGAAAATGATATAGCTACATCATATCCTCTTATCCTTCTAGATAGTTTAAGAATTAACATTAAAGTCATTCGTATTCCTAAAATGCTTTTTATTACAAATAAAATTATTTTCAAAAAAACACCCATTAATCCCCCTTTTTTACACAAATCACTAAAAGGAGTGAAGAATGTATTCACTAAAAAATATGGTTCTTTCAAATTTACCCCTTTAATATTCTCCATATCCTTCATTGCATTCTCATCAACTTTAAGTAAAAACAAATCGATTTCAACACCAGAGTTTTCCATGTTTCTAAGCAAATTTAAGCATGCACTTCTGATCCCGCCAACGTTCAAATGGGAGTTTACGATTAATATTTTCATCTTAACCTTATGAATCCTTTCGGGCTTATAACGAGCCGATTAATTTGATATTGGTAATTTACTACATAAAAGATCAGTAATCTAAAAGAATTTTAATACTATGTACAATAACCCCATTAAAACAGTCATAGTTAAAGAAACAAATAACACACGTGATTTCGTTGTCTGTTTAGATGAAATGAATTCATCAACAATAAGAGCTACCATAAAGGGATAGTATAATAAAACATGTCTAAATGTAAACGTTGTGATTACAACACCTAAAAAATTCACAACAAAAGATAGTGCTAACCAATCCATTCTTGCTAGCCTTTTTAATAAAAAAGGAATGAAAATTATCTGCAGTACAGCCCCACAATAAACAAATAATAATACGATATCTAGCAAAAGCATATTTGGAACTTTAAATAAACCTAAAAAATTCGGAAACGGATTAATCAGTCCATATAAGCTCCTCAATATAATTCCAAACGGAAATAAGGGCTGCTTGAAAATGTAGCTGCTAAGTCCGTCTGTGCTGCTTAGTAAATGTTCTGAATATACATTATAAAAATATTCAAATTTAATACTATCGGAAAAATTGATTAACATTAAAAATGAAGCTGTTACAAAAATTATTAATACTTTTAGGATCCGATTAAATTTGTTCAGAAATAATAAAGAAGTACCTGCAGCAGCAAACACTAATGAATTTGTTCTAGTGTAAAAAGTAATATACATTGCTAGAAATACAATTATAAAATAAAACAGTTTTTTTAAAATATTCTTGACTAGTATAATTCGATCAAACAAAAGTATTATTAGGAAAATTTGGAACAGATTGAATGTGTCCCGAAAAACGTCAGAATTTAAATATTGAATATTTGGAGTGATTAAGAATATTAGTATACTTATATAAAGTCTTTTCCCAGAAAAACCAGCATGTTTTTTTAAGAGATATTCGAATATCATTGAAATCCAGATCAGAAAATAAACATTCATAATTCTTGGAAGAAAGGTACTATATCCATCAAATAATTCCCCAAATTTGATTAGTAAGCCAATGTACACACTAAAAAAAGGCGCATTATCATATTGATCTAGTACATTCCCCAACAATTGAGAAGGATTATATATATTGGAATTCACAATAAGAAATCCTTTTCTTTCAAAAGCCAGGCCATCAGAACCACCATTAAAATACGGGCTTCCATAGGCTAATAAATTAGCAGAATAAATAATATATATATATATTAGTGAAATCACAATTCCTATTGAATATAACCTTGCTGTTTTAGAATCTTTTTTTAGGATTAACGGCAAAGTTATCGTTAGAAGTATTGACTGTAAAAAAAACACAGCAAATGAGAATGACAATATTGAGGACAATATTAAACATGAAAGTAATGCTATTATAATAAAAAGTTGGTTTTTTTTATGATACATATTTACCTTTACTTTTCCAAATAAATTTTTTCATAGCTGTCTACCATTTTTTCTATTGTGAAATTTCTTAAATATTTTTCTCTAGCAGATTGAGAAAGTTGTTGTCTTAATTTTATATTAAATAAAGTTTTAATTGCCTCCACAAATTGTGAGTCTGTTTCAAGAATAAAACCATCATTATTATCGACGATTTCCCACATAACAGGAATATCGCTTACAATCACAGGCTTCCCCATCATAAGGGATTCAACAACCACTAAACCAAAACCTTCACTTTTTGATGTGAAGATAAACGCATCTGATTGCCTGATATAATCAAATACCGAATCTCTCGGAATGTTACCCTCAAATGACACAATTTCGTTTAGCCCATTTCTTCTCGAAAATTCGATTAGATCACTTAACTCCGCACCTTCGCCAACAATTTTACAGTTTACTTTTAAATCCTTTTCTTTTAACAATTTTAATATTTCGAGTATTTTTATAACATTCTTACGCTTATTTAGTACTGAAATAGTCAATAGATTCAAAGAGTTATGATTAACAATAGTACTATTTAACTGATATCTGTCTTCAATACCATTATAAATAACTTTAATTTTTGCTTTTTTATGCCCTTTTATAGCAGATCCCACGTATTTTGATATTGGAATTAAGACATCATATGCTCTTAAGGCAGTCTTAAAAATAATTGTCATAATCCTACCTGCTATCTTGCCATATTCAAAGGTGTAGTCTTCGATTGGGTTATTATGGATTGTAACAATTTTTTTATAACCATTTATAAAAAAGCCACATAAAACAGTGGGCCAAAAAGTATGCGCATGGATAACATCAGGGTTTATATTTTGGATTACTTTCTTTAGTTTATTAATATCCTTTGGAAGCGGTATACTCCTCATATCCAATTCTGTAACATTCAAAAATTGCTTATTATACACGTTTAATAAGTCTTCAGTATTTTTTCGTAGCGACAAAAAAACATATTGTATTTCCTCACATCTCGAATATTGTGGTATACTTTTTGCAACAATATTGGGTCCCTTTTCGTGCAAACTTGGAATTAGAATCAAAACCTTCATATAATGATCACCATTTTATCATCTTATTTCCACATATCTACTAGGCACACTTCTGGCCTAATTTATTTTTCACAAATTCTAATGCAACTTACAATCACAGATTATCTCTATATTTTTCAAATACATCCAATAAGTGTTTTGCAACTTCTTCTTTCGAGTATTCACTTAGAACTCTCTGATTATTTTGTTCCACTTGTTCGACTACTACATCAAGATTAATTAAGTCTTTATTGTTTTCAAATAAAATACATCTATTGCTCTGTTCTATAAATTTTGAAACGGGATTATCGAGTGATTCCATTAGTGCTAGGATAGTTCTATCTGTCCCAAAATAGTCATATAATTTCCCAGGTATTTGATGACTTTCCTTCATATTCCCCATATATATTAAAACATCAGAATTATATGTAACTTCTACCACTTTGTTATACTCTATATATCCACAATAGTTGATATTGCTATACTTCCTACAGGCTTCCAAAACTTCGTGACTATAAGTACCATAAATATTTAAACTTATTTTTTTATTTTTTTTATTATTATATTTATCAATTACCTCAATTAGCGGCATTATATTCCTACCGTAATAAACCGTTCCGATATAAGAGAATGTGTATCCTTCGTCTGGTTTAGGAGCGCACTTGCCTCTAATTTCAACTAAATATGATCTTTTTAGGTAATGCATTTTGCTAGAGTATTTGTAATACTTTTTCTTCATAGCTTCCAAGGTTGGAAGGGAAATATACAAAATTTCATCTCCCTCTCTTAATAGCCACTTTTCAAAGATATAAGCAAATACCTTCCTAACCCCAGTAGTTCCTTTTTCATCTACCCACGGGTCCCCCCAGATTTGGAACCACTTAGCTCGGTGTTCATTTTTCACGATTTTGTTTGCAACAAAATGGGAAGTTTTCGTGTCAGATGAAGAAACAACCAAATCATAACTTTTATAATCAATACTACGGTTATAATTTGTGATCCATTCTTTATCTATATCGGGGAAATAGTATATATATTTAACAAGACTTTTAATAATTGATAAAAGCCTTCTTCCATGTCCTCGCCCGTCTTGCCCCGGTTTAATCTTTGAAAAATACAGATCAATCACTTTAATTGAATCATAATATATATTAACACTTTCATTTATATTACTTTTCAAATCGTGATCAATCATATAATCAGGCCAGCATTGCGTTAACACATCGACTTTGACTCCATTCTCTACTAACCCATTTACTAATGATACATTTCTAATACTGGCAGAACCTTTTTTATCAAACGACGAGGTCACATACAGTATTTTCATGTAGTCCCTACCTCTTTGGTTTCATTTAGAACTTTCTTAATAACTTCGACTAGTTTATTACTCTGTACTTTTTTATCAAAGCTCTTAGCTAGCTTATATGAGTTATTTTTCATCTGTTCCAACACATTCTTTTCAACAGTTTTTAGTATTGCTGCAGTAAGGCTCTCAAATTGACCTGGTGTATACATTGCTCCGACCATATACTTATCAATATATTCTTGAATTTCCCCATTCAAAGAATTAATAATTGCAAGACCAGCTGCAGTGTAATCATAAAACTTATCAGGCATATCGACATTCGACATTTCCGAGTAAGCAGCCAATCCTATATCACACAGATTGTATATAGGAATTAATTGCTCTGGCAATAGTTTCCCTACATAATACAAGTTATTAACCCTCAATGAATTTTCTTTTACAACTTCCTCTAATGGGCCACTTCCTGCAATAACAAACTTAAATATTTGCTTATATTCTTCATCTTTATCCAGTTTATTCGCGCATTCTAAAATAGCCTGAATATCGTAAGATGGACCTAGCGTCCCAGCAAAAATGCACCAAACCTCATTTGGACTCTTAGTTTTTGGTAATCCTACTACATCTACCTCGTTTAACATTTTACTTCTAAACCCCTCTACATCTATCCCATTGTATATCAAAGCATGAGGCTTAGATTGTAACGATGCCGATATCTCAAAAGTTTTTTTTAGGTAATTTTTTCCCAACGCTACTACACCATCAAGTTTATTATAATTCCTTCTTCTACTAGAGTATATGGGATAAAAAAGGGCATGCAAGAAATTACCAAGCTTCTTACCCACTGCATTTTCAATAAATTCCGGCCATAAATCCATTTGATCGTAAATAATTGGTACATTGTTTTTTTTAGCAAATGAAAATGACGGATAGCTCATTGTTAGTGGTGTATCAGCACTAATAATGATGTCCGGTTTATTGTGCTTACAAAAACCCTGATACGCATTATATGCAAATACTATATCTTTTATAAACCTACCGAAACTCATGTTTTTTTTATAGCTAGTTGTCGGGACTAATCTTATCGTGTAATTGTTGTTTACTTGGATATCCTTCCATCCCGTTGATCTAAATTTCTTAAAATGGTGGGCAAAATTTGATGTCCACCATACAACCTTGTAGCCATTTTCGGAGAGGTATTTTCCAAATTGATTAAAGCTATAATCTCTCCAATTTTCACCTTCTATAGGTCCATAAGGATTAACCAGCCAAATAGATTTCAAAATTGCACCTCTTTAAACTATATAACTTTCATTAAAGCAGATCTCGTAACTATATCTTTCACCGCATCAATGACATATTGCACATCTGAATTTGTCATTGTCGGATATAATGGCAGTGAAACGATGTTTTCAAACCATTTCTCTGCAATTGGAAAGTCCCCTAGTTTATATCCATACCGATCTCTGTAAGCACTCATTAAATGTAAAGGAATAAAATGGACGCTTGTTCCAACATTTCTATTAGCTAATTCTGTAATGAACTGATCTCTGCTAATATTAACGTGTTCTCCGTTAATTTTAACAATATATAAATGCCAACTATGATTTGTTGTGTATTCGGATATTTTAGGAATTTCGATTCCGTCTAAGCATTTAAAAGCTTCATTATATATTTCAGCAATCTCTTCTCGTCTTTCTTGCATTTCGCTTAGACGCTCCAGTTGCTTCAAACCTAAGGCTGCTTGTAAGTCAAACATATTATACTTATATCCGGGCTCCTGTATATCATACATCCAAGAGCCCCCCTTGGCGTAACGATTCCATGCATTTCTACTCATACCATGTGTTATTAGGACCCTTGCCTTGTTAGCTATTTCCTCATTATCCGTAACTAACATGCCACCTTCTCCCGTTGCAAGGTTTTTAGTTGCATAAAAACTGTATGATACCGTCCCTTTAGGACAATCACCTATCATACGTCCTTTATACTCGGTGTACAAACCGTGAGCTGCATCCTCGGAAACAAATAAATTGTTCTTCTCAGATATTTCGTATATAGTATCAAGATCACAAGCTTGCCCAGCGTAATGAACCGGTACAATTGCTTTTGTAAGCGGGGTTATGTTCTTTGTAATTTCATCTGGGTCAATGCAGCCTGTTTCTGGGTCTACATCAACAAACACTGGTTTGGCACCAGTATGAATTATTGTATTGGCGGAAGCAGCAAAAGTCATAGGAGTGGTAATAACCTCATCCCCAGGCCCAACCCCTGCTGCAAGCAAAGAAATATGAAGGGCTGCCGTAGCAGAGTTCATACCTATTGCATATTTTGAGCCAACATACTCTGCAAACCGTTTCTCAAATTCTATCGTCTTCGGTCCTTTTGCCAACCAACCTGATTTCAAAGTATTTATAACTTCATTAATCTCGGAACTGGTAATATCAGGAAGGCAATAAGACAAAAATTCTTTTCTTTTATCTAGGTTCATAATTTCATCTCCATAAAAGAGTTATTTCTTCGGCCAGTAATGGTAAACCGTACTAGATTTACTATATTTAAACCCACACGAAGTATAGAAACCTGCAGCCAACATATTATCAGATTGAGTACCTACTTTTATCATCCTTATTCCATTATCAAAAACATACGACTCAAAACAGGATATTAATGTTTTTCCGATATGTTGTCCTTTATATTCACTATTAACTGCTATTAGTTCTACCGTAGCACTTAGGTCTTCAAAACGCATTGAGAATAAAATAAAACCCACAGTTTTTTCGTTTACTTTTATAATAGTAAAAAACCTTTTAGGGTTATCAAAAGCACTAGCGGCCCAATGTACATAGATATTTTTCGATTTATCGCTAGGCAAGTATGGATCATTAAAAAAACGCGAGTATTCAAAGGTATTACGGGCGATTTCCAACAATTCTTCATCTCTGTGGTAACCTTGGTATACTTTTGCGATATCGCTTACGCATACTGGTTTTTCCTTTAGAGCTTTTGTAAACTGAATATTAACATCAGTAAGAAAAGCATTAGTTTCTCGCCCTAACCAAATATTATTCGAGCTGTTATTTCCATTATTTAATATCGTAACGAAATCAAATGGTTTCAAATGCTCAATAATATCTTCTCGCTCGCCTTCAATCACGCAATCTTTTAACACTACCTTGGCTGATCTAACACCAAAGTAGTTAGTATCCCAATCTAATTCATTGATCTCGAAATTCTTACCAAATAACTCATTAACGAAACCCCTATTGTTTTCCATTTATACCTCTTTCGCTTTCGCTACCGCTTATGTAAACTCCCTTTCGCATAAAGATACCAATAATAGTTGCTAAAATGATTTTAATATCCAGGACAACTGAAATGTTATCTATATAATAAACATCATTTTTTATTCTCTGCTTCCATTCAGCAGAATTTCTATAGTAAGCTTGGTTATACCCAGTAATTCCAGGAAGCACTTCTAATTTCCTCACCTCATCATCCACGTAATAGTTAACATGCTCTGGCAAGTCTGGTCTAGGACCTATAAAGCTCATATCCCCTACCAGAACATTAAATAACTGCGGCAATTCATCAAGACTGGTCTTTCTAACAATTTTACCTATACTAGTTAACCTTGGGTCATCATCAGCATTAAAAGTAGAGCCATCTGCATTTCGTAAATCCGGGGCATTAACACGCATTGAACGTAATTTATACATTTTGAAGATACGTCCATCTCTCCCCAATCTTTTACCACAATAAAATACCGGGCCACCGTCTTCTATTTTTATAAGAAGTGCACATATACCAATAACGGGAAGCAGGAATGGCATCATTACTAAAGACGCTGTAATATCTGCTATTCTCTTTAGATACTTTTTATACAACACTATTCCCTCCCCCTTTTAAAGCCATAAGCCAGATTGGACACTTAGATCTAATAACTATTAATATTTTTTAATAACTTCCTTATCAAGTACTTCATGAAGATATTCAATTAGTTCTCGATGTAAATCAGTCCTATCTAAAGCAAACTCAATCGTCGTCTTAATAAATCCAAGCTTCTCACCGACATCATACCGTATGCCTTCGAAGTTATAGGCGAAGACGGCTTCCATGCGATTCAGTTCAGCAATGGCATCCGTGAGTTGGATCTCTCCACCTGCACCCGGGGTCTGGTTTTCCAAAATCTCAAAGATCCGAGGATTTAAAATGTACCGCCCCATAATGGCCAGGTTCGAAGGGGCGTCCTCTTGCTTCGGCTTCTCCACCAGGTTATTCACTCGGTAGACGCGGTCTTCCAACGAGAAACCGTCTACAATGCCATATCGGGAAACTTCCGTTGCCTCGACCGGCTGGATGCCGATAATTGAAGAGTTATACTTGTTGTACTGCTCGATCATTTGTCTCAAGCAAGGCTTCTCCGCCTTGACGATATCGTCGCCGAGAAGTACAGCGAACGGTTCATTGCCGATGAACTTCCGAGCGCACCATACGGCATGTCCTAATCCTCTAGCTTCCTTCTGCCGTATATAATGAATATCGACCATTTTGGACGATTTCTGAACTTCATTCAGCAGCTCCAGCTTGCCCTTCTCCAACAGGTTCTGCTCCAGCTCGAAGGAGTTATCGAAGTGGTCTTCGATCGCACGCTTGCCCTTGCCCGTCACGATAATAATATCTTCAATTCCCGATTCGACCGCTTCTTCTACAATATATTGAATCGTCGGTTTGTCGACGATCGGCAGCATTTCCTTGGGCATCGCTTTGGTCGCAGGCAGAAACCTCGTCCCTAACCCCGCCGCTGGAATAATCGCTTTTCTTACTTTCATCTCTCTATATCCCCCTTGTTCATTCCGTTCACTCTTTCTTCGATTCCTTATAGCTCTTCCCTTGACTTAACCCGTACTTGGCCGCGATAGAGATCAGTTGATCATACTCTTCTTCCGTTAGTTTCTGCAGAATAATCTTCTTCGCTTCCTTCTTCTCTTCGACGGAAATGCCGTTGCTGGCCATCTTCACGAATAGCTGCAGCTCGTCCGTGCTAAGTTTTCTGATCAATACGGATAAAATCTGCGCTTTTTCCTTGGCTGTAATGGATTGTTCCACAGTTTTTGCCTTATCCGAGGAAACCTCGGGGCTATATTTCATCCCTTCGGTCGAATCCGTTTCCTGTCCGCTCTTTTCGGAACTGCCGCTCTTGGTTTCCTGCTTACCCTGCGCAGAACCTCCGGGCTTGACTGACTCTTCAAGCTGAACGGGCCCGTCCCCGGGGTCTGTTGGAACAGATTTGGAGGATGAGCCTGCAGTCGGGTTATTCGTTTGTTGGGCTTGTTCAGTGGCTGGGGCCTTGGATTCCTGTTCAGGTGCAGAGCTGCCTGCCGCAGCTTCCAGCATGGTTGCCGTTTCCGAAGAAATCATGCTTTGCAGAAAATAGCTAATGATGTAATTCGAGGCCGCATATCCGCCGATACCGAGAGTGACAACAAGAAAAAGTATGATATAGGTCGCTTTTTTCATGAGGCTCACCCACCTTGTCCATTGGTCTCGGAAGTTTAAGATACATTAAGGAATGTAGGGACAATATGCTTCAGTTCATCTTCAATCTGGCTGCGGTCCTCCAGCAGGACACGCTCCAGCGCTTTGATCTCCATCTCCAGCTCGGACTTATTGATGATGGTCGGCTTACCGACGAAGATCCGGTCGTGCTTGGTCGAGGCGAGGCCCTCCTCGCTTGTAAGCAGTTCTTCGTAGAGCTTCTCGCCGGGGCGAATCCCCGTGAACTCGATGTTAATCTCATCATACGGGATGAATCCGGACAAACGGATCAGGTCCTCCGCCAGTTGAACGATCCGAACCGGCTCACCCATGTCCAGAATGAAGATCTCGCCGCCTTGGGCGAAGGCTCCGGCTTGAATAACGAGCTGCACAGCCTCTGGAATCGTCATAAAGTAACGGATCATATCCTTGTGCGTTACTGTCACCGGGCCGCCTCTTGCGATCTGCTCCTTGAAGTACGGGATGACGCTGCCGCGACTTCCGAGCACATTGCCGAACCGGACCGCTACGAACTTCGTCTTGCTCGTCTTATCCAGCGACTGAATGACCATCTCGGCGATTCGCTTGGTCGTCCCCATAATGCTCGTCGGGTTCACCGCTTTATCCGATGAAATAAGAACGAATCGCTCACAGCTGTAGCGATCCGCCGCTTCAGCCACGTTCTTCGTGCCGAATACATTATTTTTTACCGCTTCCGCAGGATTGCGCTCCATAAGCGGCACATGCTTATGGGCCGCCGCATGGAATACGACTTCAGGCCGATACTTGGCGAACACTTCGTTGATCCGCTCCCGGTCCTGAATATCTGCGATAATCGTCTCTATATGAAGATCCGGAAAACTCCGTCTCATTTCCATCTCGATTAAGTAAATACTGTTCTCTCCATGTCCGAGCAGCAGCAGCTGCTTAGGATGGAACGGCGCAATCTGCCGGCACAGCTCGGAACCGATGGAACCGCCCGCCCCTGTGACCAGGATCGTCTTGCGCTCTACGTAATTGGCGATTCCGTCCAGATCGACGCTGATCGGATCGCGGCCCAGCAGATCCTCCACTTCGACATCGCGAATTTCCTTAACGGTGACCGATCCGTCGATGAGGGAATTGATCTTGGGAATGATTTTCATCTTGGCTTTGGTTTGCTTGCAAATTTCGATAATTTTGGTCGTTTCCTGGCGATTCAGCGAAGGAATCGCAATGATGATTTCGTCGATGTTCATTTGCTCGGCGACTTCCGCTATGTTCTCCCTCGTGCCTACTACCGGGAGATTATAAATCCGCTGGTTTTGCTTGTTCGCATCATCGTCGATGAATGCGACCGGATACAGCACGGCATCCGAGGTATTGATCATCTCTTTGGCAATCAGCACACCGCAATCGCCGGCGCCGATGATGAGCGCCTTCTTATGATGGTTGACCGGCTTCGCGATCCGGTCTCGGACGACGCGCCATGTAAAGCGCGAGCCTCCTATGAACAAAAGCATCGTTTCGTAATTGCGCAATAAGATGGAATAAGGCACTCTATGCAAGGTGAACGCATAGAGGAGGACGTAGGATACGAAGACACCGACGGTTACCGCCTTGAATATGGTCACCATCTCGCCTACGCTGGCGTATTGCCACACCCGGTTATACAGCTTAAAGAATCGCATGGACAGAATACAGATAACGGAGGAAACAGCCAAATATAACAAGGCTTGCTGCCAGGAAGAGGGGGGTATCCGCCCGTCGAAACGAATATAGTATGAAGAGAGAATACTCATCCATATGATAAGTATGTCTATGATAATCATCAGCGATATTCGCTTGTCCTGGCCCATGTTCATCCCCCGTTATCCGTTCTTCGTTATTCTTTGTTGCCGTAATAGTAGTAATAATACGATTCCGAGCTCTTGCGATTCATATTATTCAGTACAACGCCCAAGATTCTCGCCTTCACATAATCCAGGTTCGCCTTGGCCTTCATCGCAATCTCCCGCTTCACTTTACCGGAGTCGATGACAAGGATAACCCCGTCGCTCTTGGACGCTACAATCTGGGCATCGGTTACCGCCAGAGCCGGCGGCGTATCGATCAGGATCATATCGTATTGTTCTTTTAGCTCTTCGATCAATACTCCCATCCGTTTCGAAGCGAGCATCTCCGAAGGATTCGGCGGAATCGGCCCGGAGGTGATAACCGACAAATTCGGAATTTTCGTCTCCCGTATTACGTCCGAGATCATACCCCGGGAGGACAGCGCGTTCGTCAACCCGACCCGATTGCTCAAGTTAAACGTATGATGCATCGTCGGCTTGCGAAGATCCGCATCGATAAGGACAACATGCATATCCGATTGAGCGTAGGCTACGGCAAGATTCGTGATCGTCGTCGATTTCCCTTCGCCCGGCCCGGCCGAGGTGACCATAATCGTCCGGATTTCCTCATCGATCGCCGAGAATTGAATGTTCGTTCTCAGTGACCGGTAAGCTTCCGAGATCGGCGATTTCGGATTATCGTGCGTAATGATAGGTCTGCTATTGGTTGACGGTAACACGAGTCGTCTCACCTGCCTGTCGCTGCTGGGATGTTGAAGATTTATGGTTGATCAGATCGTCGGCTTCGATACGGGCGATCATCGCCAGCGTCGGCAGCTCGAGGAATTCCTTGACATCTTCTTCCGTCTTGATGGAATCATCCAAATAGTCGAGCAGGAAGGCGAGCCCTACCGCCGCCATCAAGGATACGACAAAGCTGATCGCAATGTTGAGCTTGGGATTCGGCTTCACCGGCACCGGCTTCTCGCTCACTTGCGCTTCATTCAAGAGGGATACGTTATCCACCTTCATAATGGACGGAATCTCCCTCTGGAACACTTTGGACACCGCATTGACGATGTTGGCCGCTTTCTCGTAGGAATGATCCTGGACGACTACCGTCATCACCTGCGTGTTGTTAACCGAGCTAACCTTGATCTTCTTGATCAGCTCTTCCGCCGTCAACTGAAACTCAGGGTAATCTTGTACTACTTTATCCATAATGCGAGGCGTCTTGATAACTTCCTTGTAAGTATCAATCAGCCGGATATTCAAGTTGATCGAGTTAATGTCGACCTGATCCAGACCGAGCCGTTCGTTCGACTTGTTCACGATCAGCTTGGTCGACGCCTCATAGACAGGCTGTATGAAAAAATAACTGGCCGCACCGGTCACTACGGTGCAAACCAATACGATTGCAATGATTATCCAGATCCTCTTCTTGATGATCTTAATATAATCCTTCAGATCCAGTTCCATTATTGACCTCCATTCGTCGGAAAACAGCGTGCAGCTATCTTGTCTTGTCAAATCGGCTTACGGGCACCAAGTAGGAAAAAGAAACTGTAAACCTCCCCGCAAAGAAGAGGAGGTTTACATCGGTTCCCTGCTTATTTATTCAACAGACGATAAATGACCACAGCTGCTTGCGCGCGAGTAGAGTCAGCGTTCGGATTGAATTTATTGTTGTCTTCACCGACAATAATTCCTTCTCCTACGGACAGAGCTACACCGGCTTTCAAAGATTCGTGAATCGAATCGGCGTCAGTGAAGGCTTTCAGCGCAGCGTCCACATCGGAAGCCGCTTTCGCTCCATTCACGGATTGCAAGGCTCTTGCCGCGATCGTCGCCATTTCGGCACGGGTAATTTGACCGTTCGGATCGAACTTGCCTTCTTCTCTTCCGTTCACCAGACCGCTCTTCACGGCTGCCGCAACATACGGTTTGAACCAATCGTTGTCGTTCACATCGCTAAAGTTTTCAGTTGCGGACGCATCCTCAAGACCGAAAGTTTTGACGATCATTTTCGCAAATTCGGCGCGAGTTACCGTACCGTTAGGCACAAACTCGTTATCGCCGCGTCCTTCCAGAATGCCTTTAGCGGCAGCGACTTCAATTTGGCGTCCGGCCCAAG
This sequence comes from Paenibacillus doosanensis, assembly GCF_025060755.1. GTDB lineage: Bacteria > Bacillota > Bacilli > Paenibacillales > NBRC-103111 > Paenibacillus_S > Paenibacillus_S doosanensis. The sequence goes on from NZ_JANYUY010000006.1 coordinate 41,815, forward strand.
CTTTTACCGAAGCCGTGTCATTGAAGACGACGTTGTTTTCAACTACCGTATAGGTCGAGAAGGATTTTCTTTTGCCGTTGAATTGTCTGTCCTTAGCGTTATATTTACCGCCGTAGAACTCCAATTTGCCGTCGACGATCTTAGCGAGCACCAGCTTCTCCGTATCGAACTTGGAAGGGTCTGCAACCGCCAGACGAACCTCGACAGGACTGGAGAAATTCGTCACTGCAGCGCCGTTCGAACTAAATTCGAATTCGAACACTCCAGATGCTACCGGAAGCTGGGTTACACTGGTCGCTGCGTCGGCATCTTTCTTGCCGATGGTCAGCGTCGTATCCGCGCTGAACGTTCTAGGATCAAGCGCAAACGTAACGCCTTTAATGCTTACGGCGATTTTATCGATGCCATTATCTTTAGCTGCGGCAAGCAGTTCTTTGGCCAAAGGAATCTCAAGCGTCTTCACGGTAATATCGCCCAGATTCAAGGTAAGCTCCAGCTTGGAAGGCGCAGCATCAGGATCGATCTCTTTCAAGGCATCGAACAGCTTCTGGCTCTCGGCAGCGATTTCTTGAATTTGTTGAACCAGAGCGGCTGTGTCCAGCTTCGCCACGCCTTTATCGCCGTTTGCGGCAATCGACGAGGACAAATCGATTTGCGTGATTTGAGCAATCGTCTCGGCAACGGCCGCTCTTGCTTGCTCTATGAGTTGCTGGCGCTTCTCTTCAGATGCGTTCTTCAGCTGATCCTTGATACTGCTTAAAGTGCTTTGCGCGTTATTGGAGGCTTGATTCACAGGGCTGGTTACGATACCGCCGCCACCTCCACCGCCGCCGCCTTTATTGTTATTGTTCTTAACCGGATTGTAGGCAGAAGTAACCGTTTGTCTTACCAATACTTTATTGTCCAGCAGCGTTCCCGGAGCCACGATTTTGCCTTCCAGCGTCGTTGTTACCGATCCCGTTCCAGTCTGCGTCGTCTTGATTTTGCCGCTGTCTTCTACATACGCAACCGCGATGTTTGCGTTAGAAGAGGTCCAGACCAAAATGTTCGGCAACGTTTTGCCCAAAATCGTGAATTGGTAATTTTGCGTTTGCGAGTTTTCGATATAATCGCTTGTTCTCGCGAACGTCGTATTCGCTTCGGAACGCAGCAGCGCCAGCGCAATGGTCGTAGCCGCTTCGCGTTTCGGATCGACTGCAGCGACGATTTTATTCGTAACGGCTGCCACATCGTCCACCGTAATACCTATATTACTGAGCACAGTGCTGAATTTAAGCGCTTTGTTGTTCATAACACTGTCTACGGCTGCTTTGATAATATCTTTCATCGCTTGTACGTCGGTAGCCAGCTTCGCCAAATTGTCGAAATCCTTATCGGCCAATTGAGCCTTCAGAGCCGCTTCGACAGCAATCGCGAAGTCCGCCGCATCTTGAACCGACAGGTCGTCCTTGCTGCTGCCGCCCAGTTTAGCCAGCTGCTTGATCACCGGACGCAGTTCCTTGCTAACCAGAGCGTCGGCAAGACTGGTGCCGTCTTCCGTATTTTCCTCTATCGCTTCAACGTTAAAGAACACGTTAAGAGCGCTGAACAGCTTCAGAATGTTCGCATCCGTCAACTGATCGAATTCGCTCGGATCTTCCACCGCGCTCAGCTTGCTGTTGATTCTCGCTGTCACTTCGCTCACAAGAGCAGTGTCTTCCGCATTGTTGCCCAAAGCGTTCAGTTTAGCGCGGGCCTGGCTGATGGAAGCCTTCTCATCGTCGGTCCACACATAGCTGTGCACTTTGTTCAATTCGTTGACAATCGTATTCAATCCCGGAGCAGCCGCTTGCGCAACCTCCGCTCCAACGCCGAGCTTCTCCAGCAATCCCTTCGTGCTGACAGGCAGTCCAGCCAGAGAACTGAATACTAAACTCGCCGCTACGGTAGATACTACCAGTTTCTTCTTCATCGTCATTCTATCATCACCTCAAGGTTAGTAATCAAATATTAACGAAATTTTAGGAAAATAGTCCTATTATCCCCAAGACCAATAAGCCTATATCATTCCTATAGGCCGTATTCGCTGAGAACTTCAAACACAAATAGTAAAATAACCCAACTTATAGTACCATGGTCGTATTCGTGCTGTCAACGAAATTCTAGCAAATTATGACACCCTACCAAACTACCAAAACTTCCACCAAGCCTTCTCTCGCCAGCCCGGTTCCGGCACTTGCACCGCCTCGCCCCGAACCAGCTTCTCCGCATTGTCCATATAGCCCTGTACAAGACGATCCCCCAATTGTCTCGCCAGCAGCGCGTAGGCTTCGCGCAATCCGAATGCCCTGTACTTCATATTATGGGCGTCGGAAGCAATGAAATGCGCCAGATGATGCTTGCACATCTCTAACGATAGCTTCTGTATTTTCTTGCCGAACAGCCCGTTAATCGAGTGGCTCGTAATCTGGGAGAGCGCGCCTTGGCGGATCAGCCGCTCCAGCTTGGAAGGGCTCTCGGCCAGCTCGACGTTTCTCTCCGGATGGGCAATGACCGGAATCAACCCCATGACGCGCAGCTCGTGAAACAACGAATCCGTTTCTCTAGGTATCTCCCGGGTCGGAAATTCGATTAATATGTATGGTGTGGAATGCAGCGTACCCGCTATGTCGTTATGAAGATCCTCCAATAAACGGTCGTAAACGCGAATTTCCTGCCCGGATAACACCGTCAGCGGAATCCCCTGCGTCTCAAGCGCCTCATTCACTTCACGAACGGCTTGTACAACCTGATTCCAGGGATTATCATATTTGCCGTTGGCATGATGCGGAGTAGCAATCAGCGTATGTATCCCCTCCTCGACAGCAGCCCTCGCCATGGCGATAGACTCCTCCATATCCTTCGCCCCGTCATCTATGCCCGGAATCAAGTGTGAGTGAATGTCGATCATGAGTTCCTTACTTCCCTCCGGTCAAGTCATTTACGTATCGTTTTGCTTTGTGCACTGTTGCAAGAAAAGAATAAAATGTATACAAAAACGGTTCTCCAGCGTGAACGGATGGTTGATCTAGCTGCCGGACCCAAGATGTTTAACCGCTTCATCGCCCGAGAGGCGGGCTGCTTGTTATTTTATTCCTCTTTATTTATTATCGGCTGGCACAAGAAGAAATTGTATATGCAAATCTTAACATTTTCCAAACATTTTGCTTAATACACCCTCAAAATACCGGGAGCTTTCGAATGCCGGTTCAGCCAAAAAAATAGCACAACCCTTAAATTCGCTCAGGTTGTGCCTTTTCACTCTACTTGCGACGTCATCATCCGGACGGCAAATGCGGCTCTTTCTCCGATGTCTCCGGCGGCATAGCAGGCTGTGTGAGTTTTCTGACAGAAAACCCGCCGCTTTGCAAGCAACCCGCAGGTCGCTGCTTCGCCTCATAGCTACTGAGGGATTCGAATCATATCCTTGCGCCGGTAAACGCTGAGCAGAATTCCCATCGCCGCCAGCTCTACAATCAGATGAGTCCCCCCGTAGCTGACAAACGGCAGAGTCACTCCTCCCAGAATCGGAAGAAGGCCGACCGACATGCCGATGCCCCATATATACTGAACGATAAACAAACCGGACACCCCGCTGATCAGCAGCTTCCCGTACCCGTCCCTCACCACGGACAACATACGCAGGAGATGAATGGCGAACCAGATGGCGCATGTAACGACTACGCCTCCCCCCAGCCATCCCATGCTGTAGATCAGATAGGTAAACAGCGTATCCGAATAAATATAAGGAAGCTTCGTATTGACGGCGGCGAAGCCGTGACCCCACCACCCGGCAGAACGGACCGCCGAATCGATTTGAACGTACATGTACCCCGCATTCAGGGGATCTTCATATCGGTCGAAAAAGGCGCCCAGGCGCCCTCTGCCATGGAGCGAAGACAGGCTGTACAGAGCTCCCATCGTCGCGAGGACGAGCGCCTGTGAAGCGACAGCCAGCCGGCTTTGGCGCGCCGTGTACAGAAGCAGCAAATAAGCCGCGGCGTAAATCAATAAGGACGACACGGAGGGGGCCATTACGTACACTACTGCAGGAATAAACACGAACAGCAAATGCTGCAGCGCCAGCGACCTCAAGTCCGTTCCCCAATGACGGAGCAATCCGGCGGCGGCCACGATAAACAGAAACGGGCTCACGCTCATCCAATCGACGGTCATAGGGCCGACGACAATCCAGCTCTTCGTTCCGTTGACTTGAAGCCCCCATGCCATCGTCGCAAGCGCAACCAGCAGCGTCCCCGCATACATCGCCCAGGAATAATGCTGCAGCTTCCGGTAATCAAAGAACAGGAACGCCGTCATAGCCAGCAAACCGGCCGCAATAAACATAGCTTTTTTCACCAAAAAATGCCCTGAAGGAGCAGTATTGCCCTCGTTGCCCGTATATGCCAGCTCCACCGCATACATAGCCACCAGCGAAATGATGAGCAGGACGGCTACCCAGCCGACGAGTCCCCAAGGAATACGCGGTTTATGTACTTTATTAAGCTCGCGGCCGACCGCCTCGGGATCGCCCATCTGACGAATCGCCCATTGCGCCGCCGCCTTCTCATCCAAGCCCTCTTCCTGCTTGGCGCTCATCAGTTCTTCCAAGTGGCCCGCCATCTCCTGCCGGATTTCCTTATGCAGCTCTCTAGCTTTGACGCGGTCGCACACGGCGGATAAATACTCGTCGATAAGAGGATGTTTATCGAATCGGTTCATCCTTGTCCCTCCTCCAGCACCCGGTCTACCGCGTTGCGGAACAAACGCCATTCCTGCTTCTTCTCCTGAAGCTGCCGCTTCCCGCTATCCGTCAGACGGTAATATTTGCGTTTGCGGCCGTCGGCCTGCCGCCAGTACGACTCGACCCACCGTTCCGCCTCCATCCCGTGGAGTATCGGATACAGCGTACCTTCCTTGAGTACGAACGTTCCGTCGGAGCTTCGCTCCAGCTCTTTGATCAATTCGTAGCCGTAACGGTCCGTTTGTTCCAGCAGCGTCAAAATTAACGTGCCCGTGCTGCCTTTCAGCAGCTCTTTGTTGACACTCATGCCAGAGATGACACCTCCATATTCAATCTCAAAATCATTTACCTCGTTGTTCTATGCATCGTATATCTATGTATATAGTAGCAGAAGATCGCGCCAATTTCAAAAGAATGTTCGCCTCCCTGAAACGGCACTTCCGGAAGGCTGGGTCGCAGGAAATAGCCGATCATGGCCAAACAACGAAAAAAAGCAGCCGGCTTCGCATCAAACCGATGCGGCGGCTGCTTGACAGACTGGATGATTATTCGGCGTGAGCCGACGAAACAATCGGTTATTTAACTAACTGCCCGCGGGTAACGCCCAGTTGGTTGGTCGCTTTGAGCTTTTTCCAAACCTGCGTTCCGCTAATAGTGCCCTGCAGAGCGCGTTGATACAAATCGATAACTTCCAGCACTTTATCCGGCGTTTCCTCCAGAAACTCCACCCGGAAGGAGGCTACCCCGAGGTCGAGGAAGTTGCGCACATATTCGGCGCCGGATTGCTCGATGGCATTGTACACCGTATTGCGGCAGCCCTCGTCGACCCGCACCGGATGAGACATGCCGACGCGGTCCTGCAGCGACAAGCGATGCTCTTCGCACGGGCGTCCGCAGTTCGTATAGTCGGTCCCCTCGCTCATAAACGTGCAGTACACGCAGTGCTCCGTATGGAACATCGGCATATGCTGATGAATGACGACCTCCAGCTTGGAAGTATCGGCCACCTCCAACAGATCGACCATCTGCTGAATGTTCAGATCGTACGAAGGCGTCACTTTGCTTAAGCCTGCATCGAGGAACAGAGCGGCTGTCTTATGATTCGCTATATTTAAGGAAAAATCTCCGATCAGTTCCGGATGACGTTCCTCAGGATGCTCCATACGGTATTTCATGTAATAATAGACAGCCCCCGTATTGCGAACGAGCACCGCGTCGGGCTGCAGCTTCATAATATTGCGAAAGTAGCCGGTTTCCCCCGGCATATGAATGCGCGGCGTCGCCAGAGCGATCCGCTTGCCGGCCTCCCGGGCCGCCTCTACCGCCGCGGGGAACTGCTTGATAAATTCGAAGTCGGCATAGATCATGTCGACGTCCGTCCGCGCGGCCGCGCGCACCTGCTCCAGGTTGCGGCACAGCGCCGTAAGCCGCGGAGCCTGCGGCTTGCCGTTCTTCGGCGCCGCATCGTCCATGGCGGTTATGCGGCGTTTAATATACGAGCGCGGAGCTTGGCGCGCCTCCTCCAATTGCGCCGCAGCATTGCGGCGCATGCCGTTCAGTTCGCGCATCGGCACGATCAGCGCCCCGTCCAGCTGCACGTCAAGCTCTCCAAGCTCCAGCGTCGTCCCGCCCAGACGGCCGAACTGATCCTCGAACAGCGCGGCGTCCATCGGCCGCTTCTCCGCCTGCACGAGCGGCAGCTCGGACTCCACATAGACCGTATGGCCGGTTAGCCCGTCGGTCCACCAGCTCTTAAGCGGCTCGCCCAGCTTGCCTGTGACGCGGATCGATACCGGGAATGTGCGGTAAGGCTTCTCCGTCTCGAACGTCTGGCGCAGCCGCTTGTCCAGATGCGGGTCGTTCGTCTTCCAGATCCGGTCGCCGACATGAACTCTGCCCAGGTTCACGTCATTGCGCCCGGGCACGATCTCGATCAAGCCGCCGTACGCCTCGCCTTCCAGCTTCTCGCCTTTGCGGCGAATATCGTATACGCGGCCGCCTTCCTCCTTCTTCGTCGGGTCCCCGGCGTCGAAGCAGATGCCGTCCCCACGCTTCAGCGGCGCTTCGAGCTCGCAGAGCACGCCGTCGCGCAAAATTTGCTTCACGCGCCCTACATAGACGCCGCGGCTTTTCGGGTAAGTTCCCTCGACCAACTGCTTATTGTTCGTTCCTTTGAGAAAGCCGTAGGTGAAACCGCGAGAAAAGCTCTGCTCCAGCTCGCGCAGCTCCTCCTTCGTCGGCTTGGCCTGCCCGGTTTCGAAGTAGCGGTCAATCGCCTTGCGGTACTTGCTTACGACATTCGCTACATACTCCGGACTCTTAAGCCGGCCTTCGATCTTGAACGAAGTCACTCCCGCTTCGATCAGCTCGGGAACGAGCTCCAGCGCGGCCAAATCCTTCGGCGACAGCAGGTAGGCGATATCGCCCATCGGCTTCTGCACGCCGTCCACCATCAGGTCGTAAGGCAAACGACAGGCTTGAGCGCATTCTCCGCGGTTGGCCGAACGGCCTCCCCACATCTCCGAGGTCAGACATTGACCCGAATACGAGACGCACAGCGCGCCGTGCACGAACACTTCCATCGGCAGCTTCGCCTGGTCGCCGATCTGCTTGATTTGCTTCAGATTATTTTCCCGTCCGAGCACCACTCGTTCGATATCGAACGGCTTCGTGAACTCGACCGCTTCCGGAGAAGTGATCGTCATCTGGGTCGAGCCGTGGATCGGGAAATCCGGGGAAATGTCGCGAATCATCTTGACCAAGCCCAGGTCCTGCACGATGACCGCGTCCACCCCCGCGTCAATACAGGCTTCGATCAGCTTGCGTGCTTCGTCAAGCTCATCCTCGAACACCAATATATTGAAAGTAAGAAATCCTTTCACCCCGTACAGATGAAGAAAAGACATAATATCAGGCAGCTCGTCCGTATGAAAATTGTTCGCCCGGGCCCGCGCATTAAACTTCTCAACGCCGAAAAAGACGGCATTCGCCCCGTTGGCTACAGCCGCTCTGAGACAGTCCCAATCGCCGGCCGGGGCGAGCAGCTCTATACCCTCTTTGCTTAACTTCATAAAGTTCATTCCTCCGAATGCAATTCCGATTCTCTTAACATATCGCTTCAACTAATATAGTGTACCAGAAACAGCCCCGGTAAGGCCAATAAAACCAGCAAATGGCAGAGGGCCTGCGAAACGTCCGTTAAGCCCAGCTTATCCCACAGCCGCGCCGGTTAAACATGGGCTTTCAAAGGAAATTCGAAGCTTGAAGGAGCCAAGAGCGGCGTCCGCGAGAGGTGCGGCGATCGGCGGTCCCGCCCGCATTCTGTGCTCAACTCAAACCCCAATTCTGGTACGATGGTTCCATTTTCCCAACCGAAGTTCCAAATATCAACGAGGGCAATTCCGAAAAGCGAACTACACGCTGCTGTTAAAAACTTAATTGCCGAATCCGGAGAGGCTGCTCGCAATTTCAATGGCGTGGACGAAACGGAAGCATTTTGGGGCGATGTAACGGGGGATTAGATGCTTCCCATTACCTATCTTGGCCCCGCAGAACGCTATTTTAAAAAACTCGTTGAGAAACCGCCAAAGCGCGCCTATTTCGATGCGATCCTGGCCATTCGAAATGATCCCTCGATTGGGGAACAAAAGACAGGCGATCTCACTGGCATATTCAGCTATGATGTATCAGAAGAAAATGATGATGGTGAGCTTGTGGTCGTCATCATGGCTGGATCTAGGGAAAACTTCGCCTGCCCGGAGACAATGACGTACACGACCTCGATGGCAGCCCAGCCTTGGCCCATGGATAGCGCCGCCCATGGCATATGGGCTCCGGCTACCGCGAGCAGCCCCCATCTCACACCCTCTTCAAGCACCCCCGGTGAAGCGACTACCAGAGCTTGCGCCCGAGCCGGAGACAGCAGCTTCATCCCTATCGCCGCTACCGGCCCCCCGCAGGATCAGCGTGGCGGTCCAACCGGCGGCTCCGAGTCCGTACGCCTTCCAATCGATGCCTGGACCAGCCGCATAGGAGAAATACAGCCCCAACAGGACAGGGACTGCCATATACAAAGGAAGCGCCTTGAAGAAGCGGATCTTTATACGCCGCACCTCTTCCGGAGTAATTTCGTTATCCGAAGGACTGGTCATCCGCGAAACACCCCGATCTCTCAATTGCCGTTTTCCATAATCATACTCATTTTCCTGCCGCCGTATCAACATATTCCTGTGTGTTCCGGTCCTTGATTTGCCAAGTTCCACCCCATGTCAGCTTGTCCGACAAAAGTTAACAAAGCCCGCCATCCATGCTATAATTGCAAAGTAGTCCAATCAAGCTTATAATCGAGGGATTTTATTGAAATTGACTAAAGGCCGGATCGCCGGTGCCGTTATCGGCATTCTCGTGATCTTTGCAACGTGGCTGGCCGTCTCCGATAAGGAGCTGTCCGTCCGCATGCTGTACGCCTGCAGCGGCGACAGCTTCGATACGGCTGCATACGGCCAGTTGGAACAATCGCTAGTCGCTAATCTGCAATTGGAACGGCACAATCTGGACAAGCTGACGCTGCGTCAGCTGAAAGGCTACGAAGCCGTCTATCTTGACCCTTCTTTGCATGAGACGCTAACGGACAAGCAGCGCGAGCTCTTGCAAAGCTACGTCTCCCAGGGAGGGCATCTGTTCCTTGAAAATAACATGGTCGCGGATTTCCCGCTCGACTTCATCGGGGCGAAGCGGCTCGTCGATTTGACGCCGCCCGCCCAGCTTGCCGCAAGCTCAGGCAAGACCGCCGGTGCGGCCGGGGAAGCCTTCGCCTATCCCCAAGTCGAGCTGAACCTGCAGGGAATGCAGCAGCTGTTCCGCCAGTTCATGGACAACTACATCAACCATGACGGCGCGGCCGATCTGCAGCAATTTTCCTGGGGAAAAGGCATGATTCCTTCTACCGCCGAGCCGATGGTCACGCTCGGCGAACAAGCGATTTATGCCCTGAACCGTTACGGCAAAGGGACCGTGCTGTTCAGCAGCGCCCTGCTGCCGAACCGGTATTACATAACCGGCTATGACATGAGCAGCGGTATGGACCCGAGCCTCGGGTTCGATAAGCTTGCCGCGGCGGTGAACGGTGCCAAGAAGCCGGTCTCCGGAGCGCTTTATTTCGACCGCAACCAGCTTCCGCTGGAGCCCTATTATCACTTCACGTTCGCCGCGGCCGGCGCGCTGATGCGCAGCGAGTACGCCGCCTTCGTCTCGAAGGAGACGCTCGGCTACAGCGTGAAGAAGGTGATGGGACCGTACGGGCGGCCCGCAATGTCGCATCAGAATCATTTCGAAGCGATTGAAGCGATCCGCGACGGCGAGGGCATCCAATGGGCCGAGCTGCTGAAGAAGTACAATCAGGTGCCTTCCTTCACGCTCGTCCGCTCGTCGTTCCACTGGGGACGATGGCAGGAATCGCTCGTTGTTCACTTGAATGAAGGAACGAATGATAAGCCGGCTTTTCACGGAGAGACGCCGAATTCGTTTTATTCGAGCGGCACCCGCGTCATGGCGGACGGCGACCCGATCCGGCTCGCGCTGTACCCGGACTATCGTTCGCTCGGAGACCCGGTCGACAAGCCGTTCCGGGCTTACCCGGCGCTTGCCGATCTGAACGGCGACGGGCGGCCCGACCTGATCGTCGGGTCGGCCGACGGCACCATCTCCGCTTACCTTAGCGGCGGGGCTCAGCCGGACGCTTACGGCGGGCAAGAGCTGCCCGCCGGCCTGACGGCGCCCGACGCCTTCGGTAAGCGCGAGCCGCTGCGGCTGGCTAACGGTCAGCCGCTCAAGACCGACGCGTACGCGAGCGTGGCCGCGTACGATCTGAACGCCGACGGCCGGCCGGACCTGGTCCTCGGCCTGGCCGACGGCACGCTCGCCGTCGCCTACGGCCAAGCCGGCGGCGTCTTCGCAAGCCCCGTCCCGCTCGTCGCGGACGGGAAGCCTATCCGAGCCGCGGCGCCCGTGGCTCCGGCTCTGGGGGACGTCACCGCCGACGGCGTGCCCGACCTCGTGGTCGGGGATGCGGATGGCGGTGTGACGCTCTACCGCGGCCAGCGCGCAGCGGGCCGCGGCGGCGCCGCAGGCGCCGGCTCGGGCTCCGGCACAGCCGGGGAGCCCGTCGCCTTCGAAGCCGGGCGCTTGCTGTTCAAGCTGCCCGCGAAATTCGCCGCGCCGTCGATCCGCGACATGAACGGCGACGGACGGGCCGACCTGGTGGTCGGCAACGTCGAGGGCGACCTGCGCATTTACTTGCAGCAGGCGGACGGAACGTGGCAGCCTTCCGGCGTGCTGGAAGGCGCCACCGTGAACCAGCTCGGCAATCACGCCCTCGTCGGAGGACATAACTCCGTACCGCTCTGGTACGATTTGAATCACGACGGCAAAGACGACCTGCTCGTCGGCCAGCTGGAATTCGGGATGGCGATCCCGGTCGACGATCCGAAATTCCCGTATGCCGAGCAGCTGCAGGCGTTTATCCAATATAACAAGGATCATTACCTGGATTTGTTCCCGCATATGTTTGTCCATAACTTCACAAGCGACGAGCAGGAGAAGGAAGAAATCGCGCTCCAGCAGAAGTCCTTCAAGACGTTAGGCATTCCGTGGAACATGCCGGGGACGAACCAGCATACATGGCGCATCAACAATCCGGACCGTACGCAGACGCTGAACAATGAACGCAATGCGGAAGTCTGGTATAACTTCGGCTTCCGCCCGTCGAACATTCCGAACGAACCGCGTCTCGGCGTTCAGTATAACTGGAGCTTTCCGTTCCTGATGACGGACGCCGGCTCCAGCGAGCCGTCCAATCCGCCGCTATTGCTCAGTACGCCTGCGCCGGTGCTGCGGCTCGGCGAGTATTCAACGGAAGACTTGTTCCAATCGTACATTAACCTGGATTTACCGATCGATTATTTCGAGCATATCGAATATCATTTCCCTACGCGGGTCGGCGAGCTGCTCGAATTCGTTCAATATCTCGATAAGATTCGCAATCAATACGGCTACAACTTTATGACCGAGCCGCAGATGGCCCGCTCCGTCCTGAATACGTTGACTACCCGCGTTACGGTGTCCCGGCCGTGGATCGAAGTCGTATTCGATCATCTGAAACGGCTGATCGGCATCCATTCCGACCCGTCCATCCGGATTCAGCCCGATACTACCGGCGTTCCGGCGCAAGCGGCGGAATACAAAGGGACGCTCGGCGTTTCGATCGAACGGGGACAAGCCTACGCGGAGCGCCCGATGACCACCGACTCCGACGTCTCCGATCTGCGCGGGGATAAGCTGTATCTCGGCGTTCCGGGCAAAACTAAGGTTCGCTTCGGCGAGGGGACAGGCGAGGCTTCGCTGCACATGCTGCGCGCCAATACGCCTTATCGTCTGGATAAACAGAACGACGGATGGACGCTGGAGCTGCAAGCCGGCGGCATGCAGCAGGTTCAATTGCGGAGCTCTCAGCCGCTTGCGATCGAAGGCGATCAGCTGCAAGTCGATCATCAGGACGGCACCGAGGTGTACACGGTAACCCATTTCGGAGCCGCTGTCACCGTCACGGTCCGCAGCCCTAAAGATTGATCCGCGCTATGCTTTTCATGCGACGCTTTCGCGAACGGAACTGCCCGGCAGCGATGTCCGTGAAACTTAAGCCCATTCTGCGAAACCGGAAGATTCCCGCGAATGCCTTGTTCCTTCAGGCTCGCGGGAATCTGTCGCGTTACACGCCCTGCCGCCCTTCGCTTAAGGGCCGGCTTGCGGCGAGTAGGCGAACGGCGAGCTAGTGTAAGGCAAGCCTGCAAGCTTTTTAATATACTGCATATCCAAGGAGGAACTTCCCATGCAAGACTTGCTTCAAGAACTGGAAGAGCATATCCGCAGCCGCTACGAGATCGAAGCGGACGACGACGATTTTACGGTAGACGTCCATTTGTTCGACTACGGCTACATCGATTCGATCGGCGCTACGGCGCTCATCGCCCACCTGGAGAAAACGTACGGCATTCAAGTAACGAATCAGGATCTGATGCTGTATTCGCTGAATACGGTGCGCGAAATCGCCGATTTCATTCAAACCAAGACTGCGAGGTAATCAATTATGGAATGCGTCGTATCCCTGGAAGGATTGGCTTCCAGCCAGCACGGACAATTAAAGTACGCCGCCGCGTTTATCGACGAGCAGATCAGCGACATCCGGCTTGACGACAAGCATATTTATATCACCCATGAGTCGGTCAAAGGAAACGCAGCGATAGAAGCGCATGTGCGCCGTCTGATCGAGCGATTTTCCCAAGGAGACTTCGGCTTCAAAGAAAACATCTTGTTCGAGCACAAAGTGGAAACGCCTTATGAAGGCGACATTATCGCCGAGCTCGTCGAGCGCAAAATCATTAAAGTGCTGGAGCCTGGCTTGTTTATTTTCCGCGAACCTTTCTCCAGCCTGATGCGGTTTCTCGATTACTCCTTCATGACGAAGGTGGCGGGCCGCTTTTCCGGCATTCAGGAGGAGTCGTATCCGGCCGTCATTCACTGCGATACGCTGAACAAGACGAACCATTTCACTTCTTTTCCCGAGCATATTCATTTTCTGACGCACTTGCGCGAAGATCTCGACATTATCGAGTCGTTCTCCCAATCGATCCGCGATGCCGGCGGCTGGAAGCAGGATAGCCCGCTTGACCTTAACGCGAGCATGCCGAAGCCCAAGTTCGCCATGAACCCTTCGACCTGCTACCACTGCTATGAAGGACTTCAGAACGAAACGCTGGAAGGCGACGGGATGATCGTGACGGCGATTTCCAAATGCCATCGCTTCGAGTCGCGCAACCATACCGATTTCGGCCGTTTGCTCGATTTCAGCATGCGCGAAATTATTTTCGTCGGCAAGCCGGAATTCGTTAAGGAGAACCGTCTTCGTTCTATCGAGTACTTGAAGGAGCTTGCGGTGGAATGGAATGTAGACTGTATGATGGAGATCGCCAACGATCCGTTCTTCACGAACGATTTCCAAACCAAAGCGTCGTTCCAGCGCAATCAAGAAATGAAATACGAGCTTCGTCTGTCGATTCCGCATGTGAAGAAATCGATCGCCTGCAGCTCGGTCAATTTCCACAGCAATACGTTCGGCACCGCCTTTAACATTAAAATGGGCAAGCGCAACGCCGTTACCGGCTGTGTCGGCTTTGGCATCGAACGCTGGGCTTTCGCTTTCCTCGCTCAATACGGACTGAACGAGGCCGACTGGCCCGAGGCTTTCCGCGAGCAGTATCATGCTTGGCAGCAAAAATCGCTGTAACCGGCCTTTAACACTAAAAAAAGATGTGGATTCCCTATGAAACTGATCGCATTTCTGCGTAAAAACAGCTTCGTGCTGCTGCTCATCGCCGTCTTCGTCCTGTCGGATGTACTCCTCAGTCTATGGGACCCGATGGTGACGTCGCGGCGCTTTTATAAGAACGACTTTACCAAAACGCTCTATCACCACGATTGGGTGGATCACGGCCCCGTGTTTTTCGGCAATTCGGCGGTGACCGGAGCGTATATCGAAGACCAGTCCCAGTCCAAGCTCGTCGAGATGGGGCTGTCCTACGGCAAGCTGACCGATCTGAAGCCGATTTTGGAGCGGCAGCTGTACCATGTGGACCGCGAGCTGGTCATCGGGATCGACGTCCATACGATGATCGACAGTCTCGACACGGACCCGACCTACCAGTGGTTCAAGCCCTGGTACCAGCCTTATGTGTATACGTATCGCGATTATTTCCGGGATTCGGGAGCCGAGCTTGGCTGCCAGCTGTACCAAGGCTTCTTGATACAGGATGCTTTAAAACTGCAGGCCTGCACGCGCTTTCCCGAGACGGTCGAGCTCAGCAAGACGAATCCGCTGGCGTATCAGCCGCGCTGGATCGATAAAGAGCTGTATTTCGGCCAACAAACCGACGATCAGCTGAAGACGAAATGGGCGGAATACGATCAGCGCTTCGGCTGGATGACACTGAAGGATTTTCAGGGGAATCTGGACGCTCTGGATTGGGTGCTGGCCTACGCCAAAGAGCATAACCTTCAGGTGCGCGTGATCTGGATGCCGTGGAACAAGGCTTACGAGCTGCCGCGGTACATGCCTGCGCTGCAGCAGGCCGTTAACGACCGTCTGGCCAAGTACAACGTCCCTGTGCTCGATTTACTGCAAGGCTTCGACAAGAAGTATTTCCACGATCTCGTTCACTTAAGCCGTCAGGAAGGCGCACCGGTGTTTACGAAGGAGGTTGACGCATGGCTCCTTTCGCTCGCAAAATCATCGAAGTGATCGTCTATGCGGCGATGCTGATCATGGTCCTGATCTATTTTACCGGCAAAGGCATCTTTATTTACGAAGGATTTTAACGCTGCAAGCTTCCTGCGGGAAGCTTTAAAAGCGTGGTGAAAAAGCGAGCGGAAACCTCTATCGACCGCAGACCGCGAATAAATCACCACACTTCTAAGGAGTAAACCTATGTTTTATATGAACATGAACGCGGTTATGGCCATGATCGGCATGATCATTATTTTGGCTCTCACCCGTTGGTGGCCGCATAACAAGCGCTATTTGCTGCTGGCGTTCAACCTCTGTTTCTTGCTCTTGTTCAGCAAGAAGCTTTTTCTCTTTTATATCGTGTATACGGTGATCAACTATATTTGTTTCCTGTGGCTGTGCTACACGAAGAAGTGGCGCAAAGGCGGCTTCATCGCCCTGATCGTGCTCAACGTCGCGGCGGTATCGGGTATCCGGCTGCTAGGTATGGAGGCTTCGGAGCATCCTTTGTTTGACGCCGTCATCGCGCTGACGTTGATTTATAATGTGCTCAAGGTCATCGACTCGCATTATTTCGCCTACTTCTTCGGCAAGGACGCCAAGGCCAAAATCACGGATTACATGAACTACATCCTGTTCGTGCCGACGTTCACCTCCGGTCCGATTCTGAAGTTCCGCGATTTTATGGCCGACACCAAAAAGCCCTACCGAGTGAACGCAGACCAGGTAGAGGAAGGCATCAAGCGGATTATTCTCGGTCTGTTCAAGAAGCTCGTCATCGTAACCTGGATGACCGACATCTTCCATCACGTGCAGGATCAGGAGCTGTATACGCAGCAATCGATCTTTTTGATGATTTGGTTCTATATCATGCTGTTCTTCGATTTCTCCGGTTATTCGGACATCGCCGTCGGCTTTGGCCGTCTGATGGGCTATACGATCCCGGAAAACTTCAAAAAACCGTTCCAATCGCCCACCCTTACGCAATTTTGGCGCAATTGGCATGCGACGCTCGGCGACTGGTTCCGCGATCATATCTTCATGTTCTTCTCGCGCCAAGCTCCGACACGCTGGATGGGCGCAGGGTTGTCGATTCTGATTATGGTCTTGATCGGCCTATGGCACGGCTTCGGCTGGATCTACTTTTTTTACGGCCTATATCACGGTATTGTCATTGCGATCGAAACGCTGCTGGGCAAATCGACGGTGAACAAGAAGAAAGTGTCCCGTGCCTACTTCCTCGGGCGCTGCGCGCTGACGCAAGCGATAGTAACCGTCTCCGTCGTCGTCTATAGCGGCAGTACCGATACGGTGCTGAAAATTTACCGCGGTCTGCTGAACTGGCCCTTCTAAAGTCAGCTTCGCCGCCTGTGTAAAAAAGAGTCCTCGTTCTCTTCGGGAACGACAGACTCTTTTTGTTTAATATAGGGCCAGATAGCGCTTTCCTGAATTCTCCTTCGAATACAAATAGGCCTCCGTGCCGATAACCTCAATTCGTTCCAAAGCCGTCAAATCAAAAGTACCGCCCTGTCCCTCAACCCCATTTGTTGCTTTCAATGCCTGTATGAGCTGTGGAATCATCTTATGATCGCTTGAGACGAAAGTGACCGGAATGTCCTTCTCATTAACCCGGATTCTCAAGCTGATTCCTCCTTTTCTAACGCCTTTGCGGCTTCGCCGCCGCCTTGCTGAAAACCGGAAAATAAAGAGTCCGAACGTTCCAAGCTGTGAGACTGCATGATATTGCATTGAATTTGATTGCTGCTCGATGCCGAAATAAATACGTCGCCGATATGCTGGTACACTTGGTTCTGATCTTTTTTATGGACGTGTACGTTGCCTGATTTCATATCGATATTTAGCGAAATTTGGTTAGACAACTCGACCAAGCATGTGGACTTTTTAAAGTGATTTGGGAAACGAAGCCATTGGCCGGAAACCGTTTCAACGATTTGGGTATCTTTGTTATACATATTTGATCCGCCCTCTCTTCAAAAAGTTATACATCCTGCGATCGACCGACATCGCTGCAACTTGGCTGCTTTATGCACCTCTTTTCTTCTATGGATTATGGCGCCCTTATTATTGTAATGGATCGCGAGTGCAAAGAAATGGGAACTCTGTCGAGACAACCTGTCGAAGTTTATTTTTTTCCTATGATCAAAATGCACGGCCTCTGTCCTCAACTTGGACTAGGAGCGGCGGGCAAACAATGATATAATCGGAGTATCGCGTACACGCGTACATTTTACATATTTTCGGAGGTGTCGTCATGAAGTTAGGAGTTTTTACGGTATTATTCGGACAGAAGCCTTTGGAAGAAGCGCTCGACTATATTGCATCCAAAGGCTTGGAAGCAGTTGAAATCGGCACCGGCGGTTATCCGGGCAACGCACATTGCAATCCGGATGTGCTTCTTTCCGACGACCAAGCATTGAAAGCATTTAAGAAAGCCGTCGAATCGCGCGGTCTGATGATTAGCGCTTTGAGCTGCCACGCCAATCCGCTGCATCCGCAAAAGGCGATCTCGCAGGAGCACCAGGATCTGATCCTCAAGACGATTCGGCTTGCCGAGAAGCTTGAAGTGCCTGTCGTGAACACCTTCTCCGGCTGCCCTGGCGACCATGAGGATGCCAAATATCCGAACTGGCCTGTCGCTCCTTGGCCGCCTGATTTCCAAGAAATTTTGGACTGGCAGTGGGCTAACAAGGTCATTCCTTACTGGACGGAAACGGGCAAATTCGCAGCTGACCACAACGTGAAGATCGGTCTGGAGCTGCATGGAGGTTTCTCCGTTCATACTCCGGCTACGCTACTTCGTCTGCGTGAAGCCGCGGGAGAAGCGATCGGCGCGAACCTGGACCCAAGCCATATGTGGTGGCAAGGGATCGATCCGGTTCAAGCGGTGCAAATTTTGGGCCGTGCCGGTGCGATTCACCACTTCCATGCCAAGGATACGACGATTGACCCGATCAATGTAAACAAGCACGGCTTGACCGATATGCAGTCTTATACGGCGATGCTGGACCGCGCTTGGCAGTTCCGTACCGTCGGCTTTGGCCACGATCTGAAAACATGGGCGGATATTATCAGCGCGCTTCGTCTGGTCGGCTACGATTATGTGGTCAGCATCGAGCATGAGGACGGTCTGATGTCCGTCGAGGAAGGCTTCACCAAAGCCGTCCAAAACCTGGAGCAAGTACTGATCAAAGAGCCGCTTGGAGAAATGTGGTGGGTATAGTACCCTCATCATGTCGGCATACAGCGAAAAGCCCTCAGACCACTCGGTCTGGGGCTTCATTTTTTGTCACATTAGAGATCCGCTTATTCTCGTAAGGCATCGAATGACCTTATCTGGCACTCACCGTTAGACATGCGGCTTCCGTTCTTTTATGTATCCCTGCGGCATGAGCTAAACGGCTTATTGCAATCCCGTTCTCGTGTTACAGTTTATCCATCCAGTTCATAACCATTACGACATCCATAATCAGGAACACGATCAAGCTAACCGTGCTAAAGCCGATGGCAAATGGGTTCTTTTTCGGCGAAACCAACAGACGGAATACGCCGATAGCAATGACAATGGTAAACAACATTACAAACGGGTCAAAACCGGTAAATTTGCTCGCTGCTTGCGCTGCCTCTTCAGCCAAAAACATCGAGAGACCTCCTTCAGTATACAAAAATGCTTAATTTCTATCTTATCTTGACTCGTGATGAAGTGCAAGCCATAAATAGGAAGTGTAACAAGTTTGTCAACATTTTTCGCCTTTTTTGCCTTGCTTTTCCCCATTCTACAGCTTTGAAAAAAAACGTCTTCAATCATAAGCAAATTGTTCAATACCTATAACTAAACCTTATATTACTGTAGGGCAATTCCAATTTACGTATGATCTGAAAAGTGATACTATTAGGGAGATCTTTTTCACACTAAATCAATCGGATTTACCGTTAAGGAGGAGCAATACTAACCATGGCATACGAAGCAATTTGGGCCGCCGACCCTTCCAAGATCAACAAATTCGAGCTGGTGAAGCTGGAGAAAGACGGCCTCGACGTGATCCGTACCATCATTGAGAAGTACGCTCATGAAGGATATGACTCGATTACGCCTGAAGATATGGATCGCTTCAAATGGGCCGGCGTGTATCAGCAAAAACCGAAGGATGGCCACTTTATGATGCGGGTTCGCATCAATTCCGGGATCATGACATCGGATCAAGCTCGCGCAATGGCCGATATTGCCAGAGATTACGGGCGCAATCTGGTCGATGTGACCACGAGACAAGCGATTCAATTCCATTGGCTGCGTGTCGAACATTTACCTGACATCTTTAAACGTCTGGAAGCGGTAGGGTTGTATTCCTACGAAGCATGCGGCGACTGCCCGCGCACTGTGGTAGGGAACCCGCTCGCCGGCATCGATAAAGATGAGCTGATGGATACGACGGAGCTCGTCAATCAGGTCAACGACTTCTTCTTGATGAACCGTGATTTCTCTAACCTCCCACGTAAATATAAAATGTCCATTTCTTCTAATATTTATAACTCCGGTCACGCGGAAATTCAGTGCTTGGCCTTTACTCCGGCAACCAAAGTAATCGACGGCGTCGACGTGATCGGCTTCCACGCCTGGGTCGGCGGCGGCCTGTCTGCCAAACCTCATCTGGCTAAACAGCTGGATTTGTTCGTAAAGCCTGAGGACGTGTTAAAAGTGGCGATTGGCGTAACAACCATTTATCGCGATCACGGCTACCGCGAAAAGCGCCATCATGCCCGCCTGAAGTTCCTTGTCGCCGACTGGGGTCCAGAGAAGTTTAAGGAAAAATTGATCGAGCTGATCGGCGACATGCCTGCCCGCGGCGAAGATAAAATTGCCGGCTGGAAAGCCGCCTATTTCGACGGGGTTCATCCGCAAAAGCAGGAAGGCTTGAATTATATCGGCCTGAGCGTTCCTGTTGGACGTCTTGATTCGGACGAGCTGACCGAGCTTGCCCGCATCGCCGATGAGTACGGCAACCGAACCATTCGTACTACCGTATCCCAAAACATTATTCTATCCGGCGTTCCTACGGAAAAAGTGGAAGCTGCGCTGGCGGAGAAAGTGTTCGAGCGCTTGACGCCGAATCCAAGCCATTTCATGAGCCGTACCGTATCCTGTACCGGCAACGAGTTCTGCAACCTGGCTGTGGTCGAAACCAAGCAGAGAGCCGTGCTCGTAGCCGAATATTTGGATGCCAACGTTGAATTGGACGAAGAGGTACGGATTCACTTCATCGGCTGCCCGAATGCCTGTGGTCAGAAGCATATCGCCGACATCGGCCTGCAAGGCGCGCTGGTAAAAACGCCGGAAGGCATGGTCGATGCCTTTGATATCGCCGTGGGCGGTATTCTCGGACCGGGAGCCCAATTTAACCAAGTGCTCAAAGGACGCGTGAAAGGCGACAATGTCGGCCCTGTCCTTGCGCAATTGATCTTGTATTATAAAGAAAACCGCAGCGAAGACGAGACGTTCAATCAATTCGTCAACCGTGTCGGCATTCCGGCTTTCCAGGACAAATTGACCTCCATTCTCGCCTCGTGAGAACAGCGTCTACCGACGTGACGTCCTTATATAGATAAACGGACAAGAGCCCCTTTCCACCCCGGTGGAGACGGGCTCTTGTCCGTTGAGAGAGCCCAACAGGACTGCTTAAGATGCGACTTAGGCAGCCCTGTTGTATATTCATATGAAGCTCGGTTTAGTCCGGCATCCGCTACACTACGGCATTCTCCATCTGCTTCAGTCGCTGCGCATAATCTTCGGATCTCGCCCGGTCCCGTTCCAAAATCGGCTTCAAGTAGCGGCCGGTATACGATCCATCTACTTTAACTACTTCCTCCGGCGTACCGGTAGCTACGATCGTGCCGCCTTTGCTTCCGCCTTCGGGTCCCAGATCGATCAAATAGTCCGCCGTTTTAATCACATCGAGATTATGCTCGATGACCAGCACGCTATCGCCGTTCTCGACCAAACGATGCAGCACCTTCAACAGCCGGTCAATATCGTCGATATGAAGACCCGTCGTCGGCTCGTCAAGAATATAGATCGTCTTGCCAGTGCTTCTCCGGTACAGCTCCGCTGCCAGCTTGACGCGCTGCGCTTCCCCACCCGACAGCGTCGTCGCCGGCTGGCCGAGGTTCATATAGCCCAGACCTACGTCCAGCAGCGTTTGAAGCTTGCGGTGAATACGCGGGATGTTTTTGAAAAACTCGCATGCATCCTCAATCGTCATATCCAATACTTCGGAAATATTTTTTCCTTTGTATTGAACCTCCAGCGTCTCCCGGTTATAGCGCTTGCCTTTGCAAACTTCGCACGGAACGTATACGTCGGGCAGAAAGTGCATCTCGATCTTGATAATTCCATCCCCGCGGCAGGCTTCGCAGCGGCCGCCCTTCACATTGAAGCTGAAGCGGCCCTTCTTGTATCCGCGCACCTTGGCTTCATTCGTAGCCGAATAAACGTCCCTTATATCGTCGAACACTCCCGTGTATGTTGCGGGATTGGAACGCGGAGTCCGTCCGATCGGCGACTGATCGATATCGATAACCTTATCGACATGCTCCAGACCGACGAAATCGCGGTATTCTCCGGGGCGCACCTTGGCTCCGTTCAATTCTTTGGCCAATGTTTTATACAAAATTTCGTTAATTAGCGTACTTTTGCCCGAGCCGGACACGCCGGTCACGCAAGAGAACACGCCGAGCGGAATCTTAACGCTGACATTGCGCAGATTATTTTCCTTCGCCCCTTTAATTTCCAGCCATTTGCCGTTCGGCTTGCGTCGCTCGGCGGCTACCGGAATAAACCTCTTGCCGCTTAAATACAGCCCGGTTAACGATTCCGGATCTTCCATAATCTCCTTCGGCGTTCCTTGCGCTACGACCTTGCCTCCGTGAATACCGGCTCCCGGACCGATGTCGATAATGTAGTCGGCGGCCAGCATTGTGTCCTCGTCGTGCTCGACAACGATCAAGGTGTTGCCGAGATCGCGCATATGTTCAAGCGTCTTGATCAAGCGGTCGTTATCCCGTTGATGCAGCCCGATGCTCGGCTCGTCCAGAATGTAGAGGACTCCCATCAGGCTGGAGCCGATTTGCGTGGCCAAGCGAATCCGCTGCGCCTCTCCCCCCGACAAAGTCCCGGCAGCCCGGTGCATCGTCAAATAATCCAAACCGACATTGACGAGAAAACCGAGCCGCGATTTGATTTCCTTCAAGATCAAATGCGCAATCTGCATCTCTCTATCGTTCAGCTGCAGCGTCTCGGCCCATTCCTGGGCGTCCCCGATCGACAGAGACGTCACATGAGCGATATTTTTACTATTAATCGTTACGGCCAGCGTTTCCGGTTTCAACCGTTGGCCTTTGCATTTGCCGCAAGGCTTGGAGCTCATATACGATTCGATATGCTCGCGAATGCCTTCGGAGAACGTATCGCGATACCGGCGTTCAAGGTTAGGAATAATGCCTTCGAAGGCAACCATGGCTTCTTTCCTATGCCCCATATCGTTCTCGTACCGGAACCGCACCTTCTCTCCGCCGGTCCCGTACAAAAGCTTCTTCATCTGCTCGGAGGTCAATTCGGACACCGGAACGTTCTGAGGAATCCCGTAGTGCTCGCACACAGCAGCGAGAAACTGCGGATAATAATTGGACGTACTGCCCGCCCATGCCTCGAATGCGCCCTCCTCAATCGATTGCTTCGGATTCGGAACGAGCAGATCCGGATCGACGATCATTTTGCTGCCGAGCCCGTCGCACTCCGGACAAGCCCCGAACGAGCTGTTGAAGGAAAACATTCTGGGCGCCAGCTCTTCTATGCTAAAGCCGCATTCCGGACAGGCCAAATTTTGGCTGAATAGCAGTTCCTCCTGTTCCATCACATCGACGATGACGCGGCCGCTCGCCAGCTTTAACGCCGTTTCGAGAGAATCGGCAAGCCGCGACTGCACGTCGGCCTTCACTACGATACGGTCGACGACGACTTCAATGCTATGCTTCTTGTTCTTGTCCAGCTCGATCTTCTCGGATAAGTCCATCACTTCCCCGTTGACGCGCACACGAACAAACCCTTGCTTCTGAATATCCGCAAGCAGCTTGGAATGCTCGCCCTTCCGACCGGAAACGATAGGGGCCAAAATTTGCAGGCGGGTCCGCTCCGGATATTCCATAATCCGGTCCACCATCTGCTCGACCGTCTGCGACGTAATCTCGATCTTATGCTCGGGGCAATGCGGCCGCCCGATACGGGCGAACAGCAAGCGCAAATAATCATAAATTTCCGTTACCGTTCCGACCGTGGAACGCGGGTTGCGGCTTGTCGTCTTCTGGTCGATGGAGATGGCCGGCGACAAGCCTTCGATAGAGTCGACGTCCGGCTTATCCATCTGTCCCAGAAACTGCCGGGCGTAGGCGGACAACGACTCGACGTATCTGCGCTGCCCTTCCGCATAAATCGTATCGAACGCCAGCGATGACTTACCCGAACCGCTGAGACCCGTCAGCACGACGAACTGATCGCGCGGTATCGTTACGTCAACATTTTTCAGATTGTGCGCTCTCGCGCCTTTAATGACAATATTGTCTCTTGCCACTTGCCTGCCACCATCCTTCTTCGTTTCCCAGAGCCGACGGATTCGCTTCCCGTTCAACCGGACGGAGTACATCCGGCCCCGGAATTATCTATCGTTATCAACCCGCCTTAAAGCGGGTGCCCATCTCATCATTATAACCACTAAAAGCGTGGTGAAAAACGCCGACTGCGTATGTCAAAGCAAGTATCATCCGATCGCTGCCCAACCCCGGATTTCCGGAAAAAAAGGAGAACATTACGGCTTCTCCAGATTGCTCCCGCTTGGCGATCGCAGCTTTCTCACCCGGGTTTCTACAGCTCGGCTTTTAACTCCATGACCGCATCGCGCAGCTCAGCGGCCCGTTCAAACTGCAAATTTTTGGCCGCTTCTTTCATCTCGGCCTCCAAGCGTTCGATCATCGACATCCGATCCTTCTTCGACATCTTGGTCTGCTTGATATCGGTCAAGTAGTCCGCCTTTTGCTCCGCTACCTTGACGGCTTCGATCACATCGCGCACTTTTTTCTGGATCGTCTGCGGCGTGATGCCGTGCTTCTCGTTGTAAGCTATCTGAATGCCGCGGCGGCGCTCGGTCTCGCGAATCGCTTTATCCATCGAATCGGTGATTTTGTCGCCGTACATAATGACCCGTCCGCTCGCATTCCGAGCCGCGCGGCCTATCGTTTGGATCAGCGAGCGTTCCGCGCGCAGGAAGCCTTCCTTATCCGCATCGAGAATCGCCACCAGCGATACTTCCGGAAGATCGAGGCCTTCGCGGAGCAGGTTGATCCCGACCAGCACGTGGAAGGTGCCGAGCCGGAGCTCCCGCAAAATTTGCATCCGCTCCAGCGTCTTAATATCCGAATGCAGATAGCGAACCTTAATGCCGACCTCTTTCAAGTAATCGGTCAAATCTTCGGCCATCTTCTTCGTCAGGGTCGTGACGAGAACCCGCTCATCCTTGCGGATGCGGTCGTGAATTTCCCCGAGCATGTCATCGATCTGCCCTTTCGTCGGACGAACCTCGATAATCGGGTCGAGCAAGCCGGTAGGACGAATGATCTGTTCGACCATCTCCGGACAATGCTCCATCTCGTAAGGACCCGGGGTCGCCGAAATGAACAGCGCCTGAGTTACCTTACGCTCGAACTCCTCAAACCGCAGCGGCCGGTTATCCATCGCCGACGGAAGACGGAAGCCGTGCTCTACGAGCACTTCCTTCCGCGCCCGGTCGCCGTTGTACATCGCCCGGATCTGCGGTATGGTCGCATGCGATTCGTCGATGACGATCAGCATATCGTCCGGGAAATAATCGAATAGCGTATAAGGCGTCGCTCCCCGCTCCCGGAACGTCAGCGGTCCCGAATAGTTCTCGATGCCGGAGCAGAATCCCATCTCCTGCATCATCTCGATGTCATAACGGGTACGCTGTTCAAGCCGCTGAGCCTCCAGCAGCTTGCCGTTCTCGCGCAGCTCCGCAAGCCGTTCCTCCAGCTCGCGCTCGATGTTCACGAGCGCCCGCTTCATCGTATCCTCATGGGTTACGAAGTGAGACGCCGGGAAAATCGCGATATGATCGCGCTCGCCGAGGATTTCCCCGGTCAGCACGTCGATCTCCGTAATCCGCTCGATTTCGTCTCCGAACAGCTCGACCCTGACGGCATGTTCGCTGTTCGATGCCGGGAAAATCTCGACGACGTCGCCGCGAACGCGGAACGTCCCGCGAACGAAGTTGATGTCGTTGCGCTGATATTGGATATCGATCAGCCGGTGCAGGATCTCGTTGCGCGGCCGCTCCATTCCCGTGCGCAGCGAGAGCACGAGATTGCGGTATTCCGTAGGCGAACCCAAGCCGTATATGCAAGACACGCTGGCCACGATAATGACGTCGCGGCGCTCGAATAACGAGCTGGTCGCGGAGTGGCGAAGCTTGTCGATCTCGTCGTTGATGCTCGAATCCTTCTCAATAAACGTATCGGACGAAGGAATATACGCCTCCGGCTGATAGTAATCGTAATAACTGACGAAATATTCAACCGCATTGTTCGGGAAAAACTCCTTCAATTCACTGCACAGCTGCGCGGCCAGCGTCTTGTTGTGGGCTATCAGCAGCGTCGGCCGGTTCAGCGCGGCAATCACCTGCGCGGCGGTAAAGGTCTTGCCCGTACCCGTCGCTCCAAGCAGCGTCTGATGCTTCTTCCCCGCCCGTATGCCTGCCACGAGCTGCTCGATCGCCTTCGGCTGATCTCCTTGCGGAGAAAAATCCGAGACCAGCTCAAAGCGCTTGTCACTCATCCTCACTTCGTTCATTTCATCACCCGTCCATTGAAAAAGATCGCCTTCTATAAACTTTTGCCTGAATGTATCCGATAAATACTATGCGTCACTCGACGCAGGTTGACTCCGTTCGACTTTTTCCTCTATAGGAATGTTTGTTCCCATATATTATACCTTTTTTCGGCTATTGTTGCAAACTCCTAAAGCTTCCTCATATTAGTATTTTGCAGCCGCTGAAGGAACGGGACCTTACGCAAATACGTTTATCATTTATTCGAACTAGGGGTGGTACAAAGGTGGATTTGACAACGATTATAGGTCTCGTAATTGGCCTCGGAGCCTTGGTGGGCGGTTATATGTGGGATGGCGGCCATCTGTCGGCCCTCGTCGTGCCAAGCGCCATGCTGATTATTTTCGGAGGCACCATCGGGGCGATCTGCATCAGCTTTCCGATGTCCCGCCTGAAGGAAGTCGGCAAAGCGCTCAAAATGGCTTTTACAGAGAACAAAAGAGAGCCTGGAGCGATTATCGACGAGCTTGTCGACATGGCGACCGTTGCGAGAAGAGAAGGGGTTCTGGCGCTGGAGCAGCGCGCGCAAGAACATTCGAATACATTTTTGCGAGACGGTCTGATGATGGTCGTCGACGGCACCGATCCCGAACTGACGCGTCAAATCCTTGAGCTCGAAATGGATGCGCTGGAGCATCATCATGAAGGCTGGGCCAAAATATTCGAAGCGGCCGGCGGCTTCGCCCCTTCCATGGGGATCATCGGCACGGTTATGGGCCTGATTCACGTTCTGGGCAACTTATCCGATCCGGGCACGCTGGGGCCCGCTATTGCGGTTGCCTTCACGGCCACGCTGTACGGCGTCTCGTCCGCCAACGTAATTTATTTGCCTATCGCGCAAAAAATCAAGATTCGCAGCAAAGAGCAGATTTCCGATATGGAACTGATGCTGGAAGGCATCCTCGCGCTGCAGGCGGGTGAAAATCCGCAGCTCATCAAGAAGAAGCTGAACTCCTTCCTGCACCAAGACCATAAGAAAGCCGAAGGCGAAGGTGATAACGGTGGCGAGGAAAACTAAGAAGCACGCGGATCACGAAAATCACGAACGATGGCTGATCACATACGCCGACTTGATCACATTGCTGCTGATCTTTTTCGTCATCATGTACGCCATGAGCAAGATCGATAACGAGAAATATCAGGTGCTGGCCTCGGCCCTCAGCTTCGAATTCAAAAAAGCGGAAACCGTCATGCCGCAAGGACAAGGCGTTCTCGGGCAAGTAAGTACCGCTAAAGCGCGGGACGGCGAGAAAACCGAGGACGACGAGAAGGATAAGAAGGAAAAGGAAGAGCGGGAACGCGAGAAGCAGCTCGAAGACCTGCTCGCCAAAGTTCAGATGTACATCGAGGAGCAAAATCTGCAGGCTCAAGTATCCGCAGCCGACACGCCGCGAGGGGTCGCCGTTACGCTGAAAGATTTATTCCTGTTCGACCTGGGCAAAGCCGAGCTTAAGAAGGAAGCTTACCCGGTCTTGAACCAGCTCGCTACCCTGTTCCCTACTCTGAATGCCACGATCAGTATCGAAGGACACACGGATAATTTGCCGCTTGCTACCGGTTCGCTGTACAAGGACAACTGGGGTTTGTCCAACGAACGGTCGTTGTCGGTTCTCCGCTACTTCGTCTATAACGAAGGGATGGACCCGAAGAAGTTCATCTCTACCGGCTATGCCGATACGCGCCCGGTTGCCGATAACGATACGCCCGAGAACCGCTCCAAAAACCGCCGCGTCGAAATCGTCGTGCTGCGCGATAAGGACTAAACGAAAAGCTGCCGGAGAACATTCCGACAGCTTTTTTGCTATTCCGCTTCGGCGGCCTGCCCTACATCGGCTTCGTTCCCGAAGGCTTGCTTGCAATGCCGACCAGTTTTTTCCTCATATAGGCGATAATATGCGTCTGCTTCTCTTCCGCGTAATACAGCGCATCCTGATCGGGCGCCAGCAAAATGCCGAGCTGATGATGCTCCCCGGAGAAGATGGCGCGCTTGAGGAACTTGCTCTCCCCTTCGAGATTAAGCACCTCCAGCTTGCAAAAGGCCGAATTGACCTGCATCGCCTGATGCAGCTCCTGCTTCGTCTTCACGGGAAACCCGTTCACCTTATGCAAAATTTCGCCCGGCACGATCCCGAGCTCTTCCGCCGCGCTGCCCGGCAGTACGCCCAGCACCTTGAGCCCCCTGCCGTCATGGACGAAGATCGGGCTGCGCCGCGATTCGTCATAGCGGCTGTACCACAGCAGCGCTTCATGGAGCAGAATGCACAGCAGCGACGCGACAAGCGTCAGAACCGGCCACAGATAGGCCAACAACGCCAGCAGCAGAACGGCCAGCGCGTAGACGATCAGCATGCGCGAAGTCATCCGCACCTTCTCCTGCGGGCGTCTGGACATCGTCATTTCGGCAAAGCCGATCATGACCGGAAAGCCGACGATCGCCCAGCCGCCGCTCCAGAGGTCGCCGCCGAGCAGCGGCGTCCATGGCAGAGCTATCGCGCTGCCGCCCTGCACGGGAACGAGCAGAAACAGCGCTACCGGCCAAAATCCCTGGAGATGATAGCCGCCGACAATTTTACCCCGTTTGCCTCCATAGAACATCGGCGTAGCCGTCCGAGTCCCCTGTATCCTCACCAGTACCGCCTCTACCAGATGCAGAACGGCTGCCAGCGCCAAGAGCGACGGCATGTTTAAACCGGCTACCGCCTCCGCCAGCTGCCGCGGCACGGCATCGGCCAATGCGGGGATAGCGAGAAATAACACATGCACGATACCGATCGCTCCAATGGCATACGCCCAACACAGAAAGCGCACCCGGAACAAAATGAATACCAGCGATACGATCCACAGCAGAATCACCGCATCGACCGTAAGAGTCGCTCCTACTGCCGCCATCAGCACCGAAGCCAGAATGCCTCCGATCCAGCCCCACAGGAGCGCCCGCCACGTCTCGGAAATCAGCGAATGGAGCTTGGTGTGAAACAGTTTGCGCTCGAACATAATTTGCCGGCGGTACTGCAAAACAATCAATAAGATACCTATGTAGTAAAACGGGTGAATGAGCAACTGGAACAGGGCGTGAAGCCCTTGTTTTGCCACTTCCAACAATACGGTCATCGGGCTGCTCCTTCGCATTTATAATCGTTCTTGGCAAACAAAAAAAGGCAAGAAGGCTGGTCTCCCAACCTTGTTACCTTTTCGACGCCTGAAGGCGAATCTCCTTCTATCCCCGCATTTTTCCAAACTTGGGAAGAAGCTTATTTTATAACGGATTGCACATATTGAACCGCCGCTTTCAGCTGCAAATCGTTTTTCGGGTCCTTGATTTCGTTCAATATCGCTTTCTCCAGCCTATTCGCGGTATCCGTATCGACTTCGCCGGTTACGGGGATATTCTGCTGCCGCTGGAACGCTTTGACCGCCTGCGCGGTCTTCTCGCTGAAGTAGCCGTCCGTACGGTCGGGATTCAGCCCGAGACCGGATAGCATAATCTGTAGATTCTTAATGTCGTCGCCTGTCGTATCCGGCTTTAGCGTCGCTTTCTTGGTCAGCGGAGCGACCTTGAAATAATCCGGCTGATCTACCGCGATATCCGGCGAAATTCCTTTTTTATGAATCCATGTGCCGCTTGGCGTCAGCCATTTGTACACGGTCATCTTAATATTGCTGCCGTCGCCCATCTCTTTCTCGAACGGCACCTGAACGGTACCTTTGCCGAAGGAGGTCTCGCCGACCAGCTTGCTGCCCGCCGAATCATGGAGAGCTCCCGCCAAAATTTCCGAGGCGCTCGCGCTGCCTTTGTTCATAAGCACGGCCACCGGATAGTTTTTGCCCGCTCCTTGCGACGGAGTGTCCTCCTGCTTGCCTTGACGGTCCTCGATCTTCACGATCGGCTTGCCTTTGGGCACAAACGGCTCGACAATGTCCACAACCGCCTGCAGCAGCCCGCCCGGATCGTTGCGCACGTCGATGATCAGCCCTTTCATCCCTTTAGCTTCAAGAGATGTCAGCTCCTCCTTGAACCGCTTCGCGGTATTGGTCGAAAACTGGCGAATTTCGATCTTGCCGATATTGCCTTGCAGCATTTCCGCATAGACCGTCTCCACGTCGATATCGTCCCGAACCACAATCATTTGAATCGGCTCCTGCGTTCCGGAGCGCAATATCTCCAGCTTCGCCTGCGTTCCTTTGGGGCCGCGGATTTTCATAATCGCCTGGTTCAACGTAAGCCCGTCCAGCTTTTCGCCGTTGACCGACACGATCACGTCTTTGGCGTGCAATCCCGCTTTCTCCGCAGGAGAGCCTTTGATCGGCGCGACGATGGTCACTTTGCCGTCCTCGGAAGACACCTCGGCTCCGATCCCTTGGAACGATGACGTGATGCTCTCGTCGAACTGCTTGGCCTCATTTTGGTCCATGTACACGGTAAAAGGGTCATCGAGCGTCGCAAGCATGCCGTTGATCGCTCCATTGACTACTTTATCGTGATCGACCTGGTTCAAAAACTTGTTCTCGATCAGTTGATACGTCGTCGATATTTTGCTCAGATCCTTTGAGGTCAAACTGCCGCCCGAGGGTGCGGCCCCTCCGCCCTTGCCGACCGCCGCCAGCATGGACGGGTTTACGATCGTCAGCGTCATAATGCTGCTGGCGAACATAGCCAGCAAAATAAATGCCAAAACCGTACGTCCCTTAAATGTCATTGTTCCTTCATACACCGCCTTTGTTAAAGCCTGGATGAAAACTCGTCCTTGTAGTATATGACAAGCTATTTGAAATTATTAACAGCGGTTTATTTCAAGTATGGTTTAGGATCGACGGGAGACTCGTTTATACGCACCTCAAAATGCACGTGGTTGCCCGTCGATTCGCCGGTCGAGCCGACCTCCGCAATTTTTTGTCCCCGTTTGACATGGTCGCCTTTCTCTACGACGGTGCCTCCATTGCGGATATGACCGTACAGCGTCCAGTACCCGTTGCCATGGTCGATAATGACCGTATTTCCATAGCCGCTCCACCAGGAAGCGACGATAACGTCTCCGTCTCCGGCAGCCAGTATATCGGTTCCGTTCGGAGCCGCCAGGTCAATCCCTTTATGCAGCGTTCTTACGCCCGTGAACGGATCGGACCGATAGCCGAAATCCGACGACATAGGCGCTGTCTTAGCCAGCGGGTAGCCGAACTTGCCGCCGCCGGTAGCGACTGGAGCCGAAGACGTGCCTGAGGGCGCCTTGGCGCCTCCTCCACTGCTGCCGCCGCTGTTTCCTTTGGCCGCCGCCTGGGCCGCCTTGGCTGCCGCCGCAGCCTCCTCCGCTGCCGCCGCTTTACGCTTGTCGGCCGCGAGCTGGGCGGATTTGCGCGCATACTGAAGCAGCTGCTGCTCCTGATCATCGCTGATGCTCTCCAGATCTTTCTCCTTCTGGTTCAAGCTCGCAATCTTGACTTCCTTCTCTTTCTCTTTGGCGACCAGATTCGCTTGAACGGTAGCGGACTGGCTGTACAAATCGCTGACCTGCTTCAGCTCTTGTTCAATCTGCGCCTGCTTCGTCTCTTTGGTCGCCCTGTCTCGCTGATTGGCCTCCAATATTTCTTTGTCTTGCGCCACTATCGACTTTAAGGCATTCATCCGGTCCAAAAAATCGCTGAAGCTCGTAGAGCTGAGCAGCACATCGGCATAGGAGACGACACCGTTCATATACATTAGCCGCAGCCGCGATTTGAGCAATGCGTCTCTGGATGCGATTTGCTCCTTCACTTCATCCAGCAGCTTGCCGTTTTCCTTCAAATCGTCCTTGGTCGAAGCGATCTGGTCGTTGAGTTCATTCAGCTTCAAATTCGCCGCTTCAATCTGCTTCTGCAAGCTTTTCACTTCGTCTTCCGTTTGCTGCTTTTCCGTTTGAACCTTGCCTATCTCGTTTTTCGTATCGGTGGCCTTTTGCTGGGTAGTGGACTGCTGCTTTTTCAATTGATCCAGCTGCTGCTGAATCTTTTGCGATTCGGATAAAGCGAAGGATAGCTGCGGCACGAGCAGCGTGCCCGCCATACCTGCGGTAACGACCAGTGACAGAACGGACTTCTTCAACTTTCGTTTCCTCCCCTACCGGACTATTGCAGGCTTGTCCCTGCGTTTGTTGATTTATGCCCCCTAGAAGCGCAGCTATTGATGCGCAGCCTGCGGCCACGTTTCACCGGGCTTCTATACGCGTAAAAATTTGCGCACCGACAATGTGCTCCCGAATATTCCTATCAATATCCCGATCCCCAGCAGTAAGCACGGCATCGTTACGTAAATTTGGTTAAAAGGCAGCAGCTTGATCATAAGCAGACTCAGATCAAGCTGCGTCAAGCTCATCATTTCCCAGTAAGCATACAGCAATATGCCGGTCGGAATGACCGAGCCTACGATTCCGAGCATCGCCCCTTCGATGAAGAACGGCCACCGGATAAACGAATTGGTCGCTCCGACCAGCTTCATGATCGCAATTTCGCGGCGCCGCGCCACAATCGTCAGCTTGATCGTATTGGCAATCAGAAACATCGCCGTCAAGGCGAGCCCGGCCACCAGTATAAGCCCGATATTGCGTACGATCTCCGTCACTTTGAACATCGTCTCGACGGTACCCTGTCCGTAGCTGACCCGATAGATCGGCTTCGACGGCTGCGTCTTGTTCAAATCGCTGATATGCTGCGCTACCGTCCCGACCTGTCTCGGCTCGACCACCTCTACGGTGAAGGAATCGTTAAGCGGGTTATTGTCTCCGTCAAAGCCTTCCAGCAGCTGCTTGCCGCTGTCCCCGAGCTTCTCGCGAAGGTACTCCAGTCCCTCATCCTTCGATACGAACGTCACTGCCGCAACCTGCGGGATGGAAGTAATTTCGCTTTGCAGCGGGGCTATCTGATCCTGCGGGGTGTTAACGTCGAGATACACCTTGATTTCAACCTGCTGCTCGATCTGCTGGGCCAAATAATTGACATTCAGCGTGAGCAGCAAAAAAATGCCCAAAATAAACAGCGATATGGCGATGGAGCTCACCGACGCGAATGTCATCCAGCCATTGCGGATCACATTTTTGCCGCCCTCCCGAAGGTGGCGGAAGCCTGTGCTAATCCTCATAGCCGTATTCACCCCTCACTTCATCGCGGGCAATTTGTCCCTTCTCAATAGCCAGAACGCGCTTGCGCATCGTATTAACGATCTCCTTGTTGTGCGTCGCCATAATGATCGTGGTGCCGCGGAAGTTAATTTCCTCCATCAGCTTCATAATGTCCCATGACGTTTCGGGGTCGAGATTTCCCGTCGGCTCATCGGCAATGATGACGGCGGGATTGTTCACGATCGCTCTGGCAATCGCCACCCGCTGCTGCTCGCCTCCGGATAACTGCGTAGGCAAAGACCCTGCTTTGTCCCGCAGCCGAACGAGCTCCAGCACCTCTTGAACGCGCCTTCGGATCAATTTCTTGGGAGCCTCTATGACTTCCATGGCAAAAGCGATATTTTCATAAACGGTTAGCTTCGGCAGCAGCCGGAAGTCCTGAAAAATGACGCCGATATTGCGCCTGACATAAGGGATTTTGCGCTGTTTCAGCTTTTCGAGATTAAAACCGTTGACGAAAATACTTCCCTTGCTCGGTCTCTCTTCTCTATAGATCAGCTTCATAAATGTCGATTTTCCTGCTCCCGACGGGCCAACGACATATAAGAACTCATTGCGGTCCACCTTGACATTAATGCCCCGCAAGGCTTGGCTTCCATCGGGATACGTCTTCCATACGTCATGCATTTCTATCACGGTATCACATCCTGATTGTTCACTAGCTTATATCCATTCGACATAAACGGGTAAAATCCTTTACTTGTAAAAGATTTTCAACACTTTTTCACAATTACGCCAGCATTTTTTGTTGAAAACACGAATAACCCCGCAGGCAATTTTCCGGATTGTCGGCATATACATCAAGATGTACGAGCAGAACTTGTCACACACGGAACCACGGTCAAAAGGAGACGAAACGATGACGCTTCAGCGTATATTTTGGGTGCGGATGCTGTTAGGCTTACTGCTGTTCATAGGCGCTGCTTGTGCAACGATGGTCTGGTATGGCACACAGCGGACGCTCCCCCCGGGGCTAACCGTAGATCATTGGGAGGTTGGCGGGATTACGATCGCCGAGTTTGAACGACAGCTGGAGGACAAAAAAAAGCTGCTTCTTCAGCAGACGGTCCGCATGGAAAGCAGGCGTCCCGATGTTCAGGTACAGCCTGCGGATTGGATGCTCGAACAGTTGGGACTCGAGCTCCCCCTTCAGGAAGTGAGCGATCGCCTTCAACCGTTAAAAAACGGCTCGATATTTCAAAGGGCCGTCTACCGATGGCGTATTCGAAATGCCGAATGGCCGCTTGCCGCTTCCTTTGATGCATCCAAGCTTCACGCTGCTTTGATGCGCGGTTTTCCGGAGCTGTATAACAAGCAGCCTGAAGATGCCCAAAGAATTATCGGCCCGAACGATATGATCAGCTATGTGCCTGAAACAGCGGTCATGCGGATCAACGAACCGGAACTGCTGAATCAGCTGCAGCACATTCTCCCCTCTATGGGCGCTATCGGTTGGACTGCCGCAGCGGATAGCCGGCAGTTGGCAAACTATCCTTTTGGAGAAGGGTCTTCGCAATCGGCGGTACATGGAATGAAGCCGGAGGATGCCGCGCCCGCCGTAACTCCGGTGGCCAAATCCCCGTTTCTGATTGCGCTCCCTTTTATTAGGCAGGAGCCTGCACTGAATATCAGTATGCTTCAGGCCCAAGGCATCGACCGTAAAATCAGCGAATTCACAACCACTTACCCGCAAAACGGAGAAGGCCGGATTCACAATATACGCTCCACAGCTCAGTCCATTCAAGATGTATTATTAAAGCCGGGAGAAACCTTCGACTACGCTGCCTATATCGCTCAGACAGAAGCCAAATTCGGCTTCAAGGAAGCCCCGGTCATTCTGAACGGCAAGCTGGTACCCGGTATTGGCGGAGGCATCTGCCAGGTATCCTCCACGCTGTATAATGCGGTGCTGCGGGCAGGTCTGCAGATCGTCGAGCGGCGCAACCACTCGCTGCCGGTAAGCTATGTTCCGCTAGGACAGGACGCCACCTTTGCCAGCGGGCATATTAACTTTAAATTCCGCAACAATACGGAAAAATACATCCTGATCCGCACCTACACCGATGACCGGCGAATTACGGTAAAATTATTCGGCCAAACGCCTGCCGACGTTACCTACGCCGTAGAATCGACTACAATCGAGAAGCTGCAGCCTTCGATTAAATATGTGTTAAACCCTACTCTCCCTAACGGAAGGAAACAAACCATCAGCAAAGGAAAAACCGGTTATGTCGTAGATACGTACCGAATCAAATTGCAAAACGGTATTGAGGTAAGCAGAGAACGAGTATCCCGCGACACCTATGCCGCGCAGCCTACTATCATTGCAACGAATGACGGAGGGGCCATTGAGCCGAATACCCGCCGTCCAGAAGCTCCGCTTATCGAGGATGGAGTAAAGGGGCCGACGTTCCGCTAACCGGGTGCGTGCTCCTTTTCGAATCAACCGCAACGCAAAGAGGCCCCCCTAATACATTTAGAGAGGCCTTTTACGTTGCAAGTAACGGTCAATTCGATGGAGCGTTTCATTTTCCCGATTGTAACTGTTCTTCCAATACGGCTTCCGCCGTGACCGAGTTTCTCCACACTCCATCCTTCGCATCCAAGAAATAGTCGATATAACTTTTCTTTGCTACAGGTCTGTACACAAGCTTCAATGAAACGGGTTTTACATCGCCGGCTGCAACAGCTTCCTCCTCCGCTCCGGATCCCGAGCCTTTAACGGCTTCGTAGCTCAGCTTCAGGTCAAATTTGTTTACCAGCATAGCTTTCAGTTTCGTCTCATCAAGCTGCAGATCTTCATTCATAGGCTCTGATAAAGTGTTAGTATAATAAGCCACTTCTCCTGAAGCTTTATCAATACTTACCACAATTGATCCGCGTTCCGTCCCCCCATTAGTATGTTTTAAAAAAAAGAAAGTATAATGACTAGCCCCTCCTAACGAAGAAATCGTGCTTGCTTCCAGGCGGACGTCGCTTAACACCAGACCCTGAGTGTAATCCGATGCAAACTGATTGATAAAGTCAGATGCTTTCTGCTTCGCTTCTTTCTCGCTCACTTCTCTGCCGCCTTCAATAGGGCAGTCGTTGTAGTAATCAACAAGCAAACCTGTGCTTTGCTGCAACTGTACTCTGGCGGGACAATACCCGGTTTCAAATGTCTTTGAAGAATACGACCAGAATACATTCCAAAAAGGTCCGTTTAAAAAGTCGTTTATACCTCCATCATTTGTATAGATATTGGGAGCTCCGGCTCCACGTGGAGGCTTAACCATCAACAGGGCGCGCTGAAGCGCATCGTCTTTAGTAATAAGCGGCTTCGCTGAAGAGGCGGTTTGTGTCTTGAGAGTGCCTTGAGTTTCGAGCGGTTCCGCTTTTTTCATGGCGGCTGGTTCACCTGCGGTTGCGGATTTCTCTCCGAGCAATTGACCGGTTTCAGCATCAATACGATTATCCTGGTTGATCCAGTACTCTAGATAACGCTGCTTTGCTTCCCCTCGACTCGCTTGGCCAGAAGTTCTGTAGCTAATGAGGGGTTGTATTTGCTTCAAAAATGCATCTTTAGCCGCTTCCTCTGAAATCTTCGCTCCTGATGACGGGAGCTGCAATTTCCGATCCCAATTGATCTGTTCCATCATAATTTTACCTGAAGTATCAATGCTTAGAAATATGTTATTGTCCGGAAATTCCGTTCCTTGAATGACACGTTTGAAAAAAACGTTATACGACTTCCCATCGCTTCTGTCGATTTCACGATAATCTTCAACGATCGTTTCTCCCTTAGTGTAAGGATACTTGGTCTCCACATACCGGGTTGCAAAGTTTAATGCCTGACTCAAGCTGTTCACTTGAACGTCGGATGCCTCCGCTTTTACCCCAGGCAATAAAGTGCCTAGAAACAATAAGGTAAGCAGTGCCGTAAACACATGTAAAGGATAGCGTTTCTTTTTCATCGTTACCTCCATAAATTGGAATTTATTACAGAGGTTTAGACGCAAATTAAGCACCTATTGTTTCGAATCTAAAATTTTTTTTATATTCATGCGCTGCCAATACAAAAACCCGCTTCCGTCAAAGCAACGCTTTTGCGGAAACGGGTCCTTTTAAAGGTTTAGTGGCTCTTGCTGTAATACTGCTCAAACCATTCGTTTGTTTTATTGAACACAACCTCAGCGCGCGCAATCGCTTCGCTCACCTGATTGCTTGCCGTTCCGCCGTAAACGTTGCGGGCGTTTACCACTTGCTCCGGCTGCAGCACCTTGTAGATGTCCTGCTCGAACAGCTTGGAAAATTGATGGAACTCGTCCAGCGTCAAATCCAGCAGGAATTTGCCGTTCTGGATGCAGTACAGTACCGTCTTGCCGATCACCTCATGCGCTTGACGGAACGGCAGCCCTTTGTTGACCAAATAGTCGGCGATATCCGTAGCGTTCGAGAAATCCTGATTGACCGCCCGACGCATACGCTCCTTGTTCACCTTCATCGTGCTGACCATCGGGGCGTACAGCTGAAGCGCGCCCTGCAGCGTGCGCACGGTATCGAACATGCCTTCCTTATCTTCCTGCATGTCCTTGTTGTAGGCAAGCGGCAGCGACTTGAGCACGGTCAAGAGACCGACCAGATTGCCGTAGACGCGGCCCGTTTTACCGCGAACCAGCTCCGGCACGTCCGGATTTTTCTTCTGCGGCATAATGCTGCTGCCCGTACAGAATGCATCGTCGAGCTCAATAAAATGAAACTCGGTGCTGGACCATAGAATAAACTCCTCGCTGAGCCGCGACAAGTGCATCATGATCATCGACGCGTTGGACAGAAACTCGATAATAAAGTCGCGGTCGCTGACCGCATCGAGCGAATTCTCGTACACGCCGTCGAACCCGAGCTGCCCGGCGACGAAATGACGGTCGATCGGGAACGTCGTCCCCGCCAAAGCTCCCGCTCCGAGAGGCAGCACGTTGATCCGCTTGTAGCTATCCTGCAGCCGCTCGATATCGCGCTGGAACATCGATACGTAAGCCATCAAATGATGGGCGAACAAAATCGGCTGCGCGCGCTGCAAATGCGTATAGCCCGGCACGATCGTCTCCAAATTTTGCTTCGCTTGCCCGATCAGCGCTTCCTGCAGCTTGTTCAGCAAGCCGACGAACTCAACGACCCGCTTGCGCAAATACAGATGCATATCCGTCGCCACCTGGTCGTTGCGGCTGCGTCCGGTATGCAGCTTGCCGCCGACAGGGCCTACCTCGTCGATCAGCGCTTTCTCGATATTCATATGAATATCTTCGTCGCTCACGGAGAACTCCAGTTCGCCGCGGCGGATCATCCCCTGCACATGAAGCAGGCCGTCCTTGATTTTCTCCACATCGTCCAGCGGCAAAATCCCGCATTTGCCGAGCATCGTGACATGCGCAAGACTGCCTTGAATATCTTCTTCGGCCAGCTCTTTATCGAACAGAATGGAAGCCGTATATTCTTCCACCAGCTGATCCGTTTTTTTCGTAAATCGTCCACCCCAAAGCTTTGACACGGCGATTGCCCCTTTCTAAACCTCTCTTGGCTGTAAACGCGATGCAGGGCTTCCCTGTGGAGTCAACCGTCCGTAGAGAAGCCCGCTCCGCCGTCAGACCGCTTATGTAAGCCGCCTTTCGGAACGTATTATTTTTTGGCGTTTTGCTGAACGCCGGAGGATACTTTCAAACGCAGCGCATTCAAACGGATAAATCCGGTGGCGTCGCCTTGGTTGTACGCTTGCGTCGGATCGGCTTCCATCGTGGCGATATCCGGGTTGTACAAGCTCACAGGGCTTTGTACGCCGGCGCCGATCACATTGCCTTTGTACAGCTTCAAGCGCACGGTGCCGGTTACGTTTTTCTGGCTTTCGTCCACGAGCGCTTGCAGAGCCAGACGCTCCGGAGCGAACCAGAAGCCGTTGTATACGAGCGTAGCGTAACGGGAGATCAGGGAATCGCGAAGACTCATAACCTCGCGGTCCATCGTCAGCGACTCCATCTTGCGGTGCGCCGTGAACAGGATCGTTCCGCCCGGAGTCTCGTACACGCCGCGGCTCTTCATGCCGACGAAGCGGTTCTCTACCATGTCGACGCGGCCGATGCCGTGCTTGCCGCCGAGCTCGTTCAGACGCTCCATGACCTGCAGCGGGTTCATCAGGTCGCCGTTCAAGCCGACGCAGTTCCCTTTTTCAAAGTTCAATTCCACGTATTCCGCTTGATCCGGAGCGTCCTCAGGGTCTACGCTGAGCACGAACATATCTTTGTTCGACGTCGCGCTCGGATCGAACCAAGGATCTTCCAGCATGCCGCTCTCGAAGCTGATGTGCAGCAGGTTGCGGTCCGTGGAATAAGGCTTCGCCGCCGAAGCGGTTACCGGAATGCCGTGCTTCTCGGCATAGGCGATCATTTCCGCGCGTCCCGGGAACGTGTCGCGGAACTCATCCAGACGCCAAGGCGCAATCACGTCAAGCTCAGGAGCGAGCGCCGCTACCGTCAGCTCAAAGCGCACTTGGTCGTTTCCTTTGCCTGTAGCGCCATGTGCGATAGCTGTAGCGCCCTCTTTGCGGGCGATCTCGACCATACGCTGGGCGATCAGCGGACGGGCGATGCTCGTGCCCAGCAAATACTGGCCTTCGTACAAAGCTCCCGCTTGGAACATCGGGAAGATGAAGTCTTTGGCGAACTCGTCGCGCAGATCGTCGATATAGATTTTGGATGCGCCGGTAGCGAGAGCTTTCGCTTCAAGACCGTCCAGCTCTTCCTTTTGCCCGATATCGGCCGTGAACGCGATAATTTCCGCGTCATACGTTTCTTTTAACCATTTCAAAATGATCGATGTATCCAAACCGCCCGAATAGGCCAGTACGATTTTTTGCTTTGCCATGTTTCCCCGGTCTCCTTTATCCAAATCGAATTTACATAGTTGCTGCCATAATGGCTTTTTGCGCGTGCAGACGGTTTTCCGCCTGATCGAAGATGATGGAATGCTCGCCGTCGATGACGCCTTCGCTTACTTCTTCGCCGCGGTGCGCCGGCAGGCAGTGCATGAACAGATAGTCTTTTTTCGCATAGCGCGTCAGCTCTTCATTGACCTGGAAGTTTTTGAACGCAATCTCGCGTTCCTTCTGCTCGGCCTCGAAGCCCATGCTCGCCCATACGTCCGTGTAGACGACATCGGCGTCGGCGATCGCTTCCTTCGGATCATTGCCTACGTACAGCTTGGCGCCGTTCTGTCCGGCCACTTCCTTGGTCGACTCGACGATCCCCTTGTCGGGCTCGTAGCCTACCGGCGAAGCGGAAGCAAAATCGACACCGAGCTTCGCAGCGGCCATCATGAGCGAATGCACCATATTGTTGCCGTCCCCGATGTAAGCTACCTTCAAGCCGCGCAGACGGCCCTTATGCTCCAGAATCGTCTGGTAGTCGGCCAAAGCCTGGCACGGATGAGAGCGGTCCGTCAGTCCGTTGATCACAGGCACGGTGGCGCCTCTAGCCAGGTCGATCACTTTGCGGTGCTCATAAGTACGGATCATAATGCCGTCCAAATAACGCGACATCACCTGCGCCGTATCCCAGATCGGTTCCCCGCGTCCGATTTGCAAATCGTTTTTGCTCAAAAATAGCGCATGACCGCCCAATTGGTACATTCCGACTTCGAACGATACGCGCGTACGGGTCGACGCCTTTTCAAAAATCATACCGAGCGTTTTGCCTTTCAGCGGCTGGTATACTTCTCCCGCCTTTTGCTTTCTTTTCAGCTCAATGGCCAAATCGATCAAATATTGAAGCTCTTCCGGTGTGTAATCGGCGATGGCCAGAAAATCCCGACCTCTCAAATCGATAGACACAGGCTGCTTAGTTCCTGCCAATGTACTCGCTCCTTCCTCGAAATCGATGCTTATGCTTATGTTGAACCGGTTATCGTCCGGTCCGGTCTGGTTTGGTTCGCTTGGATCGCCGCGGTTACTGCGCCCGCCTATGGTCATGCGGCGCGCCTCTCCGGCTGATTGATGCCGCCTAAACGGCGGCAGCCGCTTGTTTGCTCAGCACCGTGCAGACCACGTCCAGACCGCGGTCCAAATCTTCCTTGGAGATCAAGAGGCTCGGCGCCAGGCGAATGACATTCGGGCCGGCGGATACGACGAGCACCGCTTGATCCTGGATCGCCGCAATCAGGTCGGCCACCGGCTGCGCGCATTCAATGCCGATCAGCATGCCGAGTCCGCGCACTTCCTTCACCAGCGGGTTGTCCTTCAGCTTCTCCGACAGCGTGCTTACGATATAATCGCCGAGCTCGGCGGCGCGCTCAGGCAGCTTCTCCGCCAGCATCGTTTCCATCGTTGCGATCCCGGCAGCGGTAGACAAGTAGTTGCCTCCGAAGGTGGAGCCGTGGCTTCCGGCTGAGAACGCCGTGCGCAGCTTCTCCTTGCCTACCATGGCGCCGATCGGCATGCCGCTTCCAAGCCCCTTCGCCAAGGTAAAAATGTCCGGCTCCACGCCGTAATGCTCGTAAGCGAACATTTTGCCCGTACGGCCGACACCGGTTTGAATTTCGTCGATAATCAGCAGCAGTCCATGCTGCTCGCACAGCTCCGCCACTTTCTTGACGAATGCAGGCTCCGCGCGGTTTACGCCGCCTTCCCCTTGCACCATCTCCAGCATGATCGCGCAGGTTTTCGGTCCGATCGTCTTCTCGAGCGCCTCCGCGTCGTTATACGGAGCGTATACGAAGCCTTCAGGCAGCGGCGAGAAGCCTTCCTTCACTTTATCCTGTCCGGTCGCTGTCAGCGTAGCCAGCGTACGTCCATGGAAGGACAGATGGAAGGTGATGATTTCGTACTGCTCCGGCTTGCCCAGCACTTTACTGAAATAACGGCGGGCCAGCTTGATTGCCGCTTCGTTCGCCTCCGCACCGCTGTTGCAGAAGAAAACGGCGTCGCCGCAGCTGTTATCGGTCAGCAGCTTGGCGAGCTTTTCCTGATTCGGAATATGAAACAGGTTGCTCGTATGCCACAGCTGGTCCACCTGATCCTTCAGGCGCTCCTTCACCTGCTTGGGCGCATGACCGAGGTTCGTTACGGCCAGACCGCACATCAGGTCCAAGTATTCCTTTCCGTTCTCGTCCCACAGACGGCTGCCTTCCCCCTTCACAAATGCTAGCGGGTACCGCCCGTAATTCGGAAATAACGATTGAGCTCCTTCTCCCATGCTGAATCACTCCTTTGGTTAAAATGGTTGCCCTGCGGCAATGGTTACCGGTCTATTTTACGATTCGCGTTCCGATCGCGGCGCCCTTGATCACCTTGCTCAGCACCTCGGGCTCCGAGCCGTTAACGATAATCACTTCGCGAACTTTCCCCTGGATGCACTGCACCGCCGCGCGTACTTTAGGAATCATGCCTCCGTAAATTTCCCCGCTCGCGATCATCTCATCGATTTGCTTCACGGTAACGGACGGCAGCACCTGCTTCTCGCCGTTCATGATGCCCGGAACGTCGGTAACGACGATCATCCGTTCGACGCCCAAATGCGACGCTACCGCGCCTGCCGCCGTATCCGCGTTGATGTTGTATCGCTGTCCTCCGTCCGCCCCGAGGCCGACCGGCGCAATAACGGGCATATAGCCCATTTTCACGATGCCCTGGATCAGCTCGGCGTTAACATGCGTCACATCTCCGACCAGCCCGACTTCGTTGCTATTGGCTACCGGTTCGGCCTGAATCAAATGGCCGTCCACGCCGGACAGCCCCATCGCGCGCGCGCCGGACAGCTGAATTTTGCGGACGATCTCCTTGTTGATCTGGCCCGACAGCACCATCTCCACGACATCCAATACCGCCTCGTTCGTCCGGCGCAGACCGTTCACGAATTCCGTCTCGATTCCGAGCTTCTCCAGCGTGGACGAGATGGCGGGCCCGCCGCCGTGAACAATGACCGGAATAATCGCTTCATCCTGGAGCAGCTTCATATCTTTGAAAAATGAATCCGGCAAAGCCGCCAGCGTGCTGCCGCCGCATTTCATCACAAAACACATCGCACTCATGCTTCGTTCCCCTTACTTTTTATTCGGCCATTCGTCAGCCGGTTTATGCGCGAGAAAGCGCGTTGTTTATGTCCGGTAAGCGGCGTTAATGCGTACATAATCATAGGTGAGGTCGCAGCCCCAAGCCGTAGCCGTTTCGCTGCCCATATGCAGGTTGACGTGAATTTGCACGAGCTCGCCCTTCAAATACTCGGCGGCGCGTTCTTCGTCGAACCGGACCGGGCGGGACTGCTCCAATACGGAGATATCGCCCATGCGAACATCGACCGTTTCCGTGTTTACGGGCTGGCCTGCGCGGCCCACGGCCGCGATGATCCGGCCCCAGTTCGCATCGGCTCCGAAGCATGCCGATTTCACCAGGCTCGAGCCGACGACCGTCTTGGCAATCGCGCGGGCCGCCTCTTGCGACTGCGCTCCCGCTACGTTGACCTCGATCAGCTTCGTCGCGCCTTCGCCGTCGCGGGCAATCGCCTTGGCCAAGTATTCGCCGACGAACCGGAAGCCCGCTTCGAACGCGGCCCAATCCTCGTGAGCTGGCGTCAGGCTATCGTTGCCGGCCAGACCGCTCGCCATCACGACGACCATGTCGTTCGTGCTCGTATCGCCGTCAACCGTAATCATATTGAAGGTGGAGTCCGTAACTCCGCCGAGCAGCTTCTGCAGCTGAGCGCTGTCGATGTTGGCATCCGTCGTCATGAAGCCGAGCATCGTCGCCATGTTCGGGTGGATCATGCCGGAGCCTTTGGCCGCGCCGGCGATATGGACCGTCTTGCCGCC
The DNA here is from genome assembly GCF_025060755.1 of Paenibacillus doosanensis. Lineage (GTDB taxonomy): Bacteria > Bacillota > Bacilli > Paenibacillales > NBRC-103111 > Paenibacillus_S > Paenibacillus_S doosanensis. The sequence goes on from NZ_JANYUY010000006.1 coordinate 85,855, forward strand.
TACCGACAGACGGACGCAGGTCATCTTCTGCACGAGGTCCGTCGTCAGGATCGCCTGGCAGAAGTCTTCGCCGCCATCGGCCTTAACCTCGGCCGGCAGCTTCTCGATGCCGCCCAATACTTTGGGCATCGGCAGCAGCTCGCCGATCACGCCCGTCGACGTGACGCCGACGTGGTGCTCCGCTACGCCGAAGGCCTTGGCTGCGGCCGCGCGCATCGAACGCGCGTCGTCCTCGCCCTGCTGGCCCGTGCACGCGTTGGCGTTGCCGCTGTTCACGAGCATCGCCTGCAGCTTGCCGTCGACGGCGATGCTGTCCTGCGTCACGCGCAGCGGCGCCGCTTGGAATGCATTCAGCGTGTAGACGCCCGCCGCGTTCGCCGGAACCTCGCAGACGATCACGCCCAGATCGAAGCGATTCGTTTTCTTCAGACCGCAGTGCAAGCCTCCCGCGCGAAACCCCTGCGGCGTCGTAATCGAGCCCTCCGGCACGACTGTAAATTGATCCTTCACCTTCATCTTCTCCTCACCCATGGCTTCTTTACGGATATACCGGCGTGAAAATCGCCAAACCGGTCGTTTCCTCCCAGCCCATCATCAAATTCAAGTTTTGGATGGCCTGACCGGCCGCCCCTTTGACCACATTGTCGATCACCGAAACGATCGTCAATCGGCCTGTGCGCTCGTCGAGCGAGAACCCAATGTCGCAGTAGTTGGAACCCCATACTTCTTTCGTCGCCGGCCATTTGCCTTGAGCGCGAATCCTTACGAAGCGGCGGCCCTCATAATATTGACGGTACATTTCGATCACTTCGTCCTCAGTATGCGTCCCATTCAGCTTAACATAGATCGTGGACAAAATCCCGCGCGTCATCGGAGCCAAATGCGTGGTAAACGTAACGACGACGTCTTCTCCGGCAATGCGTCCGAGCGCCTGCTCGATCTCCGGCGTATGCTGATGTTTGTTTACTTTATAAGCCAGGAAATTCTCGTTGATTTCGGAATAATGATGGGTCAGGCTAAGGCCCCTTCCCGCTCCCGATACGCCGGTCTTCGCGTCGATAATAATCGAAGACAAATCCGCCCAGCCTTTATTCACCAGCGGAATCAATCCGAGCAGCGTCGCCGTAGGGAAGCAGCCCGGATTGGAGATGAATTCCGCCCCGCGGACTTCTTCTCCGAACACCTCGGACAAGCCGTACACCGCTTTCTCAACATAAGCCGGATCGGCCGGTTTATGCTTATACCACTTCTCGTATACTTCACCGGACTTCAGACGGAAATCGCCGGAAATGTCGATGACCTTCAGCCCCGCGTCCACCAGCTTCGGCGCAAGCGCCGCCGCTACGCCGTGAGGCGTGGCGAGAAACACGACGTCCGATTTCTGTTTCATCTGCTCGACATCGATGCCGTCCAGCGTGCCGACCATAATTTCATTCAAATGGGGATAGCCGTCCGCAATCGGCGTGCCCGCGCTGGATGAAGAAATCACCTGGGAAATTTCCACATTCGGATGCGCCAGCAGCAGCCTGATCAACTCCACTCCGCCGTATCCCGTTGCACCGATAATTGCCGCTCTTAGCTTATTAGACATATCCGTTCCCTCCACATGAAAAACTATGTATTATTATACATTCTATAGTATAATAATTCAATGCATATTTTCTTTATCTATCCGGCTTGTCCGCCGCTGCGGCGCGGCTCGGGCCCTGTCTCCCGCCCCGCTTCGAAATGCGGCTCAGGCTGAATAAAAACAGGTTCGAGCCTCCGTTCCCGAGCTCTTCCGGGCCGGAGCCCGGTCTAATAGCCGCCAACCGGAAAACGACTTCCTTACTTGACATCATACGAACCAAATGGTACCTAATTCCAAGCGATATTTCAATGCCTTTCTTGCTATATCGCTCCATGAATTTTGAATCCTTCCCCGAGCACCTCGTTCGTATCGCTCAAGATGACGAAAGCGCCGGGGTCGATCGATTTGACCAGCGCCTTGAGCCGGCTCACCTCGCTCTGGCCGACAACGACCATCAGCACCGTCCGGTTCTCCCCCGTATACCCTCCGGTCGCGTTCAGCTGCGTCAATCCCCGGTCCAGCTCATGCAGAATCGCCTCGCGGATCGGCTCCGTCTGCGCCGAAATGATGAAGGCTACCTTCGAATAGCTGAGCCCGAGCTGCACGACGTTAATCGTCTTGCTGGTGACGAACAGGCCGATTAGCGCATACAGCGCTTTTTCCGGAGACAGCACGATGCCCGCCGTCAAAATGACCAGGCCGTCCAGCATCGCTACGCATAATCCGAGGCTCAGTCCCGTCAGCTTGTGGATCATCTGTGCCGCCAAATCGAGCCCGCCGGTCGAGCCCTTGCCTTTAAATACGAGCCCGAGCCCGACGCCGATCAAGATGCCTCCATAAATGCTGGCCAGCAGCAAATTATCTGTCATCGGCGGAAGATTGCGGGTCAGCAGTACCAGCAGCGGCAGCAGCACCGAGCCGATGGCCGTCTTGAGCCCGAACTGTTTGCCGAGAAACCAGGTTCCCAGCAAAAATAAAGGAATATTGAGCGCCCACTGAGTGAGCGCCGGCTCGATGGCGAACAATTCCCGAACAATAATACTGATCCCCGACACGCCGCCGGAAGCGACCTGATTCGGATTCAAAAACATATTGAAGCTGAGGGCGATAAGCAGCGACCCTGCAGCCAGAAGTATATATTCCATCGCCCGATGACCCGGCCCGAGCTTGCGGACCGCAGGAGATCTCGGCTTTTTCTTTTTGCTGCGCATGATGATTCCCTCCGTTCCAAGTGCAGTGCATTCTCGCCAATGCTTCCGTAACCGCACAAAAAAATCCTACCCGTCGCTACCGCCCATCCACGTATGCGGCAGGCTGCGGTCAGCTTATCGCCTCCCGTCGGCCGCTTTGGTGATGACTTGGTATGATGTGTAGGATTTGCTTGATGGTTGGTATTTATCAGAACGAGGCCGGAATTTACTCCGCCGCGTCCGATTTGATCTGCAGTCTCAGGTATGCGTCGATGAACATATCCAAGTCGCCGTCCATGACCGCGCCGACGTTGCCCGTCTCGGCCGATGTCCGGTGATCCTTGACCATGCTGTAAGGATGGAATACATATGAGCGGATCTGGCTGCCCCAAGCGATATCGGATACTTCGCCGCGGATTTCGGCCAGCTGCTTCATCTGTTCCTCGATCTTCTTCTCATACAGCTTCGACCGGAGCATCTTCATCGCCCGCTCGCGGTTTTTGATCTGGGAGCGCTCCGTCTGGCAGCTTACGACGACTCCCGTAGGAATATGGGTGATCCGCACCGCGGAGTCCGTCGTGTTAATATGCTGGCCGCCCGCGCCGCTGGAACGGTACGTGTCGACCTTCAAATCCTCCGTACGGATTTCCACTTCGACATCGTCGTCGATCTCCGGCATCACATCGCAGGAAACAAAGGATGTATGCCGTCTTCCGGAGGCATCGAACGGAGAGATCCGTACGAGCCGGTGAACGCCCTTCTCCGCCTTCAAATAGCCGTAAGCATTGTACCCCTTAATCAGCAGCGTAACGCTCTTCACGCCCGCTTCATCGCCCGGCAGGTAATCGAGCACCTCGACTTTGAAGTCACGCTTCTCGGCCCAGCGGCGGTACATGCGCAGCAGCATCTCCGCCCAATCCTGGGATTCGGTGCCGCCCGCTCCCGGGTGAAGCTCCAGGATCGCGTTCAGCTTGTCGTAAGGCTGACTGAGCAGCAGCTGCAGCTCGAAGCTCTCCAGCTTGGCAACCAGCGCCGAAATCCCCTGCTTGATGTCGGCCGCCATGCTGTCGTCCTCATCCTCCTGCATCAGCTCCACCATAACTTCCAAATCTTCGTACTCGGAAGAAAGCGCCTGGAACTCATCGACACTGCCTTTGATCGCATTCATCTCTCCGATCAATTTCTGAGCCTGCTCATTATCGTCCCAAAAATCGGGAGCCGCCATTTTCTCCTCATAGTTGGCGATTTGCTCGAGCTTCAGATCTAAGTCAAAGAGACCCCCTAAGCTCAGCCAATCTCTTGGCCGTTTCTCGTAAATCCTGTTTCACTTCTGGATCCAACATCACCGATAGCACGCTCCTCATTTTCCCGTTGCAAGATTAGTTCATTGTTCAAAAAAAGGGGCCGGATCATTCCGGCGTCCCTTTCTCTGCTCATCCTTTTATTCCAATGCCGTTCTTATTGAACGCCATGACATTGCTTATACTTCTTGCCGCTGCCGCATGGGCACAAGTCGTTGCGTCCGACCCGGTCTTCATCGTTCACGACCGGCTTCTTCGGCGCAGGCTCGCCGTCCGTAATGACAGCATCCGCTTCGATCACCGGCTGACGCTCGAGATTCGTTTCTACGTGGGCTTTCATAATGTACGTAGCCACTTCCTCCTGGATGCTCTGAATCATCTCCTGGAACATCTCAAAGCCTTCAAACTGGTATTCGCGCAGAGGGTCCGTCCCGCCGTAGGCACGCAAGTGAATCCCTTGGCGCAGCTGATCCATCGCATCGATATGGTCCATCCACTTGGAGTCTACCGCACGCAGCACGACAACCTTTTCGAACTCGCGCATGAATTCTTCGCCGATCGTTTTCTCGCGCTCTTCATAAATGCGCTGTACGGCATCCTTGATGTATTGGGCGATCTCTTCCTTCTCCTTGCCCCACAGCTCTTCCGCCGTAATCTGTCCCTCATGCAGGAAGGTGGAGTTGGCATAGTCGACGATCGCCTGCAAATCCCATTCTTCCGGAACCAGATCGGCCGGGCAGTGTGCTTCGACGATCCGTTCGACAACAGGCATAATCATGCCGAGCGTAATGTCGCGGATATTATCGGACTCCAGCACCTCGCGGCGCTGCTTGTAAATAATTTCACGCTGCTGGTTCATAACGTCGTCATATTGAAGGACGACCTTCCGCACGTCGAAGTTATTGCCTTCTACCCGCTTCTGGGCGGATTCGACGGCACGGGTGATCAGCTTGCTCTCGATCGGCTGATCTTCCTCGAAACCGAGACGATCCATCATACCCATGATATTCTCCGCACCGAAACGGCGCATCAGCTCATCTTCCATCGACAGATAGAATTGGGAAGAACCCGGGTCGCCTTGACGTCCCGCACGGCCGCGCAGCTGGTTATCGATCCGGCGGCTTTCATGCCGCTCCGTACCTATAATATGCAGCCCGCCGGTCTCTGCAACTCCTTCGCCGAGCATAATATCGGTACCGCGTCCCGCCATGTTGGTGGCAATCGTAACGGAGCCCGCCTGACCGGCACGGGATACGATCTCCGCTTCCTCCGCATGGTATTTCGCATTCAGCACCTTATGCTGGACGCCTTTCTTCTTCAGCATCTCGGAGAGCCGCTCCGAGTTCTCGATCGATACGGTACCGACCAGCACCGGCTGTTTCTCCTGATGGCGCTTGACGATTTCTTCCACAACCGCACGGAATTTGCTGTTCACCGATTTGTACACGACATCCGGCAAGTCCTGGCGAATCATCGGGCGGTTCGTCGGTACGACGATTACTTCCAGTCCGTAAATTTTCTTGAATTCTTCTTCCTCGGTTTTGGCCGTACCGGTCATCCCCGACAGCTTGCGGTACATCCGGAAATAGTTCTGGAACGTAATGGTCGCCAGCGTCATCGACTCGTTCTGCACCTCAAGACGCTCTTTGGCCTCGATCGCCTGGTGCAGCCCTTCGCTATAGCGGCGGCCCGTCATCAAACGGCCGGTAAATTCGTCGACGATAATGATTTCATTATCCTGAACGACATAATCCACGTCGCGTTTCATAATGACATGGGCTTTCAATGCCTGGGTCACATGATGGTTTAACGTTACATTCGCATGGTCGAACAAGTTTTCGATGCCGAATGTTTGTTCCGCCTTCGCAACCCCATCTTCCGTCAAGGCGACGGAACGCATTTTCACATCGACCGTATAATCTTCCTCTTCCTTCAATCTGCTGACGAAGCGGTCGGCCATATAATACAGGTCGGTCGACTTGGCGGCTTGTCCGGAAATGATCAGCGGCGTTCTGGCCTCATCCACCAGGATCGAGTCCACCTCGTCAATGACGGCGAAATACAGCGGCCGCTGTACCATCTGCTCTTTGTAGACGACCATGTTGTCGCGCAAATAGTCGAAGCCGAACTCATTGTTCGTTCCGTAGGTAACGTCGCACGCGTAAGCATGCTGCTTCTGTCCATGCTCCAGAGAATTCAGGTTCACGCCGACGGTCATGCCGAGAAATTCGTAGATCCTGCCCATCTCCGCACTGTCCCGCTGAGCCAAATAATCATTGACCGTGACTACATGCACGCCTTTGCCGAGCAGCGCGTTCAGATAGACCGGCAAGGTGCCGACCAGGGTTTTCCCTTCCCCGGTTCTCATCTCCGCGATACGGCCTTCGTGAAGCACCATGCCCCCGATCAGCTGTACATCATAATGGCGTTTGCCAAGCACCCGCTTGGATGCCTCACGCACGACGGCGAACGCCTCTGGAAGCAGATCGTCCAGATCTTCTCCGTTTTCCAAACGTTGACGGAATTCGACCGTCTTGTTCTTCAATTCCTCATCGGACAAGACCTCGATAGACGGTTCCAGCTGATTAATCGCATCGACCGTTTTCCACAGCCGTTTCACTTCACGCTCGTTTGAATCGCCAAATATTTTCTTAACGAGTCCTAACATGGGCCCATCTCCCTTTTTTAAGAACGGTTTGCCTTAAATTGTAGCAGTTTGCGGCACGAGTCGCAAGAACCGCGGGGGCGTCCAATTATTATCATGACGCCATATGTTTTCCTTTATACGTGAAGAGAGCCTGCCTTTTCAGGCAAGCTCCCGGATATTCGTCCATTATCTGGCCGGCTCGATCAAGCCGTATTTACCGTCATTGCGTTTATATACTACATTGACCTGTTCCGTATTGGAGTTCGCGAATACAAAGAAACTGTGGCCAACCATATTCATTTGAAGGATCGCTTCGTCGATATCCATCGGCTTCAGCGTAAACTGCTTGGTTCTCACGAGTTCATAATCGTCCTCGTCCTCGGCCAGCACCGGCGTGTCCATTCTGAACATATCCTTGACTCCGCCTTCTTGACGGATCTTGCGGTTCACCCTTGTTTTATGTTTGCGGATTTGCCGCTCCAGTTTATCGATCACAAGGTCGATGGATGCGTACATATCGTTGCTTTTTTCCTCCGCTCTCAGCATGACGCCGGTCAGCGGGATCGTCACCTCGACGGATTGCAAGCCTTTCACCACATTTAAAGTGACGTAAGCTTCGGTTGTAGGGGGAGCTTCAAAGTACCTTTCCAGCTTGCTCAGCTTTTTCTCAACATATACTTTTAATGCCTCGGTAACCTCGATGCGTTCTCCGCGAATGTTGAATTTCATTGTACTTCTCCTCCTTTCATATACCTAGTATACTATATTCCACATCGACCTTCAAAAATCCTTCATGTTTCTCGACAATTTTTCAAAATTTTCTAACAATTTAGTGAAGTTGTGACAAATGCCACGGCACTCGCGGGCTGCCCGCTGTTGGCACTCTTGTCCAGCCGCTTCGTTTTCCATTAATCCTTCATGGCTGCCAGGAACTTCTGAATACAAAAAAACACCTTGGATCTCTCCAAGGTGCCGTCGCTGCTAATTGTAATCGATAACCATCTATGCAAGGCCGCTTGGGACCGGATGATTATAGCTTGATAACGTTAGCCGCTTGTGGACCGCGTGCGCCTTCCACGATATCGAATTCAACCGCTTGGCCTTCTTCCAGCGTTTTGAATCCTTCGGTTTGAATGGCCGAGAAGTGCACAAATACGTCTCCGCCGTCTTCACGCTCAATGAAACCGTATCCTTTTTCTGCGTTAAACCATTTCACTTTACCTTGCATGTAAAACATTCCCTTCATTATCAAATAACTGTGAGAGCGTACTCACAATTCGAATATATCACCCCTCCCTCTCGGATGTCAATTATATCCACGCATGTTAGCAAAATATTTTGAAAATTCGAGTATTAACATCCCGTTAATAATGTATGCACAAAGAAAAACCGCATGGCTGCGCGGTTTTTCGACATTTTCCACCGACTTATCCACAAAGTTATGCACATTGTCCACATGTTTTGTGCAAAACTACAAAAATCCCTCTCGTTTTATTCACAAGAGGGATTTTTCATTTCTTTTTGACGAAACTTACGCCTTACTCATTTGCGTTTATCAAAAAATGCACCATACGCAGAAGGCGAGCTGCCGTATCCGCCATACTGATCATGTACCGTCTTGCTCTTCTGCAGATTGGCCATGTCGGCCCCCAGCTTCATTTTCTTACGGGTCATCATAGACAAAATGTTCCTGTCGGCCTCAGCCGCCGGTTGAAGGTAGCGAATCTTCTGTTCCTCCGAAAAGGCGATTCCCGCTCCAAGCAGCTCGTCAAGACGCTCTATGACACTCTGGCGATGCTCCAGAAGATCGTTCCATTCCTCCGGTTCGGCATCCTCCAACAATCGTTTCTGCAGCTGCAAAGTGCATTCCAGCAATTCATTCAACAATGTATCCGGAGAGGCAAAAGTTGCGGTCAAAAGTCTCCTCTCCTTCTACGCTTTTTGTTTGGATAAAAGAATAGCTTCCTTCCAAGTGTCCCGGAACTGTACGAACAGCCCTTCCATCTCATCCAGAATCGATTCGTCCTTTTGGATATTAGCTTCTATCATCCGGCGGTTCATATAATCGTACATTAGCATTAACTGCTCCGAGATGGGGTAAGAGCGGTCTAACGTAATCATAAGCTCGCTAATAATATCCTGTACGCGCAGACTCGACTGGTTCGCCTTCTCCCATTGTTTCTCCGCCAGAGACGACCTGGCCTGCTTAATAAACTTGATTGCCCCGTTGTAGAGCATGAGAGTCAATTCTCCAGGAGTCGCCGTAGTCACTTGATTGTTTTGATATTTCTGAGCAGCTGTAATCATGATTGATCGCCCCTTATATTTCTTAGCTCGTTTATCCTAACTGTTGCGTCAGCCAACTGCTTTGGGAATTTGCCTTGCTCATTGCCGTCTCCATCGCGGTAAACTTCTTCCAATAACGGTCCTCGATGTCCTGCAGCCGAGCTTGCCAGTCTGAAATTTGTTTGGCAATACTCGTCAAGTCCTTACCCAATACGCTATTATCCGTTAACGCAGCGGCGCTCCCCGCTTTATCCGTGATCTTGGTCATGGCATTATTAATCTGATCGTATAGACGCTGCGCCAGTCCGCTTTCGCTATATTTAGTTGCGGAGTCCGTGGACGTGCTCGTTTTTGTAAACAAATCCATCACGGCCGTACCGTTCTCGGATATCGCCTGACGCAGCTTCGTTTCGTCGATATACAGCTTCCCGTTCTCATAATAGGAGCCCGTCGTAATTCCGATTTCGCTCAAGTTATTGTGCTTGTCGTCACCGGTCCCCGCGACATCGGAGCTTAGCGCCGTCCGCATTTGCGAGAGCAGCCCCGAGAGGATCGGGTCCTGCCGCAGCAGGCCGCTCTTGGCCTTATCTTCCCACTGCTCGACCTGCTTGTCGGTCATCGCTTGTTTCTCTTCATCCAGGAGAGGCTGATAATCTCTATACTTGGTTTCGCTGATTTTGCTGTTTAGCTTATCTATGACGTCATTGTACTTGTCTACATACGTTTTAATAGCGTTAAAAATGGCGTCCTCGTCTTGCTTCACATTAATCTTTGCGAGTCCCTCTTTTTTGAGGTTAAACTCAATTCCGTCAAAAGTAAAGGTTGAGCTGGCGACATTGTAGGTAATGCCGTTGATTTTGACACTGCCTGGTTCAGCAGCTTTTCCTGCCTTGGAAAAAACATTTGAGTCCTCATCCCAACCATCAACCGTATTTCCCTTAATAATACCAAGCTTACTTGCAGTGTCAGGATCACTTGTGCCAACGTATATTGCCGAATTACCAGCAGCTGCATTATTGGTCAAAGTAATTGATTTATCGTCCTCAAGATAATTTGCTTTGATTCCAGTCTGTGCAGAAACAGCGTTAATTCTTGCTATGACATCAGCAATCGTATCTTCTGCACTTATTTTAATTGCTACCGGTTGTCCAACAGTAGAAGTAGTATCGCCATCTTCGGAATCATCCGGGTCACTTGATGCATTGGGGTCAACCGAGCTGAGAGTAATAGTGAAGTCTTTTCCCATTTTCTCAGATCCATCTGCGAGTTTGGTAGTGAATTTAACGGATGCCGCCTCTGCCGCCTTCGGAAGTTTCGTTACATTTACATTATAAGTAGAGGCGGAAGGAAATCCTTTCTGTTTGGCCGTAGCGACAGATTCATCATTAGATGCCATTACTTTTTTCTGAAACGTTCCTTGCAGCTTCATATTCGACGTAGCGCTTCTTAAATCTAATAAAAGAGCGTTCATCTCTCTATACTGGTCGCGCTGCCATTCTTCGGTTTGTTTCTTTTGCAACAATTTATTTAACGGAGCACTCTCCGCCTTCATCAAGTTTTTGACGATAGAATCCGTATCCAGACCGGAGACCAATCCGCTCATGCGAATGGAGGTTGAACTTGTCGTACTAGCCATTCAATCCACCTACCTTTTCTCATCGATTAGTAATCCGATTTTGCTTTTCATCTCAGCAACCATGTCGAGAATCTTTTTGGACGGAATTTCCTTTACGACTTCCTCCGTCTTATTGTCGACAATTTGCACGTAGTATTCATGCAATTTCTCATGAAGAACGAAGCTTAAGTGCGTATTATTCGGCTGCATCAGCTTGTTCAATGCATCGACGGATTTCATCAATTCTTGCTTGGCCGCTTCTTTATCCAATGCCGCCGCCGATGTTTCCGTAGCCTCTACCATCTTGATCTCGCCGCGGTCACCCGCGGTCTTAGCCGTGCTAGGGAATGCAGGATAGGATTGAGGCGTCGTTCCTCCTGCCGAATTCTTGAGCGAAATGTCCATCATACCGACCTCCACTTGGCATCTATTACTATTAGTATCGGAAGGAAGAGAGGTTTAGTTTAGGGGGAATGTGAAAAATAAGAATTAATCTAGTTTTCTTCTAAAGAAAACAAAAAGATCCTAGGGAATCTAGGATCTTCTTGTAAACCGTTAAGATTAACGAAGCAATTGAAGAACGCCTTGCGGTTGTTGGTTCGCTTGCGCCAACATAGCTTGTGCAGCTTGAGCCAAGATATTGTTTTTCGTTTGCTCCATCATTTCTTTCGCCATATCAACGTCACGGATACGGGATTCAGCAGCCGTCAAGTTCTCGGAGGAAGTTCCCAAGTTGTTGATCGTATGCTCCAAACGGTTTTGAACAGCACCCAGTTTGGAACGCTCGCTGGATACTTTATTAATTGCGCTATCAAGCACTTTGATTGCAGCAGAAGCGCCTTCTTTAGTGGAAATGTCAAGAGCTGCTTCAGCTTTTACATCGTTAGTGCCATTAGTAACCGTATTTTCTTTAGTAAAGCCAGCTTGACCAGCATTACCGGTGATTCCAAGAGCTGCGGAACGCATGTCGCCGATTGTCAAGGACATCGATTGACCAGAGTTCGCACCGATTTGGAATTTAGTGGAGAAGCCAGAACCTTGTGCACCAGGTCCCACGACTTGTTCGATATTTCCAACCGTATCATTAGCAGCATCAACGCCAATAGCGTTCAATACTGCTCCAGTTCCTTCTTCAAGTTTAATATCCTTGCCGGTTTCTGAAATAAACTGAACTTTATTATCTGCAGAAAGTGAAGCAGTTACTTTATCTGAAAGCCCTGCTTCTTGTAATGCAGCATTCAAATCTTTAATCAAATCTTGTGCGGCTGCTTTTGCAACATTGGTATCAGCGTTTGCAGTGTCATACGTTTTTCCTTCTTTTAAAGTAACAGTTACTGCACTTTCGCTACCTACAGTTACTTTAAAAGTAGAGTTTGCGGTAATAGTGTTAGAAGTACCACCATCACCTAATGCTGTTCCGCCTTCAATACCATGTCGTTCGACAGTTGTTGGCAACCCTGTATTCGATTTGGGATTTGTTCCTGTGATTCCAAGAGCAGTAGCACCAGCCGAATCAAATTCTATATTGCTAGTTGCTCCAGAAGACTTTGCAGTAAATGTAAAAATCCCACCTGACTCAGTTATATCAACCAAATCAGAAAGCTTAACTCCACCAGCTGTTACATTTCCTAAGTTTGCTACAGCATTAGCTCCATTAAAAGCTGGGGTTGTTGCACCATCACTTAGATCTACACCAGTTAGATCAAAAGTTGTGCCGTCAACTGTAATTTTTCCTCCTGCAATAGATGGAGCAGTAACAGCTGTGTCTGAAGTAAGCTTAGCACTAGTAGCTTTAGAAATCTTAGCACCGTCAGCAGAACCAATACCGCCGTTCAACAACTTTTGAGTATTGAACTCAGTCGTATTGCCGATACGGTTGATTTCAGAAGTCAATTGGTTCATTTCGTCTTGCAGTGCGTTACGGTCAGTATCCGTGTTCGTTCCGTTCGCGGATTGAGTAGCCAATTCGCGCATACGTTGCAAGATGCTGTGAGTTTCGTTCAATGCGCCCTCAGCTGTTTGGATCAAAGAGATGCCGTCTTGAGCGTTGCGGCTAGCTTGGTCCAAACCGCGGATTTGGCCGCGCATTTTTTCGGAGATTGCCAGACCTGCAGCATCGTCGCCAGCGCGGTTGATGCGAAGACCGGAAGACAATTTCTCGATGTTTTTGTTCGTGTTAGCTGTGTTGATGGACAATTGGCGGTGTGTGTTGAGCGCCGCAATATTGTGGTTGATAATCATGTTTCTTCCTCCTTGAAGTTCGTAACCCCACATCCTTGTGGAGCAGCTTATTATGAGAAGAGGAGGAGCTAGGTCGGCCGCCCTATCCTCCTTCTCGCTCTACTATATATATCGAACTAGACCGGGCTAAAGTTTATAGCAATTTTGATTTTTTTCGCGAGGATCTTACAATTTTTTCAACAACTTCTTCAATGTTTCCAAATTAGCGACGGCACCCGACGCTTCTTCATTCGATTCCTTCAGAGCCGAGTAGATCTCCTTACGCAATATTTGCTGCTGCTTGGGTGCCGCGACGCCGATCTTCACCGCATCTCCCTCGGTGCCAAGCACTATAATCTCGATCTGATCTCCGATCATGATCGATTCCCCCGGTTTTCTCGAAAGTACGAGCATCGACTACGCCCCCCCGCTGCCGCCGACCGCGGCCATCATCTCGGATAATTTATGCTTCGTCCGGTAAGGGGAGCTATGCAGAATAATTTGTTTCCCCTTCCTTGTGTACTGATTAATAATTATCGGCGCCAGCAGGTTGAGCGTCGTCTCCTGCACATCCTCATGGGCCGTGACAATCGACCATACTTGAACCTGCTCTTCGGAACCTATCTCCAGCTCGGCCAAGTCCGCTTCTTCGAGTTTAAACTCATATTTTTTACATACATAGAACGGGTCGATCATCAGAAAATGAAGCCGCGCTTCCTCCACCGATTGCAAATAAGCGATGGGCTCCTCCGCATCCTGTCGGATGACAATATATTGACGGCATCCTTCGAATCCCGGGATGCCATTAGCAAACGTAACAATATCCTCTTCTTCATAGCCAATTTGCCCCAACATGGCAGTTTCTAGCAGCATTGATCACAACGTCCTTTCTTTTGATAAATACAAAACGAGCTATAGCCGTTAAGCAGCTATAGCTTCATGATATAGTTATTACCTTTTCGTGTCGATCGAGGGCGGGATAAATTCCACCGAAGCATACTGCTTCATATAAATATCCAGCTTCCCCCGCTGGTAGTGGATTTTTGGCGGGTTCACCGTCACATGGTGTTCGACATGAGCAGGCGTGTATTGAATATCTACCTTCGCGGGTTGATAGCTCATATCTATATTATCCAGCGACGCATCCCCCATATACATGTATTCGTAGAAATCGATGTCCTTCGTGCTCTCCTTGGCCAACGCGGAGAATGCATTCTCGCCCGTCTGTATCGCCGCCATCCGGTTGCCGTCCTCGACAATCTTGGCAATCCCCTGCAGAGCGATATTTTTGCATTCCGAGTAAATCCGGCTGAACGCCTCCAGACTCGGTCCGAATCCCAACGCATCATGCCATTTGCTATTATCGATGGACAACTGCCCCGGCTGGGTGTGCATGTCAAGCCTGGACGGGGTCGTTGTCAGCTCTTGGATCGCTCGGGGCTGCTCGATATCCCACTGTCCCATGTCAGCATCGATACCGATCTGCGCATATTGCTGTCTGATCTGAAGCTGCGGAACCGAGGAGATACTCATCTTAGCCCCCTCCTAACGCAAGAAATCGACTAAGCTTGCGCTAATAATTTTGGCGCCGACGGATAAGGAAGCCTGATAGACGTTCTCGTCCGTCTTCAAATTCGTGATCACTCCGGACATATCTGCATCCTCCGTTTTCGATTGAAGGGATTGCAGGTTCACGCTAATATCCTCCAACCGGGACTGCGCCAGCTCAATCCGGTTCGTTCTCGCCCCTACGTCCGCACGAGCTTGCAGAAATTTATCGTTTTGCGTATCGATCCGGCCGATAATGGTGCTGACCCCTGCCGTATCTCCGCTGCTAAGCGCGGCCGACAAATCCTGCAGCACTTTGAAAATGTTGTCGTTCGTACCGGGATTAGCGGGATCGTCGGCATCGCCGAATACTTGATTCCCCGGAATATTCGCGGAGATGCGAACGCCTGTCCCGATCTCAAAGTTAATATCCGACGTATCGACCTTATCCGTAGCAGCCGTCTCTTCCGTATACGGCGCCTTATCCGTCATTTGACCGTTGAACACATATTTGCCGTTGAACTGGCTGTTTCCGATCGTAACCATCTGGGAGTATAACTGGTCGACCTCACTCTTGATGGAGTCCAGCGCCTGCTGCGGATTCGTATCGTTGGCGCCGTTCACCGCCAGCTCCCGCACGCGCTGAATGACGCTGTTCGCTTGGCCCAGCATCGAATCGGTATAATCGAGCCAGGAAATCGCGGCATCGACATTGCTTTCATACTGATCGTTCGCCGACACTTCACTGCGATAGCGCAAAGAGAAGCTGATGCCGACCGGATCATCCGAAGGCTTGTTAATTTTACGTCCCGTCGAAAGCTGATTCTGGTGTTCGTTCATCCGGTTCAAGTTCGTATTAATATTGCGCAGCAGCTGGTTATTAAGCATCCCCTGCGTCACTCTCATCGTCATTGTATATCGTCACCTACTTCCATAGTATGAAGCGCCTTCGGTTTAGCGTCCTACCGTACCCATGCTGTTGATCACTTTATCCAGACATTCGTCGAAGGTCGTGAGCGCTCTGGCCGCGGCATTATAGGCATGCTGGAATTTAATCATATTGGCCATCTCTTCATCCAGAGAAACGCCGCTAACCGATTGCCTTCTCGAATCGACCTGGTCTACGAGAATTTTCTGATTCGTCGCCTGACGGGCCGCTTCCTGGCTCTGAACGCCCAGCTCGCCGACAATGGACCGGAAAAATTCATCGAACGTCCCGTCGGTCAAAATAGGCTTGCCTGACGTGCTCGGATCAAAGTTCACTTTCGTATTCCTAACGCCGGCCAATAGCAATGCCATGTCGTTATTCCCTTTGACCACCTTCTCCACGCCGTCCGTGTCGATATACGTTCTGGCCGAGGAGGAGATGTTGGACACGTCGCTGACGATAGCGGGATTGACCGTAATGTTGGCTGCGTTGACCTCCGTCGTGCCTGGCTTCAAGGTAAAGAACGGCACGTTGCTCTTCAGCGGGCTGGATGCCGAGTATCCCAATTGATGAAGCCCGTTGAAGCCCTGCACCACGACATCGGTATTGGCCCCGAGCGTTCTCTGTTCAATCGTTCCGCTATACGCTCTCTGCTCGGTTGTACCGTCCGAATTGACAACTGTCAACGTCGTCCCATCCGGCACGACCATGCCCTGCGGC
This sequence comes from Paenibacillus doosanensis, assembly GCF_025060755.1. GTDB lineage: Bacteria > Bacillota > Bacilli > Paenibacillales > NBRC-103111 > Paenibacillus_S > Paenibacillus_S doosanensis. The sequence goes on from NZ_JANYUY010000006.1 coordinate 101,880, forward strand.
AGCGTCACCTTGGTGTCGCCTTGGACGAGCACCTTCAGCATATTGTCCAATTGGAACTGGTAGTTGGCAACGTAATTATCGCGCGACTGAATCATCCCATACACTTCGCCGCTGTTCAGATTATTGGCCGTCGCGGCGGCTTCGAGCGTATCGCGAGTAAAGGTCGTGTCGACGGTGTTGCCGCTGACCAGCTGCACATTGCCCATTTTTATATTGTAGCCCTGATCTTCTTCCGTATAGGAAATGTTGACGATCTGAGACAAGTTATCCATCAGCAAATCCCGCTGGTCGCGAAGGTCGTTAGCGTCGTCGCCCAAGCCTTCGATCCGGTAAATCTGTTCGTTCAAATCGGCGATTTGAGATGTATATTGGTTGATCTGTTTTACTTTGACTTCGATGTTTTCCGTCAAATCGCTGGAGAGATCCTGCAATTGCCGGGACGTTTGGTTAAACGCGTCGGTCATGGCGAGAGCTTTCTCTTTCACCAGCACGCGCGCCGTCGTATTTTCCGGCGACTTGCTCAGCTCCTGCCATGCGTTCCAGAAGCCCTCGATCGTCTGACGAATCCCGGTATCCGATGGCTCGTTGAAGATAGCCTCCAGCTTTTCCAGCGTATCCTGGCGCACCGACCAGTCGCCCAAGTTCTTGTTCTCATTATGGTATTGGTTGTCCAGGAATTTCTCCCGCACACGCTTGATGCTGTCAAATTCGACGCCCTGGCCCATTTGGCCGGGCACCGTGCTGTTCTGCAGCCCCGGATATTCAATCGGCCGGGATGCCACCATGTTCACAACCTGGCGGGAGTACCCCTGCGTGTTGGCGTTTGCAATATTATGCCCCGTCGTCGTCAAGGCGGCCTGCTGCGTAAATAAGCTGCGCTTGGCGATCTCTAATCCGCTGAAAGTAGAGCGCATGACTCTGATCCCCTCCGTTACACTTCAAATGATTTATGCCCGTGTATCAAAAAGCCCCGGCCGCTTGGACCCGTACGTCTGTGACTGCGGATGCTGGTAGCGGTATTCGTCCTCGGGAGGGCCCGCGATCAAATCCAGCGAGTAATCTACGAAAGCTAGCGAATGCTCAATCAGCTGCTGATTCAGCTTGTTCATTTCGCGAAGCTTGTTGATCGTTCCGAGCAGCCGCTTCTGCTGTCCCAAGAGCAGCTTCTTGTCCTCGACGTTAAAAATAATTTTCGTCAAATCGCTTACCGTCACCTTCGGATTCGGCTTGTATCCCTTCTCGATCATAAATTGACCGATAGCGTCGATCCGCTGCTGGTCGAGTTCTCCAATCTGCTTGACCAGCTTGTTTTCTTTGGACACGATCTGCATCAAGGATTCGATGTCGCCCAGGATGAGCACCTGCTTTTTCCGTTCACCCAGTTCCAATAAACTCTCATGTATGTCGTTTAACGCCGTCATTGTCTGCAGTAAAGCTTCGAATGCCATGCTCATCCACCTGTTTCGCTATAAAGTTAGGAATTATTTAATAAAAGGAAACAGCTTCTCCGCCAGCGCTCTTGCATCGACTTTATAAGTACCGCTTGCCACCGATGCCTTCAAAGCTTCCACTTTTTCTCTGGACTTCTCCGCTGCCGCCGAATTTTGCGTCTCCAATAGTTCCTTCGCCTCGCTAGATATTTCTACTTTATCTTTCTTTTTGCCGGTTTTGCCGGACACCGCCGCATGATAAGCATCCTGAGACTTCGCGTAAGGATTGACTCCGCCGAGCCGATTCGTACCATCTATCTTCATCGATCTCACCTCATTCAATCATATAAAATAACCCCACCGAATAAGCGTTATTACATTTATCGGTGGAGTTATGCAGAAAGTTTATAGAATACGTCATAAAATCCATGCCTTTAGGCATTCAGATAAAAGACCTTCGGACGCAGGGTGGCGTTAGCCGCTCAAAAGCATCAAAAAACGAACGTTAGTTCCCGTTTTATGATATAATAGACACAGGGGGTGAACACAATGATAAGAACGTACAAATTCCGTTTGTACCCAACAGCAGAGCAACAGGAAAAAATCCAATTCACCATTGAACGCTGTCGGTTGCTCTATAATCGCCTGTTGGATGAACGAATCCATAAGTACAAAATGGAAGGGAAATCGCTGACATATAGGCAGCAAGCAAACACGTTCAGCGATCGTAAACAGTACATTCCGTCATTAAAAGAAGTCCATTCTCAAGTGCTGCAGGATGTCGCCAGGCGGCTCGATAAAACGTACCAATCGTTTTTTCGCCGCGTAAAGAACGGTGAAAAAGCCGGTTTTCCGCGCTTTAAGACGCGAAGCCGCTATGATTCGTTCACGTATCCGCAAACAGGATTTTCGCTTGGCGGTAAGCATATCCAACTATCCAAGATCGGAAGTGTACGAATCAAACTGCATCGGCAGCCGCAAGGGACGATGAAAACGTGTACGGTCACCGTTAAAAACAGCCGGTACTACGTTTGCCTATCTTGTGAAGTTGAAGCGCAGCCGCTTCCAAAAGCGAACCACTGTGTTGGCGTTGACCTTGGAGTCAAGCATTTGGCGGCAACCTCGGACGGACAACGATTTGCAGCACCGAACTATCTGCGAAACAGCGAGGCAAAGCTTAGACGGCAGCAAAAAGAGGTGTCCAGGAAGCAGCGCGGCTCAAAGCGCAGGCGGAAAACGGTCATGGTGCTCGCAAGGCAGCATGAGCGTGTGGCTAATCAGCGTAAAGATTACGCGCACCAAATCAGCCGGATTCTTGTTAACAACTATGACATCATCGCTTTCGAGGATTTGAATGTGCAAGGAATGCTGAAAAACCATCAGTTGGCCAAAAGTATTGCGGATGCAGGATGGAGTCAACTCGTCCAATTCGTGGCGTACAAGGCTGAAAGCGCCGGTCGTCACGTTGTTCGGCTCGATCCGCGTCATACATCGCAATGTTGCTCCACATGTAGCAAAATCGTATACAAAACGCTAGCAGAACGTGTGCATTGCTGCCCTCATTGCGGCACAACATTGGACCGTGATGTGAATGCCGCGATCAATATTTTGATGCGTGCATTGCGGTAAGTCTTATAACCAAACAACAACTCCAGGCTCGGACGGAGCCTTCGAGGAGGGACGAGGTTACGAGTTCCGATGATCCGAGAAGCCCATTGGCTTTAGCAGCGGGAGTCGTCACATTAAATTTGATAATACCGTCAGTTATGCCGGTCGCGCAAACGGTCCTGGATATTGTAGGACATATGATTTCCTTCCTTCTGAAGCTTCTGCTTGCGCTGCTCATCCTCCTGCATGTTGCTGGCCTCCTTGGACAGCTTCTGACGGCACGAGTCGCAGATCGTATGCACCCGAATCGGGGTGTTGCACACCTCGCAGTTGTAGGACATATTAGGATGATTTGCAATTGAAATGCGGCCTTCCCGGATAAACTTCGTAATCTGTTTAATGGAGACGCCCGTCGCTTCGCTCAGTTCATATAAATAGCAGGAACGGTTTTCTCGCAAATAGTTCAAGCATTTCTCGTACTGCTGATCGATCTCTTTAATGCAATTCACACATAGACTGAAGTTGTTTTTGACATAAATTTTCCCGCAGCGCGGACAATTGTCTACATTTAAACTCATGCCTGCTCTCCCCCCCATACTGATCACAGGAATATTCTTACGATTAGTTTATCTCAACTCCTGCGAGCTTGTACACTGAATTTTTGTCCAACATCCGACAAAATACGTCATCGCGCCCACCCGATTCCGTAGACAGCTACGTTAGGGAGCTCAGCCTTAACCGTTCTTGCGCACTCATTCAAGGTGCTTCCGGTCGTATAAACGTCATCTACTATATATAAGGTAATATCGGAAAAATGGAGCAGATCTTGCAGCGCTTTTTGCGATTCGGGCAGCAGCGCAAACACGCCTTGCAAATCGTCCAGCCGATCCCCGCGAGTTTTGAAGCTTTGCTTAGCCGTATGCCTGACCCTCGCAAGCAGAGGAATCACGGGAATGGACAAGCTGCCGCCCAAATCCTCGGCAAGCTGCTGCGCCTGGTTGAAGCCCCGCTCCAGCCTCCGCTCGCCGCTCAACGGCACATAGGTGATCAACTCCCGCGTCGCTCCGGAAGAGCTCCCTTGGAGTGCAGCCGTTTTATGAAGATGATAAGCATGAAGCAGCATCCGGCCGAGCAGCGAGCGCAGTTTTTCGTGACCGCGATATTTGTACATGGCCAGCCATTCCTTCATCAAAGGACTGTAGCTGACAGCACTGCGGTTTTGCACAAAATACGTATCCGTCCGCCGGCTGCAATCCGTACATATCTCCGGGCGTCCGCACCGGCTGCACTGCACCTGCAAAATCCACGGAACCGCTGCAGCGCAGCCGTCGCATAGAGGCAGCTCCCGCGCCCCGCTGTATAGAGCGCCGCAAGCGATACAAGAGCTCTGTCTCGAAGAAAGCAGGCTCTCTGCTTGCGTAACCGATCGCTTAAGCCATTGCAGCATTCGGGATGACAGCCTATGACGAGTTTCCATGAGGCTTGATCTCTCCTTTATCATGCAGATAGCCCTTCTTCCTGGCTAATGCGTTCATGCTCTTGATCTGACGGACTGCTTCGACTTGGGCGCGCGTCTTCTCTTGCGCGGCAAAATAAACATGCCCGGCCGGATCGTCGGCGGATCTTCCCGCTCTCCCTGCCATTTGCACCAAAGCGGCGGAATCGAAGATCGGCTCGCCTGCATCGAGAATCAGCACATCCGATTTGGGGATCGTGACGCCGCGCTCCAATATCGTCGTCGTCACCAAAATCCGCGTATTCCTGCCGCGAAAATCAATGACCTTCTGTCCCCGGTGTTCGTCCTTGGAGGAGGTTCCCTGGGTTGTAACGTGCGGAAAAGAAGAACTAAGCAGTTTCGTCAGCGGTTCTACCATATGAATTTTCGGCACAAAGACGAACACTTGCGCTCCCCGCTGTAAGGATGCTTCTATTTTCTGCTTAATCACCGGCGCTAGCGCGGATTTCTCCAGCTGCTGACGCAAAGGCGGCATCGTAAGCAGCACAGGAACCGGCAGCGGATGACGATGATACCGGGTCGTGACTTTTACATGAGGCAGCGCGCCGCGCTTCGCCGCTTTTTGCAGCTGTAACGGTGGCGTTGCGGACAGCAGAATGGTCGCTCCGCCCGGCTTGCATACTTTTTCCGCCGCATATTGAAGCATAGGATTATTGTGGTAAGGAAAGGCATCCAATTCATCGATGATGACGAGGTCAAATGCACTCTCGAACCGCAGCAGCTGATGGGTTGTCGCAATCGTGATCGGAGCCGCGTCCCAGCGCTGCTCGCTCCCCCCGTATAACGTAACGACCGGGATAGGCGAGAACGCCTTCTCCAATCGCGGCTTCAGCTCCAGTACCACATCCCGCCTCGGTGTAGCCACTACGACACGCTTCCCTTGCGCCGCCGTATACTGGATCATCGGAAAGATCATCTCGGTCTTTCCCGCCCCGGTAACCGCCCAAATCAGGAATTGTTTAGGCTGATTTGTCTTCTTATTGATCGTTTGTAATTCATTCCCTTTCAAAAATCGCAATGCTTCGCCCGACGCTTCCGCCTGAATCTCGCTTAACCCCCACGGAGCTAAATAAGCCTCCAAGGGCGGTTCCTCCGTGCTTGCCGAGGTGGCGGCCAGTTCCTTTGCCGCAGCGCTTGGTTCATGATGGCCCTCGGCCGAGCTTATCGTAACCGAGCAGTACCGGGATCGTCCCATCGTTAAGCATTGCTCGCAATAGGGGCACGACGTTCCGCAAAACATACATTCCGTAAACACCATATGCTCGGCTCCGCCCCCGCAGCGATGGCAGCGGTAGCTTGGTTTGCCGCCCCACCAGCGAAGCCTGCATTTCTGCTGCAGCGATATTCCTTGATCCAGCCGGAGCAGCCCGAGCAAGTAGGCCGTCTGTACATAAGCAAGCGGCTCAGCGGAAGCATTCGATAAGCCATAATGCTCCATCAGCTGCTTCACCTCATCCATTAGCAGGCTGCGGCCTTGCATGAGACTAACCAGCCTGTCCAATTCGGCGCTGTCGATACGAAACGTCACTCCTTGCGCCTGCCGATATGCAAGCCACTGGCTGTAGCTGCAATCGACCGGCTGCAGCCGGTTTACCGTGTCTCTGCCGATAAGCGTGTCTTCGGCACACTCCCGCACCGCTTTCACAAACCTCTCGGGCGCAAGTCCTCCCTTGCCTGCCCATTGAAGCACATTCAGCTTGTCCCTAAGCATAACGGCTTGTCCGAATGAAAAGGCCGGCTCCAGCATCCGAATTCGTACCGAACCCGGATACCGTCCGAACCATAACGTCATATCTGCCTGAATATCCAAAGATGCTTGCCATCGGACCGCATCGCCGCTAATCACCGCATATAAAATAGCCTTCATGTTCCCCCCGAAGCTATTGATTATTCACATCGCTTTGTAAGCGGTTACCAATCCGTCTTGTTGACCAAGCCGAACGATCACCACCTGCTTTTCCTCATGCTCGCGAATCCAATCATCCAAAGACTCCAGATCGCTGAACCTGCGAATGTCCAAATGGTATTCCAAACGGAACCGTTCGGCGATAGCCAGCGTATCGTCCGTTGATCCTTCGTCGGCTAGGGTCACGTGCACCTCCCGGCCTTTGAGCCGCGAGAAAAACAGCAGCGAACGAATGTACCATTCGACTTGATTTTGATTATTATGCGTTAACAGCAAAACATGCGTGACATTCCGACCCGTATCCCGGTGCCGCCGATAACACCAATGCACCAAGGCAATACTTGCGCCATAGCAGCCAAAAATCCACAATAACCCTACCATCATCGCGGCTCCCTCCCTTAGGATCAGTATATGCCGCAATGATTGGGTTGGTTCCTGTTTTAGAGCGTGACCCAGCCGTTTTTGATGGCGATAATTACCGCTTGGGTACGGTCATCGACTTCCATCTTCTGCAAAATGCTGCTGACGTGGTTTTTTACCGTCTTTTCGCTTATATATAAGAACTCGCCGATCATTTTATTGCTTTTGCCTTCGGCCATAAGACGCAGCACTTCCGCTTCCCGCCTTGTGAGCGGGCTGTTGTCGGAATGTACATATTTGACTCCGGCTTCCTTCGCGATTCCGCTTCCGGCTACGCCGACTTCATCCAAATAGGTCATTCTACGCAGCTGATTAATGAGCTTGCCCGTTACTTTAGGGTGAATATACGCATGGCCGGCTACGACCGAACGAATCGCGTTGATTAGCGACTCCGCCTCCATATCCTTCAGCAAATAACCGGATGCCCCTTTGCGGAGCGTTTCGAACACATAGCTCTCGTCATCATGAATCGACAATATAATGACTTTGATATCGGGAAAAATGTCCTTGAGCTTCTCCGTCGCTACGACGCCGTTCTCGATCGGCATATTAATGTCCATTAAGACGATGTCTGGAGATAGGGCGTTGCACAGCTCAATGACCTGTATGCCGTCGCCGCACTCCCCAACGACCTCCAGATCGTTTTCCATATTCAAAATGCGTTTGACCCCTTCGCGAAACAGCTGATGATCATCCGCCAAAACAAGCTTAATATTGCGCTTTGCATTTCCCGTGATGTCCATGATTTATTCCTCCTTCGAATCTAATTTGATGGGTATCAGCATCGATATTTTCGTTCCTGCCCCCTTGGCGGACTGCATCTCTATACGGCCCTCCAGCAGTTCTACTCTTTCGCGCATTCCAATAATGCCGTAATGGCTTCCTTTTTCGATTTTCTTGTCGATGTTGTCCAGGGTAAACCCGACTCCGTTGTCGGTAACGACAATTTTCACCATTTGCTTCTGGTAGGTGACCTCCAGCATCACATGAGATGCCTGAGCGTGCTTGACTACATTGGAGAACGCCTCTTGAACAAGCCGGTAAATGGCTACTTCCATTCCGGAAGGAAGCCTCGCATCTTTGCCGGTGAATTCAAACTGCGTTCGAATCCGCGATTTTTCTTCAAAATCCTGCACAAATTTGCGCAAAGCGGGAATAACACCCAGGTCGTCAAGCGCCATCGGCCGCAGATTGAATATGATTTTACGAACTTCTTCAATCCCGCCGCGGACTTGACCTTTCAGATCGACAAGCTCTTCTTTTACGGACGTATAGGCCTGCTTGGTTAACATTCGTTCGGCAATTTCGGTCCGGAGTACAACGTTAGCCATCGTTTGCGCCAACCCGTCATGTATTTCCCGGGCAATCCGTTTGCGCTCTTCTTCTTGAGCCAAAATAATTTTCAAACCGAGCAGCTGCCGGTTTTTAGCCGATTCCAATAAGCGGGTCACCTGGTTCAAATCGCCGGACAGGTACTCCAGCACTACATTCACCTGGGATACGACCGCTTCAGCCCTCTCCAATTGTTTATCGACATTTTTAATCCTTTTTTGCAGATCATCTCTTCTCGCCTTCAGGTGAAGCTCTTTCTCCCTGTACATCGCGAGCTGGGTTTGCATCTGGGTGGCAAATTCATAGGCTGTGCGAATGTCATCCTCTTTAAAGCGTTTAAAATCACGGCTAACCTCGGTTAACCGAATGCGCGCCCGCCGATATTCCATTTCAATATGATCGACCATGTCGATAGTCTTAGTCGTTTCGTCGATAACTTGCTGCAGCTCGTTGTTCAGCGCATTGCGCTCTGACCGTACATTTTCGCAAATTTCAAAGATCTGATATTTGCTGCTCTCCATGACGTCAATCGCATTTTTGATAATGCGGTCTAAAGCGTCCACTTGCATACGTCGGGCTCCTTCTTCAACAATTCCCAAATGAGGAGCCTGTGCGACCCGATTGTCGGACAGGCTCCTAGCAATATAGTACCATATTTATAGTCGATTGTAAGAGGAGATAGGAACTAATTATTGCAATGTGATCTGCTTCGTCTTTTCATCCCAAGTCACTTTCCAGCCCATATTTTCCGAAAGAATACGCAGCGGCACGACGGTAACGTCATTCATAATCTTCGGAGCCACCTCAGCCGTAATCCGTTTGCCGTTCACAAGCAGGTCCGGATTGTCGATCCATAGATCGATCAGCTTGTCCCCGCGAATGACCGTAACCTTGCGCTCTTTATCGTCCCAGCGGACGGTACCGCCCAATGCATCCGTGACAAAACGGATGGGGATCAGCGTATTTCCGCTGACAATTACGGGAGCCTGTTCCAGCGTCATATTTTTGTTATTGACCGTAACGGCCGTTTTATTCACCGTCAGCTTAACCGAATTGTTCGACGGCACGGAGAGCTGGCCTTTGTAAGTGAACGTAATATCGTCGATGCCGATCTTGCCTACGGTAGCGCGTTCGTCTTGACCGACGCTTTCGCTATATACATATACGCTCTTCACAACAATCGGGAACTTGAGATCCAGATCGGACAAATCGGCCGAAACCTGCTTCCAGCCCTTCCAGTTAATGTTCTTGGCTAATTCAACATAGTACACTTTACCGCTATTATCTTTAATTTCCGTACGGAGCGAGTTCAGGCTTTCATCGCCGTCCACCTTCATCTTAATAAACTGCGGCTGGCCTTCGATCTGGATGCCTGTGTCCATATTCGCGTAGGCCCACTTCTCTCCGGTAGCTTTAGAAAAATCGTAATTTAGTTCCAAATATTTGTTTTTTGCCGCGCTCTCACGAATATAAACGGATGCTGCAACGCTTTCTTCCGGTTTGGAACCCGAGTTCGTCAACACCGCATTATGGTCCAGATCGTACCATACGCTGTCTTTGCCGATCGGAAGCGTCAGCATGGTGCTGTATCCGTCATAACGGGCGATAAGCTGAAGCTGTTTGGCGTCTGCCAAGCTATTCACGGTAAGGATGCCGTCTTTAACCTCAGCCTTCATGCCGAGTACTTCCCAATCAATGAGCTGCGGGGGCACTTCGCGAGATTTGCCCGATTTGGTCGTTGCTATGACCGGGAGTTTATAAGAACCGCCTTCCGATAGAGCAATATTGGTGGCATCAATCTGAAGTCCCGCCAGATCGTTCCGTCCTACAACCGGAATCTCGGCCGACTGGCTTCCTTTTCCGGACGCAGCCGTTACTTTGGCTATTCCCAGCTTCGTCGGCGTGAATACATTATCCTTGAACGTTCCGTTGTCTGAAGACCATTGGGCCGTTACGCTGCCCGATTCGATCGGATTATAGTATTCGTCGTAGCCTTTAAAATTCAGCGGCGCCTGTTCGTTTAAAAACAGAAAATCGGGCGCTTGAATGAACAGCTCCTTAACATCCCCCTGAGGCGCCGTTGAGAACACGCCGACTCCGTTAACGACCTTACGTTGAATGCCTGTCTCCGTCTTATTGATAAGCACCGGATTGAACTCCCCAAGCGGTCGGGCCACCATCTGAGTCGATCCTCCGCCGTCCAGGTTCATCCCTTTCCAGACGCCGACTTTGATCATAAACTGCTGCAGCTCTTTCATGCTCAAGCCTTTGCTGTCCCCGCTATTATCCACGGTAATGATATAAGCCGTTTTTTCATCTTGAGAGTAACCGATCGCCGTTCTTGAGCGATAGCAGCATAGACTGTCCACTTCGCGGGAAAAATCGGTCGGCTGGCCGCCGTCTACCAAAATGGTATGGCCGCCGATCATCATTTTGAAATTTTTCGTATCGTACGTTTTGGTAGAGTCCTGCGGTAAAATATCGTAATCCGCCTTGAGCGGGTCTCCGATCTTCATATGCTGCCGGACAAAATCGGCCGCTTTTCCCGAAGCCCGCAAAATATAGCCGTCCTGCGGAGCGATCATATCGATCGTCGTGTTATCTGCAATTTTCTGAATAATGCCTTTCTGGACGAGCACTTCCGTCGGTACCGTCACCCCGTCGTTCGAACGGTCCGATTGGCCCCATGCGTTAGTGTACATAAACATGGCATCTACGTGGCTGTGCTCTCCGCCGGGCTCGAACCAATAATACGTTTTGTTAATGCCGCCTAATGCGAATTTAGCCCCGTCCTTGGTCGTTACCGACCCTTGGAACGTAAACAAATCGACGATCGGCTTATTGTCCTTGGAGATAGCGAACGAATAAAAGCCCGGCAAATAAGGCGGCGTCGCCATCAGCCTGCCATTCTCGATCTCCGGCCCCATCGGAACGCCTTCCGCCTGCGTATTGTAAAAGTCGCCGTTTACGCCGGCAACCGCCTTCGTCTCGGTAGCCATTCCAAGGACGCTTTGCTTCTTCGTAAATTGATCGTTCGTCCCTGTCATCACGTCCAATTTTACGTTAGGATTCGTCAAATCTACTTCTATTACATTGCCATTGGTCGTAATCTCTTTATTGCTGCGAGTCGATTTCCAAACGTATTTTTTCATAACGGCGCCGGAAGTCAAAATTTCCTGGCCGGTCATCGTCACCGTCGGCTCCGAAGCCGCGTATACCTCAGCCGTTGTAATAAGAGGCGATAAACCTATGAATGCAGATAAAACAATAGAGGACATCTTAATCCAAGCTTTATGCTTACTCACACCTATGTTTCTCCCTTCTATTCCCACTCTCCTCTTACTTAGACTCTATTAACATGGAAAAAGTTACGTTTTTACTAGGCGAAATCGTGAACAATTTGGACAAGTTTCGCCATTTTGTGAACAAAAATAGCCCGGCTCTATAAAAGAACCAGGCTTTGGTATCGAATGCTATGAGAAAAACGTCTATCGATGTCGTTTCAAAGACGTTCAACCGCGTTCACTTTCCAATACGGTGAAAAAGATTTAAACGAGCGCATCGCGCTTCAAAAGCTCGGCTTTGTCCGTACGCTCCCAAGGAAGATCGACATCCGTGCGGCCGAAATGACCGTAAGCTGCCGTTTGCTTGTAGATCGGTCTGCGGAGATCCAACTGCTTGATAATGCCTGCCGGACGCAGATCGAAATGTTTGCGAATGACGGAAACCAGCTTCTCTTCCGACACTTTGCCCGTTCCGAACGTGTCGACCGCAATCGACACCGGCTGTGCGACACCGATTGCATAAGCAAGCTGAACTTCGCATTTGTCCGCAAGACCTGCGGCAACGACGTTTTTAGCTACGTAGCGAGCCGCGTAAGCGCCGGAACGGTCAACTTTTGTCGGGTCCTTACCGGAGAATGCGCCGCCGCCGTGACGAGCGTAGCCGCCGTACGTATCGACAATGATTTTACGGCCGGTTAAGCCTGCATCGCCTTGAGGTCCGCCGATTACGAAACGGCCTGTCGGGTTAATGAAATATTTGGTATTCTCATCGAGAAACTTCTCGGGAACGATTGGTTTAATGACATGCTCTTTGATGTCCGCTTGGATTTGCTCCAAGGATATATCTTCACTATGCTGCGTAGAAACGACAATCGTATCAACGCGCACTGGCGTATCGCCGTCATATTCAACAGTAACCTGAGTTTTACCGTCAGGACGCAAATAAGCGAGCGTACCGTTCTTACGAACTTCGGACAAACGTCGGGAAAGCTGGTGGGAGATTGAGATAGGAAGAGGCATCAATTCCGGCGTTTCGTTCACCGCGAAACCGAACATCATCCCTTGGTCACCGGCGCCGATAGCTTCGATCTCTTCATCGGTCATTTGCCCTTCGCGTGCTTCCAGAGCTTTGTTAACCCCTTGCGCAATGTCAGGCGATTGTTCATTCAAGGAAACGAGCACAGCGCAAGTTTTCGAATCAAATCCGAATTTGGCGCGTGTATAGCCGATATCTTGAATCGTTTGACGTGCGATGGATTGAATGTCCACATATTCGGATTGGCTGGTAATCTCACCGATAACCAATACCAAGCCTGTTGCAACGGAAACTTCGCAAGCTACACGTGCGTTAGGATCGTTCTTAAGAAACGCATCCAAAACTGCATCGGAAATTTGGTCGCAAATTTTATCCGGATGACCTTCCGTTACCGACTCCGATGTGAATAGGCGTCGACCGCGTGGAATAGACATATAATCAACCTCCTATAACTAGTATTCATTAATAAAAAAGTACACATACAAAAAATCAACCTTTTCCCGTAGGAAAAGGTTTCATTCATACCTTCTTGTAGTTATGTTACTGGATTTGTCGAGTACTGTCAATAATATTGCATGAGTTCCCAAAAAATTAACAATCCGCTTACAGGTTCAACATCATCTCTTCTGCCTTACGGATTAAGCGGCTTGTTATGGCCCCGCCTACGGCACCGGCATCGCGGGAAGCGATATGTCCCCAGTAATCTTCCTTTACCGATCCCGATGGAATAGCGCCGAGCTCTGTGGCGAATTCAACGTTAGCATTAGCCATGGATTTGCCTACAGGAAGTCCAAGTTCAGCAGCAATTTCATACTTCAACTGATCCAATGCTTGTTTACTTTCAGGTACCACTTTATTCGCTTTAGCCATATGATCCACCTCCAAATGTGATGTAACGATAGTATGTCCTTGCGCTTTGGAGGCAAACGTATAAACGGTTGTCAATAAGGGTAAAATTTATGATGTAATCTTCGTTCCGTTCGCATCGGTCAAAACGTAGCTGCCGCGAACCATAACATAAATATCTTGCTTTTGTTTCGGATCGGGCTTAATGCCGCGCCCTTCCCTTGGAATGATAAGCAAATGGTTATTTTCTATCGCAGCGCCGGCTGCAATGTCCTTACCTGAAGTTACATCTGCAATTCCGTTATCGTCAGAGCTGACTACCGTTACTTTACCGGTACGGACAATGATTTCTGCTCCGTCTCCGCCGTATAAGATTTGTCCTTGCTCAAGCTTAATAACCTGTAATTCTGAGCCCCCATTTGATTCGGAAGGTGTTGAAGCATCAGGAGCAGGCTGAGCAGGCGTAGTAGAGCCCGAGCCGTTTTTTCCAAGCTCCGCACTAATGATTTGACGTACTTTCTCTTCGGTAATGGACTGACTCGAAAGCTCGTCCGCAATTTTCTGTTTAATGTTCTGGTCAAAATAACTCTTTGTTATAACAGGATCATCTACTGAGCCCGGCTGTACCGATGTGCTTCCGCTGTCGGCATTAGCACCGACAATGGTCGCCGCCCACAACAGCAAAGTGCTTATGGCCACTTTCGTACGTGTTTTATTCATGCTTCACCTCTATGTATAGAAATTGTTATGTATGTTAAGTATAGCTAAGTTAAATAAAAAAAAGAAGACCCCGAAGGGCCTTCTCTTAATGCTTATTAGTTAGCAGAACCAACAGTTACTGCGAAGGATGCAGTTACACCGCTTGGTGCCAATACGTTGATTGTGAAGCTGGATACATCGCCATCAACTTTCGTGATTTGGCCAGTTTTCGAATCAACTGTAGCTGTACCAGTACCAGAAGCTACTACATCGCTGACATAGAAGCTCAAGCCAAGAATTCCAACATGACCTTGCAAGTATTGGTCACTAGCACCATTTTCTTCATTCAAGGAACCAGGTGCACCTTCAGACACGATTTCATCACCGTATTGGTCTTTCACAGTGATTTTTTCTGCCAGATCTTTATCCCACAAGAATTTGTTAACCAAGGAAGCAGCGCCAGTTGCTGTTTTACCTGTTTTCTTCAGGGAGATCGTAGCTACAGAAGGTCCTTCATTCTTCGTAGTCAGCTCGATTTGAGCAGTTTGTTGCTCGTTCTTAGCATTAACGAAGATTACGTTCAGTTTGGCTGTACCTGCATCCAAACCATAAACGAATTTCTTATCAGCAATGTTCGCAACACTTGGATTGCTGGAAGAAACGGAAACGATGTTTGTAGGAAGTTTAACTTCTTCACCGCCACTGTTCTTCGCTCTGATCTTGATTTCTTTACCCAATTTAGGATAGTTAGCTCTCATGTAAGCAGCATCAACTACAGTATTCAGGTTCAGATAATCATCGCCAGCAAGAATTGTGTTGTTGACGCCTTTATCCAAGTAAGCTTCGTAAGTCAATTTGTTTTGAGCTTTCTTAGGATCGATAACTTCGATCGTTTGGCTTACGGAGTCAACCAGTTTAGCGTTGGCATCCAGATATTTGTCAGAGCTATCTTTGAACTTGATATCGTAGGAATACAATTCAGCTTTAACTGTGAAGCTACCTTCAGCAGCACCTTCTTTGGAGTAAACTTTGAACGATTTGTCAAAGAAGTTATCCCAGTCGTTAGCACCAAGCAACTCTTGAGCAGTCTTCAGATCATAGATCTTGGAAGTGTAAGTTGCTTCAGAAGAAGAAGCCAAGAAGACATCTTTTCTGTTGCCATAAGCCGCATTGCTTCCGTCAGTAGCTTTTTGCTTGGAAGCAAGGTAAGTGTTAGTGTCGCCGCTAGGACCGCTATAGATCAGTTTTACAAAATAACCGTTGTCTACATACTTGGAGTCCTTGCTGATATACTTCATTTCTGCGCCTTGTTGGTCGTAGATTTTGAATTTCAGCTCATTATCGGTTACAGCGCCATTGGAACCAGCAACCATTTGTTTCTTAGGAGCAGTGGAGAACTTGATTTCTTGAGCTTCACGCACATCTCCGACGGAAATGTTCATAGTTGCTTTTTGGTTCGGGAAGTCTCTCAACGTAACAGTAATGGATGCAGATCCTTTTCTGTCAACGTCTTGGATTTCGATTTGACCTTTATGAGTACCGGAAGTAGCGATTTCGCTGCTTGCCAGGTTGATACCGCCGGAGGAACGGATGTCGAGTTTATCTCTGCCGTCGCCATAAGCGTCAACGATGTCGTCAGCATCCAACAGATCGCCGTTGGAATCTTTCAGTACCAAAGGTACATAGAATTTGTTGTCTACAGACTCATCTTGCGTATGAACATCGCCTTCAGCAAGTGTGTAGTTGTAAGAACCGAATTCCACTGTAGCAGGAACTTTGGAAGCTTTGATCTTGATGTCTTTGCTTACCGATTGTCCGCCACGAGCGAAGATGTTAACGTTGACTGTTTTCTCTTCGTTGTTAGTGGAACGCAATTTCAGGTCAGCAGCTGTATCGCCTACTGCGTCGTCTACGAATGCGTCTTTGTCGTCGTCGCCGATTTCAAGGTCGCGATCTGTAGTCGAAACAGTTACGGAATCGTTCAGCAATCCTTTGTTCTCAACACGCAAGCCGTATTGATCCCATGCTTTCAGATCCAAGAAAGCGTAGCTGTTAGATTCAACAGCGTCAACTTTATTGCCGGAAGAGTTGAGCAGGTCGCCAACTTCGATTTTGGACACGATAGGCTCGTCGCCGATAGTGAAGATTTTGTTCACTTGAACGCCGCTATCTTCGTGCAGGATCGTGATGGACAATCTGTCGTTTCTTTCTGTTTTGCTGCCTTCAGTCAAGTTGAACGCTTGAGCACCGGCGATCGAAGTGATGGAAGCATCTCTGTCACTTACGCGGATATCAAAATTGCTTGCGATGAAGGAAGCTTGCTTGCCGTATTGGTTCGTTGCTTTGAAATCAATACGAACTTTATAACCACTGTAGAGTGGATCACCGTTTTTATCAACTGCAAGTGGAAGTGTATCGGATGCAGTCAAGAAATCGATTTTCGTTACTTTTTCTTTCGTAGTTGTTACGGAAGAAGTTTTAGCAGTATCGTCGATGTTGGACAGACCGCTGATCGTAACGTCGAATGTGTTTTCAACGAACTTCGTATCGAAAGTCAAAGTAGCAGTTGTTCTGTCATCGTTCCACTTCGTAGTGTAACCGGAAGACAATACGTTGCCGTCTTTCTTAACTTCGATTTTCAGGTTTTTCGCGTCGTCTGCACTCAAAGCGCCGTTCAGCTCAAGAGTCAACTCTTTAGCGTCAGTAGCTTTCAAGGATGCGATAGCGTATTTACCGTTGAAGTCAGGTTTGTATTGTTGTTTAGCTTCGTAGGAGCCAAGCACCAACAGGTCGCGAGTAGCTGCAGTAGTACCGCCAAATGTGCCGTCGCTGTTGTTAGTCAACAATTTTTTCTCAAGAGCCAGAGCTACATAACCTTTAGCCCAGTCAGATACTGTGCTGTCGGAAACGCCTGGAGTTGCTTTAGCGTCGCTATCCAATTTCAGACCGCGAAGCAAGAAAGCAGCCAGTTGTTCTTTAGTTACTTCACCAGCTGGGTTGTATTCACCTTCAGCGTAGCCGTCAGTGATGCCGGCAGCTTTAACCGCTTCGATGTAAGGAAGAGCGTATCCGTTAGCAGGATCGTCAGCTTTAACATCGTTGAAGGAGGAAGTTTTCAAGGAAGTGTCAACTTTCAGTTTGAAAACCAAAGCTGCAACTTTAGCGAACTGAGCGCGGTTCATTTGGTCTTTCAGGCCGAATGTACCTTCAGATACGCCGTCGAAAATTCCTGCGGAAATCATTGCGTCAAACTTAGCTTTAGTAGCCGCGTCAAGATCTTTCAAATCGCTGAAATCAGCGGAAGTTTTAGCAGCTTCAGCTTCTTCCCCAAATGCTACGGAAGAAAACATCGAGAATGCCATAGCAAGGGACAAGATTGTAGATAAACTTTTCTTCATAACCTTTTTTTCTCCTCCTCGAATATCTTTCGGTTGTTGAGAGTTTTGTTTAAATAAATTAGAGCTCGATTCTCTCATTAGCCGATTCACCCCCTTCCCAGAGTTGAGCGAATTAATTATTATAAAGGTCTGCAACGTATAGGATTGCAGAAACTAGTAAACAATAAAACTGGTAGAGCTAGGGACTCGCATACCCTTATACATTATACACTGCAAAACTATTAAGGTAAAGAGGGTATTTTGTGAAAAATATCCAACAAATGCTGGCCTTTATTGATGCCTTTTTGTTAGTTCACTGTATTAAACGCGTAGCCCTTTAAAAAGTTGCGCTGCTTTGAAAAACTTTTTTAAATTTATCAACGCCTGTATCCATGCTAAGATTCGAGCTTGTATATCATCTTGTACATCACTTTCGTATACTCGCTCGCTTACGAAACTTAGTATACAACGATCTATCACCTACGTCATCACGAATTATTTTCCAATGTCGCGATACGAAGAAAACCCCGCCGCACGGCGGGGTTTAAGCTATTATTTCGGTATTTTCTTTTGCTGTTTCAATACGCGAATCGCCACTGCCGCAGCTTCCGCTCTGGAGAAATAATCTTTTGGAGCAAAGCGCAGCGTTTGTTTCTTTTGCCCTTCAAGAAGCACATTCGGCATCCCTTCGATAAAGCCTTGCTTGGTTGCCGCTTCAACCGCAGAACGCGCATAATAATCGATGCTGGCCGCATCGGTAAATGATTTCTGCAAAGAAGCCAGCACAGCAGTATCATTGCTGTTCATCTTCAAGTCAGCCGCGCGAGCTATCATCACCGCAGCGTCCTGCCTTGTGATGGCATCGTGATGACCGAAATAACCGTCGCTGTTGCCCCGAACGATTCCCGCTCTTGCCGCAGCTTCAATATGCTTGAAGTCGTACAAGCCGGCAGAGTCGGTCAAATAATTGCCTCTTTGAACGTCTTTAAAGGTTCCGTCATATTTCGGATCGGTGCTATCGATAATATTCGTATCTTCGTTTTCTAAAGGAATATTGAAGATTTTAACGAGCATGGTTACGAATTCGCCGCGCGTAATCGACTCATCCGGCAAAAATTTGGTCGGACTCGTTTCCTTATTCGTCATAATTCCTTTGGAATACAAAGTATCCAGGAAATCGCGAGCCCATGAATGGTTCGTCACGTCGTCGAAGCTGTCATCCATATACATAACTTGATAATACCCGAAAGAGTCGAAAGGTACGGTAATCGAGTTACTTTTCAGGTCAATCACTCCGCCGATATTTCTCCATTCCGGACGGGCCACGTTAGGATCACCGTTATTATCGGCAAACGTATTGAATTGGAATACGGTAATGTATTTCCAAGCGTCGTCTCTAATGTTAGGATCGTATTTCAACGTCAAGCTGCCCCGCTTGGTAGGCACAACCATATCTTTAATGTAACGATTGTAGAAAGTGTCGTTCGACGAACTATACTGCGACGCCTCATTAGGCAAACGTCCGCTGCCTTCCAAAGCATCCTTCAGCTTCAAATCTTCATTTGGAGCCGATATTTCCTCAATCGTACCGCCGTCGATCCAGAATCGTTTACTGGCAGGCTTGAACCGTCCCGTCGTTTCCACCAAGAAGTTCTTACCGCTGCGATCCTCAAGTTCCTTATCGACACGGCCGTCGTCATTGCTTGCAATGCCGAACAGGATTTTTCGGTCAGCCGATATATACTGCTTTTCCGCCGTTCTGTCATTGCGCATGAGCTTCGTGTCCTTAGGGAACGTTAACACTAAATCGCCATTAAACACTTTGAACGAGCTTGCCAACTTCGCCTTGTATTGGTTGCCTTCAATGGGCGTATCTACATTATAAAGGATAAAGCTTCCGCTTAATTTACCGGAAGACCGGTTGACGGTGAACTTAATTTCATTTTTGCCCGGCTTTAAACCCGTTGCTTCATAATAATATATCCCCGGCTGATTAGGGTCCGTTTCTTTTACAGCTTCCTCTTTGCCAAACAATACGCTGTCCGCATTTTCAGCAAGAATCGTGATCTTCTGGAAGTTCTTATTAATGTTGGCTTGATCTTTGCCGTCTTCATTTTTAATCAAGGTAGGAACCAAGATTTGATAAGGCGTAGGTTCCCTAGTTATGGAGAACGACTTGCTTACCGTAGCTCCGCTGGAGTTCGTACCTGTAACGGTGAACGTATACGTTCCGAAATCATTCAGCGAAATTGAGTCTACCGAACGAAATACCGTTGTCGTCGCGCCAGCCGCTACAGGGGAAATGTTGACTGTAGCCGGCGATGTGCTGCCCGGTTTCAAATATGTTACAGATAAGCTGGCATTTGCCGCAGAACCACTGATTTTCATTTGATTGGCTGTCGTATAATACGTATCCGGCCGCGTATCTTTGCTAAATCGAACATCCTTCGGATCATAATCCGGGGCAAAGCTTACAATAGTCGGTAAAAAATTGCTGAATACAAAAATATCGTAGTTGGCTTCCGTCACTTTCTGGTTGTTGATAAAGATTTCAAAGTGAACCGGCTTGCGCCCGTCGTCCGTGCCGAAGTAAGCAGCGGCATCGACTTTTACGGTGAACCGCCCCGTCGCCGGATCGAGTGTGATCGGGGAAGCGGTAGCAGAATTGGTAACTACTTTGTTATTAATGGATACGGTCATTTCCCCGGAGCCCAAATTAACTACTCTACCCGAAATACAAGGCCCGCCTTGATCTGCACATGTAATTTCGGTTGCACTCTTCACAACCATACCATCAAATATGTTATCGACAATAATATAAGGCGCTGCTGAGATGATAAGATCATAAGACTTGGCTCCCGCAGGCACTGATTCGTAGGCGGCATCGTAAGGAATCACTTCAAGCGTCGAAGCCCCGTCGCGTATTCCTTGCAAAATAATGTCCGCCGTCCCGGTTGTTCCTGCCGTAAGAGGATAGATGCCCCCGCTGTGACTCCCGTCGTCATAGGCATTTCCATTTAGCTTCACAAGCACTTGCGATGCATTCACCGCAGTAACTCGCAGCGTTGCCGGGAATTCGGTGATTTGGGTATTGCCCGTTTCGTTTAATACTGGGCTTGGCGTTACATTAGGGATAATGCGCTCCACCTTGTCCACGTAAGCAGCATCTTGATCGACAAAGTTAAACGTAAAGCTGGACTTCGTCGTATCGATTAAATTTTTATGAACGAAAGTGACATCGATTTGCTGAAACCTGCGGCTTTTATTAATCGGCAAATCAAGCTGAATGTTGTGAACTTCATATGCGCCCGACGAATCGACCGTAACATTTGCATTAACCGTATTCAATGCAGGCACAAAGGTCGGAGTTTCGTTTTCATTAAGAACGCCGGGATTGGACGGGTCGACGAAAGCCATCTTTTTATCGTTAAAATTGTAACGAAGCTTGTACACACCGCCTGTGCCCACCATTTCAATGTCGGCATATACGTAATCGGATACTCCGCTGGTTCTGGTTGTTTTCAGTGAGGTGGAGAAAGTTACGTTATTGCCGACTGTCGAGCTTTTTTCAAGCGTCGGATGCTGGCTCGCGCTGAGTTTTTTCGTCGGTGCGGCCGACGGCGTGCTTTTTGAATCGATATAAGAATTATAGGCGAATGCCTTGCCGTCATCGTAAATAAACGATTTGACCAAGTTATAGGTATTCGTGCTGTTCTTAGACACGAAAGTAACATCGTTATCTCCGGGAACAAACTTAATATCGTTGACCCTGCCGGTGTTCGTAATATAGGTAAAAGTTCCGCGTGTAAAATTGGCAGGTATGTAGGAAGTCGCGCCTCCGTTCAAGTATGCCTCAATGCTTGTCGCATTGCCGGCTGCACCTGTAATCGTAGCCCCGGTATAAGGAGCTTTCTTAGGATACATTTGTCCGTCAACGATGGAATCGCCGTTCATGTAGAGATTACTAATAGTAGAAACGGGAATATAGTACGCCCAACTTGGCGCCGATGCGGTATTGACCGTTCCATCGAACCTCAGCACAATTTTGTTCAAGCCTTCAGTCAAGTTTACATTAGTAAATGTAATCTGATTATTTCCCGATTTTACAGGCTTGCTGGTTTTGTCTACGAAAGACTTGCCCGTACTCATATTTGTGACTTCAAAATAAATGTTGCTCATCTCTTCATCGGAGATGCCGTTAACATCCGCGATGACAGTGATCGGGTTAGTCGTGAACTGGTCTACCGCTGCATTTGCTCCCGGCGGTTCCTGCGTATTGCGGTACTGCAAATTCGATATGCTTAGCGTCACCTCGGCAAACGCCGTGATAGGTGCCACCAAGCTGATCAGCAGCGCCAACACAATAGACAAGCTCGTCCACTTGTAAGTTAGTCGTTTCAAGGGTGGTTCCTCCTTATGTAATGATGCTTGGTTTTATTGGTTATAAGCTGTCGCTTGTCTGCCGATAGTCAAAAACTCCTCCCTCATCCTTGGATTGCAAAAGTCTGTCTTCTTCGCCATATAAAGTGTCATGTACTCTTATTTATCGGTTTGAAGCCGCCAAAAATTTAGTTTTATCCCGAAAATAGACACAACAAAAAATCCCGAACCTAAGCGAGCAGGAACGGGACTTTCGTAATCTTTATAGTTATTTGGTCATGCGCGAACGGGCGCTAACCATCATCTTCACTTTTTGAAAAAATTGCAGCACAGGCTTCTTGGTCTGACTGATAATGCCTATCGCTTCAGCTCCCAATACCATAACGGCAAGCAGTACAACGATCAGCAGCACCATTCCCCATATCGTTTCTTGCTCCGACATATAGGATAAGAGCACCGCGGCGACTCCGAAAATAGAAGCGACTCCGTATATAATCAGCACCGTGATTCGATGGCTGAAGCCTAACTGCAGCAAACAGTGATGCAGGTGGCTTTTGTCCGGCTTCGAAATCGGCAGGTTGTTCACCCATCTGCGCAAAATCGCAAAGAACGTATCGGACAAAGGTACGCCCAAAATCATGATCGGCACCAACAGCGACAATACCGTAGCTTGTTTGAAGCCTAAAATAGACAAGGTTGCCAAGCTAAACCCGAGGAATAACGCGCCAGAATCGCCCATAAAGATTTTGGCCGGGTGAAAATTGTAAAACAGAAAGCCGACGATGCTTCCAAGCAAAATAACGCTAAGCAGAACGACTGTAATATTGCCCATCATCAATGCCAATACGAGAATGGTCGTTGTTGCAATACCCGATACGCCCGCCGATAGTCCGTCCAGTCCGTCGATCAGGTTAATTGCGTTGGTCACGCCGACAATCCAGAAAATCGTAAGCGGAACGGCTAGCCAAGTCAGTGAAACCGTCGTATCCCCGAACGGCACATTCACCAAGTCGATGACGACCCCGGAATACACAACCACGCAAGCCGCAATAATTTGGCCCAGCAATTTGACCTTCGGAGACAAATCGAACCTGTCATCCAGCGCGCCGACGAGCACGATAATGGCTCCGCCTACCAGCAATCCAATCGCCACATCGCCGTTAAGCGAGTCAATGGCCGGCGAAATAACGAAATAAGCTCCAACAAATCCAACAAAAATGGCCAAACCGCCCAGCCTCGGCATGATGCGACTATGTACCTTTCGATGATTAGGAGCGTCAACCGCGCCAACCCAAAAAGCAAATTTTTTCACCAAAGGCGTCATAAGAAGGGCGATCACGCATGCGACAGCAAAACCAATTCCGTATAAAACATTCATTTTTGTCTTCACAGCCCCTTTTATCTATAAAAACCCCAAACACTACAGATTATACTCCGTTTGAGACCCCAGCACCACATCAATTTTACGGAAAATAGGCGGTTTTTCGGGTGTTTTCATAGTGATTTTCAAGGTTTCTGTACATTTTCTTTTTCGCGGATCACTTTCGCTGCGAATTTCGGCAGGACCAGCATTCGTTTATACCGCCAAGGCTCCTGCAGCAACCGATAAAACCACTCCAAGCGAAGCTTCTGGAACAACGCCGGCGCCCGCTTCAGCTTGCCTGACAATACGTCAAAGCTGCCACCCACTCCCATAATGACCGGAACCTGAAGCTGTTCCTTATATTGGGCAATCCAAGGCTCCTGGGTATCCGCCGATCTTCCTACCAATAGGATGTCCGGATGATGCGACCGAATATTCTCGATGACTTGCATATCTTCATCGGTTTTAAAGTATCCGTCCCGATAACCGACGAGCTGCAACGCAGGATATTGCTCTTTCAACCGAAGGGCCGCCGCCTCGATAATTTCGGGCGATGCCCCTAATAAAAATACTTTCCAGCCTTTGCTCTCGCCATGGCTCATCATCTGGTGTAACAGATCAAAGCCCGCTACGCGCTCGGTAACCGGATTCCCGATATAGTTGGCCGCCCATACGATGCCGGCGCCGTCAGGCACAATCAAGTCCACGCTCTTCATCATGTTCAAATAAGCCGGGTTTTCCAATGCCGACATTACCATAATCGGGTTAGCCGTTATAATCTGATGCGGCTTGCCGGATTCAATCATTCGGGTAATCAGGGCTACCGTGTCCTTCATACTTAGTTTGGAGAACGGTACGCCGAATATCGAAACTTTCGGTATAGTCACTTGGAACCCCTTCCTTTGATGAAAAATGATGCGATTTGATGTGCGGGTCTCTGTGCCTCGTCCTTCAAACGGTGAATCAGTTCGCGCTTTTCTTCCTGCCATGCGGAGCGCCGCTCAAGCAGCCGCAGCATCTCCTCGGCTACTTTCGCCGAATCGACGGTTTGCGTGCTCGCAATGGCTGAAGTTTGCAGCCGGTTGAGAAACTGATCGATTTTCGGATCGTAAGATATCCCGAGCAGCGGCACCTCCTGCGATGCCGCATAGATCAGCGAATGCAGCCGCATGCCGAGAAGCAGCCGGCAGCGGCCGACTTCGGCGAGCATATGCTGCGGATGGGTTATATGATCGGCCACCGTCATCCTTGAATCGAAGCCTCCGCCGACCCATCCCATTATCTCGGCGGATGCGGCGGCATCAGACGGCAAATGGAACGGCAGGAACCGTATGACGGCCTCGCTTCGCTCCAAAACGGTACGCAAAGCTTCCGCCAGCCCCTTCAGCTCCGAACGATCTTGATTCCAGTAGCGCACCGAAACGCCGACGACCGGCTTATCCGAAGCCGATCCGCCGCGATCCGCCTCCGAGGCCCCTTGTGAAGCGTAAGAACCCAGCGGCATCCCCATAACGGGGTCCGGCACTACGGCAATCTCTCTGGCGACCTTCATCTTCAGCAGCAGTTCTTTCGATTCCTTATCGCGCACCGAGATGTACTTGCTTTTATTAAATACCGAACGAATCCATCCGAAGAACATCCCCCGGTGGACCGGACCGATTCCTTGGGAATAAATGAAGGTCGGTTTACCGAATAGCTGAGCCATCTTGAGTATCGCCAAGTAATAAGGAATCGTCTTCGCGCTGGTCGCATCCTGCAGCAGGCTGCCGCCTCCGCTAATCAGGCCGTCAGCGCCGCGGATCGTGCGAATGACTTCGCCGATCCTCATTCGATGCGCCGCTTCGACTCCGTAAGTCGCCTTCGTTTTCTCCGGGCTCGCCGAAAGCACTATCGGCACGAAACGAATGCCGCTCTCGCGCCCTTGCTCCTCCAGAGCAAGCAGGATGGATTGCAGTACCGCTTCGTCGCCGCTGTTGTCAAAACCGTAGTACCCCGATAAAACTATTCTTTTAGTAACGACGGTGTCCAACGACGCCAACTCCTTACGACAATCTCCCAAACGATAATGTATCCGATGCCGATAACAATCCCGAACGACAGGCCGTACACGATCCGAATCGACGAGATCATGAGCGGCGTATGCAAATGGGCGAATGTATCGACAATCGACGCCTGCCCGACTACGCCAACCAAAATCAACAGCAGCGCATTGCGGTATTTAAAGCTGAGGTAAGCTCCGAGCAGGAACAAAGGATGGGCTATCAAAAACTCCTTAGTTCTCGGACGGATGCCGAGCGTATTCTCCAAAAACGACCGGAACAGCCGTTCGAATGCGGAAGCTTGCCCTTCATTACCCGTTCTCGACAAGTAATACATGCCCGCAGCAACGATCACCGCGGCGCCGATAACCCATAGAACGCTAATATAAGAGGACAGCAGCTTCTTGCCTTTGACGATTTTATCGCGATGAGACAAGTTCTCGTTGAACAGCAGCCAGTACAGCGCCGCCAGAACGATAGGAAGCAGATGTAAAATGCTGACTCCCCGGAATTGGTCAATCACCAGCGGATAAATAATCTGATTGAGCAGCCCGACAATGAAGCATACGCCGATAACCGATATCGCCGCCGTCCGCACCAGCAGCCATATGGCAAAGCCGAGCCGCGATCCAGTGCGGGATTGAAGCTTGTCTCTGGCCGTACGAATAGCGAATATCGTAGCCAAAGTCGGAGCGCAAGTACCCGCCCCCAGAGCTAAAGCTTGTGCGAACAAGTTCGGCGACAGCACGTATAGTCCGGCTGCCCCTATCAGGCCGATGACAAACACGAACAGGGCGAGCTCCGGGATAAAATAAGCTATCGTCAAAGCGATTAAAGCTACTGCCCCGACGAAGAGCACCACTTTAGCCGCCTTCTGCCAGCCGGAATGGAACGGGAAGAACCGTTCGGCGATTCCCATCGAATAGCCGGCGTTTTTAATTCGCGGAATCGCCCCGTCAGGGCCGTTCAAGCTCTCGCGAATCGAATCGAGCGGATTTAAAATCTTGCCTTTATCTAAGTTTTTGACGGCTCTGGCATTTAAGAACACCATGCGGATATTGCGGTCTTTGACCGCGAGCACGAACCGGTCGGCTACACCTTGAATCCGTTCGTCCAGCTCTTGATCGGTTAAATTCTCGGTTAGCTTCTCTCCGTCCTTCTCCGTAAAGGAGTGAAGCCGGACGACGTTATAATCGAGCAGCTTGGCCAATCGATTGAAGCCTTTTTGCTGCGTCTTTTGCAGCTCGATATTGGCCAGCCCCATATGATGCTTCTTCATGAGCTCAGCCATGACTTCGAGGTTTTCCGGTTTCGACTCGCTTACATAGCCCGGCACGGTCTCTCCGTCCACAATAAACCGCTTGACTCCAAGCTGCTGCAGCTGTCCAAGCAGCGCGTCCATCTGCGCTTCGTCAAACGGTCTGCGGTTCGACATCCGCATGACGATTTGAAAGCCCTGTTCCTTGAGCATTTGCAGCGTAATCGGATCGGGGTCCATAGGCTTCATATTCGCCTCGTCCAGTCCCATCTCAATGATCATCCCGTTTTGATTTTTAAAGCTCCACGGTCTCGTCTTTACATTGAGGCTCGCGAACGTCTGGGTAATCAGCGGCTGAAGCTTGTCCTGGGCCACCTTATCCGTAAACAAAATATACGTAAAGTTTTCGTTCGGCGAGATCGGACTTTGCGTTAGCGCCGTGGCCTCGTGAGAGGAAAACACCTCAATACGGCGGCTTAGCCTGAGCTCGCTCAGCGTCGCTTCGTAGACGGCCATCGATTGGACGCCCGCTCTCTTCATTTCTTTCAACTGCGTCGCCACGAACTGCTGCGGATCGGTCTGCAAATCGGAAATCTCCAGCAAATCGCGGTAGTCGAACACAAATTCGACTTTTCGCGCTGTCTTTTGTTCCGTCTCGTTTCTCTCATATGCTATAGGGAGGGAAGCCAGCAATCCGAGGATCACCAGCCACCACAGCCATTTGATGCAACGTTGGTTCCAGTGCAAGTAACGCCCAGTCAACACGTTCACTCCTACCTATTTTTGGTCAACCCGGCTCATGACGGCATTAACCAGTCCATGAATCGCGTCGGAGGCTGCTTGCGCTGAAGTACCGCGGACAGCAAAATATACTTTAATCTTCGGCTCCGTACCGGATGGCCGCAGGCAAAACCACGAGTTATCCGACAAGGTGTATTTCAATACGTTTTCAACGGGCAGTCCGTACAGCCCTTGAGAGAAATCCTCTATCTTGACGACTTGCTGCCCGTTCACTTCAGCAGGCGGATTCTCGCGCCAGTCGCGCATAATCGATTGAATCTGTTCCACGCCGTCTTTTCCCTTCATCGTCCGCGATTCCAGCGATTCCAAGAAATAACCGTGGCGCTCATAAAGCTCTTGCAATACTTCGTACAGCGTCTTGCCCTGATGTTTGTAATAAGCGGCTGCTTCGCTGATCAGCATAGCGGCAATGACCGCGTCCTTGTCTCTGGCGTAATTACCGGCCAAATAACCGTAGCTTTCCTCATAGCCGAACAAGAAAGTCGCTTCCTTCGATGTCTCGAATTGAGTCATTTTCTCGCCGATGTATTTGAAGCCCGTCAGCGTATTCAGCGTTTCCGCGCCATAATGCTTGGCTATGGCCGCTCCCATCTCGCTCGTCACGATCGTCTTGATGACGACGCCGTTCTGAGGAAGCTGTCCCCTCTCTTTCAAAGCGCCGAGCAAATAATCGACCATAATGGCGCCGGACTGGTTGCCGGTCAGCACGAAATATTCGCCGCTTGCATCCTTCACTACCGCTCCCATTCTATCGCAGTCCGGGTCCGTGCCGATAATAATGTCGGCGTTCGAAGCCTTGGCCTGACGGATAGCCAGCGTGAAGGCTTCCTTCTCCTCCGGATTCGGCGATTTGACCGTCGAGAACTTGGCGTCCGGCAGCTCCTGATCGGCCACTACGTCCACTTGGCTGAAGCCGACTGCCTGCAGCACGGCTCGCACCGACAAGTTGCCGGCGCCATGCAGAGGCGTGTAAACGATACGGAAATCATCGCTCATTTCCCTGATGACGTCTTTATTCAAACTGACGGAAGTTACCGCCTGTATGTAACGCTCGTCGATCTCCTTGCCGATCCACTCCAGCAAGCCCGCTCCTTCGGCTTGAGCGCGAGTCGCCCGGTTGACATCGGCGAATGATTGCACCTGCTGAATCTCGCTGATCACCTGCTCGGCCTGTTCCGGCACCAGCTGTCCGCCGTCGGCTCCGTACACCTTGTACCCGTTATACTCCGGCGGATTATGGCTTGCCGTCACGACGATGCCCGCGGAAGCTTTAAGTTCTCTTACAGCGAAGGAAAGCTCCGGCGTCGGGCGCAGCGACTCGAATACATAAGCCTTGATGCCGTTGCCGGCCAGCACTTTGGCTGCTTCCAGCGAAAACTCGGGAGATTGGTTGCGGGAGTCGTAAGCAATGACAACGGAAGGATTCGCATGTCCCGATTTATTGACGAATTGGGCCAAGCCTTGCGTAGCCCTCG
Source organism: Paenibacillus doosanensis (assembly GCF_025060755.1). GTDB lineage: Bacteria > Bacillota > Bacilli > Paenibacillales > NBRC-103111 > Paenibacillus_S > Paenibacillus_S doosanensis. The sequence goes on from NZ_JANYUY010000006.1 coordinate 130,650, forward strand.
CTACCGTGTATAGATTTAAGCGGTTCGTGCCGGCGCCGATGACGCCGCGAAGTCCTCCAGTGCCAAACTCAAGATCCCGGTAAAAACGGTCTTCGATCTCTTTGGGCTGATCCGCAATGGATTTCAGTTCATTTTTCGTGTTTTCATCGATGGCAGGATCGTTCAACCACAGTTTATATTGTTCTTCCACTCGGTTTTGCGTACTCATAATCCATCTCCTTCGGTAAATGTATCGTTTTACGATTTATATGAACACTGGCCCGTAACTGGCATCCTTGCAGTCAAGGAGGTGTTTAATTTTTATCTTTGGCCGGGTCGGATAGAGCGAACATCAAGGTGCCTTCCGCTACCACTTTGTCTCCGACTTTCGCCGTAGCCCGTCCTTTGCCGATCGACCCTTTAAGTCGGGTGATCTCCACTTCCAAGGTAAGCGTATCCCCCGGAACGACCTGCCCGCGGAACCGAAACTCGTCAATGCCGGCGAAGAAGCCCAGCTTGCCGCGGTTCGCTTCGACCTGAAGCATAGCTACAGTACCCACTTGAGCCAAAGCTTCCACAATCAGCACGCCCGGCATAACCGGATAGGATGGAAAGTGACCTGCAAAAAACGGTTCGTTAATGGTCACATTTTTAAGACCGACCGCTCTGACCCCGGCCTCCACCTCCAAAATTCGGTCTACAAGTAAAAACGGGTAACGATGCGGAATAATTTCTTGAATTTGCATGGCATCCAGCACTGTCAAGTTGCTCCTTTCTCGGTTTAGTATAAAAACGGTGAATTCAACTTACACTATAGTTGTCCCTTCATGAGCTGCAGTAATGAAGGTTGATATAAGGGAGCTTATGTATAGATTTGCCGATGATGGCCGGCCTAGACATAAGCTCTTTTTACGCTTTTCTCATTAAAATAGACAGCCTTGTTACAAAATAACACGCCTTGAGAAGACATACAAGTTCTCTTGTACGCAGCGTTATAATTCCTTGTTAAAACTTTTGTCGGACTTTGTCCGAAGACTGCTTTTTTCCCGGTTTATACTATTAAACTGATATATGTATATAAAGGAAGTAATGAACGAAACGATGATCACAAACCATAAATAAGCATGCGCATAAGGAAGTTGGAATATAATAAGCAAAATCGCTATGTAGTACAACACGGTCGTCAGCTTGCCCATTGCGTTGGCCGGAACGGTTCGCTTGCCCCGAAAATGGAATATCGCCGAACCCACAATCATCCCCGCATCCCTTAAAAACATCGCCACCGCCGCTTCCCACGAAATCATACCGGAAAATACCAAAGAGAGAATGACCGTAATCATCATCGACTTGTCCGCGAGCGGGTCAAGCATGCTGCCAAGCTGGGTAACAAGCTTTCTCTTGCGCGCAATATAGCCATCGAGCACATCTGTCAGCCCCGCAGCCAGCAAGACCAAAAAAGAAGTCTTCATGTATCCGGATTCGAATACGGTTATATACACGGGAATTAGTAAAAATCGGCATACGGTCAGCAGATTAGGTAAATTCAGCACGTAGTCACAAGCCTCTCCCTCCGTGTAATATACGCATCGTTCCATCCTTCATTATACCGTTGTTAAGGCAAAAATAAAACTCCCGTACAAGGGAGTCAGCATAATCCGTTTAAGTTTGAGAAAATACCAAATCATAAATATGACGCCATGTTTCCACTTCGTATACTTCATCCAAAGGACGCTTGCCGAGATACACATATCCGATGACCATCCCGATGGATACGGCCAGCAGACATGAAACAGGAATAGCCAGCCATTTGCATAAGGACAAAACGACTCTTTTCCATTTCTTGACCGGACGCTTCTTCTTCTTTTTTGCCTTCGGTTCTTTCTTGCCTTCTGCTTCTGCCATGCTCACCAACCTCACTTCAAAAGATGCTTAGCCGTTGCGCAAATTGTTCGCAATGCCCATCATCGTATCCGAGGAGGAGACAGCCCGTGAATTTAACTGAAATGCTTTTTGTACCTGCAGCAAATCGGTCATTTCATCAGCCAGCGTAACGTTCGACTGCTCCAGAAAACCTTGGCGAACAGAGATCGGATCGACAGCATTATTTCCAGTATCTACGGTTTGCAAAATATCTTCACGGTTAGCCGCATTGGCCGGCACACTGTACATATTGTCTCCTAGCTGCTGAAGCAGCTGAGGCCGCAGCACACGAACCATCTTGATCTGACCGACTTCTATGGGAGCCGCGGATTTATCAGCTTCGTCGGAGGCAAAAATCGTTCCGTCGGATTCGATGTTCACACTGGAATTAGCTGGAAGTCGAATCGGGCTGTCATCGGTTCCCATAACATATTGACCGTCTTTGGTCATCAAGAATAAATCCGGATCGGCAGGGTCCGTCGATTGGCTCAACTGAAAGGAACCGTTGCGCGTCCAGGCCGTTTGAGTAGTCAGACTGTTATTGGCGTCACGAACTACATTATTAATCTCGAAGAGGCCATCTCCTTCGATTGCGAGATCCAGACTCTCCCCGGTAGGTTTCAAAGAGCCTTGGGCCATATTCAGCTGGGCTTGTACCAGTCTGGCGCCCCAGCCTTGGTTGTAACCGAGCGGCGATAACCGTCCCTGCTTTTCAAACCCGCCGGGCTGCTGTTTTACGCTGGTCAGCACATCCTGAAACGAGGCGTCCTGACGCTTGTAGCCTACCGTATTCAGGTTGGCGAGATTGTTCGCAACCATATCCAGCTTTTGCTGCAAAGAGCGCATCGTTACGGATGAGTTAATCATCGAATTGTTCATGCGGTTCCTCCTGAGAGTTTTGCTTTAGCAAAACTGACTTCGTAAGCGCTAGACTCGTCCAACCTCGTTGGCGGCTTTATCCATACTCTTATCGTAAAACTGAATCACCTTCTGATTCGCCTCATAGGCTCTCAGAGCCGACATCATATCGACCATCGATTGGGTCGGATCGACATTGGACCGTTCTACGAAGCCTTGACGCACTTCCACTCTATCGTTAGGGTCGGCCGGATCAATCACCCGGGCCAGACCTGCCGTTCCTTCATTTAAATGATACAACCCGTTGCCTTCGCGAACCAGCTGGTTCGGATCTTCGATCCGGCTGATCATAAGGCTTACCGGCTGGTTGTTGGCGTCCAGCAGTTCTTCTCCGTTAGCATTCGTAAATTGGCCGGAAGCCGTAATGCGGAAATCCGTCAGCGGCGTCTGAAAAACCGGGTCTACCAGGACGATCGGCTGCCCGTCGCGCCCGACCACATAGTCCCCATCCGTTGAGATAAGACGTCCGTTCACATCGACGGAGAACTTGCCGTCCAGCGTGTAACGCTGCTCGCCCGCCGCATTTTGCACTGTGAAAAAGGCTTGGGGCTGCACAATCCGCTGCCCGTTCTCGTCCACGTATTTGCCGGATGCGTCGAACTGCGCGCCCGGCACCTGAATATCGGACACCAAAGCGAAGTCAAACGGATTTTTCGTTTCTTGAATATCTCCCTGCTTATGTACGGAAACGTTCTCTTCGGCCATTACTCCGGTATTCAGACGGCCGACCGGCACCGCAGCCGGCTCGTCCTTGCCGTTGCCGATACGCGAAATCAGCATTTCGGGGAATGACCGGTTAATGGCATTCCCCTGTTTGAAGCCGGGCGTATTCACATTGGCAATATTATTCGTCACGATGTCGTGTCTGCGCTGTTGTGCGATCATTCCTGAAGCTGCGGTATATAGACCTCTTAGCATGGAACAAAGTACCTCCCAGACGTATGTTCTGACTTGGAACGATTGCTGATTCGTCCACCCTTTTCAGCCGCCGCTAAAACTTGCGCTTCGATACCTTATCCAGGTTGTCCAACATAATACCGGTCCCTTTGACCACGCAGTGCATCGGATCTTCGGCGATAAGAACCGGAACCTTGAGCTCGTCCGCCAGCAATTGATCGATCCCGTGCAGCATTGCCCCCCCGCCGGTCAAGATGACGCCGCGGTCGATAATATCCGCCGACAGCTCCGGCGGCGTGCGTTCCAGCACCGACTTGGCCGCAGCCACGATCGACGATACCGGGTCCCACAAAGCTTCCTGAATCTCGTTCGAGTTGATGGTAATCGTAAGCGGCAGCCCGCTCACCATATCTCTGCCGCGGATATCCATCGTTTCCTTGCGTCCGTCCGGATAGACCGTGCCGATCTTGACCTTAATGTCTTCCGAAGTGCGTTCACCAATCAACAGCTTGTACTTGCTCTTGATGTATTTCATAATGGCCGAATCGAACTTGTCCCCCGCGATTTTAATGGAAGAGGAGGTGACGATGTCGCCCATCGACAATACAGCGACATCTGTCGTCCCTCCGCCGATATCTACGACCATATTCCCGCTAGGCTGGTAAATGTCCATGCCCGCTCCGATCGCTGCAGCTTTAGGCTCCTCTTCCAGAAATACCTCCCGCGCGCCGCTGCGTTCCGCCGCTTCGCGAATGGCTTTTTGCTCCACGGACGTTATATTGGTGGGGGCGCAAATGAGAATTCTCGGATGGCTATACCACTGCTTTCCTCCCACTTTATTGATGAAATGCTTAAGCATCAATTCCGTAATTTCAAAGTCGGCAATAACGCCGTCTTTAAGCGGGCGGATAGCCACAATATTGCCGGGAGTACGGCCTACCATACGGAACGCTTCCTCACCGACAGCCAGCACCCGCTTCGTATCGCTTTCAATGGCGACGACGGACGGCTCATCCAGCACAACGCCGCGCCCCTTCACATGAATAAGGACGTTCGCTGTCCCCAGATCTATGCCAATATCCTTGCTTAACATTGAAATGTTCCTCCCTAAACAAAACCGTCCATTCCTTAAAAAGAAGCGGCACCTCTATTATAATCATTACTTTAATACATTCGCTATTTATTTTCAAAATCCTCTTTTTTATTCGGTTTTTTCGACAAGAGTCGCTTCGATTTGTCGGTTCGGATCGGTTACAGGGAGCGGTTTCGGATTCCATTCCATTTTACTTCGCGGTGACCAGTTTATCCTGCGATTTCGGGTTTCGCGTCTTCCGATATTTAATCTTCGTGGCTTCCCCCCCGCGCAGGTGACGAATCGACTTGTGGTACTCCAGAATGTGCTTTACTTGATTGGCCAGATCCGGGTTAATTTCGGGCAGTCTCTCGGTCAAATCCTTGTGCACCGTACTCTTGGAAACGCCGAATTCTTTTGCGATCGTGCGAACCGTGTGCTTCGTCTCCACAAGGCAACGTCCGATTTTGATGGTTCGCTCTTTAATGTAATCGTGCACTCCCCTCGCCTCCCTACTCGAGTTAGTTTGGTACATTATATGAGGGGCGTTTACTTATATTCTTTGTTTCCAAGCGTGACAAGCCCATTAAGCCACAATTATTTTCAAGGACAAGCGCTTGGGGCCGGGCAAACCGCCAAAAAAAGGGGGCGTCTGTGCGCCCCCGTAAGCTATATGCCGATTTTCGATTACTGAGCGGTGAAGAACTGCTCCGGATTGACGGCTTGCCCGTTCTCCCCTTGACGAACCTCGAAGTGAAGGTGGTTGCCCTGCTCCTTCTCCAATTCGTTGCGTCCCGCTTTGGCGATGATATCGCCTTTTTTGACCTCGGCGTCTTTAGCCACCTTGATGTCGGTCAAGCTTTGGTATACCGTCACCAATCCGTTAGGATGCGTAATTTCAACCAAATTGCCGACGACGGGGTTTTTCTCGACAGCCGTCACTTTTCCGCTCATAGCGGCCATAACGTCGAACGCTTGATTGTCAGGCCGGGAGAAATCCATCCCCATATGCGGAGTGAAGGTGTCGCCATACTCGACCATTGCCGTCTGTCTTACTTCGTTAGAAGCTTTGCTGTCGAAGAACGGGAGAACGACTTCCAATTCGCTGCGGTCTTTAAACGGCCATTGCATCGTTTCGGTGCTGCCATTGACAGCCATGGCATCGGGCTTCATAACATTGTCGGTTACCGTTGCAGACGGGGTGCTGTCAATCCCGAGCTCATTGCCCGTGGACGACTTTCCGGCATCCTGGTAGACCCACATTAACGTTAAGATAATTGCCGCCGCTGCCATGTACGTTGCGGGAAATACCCACTTTTTCGCCAGTAGTCTTCTCCAGGAAAAAGATGGACTTGTTTGCGCTCCCTCGTTAGTTTTAGGAGCTTCTTCATTGTTTTGCAAATCTCTCTTTTGATCATTCATAGATTTATCACCTCGCTACTCATTGTTGCCACGGCTGCGAGTTTTATACGCGAGGCGATCTATTTTTTTTGCATATATTTCAAATAAATAATAGTTTGCGTTTCACGGGGCAACGCCGGGGAATCGGCGCTACCTCCGGTTCAATAGAACCGACGCTCTATCAATCTCGATTCCGGTATAAAAGTACTTGACGATTTCGTCCGCCTTGCGTCCCTCCATCGCCATCCCGTTAGCTCCCCATTGACTCATGCCTACTCCATGCCCGTATCCGAAAGTCGTAATTTGCAGATCGTTTCCTTTCCATGTCCACTGGAATTGCGAGGATGCCAATCCTAGCTTTTCGCGAACCTCTCGTCCGCTGAAGGTTTTGCTCCCGATCGTTATCTTTTTGATGCGATGCCCTTGGGAAGTTTCCAGCACCTTCAGTCCTCCGCTGCCGCCGCCGGCCGAGACCGGTACGACGCCGCGGACGCCCAGCTTGCTCTGCAGCTCCTTGTACGAGATCGTCACCGTATCCTTATAGCGCGGCGATAGCTTCACATCCCACGGGCTCGGAACACTGCGCAAGTATGGAATATAGTCGTTCCAGTAATCTTCCGAATTTTCCGTGTACCCGTTGCTGGTAGAGAAGAACGTCGCTTCGATCGGCTTGTGCTGATACGTCAGTATCAAATCCCTAGTTTCGCTGATCGCGCGGTTCAGCTTGTCCGAATTGGTCTGATAGGCCGGTCCCCAGCGCTCCTTCAGCTCTTCATCCGTCACATAAGCTTGATGGGCGATCGTATCGGTCACCCAAGCGCCCGACACCGGCATATTGCTGAAATCCTGCTCTATTACCCTGTGGACAATATAGGTCCGGGCGGCCATAGCCTGCGCTTTCATCGCCTCAATCTCGAATTCGATCGGCATCTCCGCCGCAAGAACTCCACGGATATAAGCTTCCAATTGAATCGATTCTACTTTCTTCTGTTTCGTCAGATATACGGGAACGACGAGCGAGGATGCATCCTGAGTTTGGAGCTGACTCCATGCCGATGCGGACGGTTGGCCTACCGGATCTTGGGAAGGGGCGGTCGTTTTTACGAGAATTGCCGGCACGATGACGATCACAGCAATAAAGCTGGACAAAAAAGCGGCTGCCGGGCGTATCCATTTCTTCTTGTTCATTAAGCTTCTTCCTCCGTATTCTGTCCGCTCTTAGAATGTCTCCTGGCAGCAACTGCAGGTAACATCATCTTATGAGCGAAAAAAATAGAATAGAACACGGAAAGAGAAAAGAGGAGACCCTCTCCTGGTTTGAGAGAATCTCCTCGCTTAAGCTGATTGTATAGGGGTTATGCCAAACTCGGACTGACCGCAAAAATCGAAATCGGCTGTTCTTCCGGCTCTTCCGCCTCGGCGGTAACCATCTGAACATCAGCTCCCACCATTCGCAGCTTAGCCGCAATGTCGACATAGCCGCGCTCGATATGATGGATTCCGGTAATCTCGGTCTCTCCTTCGGCGGCCAACGCCGCAAGAACCAGCGCCGCTCCCGCTCTAAGGTCGGTTGCGCACACTTTGGCTCCGCGCAGCTTGGTTCCTCCGCTAATGACCGCAGCGCGCCCGTCCACTTTGATCTGAGCATTCATATTGACAAATTGCTCCACATGCATAAAACGGTTTTCGAAGACGGTTTCCGTCACGATGCTGGTTCCATCCGCCGTCAGCAGCAGCGCCATCATTTGCGACTGCATATCCGTCGGGAAGCCCGGATACGGCAGCGTCTTCACGTCAACGCTCCGCAAGGGGCGGTCCGTATATACGCGCAGCCCGTTCTCATCCTCGGTAATATGCACGCCCATCTCCTGCATTTTGGATATAACAGGACGCAGATGGTCGCCAATCGCCCCTTCGATGTACAAATCGCTGCCGGTAATCGCCGCCGCAATCATATATGTACCTGCTTCAATCCGGTCCGGTATGACCGTATGTACAGCGCCGCGCAATCGTTCTACGCCGTCGATCCGGATCAGCCCGGTTCCGGCTCCGCGAATCTTGGCGCCCATGGCATTGAGATAGTTCGCCAGATCGACGATCTCCGGCTCCTTGGCCGCATTCTCAATCGTCGTCGTGCCCTCCGCCAGCGTGGCCGCCATCATAATATTCTCGGTGGCGCCTACGCTCGCAACGTCCAAATACACTTTGGCGCCCTTCAGCCGGCCGGACACTCTAGCTTCGATGAAGCCCTGTCCAAGCTCAATTTCCGCTCCCATCGCCTCAAAGCCTTTGAGATGCTGATCAATCGGCCGGGTGCCGATCGCGCATCCGCCCGGCAATGAAATTCTCGCCTGACCCATCCGGGCCAATAAAGGTCCCATAACGAGAAAAGATGCCCGCATTTTCCGGACCAATTCATAGGCCGCCTCGCAGGTTGTAATATTTCGCGCATTGACACGTATGGTTTCATCTTTATATTCGATTTTTACACCGAGACTTTCCAGTACCTTATTTATAACGATAACGTCGTCCAAGGGAGGCGCGTCGTGAATGACGCTTTCTCCTTCTGTACCTAAAATAGAGGCTGCGATAATCGGCAATACGGCATTTTTCGCGCCGTGAATCCTTACTCTGCCCGATAATCTTTGGCCACCGCGGACGATAATTTTGCTCATCATGGTCCCCCTCCGCGCTGTTTTCACTGCATACTGTACTAGTTTAGCATTGAACCTTCAGCATGTAAATTTTCATTTTTTGAAAAACCGGTCATGATACTGTTCGGAGCTAATCAGGGATTTGCAACGGTTGTACTATCCATTGTTGACAAAATTCACCTCAGTTATTCGCGAATCGGCCGGAATAAAGCTATGTAGTGTCCTTTTGGAGCAGGAGGAAGCCTCTTAAGCACGGTTAACATCGCCGCCCCACTCCTGCAAGCCGTACCATTAGCAAGCGAACGCAGCGCGGCTGAGCAATTTTCGCTCGAATCCGCGCGCCCGCCCGCAATATGCATGGTTAAAACATTCCCGACAACCAGGTCGACCAAAGAAAATAGTCGATGAAAAAACGCGCCACTTGATAACCAAGCGCAATGGCCAGCAATATTTGCAGCACTTTGCTTTGCGTGCTTTTCGGTTTCTTCAATATTTTATCTAAATGAAGCTCCTGCAGCGCCCACCAAGCAAAGACGATGCAGATGAGAACGATGAAAATGTTCAACAATCCGTTCATCCCCATCGAGCTGTTCATTTTTTCAACATAATCCACAAGCAAATCCTCGCTTTCACATTAAGGCATAATTTGGGCCAGCATGGAGACGAACTCGGCTCGGGACGCTTGCTGATCGGGCTTGAAGCTTCCGTCGGCATAGCCGGTAATCCAGCCTTCGGCTTTCATCTGCTTCAAGATGCCGACGCCCCAATAATCGTCATCCACATCGGTAAAAGGAACCGCTCCTCGCACTTTGCCCGATTTATTCATGCTTCGCGCAATCATGGAGGTCATCTCCATCCGGCTAACCGGCTGATCGGGAGCAAACGTTTGGTCAGGATATCCGTCAACGATGCCGCTCTGCGCGGCTCGCGCAATATCCACATAAGCCCAATGACTAGGCGATACATCCTTATACTGAATGTTTTTTTGCTTACTGAGCTTAAACGCCCGGCTTAAAATGGCCGTCGCCTCCGCGCGGGTAATCGGAAGATCCGGGCGGAACGTGTAGTCGTCATAGCCGTTAATGATCTGCTTGCCGCTCAACTCAAGGATGTTATCCTGCGCCCAGTGGCTCTGAATGTCGCTGTACCCGCCCAGCAGCGGTTCGGCATGGACGATCAGCTGATACAGATCGCGATCGAACGGCTCGCTCGCCGTCAGCTTCAAATAATACGTGCCTGAAGGCAGCCGCTGATGCAGCTGAATCGCGGTTTTACCGTCCCCGCTGCTGACAGGCTTCATGCTTCCGTCGTATAAGTTTGCAAACATAGTCACGCCGGACGGAATGTCCGTTATATCGGTTTGAACGTAGCTGTCGCCGGAAATCTGGAACTGGAACCAGTCGATATCGTCCGCCTTATCCATCAAGCCGGAATATTCCGTATCCAGCGATATCGTCGTCGATTGATACGATTTATTATTAGGCTCGTTAGGATCAATCTGCTTGGCGTCGTATTCAATATCCAGCGTGTACTCCCCCGTTACGGGAAACGCATATTCCTTCACGTTGCTCACGCGGATATAATAGCTGCCGGGAAACACCTCGGGCAGTACCAGCATCTCCGTAACCCCGTCTCCGCCGTCATCGACCGTAACTCCCTTTTCTCCCTGCTTTTGCACGTATAATACGGGGTCGATCCTGGCCGTATCCGTGCTGAGACGGATCGTCAGCATACCGGATTGTTCCACGGGGAACTCAAACCAATCCTGGTCGTTCATCTGATGGAATGTGCCCTTGATCGTCTGACTTCGCGAAGGAATGACGTAAGCTTTGTACTGTTTATCGTTATCCTCAAACTGATCGGCGTAGATGTCGAAGGACGTCGTCAGCTTGTAAGGCACTTCTTCCTTCTTGCCACGGTCGCTCAAATGAAGCTGCAAATAACTGCGCCCTTTGCTTACTTTGAGCGCTACAGGCTTCCCGGGAGCGGCGGTTACTCCGGTAAACGTTCCTTTGGCATCCGTATGCTGAACGTCCACCGATTGTCCCGCTTCCAGATCGAAATTCAGATTGACCGTACCGTCATAAGGAGCGTCAAAATAAAACCAGTCCTGATCCGATCCGCCCGTAAACGAGGCTGCGATCATTTGGCTGACGGACAGCGCCTTCGCTTGATCTTTCCGGTTGTTCGGCTCATACATGTCGAGCAGCGGCGTCTCGGTCAAAGCACGGTCCGCCCTAAGCAGTCCGTAGCCGGTGACCGCGTCCCATCCGGGTACCATCAGGTCGTCCGCAGTTTGACGCAGCAGCTGGCGTATTTGGTAAGGCTTCATGTCGGGATATTTGTTCCAGACCAGCGCGGCGACCGCCGCCACTTGGGGAGCCGCCATCGAGGTGCCGTCCTTGTATTCGTACGTGCCGCCGAGCGCCGTAGTGAACACATCCCAGGGGGCGACCAGGTCGATCTCCGGACCCGAATTGGACCGGGTATCCGCAATATGATCCGGCGTCATCCCCCCTACGGCGAGCACCGTAGAATAAGCGGCGGGATATCGTACCCGATTGCCTTCATTTCCCGTAGCGGCCACCAGCAGTACGCCCTTCTCCTCGGCATACTTGACGATATCGCTCATATATGTCGAATATTTATTTAATCCCAAGGACAATACGACAATTTTCGCGCCATGATCGATAGCATAACGAATGCCTTCGCCGAGCTTAGCCTCTCCGCCGGAACCGTCGGCCTCCAGCGCCTTGATTGGCATAATCTTGGCATTCCACAAAATGCCGGAGACGCCTTGATCGTTATTCGTTACAGCGGCGACGACGCCGGCCACGTTGGTGCCGTGCCCGTTATCGTCCTGAGGGGGCAGCTTCGGATTCATCAGATTGACTCCCGGAACCAGATTCCCCTTCAGATCGGGATGATTCAAATCGACGCCCGTATCGACGATCGCTATTGTAATATTCGGGTTTCCTCGAGTCACATCCCAGGCATCCGCAATGTGAATTTCATTTAAGTATTTTTGCTTTTCTCCCAGCGGATCGTTAGCCGTCGCCCCCATCGCCTGTCCGGCAAAGGCAAACAGCATTACAATACCAATGACCCAATGAACGAATCGGCGAGTAACGGTTTTATGTAACATGTCCATGGTTCCTTCTTTACTTAATTGGAGTAGCTTTACTAATTCGATAAGGGGGGTGGGTTTCCTGCCGTATTTTCTGAAAACAAACTAGCAAATGATGGAGTTTTATTGAATGTCGTTTAAGGTTTTTTTAAGCTGCTCTTAAGCCTTCTCATTGTACCATTTATCACAAGCCCAGTCATGTAATTTTAGCCCTAAAATAAGGCATATTAGCATCACTTTCGGCCGTTTTGACCGCTTTAAGCGAAATGAATAATTCACAGCTTCCATTCTATAGATTTATCGTTAAATCTGCGCTTCGTTTGTATTTTGGGCGGACTCTTTCAACACGAATTTCGAAGGCGGCCGCTATCACTTCTCTCCTTACCCAGGGAAACCCGAAATTTTATAAATCCTGTGAACAAATCCACCAAAAGCGACATGATGCTCTGAAGCTTATTCCGTCCGCATCCAGCCTACTAACCATTCCTCTGGGATCGTTATATGGGTAGACATTACCTTCGGGGGAGCCCCCGGATATCCACACATCATTTCCTAAACAATTAAAAAAGCCCAATCATCCTGAACCGCAGGACAATTGGACTTATGTTCAGAAGCCTCAGCCTTAGCTGAAGAAAAACAAATCTTGCGTCAAGGCAAATATCCGGTCGATCCAGCCCAGCACCCATTGCGGCACGATCCCGAGCAGCAAGCTGGCACCCGCGCATAACCACAGGGTGATACCCAGCGGTACGGGCACGATGACGTCGCGGGACTCGAAGTCCGTCCGCATGAACATCTGACGGATAAACCCGAAGTAATAGTAAAACGAAGTTACGCTCGTGGCGATCATAACCGCCGCTAACCAGTAATGCTGCGTCTGCAAGGTACCCAGCATAATGAACAGCTTCCCGAAGAACCCGCCGGACAAAGGCAATCCCGCCAAGGACAGCAGCAGGAATACGGCAGCTACGGCCGTTCCGGGCGCGCGGTAGTACAAACCCGCCAAACCTCCGATCGATTCGTCGCCCGTGGAACGCTCTATAATCATAAGCAGAGCGAATATGCCGATGTTCATAAACAAATACGCAATCAAGTAAAAGGCGAATTCTGCGAAGTTCGTATAATGCACCATCGAAAATTGCGTCGAAATGGGAACCAGCAAATAACCCGAGTTGGCAATCCCCGAATAAGCCAGCAACCGTTTCAGGTTATTTTGCCTAAGAGCGGTGAAATTACCGAGAATCATTGCCGCCGCTGCGACAACCATAAGCGCGAGCAGCATATCTCCATGGAACGGCAATTCCATTAACGAGCCGATTCCGAATATGCCATACAGCACTCGGAACAATATAGCGAAGGCCGCCGCTTTAGATACAACGGCCAGAAAAGCCGTTACCGGGGTCGGCGCTCCTTGGTAGACGTCAGGCGCCCACATATGGAATGGCGCCGCCGCTATTTTGAACCCGAAGCCTGCGAGCAGCAGGAAAAAAGAGACGTATAGGAACGGCAGCATCGCCTGCGCGTTTTGCCCGAGCGCGGTATTGATCTCGGCAATGCTGGTGGAACCGCTCATGCCGTACAGGAAGGACATGCCATACAAAATGATCGCCGACGAAATCCCGCCCAGCACAATATACTTGAACGATCCCTCGTTCGAACGCAGATCTTTCTTACGCATCGCCACCAATATGTACGAGGTGATGCTGAGCAGCTCAAGACCGACGTACAGCGTAATGAGATCGCCGGAGGAAGCCATAATCATCCCGCCGAGCGTAGCCGGCAAAAGCAGGTAATAAAACTCGCCGACATGCGGCACTTCCTCTTCCTTCACGGTGCCGAGACTCATGAACGTGACGAGGCCTGCGCCTGTGAGCAAAATCAGCTTCATGATACCGGCGAAATCGTCGATGCGATAGCTGTAATCCAGCAGCTGCTTCGGTTCGGCAGGATTCAAATAACCGATGACGAATAAGCCGGAGATGACGATGCCGACCAGCGATAACCAACCCAGAATCGTCCGGTTCGTCTGCTTGGGCATCAGAAGATCGAGCAGCGATAAGATGACCGCAGCAATAACCAAAGTCAGCTCCGGTGCCAAGTATCCGAGATCGCTCCATTGGAGACGTAGTTGTTCCACCGGTCTAACCCCCTATCTTCACTACGGATTGAATGAACTGATCGAAGCTGCTGACGGTTTGTTGCAGCGGATCGCTCAGCACCGCAGGATAAATGCCCAGCACAACGATAAAGGCAGCCAGAGTGACCATTGGAATGGCCTCCATCAGACGAGCGTCGCGCATACTGTCGGACGGGAGCGCTGGCGGCCCGTAGGTCATGCTGAGAACCCCCCGAAGGACATACACAGCGGTCAATATAACGCCGACCGTCCCGACGACCGTAATGATTTTGGCGGTCTGGAACAAACCGACGAAAGCGAGAAATTCGCTGACGAATCCCGATAATCCCGGCAAGCCCAGCGAAGCCATCCCGGCCAGCAGCAAAATCCCGGAAAGAAACGGCACATTTTTGGCCAGCCCGCCGAGCTGGTCCAGCATCGTCGTCTGCGTCCTCTCGTAGATGGCGCCTACGAGCAGGAACATGAGGGCCGAGATCAAGCCGTGAGAGACAAGCTGGAATACGGCGCCGCTCATTCCTACCGTATTGAAGGCCGCGATCCCCAGCAGCACGATGCCCATATGGCTAATACTGGAATAAGCCAGCACCAGCTTAAAATCCTTCTGCACAAAAGCCAACACGGCCCCGTACAAAATATTGATAACCCCCAGCACCGCCAGTACCGTGGCCCATGCCGTCGCCTGCTCGGGAAAGAGCAGTACGCCGAAGCGGATCAAGCCGTAAGCGCCCATTTTCAGCAAAATGCCGGAGTGAATCATAACGATAGACGGAGGAGCTTCGGTATGGACCCGCAGCATCCACGTGTGGAACGGAAAAATCGGCAGCTTGATGCCGAACGCCACCAGCAGCATGATGAATAAGGTCCATTTCATCGCCCCGCTTAAGAAGAACGGGTTGCCCTCCAAATCGCCCTGATTGACGTAGGAGCCTTCGCCTTGGAACAGATGGCCTGTAATGACGCTTAAGTCGCCGCTGTAAAAGATCGATGTCCCGCTATCGTTGGACACTTGCCCGAAGCCCGCCGTACAAATAAGAATGAGAAAGGCGATAAGCATGATGGCCGAGCCCAAACCGTTATACAACAAAAATTTGTTGGCCGCCCGTTCGCGTTCCATGTAGCCCCATATGCCGATCAGGAAAAACACCGGAATCAGCGTAACCTCGAAGAAGACGAAGAACAAGAACAAATCCTGCGCCATAAAGACGCCGAACATCCCGGTTTCCAGCAGGAGGAACAGAATGTAATACGACTTCCATCTTTTCTTAATGTAGATGGATGCCAGAGCCGCCATGGAAGCGACCAGTGCGGTCAGGAATACCAGCGGCAGCGACAACCCGTCGACCGCCATCGTGTACTTGAATTCAAGAAAGAACGACGTCATCTGATTCAAGCCCTGGGCTTCATGATTGAGCGGTATTCGAATCCAGCTGTAATCTTCCTTGAACTGCATGCCCTCCAGTTGGTGATTGAAGACCGCGTACAGCCATGCCGACAAAATCAGCGGAATGAAGGTCGCGGCAATTCCGACGGTCTTGATCCAGCGGCCTTGATGCTTCGGCACGAAGAGCAGCACCAGAACGCCCAGCAGCGGCGAGAAGGTTATCAGCGATAAAATATGTAAGCTATCCTGCATGGATAAACCTCCTTCCTGCTATAGCCAGCACCAGAATGAGCAATCCGAGCAAAGTCGCAAGCCCGTAGGACTGCACCTGCCCGCTCTGGAGACGGGAGCCGACGCGCCCGATTCCGACGACCGAGTAAGCAGCCAGCCTCACGATGCCGTCGACGACATACTCGTCGAACAGATTTAAGATTAATCCGAGAAACTTCAAAGACCTGACGAAGATCGCCTGATAAATCTCATCGATATAATATTTGCGGTTGAGCAGCCGGTATAGCCATGGCGCCCGGCTCGATACGACGTCGCTCGGAATCGATTGCTTCACATAGATCAAATAGCCGAGCCCGATCCCCAGCAATCCGACCACCGTAGACAAGATCATCACGACGGCGTTCGCATGCTCTTCCTCCGCATGACCGGTCAGCCAAGTGCCGAGCCACGGGCTGAACGGCGTGAACACGAATCCTGCGACAACGGCCAATACCGCCAACACGACAAGCGGCAGCGTCATGCTGGCCGGCGACTCGTGCACCTTCTCCTGATGCCGCGGTTTGCCCAAGAAGACGAGGAAGAACAGCCTCGACATATAAAAGGCGGTGAAGAAGGCGGCAATGAGGCCGACCCAGAACAGCAACGGGCTATTCGCATAAGCTTCCGAAAGAATGGCGTCTTTGGACCAGAAGCCCGAGAACGGAGGAATTCCTGACAGCGCCAGCGCGCCGATGCCGAACGTCCACGCCGTTATTTTCATTTTCCGGCCGATGCCGCCCATCTCGTGAATATCCTGCGTATGCACGGCGTGAATGACGCTGCCCGCGCCGAGGAACAATAACGCCTTAAAGAACGCATGAGTGAAAAAGTGAAAAATCCCGGCCGTGTAAGCAACCGAAGTCCCGATCCCCAGCGCCATCATCATGTAGCCAAGCTGACTAACGGTGGAGTAGGCAAGTATCCGCTTAATATCGTTTTGCGCAATCCCTATCGTAGCTGCAAAAATCGCCGTAAACCCGCCTATACACGCAACTACCGTCAGCGCCGCCGGAGACGCCTGGAATACGTCGAAGGTGCGCGCCACCAGATAGACGCCCGCCGCAACCATTGTCGCCGCATGGATCAGCGCACTGATCGGCGTCGGCCCTTCCATCGCGTCAGGAAGCCACGTATGCAGCGGAAACTGGCCGGATTTGCCGACCGCTCCGACAAAGATCAAGATGGCGATCCATGTGGCCATGCCGCCGGATATTTTGCCGCTGCTGAACGCATTATGAATGGACGTGAAGTCTAGCGCATGATTCGGCATCGCCCAGAACAGCAGCAAAATCGCGATCAAGAGACCTACATCGCCGATTCTTGTCACGATAAAAGCCTTTTTGGCTGCGGCGCGAGCTTCCGGCTTGAAGTACCAGAAGCCGACCAGCAGGAAGGAACATACGCCCACCAGCTCCCAAAATATATACAGCTCCAGCAAATTTTCCGAAATGACAAGCCCCAGCATAGAGAACGTAAACAAGGCTATGTATGCAAAAAATACGTTGATCCTCTCGTCGCCGTGCATATACCCTTTGGAATACAAATTGACCAGCAAGCTGACCAGCGTCACGATGACGAGCATCAGCGCGTTTAAATTGGTCACTTCAAATCCCATATTGAAGGAAAACGTACCGAGATTGATCCAATGCAGCTTATTCCACGTATAATCTTCAATTTGCCCGCCCAGCCGTTCGATGAAAATGAGCAGAGACACGACAAACGAAGCGAAAACCGCAACAATGCCGATATAAGCGCCCGCTTCTTTCAATTGACGCCCTACTGCCGTCAGGAGCAGAAACGAAAGCAGCGGAAACAACGGGATAAGCCAGGCATACTGCGAGTAGGCCGATATCATGAATTTATGTCCTCCTCCTACAAGTTTGCGTCAGCAAGCTTACCTCGGGCTCCCGAGTAAGCCCGCGCCCGCAAGCTATCGTTTCAACGAATCCATTTCGTTGACATCCGTCGTTCCTTTGTTGCGGTAAAACGCAATCAAAATCGCTATGCCGACCGCAGCCTCCGCCGCGGCTATCGTAATGTTAAACAGCGAGAAAATTTGCCCCGTCAGGCTAGGCTGAACGCCCAGCTTGGAGAAGGCGACGAGATTCAAATTGACGGCATTGAGCATAAGCTCGATGGAGAGCAGCACGATCACCGCATTTTTTTTGGATAAAGCGCCGTACAAACCGATACAAAACAGGATGGCAGCAAGAGTCAAATATGGGGTTGCCGATCCGGCCATGCTTTTAGTCCTCCTCTCTCTTCGCCACGACGATCGCACCGATGAAGGCTACGGTCAAGAGCACCGACATCAGCTCGAACGGAATGACATGCCGTTGGAACAGCAGCTTGCCGATCTCCAGCGTGTTGTCCTCCGCCGCCTTGAACTCGCCGCCGGGCAGCGTCACGTTTTGGATCGCATAGAAGAGAATCCCGAACAGCGCCAGCGCGCCGATAAACAGCAGCGTGTTATAGACCGGACGCTTCGGCTCCTCTTCTTCGCCCTGATGCTTGGTCATCATAATCCCGAAAATCATCAGAATCGAGATGGCTCCGGCGTAAATGAGCACCTGCACGAAGGCGACGAACTCCGCATTCAGAATGACGTACAAGCCGGCCAGGCTGATAAACGTCAGCGCCAAGGCAACTACCATGTGGACGACCTTATTGAAGCTGATCATGAAAATCGCTCCGCCTATCGCCATCAGGGCAAAAATGAAGAAGGCGATATTTTCACCGCTTGACAGAAACGCCGCAATATTGGCCAGCATCTTATTTCGCCCCTCCTTTCGGAAGCGCCGAATTGTTCTCCTTGCGCACATTCACATTGTTCTCGTTCAGCCACTGCAAATTTTTGAACAAATCGTCGCGGCTGTATGCGCTCAGCTCAAAGTTGTTCGTCATGACGATCGCTTCGGTCGGGCATACTTCCGTACACAGGTCGCACAAGATGCAGATTTCAAAGTTAATATCGTACGTGTCGATCACCTTGCCCTTTTTTTCGGGGTCGGGGTTCGGCTTGCCGGTTAATGTAATGCATTCCGTCGGGCAAATGCGCGCGCATTGATTACAGACGATGCATTTGTCAGGATCAAAATGCTGAATGCCTCTGAACCGGTCCGGCATCTCCAAGGGGACGTCGGGATACGCATAGGTCACTTTTTTCTGCGTCATGCTTTTCAGGGTAACGCCGAGACCTTTGACTATGCCTTTCATGATTTCTCACCCTTTCCAAAGCATCATGGTTTATTTAAAAAAGTAAACCGACATCACAGGCCCGATACTCATGTAAATCGCCGTTACGAAAATGTTGATCAGCGCCAGCGGCAGCAGCACCTTCCAGCCGAGCCCCATCAGCTGATCGACCCGAATCCGCGGCAGCGTGGCGCGAATCCAGAACAGGAAAAACACGATGAACGCGAACTTCAGCAAAAACCAGATGATCCCCGGGATAAAATCGAGGAACGGAAACGGCGACTGCCAGCCTCCGAGAAACAAAGTCGTCGTCAGTCCGGCGATGGCGAAGACGTACACATATTCCGCCAGCATGAAGAACGCGAACCGGAAGCCGCTGTACTCCACGTGATACCCGGCCACAAGCTCCGACTCCGCTTCGGGAAGGTCGAAAGGGGTCCGGTTCAGCTCGGATACGCCCGCTATGACGAAGACGACGAAGCCGATGATTTGCGGCAGGAAGTTCCAATGCCAGAAGCCGCCTGCCTGATGCTCGGCAATCACATTCAAATTCAAGCTGCCCGTCATCATAATGATGCCGATAACCGAGATGACGAGCGGAATCTCATAGCTAATCATTTGCGCGGCGGAGCGCATGCCCCCGAGGAGCGCATATTTGTTATTGGAAGCCCAGCCTCCGAGCACGATGCCGATCGTGGAAATGCCCGACAAAGCCACGTAAAACAGCAAGCCGACGTTCAAGTCGGTGCTGATCAGCTTCTCCGAATACGGAATGACCGCTATGACGACGAAAGCCGGAATGAACGTGATAACGGGCGCGAGAATGAACAGCTCCCGTTCCGCCTTTCGCGGAATCGTGTCTTCCTTAATCAGCAGCTTGAATACGTCCGCCACCGTCTGCAGCAGCCCTAACGGCCCTACCCGGTTCGGCCCGATCCGAAGCTGCATCCAGCCGATCACCTTGCGTTCGAAATAAATGGCATACGTAACGAAGCCCAGAACAAGAAGCAACAATACGACGCCCCAAGCGCAAAAAATCGCAAAATTCGTCCACGTGAGCGGTTCATGCAATATACTGCTCATTAGCAGTCCACCTCCCCGACGACAATATCGATGCCTCCGAGTATTGTGATCAAATTGGTCATCGTCTCGCCGACGAGCAGCTTCGGAAGAATTTGCAGGTTGACGAACGACGGTCTGCGGAACTTCAGCCGATACGGCTTATCCTTGCCCTTGGATACGATATAACAGCCGATCTCGCCGCGAGGCGCTTCGATTCGGGCGTAAACCTCGCCCTCGGGCGCGCGAAGAACGCGAGGCACCTTGCCCATAATCTCGCCCTCGGCAGGAAATTGCTCTACGGCCTGCTCCAATATGCGCAGCGACTGCCGCATCTCCTCAAACCGGATTAAATAACGGTCGTAGCAATCGCCGTTCGTCCCAACGGGAACGTCGAACTCGAAGCGGTCGTACAAGCAGTAAGGCTGGTCCTTCCGAAGATCCCAATTGACCCCCGTACAGCGCAGATTGGCTCCGCTCAGCCCGTAGGCAATCGCCGTCTCCGCATCGTATTTGCCTATGCCCTTGATTCTGGCGAGAAAAATTTCGTTGCCGCTGACCAAATTGGTGTACTCATCCAGCTTATCCCTCATATAAGGAATAAAATCGCGAACCTTCTCGATCCACCCCTCCGGTGCGTCCCATTTCACGCCGCCGACCCGCATGTAGTTATAAGTCAGACGCGCACCGCACAGCTCGTTAAACAAATTGATGATGATTTCCCGATCGCGGAATGCATACAAAAACGGGCTCATCGCCCCGATATCCAGCAAATAGGTGCCCCACCATACCATATGACTGGCAATCCGCTGCAGCTCCATCACGATGAGCCTTAAGAAATCGGCCCGTTCCGGAATTTCCAGCTGCATCAGCTTCTCCACGGCGTGAACCAGCACATAGTTGTTGGTCATCGCCGAAACGTAATCCATTCGATCGGTATACGGAATAATTTGCGTATAGGATAAATTTTCGGCGAGCTTCTCCGTCCCTCTGTGCAAATAGCCCATCACCGGGTCTGCGTGGGTTATAATTTCACCATCGAGCTTAACCACGATCCGAAATACCCCGTGGGTACTTGGATGCTGAGGCCCTACGTTCAACAGCAGTTCTTCCGTTCTAATCAAGAGACTCTACACCTCCGGGTCAAGCGGTTCATAGTCTTTGCGCAGCGGGTGGCCCACCCAATCGTCGGCCATCATAATTCTTCTCAAATCCGGATGTCCCGGGAAATCGATGCCCAGCAAATCGTATATTTCGCGTTCGTTCCAATTGGCGGTCGGCCAAATCGGCGTCACCGAAGGAATCGACGGAGCTTCGCGGTTCGTCTTAACCTTGATGCATACTTCATGCTTCGTATCCAGCGCGAGCAGATGATAAGCGACCTCCATATGGGTTTCTTGGTCGACGCCGGATACGTTGCGCAAATAGTTCATACGAAACTCGCTGTCGTCCCTCAGCTGTTCGGCCGCTGCGGGCCACAGTTCACTTTTAATGACTATATAAGGAAGATGTCCGTCCTTCTCGTTAACAAAAGCCTCCTCCACCGCCGCATCGCCATGCTGCGCCTTCAACAAGGCAACCCATTGATCCAGCCGCGGCTGATTGGGAGACGGCTGCTTAGGCGCAGCCTCTTCGCCCTCCGGCTTTTTGGCACGTGCGTTCGCTCTGGCCGCGCGGGCTTCCGCCGCCGCCTTCGCTTTGGCTTCCTTCTCCGCGTCCGAAGGAACGGCCCGTTCGGCGGCCGGAGCATCCGACGGCTCCTTGCCGGGGGCCGCCGCAGCCGGATCAGCCGGATCAGCCGGATCGGCGGCATCGGCCGCCGCCCTGGCCCTCCGGCGCGGGGTGGCTTCCGGCTTCGCGGAAGCTTCCGTGCCTGCCTCGCCGCCGGGTTCATCCGGCTTGGCCGCCGCCGCTGGGGCCGCTCCTTCCGGCGTCTCGGCGCTTGCAGCCGGCTTCTGCTCCTGCGGAGCCTGCGCCTGCGCTTCGGCAGCTTCCGCCGCCTTGGATTCAGGCTGCTCCGAAGCTTGAGCCTCCGGCTCGGGCTTCGCTTCCTCGGCGGCCGTCTCCCCCTCCTTCGGCTTCACGGCTTCCTCGTCCGCCTTCGGGAGCATATCCTTCTTCTGTTCATCGCTCATCGATTCGTCACCTGCTTACCGGTTTTTGCCTCGTAGCGGATCTTTTCCTGCAGCTTGTTGATTCCATAGATCAGCGCCGCCGGATTCGGCGGACAACCGGGAATATAGACGTCGACCGGCACGACCTGATCGACGCCCTTGACCACCGCGTACGATTTGACGTACGGACCTCCCGCCGTAGCACAGGAGCCCATCGCAATCACCCATTTCGGCTCCGGCATTTGCTCATACAAGCGGCGCAGCAGCGGCGCCATCTTCTTCGTCACCGTGCCGGCGACGATCATCACATCGGACTGTCTGGGCGACGTACGGAAAATAACGCCGAACCGGTCAAGGTCGTAGTGGGAAGCCCCGGTCCCCATCATCTCGATAGCGCAGCAGGCAAGACCGAACGTTAGCGGCCACAGCGAGTTGCTTCGCGCCCATGCCTTGATTTGCTCCAATGTCGTCATAAATACATTACGATCCAGCTCTTGTCTCTCTTCCGGGGAAATCGACTCTAAATTGAAGTCCATTGCAGCACCTTCTTCTTCCAAGCGTAGATTAACCCAACCACAAGCAGCCCTACAAAAATGCACATCTCTACAAGCGCAAACAAGCCTAATTGCTTATACGCAACGGCCCATGGGTACAAAAATACAGTTTCCACATCGAAAATAACAAACATCAGCGCAAACAAATAATAGCGGATATTGAAGCGCACATGGCTTTCGCCGACAGGCTCATTACCGCTTTCATAAGTGGTATACTTCTCCTCCACCGGCTTGTTCGGGCGAAGCCATCGTCCCACTGTAAGCGCTACAATTGGAAGCAACACACCAAGCACGAGAAAAATCGCAACGACCACGTAACTGTTCATGTACATCGTGAACGATCCGCCTCCCATTTACGTTTTGGAAAGTATGTACTCCAGCAAGCATGTGCAGACTCATCGTGCTGAACGAGGAGGGCTTGTTCTGTTCTTGTTTCCATTGTAAGCGCGAACAAGATGAATTTCCCTGCAGACTCATCTAACGATACCTTATCATGCACAACACTTCTGTTAATATATGTCTAAGCAATTATATCAAATGCCTGTTGGGGTGTCTAATATTTCCTGTAAGAAACAAATCCCCCAAAAGTGACGTGATGCTCTGAAGCTTATTCCGTCCGCATCCAGCTTCGGCTGGATCGGCGCCTAACCAATCCCCCGGGATCGTTCTATGGTTAGACATTACTTTCGGGGGAGCCCCCGGATATCCAAAGGAATTGCTGTGCATCATTTCCTATAACAAAAAAAGCGAAGGAACCCGGTTCCTCCGCTATTTCTTTCGTTCCAACTTCTATTTTCTCCCAAAAACCTCGATCCGATTCAATGCTTTTTGCAAAGCCAGTTCCGCCCGTTTGAAATCGTAATGGTCCTTTTTGGACGCCAAACGTTTCTCCGCGCGTTCCTTGGCCGCCTTGGCACGCTCGATATCGATTTGTTCCGGCAGCTCAGCGCTTTCCGCCAGAATAACCACCTTATCTTTGCGGACTTCCATGAAGCCACCGTTCACCGCAATATAATGATCTTTACCGCTTTGCTTCACGGTAACCGGCGCAACTCTCAATGGAGTAACCAAAGGAATGTGATTCGGCAGAATACCAAGCTCTCCATCGACGCCCTTGACGATAATCATGTTTACCTCTTGAGCAAACACTTTACGCTCGGGAGTTACAATTTCCAGCAGGAAAGTACTCACTTGGATTCCTCCTAAGAACCTTTCTTTACGAAAAGTCCACTTCGTAGGCATAAATCGGAGCCTATTCGAGCATAGCCCGTTCTTCAGCCTCTAGTACACCAGTATCTTTATTGGCTCGTTCAGGCATGATCGCTCATGCCTAAACGACGTCATATTACAATGTTTTCGCTTTTTCGATCGCTTGCTCGATCGTACCTACGTTATGGAAAGCCGGTTCCGGAAGATCGTCATGCTTGCCTTCCAAAATTTCTTTAAAGCTGCGAACCGTTTCTTTAACTGGCACATACAATCCAGGAATACCGTTGAACGCCTCGGCCACGTGAAGCGGCTGGGACAAGAACAATTGAATCCGTCTTGCGCGGAGTACGACCAATTTATCGTCGTCGGACAACTCGTCCATACCAAGGATTGCAATGATATCAAGCAATTCTTTATAACGCTGCAAAATTTTCTTAACGCCTTGCGCTACGTTGTAGTGCTCTTCGCCAAGAATTTCCGGCGTCAGAATACGGGAAGAGGATGCGAGTGGATCTACCGCAGGGAAAATACCCATCGCCGCAATGTTACGCTCCAAGTTCGTCGTTGCGTCCAAGTGAGCGAACGCCGTAGCCGGAGCCGGGTCAGTATAGTCATCCGCAGGCACGTAGATCGCTTGGATCGACGTAACGGAACCTTTTTTGGTCGAAGTGATACGCTCTTGCAATTGACCCATCTCGGTTGCCAGCGTCGGCTGGTAACCTACCGCCGAAGGCATACGGCCGAGAAGCGCGGATACCTCGGAACCCGCTTGGGTAAAGCGGAAAATGTTGTCGATAAACAAAAGAACGTCACGGCCTTCTTCATCGCGGAAATACTCCGCCATCGTCAAGCCCGTCAAAGCTACGCGCAAACGCGCGCCAGGAGGCTCGTTCATTTGCCCGAACACCATTGCGGTTTTGGAAATAACGCCGGATTCTTTCATCTCGTGGTACAAGTCGTTACCTTCGCGAGTTCTTTCGCCTACGCCGGCGAATACCGAAATACCGCCGTGCTCGGAAGCGATGTTATGAATGAGCTCCTGCATCGTTACCGTTTTACCTACGCCGGCACCGCCGAACAGACCGATTTTACCGCCTTTTGCGTATGGAGCCATCAAATCGATAACCTTGATCCCGGTTTCCAGAATTTCCGCTTGCGTCGACAAATTGTCGAACGCCGGAGCTTCCTTATGGATCGGGCTGGTCAATGCGCGGTCCACTTCGTCCACGCCGTCGATCGGATTGCCCAATACGTTAAATACACGGCCCAGAGTAGCCGCACCGACAGGAACGGTAATCGCCGCACCGGTATCGACCGCTTCCAAACCGCGAACCAAACCGTCGGTAGAAGACATCGCAACGCAGCGAACCAGATTGTCGCCCAGATGAACAGCAGCTTCAACTGTCAGGTTGATATCATGTTCGCCTGAATTTTCCGCTTTTTTCTCGATTCTAATCGCATTTAAAATTTCAGGGAGGTGTCCACGCTCGAACTCAATGTCGACGACCGGCCCTGTGATATTCACAACGCGCCCTTTGCTCACTGTTTTCCCTCCTAAAAGCTCTGCCCTTGGACAAAAGCTGCTTCATATCATCGGCTTCGCTCAGCTCGCAGCTTCGCGTCGCCGTAGCCGTTCTTCATTTATCGCTCAACTGCAAACCGTTCTATGCTTGTGCGTTCGCACCCGCAACGATCTCAGAGATTTCCTGAGTGATCGCCGCCTGCCGCGCACGGTTATAAGACAAGGTCAATCCGCTGATCATCTTCGTCGCGTTCTTGGTCGCGTTGCTCATCGCGGTCATTCTCGCGCCGAACTCGCTCGCTTTACCGTCCAGAACCGCGCTGTAGATCAACGTTTCCGCATATTTAGGCAGAAGCACTTCCAACACGCCCTCCGGAGAAGGCTCGTACTCGTAGTTGGACACTACCGCTCCGCTCATATCTTCCATCGGCAGAAGCTGCTTCATTGTCGGTATTTGAGTAATTGCATTCACGAACTTGTTATACACCAGGTATAACTGGTCGTAAGAACCGTTCTCGAAATTCTTCACTGCAGCGGCGGCAACCGGTCTTATGTCTGCAAATGTCGGCGAATCGGAAAGACCTACGACTTCCTCAACGATCGAAATGTTGCGCTTGTTAAAGAAATCTCTTCCTTTACGTCCGATGACAAAGACGGCGTACTCGCTCGGAGAACTATGTCTCTCTTTGATTTCAGCCATTACTTTACGAAGCACGTTCGCATTGTACCCGCCGGCCAAGCCGCGGTCCGAGGTTACCACCAAATAACCGGTTCTCTTTACCTCGCGGTTTTGCAGCATCGGATGCTTAACGCCTTTCGTTCCCGCAGCGATGCTTCCGACCACTTCCTTCAGCTTATCCGCATAAGGACGTGCTGCTTCCGCTGCCTCCTGCGCTCTTCTCAGACGGGAAGCGGCGACCATCTCCATCGCTTTGGTAATCTGCTTCGTGCTTTGTTTGGACTTAATCTCGCGCTTAATCTCGCGCATCCCTTTTGCCATGCCTGTTCACCTCTCTCTCGAAGCTTCCCCCGCCTGGAGGAAAGCCTTCACTCGAAAAGCCTGTTAAAAGACTTATAATGGAACACCGAGCTTCTCAGCCGAGAAGCTCCGATGGTTTTATATGCTACGCGGATGGCGCGAATCCTTTTTTGAACTGCGCAATCGCATCTTTCAATGCGTTTTCGTTATCCGACGTCAAATCTTTCGTGTCGCGGATATTTTGCAGGACTCCGGCATGGTTGGATTCGAGGAACGCCAGGAATTCCGATTCGAAACGGCGAACGTCTTGCACCGGCAGATCGTCCAGATGGCCTCTTACGACGGTGTAGATCGAAACGACTTGCTTCTCAACCGGAAGCGGCTGGTGAACGCCCTGCTTCAAAATTTCCAGCGTACGCAGACCGCGGTCCAAACGATTTTTGGTCGCTTTGTCCAAATCGGAACCGAACGCTGCGAACGCAGCCAGCTCACGGTATTGGGCAAGGTCGGTTTTGAGCGTACCGGCAACCTTTTTCATCGCTTTGATTTGAGCGGAGCTACCTACCCGGGATACGGAGATACCGACGTTAACCGCCGGACGTTGACCGGAGTAGAACAGGTCGGACTCAAGGAAGATCTGACCGTCCGTAATCGAAATTACGTTCGTTGGGATATAGGCGGATACGTCGCCGGCTTGCGTTTCGATGAACGGAAGCGCGGTCAGCGATCCGGCGCCAAGCTCATCGCTCAGCTTAGCTGCACGCTCGAGCAAACGGGAGTGCAGGTAGAAAACGTCGCCCGGATAAGCTTCCCGACCCGGAGGACGGCGGAGCAGCAAGGACAGCTCGCGGTATGCAGCCGCTTGTTTGGACAAGTCGTCATAAACGATCAGCACGTGCTCGCCTTTGTACATGAAATATTCGCCCATTGCGCAGCCTGCGAAAGGAGCAAGCCACAGCATCGGAGCAGGCTCGGAAGCACTTGCCGTTACGACGATGGTATAATCCATAGCGCCGGCTTTGCGCAGTGTTTCCACTACGTTAACGACGGTGGATTGCTTTTGGCCGATCGCAACGTAAATACATTTTACGCCGTTGCCTTTTTGGTTGATGATCGTATCGATCGCAATCGCCGTTTTACCCGTTTGACGGTCGCCGATAATCAATTCCCGCTGACCGCGGCCGATAGGAATCATCGCGTCGATCGCTTTAATACCGGTTTGCATAGGCTCATGAACCGATTTACGGGCCATAACGCCTGGAGCCGGGGATTCAATAGGACGGAAAGCCGACGCATTGATAGGACCTTTGCCGTCGACCGGTTGTCCCAGCGGATTTACTACGCGGCCGATCAGTTCTTCCCCTACGGGAACTTCCATAATGCGGCCTGTGCGTTTGACTTGGTCGCCTTCGCGGATATCCTTGAAAGGCCCCAAAATAACGATACCTACGTTGCTTTCCTCGAGGTTAAACACATAGCCCAGTACCCCGTTAGGAAACTCAAGCAATTCGCCCGCCATGGCGTTCTCCAAGCCGTGAGCGCGAGCGATACCGTCACCAACCTGAATCACCGTACCAACGTCAACGACTTGGATTTCGGATTTATATTGTTCAATCTGCTGCTTAATCAGCGTGCTGATTTCTTCCGGTTTGATACTCAAACTTCCTCACCCCTATCTACAGTGCTTGAGATTGATTCAACGTTTTTTTCAACCGTTCAAGCTTGCCGGCCAAGCTTCCGTCATACAGACGGTCGCCGATGCGCACTTGAATGCCGCCGAGCAAGCTTTTATCGAGAACCGATTCGACACGGATTTGTTTGCCTGTCACTGCGCTGAATTTTGCCGCGATGCTGCCAAGCTCCGTTTCGGACAAATCCACCGGCGTATAGACGGTAGCTTTCGCTTGACCGAGCGCGTCGCTTGCAATCGCCGTAAAATACGTTGCCAGCGCGTCCAGCAGCTCTTCTCTGCCCTTTTCGACAAGAAGCAGCAGCGTGTTAAACGTAATTGCCGACAGCTTGCCTTCAAAAATCGACTTGAGCATCGTCGCTTTCGCTTCGGCTCCGATTCCCGGATGCTTAACAAGCTTCGCGAAATCGCCGTTATCTCTCAGAACCGCAGCTACGGACTGCAGCTCCTCTTCCACCTGCGCGATCAAGTTTTGCTCTTGCGCAAGCTCGAACAGCGCTTTCGCATATCTTTTGGCTACGATCGTATCCTGGCTCATTGGTTGCCTCCTACCTCTTTCAGGTAATGCTCAACCAACTGCTCTTGAGATTTCTCGTCGATTTGTTTTTCGATAATTTTCGATGCGATCATAACGGACATCGCGCTCACTTGGCTGCGAAGTGCGGCAATCGCCTTGTTCTTCTCGTTCTCGATATCGCGAAGCGCCTCGTCTTTCAAGCGGGTAGCTTCGTTTTTAGCCTGCAGGATGATCTCATCCGCCTGCTTGGAGCTGGTCACTTTCGCCTGCTCGATCATATCGTAAGCTTCTTTGCGAGCTTGTTGAATCGCTTCTTTTTGCTCGTTCAGCAGTTGTTCGGATTCTTTGCGGTTTTGTTCCGCGCTTTGAATTTGATCTTGGATATGCGTTCTGCGTTTTTCCATCATACCGAACAAAGGACCGAAAGCATATTTGCTCAGCAGGAAGTAAAGAACCAGAAACGCGATAAGCTGAATAATAAACGTAGACGGAATAAAATTCATCTAAGTGTCACTCCCTTCTGAGAGGTTTACTGGTTACTGTTCAGCCCGAGAGGGCCACGCACAGCTTGCTATGGGCAAAACGAAGGCGGAGGCTACAAGGCTTCCCCGCCCATCGAACTATTTCAATACGAAAGTGAACAGTAACGCAAATACGAGGGAGATAACCGGCAATGCCTCGACAAGACCTACCCCGATAAACATTGTCGTTTGAAGCGTACCGCGAAGCTCTGGCTGACGGGAAATACCTTCGATTGCACGACCTACGATCAAACCGTTACCGATACCTGCGCCAAGCGCACCCAAACCAATCGCAATTGCTGCTGCAAGAAATTCCATGGATAAAATCCTCCTCAA
Source organism: Paenibacillus doosanensis (assembly GCF_025060755.1). Classification (GTDB taxonomy): domain Bacteria; phylum Bacillota; class Bacilli; order Paenibacillales; family NBRC-103111; genus Paenibacillus_S; species Paenibacillus_S doosanensis. The sequence goes on from NZ_JANYUY010000006.1 coordinate 160,102, forward strand.
AATGGTTAAATGTTTTTTATTGGATCAATCAGCCTGTAGTAAAGACTGTGTTTGATTTAGTGATCTTCTTTGTGCTCAATAGCCTGAGACAAGTATACCATTGTCAAAATGGTAAAGACGAACGCCTGAATGGCACCGACGAAAACGGAGAACCCTTGCCATACGATCAGCGGAATAACTCCCAACGGTCCTGCCATCAAGATAACGCCGATCAGAACCTCGCCGGCATAAATGTTACCGAATAACCGCAAGCCGAGCGTCAAGAGTTTGGAAACCTCTTTGATCACGTTCAGCGGGAACATCGCCCAATGCGGTTCCACATAGTGTTTCAGGTAATGCTTCGTGTTGCGGGTCAAGCCCAGGTAATGGGACATCACGATAACCATCAGAGCCAAAGCCATAGTAACGGCAACGTCAGCTGTAGGCGACTTCCACCAAGCGATAGCAAGGTGCTGACCTTTCTCGTGAGCCTCGTTGAACACTTGCTCCGTAATGCCAAGACCCGGCAGCGGAGAAGTTACCTCCGTTGTAATCCCTAACGGCAAACCAAGCATATTGCCAACGAAGATAAACATGATCAAGGTAATGCCGAGCATAAGGAACGACTTTCCTTTTTTCATATCCATTGTGCTGGCAATCAATCCATGAACGAACTCAACGATCCACTCGACAAAATTCTGCATTTTCCCCGGTTTGTCAACGGACAAGCGGCTGGTGCCCACTTTTGCCAAAATAAATACGATCAAGCTGGTTACGACGATCATGATGATCGCGGACAAATCGAATCTGATACCGCCTAATGTAATAATGGGCAATTCATGCATGCAGTTTGTTTCACCCCTTTCCCAAAATAATGTTTTACTTCTTCCTTGCCTTTAAAGTAGAAATAATACCCAATAGGAGTGTTGCCATCTGTACGAAAAATAACCCTGCCAGCGTTGTCGAAAATGCAACCTGCTGCTCATACTTGTAGGCCATTAAAACGGCTAACAGCGAAACGGAAGCGCGGGTAATGAAGCCCAAATTCACTTTCCGGTTCGATTTTTCCACGACCGCTTTGGTCAACTGCTCGATTTTCCAGGCCAAGTACCGTGAGTTGATCATGCTGACGACCGTGCCGAGAATGAGTCCGGCAAAGTATACGCGGTAGGCAGGCAAAACGGCCCATCCCATAAAGCAGAAGGACAAAAAAAATATGGTCATTCGTTGAACCGTTTTCAGATGGGCAGAGAAATCATCCATTAGAGCCCCCTGTGTACTTACGAAGTATGAGGATGACACTGAAAACACCTACGAAAAAACCAAACATAATCCCGGCCACCAACCAGATCGACTGGCCGCCGGTCCAGTCACGGAGCAGATTGCCTATCCAGTAACCGGCCAACATGCATACGATTAAATCCGCACCAATTGCACTCACTAAAGCTACAGCGCGCCATGGATCATCATCAAATCGCTGGTTTTTCATAAGCCACCCTTATCAATCCTAGTATATTTTATCGGAGCAGTATCATTTTTGTCAATTACCGAAGTTTGTTAACTAACAGTGATCAAAATCACAAAAACCTTGATGTATCAAGGTTTTTTGCGATTTCAAACCAAACAGTGTAACTGTACGCTGTAACGTTTGTCATGAGATTGTCACGGTTGAAACGGTTCAGGCCTTGCGGAGCCTCGTCCGAAATGGTAAAGGATGGCTTGAACGATACGTTCCGACGCTTTTCCGTCCCCGTACGGATTCGCCGCCCGGCTCATTTTTTCATACAAATCGCGGTCGGTGAGCAGCGCTTTGGCCCGCTCGTACACCTTCTCTTCGTTCGTTCCTACGAGCTCCAGCGTGCCCGCATCGATTCCCTCGGGACGCTCGGTCGTATCGCGCAGTACCAGCACAGGGATGCCGAAGGACGGGGCTTCTTCCTGAAGACCGCCGGAATCGGTCATAATCATGTAGGTTTGCGGATACAGATTATGCAGCTCGAATACGTCTAACGGATCAATCAGCTTAATGCGCGGATGGTCTCCGAGCATCTCGTGGGCCGGCTCCTTCACGGCAGGGCTCGGGTGTACCGGATAGACGATCGCGATATCGTCGAATTCGTCGGCGATCCGGCGGACGGCGCGGAAAATTTGCCGATGCGGCTCTCCCTGCGCTTCCCGGCGGTGAGCGGTCATCAGGATAAGACGCTTGCCCTTCGCCCACTCCAGCACGGGATGCTGGAAATCTTCCCGCACGGTATACTGGAATACGTCGGTTACGGTATTGCCCGTAATGAAGATGGACGCCTCCGGCTTGTTCTCCTTACGCAAATTGCTCGCCGACAGATCGGTCGGAGCAAAATGAAGATCCGACAGCACGCCGGTCAACTGACGGTTCATCTCTTCCGGATACGGCGACAGTTTGTTCCATGTGCGAAGTCCCGCTTCTACGTGACCCACATTGATTTGCTGCATGAAGGCGGCATAGCTCGCCAAAAAGGTCGTCAGCGTATCGCCGTGCACGAGCACAAGATCCGGCTTTTCCTCGCGGAATACGGGGTCCAGCCCCTGCAGTACGCGAATCGTGATCTCGTTAAGCGTCTGCCGGTCTTTCATGACGTCCAGATCGTAATCCGGCTTAATACCGAACGTATCGAGCACCTGATCGAGCAGCTCGCGGTGCTGCGCCGTCACGCATACGAGCGATTCGATCTGTTCCGGATGCTTTTGCAGCTCCAGCACGAGCGGAGCCATCTTGATCGCCTCGGGTCTGGTCCCGAAGATAGTGAATACTTTCAACTTGCTCATGCCCGGTTCCCCCTCAGGTTTCGTTCCCCTAAATGATTTCGTTCCGATATTATTTTGTTCCGAACAAGCGGTCGCCCGCATCGCCGAGCCCAGGGATAATGTACCCATGGTCGTCCAAATAATCGTCGATGGCGGCCACATAAATATCTACATCCGGATGCGCTTTCTGTACGGCCTGGATGCCTTCCGGCGCCGCAATCAGGCACATCAGCTTCATCTGCGTGCAGTTTCTGCTCTTCAGCGCGGTGATCGCCGCATTCGCCGAGCCTCCGGTGGCCAGCATCGGATCGATCACAATCAGTTCTCTCTCCTGAACATCGGTAGGCAGCTTCGCATAATACTCTACCGGCTCGAGCGTATCCGGATCGCGGTACAGACCGATATGGCCGACTTTGGCCGCCGGTACGAGCTTCAAAATACCGTCTACCATGCCAAGCCCCGCGCGCAAAATGGGAATCAGCCCTAGCATCCGCCCGGAGATGACGCGGCACTCTGCGGTGGCTACAGGCGTCTGAACCTGCACCTTCTGCAAAGGAATGTCTCTGGTAATCTCGTAAGCCATCAGGGTGGCCACTTCATCGACAAGTTCTCGAAAATCTTTGGTGGTGGTCGACGCATCCCGGATATAAGTCAGCTTATGCTGGATTAGCGGATGATCGCATACAAATACTTTTCCCATAGTAAGTCCCCTTTACGCCAAATCTTGTCTATTATACCACAATTGCAAGTCGTTATCCTAACAAGTTGTCATTTTTGCCGTCTCGTTCGTTGAACTGCCTAATAGCCCCCCCGCGCGGCAAAAAAGCCTCCTTCCGACGGCCGAATGCACAGCATACCGCCGCGGAAAGGGGGCTTATGGATTGACGTCTTACTGGTTCTGCAGCATATGGAACACTTGTTCCACATCCTTGTCTCCCCGGCCGGACAGATTAACGATCAGAATATCGTCGCGGCTCAGCTCGGGAGCGAGCTTCAATGCATAGGCTACGGCATGGGCGCTCTCCAGCGCCGGAATGATGCCTTCGGTTTTGGACAGCACTTGGAAGGCGTTCAGCACTTCCTCGTTCGTTACCGTGTAATATTCCGCGCGCCCGCTTGTCTTCAAATGGCTGTGCTCCGGCCCGATGCCCGGATAATCCAGCCCGGCCGCAATCGAGTAGGTTTTGCGCGGCTCGCCGTTCTCATCGAGCAGCACGAGGCATTTGAAGCCGTGCAGAATGCCCGGAACGCCTTCCGATAACGTCGGCGCCTGGTCCGGTTCCACACCGATCAAACGAACCGACGGTTCATCGATGTAGTGGGCGAACGAGCCGATCGCGTTGCTTCCGCCGCCGGCGCAGGCCAGTACGGCGGTCGGCAGCCGGCCTTCCTTCTCCATAATTTGACGTTTGGATTCCTCGCTGATGACCGATTGAAAATGCTTGACCATCGTCGGGAACGGATGGGGACCTACGGCCGATCCTAGCAAATAGAAGGTGTTCCGGTAGTTTTGCACCAGATCCCCCAGCGCCTCGTCCACCGCATCCTTCAGTCTGCCTTGGCCTTTATCTACGGCAACCACCTTCGCTCCCAGCAACTCCATGCGAAATACGTTCAAAGCCTGGCGGCGCGTGTCCTCGGCACCCATATAAATCGTGCAATCCATATCGAACATCGCGCATACCGTCGCCGTAGCGACCCCGTGCTGGCCCGCTCCCGTTTCCGCGATGATGCGCTTCGCGCCCATCCGCTTGGCAAGCAGAATTTGTCCCAGCACATTGTTAATTTTATGCGAGCCGGTATGGTTCAAATCTTCGCGCTTTAAATAAATTTTCGCGCCGCCGAGCTTCTCCGTCAAATGCTGGGCATACGTAAGCGGATTTTCCCGGCCGACGTATTCTCTCAAGTAGTATTGAAACTCCTGAACAAACTCCGGATCGTTCTTATATTTCTCGAACTGCTCCGTCAAATAATCCATCACTTCTTGAAGCTCGGGAGGAATAAAACTGCCCCCAAATTCCCCAAAGTAACCTGCGGTTTGTACCGAATCCATCCGTTGCCTTCCTCCTCCAAAACGAAAGTAAAGTCCTGGTATTCATTGTACTAGACCGCCTCCGGGTTGGACAAGCACCGGGTTGCCCGACAAGCTGTTTTTTTCGCGGAAATGCGCCCGCTTGCGTCGACCGCGACAACAAAAAAGAGCCGACGGCCACCAAACGGCGGCGCCGGCTCTGTGCAAGGCTAAATGTTAGTAAGAAAGTCCGGGATACAGCGGGAATTGAGCGGTCAAGTCTTTAACCATGCCGCGCGCTTTGTCATGCACTGCCGCATCGGCAGGATTTTTCAAAGTCAAAGCGATAATTTTGGCGATCGTCTTCATCGCTTCTTGATCCATGCCGCGGGATGTAGCGGCCGGAGTGCCCACGCGGATACCGCTTGTGATCATCGGCTTCGCCGGATCGAACGGAATCGCGTTTTTGTTGACCGTAACGCCCACTTCGTCAAGCAGATGCTCGGCGTCTTTACCGCTAATGTTCAAATTGCGCAGGTCGATCAGCATCAAGTGGTTGTCGGTACCGCCGGATACGAGATCGACGCCTTCGGCGATCAACGACTCGGCCAGCGTTTTGGCGTTGTTGACGACGTTTTGCGCATACGTTTTGAACTCAGGCTGCAGCGCTTCGCCGAACGATACGGCTTTGGCCGCGATCGTATGCATCAGCGGTCCGCCTTGCGTGCCCGGGAATACCGCTTTATCGATAGCCGCCGCCCATGGCTTGCGGCACAGGATCATACCGCCGCGAGGACCGCGCAGCGTCTTGTGCGTCGTCGTCGTGACGAAATGAGCGTAAGGAACCGGATTCTGGTGCAAGCCTGCCGCTACAAGGCCGGCGATGTGCGCCATATCGACCATCAAGAGAGCACCGACATCGTTAGCGATCTGGCCCAATGCTTCGAAGTCGATCATACGCGGATAAGCGCTCGCTCCGGCAACGATCATGCGGGGCTTATGCTTGAACGCCGCTTTGCGGACTTCGTCATAATCGATCCGGGAATCGGATTCTCTGACGCCGTAAGCGACGAAGTTGTACAAGAGACCGGAAGCGTTGACCGGGCTGCCGTGCGTCAAATGGCCGCCGTGCGCCAGGTTCATGCCGAGCACGGTATCTCCGGGCTGCAGCGCAGCCAAATAAACCGCCATGTTCGCTTGCGCGCCGGAGTGAGGCTGCACGTTCGCATGTTCTGCGCCGAACAATTCTTTAGCGCGGTCGCGTGCGATCTCTTCGACGATGTCGACGTATTCGCAGCCGCCGTAGTAGCGTCTGCCCGGATAACCTTCGGCATATTTGTTCGTCAGGACGGTGCCCATAGCTTGCATAACGGCTTCGCTGACAAAGTTTTCGGAAGCGATCAGTTCGATTTTATCGCGCTGGCGGCCAATTTCAAGATTCATAGCCTCGACGATTTTCGGGTCTTGTTTGCGTAATTGTTCCACGGATAAATCCTCCTTTATGATCATGAGATAGATTTAAAATGAATCCTGTTCATGCAGGTATTGCCTTTTATGTTATAAACCGATTCGTTCCTCCGGCGGCCGGCAAGCGGTCAGGAGCACGTCCCCTCGCCGTCCGGTTCCGCCGTATAGACGGCCCGAGCGCCGCCAATCAGCTTAGGACGCGTATAGGCCATCTGCACATACGCTTGACCGATCATCCGTATGGACGGTCTAAGAGGGACCGCCACCCGCTTCAGATGCATGCCGATCAGCGTGCCGCCGATATCGATACCGGCATGGGCTTCGATCGTCTCCACGACCAAGGCGTCCTTCAGATGCTTGAAAGCGTAGGACGCCATAGAACCGCCGGCGCGGGGCACCGGTACGACCGCAACCTGCTCCAGCCGATACTCCCGCATCGCTGCCCGCTCCACGACCAGCGCGCGGTTCAGATGCTCGCAGCATTGAAACGCGGGGTAAAAGCCGGATTCGGCACGCACCGTCTCTATTGCGGCAAACAACTGCTCGGCAACCCGCTCCGTTCCGGATGTGCCGATGTGCTTGCCGAGCACCTCGCTCGTGCTTGTCCCGAACACGACAATTTGCCCCGGCTGAATGCCGCCCGCCCGGACCAGCTCGCGAAGCGCTTGTTCCATCGGAGCGCGAATCGCGCCAAAATCCAGTGCGTCGGAACCTGTTGATACGTCAAGACCGGAATGTTCGCTGTTGTTCAAGATCATCGCCTCTTCCTGTCAAGCTGCCCGCTTAAGGATGAATCGCGTACTTGTCTTCCAATGCTTTGACTTTATTGATCCGGTTTTGATGGCGTTCCCCTTGCGAAAATTCGGTTTCGAGCCAGATTTTCACAATCTCCTGCGCGACTCCCGGCCCGATCACTCTCTCGCCCATCGCAAGCACATTCGTATCGTTGTGCTCTCGCGTCGCTTTAGCGGAGAATAAGTCGTGAACCAGCGCACAGCGAATGCCCGGCACCTTGTTCGCGGCGATCGTCATGCCGATCCCCGTTCCGCAGATCAGAATCCCTTTGTCCGCTTGGCCGGCAACGACTTGATCGCATACCGCAATCGCATAATCCGGATAATCGACGGAATCCGAACAATTACAGCCCAGATCGGTGACCTGATGCCCGAGCGATTCGATAAACCCAATCAATTCATCCTTCAAACGAACTCCCGCGTGGTCTGCTCCCATTGCAATTTTCATGTGTCTTTAGCCTCCTAACCATAGTTAGCTTCATTATACCCGAAATATGGCTGAAACACGAAAAAAGAGCATACTGCGTGCTGATATCAGCACGACGATGCTCTTTGCCCAGGCGACCGGCCGTATACCCCGATGCTCCACTGTGGTTACTCCCACTCGTCGCCAGTTACACCGGGTCTGTTCATGTACCCTTATCATAACGGAAATGACGTTTCCTGTAAAGCCTAAAACGGCTCTAAGCGCGAACCTGCGCGTTTAATTTTTAAGCTTCGCAATCAGCTTGACAAGCGCCCCTTCAATTTCGGCGGCGCACTCGCGGTACAGCGATAACGGGCCTCCGAACGGGTCGGCGATATCATAGTCGGGCAGCCTGCGTTCCAGCGTTAAAATCCGCGCCCGCTCCTCGTCCGTAACTTGCTGGGACAAAGCGCGCTTAACCTGAAGATCGGCAATCAGCCGCTCCATTTCGGCAATGCGCTCGGCCGCTCCCGGGTCGTCCTCGACGAACTCCTTCAGCGTGAAAATTTTGTCCATATGCTCCGGATATTTTCCGATCGCATGCTGTTTATGGCCGGAAGTCATCGTCAAAATCACATCGGCCCATTCCATTAGCGGCTTCGTCAAAGCGTTGGAGGTGATGCTGTCGTCAAAGCCTTTTTCTTTTAAAACCGAGGCGGCGTGATTGGACACGGGCGACCCGTCGAATGCCGCAACCCCGGCCGAGCGAACTTCAATATGCCGCAAATCGTGCTCCTCCAGCATCCTCCTAAGAATCCCTTCGGCCATCGGACTGCGGCAGGTATTGCCTGTGCAAACGAATAAGATTCGATTCATGGGGATTCCCTGCCTTTTTCTCAAATTGTACATTAACATCATTGTACCTTAAAACGCTGCAAATAGGGACAGCGAGATCATCCATTTTTGGCAAATCCAAGCTTATAGTAAAAAATGCAGGCCGAAAGCCAGCAGGATAACGCCTCCCATGGCTTCCCCATATTCGCCTATCCAGCGTCCCATTTTGCTGCCGAGCAGCAGGCCGATTATAGACATCATCCCTCCGACCGTGCCGAACATCACCACGGTGAGCGCCATATCGCCGGCGAACATGCCGAGCGATACGCCGACGGAGAACGAATCGATGCTGACGCTAAGCGCAAACAGCGTAATCCCCCATAGCGTCCGGTGATCGATCGACCTCGTCTCTTCTCCCTTTAGGGAGCTGTATACCATATGTACGCCAAGCAGTAGGAGCAGGGCTCCGCCGGCCTTGGTAGCTATGCCGCCGAGCAGCGAGCTGACATAGCTCCCCATAAACATCCCCAGCAGGGGCATGAGCATATGGAACAAAGCGATCACTACGCTAAGCTTCAAAATATCCAGCTTCCGTATGCCCTTCATGCCAATCCCTATGCCCAGCGACAGCGCGTCCAGCCCGAGGGCGACAGCCATAATGAATATTGCAATGAATTGCCCCAGCATTAGCGGCGTTGCCCAATCCATATCCCCTTACCCCCTGTCCCGTTCCTAATCAACATATGCGGACGAGTAGGGAAACATGCCTTCGGGCGCCCAGCCGGGCATCGGGATGTTGTGATATAATGCCGGAATGAGTCTTACATCCCATTTATCGCAGGAGGAATCCGATTATGAGCATCTCATCCCCTCGCATCGGCGTCGGCGCGGTCATACTAAATCCCGAGCGGCGGGTGCTGCTGGTTTTGCGCAAAAAACATCCCGAAGCCGAAACATGGAGCATCCCCGGAGGCAAGCTGGAGCTGTATGAATCGTTGGAGCAGGCCGTCCTCCGCGAAGTAAACGAAGAAGTCGGTCTTGATCTGAAGCGCGTGGCGATGCTGTGCACGGCCGAAACGATAAGGCCGGATAACGGCGAGCATTGGATCTCTATTATCTACAAGGCCGAAGGCGTCCAAGGCACGGCCCGTAACTTGGAGCCGGAAGCTATCGGCGACATAGGCTGGTTTCCGTTGAATGACCTCCCGGAACCGATCGCCTGCTTTACAAAGCCTGCCCTGGAGAGATGCGCGCAGCTGTCTTCCGGACCTTATTAGCATTATGACAACAAGCATCTCCCGCTTCGTCGGAAAATATCCGCATCTGTGGGAGGACAGAAGCCAGCGCGAGTGCAGCAAGGTGAAATGAAACAATAGTAACCTCGTCTCGTATGATTGCAGGAACAAATCCCCCAAAAGTGACGTGATACACTGAAGCTTATTCCGTCCGCATCCAGCCTAGGCTGGATCGGCGTCTAACCATCCCGCTGGGATCGTTCTATGGGTAGACTTTACTTTCGGGGCAGCACCCGGATTTCCACAGGAAATGGCTGCGCATCATTTCCTGAACAACGAAAAAAACATCTTCGGACCGCAGCGCCAAAGCGATGCGGCCGAAGATGTTCCATAACAGGAGCGTATGCGCGGCAGAACCATCGCTGCGCCTGCTTATATGGCAAGATTAACGATAGCAAGTTAAGAGATTAAAATAAATAAATTCCCTCACACGCGGATGACCGTATCTCCGGCAGCCTTGCGCAGCCGGTTCATGATCGCGGCCCCGATACCTTCCTCGAGGCAAGCTTCGGCCATAATGAAGTCCGCGCCGACTTCATCAAACTCACGCAGCGCGGCGTACAGGCCGTGCGCCACCGATTCCAGGTCGCCGAGGCTGCCGCAGGCGACCACATGATCCGCGCGCAGAGCGCCGGCGTGCTCACGGTAGGTGAGGACGCCGGTACGCTCCCCGCGCGCGCGGGCGGCATCGAGCTCGCGCTGGATGCGAGCGAGCACCCGTTCAGGCGCATCGCCCTGAACGAGAGTCATCACGCCGCGCGGCGCGTAGTGCGTGTATTTCATCCCCGGCGCGCGCGGCGCCGCGGCGGCATCCTCCCGGTGCGCCGTCTCGCGCACCGTAACGCCGGGCAGCGCGGCGCGCAGCTGCGCCGCGGTAACGCCACCCGGCCGCAGGATGTGGAGTACCCCAGCCCTCGCCCCGGCTTCGCCTTCAGGCGCTGCGGGCACGTACTCCACCACCGTCGACTCCAGACCGACGCCGGTCGGTCCCCCGTCGACGATGCCGCCGATGCGGCCGCCGAGATCCTCCAACACATGCGACGCCTGTGTTGGGCTGGGCCTGCCCGAGCGGTTCGCGCTCGGCGCGGCGACAGGGCAGTCTGCGGCGGCGATCAGCCGCAGCGCGACCGGGTGGTCGGGCATGCGCACCCCGACCGTTGACAGCCCCGCGGTAACCAGCGGGGAGAGAACGCCGGGCTTGACCGGCAGCACGACGGTCAAGGGGCCGGGCCAGAACGCGTCGAGCAAACGCGAAACGGCCTCGTCCGGGGAAGCCGCAAGCTCCTCCAGCTGAGACCGGTCGGCGATATGCACGATCAGCGGGTTATCGGACGGCCTGCCTTTGGCCGCAAAGATTTGTTCAACGGCTGCGGTTTGCCTCGCATCGGCTCCCAGCCCGTAGACGGTTTCGGTCGGAAAGGCGACCGTCCCGCCTTCCTGAAGCACTTGGGCCGCTTCCTGAAGCCATTCCGGCCGCGGACCATCCGCTGCTGCAACTTTCCAGTACGTCGTCATCCTCATTCCATCCTTATCGCAATTATCTTCCTATTTCCGAGGGCTCCTCCGGAGGCTCCAAAGCCGATTCGCTCCGGCGGGAAACCATATCCATCGAGAAGCCGTATCTATGAATGGGACGCGCAATTACGCGCATCCCGGCATTTTCCGCTTTCCAGCGTCTCTCGCTCCGCAGCCGCCGTTTCATCATCGTTCAAGCGAACAGGGAGCCGAGCTTTTTCAATAAATCCCACAGAAAGAAGTGAATTTCCGGTTGAACCGGCTCGGCGTCGACCGCCGCAACTACCGGTTGGCCCCCGGCCGCTTTAGCCTGCGATTCGGAAGACGCATGGGCCTTAGACTCCTTGACTGCAGCCGTCTTCGCTTCGCTTGCAGTCTTACCGCTAGGACCTGCCGATGCTTCTTTTTCTTTAACGGAGGAATCGGCCGGAACCGCTTGCGCATGAACTTCGTCTTCTTTCTTCGCAATCACTTCCGAGTCGACGAAGCACAGCGGCGGGAACAGCACACACCACCAATTTTGCCCTTCGGCTTTTCCGATCGATACGCGAAGCGCCTCATAATCACCGGCAGGATACACCTCGTTGCCGTACATTTTGGTCGGGAACGGCACGATGCCCAGCTCCACTTGATACGAGTAGGAGAAACCGTTTTTCTTGAGCGTGGCGCCGACAAGCTCGCTGAGCTCCGGCAAATGGGCGCGAACGGTTTGTCTCGCTTCGTCAATGGTTTGAGGACCGGTCACCCACTGCTTCATTTGCTCCACGATCGCATCGCGAACCTCGCGTTTGACCCATTGATCGGAGGGGGAATCAGAGTTGGCCAGAATGCGCAGACGAATCGATTCCTGAGGGATCAGACCTTTCTGATCTTCCCCCGCCCCGCCGTTCATATTCGAAGCGTAGACCACAGCGTTATTGCGCTGAGCTTCCCAACAAGAGATTAATAGAATAAGTGCAAAAACGATATAAAAATAACGCAGTCTGGAAGTCCGCTTCACCATGATTATTACCCCTCTCGAATCGGTATCATAGTATTAGTATGAACCGATTAAAGAGGGTTTAAACCTAGCAATCTATCTTTTTGGGATACGAAATCGATAGGATGCTAGGAGTCTGTCCGACGGAGTTGCTTTTGTGCATAGCGAAGAATACTGACTGCCTTTTTTGCCGCTAACGCTGCATGATCACTGTCGTTTTGCATATATACCTTCTACGTCGTTCATCGGACAGACTCCCAGATACGCGATGACAAAGCGGCCCGAGAGCCTACAGCCGGCAGGTTGCGGCAGCGAACGGCCTCCCCGATCGGCCGCAGATCGCGCGTCTATCGCATCCTTTATGAATCACTCGACCGAGCCTGTCTGCATCTCAGGCTCGTTATATCGAACGGCAATCACATGCCGGTCGATTCCGGCCAAATCCGGTATGATCCGAACTTCATCCCATTTCGCCGCAGCGGACAGCATTTGCGCCACAGCGGAAGCCTGCCCCATGCCGACCTCCAGGCCGACGAGCGAAGGCATCGCCGCAAGCTCTGCCAGCTGCGCGATCAGACGGCGGTACAGCTCCAGCCCGTCCTTCCCGCCGTAGAGCGCGGAAGGCGGCTCGTACAGCCGTACCTCCGGCTGCAGCCCCTCCTCATCCGCCTCCGGAATGTACGGCGGATTGGACACGACCGCATCGAGGCGCAACCCCTGCTCGATGTAAGGCTTCAGCAGGTCGCCCTCCAGGAACGCGACCCGCCCTTCAACCCCGTTGCGCCGGGCGTTATCCCGGGCAATCGCCAGAGCGGCCGGCGAAATGTCCGAGCTCATAAGGCGCCACTCCGGACATTGTACGGCCAAGGTGACGGCGATTGCCCCGCTCCCCGCGCCGATGTCGGCCACCAGCGGCGGCTCTCCCCGCTGCAGCCGCAGTTCCCCTTCGGCCTGCCGCATATCCGGCTTCCGATCTGCCGCCCGTTCTGCATGATCGGCCCCTACATCATTCCTCTTATGTCTCGCCGATCCGTCGGACCACAGCTTCCTGCCGAGCAGCACAACCTGCTCGACAAGCAGCTCCGTCTCCGGCCGCGGAATCAGCACGGCCGGAGTCACCGTAAAGGGAAGCCCGTAAAACTCCTGCTCCCCGATAATATACTGCACGGGCTCCCCAGCAGCCTTGCGTTCCAACAGCTGGCGCCATTCCTCAAGCCGTTCCACGGGGAACAATTCCTGCCAGCGCAGCAGCAGCTCGCTGCGGCTCCACCCGAACAGATGCTGCAGCAGCAGCTCCGCGCAGCTGGCCGCTTCATTCACGCGATGTCCCTGTAAAAAAGAAGAAGCCTCCACATAGGCTTCACGAATAGTAGGCTTCCGTTCAACGGTCATCTGTTTATGCTTGTTCTCCTTTATCCATAAGCTCCGATTGCGTGGCAATCGTCAGCGCGGACACGATCTCTTCCATATCTCCGTTCAGCACGGCATCCAAACGATGCAGCGTAAGCCCGATCCGATGATCCGTCACACGACTTTGCGGGAAGTTGTACGTCCGAATCCGTTCGCTGCGATCCCCCGTACCGACTTTGCTTTTCCGCTCGCCGGCGTACTTGGACATCTCTTCCTGCTGGAGCTTGTCGAAAATCCGGGCGCGCAGCACCTGCAGCGCCTTTTCTTTATTCGAGTTCTGCGATTTCCCGTCCTGGCATGTCGCCACGATTCCGGTAGGAACGTGGGTTACGCGAACGGCCGATTTCGTCGTATTGACGGACTGTCCGCCGGCGCCGCTGGAGCAGAACGTATCGACGCGAATATCGTTATCGTTAATTTCAATATCGATATCCTCCATCTCCGGCAGCACAGCCACCGTTGAGGTCGACGTATGAATGCGTCCGCCCGACTCGGTCGTCGGAATGCGCTGCACCCGGTGAGCGCCGCTCTCGAATTTCAGCTTGCTGTAAGCCCCTTTGCCGTTCACCATAAAAATAATTTCTTTAAATCCGCCCAGATCGTTCATGCTGACATCCATAATCTCGGTACGCCAGCCCTGCATATCCGCGTATTTCGTGTACATCCGGTACAAGTCCGATGCGAACAACGCCGCCTCGTCTCCGCCCGCCGCGCCGCGAATCTCCACAATGACGTTCTTATCGTCGTTAGGGTCTTTGGGAAGCATCAAAATTTTAATGCGCTCCTCAAGCTCCTCCTTGCGCTGGGTCAACTCTTCCAGCTCCATTTTGACAAGCTCGCGCATTTCATCGTCCAGCTTCTCGTTTTGCATGACCCGCGCAGCATCATACTGCTCAACGACGCTTTTATATTCCGTGTAAGCTTCATAAGCTTCCTGCAAATCGGACTGCTCTTTGGAATACTCCCGCAGCTTCTTCGTATCGCTAGTTACGTCCGGATCGCATAACAGCTCGCTTAATTTCTCGTACCGGTCCGCCAGCGATTGCAGTCTGTCCAACATGTTGATTCACCCCTTATGCCTGTATATCCGTTATTATATAGTTTAGACGTTAAAACGGAAGTGCATAACATCTCCGTCCTGCACCACGTATTCTTTTCCTTCCAGCCGAAGCTGCCCCTTCTCCTTGGCCGCATTCATCGATCCGGCAGCCACCAGCTCGTCGTAGCTGACGACCTCCGCACGGATAAACCCGCGCTCGAAGTCGGTGTGAATGACGCCGGCCGCTTGCGGCGCTTTGGTTCCTCTGCGAATCGTCCATGCGCGCACTTCCTGCACGCCGGCCGTAAAATACGTATACAAACCGAGCAGCTTGTAAGCGGCCTTGATCAGACGGTTCAAGCCCGATTCCTGAAGACCGAGCTCCTCAAGGAACATCGCCTTGTCTTCGCCCTCCAGCTCGGCGATTTCCGATTCCACCTTGGCGCTAATTGGCACGACTTCCGCGCCTTCCTTGGCTGCGTACTCGCGCACCTGCTGCACGAACGGATTATCGTCCGCCGCGGCCACTTCCTCCTCGCTCACATTGGCCGCATACAGCATCGGCTTCATCGTCAGCAAGTGCAGATCGCGGATCAGCAGCTTCTCCTCGTCGCTCAGCTCCACGCTGCGCGCCGGTTTGTCGTTGTACAGCGCCTCTTTGATCCGCTCCAGACATTCCACCTCGGCCGCGTATTTTTTGTCGCCGCCCTTCATGTTTTTGCGGGAACGGTCAATGCGCTTCTCCACCGACTCCACATCGGCCAGAATCAGCTCCAGGTTAATCGTTTCGATGTCGCTGATCGGGTTTACCGTCCCGGAGACATGGGTAATATTTTCATCCTGAAAGCATCTGACCACATGAACGATCGCATCCACTTCACGGATATGCGCCAGAAACTTGTTGCCCAATCCTTCTCCGCGGCTTGCGCCTTTGACCAAGCCCGCAATGTCTACGAATTCAAACGCCGTAGGCACAACATTCTTGGGAACGACGATCTCGGTAAGCTTGACAAGACGCTCATCGGGAACCTCCACCACACCGACGTTCGGATCTATCGTACAAAAAGGGTAATTCGCCGACTCTGCGCCCGCTTGCGTAATCGCATTAAACAAAGTGGATTTGCCAACGTTCGGCAGGCCCACAATCCCCGCTTTTAAAGCCATGTATAGGACAACTCCTTAGTTAACGTTATTCAATATCCCTAAATATTTATTATATCGCAAAAATGGGGTCTCTGTCACCTTTGTGCCGCTTTTCCATATTTTATTTGGCAAGCGACGAACAGAAGGCGAACCCCCTCCTCCGAAAAAGCGACATGATGCTTCGAGGCTGATTCCGTCCGCATTTTCCTATGCAACAAGCAGCCGACCCGCTCGGGCGGCGGATCGGCTGCTTTTCATACGACTGAAGCATCTATTTAAACAATCTTTTCTCCGCGTTCTCATGCTTGCGGCTGAAGTAGGCTTCCACTTGCTTTCGCAGGATGTACGCCCGCAAAGAAGTCGATTTATCCCCGCTTAGGTCGATAAATTGGGCGCCGTAATAATGGCGTTCCCCCAGCATCTCCTGCCTTACGATCTCCGCCTTTCCGATCAAATCGAATCCAAGCTCCAGTTCCACTTCGATCTGCCCGGCATTTCCAAGCCCCAGCTCTTCCCGCACGGTAAAACCGATGCCGCTGACGCTAATATTCATCAGATGGATGGCCAACTTAGGATCAAGCTCCCGCCGCTGCTGCCTTCCCGTTCCGATCACGGCGTGGATAAGACCGTTCTCGTCCACCTCCACCCGCGGATGCTCCCTCTTCTCGGCGAAAAGACGCTGATTATGCGGCGGATTAATCAGCATTAGCGAGCCGTGATCTTTGGCCACCACGCTGGACTGGAACGTGTAGATACCGCCCGGCGAGTAGACCGTGATTTTCACGGAGTCCCCCAAATCAAACTGCTTGAACTCCGACATTTCGATCTCGAGTATATCCCCTTCCGCATAGGACAGCACCCCGGTCGAGATAAAATTATCCTTCTCCACCGCCGTCCGGCTGTGCAGCAAAATGCCGGCAGGGCTTTTGTACTTCTCTCCGGTGTAATCGTAGCCCGCTTTGGCTGCTGCCGGCTTTAATGACATGACAGATCCCCCTTTCGCTCACATGATATCGGTTTGATGCAGCGCCATTGTGCTTGTCCGCTAGATCGCAGCCCAAATAAAGACCGTCCTCCTCCGTCTCCGGAAAACCGCCTTCAACCACCGGGCATTCTTTATAATACCTTCCTTATTCGGCGGCCAGGCTGTCATAGTCCCAACGGACCTTAGACCCTGTAGCTTTGCGTCCCTGCCTTTCGGCAGGTTTGCTATGGACGAACAGACTACATCAGTATTTGCTTCTAGTGCGATGCATCTACAGCCCATTAGGAACATAGACCTATTCCTTTTATTATACAAGGGCAGCCTTGATTCAGGCAACTGCCTGCGATTAGGATTAACGAATTCTACACATACAGGTATAATAAGAGCAGAACGCATTTGGGATACGAGACGATTCTTGCCGGGCACCGTCTCCGATTTCTTAAATCGATAACCCGCGAATAGGTTGAAGTCCAGGGACAAAGGCGAACGCTACCGCTTCTAAGCCAGTTTGTCTTCCCTAAACTATTGCTATATGACAGAAAAGGTGAATCGTATGGATACGAACCGAATCCGCCCGTCAGCGGAAAGCCTCACGCAAGGTCGCCTTATCGTTTTGTTCGATGGAGAATGCCGCTTTTGCAGCGGATGGGTGAAATTTCTCATCCGGCACGACCGGGCCGATCGCTTCCGCTTTGCCCCGCTCCAATCCGAAGCGGCTCGTTCTCTGCTGCCTTCAGCGGCGCTTTCCGCAGCGGATATGGACTCCGTCGTATTGCTTGACGGCGAGGACGTCTACACGCACTCTTCCGCCGTACTACGCATATGCCGTCGATTGGGCGGCGGCTGGGCGCTGCTCGGAGTCTTCAGTTTCATCCCGTCCCGGCTTCGCGACGCCCTATACCGCTGGGTCGCCAAACACCGTTACCTTATAGCCGGACGAGAGCAGAGCTGCATCGTTCCGACGGAAGAAATCCGGCGCAAATTTATCGGCTGAATGTTCCTTTATTCTCTCTGGCACAGAGGCGACCTTTACCAAATTTCAAGGGAATTGCAGGCGATATCCCCAGTTTCTACAGAGGAATGTGAACAATATTGAAGTTATCCACAATGTTATCCACAGCATGTTAACAAATCGAATATTTGTTCGTTTGGCGGGCTTTGTGGATAAGTAAAACGTAGAAAAGAGGTGCCTGTGTGCAAGAACATATTCCATTTATGAACGCAGCCATTGAAGAAGCCCGCAAGGCCGAAGCGCTGCTCGAAGTGCCTATCGGCGCCGTCGTCGTCTGGCAGGATCGAATCATCGGCCGCGGGCATAATCTGCGCGAAACGTCGCGCGACCCGCTCTCCCATGCCGAGCTTATCGCGATCAAGGAAGCCAGCAATTATCTGCAAGCGTGGCGGCTGCTCGATTGCCGGCTGTATGTCACGCTGGAGCCTTGCCCGATGTGCGCCGGGGCGATCGTCCAAGCCCGGATTCCGCAGGTCATCTACGGCACCGCCGATCCCAAGGCTGGCTGCGCAGGCACATTGATGAACCTGCTGCAGGAAGAGCGGTTTAACCATCGCGTCGACGTTGTCAGCGGCGTCCTCCAGGAAGAGTGCAGCTCGATGCTGACGCAATTTTTCCGCCGTCTGCGGGGTAAAGCATAAAAGCAGGAGCACGGGTTGAACCGGCTCCTGCTTCTTTTTTTGCGGCGATACCGCTTTGGCCCCGCGACTATCCGTCTTTTTATGAGATAACGCGATTGTCCGCTCCCCTAAGCTCGACCTGCACATCCTGGGGCAGCACTACCGTCACCGTCATCCAAGGATAATAGGAATTCAGCCCTTGTTCCGTTGGAAGCGGCTTAATCTGTACGTACATCGTTTCTCCCGCCGTATGTACCGAAACAACCTGCTCCTTTTGCAGAGGATGAGATGTCTCGCCCGCCTTCAGCCGCTCCCGGAACGTACCGAATACCTGCAGCTCCCGTACGGACGACTTGTCGATTTTGATTCTCGAATCGGCCGACTGGACTACCACTTTTTTCACGCTATCCCCAAGCGCTTCCTTAACGGGCGGAAGATCGCGGGTTTCCTCCTTGGCCCCCAGCATGGAGCGCACTTCCCCAACAAGACCTACGGACGTAAGAAGTGTAAAACCGAGACAGCCGACGCACAGCATCCCTACGAAAAACAAACTCATCATATCGTAATGAATGCGGCTTTCTTCCTTGCGGGAAAAGCTTAAGTAGACGATAATCTCCAATCCGAGCAGCACCAAAATCAGCGGCCACCACGTAATAAACGTATCGAATGCCTCCAGCCCCTTCCACTGGGAAGCAAACAAAATGCAGCCTAATAAAATGAGGGATATTCCCATCGACAGCGTTCCTACGCGCCATTTTTTCATCGTTTCAGCTCCTTTTATTTTTGCTTCCCAGCAGTAAGCGAAGTCCTCCGCCGATCAAAATAACGGATACAAGGAACGTTTGGAAATATTGATGGAACAGCATCGAAATCCGTTCCTTCGGAAACATCCGGTCCAGCGCGCTTAGCAGCACTTCGTCCAGCAAGTAATAAGCGCCGAGCACCAGCAAAATAATGCCGACCCATTTCTGATGATTAATCAGCCAATCGACGAACGGAATATCTTTAAGCTCCTCGCGGTCTTGCTTGGATATCAGCTGCAGCGCATCGAAAAAGCTGTAAAACCACAAAATAGGGATCAGGAACAGAAAAATCGATAACCGCAGCACATCCATAATGTACACGCATAGCAGGAAGGCCGCCATCAGCTGCAAGCCGCGTTTTTGCAGACCAAGGTACATATGCCCTGCTCCGGGAACGATGGAGAGGAAGGTCGCGATCATTTTGCTTTTACGCCCGTCCTCGCGGCTGTCCTGGAAATCGTCAAAGAACGTTTGATCGATCAGCGCCTCGCCCCGCTGCTTGCGATTGAGCTGCTGAATGCAATCGAACATGGAGTACAGCCAGATGATCGGCAGGATGGCGAGGAAAGCTAGAAATCCCTCTCTATGCGTAAGAATCGCAATGAAAAATACCATCGCTAAACTTCCGAAGAATGCAATGAGGAAGGCGAGCCCGCGCTGCATCAACCCCAGATGAAAATGGCCGAGACCCGGAATAAACGATAACAGAATGGTCAGAAATCGGTCGTTATCTTTGGGCTGAATGACCGTCGCCCTGGTATCTCCCGTATAATACGCCGCATGCGTATTGGTTGCCAGCGGCTCCATGCGGCCTCTGACCAACGTAATGACCATATCGATCATATTAATCAGCCCTACCAACAGCGCCACCACCAGCAGAAAAGCTAAAAACTCCCCGTTATATCGGTATTTCCCCGTAATAACGAGCAGGAACATCAGCAGAACCGGCCCGAAAAAACCGAAGCCGTACAGCACAGCCCGTACGATCCGATTCAAGTATAAGTGTCCCATTCCGGGGATGAAAGATAACAGCAGCGCTGTCATCGGATTTTTAGGTTGCATTATCGTGTTCCCCCTTTGTCCTGTTTAGGCTGGATCGCATCCAGCATACCGATGGTTTTATCCATAATCTGGTGGGATACGGAAGGCCGCGATGATTCCTGCAGCATTCCCGCCGCTTCCACGTTCGTTTCAGCCTTTCCGATTCGGTCTGCTAACGATTGGAAGGCTCCGGTTCCCATCAACAGAATCGTTATAACCGCAGCTACCATATAATGGAACAGCGGATGCCGGAAGAACGCCGGCGTTTTGGGGCGCCGCTGCCGAACCTCGACAGGCTCGGTTAAAAGAGCCTCTTCCTTGCCGATTTGCCGCATAACCGATTCGGAGATCGTGACGGAAGCTGAATTCGGCAGCTCCGGCAGCTCTTCTCCGGACGCGTCCAGACATTGCATATACCGCTCAAGACACTGGTCGCATGAGCCCAGGTGCGCTTCATATTGCAGCTGCTCATCCGCCGATAGCTGCTGCCTTACATATCGGCTCCACTGCTGAATCGTATAATGATTCATCCCCACTCCTCCTCTTTCCAATGCTTGCGAATCCAGTGCTTGGCGCGATACAGCTTCGATTCCACCGTCTTCAAGGTAACTCCTTGCTCTACTGCAATTTGTTGATAGCTCTTGTCCTCAATATAAAATGCAACCAGCACATCGCGGTAATTATCCGGCAAATCATCCAGACATTCCCGAACCCGCTGCTGTCTCTGTTTATACAACACTTCATCCTCTACCGTGTTCGCGGAGTCGTCCGGAAGCAGCAGCTCCGGCTCGTCCGTCAACTGCTCCCGTTTACGCTCCAATGCCCGTTTATAATCAATGGCTTTGTTCACGGTAATTCGGGTAATCCACGTCTTAAAGCCTTGATGCTTATATTGAGGGAGAGAAGCATAAATCTTCAACAGCGCTTCCTGCGTCACATCTTCTGCGTCCTTAGTTGAGCGCAGCACCGAAAACGCAACTTGGAACAAATACGGATTGTATTTGTCCATAATGAAGCGAAATGACTGCACATCGCCGGCCAATATGCGTTCAATCCATTCCGTTTCCTCTGAGATGTTCTCCCCCTCCTCTCCTTACTAATAGACGGATGTATCCGCCAAACCACTGCACTTGTTTTCAAAAAAATTTCGCACATTGAAAAAAACTGCCGGAAGGGCAGCTTCATCAACGGGTCCTATCGTATTTTTTCTCTTTTAAACCGTGTAATCGCCATCGCCATTCGGTACGCCTGTGCGGTAATAAGGATAATCCATCGACTGCTGAATGCCCTTCGCAACCTCTGCTCCGGCTAGAAGTTCCACGAGGAACAATCCGACATCGATTGAAGCGGCGACGCCTCCCCCAGTGATCATGTTACCGTCCTTGACGATACGGCTGCGCGCTACCTCCTTGCAGTAAGGCTCAAGCAGCTCGTACGCCGTAGGATTGGTAGTGGCACGCTTATCCTCCAGCCAGCCTGCCGCTCCAAGCAACAGCGCCCCGGTACATACGGATACCTTCATAGCGGAATCGCTAGCCGTCTGCAGCCAGGCGATAAATTCTGGATCGTTCCTAAGCTGTCTCGTGGGCATGCCGCCGGGAATGAAAATCATATCGTATTCGGCAAGATCCGGGCTCGTTTTGTTAACGCTAATCGTGACGCCCCGGTCATCCTTAACCTCTTTTGTCGTTGCGCACAAATCCCAAGTAATCTTCTCTTTATATCCGTCAATTCTTGAAAGTCTAGTCACGGCATCGAAGAAACCGTAAAAATCGAGCGTCGTCATTCGATCAAATACGATAAAAGCAATGTTCATGTTAAGCCCTCCTCTTGACCCTTTGGATTATATATACATAACGTCCTACGGCAGCGGCAGCTATGACGATAACGGCCGAATATGTAGAATTGGATTCCATTGTATAAGAACAAATCCCCCAAAAGTGACGTGATGCTCCGAAGCTTATTCCGTCCGCATCCAGCCTAAGCCGGATCGGCGTCTAACCCTTCCCCTGGGATCGTTCTATGGGTAGAGACATTACTTTTGGGGGAGCACCCGGATATCCACAGGAAATTGCTACGCATCATTTCCTAAACAACAAAAAAAACCCCTGCATATGCAGAAGATTTGTTATAAACATCATCGTTTTGTGAAAATGGCGCGCCCGATACGATTCGAACGTACGACCTGCAGTTTAGGAAACTGTCGCTCTATCCTGCTGAGCTACGGGCGCGCGGTAAATCTTATTATACCATAGTTCGATGCGGGAAAAAAGGCCGTCTCGAGCCTTTTCACCGAATTCCGACCTACAACTCCGTCAAAATAACGGGCCCCTCCTTGGTAATCGCTACGGTATGCTCGAACTGAGCGGACAAGGAACCGTCCCATGTGCGCGCCGTCCACCCGTCCATTTCCACGAACATTTCATAGCCGCCGGCATTGATCATCGGCTCGATCGTAATGACCATCCCTTCCTTCAGCTTAAAGCCTTTCCCCGGCGTCCCGACATGGGGGAAGGTAGGCTCTTCATGCAGCGACCGTCCGACGCCATGCCCTACCAGATCGCGGACGACGGAGAAGCCTGCTCCTTCCGCATGCTTCTGCACGACATGCATCACATCCCCGATTCTCGCCCCTGCTACCGCCTTAGGAATCGCCAGATCGAGGCATTCTTTCGTCACTCTGACCAGCTTCTCCGCATCGGGAGACAGCTTGCCGACGGCATAAGTCCGGGCCGAATCGGCGATCCATCCGTCGACGCTGCATACGATATCGATTTTGACAATATCCCCGCCGCGTAAAGGGGTGCTGTTGGGAAATCCGTGAGCGATAACATCGTTGATCGACGCGCATGTCGCATAAGGGAATCCTTTGTAGCCTTTGGTTACCTGTTTGGCGCCGTTTTGTACCAAAAACTGCTCGGCAAAATCGTTAATCTCCAGCGTTGTCATTCCGGGCCGAATCATTTGCGCGATTTGTTGATGGCAGCGAGCCAATATGCGTCCCGCTTTGCGAATATATGCGATCTCTTCCGGTGTTTTTAATATGACCATACTGCTTCGCCTCCCGTTATGCTACCATTGTACGCAGCAGGGAGGGAAAGTGACCGTTCCTCATACACGGTCACCCTAAGGAAGTAATACGCCATCTTCACATTTCATAAGCAAAATCAGTTTCCATTTTATTTCCTTCGTGCTAAAATGATGAGAATGCCAGGAATGAGGTGTGGGACAGCGTGTTCGATGATAACAAGCTATTTTTTATTGTATTCGATGAATTTACGATTTCCATTTGCTCAATGCTTGACGATGTATGCGAACAATTAACGTTAGGGGGTCACTATACGGATACGCCGGCGACGAAGAAGCTGCGCAGCAGCTGGTCGTTGAGTGTTTCCACTATTTGTCTGCGAAAAATCCGTAATATAAAAACGACAGCTCCCTGCAGAAGACTGAAGGAGCTGTCGCCGCACGATATTCGATTATATTCAGCCTTCGCCGTTATTGTGCCTGGAATGATTGGCCTGCTTTACTTTTTTCGAACCGGACAAAGGCTCCGTCGGCTGATGGTTCGCCTCGCTGCGTTGTTTTTGTCCGCTTGGAGGGTTGACAGGCTGAGCAATATCTTTAGGCATAGGTTAAACCTCCCTTTAATTCGTTGCTTTATTCGATAAAGTCGCTTCCGGAGTTTGCATAGGTTCGTCATGATTCAGTGCATCTTGGTGGCGGCGGTCATTCGTTTGCTGCTGCAGCTGCTGCGCATGATGACTGTTTACCGCAGTCTGGTCGAGATCTTTGACCACATTTTGCAGATTTTTATCTACACTGCTCTTATTTTTCGTCACAGCCTATCCCTCCGTTGCTTATCTGTCACTTCGTTACAGCGTGAAGCTGCTGAGCGCATTCATGAATATGACGGACGTAATCATCGATAAGCGTTTGAATGATCGTCGTGCGTTCGTCTACGTTACGGCCGTCGCATTCCACATCGACCAGCTCCACTTGCACTTCTCGGGAATCCACATACGTACATTTAAAGTCAAAGCTATAATTCGAGTGCGCGGCCGTAGCAATATGAATGCGAAGCACGTTCGATTCCGCTTCATCTGCCAGTACCTCCGCCCGATCCGATTCGTTCAGCACGGTAGGCAACGTTCTCGACCAAGCTGCCGCCAGCTGCTGCTGGTCTACTGTCAGCGTATCTGTCTTAACCATCTTATCAACACCTCCACATGTTTAAGGTGCGATTACGCCTCCCTCTTTATGCGCATTGTCATAAGCAAAAAAAGGAACTGCTGTACGCCGCCATGCCCAAGAAAACCCGGAAGTCCGTAAGCGCTCGGCGGGAAGAAAAGCTGCGAATCACGGCATTTCATTTAAAAAAACGCAAAAAAGCTGCGGCATCCTCTAAAGGATACAGCAGCTTTATATACAACAACAATATGTACTTCGCAACATTCGTCTAAGAATGGCGGAGAGGGTGGGATTCGAACCCACGGTGCCCGCAAAGACACGGCGGTTTTCAAGACCGCTGCCTTAAACCACTCGACCACCTCTCCGGGTGACAAATTGGATTGTATCACACTTGAACAGGCTTTATCAAGCTCTATTTTTTGCTGATCTTCTCCAAATTGCCCATGTACGGACGAAGCACTTCAGGAATCAGGACGCTTCCATCCTCCTGCTGATAGTTCTCCAAAATGGCGGCAACCGTACGCCCCAGCGCCAAGCCTGAACCGTTCAACGTATGCACGAATTCCGGCTTCGCCTTGGTGTCGCGGCGGAATCTAATGTTCGCGCGGCGCGCCTGGAAGTCCTCGAAGTTGCTGCACGAGGAAATCTCGCGGTACGTGCCGCTGCTAGGCAGCCATACTTCCAAATCATACGTCTTCGCCGAGGAGAAGCCCAGATCGCCCGTACAGAGCGTAAGAACGCGATACGGCAGCTTCAGAAGCTGAAGCACCTTCTCCGCGTCCGCCGTCAGCTTCTCGAGCTCCTCATAGGAATTCTCGGGAAGTGTCAGCTTCACCAGCTCCACTTTGTTGAATTGATGCTGACGGATCAAACCGCGGGTATCTCTTCCAGCAGAACCGGCTTCTGAGCGGAAGCAGGCGCTGAAGGCCGCGAAATACTTCGGCAGATCGTCTATCGACAAAATATCGTCCCGATAGTAGTTGGTTACCGGCACTTCCGCCGTCGGAATCAGGAAGTAATCAATGCCCTCTCCAGACAGCTTGAACACGTCCTCTTCAAACTTCGGGAGCTGGCCCGTACCGGTAAGGCTATCGCGGTTTACGATCTGCGGCGGCAGCATTTCTTCATACCCGTGATGATCGCTGTGAAGATCCATCATGAAATTGATCAAGGCGCGCTCTAAGCGGGCGCCCAGTCCTTTATAAAACACGAAACGCGAACCCGTGACCTTCGCCGCCGCCTCGAAATCGAGAATGCCAAGCTCTTGTCCGAGATCCCAATGGGCTTTAGGCTCAAAGGAAAATTGCCGCGGCTCGCCCGTACGGCGGATTTCCACGTTTTCCTCCTCCGACTTGCCTACGGGAACACTTTCATGGGGAATGTTTGGAATCGCCAGTATGATGCCGTTCAGCTCGGTTTCAAGCACCCGAATTTCATCGTCAAGCACTTTAATCCGGTCGCCTACGCCTTTCATTTCCTCAATCAGGGCATCGGCGTCTTGCTTCGCCTTCTTCAGAGCGGCTACTTCTTGGGAAACGACATTCCTCCGGTTTTTCAGCTGCTCGACCTCCTGCAGAAGTTCTCTTCGCTTCGTGTCAAGGCTTGTAAACCGGCTTATATCTTCGAGCGTTTTGCCGCGATGATTCATCGCCTGCTCTACGCGCTGCAAATCATTACGCAGCAATTTTATATCTAACAAGGGGACCCCTCCTACCTCGCTTCACGTACCATATCTAGAAAGTAAGCGTGCATGCGCTCATCATCGGTCAATTCCGGATGGAAGGAGGCTGCAAGCAAGCTTCCCTGACGAGCCGCAACGATTTGATCTCGGTACGTTGACAATACCTCAACGCCTTCTCCGACTTCGTCAATAAGCGGAGCGCGGATAAACACGGCCCGGACATCGTCGGCCACACCTTTGACAGCCAAGTTCGTCTCAAAGCTCTCCCGCTGGCGTCCGAATGCATTGCGCGATACTTTCATATCCATCAAACCAAGATGAGCTTCCGGTTCGCCGATGATTTCCTTGGCTATAACAATCAGTCCGGCGCAGGTGCCGAAAATCGGCTTGCTCTGCCGATGAAAGCCGCGCAGCGCTTCGATAAAATCGAACCTTCGCATCAGCTTCCCGATCGTCGTGCTTTCTCCGCCAGGAATAATCATCCCGTCGACTTCATCCAGCTGTTCTTTTTTCTTAACGATAACACCCTCGGCGCCTGCCTTCTCGATCAAGCGAATATGCTCCGCTACGGCGCCTTGAAGGGCCAATACTCCGATTTTCATGGTTTGTTCACCTTCTGCCCGCGCCGATTACCAGCCGCGTTCCTGCATACGCTCCGTTGCATTCAGCTTGGAAATTTCAATTCCCTTCATCGGCGTGCCCAAGTTTTTGGAGATTTCCGCAATCAAAGCGTAATCCGTATAATGCGTAGTCGCTTCTACGATCGCCTTGGCAAATTTCTCAGGGTTGTCCGATTTGAAAATACCGGAACCTACGAACACACCGTCCGAACCTAGATGCATCATCAGAGCCGCATCGGCAGGAGTCGCTACGCCGCCGGCAGCGAAGTTAACGACTGGCAATTTGCCTGTTTCGTGAACTTGCAGCAGCAACTCGTACGGAGCGCCCAAGTTTTTAGCTTCCGCCATCAGCTCGTCCTTGGACATCGCTTGCACCTTTTTAATTTGCCCAACCATCATCCGCATATGACGAACGGCTTCTACGATATTGCCAGTTCCAGGTTCGCCTTTAGTACGGATCATCGACGCGCCTTCTCCGATTCTGCGCAGCGCCTCGCCCAAATCTCTCGCTCCGCATACGAAAGGAACGGTAAACTCCCTTTTATTGATATGAAACACTTCATCGGCCGGAGTCAATACTTCGCTCTCGTCGATGTAATCTACGCCCATCGCTTCAAGGATCTTGGCTTCCACGAAATGACCGATACGGGCTTTAGCCATAACCGGAACCGAAACGGCCTTCATAACCTCTTCCATAACCGTAGGATCAGCCATACGGGCTACGCCGCCTGCCGCGCGAATATCCGAAGGCACCCGTTCCAATGCCATAACCGCCGATGCTCCGGCCGCTTCCGCGATTCTTGCTTGCTCAGCGTTCATGACGTCCATGATGACGCCGCCTTTTTGCATTTCCGCCATACCTTTTTTGACGCGCGATGTTCCTGTTTCCATTTCCCGACTCCTCCTAAAAACCCTTATAATCAACACACGATACGCAAAATGCGACAAACTAACTAAGCAATTATTTTACATGAACCATCCGGAATATACAACCGGTCCGCCCAGGATTTTACCCCTTTTTGGCGCCTCCGATCATATCGACGAAGAAGTTTTTGATCGCCCGGAAAAACAAGCGGAACCAGCTTCCCTTCTCCTCGTCATTAGCCGCTACTAATTTAATAGTATACGGTTTATTTTCAAAAGTAACCGTCATGGTGCCAACTTCTTGGCCCTTCGTAATCGGAGCGACCAAATCGGATCTGCCTTCTGCCGTTTTTACGAATGCCGTATCCGGCGTACCTTTTTTAACGAGCAATGACAAGCTTTCGCCTGTAACTACAGGAATCTCTGTATTCGTACCTTTTTTGAGCGGAACGGTCGGCAATGATTCTACTGCGGTATCCGCCTTGACGACTTCCTTCTTTTCAAAGTTCGAATAGCCGAAGTCGAGCAGTTTCTTTGTGTCAAAGAAGCTGTTATCTCTGGTGCTCGAATTCATAACGACGGCGATTAATCTCGTATCGTTACGAATCGCAGTGCCCGTAAAGCAAAAGCCGGCCTTATCGGTATGGCCCGTTTTTAATCCGTCAAGCCCTTGGTAAACAAACTTTTTAAAATTCACATTATCTTTGTTGCCTTCCAGCATCCAGTTCCAGTTCACCATCGCATTGGCATCCGTAGGTCTGAATTTCTTCGACGGAATGCTCGAGAATTTAAGAATATCCGGGTAGTCATTAAGCAGATGAAATGCGATTAGTGCCGCGTCTTTAGCTGTAAAAACCGTTTCTCCCGGCAGCGAAGCCGGCGCGTATTTACCCAGATCGACCCGGTCCAAGCCGGATGTATTGATGAAGTAAGCGTCCTTGGACAAGCCTAGCTTAGCAGCCGTTTCATTCATCAGCTGCGCGAACTGCTCTTCGGACCCCGCAATTTTTTCCGCCAAAGCGACCGCGGCTCCATTATCGGAATAAATCGTCACCGCATTGAACAAATCCTGAACGGTATACTGGTCGCCCTCAGCTTTCGGAATGCCCGACAATGCTTTATTATTCGATAAAAAAGCCGAGTAATCGCTGATCGTAAGCGTATCGGTCCAATCCATCTTTTTATTGGCAATGCTATCAAGAACTAAGTATTCCGTCATCATTTTGGCCATACTCGCAGGCGGCATAGCGGTATTTTCATTTTGAGCGTACAGGACTTGTCCTGTCGATGCTTCCATTAAGACAGCCGCTTTGGCGGTGAGACCTAAATTCGTCGTATCCGCTTCTGCGGCTTGAGCCGTATTCGCAACTAGCGGGGAAACTGCGATTTGTACTGTAATCATGGCTGCTAAAGCAAGCTTTCCCCATTTCCAAAACCTGTTCACTTTTTCACTCTCCCATTCTTTTTGTTTCTTCATTGTAGCATACCATTGCAGCCAAAAAAAAGAAGACTAAGGCCCTGGGCCCTCGTCTCCAATATGTGGCAGTCATTAAAGCGAATAGTTTGGCGCTTCCTTCGTAATTTGGACATCGTGAGGATGGCTCTCGCGCAAACCCGCGCCCGTAATCCGGATAAACGCCGTATCGTTAATAAGCTCTGGAATATTATGAGCGCCGCAGTAGCCCATACCGGAACGCAAACCGCCGATAAGCTGGTATACCGTATCCGCCAGAGGCCCTTTGTAAGCGACGCGGCCTTCGATGCCTTCCGGAACCAGCTTGCTCTCGTTTTCTTGGAAGTAACGGTCTTTACTGCCTTCCTTCATCGCACCGAGAGAGCCCATGCCGCGATACACTTTAAATTTACGCCCTTGATAAATTTCCGATTCGCCCGGGCTTTCATCCGTACCTGCGAACAGGCTTCCAATCATAACCGCGCTAGCGCCCGCCGCAATGGCTTTGGTAACATCCCCCGAATACTTGATCCCGCCGTCTGCGATAACCGGCACATTGTACTCTCTGGCCACGCTGGCGCAATCATAAATAGCCGTAATTTGTGGTACGCCGATCCCCGCAATGACCCGTGTCGTACAAATCGAACCCGGTCCGATGCCGACCTTAACCATGGAAGCCCCGGCTTCGATCAAATCGCGAGTGCCATCTCCAGTTGCAACGTTGCCTGCACAAATCGGCAGATCCGGGTACTGCGCCCTGATCATTTTGACCGTGTTCAAAATATTAATGTGATGTCCGTGCGCAGAGTCGACGACGAGCATATCTACCCCGGCCTCCACAAGGGCCGCTGTACGTTCCATAACGTCTTTGGAGACCCCTACCGCAGCGCCGACCAGAAGACGTCCGTGAGCATCCTTTGCAGAGTTAGGGAACTGGATAGCTTTCTCGATATCCTTGATCGTAATAAGCCCTTTAAGCGTGTTGTGCTCGTCCACCAGAGGCAACTTCTCAATCTTATGCTGCTGCAAAATAACTTCGGCTTGCTGCAGCGTTGTTCCGACCGGTGCCGTTACGAGATCTTCCTTCGTCATAACCTCTTTGATCTTAATGGAGTAGTCGTGGACAAAGCGTAAGTCCCGGTTTGTAATGATACCGACCAGCTTCTTGTTCTCGTCACAGATCGGCACGCCCGAAATGCGATACTTAGCCATCAATTCTTCCGCATCGTATACGTGATGTTCCGGTGTCAAATGAAAAGGATTCGTAATTACTCCGCTTTCCGAACGTTTTACACGATCTACTTCTTCCGCCTGCTGCGCAATCGACATATTCTTATGAACGATCCCGATGCCGCCCTCTCTGGCGATCGCAATCGCTAATGCGGCCTCCGTTACGGTGTCCATTGCCGAGCTTATAAAAGGAATGTTGATCTTGATTTTATCCGTAAGCTGCGTTGAGATGTCGATCTCCTTCCCGAATACTTCCGACTTCCTCGGTACTAGTAAAACATCATCAAACGTCAAGCCCTCTTTGGCAAACTTATCATTCCACACGAACTTAGTCCTCCTTCATATTCTTCAATGCCCGTAGATATTAATTGCAATCTTATCAAAAGCCTATTTTTCGTGTCAAGCATATCTTCATAACGTAAAAGAATCTTCATATTCGCCTGTAAAGTTATAGGAAATGAAAGGGTTTTAGATACCATCAAGCTATTCTGCCATAGTATTCCCCTATAGCTTAAGCAATATCTAGCCAGTGACTAACAATATAGAAAACAGAACCAATCCCCCAAAAGTGACGTGATGCTCTGAAGCTTATTCCGTCCGCATCCAGCTTAGGCTGGATCGGCGTCTAACCATTCCTCTGGGATCGTTCTATGGGTAGACTTTACTTTCGGGGGAGACCACGGATTTCCACAGGATATGGCTGCGCATCATTTCCTAAACAATAAAAAAAGCAGCTGATCTGCGTAAGATCAACTGCTTTTTGCTTGGCGACGTTCTACTCTCCCAGAACCCTTCGGTTCAAGTACCATCGACGCTGGAGGGCTTAACGGTCGTGTTCGAGATGGGAACGCGTGGTTCCCCTCCGCCATCATCACCAAACGGTGTAGCTTGTTCAAGGCTTGCGCCTTGAAAACTAGATACGAAACTCGTGCGCGTTGTTGAGCAATGGTTATTTGTTCTTCCCGGTTTGTTTCCGGGCCCCGAGAAAGTATTTGGAATCAGCTTCGAAGCTTCTCTTCACTTTCTTGGGAATTTGGTTAAGCCCTCGACCGATTAGTATTCGTCAGCTCCACACGTTGCCGTGCTTCCACCCCGAACCTATCTACCTCGTCGTCTTCAAGGGGTCTTACTTACTGGGAAATCTCATCTTGAGGGGGGCTTCACGCTTAGATGCTTTCAGCGCTTATCCCGTCCGTACGTAGCTATCCAG
>NZ_JANYUY010000072.1 GCF_025060755.1 Paenibacillus doosanensis
AAAGCGACTGTGCCGATTCAAAGCCAGAAGGCCACGGGCTGGTGCACTTTCCTGCACCGTCCTCGCCAAGATAACAGGCTGTCCCCAGTATCTTTGCTCCACTACATGCTCAGGGTTCCGTTTTTTTTGGTAACTTTGACGGCTTCATTTTGTAATAACAGGGACTTTTTCACCACACTTTTAGAGAATGGAATATTAGTTTTAGTTATATTCGAACCTGTCGGTGAACCATCCGTTTGCATGCCTTGATAACAGGCATAGGTATACGTCTGATAATCCCCATAGTAATGACAAACCTTAGGTATGCCACCAGTATCCTGAGAAGCGAGTGGCATCGCAGGAGCAGAATTTCTAATTAAAGGTGCATCAGCATTGGTTACTTGCTTTCCATTTAAAAAATACTTTTTATCTGTGGTTTCTTTGATGATGTCGTCTTTGCTAGTATCCTGATATAAATCTTTTACCTCTTGCGATACAGCTGGCTCAAAACTGTATTTTGTATCGGTATGTAAAATAACTGTTACTTCCCCTGAAGAAACTGTTCTATCATATTGTACCGTTGTATTTCTAGTTCCTATCTTTTTTCCTTGAAGTATGACATCTGTAACTTTGTTAAATTGTTGCGAATTAATAGGTTGTTCCTCTTTTTTAGGAACTTCGGCTGAAACGGCAGTTGAACCAACTACTGAAACCACCAACATAGTAGCAACTAGCGTCTTACATTTTGTCAGGAAATTAAACATCAAATCAACAAATTTTCTACTAAAATTATAAGATAATATTCCTCAAATACCATTTTACGGTAATATTTATTAATGTTAATATATAATCAAAAATATGTAAATATTATTTTTTGTTAGTTTTACTTGTAGGCATGCACACAAAAGTGAAACTGACTATTTAGATCCGGACAAGACTAATATTTTGCGGAGAAGTTTCCCTCTATTATCAGTAACCTGGAAATAATTTCGAGCAATCCCAAGAAGAACGAAAAACGGCCCTTTCACAAAGGATGTGAATAGAGCCGTTTTTCGATCAATGTTCCACGGAAAGGAAAGCGCCGCTCATGGCTACATTTAGCCGAAGACAGCTCTCCTCTGTTTTAAATACCATTTAACACGTTGAAATGTAAATAAACATTTTAAAAAAACGTTGCAACCTTATTGGATGGAACGTAGCGTGGCAAGTGGTTAATCAAACCATCTTTCAATTTTTCCAGATACAGTTTCTTTGCTTGTAGTCGAATAAAGTCTGTTGCAGACTTCCATTCCATTTTCTTTCGTATCCCTCAGCAATATCAATACAGAAAGATGCTTTAGGTCCTTTTTCCGATAAAATATTGACATCCAAAATTGGGATATGTTATATAAAAAGAAAGGGTTAGCACTCTTCTCGTTTGAGTGCTAATATAGAAGATGTGAGTAAGCGGCGCAAAAGGATTTTTCCTTGAACGAAGCCATCATGTTACTATATGAAAAAGGAGACTTTGTCCATGGAGAAGAAACAGTTCAAAGCCGAATCCAAGCGATTGCTGGAAATGATGATTAACTCCATTTATACGCAGAGAGAAATTTTTCTTCGCGAGCTCATTTCCAACGCAAGCGATGCGATCGACAAGCTGTATTACAAAGCGTTGACCGACGATAAGCTGGTATTCAACAAAGAGGATTACTATGTCAAAGTTACCGCGGATAAAGCCAACCGGATCTTGACGATTACCGATACCGGGATCGGCATGACGCCGGAGGAATTGGAGAACAACCTCGGGGTGATCGCCAAGAGCGGTTCGCTGGCATTCAAGCAAGAGAACGAGGCCAAGGACGGCCATAACATTATCGGCCAGTTCGGCGTCGGCTTCTATTCCGCCTTTATGGTGGCTGACGACGTCACGGTACGCAGCAGAGCGTACGGCAGCGACGAAGCGTTCCAATGGAAATCGACGGGCGCCGACGGGTACACGATCGAGCCTTGCGACAAGCAATCCGTAGGTACGGAAATTACCTTGAAAATTAAGGAAAACACCGAGGACGACAATTACGACGAATTTTTGGAAGAATACCGTTTGAAGTCGATCATTAAGAAGTATTCGGATTTTATCCGTTATCCGATCAAGATGGACATCACGAGTCACCGTCCGAAAGAAGGCAGCGAGAACGAATTCGAGGATTTCGTCGAAGAGCAGACGGTCAACAGCATGGTGCCGATCTGGCGGAGAAATAAAAACGAGCTGACAAACGAAGATTATGAGAAGTTCTACGCGGAGAAGCGGTACGGCTTCGATAAGCCGCTGAAGCATATCCACATTAGCGCAGACGGCGCTGTCGTCTACAACGCGATTTTGTTTATTCCGGAGAACACGCCTTTCGATTATTATACGAAGGAATACGAGAAGGGATTGGAGCTGTATTCCAACGGCGTGCTGATCATGAACAAATGCGCCGATCTGCTTCCGGATTATTTCAGCTTCGTCAAAGGGATGGTCGATTCCGAGGATCTCTCCTTGAACATTTCCCGGGAGCTGCTGCAGCATGACCGTCAGCTGACTTTGATCGCCAAGAACATCAAGAACAAAATCAAGGGCCAACTGCAAAGCCTGCTGAAGGATGAAAGAGAAAAATACGAGACCTTCTATAAAGCGTTCGGCCGCCAATTGAAATACGGCGTGTACAGCGATTACGGCGCCAACAAAGAGCTGCTGCAGGATCTGCTGCTGTTCCACTCCTCAAAGGAGAAGAAGCTGGTGACGCTGGACGAATACGTATCGAGAATGCCCGAGGACCAGAAGTACATTTACTATGCCGCGGGCGAGTCGATCGAACGGATTGAGAAGCTGCCGCAAGCGGAGCTGGTGGCGGACAAAGGCTACGAAATTTTGTACTTCACCGACGATATCGACGAGTTCGCGATCAAGATGATCATGTCGTACAAAGACAAGGAATTCAAATCGGTATCGAGCGGCGACCTCGGCATCGAGCCGGATGAAGCCGAAAAGGCGGCGGATGCGGAAGAGAGCGGCAACAAGGAGCTGTTCGATTTCATGAACGAGACGCTGAGCGGCAAAGTAACCAAGGTGAGAGCGTCCAAACGGCTGAAATCCCACCCGGTTTGCCTGTCCACCGAAGGCGAGCTGACGATCGAGATGGAAAAAATCTTGAAAGCTATGCCGAACGGTCAAGACGTGAAAGCGGACAAAATTCTCGAAATCAACGTCAATCACGAAGTGTTCCAATCGCTCAAGGACGCTTTCGCACAGGATAAAGATAAGCTGAAGCTGTACACCGGCCTGCTGTACAATCAGGCGCTGCTGATCGAAGGCTTGCCGCTTCAAGATCCGGTCGACTTTACGAACGATATTTGCAAAATTATGGTATAATAAAACAAGATTTCACTTCAACCCGACGTTGGCTGATTACGGCCAGGTCGGGTTTTTGCTTGTTCTTAAGAAACTGTTAAGATTTGCCCTGCCTTTCTGTTAAGATTCGCTTGCTATATTGGTAATTGTAATTCCGCATCCGGCTTGTTACGGTTACTACATAAGCATGAGGTTCCAGGCAGATTGAGTTTGAACAGGAGGTAGCCGCAAAATGGCGCAATCTACGATACTTCTCGTCGATGACGAGCAGGATATCATCGATTTGTTGGAGATTTACTTGAAGAACGAAGGCTACAAGCTGCTTCGGGCGGCGGACGGGCTGCAAGCGCTGGAGGTGCTGCGCAAGGAAGAGGTCGATCTGATCGTGCTCGACATTATGATGCCGAAGATGGACGGAATCGAAGCTTGCCTCAAAATTCGGGAGCAGCGCAATATGCCGATCATTATGCTCTCCGCCAAAAGCCAAGATATGGACAAAATTTGGGGACTATCCGCCGGAGCGGACGATTACTTAAGCAAGCCGTTCAATCCGCTGGAGCTGATCGCCCGCATCAAATCCCAGCTTCGCCGTTACACGCGGCTGAATGTGCCGCAGCAGCGCAAAGATCATGAGATCGAAGTCGACGATCTGACGATTAACACGTTGACCCACGAAGTGAAGCTGCAGGGCCGGGACATCAAGCTGACGCCGCGGGAGTTCGCTATCCTCGAGCTGCTCGCCCGCAACCGGGGGATGGTATGGAATATCGAGAAAATTTACGAAGCCGTCTGGAAAGAGGCGTATTTCGACTCGGACAACACCGTAATGGTCCATATCCGCAAAATCCGCGAGAAAATCGAGCAGAACCCGCGCAAGCCGAAATTTATAAAAACCGTATGGGGGGTTGGCTACAAAGTTGATTAGATCCTACGAGCTTGATCCGTCCTCCAGGCTGAACCGGTTTCCTTTTACATGGTTTCCGTTCAATCTGGTACGCAAGATGATCGTCCTGATCCGCAGGCTGTACTGCATCGTCATGAATCATGTAAGCCGGAGCATCCGGCTGCAGCTTATTTTAACGTTTTGTATTTGTTTAGCGGCTTCTTCCATGCTTTACGGCATCAGCTATAATCTGTTCGGCGAAATGCGCAGCAGGGCCGTGATCGATTACCAGTACGGGATTGAGCAGATCGACAGCGAGGCGCGCAATATGGCGCGGGGATTGAACAGTCAGCCGCCGGATGAGGATGAAGCTTTCGCAGAGGAGGCGAATCCGATCCCCGCCGCGCTGCATAGGCAGAAGGAATTTGAGGATCGCGTCAAATGGATGGTCGGCGATCAGAAGTATAAGGTTCTGGTGACTGACCTCGAAGGGAAGGTCATCTTCCGCAGCAGCAATGCCGCGGAAACGAACGTCGACATTCACAACGTGATCAGCAATGCGATGAATGCGCGTACGGATCGCGAGTACGACCGCAAAGAATTCAGCAGCTTTTATCCGGTCAACTACAACGGGCAAAAGTCGTATCTGCTCGTATCGGGCATTCCCGAACCGCATATTACTTACATGAAGGGCGACAGCCCAATGCCGATTCTCGGCGCCATCGCTTTGTTCATCTTCTTATTCTACTTCCTCACGCAGCGGAAGATGCGCTATGTCGAGGAGCTGGCCGGGGGGCTGCGTATCATCGCAACCGGCAATCTGGACTACCGCGTCATTGAACGCAGCGACGACGAGTTCGGTTCCCTGGCGCGGGACATGAATCTGATGGTCGAGGATTTGCAGCGGAGAATCGAGGAGGAACGGCGCAACGAGCGGCTGAAAAACGAGCTGATCACCAACGTCTCTCACGATTTGCGCACGCCGCTGACGCTGATTATGGGCTATTTGCGGCTGCTGCACGATAAAGGCTACGAGACGCCGGAGCAGGCGGAAGGCTATATCGGCATCGCCTACAATAAATCCGAGAAGCTGAAGCTGCTGATCGACGACTTGTTCGAATATACGAAGCTGTCGAACCGCGATGTGCCGCTGTACAAGAAAGGCGTTCCGATCAACGATGTGCTCGATCAGCTGCTGGAGGAATTCGTCACGCTGGCGGAAGAGCAGCAGCTTACAATCAGCCGTCATATTCCGAAGGAGAAGCTGTACGTGCAGATTGACGTGGACAAAATGATTCGCGTATTCGAGAACTTGCTCGCCAACGCGCTCAAATACAGCCTCAAGCCGGGAACGGTTACCGTTACCGTCGCCAGAGATCACCGCTATGTGACGATCCGCGTCAGCAACCGGTCGGATATGCTTGCCGACAACGAGCTGCAGCAGCTGTTCGAGCGATTCTACCGCGTAGATACTTCCCGCACGTCGAACACCGGAGGCTCGGGTCTCGGACTAGCCATTGCCAAAAGCATCGTGGAATCGCATGACGGATCGATCTGGGCGGAGCAGGACAGCGGACAGCTGCATTTCTACGTCAAGCTGAAGCTGGCTTCGGCGGGAATCTAACCGTAATATATGATGAAGCGAAAGGAGGCCTTCGGCAGATGAACAAAGCGTGGATTCCGCTGTGCCTGCTGCTGCTGGCGGGAATCAGTCTGGCAGGCTGCTCCAAGCCGATCGAGTTTACCGGCAAAAGCGCCTTCTGGAGCGTCGATGCTACCGTTCGGCCGTTTTCCAATGAAAAGTCATTCGTTATAAAGTATATAGGGGAAGACCAGCAGCCGGTCAAGGGGGTTCGTTATGCTTTTGAAAACAGCAAAAATTTCAACGGCAAGGGTGAACACGCCGCCGCGGCAGCCCACCTGCGAGTAACGGGAACATCGACGCTCGATCAGCCTTACGACGACGAAACGGGCTTTAACGTCCGTATTCATTGGAACGATAAGGAGGAAATCATCCCTGTAGCCAAACGGCAGTAAAGTATCGGGTGCCGGAGTGGCAGTGAAAAAAGCGGGCAGACCGCAGGTTATGCCGGTCTTTCTCCACATCATGTTGGAGAAGGGCCGGTTTTTTCTCGAAAAAATGTTCTTTATTAAGAACGAAAATGATGATATAGTATACATGGTTATATTTTACAAATGATTCGGCTCTAAGAACGAGGAGGAAAGTACGACGATGAAACGGGTCCCTTACGGAAACATGGACACCATTCCTTATATGCTCAGCAGCCGGGCTGCCGCCTATCCAAGTGAAATCGCCTATCATTATCCGGAGCTCGGGCAGCGGTATTGCTGGTCCCGCTTGTGGGATGAAGTCCGGATGCTGGCCAAAGGCTTTTTGCAACTGGGTATTAAGAAGGGCGACCGGGTCGCTCTGCTGATGCAGGGAAGAATGGAGCTCATTCTTGCGATGTATGCGGCCGCTTGTATCGGAGCGGTGTCCGTGCCGCTGAACGCCTACTCCAAGAAGGAGGAGCTGCAGACTCTGTTGAAGGATTCCGGGCCGGCCGCCATGATCCTCGGGAAAGAAGGACATCGCCAACATTATCCTGAGATGATGCGCGAAGTGATTCTCGATTGCCGCAGAAGCGGGGAAGACAGCTCGTGGCTGCCGAAGCATGTATTTGTCCTGGAAGACGGCGAGCAGTCTTTCTTCCCGCCTTTTGCCGAATTATATGCTTTGGCTGCGGATCGGGACGACCGTGAAGCCTTCCTGCCGGCATGCATGGAGATTAGCGCTCAAGACCCGTTCATTTTGCTGTACACTTCCGGCACGCTGGGCACACCCAAAGGAGTGCTTCGTTCCACCGCATCCTTTCTGGTAGTACCCGGCGAAAAAAGCGGCGGGAGGCACGGCTCTTCATGGGTGCAGTCCGCGACCGACCGGCTGGCCCGGTATTTTCCAATGTTGAATCTGCTGCCTCTCTACCATTTGGGCGGGATCGTCGCTATTTTTGCCAATCTGAAAACCTGTAATTTGCCGATCCTTATGCTAAGCCATTTCCATCCTATTCAGGCGCTGTCGGTGCTATCGCAAGAAAAATGCCGCATTGTCATGGGAACGCCGTTCATGATCCAACAGATGCTGGCTTCGCCCGAACGCGGCAATTATCGGCTGGATTCGCTGCTGGGCGTCGTGTTTACCTCGGCAGCCGTAACTGCATCCGTATTGCAAAAGGTGACGCGGGAGATGAATTTGCTGTTCTTCATGGTCAGCTACGGCTCCTCCGAAGCGGGGGCGGTTGCGAACGGGGCCTGCTTTATGGACGGCAGGAACAACCTGCTTACGTTGATGCTGTTTAAGCTTTTGCAGCGCACCCGATTTTTGAGCGGGCTTATCCCTTATAGGGAATTTGCGGCCAATGCGTTCAGCCTGGCGGGCAAGGTGGATCGTGGAGTCGAAGTGAAGATCGTTCATCCGGAAACCGGCGAGCCTATGGCTGTGAACGAGCAGGGAGAGATTGCCATTCGAAGCCACCGCGTGATGCGCTATGTTCGGGAGAATAAGGACCGAGCGTGTTATACGCCGGACGGATGGTATAAATCGGGCGATCTCGGCTTCCTGGACGAACGCCGGCAGCTCACCATTACCGGCCGGCTGCACCGGCTGATCTCGCGGGGCGGGGAGAAAATATCCCCCGTCGAAATCGAGCATGCGCTGCTGCAGCATCGTGATGTAGAGGATGCGCTTGTGCTCGGCATACCGGACGAGCTCTACGGGGAGCAGGTGTGCGCCTGCATCGTCGCCAAGCAAAGCGCGCGTCCCAGCCCCGACGACTTAAGGGATCATCTCGCGCTGCAGTTATCGGCGTTCAAGCTGCCCCGCTATTACGTCTTTCTGCCGAGCTTTCCGTTGTCTTCCACGGGCAAAGTGTCCATCGCCGAGATCAAGCTGCTGGCGTTAGAGCATATCGGAGGCATGAAGAAACATGCGTAACTATTATCCGGGCATTACGGTATACAAGCTCGCCGGGTCTATCATCGTGCTGCTCGCCCACGCCATGCTGCTTAAATATTTCGCTCGCGTGCCGAACCAGCAGCTGCAGTTCGTCTTGCTTCATCTTCGTGTGGTCGTTCCGTGCTTTTATGCAATAGCGGGCTTTTTGGCGTATAAGGGGTGGACCCGCGCAGCCGATTCACGCGCTTACGTCCGCAAATATGCGGCTCGCATCGGCTTGCTGTATGGGGCCTTCTGTCTGCTGTTCCTCGCCGAGTTCGTCGTTCCCGCGCTGATCAGCGGCGGGCTCTCGCCCGTCAACCTGCTTTTGCAGTGCAAGATCATAGCGGTGATGCTGGTGATCAACGGCCCGTCCGTCCAGCTATGGTTCATCCCGCCGCTGTTGTTCGGAGTGATCGTCTCCTATTGGTGTTACGAGCGGAACGCTCTGCGTTCGGCGCTTGCGGCGGCTTTGGCCGGATTCGCGGCGGTTCAGGCGGTGTCGGGATCGCTCAGAACGATATGGGCCGGTACTGGGGAGCCGTTCTCATGGCTTAGCCCCGCTTACGGCGAGCTGCTGAGCCAGCTGGCTACCCGCTATATCGGCTTCGGCTTACCTTTCGTGCTGCTCGGCGTGCTGATTGCGAAGCATGAAGAAGCATGGACTCGGCGCAGCCTTCGTCCGTTATGGGTCGCGGCATTGCTCGCAACGGCACTGGAAACCGTATGGCTGCTGCTGTCTGCCGGTTGGAGTGACGAATACAAACTGTCCTTCAGCCTTCTGCCGAACACTCTCCTGCTTTTCTGCGGAGTGCTTAGGATGAAGGGCGAAGCGGTACGAATATATCATCGGCCGATGAATCTGTTCAGTCTGGTTGTCTTTTTCGGTCATATTTTGCTAATGAGGATTAACGGTCTTCTGCTTCACTGGGAGCCAGGAGGTATGGACGTTTTTGAGGATTTCAGCATGATGATGCTGACGTTGGTTGAATGTGCCGCGATTACGTCATTGCTTCTGCTGTATGAAAAAAAGCCGGCTTCGGGAATGCGCAAAGATGCGGTGTCGTGAGTTGTCGAGAAGGGTGTAACAAGTGCTTGCGATAGAGGCGGGAAATAAGTAAAAAACGCTGCAGAATGAACAAATTCTGCAGCGTTTTTTTGTGTTTTTGTGTATTCGACTATGTCTTGAAAAATAAAAAAACGAAGAAAAGGATTTTTCGTCGAATTGTGGAATATATGACTAAAGTACTACATTAAGAGTCGGGTATTGAGGGGGAATTGGGAGATATTTACCATGAAAATCATTCCAAGTGGAGGGCGGCTCCAGCCAATCGTTTTTTATTGGGATATAGGATATTTCATGGTCATATCAAGTAAATTAGACCCTTTCGCAGTTTTTGACAGCTCTATGATCTTGGAAAATGTTTGTGTTTGATTTTGAACTTGGGAGGATACTCAGTGAGGCTACATAAGTTTTTATTGCTTTTTCTTGGGATTCTGGGGCTGCTGTCATTTCATTTTACTTCTACTGTTATGGCCGAGATTGATTATAGCGGAAGTAAAGAAGGATCATTTGAGGTTAAAGATCTTAAAGTTTTAGAATCAAAAACGCTTACCGAGGTACCGATCGGCGTGAAAGATTTGGAAATTAATATGGTCGGGACTAATGATATTGATATCCGTATTCTTGATATGGACGTAGTAGTAGATTCCGATGCTACTGAGGATGTGGAAAAGTACCGGCTGATCGTGGCGCATGACGACCAAGGGAAAAATCTTGGATATCACGATAAGAGTCTGGAGGAACAAATTCCTGATAGTTCTAGTACTGGTAGCGATGGCACGGGCTATTCTAAAGAATATAAAGGAATGGCAATTGAATACAGCGGATATGATGGATCGAATGAAACAATAAAGATCGGCTCGAATGGTACCAAAAATATTACAACAGCTCATTTGAAAATAGTAGCCACCGCTTTTACTGCCGGGGAAGGAAAAGTAACTTATAATTTTTTGGATTATACTCCGCCTGCCAGCGGGAATTCTATGGAAGATGCTATTCCCATTACAAAGGCGTTAACTACGATTTCGCTTGATCCCAATACAAAGAAATATTACAAATTCACACCTCAGTTGAGCGATCTCATTCGTATTTATGGAGTGGTTGTGGATGAAGAAGGGGGCAAGGGAGAGCTAGATTACGCTTTTGATGATGACGAATTTGGTATGTCAGGTAATGGTGGCGATGGAATAATAGACATAGATTTAAGCATCCTCGATTACGTCTTCGAGGCAGGAAAAGATTACTATTTGACGTTTACTAATAATACGTCCGATGCTCAAACACTTACATTGAATTTGGAAGCTTACCAGCTTACGGCAGATTCCAATACGATTGATGCAATCGGGACGAGTAGTTCTACCATACACGCGAAGGTAACGGGATTCGACGGAAAACCGGTTGCCGGGAAGCAATTCAGATTGGAAGCTTATGGCGGGGACTCGGTTATTACGCCTGAATCGGGAACGACCGATAGCAGCGGTCAGATCGATTTTCACGTAACCGACTCGACGTTCGAAGAAGTGACATATTCGCTTAAAGATTCGGACGATAGTTTATACTTGGGCTCGCCGGTAAGCGTAGTCTTTAATCAATGGCCGACGGCAGTGACCGAGCCTGCAAGCGCAATTGCTTCCACGAGCGCCGTCTTGAACGGGAAGGTAGACGATCAAGGAGCGGAGACAACCGTCAGCTTCGATTATGGAACAACCATGAGCTATGGCAGCACTGCGGCTGCAACAACAGGCGGTACTGTAGCTGCCGGAGCAGGAGGGACTCCGGTCGCGGTCACGTTACAAGGATTGATGTCGGAGACGACCTATCATTATCGGGTCATTGCAACCAATAGTTCAGGAACCCGGCAGGGAACTGATCAGACATTTACGACCGGCGCTTCGGTGACGATGTATGCCGTTACCTATGCAGCCGGAGATCACGGCACAATTAGCAGTACGAGCGAATCGGTGGCTCAAGGGGAACATCCCGCAGGAGTGCCTGCCGTAACACCAGCCGATGGGTATAGTTTCGCAGGGTGGAGCAGTGATGAAGGAGCTACATTGTTGAGCGGCTCCGATGTAGCAGCCACTACTGTGAATGGCGATATTACTTATACAGCGCGCTATACGCCGATCAGCTATACAGTAAGCTTCAATACGGGCGGCGGTTCCGAGGTAACGGCACAGCAGGTCAATTACAACGGCCATGCGACCGAGCCGGTAGCAGCTCCAACGAAGGAAGGCTACACGTTCGGCGGCTGGTATACGGACGATGCGTATGGAACGGCATTTGATTTTGCCAACACAGCGATTAAAGGCAGTACCACGGTCTATGCAAAATGGACCATCAACAGTTATACCGTAAGCTTCAACACTGCCGGCGGTTCCGAGGTAACGGCACAACAGGTTAACTACAACGGCCATGCAAGCGAGCCGGTGGCAGCTCCGACGAAGGAAGGCTACGCGTTCGGAGGCTGGTATACGGACGATGCATATGGAACGGCGTTTGATTTCACCAATACGGCGATCAAGGGTAACACTACAGTTTATGCAAAATGGATCATCAACGGCTATA
The DNA here is from genome assembly GCF_025060755.1 of Paenibacillus doosanensis. Lineage (GTDB taxonomy): Bacteria > Bacillota > Bacilli > Paenibacillales > NBRC-103111 > Paenibacillus_S > Paenibacillus_S doosanensis. Next base: position 11,861 of record NZ_JANYUY010000072.1, read on the forward strand.
CAGTAAGCTTTAACACAGATGGCGGTACGGAAGTACCCGCACAGCAGGTCAACTACAACGGCCATGCGACTCAGCCGGTGACTGCACCGACGAAGGAAGGCTACACGTTCGGAGGCTGGTATACGGACGATGCGTATGGAACGGCGTTTGATTTTGCCAATACGGCGATCAAGGGTAACACTACAGTTTATGCAAAATGGATCATCAACGGCTATACAGTAAGCTTTAACACAGATGGCGGTACGGAAGTACCCGCACAGCAGGTCAACTACAACGGCCATGCGACTCAGCCGGTGACTGCACCGACGAAGGAAGGCTACACGTTCGGAGGCTGGTATACGGACGATGCGTATGGAACGGCGTTTGATTTTGCCAATACGGCGATCAAGGGTAACACTACAGTTTATGCAAAATGGATCATCAACGGCTATACAGTAAGCTTTAACACAGATGGCGGTACGGAAGTACCCGCACAGCAGGTCAACTACAACGGCCATGCGACTCAGCCGGCGACAGCTCCTACAAAAGAAGGGTACACCTTCGGCGGTTGGTACACGGACGATGCGTATGGAACGGCGTTTGATTTTGCCAACACAGCGATTAAAGGCAGTACCACGGTCTATGCAAAATGGATCATCAACGGCTATACAGTAAGCTTTAACACAGATGGCGGTACGGAAGTACCCGCACAGCAGGTCAACTACAACGGCCATGCGACTCAGCCGGCGACAGCTCCTACAAAAGAAGGGTACACCTTCGGCGGTTGGTACACGGACGATGCGTATGGAACGGCGTTTGATTTTGCCAACACAGCGATTAAAGGCAGTACCACGGTCTATGCAAAATGGATCATCAACGGCTATACAGTAAGCTTTAACACAGATGGCGGTACGGAAGTACCCGCACAGCAGGTCAACTACAACGGCCATGCGACTCAGCCGGCGACAGCTCCTACAAAAGAAGGCTACACGTTCGGCGGCTGGTATACGGATGATGCGTATGGAACGGCGTTTGATTTTGCTAACACGGCGATTACGGGAACTACCACGGTTTATGCAAAATGGAACATCAATCAGTATACCGTAAGCTTTAACACAGATGGCGGTACGGAAGTACCCGCACAGCAGGTCAATTACAACGGCCATGTAACGGAGCCGGTGACAGCCCCAACGAAGGAAGGCTACACCTTCGGCGGTTGGTACACGGACGATGCGTATGGAACGGCGTTTGATTTTGCCAACACAGCGATTAAAGGCAGTACCACGGTCTATGCAAAATGGATCATCAACGGCTATACAGTAAGCTTTAACACAGATGGCGGTACGGAAGTACCCGCACAGCAGGTCAACTACAACGGCCATGCGACTCAGCCGGCGACAGCTCCTACAAAAGAAGGGTACACGTTCGGCGGCTGGTATACGGACGCTGCGTATGGAACGGCATTTGATTTCGCCAACATGGCGATTAAAGGCAATACCACGGTCTATGCAAAATGGAGCATCAACCAGTATACGGTAAGCTTCAATACGGCCGGTGGTTCCGAGGTAACCGCACAGCAGATCAACTACAATGGCCATGTGACCGAGCCGGCGACAGCTCCTACAAAAGAAGGCTACACGTTCGGCGGCTGGTATACGGATGATGCGTATGGAACGGCATTTGATTTCGCCAATACGGCGATTACGGGAACTACCACGGTCTATGCAAAATGGGATATCAATGGCTATACCGTAAGCTTTAACACGGGTGGCGGTTCCGAGGTAACGGCACAGCAGGTCAACTACAACGGCCATGCAAGCGAGCCGGTGACAGCTCCAACGAAGGAAGGCTACGCGTTTAGCGGCTGGTATACGGACGATGCGTATGGAACGGCGTTTGATTTCACTAACACAGCCATTAAAAACAACACCACGGTTTATGCAAAATGGACCATCAACGGCTATACAGTAAGCTTTAACACAGATGGCGGTACGAAAGTAACGGCACAGCAGGTCAATTACAACGGCCATGCAAGCGAGCCGGTGACTGCACCGACGAAGGAAGGCTACACGTTCGGCGGCTGGTATACGGACGATGCGTATGGAACGGCATTTGATTTTGCCAACACAGCGATCAAGGGTAACACTACAGTTTATGCAAAGTGGACGATCAACAACTATGCAGTCAGCTTTAACACCGGAGGCGGTACGGAAGTACCCGCACAGCAGGTCAACTACAACGGCCATGCAAGCGAGCCGGTGACAGCTCCAACGAAGGAAGGCTACGCGTTTAGCGGCTGGTATACGGACGATGCGTATGGAACGGCATTTGATTTTGCCAACACAGCGATTAAAGGCAATACCACGGTCTATGCAAAATGGACCATCAACAGTTATACCGTAAGCTTTAACACGGCAGGCGGTACGGAAGTACCCGCACAGCAGGTCAACTACAACGGTCATGCAAGCGAGCCGGCGACAGCTCCGACGAAAGCGGGCTATATGTTTGCCGGATGGTATACGGACAGCAACTCTAATGAGCCGTTCCATTTTACGGAGCAGGCAATTACAAGCAACTTGACGCTCTCGGCCAAATGGATCATGAATGTGCCGGGCGTACCTGTCATCCAGTCGGCGGCAGCCGGGGACGCGCAGGTTACGGTGACTTGGACTCAAGTGCCGGGCGCATCGGGCTACAAAATTTATCAGAGCACAGCCGCGGGAAGCTACGCAAATCCGTTAACGACGGTGAGCGGCGCAGTGTACAGCTATACGTCGTCAGGATTGAAAAACGGAACACCGTATTACTATGTAGTGAAAGCTATCAATGAAGGCGGAGACAGTGCGCCGTCCAACGAGATCACGGCAACACCGCAGGTGCTGTCTCCAGGAGCTCCGGAGATCGTTGCAGCTCAACCGGGGAATAAGCAAGTCCGCCTGAACTGGAAGCCGGTAGCGGGAGCGGTAGGCTACACGGTTTACTCCGGCACCGCTTCGGGCAAGTATGGCAAAGAAGCGGCGACTGTGAGCGGTTCGGTGTACAGCTACGAGGTGACTGGGCTAACCAATGGCACAACGTATTACTTTGTCGTGAAGGCAACCAATCCGGGAGGTGAGAGTCCGGTATCCAATGAAGTGAGCGCAACGCCGAAATCGGTACCGTCGGCTCCGACATCGGTCACTGCGGTTGCGGGCAAAGGACAGGCCGTCATTACGTTCACTCCTTCGGATGATGACGGAGGCAGCCCGATTACGGGCTACGAGGTCGCAGCCTCTCCGGGCAACATAACGGTCAGCGGGACCGCAAGCCCGATTACCGTCACCGGCTTGACCAATGGCATCGCCTATACGTTTACGGTGAAGGCGGTAAACGGCGTGGGAGCGGGCACCGCTTCGGAACCGTCCAACGCGGTGACTCCTTTTATTCCTTCCAAAGGAGGCGGGGGCGGTACATCTGCTCCTTCGACGGGATCGAACACATCGGGAGCATCAACGGGAGTCGACGTGCTTGTTAACGGTAAGGCGGAGAACGCCGGAACGGCAACGACGGCAACGGTAAACAATCAGTCCGTGACGACAATCGCCGTTGATCCGAAGAAGCTGGAAGAGAAGCTTGCGGCCGAAGGGCAGCATGCGGTTATCACGATTCCGATGACGGCGAAGTCGGATGTGGTCGTCGGAGAATTGAACGGGCAAATGGTGAAGAACATGGAGAGCAGCCAAGCCGTTGTCGAACTGAAGACGGACAGCGCCACATACACCTTGCCTGCGCAGCAAATCAATATTGATGCGATTTCCGAACAGATCGGCAAGAGCGTACCGCTCGAAGCGATTCGGATTCAAATCGAGATCGCCAAGCCGGAAGCGTCGATGGCGCAGGTCGTAGAGAATGCCGCGGCCAAAGGCGAGTTCACGATCGTGGCTCCGGCGGTACAGTTTACGGTCAAAGGCACATACGGAGATAAGACGATTGAGGTGTCCAAATTCAACGCTTACGTGGAAAGAACGATCGTCATTCCGGACGGCGTCGATCCGAAGAAAATTACGACCGCGGTCGTCGTCGACCCGGATGGAACGGTACGTCACGTGCCGACACGCATCGTTGTTGAAGACGGACGATATGTCGCCAAAATCAACAGCTTGACGAACAGCACTTACTCGGTAGTCTGGCATCCGCTGGAGTTCAAGGACGTCGCCCAGCATTGGGCGAAGGATTCGGTGAACGATATGGGCTCGCGGATGGTCATTAACGGAGTGAGCGATGACCGCTTCAATCCGGATCAAGAGATTACGCGGGCGGAATTCGCCGCGATTTTGGTTCGAGCTCTGGGCTTGAAGCCGGAAGCGGGGGCGGCGCCGTTTACAGATGTGCATAACTCCGATTGGTACGCGGGAGCGATCCAAACGGCGTATGCATACCAATTGATCGGCGGCTTTGAGGACGGGACCTTCCGTCCGACGGACAGCATCACACGGGAACAAGCGATGACGATCATGTCCAAAGCGATGACGATCACGGAGCTGAAGCAGAAGCTTGGTTCCGGTGCGGCAGCGCTGAACACGTTCGAGGACGCGGATACGGTATCCGGCTGGGCGGCGAAAGCAATTAGCGATTGCTTGCAGGCAGGTCTGGTTACAGGCCGAGGCGATCATCGTCTGGAGCCTCAGGCATCGATTTCGCGGGCCGAGGTTGCGGCGATCGTACAACGGCTGCTGCAAAAATCCGGTCTGATCTGATCGCAAAGAGAATGATTGCTTGAACGGAATAAATAATGGAGAGTTGCCGCATTTGCTGCGGCAGCTCTTTTTTCTTAAAGAAAGCACGCCGATTGTATGCGGCCTGCGGCTCCGACAAGGAGTTTTGCCTGTCTGGTGGAGGAGGGCTCGTATATTGTGGAATGGATAAACCCGTGAAACGGCCGAGTCCACGGGCCGAGGCGAACGTTAGCGATTCTACAGCCTGTTCCCGCAGGCTTCGTCTTCGTTTGCGCCGCGCGTCAGGCGGCCACTTAAAAGCAGGACAACATGCTATTTTCTCTTTTACAGTTGCGATAATGAAAATCATTATCATATAATACATAAGTATTCACTGTATGCAGAGGAGAGATAACATGTTGAAATTAACTGCACGCCGGTTCGCTGCGGCCTTGCTGGTTGTTGTGCTGATGTTCCTATCCGCATGCGGAGGCGGCAGCAGCGCGGGGCCGTCCGCAGGATCGGAGGCGACGCCCGTCCCGGACAAGGAAGCGGCTACCCGCAGCTTCGATACGGTCAAGGGCAAGGTGCAAATTCCCGTCAAGCCCAAACGGATCGTGACGGACTATTACGGCGGCGAGCTGCTTGCGGTAGGAGCCAATGTGGTCGGAGTGGAGCCGACGACGTTCGATAATCCGTTTCTGAAGGACAAGCTGAAGGGGGCTGCCGATGTCGGCACACAGGTCAATCCGGAAAAAACGCTGGAGCTGGCCCCGGATTTGATCGTCGTGATGTACGATACCAATTACGAGGCGTTGTCCAAGATCGCCCCGACCTTATACCTGCCGTTCGGAACGGCCAAAAACATCGAAGAGACCGTGAAGCTGTTCGGAGATATTGCAGGCGAGAAAGAAAAAGCGGAGAAGTTTATGGCCGATTTCAACCAAAAGGCCGCTCAAGGCCGCGAGAAGCTGAAGGGCGTAATCGACGAGAACGCGACCTTCGGATTGTACGAGCTGACGAATAAAGGCGATCTGTGGATTTTCGGAGATAATGCCGGACGCGGCGGGCAAGCCGTGTACAATGCGCTGAAGCTGAAAATGCCTTCGAAGACAAGCGGCAGCGCGGAACAGACGGTGCAGCTTTCGATGGAAGTGCTGCCGGATTACGCCGCGGACTACATGTTCCTGACTTCTTACGATCCGGAGAATAAAGGCGAGGCGCTGAAGCAACTGCAGGACTCTTCCGTATGGAAGGGGCTCAAAGCTTACAAAAACAATACGATATTTTACAACGACTTCAACACGTTCTACCGGTACGATCCGATTGCGGTGATGGCGCAGATCGACCTGGTTGTCGATATGCTGACGAAGCGGAGCGAAGAGAACAAGAAGAAATAGCCTTTTTCCCGCGCGGCAGCCGGGAGTTCGAAGGGGCACCCGTTTTTCTCAAGAGGCGGGTGTTTTTTGCCGTATAGGAAGGTTTCAATTTTCGCTAAATACGCCTGCCCGGACGTCTTGGAAAAGACTTCGCGATAGGCAGTTTTCTCGCTTAAATCGGGACGAGGCCAGGGACTGAACGGGGCTTCATCGGATAGCGCCCAATTTCATGATTGCAACTAGGGCAACGTCTTGGTATAATAATTGTAAAAATTACGAATAGAGAAGGTTGATAGTCATGGCTAAAAAATCGAAAGTCATCAAAGAACAGAAGAGGCAAGCCACCGTTGCCCGCTATGCGGAGCTCAGGAAGCAGCTTAAGGATAATAAAGATTATGCGGGCCTGAGCAAGCTGCCCAGAGACGCCTCGCCGACAAGACTTCATCACCGCTGCGAGGTAACGGGAAGACCGCACGGTTATCTTCGCAAGTTCAAAGTTTCGCGTATCGTATTTCGTGAATTGGCTTATAAAGGTCAGATCCCGGGAGTCAAAAAGGCAAGCTGGTAAAAGGATGTACGTGTTCTTGAGGTGAAGTTGGGATGGATCGTTTTACGATTCGAAGGCTCGAAAACATTTTGGACGGATATATTGCATTGAAGGTGCCCCGAGATGTCCGATCTTCTGTCCGCTTGACATACCAATGGGATGAAAATCGGTTGACCTTGCGGGAGGAACGCCCGGATGATCACGGCCGAAAGTGGCTGGGCGCGGCTATCGTGCAATTTCGTCTGGAGCAAAGCATGTGGCATGTATATGCCAAAGACGGGGATAACGCTTGGCAAATCGCAGCATCGATTGCGCCTCATTCCGATTTCGAGCGGCAGCTGGAACAGGTTGAGCTCGATCGGGAGGGGATTTTCTGGATTTCGTAGCCGCATCGAACGGGGGAAGGCCGTTTCATGCCGCTGTGAGGATTGGAGTGAGGGCCCGACGATAACGTCGGGCTTTCGTATTGCGGAATTTACTCGAAGGAGCTTGCATTCATGAGCAAAAAGAACACTAACAGCCGTCTCCCCCGATCCAAGGGGATCGACATGGGTACTTTTTACGAGACCAAAGATTGTGCGAAAAAAGTAAAACGGATCGTCCTGCCGCCGGCCCATCGGCAAATCATCGAAGAATTTATTACGATTTTTGGCATGAAGGATACATTCGAGCAATACGACGTGCCGATTCCCAACAAGATGATTTTGTTCGGCCCGCCCGGCACCGGGAAAACGCTGAGCGCGTTCTATATCGCGACGAGGCTGGAGCTTCCTTTGATTCTGGTCCGGCTGGACGCGATTATTCATAGTCATTTGGGGGAAACCGGCAGCAATATACGAAAAATATTCGATTACGCCAAAGGATCGCCGTGCGTACTGTTCCTGGATGAATTCGACGCCATCGCCAGAACGCGCGAGACCACCCCAAAATCGTTCGCGAGGGTTAAACCGCAATCGCCGCAAGGAGCAATGAATCGATTTTGCCGATAAACTAAGATCCCATAAGGGTACGGAGGATACTGAGAATAAAGCGTAATAATTACGTTATAAGCGGACGCCGGTTATGTTGATTACCATAATAAAGGATGGATGCACGGATGACGAAAGCAGCGGGTGTCGTTGGAAAGAAGGGATCATTATTGAAATCCTATGATTGTCTGATTGTGGGGGGAGGCGCCGCGGGGATCGGGATGGGATGCGCGCTGCAAGAGCTGGGCGTCGAACGCTTCGGCATAGTCGAGAGGGGGGAGGTCGGCGCTTCCTTCCTTATGTGGCCGCAGGAAATGCGCATGATTACACCGTCCTTTACGAGCAATGCCTACGGGATGATGGATCTTAACGCGATCGCCCTGAAAACGTCCCCTGCGTATACGCTCGGCACGGAACATCCTTCCGGCGAAGATTATGCGCACTATTTGCAGGCCGTGGCGGAGTATAAAAAGCTGCCGATACACGCCGGCGTGGATGTCACCTCGGTTCAGCCGCTGCCGGAAGGCGGATTTGAGCTGCAAACATCGCATGGATCGATGCGCAGTCGATTCGTGATCTGGGCGGCCGGGGAGTTTCAGTATCCGCGGCTGGACGGATTTCCCGGAGCGGAATACGCTCTCCATAACAGCTTGATCGGCCAATGGCGGGAGGTGGAAGGCGAGGACATCGTCGTCATCGGCGGCTACGAAAGCGGCGCCGACGCGGCGATTCATTTGAGCCGGCTGGGCAAAAAGGTGACGCTGATCGACCGGAGCGGCCGTTGGACGGAAAAAGGCAGCAGCGACCCGAGCGTCGAGCTATCGCCGTACACGAAGGACCGCTTAAAGGAGACCGGGGACGGGACAATCGAGCTCATGTCCGGCTATGAAGTGCATTGGATTGAGCCGGCCGATGGCGGGGGATACCTGATTTACTGCGAGGACGCTTCCGGCGCCAGCCGGTTCGTGAAGACGAGTCATCAGCCGATATTGGCTACAGGGTTCAAAGGGAGCCTGGAGATGATTCGGCATCTGTTCGAACAAGATGAAGACGATGTGACGATATTGAACGAATACGACGAATCGACGAAGACGCCGGGATTATTCGTATCCGGACCGAGCGTTACGCACGGCAGCCTGCTGTTTTGCTTCATCTACAAATTCCGGCAGCGCTTCGGCGTGGTGGCGGAAGCGATCGGGCAGCGGCTCGGGCTGGACACGCAACCATTGGAGGAATACCGCAAGCAGGGCATGATGCTGACCGATCTGAGCTGCTGCGGGGAGGATTGCACATGCTGACTAAAGCGCGGGAGCATCCGCATACGGCGGTGCTGATCGGGTTCGAATCCTCCGGCAAATCGGCGTTGTTTCGCGGGCTTACCGGGGAGGACACGGGGGAGGAGGCGAACTTTCGCGGTTCGACGATCCGGTCGCGCCGAGGGCATCTGACCGCCGAGCTGGATCTTGCCGATCTTCCCGGCCTTCGGGTCCAGGATGACAGCAGGACGACGCAGGAGGCCCTCGGGGCCGTCACCGATGCGGATATCGTCGTTCTTGTCGTGCGCGCTACGCATGCCGCAGTGGAGCTGCCGCTGCTGCTGGAGGCCGTGAAGGCGGAGGGCAAACGGGCGGTGCTCGTCCTGACGTTTGCGGATAAAATGCCCGCCGATCTGACGGAGGTAGCGCGGTATTACAGCGATTGGCTGGGCATTCCCGTCCGCATGGCGGATGCGCGCCGGCTGACGGAGGCGGGCAGAACGGAGCTGCTCATGTCGCTGGCGCTGGCCAAGCCGATTCGCCCTAAGGCGAAGGCATTGCTGAAGGCGGACTTTCCCGCTCTGCGCCCTCAATCCACCTGGTTCGAGCATCCCGTGTGGGGACGGCCCTTGTCGCTGGCGATGACGCTCTTGCTCTTCGCCGCACCGGTGCTGCTGGCCTATGTGCTGTCGGCATGGCTGCAGCCGATAGCGGATCGGAGCATTATCGATCCGATCCGGTCCTGGCTTGAAGGCGTTCCTCCGCTGCTGCGGCCCTTCTTCGTCGGCGATTACGGCATCGTCACGCTCGGCTTGTACTCCTTCCTGTGGGCGTTCCCCGTCGTGCTGCTGCTTGGCGTCAGCGTAGCGCTGGCAGAGGAGAGCGGGATCAAGGATCGGATCACCGACTCGCTGGACGGCTGGATGCGCCGGATTGGGCTAAGCGGCCGCGATCTGATTCCCGTCTTGTCCGGCTTCGGCTGCAACGTCGTGGCGGTATTCCAAAGCCGCGCCTGCAGCGCCTGCACCCGCAAATCCTGCGTATCGCTGATTGCGTTCGGTTCCGCCTGCAGCTACCAGATCGGTGCTTCCTTATCGGTGTTCGGATCGGCCGGCCATCCATGGCTGTTTGTGCCGTATGTAGCCGTCGTCGGTTTGGTCGGGGCGCTGCATACGCGGTTATGGCATCGCGCATCGGGCTGGCTGGCTACTCCGGCGTACGAGACCCGGACCTTTCTGCAAAGGCCGGGAATACGCGCCGTAAGCTGGCGGGTGCGCACCGTGATTAAGCAGTTTATGTTTCAGGCTATGCCGATCTTTATCGCCATTTGCTTGATCGCCGCCATCCTGCAGCTGACTGGACTGCTGGAATGGCTGTCGAAAGCCGCAGGACCCGTGCTGCAATGGTTTCATTTACCGGCGGAGGCGGCAAGCGGCGTCATCTTTTCCATGTTACGTAAGGACGGATTGCTCGTTTTGAATTACGGCGAAGGGGGATTGCTGCAGTCGCTGGACGCGGGGCAGGTTTTCGTCCTGGTGTACCTGGCTTCGACGCTGACCGCCTGCCTGGTGACGCTGCGGACCGTGGGCAAGGAATTCGGCTGGTCATTTGCCGCCTCATTGGCCGGCAAACAAGCGCTGACGTCTCTCGTTTCCACAGGAATCATCCTGTTGGCGGTGGGCAGGTAACGCGATCCCGCCATCCGGCCTGGGGAACGACGGTTCATCGTCACGCTCATAACAATAGAAGCAAAGGAAATGATACCATTGAAAACGGCTTATGTTATAGCAAGTGCCGGGCTTATGCTGCTTATGTTGGGAGGCTGCGGGCCAAGCGAGCCGTCCTCCGTATCGTCGGCGCCAACGCCGCCGGTTGCCGCTGTAACGGACCAAGCGGAGCAGGCTGCGAATACGGCAAGCGCCATCAATTGGACCGAGCCGTCCGGCGGTCCTTATCCGGCTTTGGCCAAGGGCGAAACCATCTGGCTCGACGTCTCGATCGGCGATCAAAAGGTCTATGTCAAGGACGGGGATAAAGTATTATACACGATGGTGATGTCTTCCGGTCTGGACACATCGCCGGACAATACTTCGCCTCAAGGAACCTATTACATCGAACCGGAAAGAGGCGATTGGTTCTACAGCAAGAAAGCGAAGGAAGGCGCCATGTACTGGGTTTCCTGGAAAAACCACGGCGAGTTTCTGTTTCACAGCGTCCCAATGGACGAAGAGCGGCATGTCATTGTCGATGAAGCCGACAAGCTGGGTCAGAAAGCGTCGCACGGATGCTTCCGGCTCTCCATCCCGGATGCGAAATGGATTTACGATCATGTGCCGAAGCAGACGAAGGTTGTCGTTCACTCGTAAGAAGGTCAACATGAATAGACAAGAAAACGGTCTGCGACAGGGCCGTTTTTTCTTGGCTATCTTTCTCAGGCATCCCCATTTCTTATTCTCCGCTTCGCTATCCATTATGCATATCCTGCGAAAATAAACCTTACTTGACCGGTTATTCTCGTCGATTGCCGTTGTCGAGATGGGCATCCGCTTCGAAAGCGGATTCCGAGATTGGCGAGCAAATGATCGCGCGGTTGAAACGAGTCGTGAGCGGGAAAGGGCGGAGAACTGACTTTTACGAACACAAAAAGTTATTAAGAACATGGATATTTAAATGGCCGCCCCAAATGATCTGGTTGTTACGCTAACAAGATACGTTAGTGCAACTTCCGGCGTCTTTTTGCGTCTAAATTTGGCAGCGCGTTTATTTCATTATTTTTACAAATAAGGGGTATTTATAAAATGAGAAAATATATAACAGGCTTCGCAGTTGGCGCCATTTTGGCCGGGACGACGGCGGTTTATGCGGATAATGCCATTAATGCGGTGCTATTCCCGGCGAAATATGAGGTGAACGGCAAAGCAATGCAGCTGCCTGATGGCTACTCGACCATCAATGTGGACGGTCATGCGTATGTCCCGATCCGTTTTGCCGCTGAAAGCTTGGGTGCCGTAGTTGCCTACGATCACGACAGCACGACGATCCAAGTCGACAACGACTTTCCCGTCACGAACATGAACAGCGGTATTCGCGCCGGCCATTTGCAGGTAACCAAAACAGCCGAAGGGGCTGCGGTCGAAGGCAAGCTGTTTGTCGGGCAGGACCACTGGGAAGCGATGGCGAACTCGCGAAAAAGCGGCATTGCTCCGGGAAGCGACGTTACGGTTACGGGAGATCTTTTATTCTATGACGATCAGGGCAAGCATATAGGCAAAGTGCCGATCCAAGCGGCGTTCGTCGCCAAGGGCGATCAGATTCGCGATTTCAAGGCGACGGCCGATCGCGACGTGACGGGCTATGCATTTGCTTTGCTGGCTAATGTAGGTCCGGTTCCGAGGGGGCTGCCGGTTCCGCCTACCGTCGATGTCTACGATTCGTCGAACAGACTGGGCATCGGCGATGTCCGGATGGCCGCGCAGGACGGTTTTACGAAAATACGCGGCTGGGTCAGCCTGAACCAAACGGGCAATTACCGATACGATGCCACGCTGACCTTCTATGATGCGGCAGGCAAGGCGCTTGGTACGGCGGAATTGAAGCAGACGGGCAGCGGCAGCGCCGAAAGCTTCACCGCAACGACATTCGAAATCGCAGGCAAGGGCGATTTTACCGACTACAAATCCGTATCGGTAACGGTAAATACGTTCGAACCGACTAGCGATCCATTGAAATAACGGCATCTGCCGCATCGTTAGGAGCAGGCCGTGCGCTTCGCCGTGTTTGGTCTGGTCGAGGCCGCTTCTCCTTAGTGAGGGGAGACGGCCTTTCTGGCTATGAGCATCGTTTCAGCCTTTTGCGGATCGTGCATTAAGACCTTCCTGTATTCGATCATCCAGTCCAGCGTTTCAAGAATTTGATCATATTCGGCTTTCTTCTGCTCAATCTCTTTTTCTTTTGTTCGATCCAGTCAATGACCTGCTGGTTCGTCTTCGTGTTGGTATCTTTATCCTGAAAAATCTCTTTTAGCTCGGCCAGCGAGCAGCCCAGTCCCTGAAACTTCTTGATCATCTGTAGACGCTCCACAGCTTCGTCAGAATAATGGCGATAGTTATTTTTCTCCCGCTGAACATGACGGCTGTCGAACAGGCCTTCCTTTTCGTAAAAACGGATCGTGTGAACGGATAATCCCATCTTTTTCGCTAATTCTTGAATTTTCATATTCATTTCTCCTCAGAATGACTTGCCTTAGAGTTCACTCTATAGATTATGCTTGAATGGTGCAAGTCATCAACCGCGTAAAGGATCATCCTTTGTGTGGAAAATCTTATGAGGAGAGATCATGATGCGTATTTTTGTAACCGGAGCAACCGGCTATATCGGTTCAGAAGTGGTTCGCGAACTGCTGGAAGGCGGTCATCAAGTTACAGGACTTACCCGTTCGGATCAGGGCGCCGCCTTATTGGAGAAGGCCGGCGCAGAGGTTCATCGCGGCACTCTTGAGGATCTTGACAGCCTTCAACGCGCCGCCGCTGCCGCCGATGGTGTGATTCACCTGGCATTTAACCATGATTTTTCGGATTTTGCCGGATCGCTGGCTGCGGATCTGCGTGCCGTAGAAGCGATGGGAGCGGCGCTTGAAGGCTCCGGCAAGCCGTTCGTGATTACGGCTCACGCCAATGGGGTTGCATCGGAGAATGCAGTTATCGGACTGGCTGAACGCGGGGTGCGGACATCTATCGTGTCGCTTGCGCCATCGGTGCACGGGGAACAAGATAAGGGCTTTGTACCGCGATTGATTCACATCGCCCGTATGAAGGGCTTCTCCGCTTACATCGGCGACGGGGCCAATCGCTGGCCGGCCGTTCATCGCTTCGATGCGGCGGCACTGTTCCGCTTGGCCGTTGAAGCCGCACCGGCAGGCTCGCGGCTGGATGGCGTGGGCGATGAAGGTATCCGATTCCGCGACATTGCCGCAGTGATCGGACGGCAGCTGAACCTGCCGACGGTCAGCATTTCCCGTGAGGAGGCAGAAGCTCACTTTGGTTTTCTAGGCGTCCTTGCAGCGCTTGATATCCCTAGATCGAGTGCGCAGACTCAGGAGCTGCTGGGCTGGCGTCCTGTGCAGCCGGGGCTGCTTGAAGATCTCGAGCAAGGGCACTATTTCCAATAAATAATCGAGTAACGACTTGCGACCGGCAGAAGCGGCGGCAAGCTGGAGCCGCAAGCTTCCTCTCTCGAGCGGAAGCTGCGGCGATCGTATAAAGACTTAATCCGAGCTGATGCGAGAGCACCGCCGCCATAGATAAGGGTTATCGCTTTGGAAGTTTTAAAAGGGTGGTGAGAAACAGCCACTCCGCGTGCGAAAGCATCTTCCGATTGCTCTTGTCCCCGGATTTCTTGAATAGATGAGCCCGTGAAACGGGGGAAATCCGGGAACAAAGGCGAACGCTAAAGCTTCTCCAGATTGCTCTCGCTTACTTCGCCCGCTTTTTCACCGGACTTTTAAGGGCTGCCGGGCGGCGGCCCTTTTTTTGCCATGGCGTGCACGGTCAGCTGTTTGGGTGAAAGCTTCGCCATGTCTAAGCATAAATGGACTTGACACCGCTCTCATTTATGATTAGTATGAAGAAGCGGACAATTGGGTCACCCAATTACCCATAAATCCGTAAACACATAAGTCATGAACATACGGAAAGGTTAATGACAATGACGATTAAGAAGATTAAATATCATCGGGTCTACGAGGATGTCATCGAGCAGATCGAGAATCTCATTCTCGAAGGCAATCTGGCTCCGGGCGATGTGCTGCCGACGGAGAGAGAGCTGGCCCAGGCGTTCGGCATCAGCCGCGGCACCTTGCGGGAGGCGTTCCGTATACTGGAGCGGGAAGGGCTGATCGAGACGCGCCCTGGCGGCGGACGGTTCCTTAGCAAAAATTTGAGCAAAGCGGAAGATCAGAAGCGCATTATCGAGAATATCGAGCGGGCGACGATTATGGAGCTGCTGGAGGCGCGGGAAATTTTCGAGACCGGCATCGTGGAGTTGGCGGCGTTAAGGGCGACGGAGCAGGATATTGCGGAGATTGAAAACGCTCTGGAGCGCTGGGGCACGATCGATACCGATTCGGACGATCCGGCGAACCCGGATCAAGCGTTCCATCTATCCATTGCGAAGGCGACGCATAATGTAGTGCTGGTGAATCTGATCGATCTGCATATGGATCTGCTGCAGAAGACGGCGACGAAGACGGTGGACATTCCCGGCCGGAAGGCGGAAGTATATAAGGAGCATTTCCGGATTTTGCAGGCGATCAAAGAGAAAGACCCGCAGAAGGCGAAGGAAGCGCTGCTGCATCATATCGGCCAAGTGAAGTCGAATATTATGCATAATAAAGTGGGATCAAACGGATGATGCGCATCCTTTTGATCGTTTAATTGGGTCATCCAATTATCCAAATGAACAGCGGCGAGTGGAATCGTCAGGCAGGACGGCGGTTTTTGCAAATTTAATGTAATCGGTTACAAATCTCCGGAGAGTGGAGGGTGCATATGACAACAGAACAATTCAAAATACTGGCCCCCTGCGGCATGCTGGGGTACGGTTTTCCCAAGGCTTCCTTCATGAAAGGCATGGAACTGAAGCCGGACGCGATTGTCGTCGACGCCGGTTCTACCGACGCAGGGCCTCATAAGCTGGGCGCAGGAACGGCGATTGTGAGCAAGCAGGCTTGCAAGAAGGACTTGGAGATCATCGTTACCGAAGGGGCCAAAGCGGGCATCCCGGTTATCATCGGGTCTGCCGGAGGCAGCGGAGCCAAGGTTCACGTCGAATGGACGCAGGCGATCATCATGGAGATTCTGCAAGAGCAGGGGATCGGCGGCGTCAAGCTCGCCACGATCTGGGCGGACATCCCCCACGAGGTGGTGGAGGCGAAGCTGCAAGCGGGCGAGTGCGAGCCGCTCGGCCTGTCCGTCGCCCCGCTGACGCCGGAGAGGCTGCAGGCGACGAGCCGCATCGTCGCGCAGATGGGCCACGAACCGATCATCGAGGCGCTCGCCGCGGGAGCGGATATTATCATCTGCGGGCGCGCTTACGATCCGTCGCCGTTCGCGGCGGTCGCGATGTTCCACGGCTACGATACGGCGCTCGCCTATCATCTCGGCAAAATCCTCGAATGCGCCGCCTTATCCGCGGAGCCGGGGACGACCAAAGACAGCATGCTCGGCACGCTGAAGAAGGATTCGTTCATCGTGCAGCCGCTGAGCGAAGCGCGCCGGTGCACGGCCGTATCAGTGGCGGCCCACACGTTCTACGAGAAGGATCACCCGTACATCCTGCACGGGCCGGGTCTGGTGCTGAACCTGGAGCATTGCCGGTTCACCGAGCTCGGCGACGGCAGCGTCGAAGTGACCGGCAGCCGGATCGAAAAGGCGCCGGAGTACAAGATCAAGCTGGAAGGCGCGATGAAGGTCGCCTACCGGACGTTCGTCGTCGCCGGCGTGCGCGACCCGCTGCTGATCGCCCGCATCGAAGAGGTGGAGGAGCTGGTGAAGCAGCAGGTGCGGGACTACTACAGCGAGATTGCGCCGGACGATTACCGGATTCATTTTATCAACTACGGCTTGAACGGCGTACTCGGCGAATTGGAGCCGCAGCGCACCCCCGCCCATGAGCTGGGCGTCGTCTTCGAGGTGGTGGCGAAGACGCAGGAGCTGGCAAATGCGATCTGCAGCTCGGTCCGCTCGACCTTCCTGCATTACGGCTATGAAGGCCGCAAGGCGACGGCGGGCAATCTGGCGTTTCCTTTTGCCCCGAGCGATGTGCCGTTCGGCGCGGTGTACGAATTTTCCGTCTATCACCTAATGGACGTCTCTGACGGGCTGGAGATGTTCCCCATCGAATACACGGAGGTGAAGCCATGAAGCTATATGACGCAGCAGCCGTATTGCGCAGCAAGAACAGCGGCCCGTTCGAAATTACGGTCGACGTCTTGTTCGCCGACCCCGACGTGTATAACAAGATCAAGCAATCCGGACTCATCAATAAACAGCTCGTCTCGCGGTTATATAACATTGCCGAAGAGCAAATTATGCATATCGTGTTTTTCGATCAGGCGCTCGGCTTCAAGATTACGTTCTCCCGCAAAGTATCGTCCGGCACATTCCTCGACCGCGACGTGTACGGGGCCCAGCAGCACGCGCCGCTGATGGAACTGGAAGTGAATCTATGAACGAGGCGGCAGATCCGACGGTTCGTCCGAACGCGGCTGCATCCGGTTTTATAGTAAAGCGGGATTATAACTTGAACAAAAACTTTCCCATTCACATCTCACGCTGGATGCCGAGCATTTATATGGAACCGTTTCATTGGCACACCTCGTTTGAAGTCGGATATTGCATTGAGGGGAAGGGACTCTTTCACTTTGAGGATAAGAGATATGAGATCAACACAGGCGATGTGTTCGTTGTGAGTCATATGGAACAGCATCGGGCGCAATCCGATCCCTTGAAGCCGTGTCAGTTTCACTTCTTGAAATTTGAAGGCTCTTTGATCGATGGAGGGGAGAATGAGCTATTAGCCCCGTTCTTTATGAAGTCGCCGTATTTCGTGAATAAAATCGACGGACATCTGCCCGCGGCCGTACCGATTGGAGCGCTGCTGCGAGACATTTGGAATGAAATGCAGGAGCAGGAGCGGGCGTATACGAGCATGGTAAGAGGATTATTATTACAAGTATGCACTCATCTGTTCCGCCATTATGCCAAAGAAATTCCGATGGAAGAGTGGACCCGTTCGCTGCAGGCCTATAAAAAATTGCAGCCGGCGCTCGGGCTGATTCACCAACAATATCACGAACCTATTCAGCTGAAGGATCTAGCTGCGAGCTTATCCTTGAGCACGTCCCGGGCTTATCATTTATTTAAAGAAACGATGGGAGAAGGCTTCAAAGAATATTTAACCAAAGTCCGCATTCACGAGTCGAAAAAGAAATTGAGCGATCCCAATGTATCGATTACCGAGGTGTATCTGTCATGCGGCTTTCAAGGCCATGCTTCGTTCTACAGATCGTTTAAACAAATTGTAGGAATGACCCCTAAGGAATTCAGAAAATATATGCTCACTTTGTAACGATAGCTATTTTTGAGAAGAATTAAAGCGAATTGAAGAGGACGCATCCGCAACAATTCATTACAATGTAACGTATGGAAATAAGCGCTTTCATGTTGAGCGTTAAGGCAGCTTGACAATCAGCTTAGAATTTTACCGGACAAGAGGTGAGAATACCAAGTGAACACTAGAATGAAGCGAATGTGGGCAGATAAAACATTGTATCTCATGCTGCTTCCCTGCATCATCTATTTCGTGCTGTTCCACGTATGGCCGATTATCGGCATGAAGCTGGCCTTCTACGATTACCGCATTCTCGGCGATCACGAGTTCGTCGGTCTCAAATATTTCAAGGAGCTGTTCAGCACTCCGGTTTTCGCCAATGTCTTGCAGAACACCTTAATTATTAGCGCGATGAAAATGTTCCTTATTTTCCCGATCCCGATCTGCTTCGCCTTGATGCTGAACGAATTCGCCAACGGGAAGTTCCGCAAAGCGGTGCAGGTCGTATCGTACTTGCCGCATTTTCTGTCATGGGTCGTTATTGCCGGGATCTGGTTCGAGTTCCTATCCCCGTCGACCGGGGCGGTCAATGAATTCGTAAAGGCGCTCGGCATGCCGGCCAAAGATTTTCTCACCGACAAGGACAGCATCCGCTGGGTGCTGCTGGCAAGCGAAGCTTGGCGCAGTATCGGCTGGGACTCGATCATTTTCTTAGCCGCGATTATGGGCGTCAGCCCGAGCTTGTATGAGGCCGCTTACGTCGACGGCGCCAGCCGCTGGCATATCGTGACGCGCATCGTGCTGCCGCATCTATACGTGCCGATGGTGACCATCTTCATCCTGAATGTCGGCTTCATTATGAATGCCGGACTGGATCAGGTGCTCAACTTCACGAATGATTCCGTCAACAGCCAAATCGACATTATCGATACGTACGTATACCGCGTCGGTCTGATCAACGGGCAATATTCGTTCGCAACGGCGGCCAACCTGTTCAAAAGCTTGATCGGCGTCGTGCTCGTGCTGTCCACGCATTTTATCTCGAAGAAATTAACGAACAAAGGCGCATGGTAAGGAGGTGGAAGTATCATGCTAGAAAGAAGGCTTACCGTTCCCAAAGTGCTCATCGGGCTCGTTCTGACGCTCGTTACCTTGACGATGTTCGTCCCGATCATGAACCTGCTGGCAAGAGCTTTATCCCATCCTGCCAAGGTATATCTGCTGCACGGATATGAAGTATGGCCGAGAGGCTTCTCGTTCATTAACTTTCAAGTCGTGCTCAGCAACCCGATCGTAGGGAGAGCGCTGCTCAACTCGGTGTTTATTACGGTGGTCGGCACGTGCTTGAGTATCTTTTTTACGACGATCGCCGCTTATGTGCTGACCCGCAAAAATTTGTCCTTCAAAACGCCGATTATGATCTTCCTGATCATCATTATGATTTTTGAGCCGGGGATCGTGCAGGAATATATGGTCATCAAGGACCTGCATTTGCTGGATAGCCTATGGGCGATGGTGCTGTACCGGATGATTAACGTCTATTATCTGATCATTATGATGCGGTTCCTGGAGGAAATACCGGATTCCTTGATCGAAGCGGCCAAGATCGACGGCGCTGGGCATATGACCTTGTTCATGCGAATCATCATGCCGCTCTCGCGCATTCCGCTGTTAACGATAGGGATGTTCTATGCGATTGCCAAATGGAATGAGTTCTTCAAATCGAGCATCTTCTTGTCCAGCCGGGAAAATACGGTGCTGCAGGTGCTCTTAAGACAATTCGTCGTCGAACGCGACACGACAGCTCTGGTCGGCGCGGCGGATCTACTCAAGAACAACAATATTGCCCAGCTCGATTTCTCGTCATTGAAAGCGGCTACAATCATTATCGCGATGGTTCCGATTCTTATGCTGTATCCGATCATACTGAAATATTACACCAAAGGGGTCATGGATGGCGGCGTCAAGGAATAATTCCAATTCAGAACAATGGGGAGGAAAACAGAAATGAAAAAAATGTTCACCCTAATGGCAGCCGGTTTGATGGTGGTAACGACCGCTTGCAGCTCCGGCAATACGAAGGCTCCGGCCGAAGCGGGGCAGGGCACGTCGGATAAGCCTGTGACGATTACGATTGTCGATAAAGATTTGACCCCCGACGACAAGCTGCTTAAAGGCATTGAAGAAGGGATGAAGGCCGAAGGGAAAAATGTGAAGCTGCAAATCGTTCCCGTACAGAGCGGCACTTACTCCGAGAAGCTGGGGCTGCTGCTGCAAAGCGGCAATATTCCCGACTTGATCTACTTCCAGGGCGGGGATTACCAGTTCGCGGTGACGCAGAAGATTCTTGAGGATTTGACGCCGTACATCGAGAAATCCACCTATGTCAAAGCATCCATGAATGAGTACAACAAAGAAAGAACGAAGAATTATCCGTATCTTGTCTGGCTGTCTCAGACCAGCAATTCGGTTCCGGTCGTTCGCGAGGATTGGCTGAACAAAACGGCTTCCGGCAAAGAGCTGCTCGCGAATCCGACGATCGACAACTACTATAACTTCCTCAAGGAAGTGAAGGACAAGAACGGCGCCAAGTTCGCCTACACGACGGCAGGCACTCTGGATGAGCTCGACGCGACCTTCGGTCAAGCGTTCGGTCTGACGGCGACGTGGATCAAAGGCTCCGACGGCAAGTACGCTTTCGGCAAAACGACCTCGTTCGAGAAGGACAAACTGGAATTTTACGCCAAGCTGTACAAAGAAGGGCTGCTCGATCCCGAGTTTCTGACCAAGAAATGGGATACGAAGGAAAAAGCGTTCTACGACGGTCAAGCAGCCGTCATCGCGGGAACGCAGGGCAAAGTTATCGATATTTACAATACCAAAACGATGTCCCAGAACGGAGCGAACGCGAAGCTTATGCCGCTTCCTCCGGCCAAGGGCAAGGCCCAAGGCTATACGCCGGTTGACGTCAGCAAGGAAAGCCGCGGCTTCGCCATCGGCACTACGTCCAAGAACAAGGATATGGCCTTCGCCGTCTTGGAGTTCCTGGCCAGCCCCAAAGGGCAAATGCTCGATAAGCTCGGCGTTGAGGGCGAGCAGTACAATATCGTGGACAACAAAATCAAATTGACGGATAAATTCGCCGAATGGTATGCGCGCTTCGTCGAGTCGACGGTGAACTTCAAGCCGGACAAAGCATTCGATCCGTCGACGCCGTACTTGTCCGAGCCGGCTGTCAAGTCGCTGGAGATGATGGCGTCCATGTCCTCCAAGGACAACAGCTTCATCATCCCTGCGGAGCTCGCTGCCAAGTGGGATGCCTGCAACGCGCTGTATAGGGAATTCGCCGCGAACGTCGTCACCGGCAAGAAATCGATCGCCGATTTCGATAAGTTCGTACAGGATTGGAACGCGGCAGGCGGTAAGGAAATGACCGAGTACGCGAATAAAACGATCAAGTAAATTCGGTTTTGCAGCTCGGAAGCGGCAAGGTAAGGCAAGGCAGAAGCAGATAAAAAAAGCCGCGGAGTGCGGAGCTGACGGCTTCGCGCTTCCGGTATGGATGGGAGA
This sequence comes from Paenibacillus doosanensis, assembly GCF_025060755.1. Classification (GTDB taxonomy): domain Bacteria; phylum Bacillota; class Bacilli; order Paenibacillales; family NBRC-103111; genus Paenibacillus_S; species Paenibacillus_S doosanensis. The sequence continues at coordinate 33,362 of NZ_JANYUY010000072.1, forward strand.
GCAGGCTCATGATTTCTTTTGCAGACCGGGTCAGAGGAGTCGTCTTCGGCACCGCCTTCGGCGATGCGATGGGGGCGGTCGTGGAGAAAATGACCCATGCCCAGATCAAGGAGCAATACGGCCGGATTGAGACGGTCAAGACCAAGTGGTGGAAGGCGGATTGGCCGGAGACGGGAAGGCTCGGCAGAATGAGAGGGCAGGGCATCGTCACCGACGATACGCTGATGACGCTGGCGCTGATGAATGTATACTGCACGGAGCGACGTCATCTGGACGCGTACGATATGGCTAATGAATTCGTCAAGGAAATCGCGTTCCGCCCGAGATATATTCCCGAATTCGGGCGGGAAGCGTTGATCCTCGATCGGTTATTTTATCCGGAGAAGCATATTTTCAACCGCCATGTGCTGGCGAACTGCGAGCCGCGCGAAGGCGGCTACGGCAATATGGTCAACTGCGGAGCGGCAATGTACATTGCTCCGATAGGGATCGTGAATGCCTGCAATCCGAAGGCGGCTTACGATGAAGCGATTCTGTTCGCCTCCGGCCATCAGCTGAGCTATGGGCTGGAAGCGGCGGGCGTGCTGGCGGCCTGCGTCGCCAAGGCGTTCGAGCCGGGAGCGACGGTGGAGGATATCATGGAGACGGCGCTTCGCTATGCGAAGGACGGCACGAAGCGGGCGATCCATGACGTATGCGCGAAGGCGCTGGAGCTGCGGACGGCGAAGCGGGAGCGGAGCAAGGTCGTGCAGGCTCTGCACGAGGCGATCGCCCCGTACTCACCGATGGGCGACGATGTCAACCGCAGCATCGACAAGCTCGGCGTCCCGTCGAACCATTACACGCCGAGCCGGCTGTTCTCCATCGAGGAGCTGCCGCTCGCGCTCGGCTACATCGTGCTGCATGACGGCGATTTGCTGGAGGCGGTCAAGGACGGCGTCAGCTCCGGGCGCGACACGGACTCCATCGGTGTCATGATCGGCGCGATTCTCGGAGCGATGCAGGGCGTGCAGGCGATTCCGGCCGATGAGATCGCGGCGCTGGAGGAAGCGAGCAAGCAGGATTTCGAGACGCAGTGCGACCGATTCATCGAATCGGCTGCGGCGATCATTCAAGAAGATGTGCAGTTTAACGAGCGCAGGCAGCAGCAGCTCCGTTCAATACAATAAAGGCGGTGGACTTATCATGATTCCTACAAATTATTTGGAAAAAGTATACTCCGGTTACCTCGGCATGAATATCGGCATCCGATTGGGCGCCCCGGTTGAGCCGACCATCTGGACTTATGAACGCATTCAAAATACGTACGGTGAAATTACCGATTATGTCAAGGAATTCAAAAACTTCGCGGCCGACGACGACGCGAACGGCCCCTTCTACTTCTTGCGCGCGCTCTATGACGACGCCGTCGACCGCGATGTGACCCCGAACGATGTCGCTCGCGCATGGCTCAACTATGCCCGCGAAGGCGTCGGCATGTTCTGGTGGGGCGGCTACGGCGTCAGCACCGAGCATACCTCCTTCATTAACCTCAAGAACGGCATCCCGGCGCCGCAATCCGGCTCCATCGAGCAGAACGGGCTGATCATCGCCGAGCAGATCGGCGGGCAAATTTTTATCGACACGTGGGGGCTTGTGAACCCGGGCAACCCTAAGAAGGCCGCCGACTTCGGCGAAGCCGCGGCCCGCGTCTCCCATGACGGCGAAGGCGTGCTGGGCGCGAGGTTCTTCTGCGCGGCGATTGCCCAGGCGTTCTTGACCTCGGATATTAACGAGATTATTGAAGCGGGTCTTGCGCAGATTCCCACGGATTCGCTCTATGCGCAGGTGGCCAGAGCTGTGCTGGCGTTCCACGCCGAGCATCCGAACGACTTCCGCGCCTGCCGGGATATGCTGGAAAGAGACTGGGGCTACGATAAATACAAAGGCGTCTGCCATATCATCCCGAACGCAGGCGTCTGCGTCCTCGCGATGATCTACGGCCAAGGCGACTTCAACCGCACCGTCGAGATCGCAACCATGTGCGGCTGGGATACCGACTGCAACGCAGGCAACGTCGGCACCGTGCTCGGCGTCGCTGCCGGACTGGAAGGCATCGCGGACAAATACCGCAAGCCAATCAACGACTCCATCGTCATGTCGGGGATTTCCGGCTATCTCAACATACTGGACATTCCGAGCTATGCCAAGGAACTCGCCATTCTCGGCTACCGTCTGGCGAAGGAGCCTTGCCCCCAGGCGCTTCTGGACAGCTTCAAGGAAAACGAAGTCTACTTCGACTTCGAGCTGCCGGGCTCGACGCATAATATTCGCGTGTCCGATCCGTTCTTCTGCCAAGCGCGTCATTCTACGGAAAAAACGTTCCAGGGAACCGGCTCCCTCGAAGTGGTCTTCGACCGGATGGTCCGCGGGGAGAAATCCAAAGTATTCTACAAGCCGTTCTACACCCGCGACGACTTCAGCGACGAGCGCTACTCGCCGACCTTCGCGCCGCGCGCTTATTCCGGCCAGAAAGTGTCGATGAACATCTTCCTCGACCAATGGAGCGGCAACGAAACGATGGGCATCGCTCCTTACGTTCGCTTGGCCAAGAGCAAGAAGGAGCTCGTTCAAGGCTATATCAAGCTAGTCAATCAAGAATGGATTCATGTCGAGTTCGACATCCCGGATTCCGAAGGCGAGCTGATCGACGAAGTCGGCATCGTGCTCGAAGCCTATTCGACCCGCAAGCCGAAGAGCCTCGGCCGCATCTTCATCGACGAGTTCCGCATCTACGGCCCGGCGGACTACCGCATCGACTTCGGTAAGCAATCCGTGGACTTCGGCTGCGTAACGCCGTTCGCCCACAACCACGGCGCCTGGAGCCTGGTCGACGGCACCATGTACCTGATGACCGCCGAGCCTAGCGAGGCGTATACAGGCAGCTACTTCGCACGGGATTACTCCGTGTCCGTGAAGATCAACCCGCAGATCGGCGACTCGCATCTGGTTGCCATCCGCGCCCAGGGCGCTATGCGCGGCTACCACGCGGGCTTCGACGGCAAGGATCAAGTCGCGATCTATATCAACGACTTCGGCTTCAAGAAGCTCGCCTCGGCCAGCTATGCTTGGCAGCTGAACCAGGAGTATGATGTGAAGGTAACAGCGCAGGGGAATACGATTACGCTCAGCGTGAACGGCGAGCAGGTGCTGACGCATACCGACGATACATGGGGCTACGGCATGTACGGCGTAAGTACGCTCGGCGTAGCGAGAGCTTATTATAGCGATATTCGAGTGAGAGAGAACTAGCAGTTTGTTGGACCCAATAAGCAGAGTGAGTTTTCATTCATAAGACGTATACGACGGATAGGGATTGCCACTCCACCGCTATTGGAATTCAAGTTGTTAATAACTCAAGTTTCGCAGCTCAAATTTGGCATTAAAGCCTTGATGTAGCTGGGTAAACCTGAAATCCATTGCTGGACTTGACTTAAAATGGCCGACTTCCCCTGTTTGGTCTTCGTTTGAGTAAGCTCAAT
>NZ_JANYUY010000073.1 GCF_025060755.1 Paenibacillus doosanensis
TTTTCACGGGTTAGCCTTCGTTTTCCTTGCACCTAAATTCGACAAAAGAGGCGCCAAACCCTTGTTACTGTTGAATTTTTGATTTGTTCAGCAAGCCCTAATTAACTTTTTTGGTGTGAAATGGTTGATTGGTCTTTCGTATTGGAGTATCCTTGTGAGGCATTACTAAATAATAAAAAAATTTGGAGGGAAGAACGTTGAAAATGAGAGGTTTCAAATCTATTTTGGCAAGCGTTCTCCTTGTGGGTGCCCTTGTCTCGGCTGCGGCTTTTGCCGATGCATCTATTGCTAAGAACAGCACTCCTGAGCAAGTAGTATCGACGGTATTCGATGCATATAAGAAAAACGATATTAATACCCTTGTCGATAATGTAGTAAATAAGTTAGGTATAAATAATGTAGAGTTTAAAAACCAGCTTGAAATTGAGCAAAAAAATGACCCTGTTACTGGGTACGCCGTTAAATCGCTCGAAAAGGTAAGTGAAACAACATACCGTCTAAAAGTGGATATAAATCATCGAGATGCAGGCATTTCTCCTGACGAACTGACTGTGGGTAAACAGCAAAACAATACTTGGAAAGTCATAATAGAGCCGAGAACTATTAATGCTATCAAAGGTTCCCCTGACTACGGTCAAGTTAAAAAAGATGATAGTGAAAACTTAAAAAAAATCTATGACTCCAGGGCTGGGGTTACACCTTTTGCAACTTCGGTTCTTTACTACAGCTTTAATTTTGGAGCGGGTAAATCAGATACTAGCGGTACGTTTTAAGTGACGAATGCGAATGTAGAACGTATATCAGTAAATCATCTGTAGTAGCCCTCGTATTATAACGATACGGGGGTTTCGCTATTCCACGGCCACAAAAACAAGAAAACGGACTGTACGAAAGTATTACGCTATCATACATACTATCGTTATTTTACTAGGTTTATCAAGCGTTCCACATGTCCTGAACGTAAAAATCAAAGTGTTCCTTGGGGCAAATAGAAGTAACCTTTGTCACCCCAATACACGCCCCAACTTTTGCGAACGATAGCGTATATCTTGCCATTGATCTTTTTGTAACCAACCAACAGCAAGAACAGCATGGCCGCCAAGGTATGCTTCACCTGGAATCGGCATGGGCACGATACGGGGAAGGGAATAGTTATGTCTATGGTTTTGCCGCGGGAATGCTACAGCTTTATGGAGGATTTTTCCTGTTTTTGTCGAAATTCATGTTATATTACACTATTTGCGCTTCAATGGTTCTGATTATTCATTGTGGAAAATACAGGCGCCGCGGCGCTATTATCGTATAACTATGGGGGACAGGAAATGTACAATATAAAAAATAAAAAGGCGACAAAGGTTGATGCTGTGACGTTTGCAGAGCTTAAAATGGCAGAAAGTGATATGGAGGAGCTTCTCAGGAACAGTATCGAAATGCTCTGCGACGATGAGGAGTCCATGCTTATCGTCGGGCGGCAAGTGAAGAACGAAAGTCTCGGAAGAAGCGATCTTACTGCTGTAGATAATAACGGGAATATTGTATTGATAGAAATTAAACGGGATCGCAAAGATATTGAAAATCGAAAAGAGGCTTTTGAATTTCAGGCTATCCGATACGCTGCCAGTTACGCAACGATAGCAGATACGGATGATCTTGTTAAAAAGGTTTATGCTCCCTACATTGAAAAGCATAAAGGCGAATTTGAACTCGGCGAGTTGACTTCATATGAGCTCGGACTTAGAAAATTAAACGAGTTTTTGAAAGTGAACGGCGCTGAAGCCAGTTTCAATAAGAAACAAAAGATCATCCTCGTTGCTTCAGGCTATGACGATCAAACATTGTCTGCCGTCGCTTGGCTGAATAGTAATGGCGTAGATATGAGCTGTTACAAGCTCACGCCTTATACAATTAATCATGAATTGCTTATAACTGCCGAGAAACTGCTGCCGCTAGCCAACTATGATGACTACTATGTCAATTTAATAGAAAGAACTCCATCCAGAATCAAACTAACCAAGGATATTAAACGACGCTCATTACCTAAAATTGATGAAATGCTCCAATGGGGTGTTGTTAAAGAAGGAGATATTATTGTAGCCAAAGGCAGAGACGATGAAGCGACCTTGCTTAATAACGGGAACGTTCGTGTTGATGGTAAGGAAAAGTCATTATTGGCCTGGTTAAAGGAAGTATTCGGCTGGTCCAATATAGCGACCTATGATTTCTCGGTATTAAAAGAAAGCGGCAAGACCCTGTATCAAATTCGTGAGGAATATATGAATAAACAAACTTCCGAATCTGGGGAAGATACGTAATAGCAAAACAGATATTTTAACGGTGGTAGATTTCCTTAATCGTCGGTTTTGAAGTTTACATAAACTGTTGTAGACTCGAGTTCAAGGGAGGAATAATTATGAAATTATTACCATCGGTGATCAAGTTGGCATTGGAGAGGATCAATTTTATTGACCGTTATAGAAGTTTATCCAAATAAATATGATTGTTCTCTGGCAGAGTGCTTTGAAAATTATGATAAGGATGAAGTAATAGATATTATTAGAGGGTTAGGCTATGAAGCTAGCTACAATAAGAAGGAAAAGTTTTTTATTCTTGTAGAAAAAAAGTCACTGGAGTTCTTTTCATTTTTTATATCGCTTAAGTACGGAATTGTCGAATTTATTTGGTCAGGATTACCATGGGGATTATTAAAAGCACGATTGGATGGTAATTATCAAGATAATGTTAGAAAACCTTCATTTCGAAATTACAATGAATTAATATGCATATTGCAAGAGGCACTGGTTATGTATGAAGATTATAAAAGGGAAATTCTTGAACTTTATATACCCAATAAAAATTATGTTTAGCTTGTCGATTCTGGAGTTGCCGCTCGGATCCCAAATGTGGCCCGTATTTGCTCACAGGATAGAGCCATCTCTGCAGGGCAAGCAAATTGAAAAATATTTGAAATGAGAAGAACAACTTTACATTGGGGTTGTTCTTCTTATTTTATAGATGAGGAAGGGATTTTGCTCAATGTTGTCGAATTGTGGTAATGAATTCATATTTGGTAAAAATGTAAATTAGAGTGAAATGGATACTAACGTATAAAGATATAAAGTATGATTCGCATGAGAGGATAGAGAAATGAATAAGGAGTTCATCGCACACGTAGTCAAAAATGATGATGGCAGTTGGTCTCATCCTCACCTCTTGTCGCAACACGCGGAAGAGACGGCACGTCTAGCGGAAAGTTTCTCTTCCAAGTTCCGGTCCGGGGAATGGGGGAAAGTGCTTGGGTTAGCCCACGACGCTGGCAAAGGAAGAGTTCTATGGCAGGAGTATTTGAAAGCGAAAAGTAGATATGACGAAGATGCCCATTTGGAAGGTAAAATCGGAAAAATTCCGCATGCTATCCATGGCGCCGAGTTGGTTGAACAGTTGTTTGGCAAGGGAATCGGGCGAATACTAGCATATTGCATTGCCGGTCATCACGCAGGGTTGCCGGATTGGTCTAGCGCCGAAGGTGCGGGGCTTGCCTCTCTTCAGTTTCAGAAAAACCAAGTGAATGACTTGGATCAAATTGACGGCAGCATTATTGATCGTCTGCGTGAAGTAAACCCTCTGCATCCGCCGTGGAAGTTCGCCAGTGGCCTGGACTTGTCGTTATGGATTAGAATGTTGTTTTCAAGCCTTATAGACGCAGATTTTTTAGATACTGAACGATACATGGATCGTATGAGAGCCTCGACCAGGGGAGGGTATTGTTCTATATCAGAACTACTTGAACGACTCAACCAGTATTGCAATGAGTTAGATGTGCGTTCCGAGCACACGCAAGTAAATAAAATTAGAAAGCAGATCAGAGCAACATGCAGACAAAGAGCGATAGATGAGCAAGGAATGTTCTCACTTACGGTGCCGACCGGAGGGGGAAAAACAATATCCAGCCTGGCCTTTGCTCTGGAACACGCAAAGTTCCATGGTCTTGATCGCATTATCTACGTGATCCCGTACAGCAGCATCATTGAACAAAATGCGGACGTTTTTCGTTCTGCTCTTGGAGCAGACCAAATAGTCGAACATCACTCTAATGTCGATGATACTGATTCAACAGTTAAATCCAGGTTGGCTGCAGAAAATTGGGATGCTCCGTTGATTGTGACCACATCAGTCCAATTTTTCGAATCGCTATTCGCGGCGAAGCCTAGTCGGTGCAGGAAGCTTCATAACATTGCCAGATCCGTCGTTGTACTAGATGAGGCGCAGTTGGTTCCAGCAGAATTTTTGGCCCCCATTCTTGAAACAATGAGGCTGCTTGTCGACCACTATGATGTCAGTTTTGTTATTTCCACTGCGACGCAACCCGCTTTTAAGGAACGAACGATCAACGGGAAGCTATTTAAAGGACTGAAGGAAATCAAAGAGATCATGGGAAAAGAGGGAGATATCCAACTGCTCTTCAATGAGTTAACCCGCAATCGCATTCTAGTTCCCTCTGATCTGCATACGGCTTCAAGTTGGGAAGAAATTGCCGGAGAGCTGGTGCGATATGACCAGGTATTGTGCATTGTTTCTGACCGGAAGAGTTGCCGCGAATTACACAGGCTAATGCCGGAAGGAACTTATCATCTGTCTGCGCTGATGTGCGGGCAGCATCGCAGCGATATTATTAGTGAAGTGAAACAGAAATTAAAGGATCATATGCCCGTTCGTGTAATTAGCACGCAACTGGTTGAAGCCGGAGTCGATTTGGATTTCCCTGTTGTATACAGAGCAATGGCTGGATTAGATTCCATAGCGCAAGCCGCAGGACGCTGTAATAGAGAAGGGAAATTGTCCCAATTGGGGAAAGTTGTCGTGTTTAATCCGCCTCGGGAAGCGCCGGAAGGAATTCTGCGCAAAGCGGCGGAAACAACGAGAAGCATTTTGATGTCTAATGCTCATGACATATCGAATGCCGATTTCGAAACGTTTTTCGAGGAAATGTACTGGAAGGTTCATTCGTTGGATAAAGCAGGAGTTATTGCACTGCTGGATCCTATTCAGAATGATCCGAGGGAGTGTAGTATTTTCTTCAGGACGGCGGCAAATAAATTCAAATTAATCGACGATGAGGAGCAAAAGACGATTTGGGTTCGTTATCATCAAAGCAATCGACTTATCGATGAATTAAAAGTGAAGGGACCCGACCGAAGACTGTTGAGAAAGCTGCAAAGATACACTGTTAGCATTTATAAACGTGACTTTAATATTCTAAAGGAAAAAAAAGTCATTGAGGAGGTGTATCCGCAGATGTTTGCATTGTTGCCCAAGCGGGCGTATTCGAAACACATAGGGTTACGTATTGAAGACGCAACTGATACTACGTCATAATTTATGTTTTGGAAAGGAGAAATTCGATTGCATAATTGGTGCCTGGAAGTGTGGGGGGATTATGCTTGTTTTACCCGGCCGGAAATGAAAGTGGAGCGGGTAAGCTATGATGTGATCACCCCGTCGGCGGCGAGAGCGATTTTTGAATCGATTTTGTGGAAACCGGCGATCCGATGGAAAATAACAAAAATTGAAGTGTTAAATCCGATTAAATGGATTAACGTGCGCAGGAACGAGGTCGGCAAGAGAGCATCTGGTCCTACCTCCAAACAAATGGCTGGGATGCCGGGTGCCCCGATAGGAATTTGGATTGAAGACGAACGATTACAGCGTGCCGGGCTTTTTCTAAAAGATGTTCGTTACCGTATTCACGGTTATTTTGACTTTATTCCGCTTGGAGAGCGAGGAGGTAATCGCCCGATTGGGCAGGGAGTTTGGGCAAATGAGCAGGAACGTAACGAATCAGTCAGAATAGATGAAAGCGCTGCTAAATATGCCGCCATGTTTGAGCGGAGAGCTGGGAAGGGGCAATGTTTTCATCGGCCTTATTTAGGCTGTCGAGAGTTTGCCTGCGATTTCCGGCTGATTAAACATCCCGTTGAAGAATTGGAGAGCCCTATAGATGAAACTCGGGATTTAGGTTTTATGTTGTATGATATGGATTTTGAACGGAACGTCGACGATCCGACACCACTCTTTTTCCGTGCGCAAATGTATCGGGGGACCGTGAACACCAATCGCAATGAAATTGAGGTGAGAGGATGATTTTGCTCGCCTTGAAGGAATATTACGACAGGAAGGTCTCCGAAGGGGCAATCGCACAGGACGGTTGGATCGAGGGAAACATTGACTTGTTATTTGAGCTCGACCTTGATGGATGTTTGTGTAATATTTCAGATTTAAGGGAAATAGACGGTAAAAAAATGCTCTCTCGTCCCTTTCAGTTGCCTAATATCGGAAAACAAGCTTTAAAACACTCGAATAGCGGTAAAGACGCGAACTTACTGTGGGATAATGCTGCTTTCGTGCTCGGTTTGGGAGATAAAGGGAGTCTACGTTTGCAAAGCATGATCGATGCCATCGACCAGTGGATCGGTCCGGCGAGTGATGCTGGTATTCATGCCGTGCGCAGCTTTCTTCAAAAAGGATTGGGGAACCGAAGTCACTTTGATTTGGCACTGAACCATCCCGAGTACGGTGAAATTTTGCAAAAAGGGAGTGTAAAAGTCAGCTTTCGTGTTCTTCAGACGGGATATCAGACAGTTTTTTTGTCGCCGATAGTTGCTGCTGCCCTTGAACGGGCAGTGGAATCGAAGGATTCGGATGTTCGGATTGGGACATGTCTGGTGACGGGAGAACAACACACTGTCGTGGAAGCAACGCATCCGGTAATTAAAGGGGTTAAGCATGCACAGCCTTCAGGAGCAAATATTGTAAGTTTTAATAAAGAAGCTTTTAATTCATATTCAAAAACGCAAAGCTTCAATGCACCAGTTGGCAAGGTAGTGGCTTCCCGTTATGTGAAAGCTTTGAATGATTTACTCGATTCTCCGAGACAGCGTTTGAACATAGGCGATGCTTCCGTCGTATTTTGGGCCGAAAAAAAGAGTGTTTTCGAAACAGATTTTTCTTCTTTCTTTCAAGAGCCTGAAAGGGACAATCCAGCTGCGGGGATCGAGAAAGTGAAAGCATTGTTCGAATCGGTACAGACCGGGGCATACATGGAAGAGAGCGGAACTACCCGTTTCTTCATTCTGGGGCTTGCACCGAACATGGCGCGGATATCAATTCGTTTCTGGCAAGTGGGAACGGTTTCTGAGTTTTCATCCAAAATCAGGAACTATTTTGAAGACTTCGAGATCATCAAGCCACCCAAGGAGCCGGAGTTCTACTCCGTATGGCGTATCCTGGTAAATGTTGCAACTCAGGACAAAAGCGAAAATATTCCGCCAAATCTATCGGGTGATTTTATGCGATCTATTTTGGAAGGGATGCCTTATCCGACTACTTTATTGCAGGCGGTTCTACGCCGTATTCGCAGCGATACGGAATATCGGGTGAAACCCGTTCGCGCAGCATTATTAAAAGCTTATATGAATCGATACCATCGGTTTTATCCGCATCCGAATTATAAGGAGGTAACACGGGAATTGGATACGAATCAACCGTCTGTTGGTTATCAACTGGGCAGATTGTTTGCCGTTTTGGAAAAAATTCAGGAAGAAGCAAACCCGGAGCTTAATACGACAATTCGGGAACGCTATTACGGAGCAGCATGCGCTACTCCAGTCGCCGTATTTGCAAATTTGCTTCGCCTCAAAAACCACCATTTGGCCAAGATTGAACGCAAAGGAAGAGTAGTCCATTTTGAAACGCTTCTTGGCGAAATAATGGGGAAAATGAGAGAGTTTCCTGCTCATCTCAACTTGTACGAACAAGGACTTTTTGCGATCGGCTACTATCATCAGCGACAAAACTTTTTTACTTCCAAACAAGACGCATCAGGCAAAAACAATTTAGATATAACTGAGGAGGAGAACTTATCATGAGCACAGCACTTCAAAAGCGGTATGATTTTGTGATTTTGTTTGATGTGAAGGACGGAAACCCGAACGGTGATCCCGATGCCGGCAATTTGCCCCGGATCGATCCCGAAACCGGACATGGGCTCGTAACGGATGTTTGTCTGAAAAGAAAGGTACGGAATTATGTTGGATTAAAGATGGGTAATCAGCCTCCGTACGCTATATTTGTGAAAGAAAAGTCAATCTTAAACCATACGATTGAGCAGGCATACATCAGCTTGGATATTGATTTGAACGAATCTCCGGCTGATGCGGAGGATGGAAAGAAGCGGATTAAGGCTGGCCAAGGTCAAGGAAAGGAAATCGAGCGGGCAAGGCAATTTATGTGTCAGAACTTTTTCGATATTCGCACATTTGGCGCTGTTTTGTCTACCGGGCCGAATGCGGGACAGGTCCGCGGGCCTGTGCAGTTCACCTTCGCTCGTTCAGTAGAACCGGTCGTTTCACTGGAACATAGCATCACGAGAATGGCTGTAGCAACCGAAGCAGAAGCGGCAAAACAGGGTGGCGAAAACCGTACTATGGGACGGAAATTTACGATTCCATACGGGCTTTACCGCGCTCATGGCTTCATTTCAGCACCTCTTGCAAATCAAACCGGTTTTTCTGAGATCGATTTGGAGCTTCTTTGGGAAGCGCTCGAAAATTTGTTCGAGCACGACCGTTCTGCGGCACGCGGGTTGATGGGAACAAGAAAACTAGTTGTTTTCGAACACACTTCAGTGATGGGGAACATTCCAGTACAAAAGCTTTTTGACGCAGTTACTATTAGTCGGATTAACGAAGGAAAGCCGGCACGAGATTATAAAGATTATATCGTTTCCATTAAGAAAGAGATGATACCTTCCAGTGTCAAACTCATTGAGAGGTAGGATCAGAGTATCCATATTAACATATCAAATCAATCTTAATAATGCTCCCATTCCCAGTTTTGACACATTCGGAAACCAGTCTGCTGGGTATATCGGAGCTCTGGTTGAGTAGGAGAGCCGGGGATGAGGTGGGGAGGTGAGCAATTTCACGTCCCCACTTCGTTGCTATATTCAGAATACTCAAACGGGGGATGAGGTCCGCTAATGCAGTTCATATCACATGGGAAGAGACCAAGTTTTAACGAAATGCCAAGTTGAATTTGATCAATCTGCTTACGGAATGTTTACTTCTCCTGCCGGTTCTGAAGTTGTGTAAAGAACTGCGAGCTCAACGTGAAATGCCGTGGTGCTTTTTATTCTAGGGCGTGATTCACGAGCGAAGCTGGACACGAAAGCGAATGGGACTTACATTGCTGCTGAGTCGGCCGCTAGATCGTGGTGCGAATGTGAAGCGAACATGAATTTCCCGGGGGATTCGCACCTGTGCGAAATCGAATGGTGTTATCGGATTATAGCGATGCTTCTATATCTAATGGCTTATTCAGTAGATTGGGTGTATTATTAAAGCAAATAATCGTTTTTCAGGGTTAATATTCCTTGAAAATCGGAGTCGCACCCCGCACGGGTGCGTGGATTGAAATCCATGCCGCCCCGCTCCAGCGCCGCCATGCGCCGTCGCACCCCGCACGGGTGCGTGGATTGAAATATTGCCTGATTTTGTCAATGATGTGTTTTATCCAGTCGCACCCCGCACGGGTGCGTGGATTGAAATGTGGAAGCCACGTGAAGAAGACAGAAACCAAGAACAGTCGCACCCCGCACGGGTGCGTGGATTGAAATATTTTAATCTCTCCTTTGATTTGATATCTCTATTGTCGCACCCCGCACGGGTGCGTGGATTGAAATACATCACGCTTACCCGTTTGCCTCGGGAGCTTGTCGCACCCCGCACGGGTGCGTGGATTGAAATGATTGCGAAAGTACACCTTCAATCCGTCAAGTACGTCGCACCCCGCACGGGTGCGTGGATTGAAATGTCCCATATCTCGTTAGCTATGCGTATGTACCGTCGCACCCCGCACGGGTGCGTGGATTGAAATAATGGCAGCAGCACGCGCCGGTCATCAAGGATGCAGTCGCACCCCGCACGGGTGCGTGGATTGAAATATCGCCTTGTCAGTCGCTTGTCCGGCGACGTCCAGTCGCACCCCGCACGGGTGCGTGGATTGAAATTGATTAATCGGAAGAATCAGCGGCTGACCAGACGCGTCGCACCCCGCACGGGTGCGTGGATTGAAATTAAAACCATCATCAGCTGGCGAGGCGTCAGATCATTAAGTCGCACCCCGCACGGGTGCGTGGATTGAAATTTGCTCAGAAATTATTGTATTACATCTTTGACACTGTCGCACCCCGCACGGGTGCGTGGATTGAAATCGATCCATGCTACAATAGGCTCATAACTTATTTGAGTCGCACCCCGCACGGGTGCGTGGATTGAAATCTGTTCGATCATACCAACAGCTGCCCGATAGACGTCGCACCCCGCACGGGTGCGTGGATTGAAATCGAAGCTCGGCAACTCTATTTTCGGAAGCTTGATTGTCGCACCCCGCACGGGTGCGTGGATTGAAATGCTCTGCAGGCTGATGGTTGGTATCTAAGGATGGGTCGCACCCCGCACGGGTGCGTGGATTGAAATATTAATTACAAGACATTTTCAGTAGCAACCGACGGTCGCACCCCGCACGGGTGCGTGGATTGAAATGTTTTTGGCCTATGAAAACAACGATTCCGATTGGTCGCACCCCGCACGGGTGCGTGGATTGAAATTTGCCGACATTAAGCGTGAGTGGGATGGCCGACGAGTCGCACCCCGCACGGGTGCGTGGATTGAAATTATGACCGAAAGCATCGGCGAAGGCCCCTATTGAGGGTCGCACCCCGCACGGGTGCGTGGATTGAAATGTGATCCGACGGAGATTTTGTACAAAGACACCCAGTCGTCGCACCCCGCACGGGTGCGTGGATTGAAATGTGATCCGACGGAGATTTTGTACAAAGACACCCAGTCGTCGCACCCCGCACGGGTGCGTGGATTGAAATCGGCGAAAACCGGAGTTGAGGGAACGGTACGAACTGTCGCACCCCGCACGGGTGCGTGGATTGAAATATATACCTCGGAGGCATATTGATAAGCAGGCGTTGTCGCACCCCGCACGGGTGCGTGAATTGAAATCCGCGTATGTATACGCTTTTCCTACGCCCTTTTGTCGCACCCCGCACGGGTGCGTGGATTGAAATACGATAGACGCCTTATTTGTAGACGCAGCTAACTGCGTCGCACCCCGCACGGGTGCGTGGATTGAAATGTCTTCGGATGGTTAACCAAATCGGCTATTGATTGTCGCACCCCGCACGGGTGCGTGGATTGAAATTCGGCAATATGCCGAGGATTCAACGCCATACAGGTCGCACCCCGCACGGGTGCGTGGATTGAAATACCGCAAGCTTGCGGAAGTCACTTTTATGAACACGTCGCACCCCGCACGGGTGCGTGGATTGAAATGTTGTGGAAAGGGCATTAACGTATCAGAAAAATAGTCGCACCCCGCACGGGTGCGTGGATTGAAATAACTAGCAGACTGCAAGATTTATATAGACAAGCGGGTCGCACCCCGCACGGGTGCGTGGATTGAAATATTGGACGACTAAAGACGGCCTCGACGATCCCCGAAGTCGCACCCTGCACGGGTGCGTGGATTGAAATTAAGACGACATCATCCGGGATCACTGGATATATGCGTCGCACCCCGCACGGGTACGTAGATTGAAATTATGCGAACGGTGAAATCGAAGTGGTTGATGAACCGGAGGTACCTCATGAATGAATTTTCCGCAGTGATGAATGAATAATATCCAGATCAATTTGCGTCGGGATATCGCCCCATTCGATACCCTGAAATGAAATTTAGAGTGGCTCCTAATAAAAGGGTTCCCTTGGAAGTGTCCTGAAACTTTTGGCCGAGGATGAAGATCCGCATGTCCGAAGCATGGTGGCTGCCAAAAACCGAATCACAACTGCGCTACAGTTAAAGTGGCAAAAGAAACCGATGAACATGTGAGGTCGGGGGGTGTAAACAATAAAAAAAATTGCTTGAAAGCTTTGGAGATTTTATTTGCCGATACTGTCTAAAAAAATCATCCCCTTCTACGGTAACGTCAACTTACGTTACTGCGGAAGGGGATTTTTTGCGTCTATGGTTTAGCCGCGGGAATGCCGCAGCACTTCAGTCAGTATATTTTTGGCCATTTCTATCGTCTGGTCGTCATGTTGAACGAGCATGGCGACAATTTCCTGAATGATTTTTTCATTGGAAGGAAGATGCTCATATTGGTAGGAGTACACGAAAAATTGATGCACACCTACGCCCAAGCCATCGGCTATTTTTTCCAGATTGAGGAGGGAAATGTTCTTCTCCGCCCGCTCAACGCCTCCAATATATGAAAAAGTAAATCCACATCGTTCAGCCAGAGCGTTTTGTGATAAGCCCTGCGCCTTTCGAATCTCGCGTATGCGTTTTCCGACATGAACTAAAATTTCTGACATAGCTTACACCTCATTTTGAGTGTAGAGGTAACCGGACAAACACTAAATAACCTTTAGAGAGTCAAAAAATAAATATTGATACATATAATAGTCAAATGTATAATGATTTATAACTTGAGGTACAAATGATTGACTTGAAATCAATGACTTTATCTTGCTATCTTAAGTTTTATTCAAACAGCAATAATTATGCTTTCCAGCCAGTAGCCCAACTTGGAAAGGAGCCGGGGATATCGTCATGAATGGTTCAATGGTCCGATGGTTACTTCCTAACGATCAGTGGATTGAAAAGCAGGTCGGCGATATATCGGAATTTTTGCTGCTGCTTCGGCTGGTCAACGTTGTTTCATACGAAGCCATGAGCTACAAGATCGCCCGGATCGAAATGGTTCTTGATGATCCTATTTGGATTTCTGTCATTCTGGAGTAAATGGGGTGGGGGGCAAGTATGACCTGGAACGGATGGGAGGCATAGCTGTTGCGCAGAGGAGTAGAACAGGAGGTTTTCCGGATGAATGAAGACGGAAGGTTAACGGCTTAAAATGTCAACTGGATTAATTAGCGTGCGTTTGCTATCGGATGTACAGATGTATCTTGAGCAATCCCGAAGATATATGTCCATGGGTGCCGTATTCTTGGAGCAAGGCATGTATAAGGAATGCGTGACGGTCGCGGGGATGGCGGCGCAGGCTAAGCTTAGAGCGTTATACATCCAGGTGAACGGCGCTTATCCGCCGCTTCCGCCCTCGAATGAACTCTTACTAAGGAACCTTCAATCGCATGGCGAGCTGGATTGGGATACAGAAAGGTTTTTGAATGAACTGTTTTTTGTCTCCGCACATTACGATGGTTTCTTCCATAATCCGCCCGCAGAGGAGAACGTTCGCAGGCTTATGTTCAAGACGGAGCATATGCTGCGCCGATTGTAGATAGAAGAGGGGCTGAGTCGTCATGATCACGAACCGCCCCCGCTTGCCCCTTGGACAGCTCTTTATGTGAAGCGATGCTTCAAACGAAACTCAGACGGGGATACCCCCATCACGCTGCGGAACGCTTTGGAGAAATAATGGATGGAAGAGTAGTTGTATTTATGAGCGATTTCGGTAATGGACAGGTTGGTTGCGCATAGATCGTCCGCGGTTTGATACAGCCTCCGACGCTGAATGTATTCGTTCGGGGTATGTCCGGTCTGCTCCTTGAAAAGCTGATGAAACCGGCTGCGGCCGAGCCCGAGCTCCTTAGCCCAGAGGTACAGCTCCGCTTCGGATTTTTCCAGCGGTGAGCTGTCGATTTTCTCCAAAATTTGAACGATGCGCGGATCGCCCCAAGCATCCTGCCTGGCCGCTGTACTTAGGAAATGATAGAGAAACGTCTGGAAAGCCGCGTTATATTGCAGGGACTCGATCGGGCTTCGCACGCCCAGCAGCGACGGGGGCTGCGTGAAGGCATTGAAATAGGACAGCCACAGCCCGACGTTGTTCACCTTCATCACTTGATGCAGCTGTAGACCGGGGAGAGAGCTCGCCCGTTCTTCCATGAAAGGCCGGTCGACCGGCTTGAAATAATCCCGTTGGTAATGAAACTCCGGTCTGTGGACGTACTTCCAATCGAAATAGGCGCAGCGGTGCACCATCAGCCGCTTCTCGTCGGATATCCATTGATGGGGGCGCCCGGCGGCAATATAGACAAGAGATCCGGGCTGAAGCGCATGCTCTTCTCCGTCAAGCCGGAGAGTGCCGCGGCCTTCTTCCACCAGGATGACCGCATTCGCATAGCATACTCGGAGCGGGCATTGCTCCTTGGGCGTAAATCCGTACTTTTGCGCAAATAACAGCAGTGGATTGAAATCCGAATAGCGGGTCAAGTAATCGACTTTTAACCGGTATACCGGGATTCTCACAGTCTACGCCTCCCTTGAAGCCTTCTTATTCTCCCCATCATACACGGCAAGTTCGCCTCATTCAATCGGAAAATAGAATAAATCGTAAGCGTTTTACATAAAGACAGCGGCTCCCCCTCCGATTATGATTAAGGAAAAAAGAGCGTCGTTTAAGAAAAACGTTCACTTTGCTGCCGATAGGGGAGGAATGGGAAGGATGAAGGTTGACGCTTGGAAAGGAACGGCTTCGCTGGCCGCCTCCGGGATGCTTTTACTGGCGGTTTTGACGGGCTGCTCCGGGGAAAAAGATGCCCAGGGCACAACGTCGGAGCCACCCGGTCCGGCTGCGAATACCGATACGTTCGATACGAATTTATCGGCCCATTTATCGATGTATGTAGATATCAGCTTACCTGACGAATGGTACAAGAAGTTTGTTATCGACCCGGTGACCCAAAAATTTCCTAACGTTCAGCTGGATCTTATCCGAAAAGGCAAAGGCACGAATCCAAGCGAGCTTGTGGTTGCGGGCACTTTTCCCGATATCTTGTATAACAGCCCGCCGCGGCTGAGCGAGTATAAGGAGCTGGGCTTGCTGTACGACATGAGCGATCTGATCAAGAAGTATCAGGTCGACGTAAATAAGCTGAACCAGCCGGCTATGGATACGATCAAGCAGATCGGTGATCAGGGACAGATTGTCGGTCTGCCGTTCTGGGTGAACTGGTCGGCCTTGTATTACAACAAGGACATCTTCGATAAGTTCGGCGTCGCGTATCCGAAAGACGGTATGACATGGGAAGAGGCGATCGAGCTGTCACGGCAGCTTACCCGGACCGATAACGGCGTGAATTACAGGGGACTGGATCAGAATCTCAGCGGATTCACCGGCCAATTGTCTCTCGGTTTCGTAGATCCGAAGACGGAAAAACCGGCGCTGCTGCAGGAGGAAGGCTTCAAGCGCTCCTATGAGATGCTGCTCGAGCTGTACAAAATACCGGGCAACGAAAATCGCCCCTCCGCGCCTAAGGATGCATTCTTGAAGGACAGGACGTTGGCGATGTGGCCGATGTATGCGGATGTGCCGTCCTGGATCAGCGATTTGGAGGCCAAGGGCGAGACGTTCAACTGGGATATGGCGCAAATGCCGAGCTTTAAGGAAGCGCCGGGAGTGTCTATGGCCGTCGACTCCCATAATTTGTACGTGACCAGCAGCAGCCCCAATAAGGAGGCGGCGTTTCAGGTCATTAAGTATTTGCTGTCCGAGGAGCCTCAGCTGCAGCTAGTCAAGAACGGGTTCCTGACTTCCTCTACGGATCAGGAGATCAACAAACATTTTGGCGAAGATATGCCCGTGTTCAAGGGAAAAAACTTAAAGCCTGTCTTTGAATCGACGCCAGCGCCGAAAGGGGCCATGCATAAGTACGACTCGATCGTATCGAGCGAATACAATAAAGCGTTCCCTGCGGTGGAGAGCGGGAGCAAGGACATTAATTCCGCTCTTCGCGAAGCGGCGGAGCTCGCTGAGAAGCGCATCGAAGAGGCGAAGAAAGCGAAATAGACGAACTGAGGCCAGTGCCGCTGGCGGTGTGAACGAAACCGATGTTTCCTTTGCTAAGGAGCATCGGTTTTTCAGTATTGTGGAATGATTGCGGATAGAAGGGGGAAAACGCCTGTTTGCTCCGCCGTCAGCCTGTTGCGATGCTTGATATTCCCAAAATAAGTGAATATAGTTAAAGTAATTCTTTGAAACGGCGCGCAGAGAGTGGAGTTTGCATAGCATGAAGCCGATGGTTTTGATTCGTAAAGATTAGCGGCATCATCGAAGACGGGTGATCCAGCTTAAGCGCAGGCTTGCTAAGCAGCTCGGATGGCATGAAACGTATGCAGGGAAGTTTGCTAAAGGCAAGATTCATTGTTCTTGTTCGTATTGCAGGAAAAAGACGAGGGAAATAGGCTTTCCTAAATCGGATCTAGTGAGACTCGGGTGATTAGAGGCTTTCTCCAAATATGCCGAAACCAAGAAAAAGGAGCCATCAAGCCATGAATCATCCTATCGTCGATATCGGGGTCAATTTGATGCACCGTTCGTTTCACGAGGATCGCGAGCAGGTTGTCCAAAGAGCGGCCGAGAGCCAGGTCTCGCCCCTGATTATTACGGGAACGAGTCTGAGGAGCAGCGGCGAAGCGGCCCGCTATGCCGCACGTTATCCCGGGAAGCTGTATGCGACGGCGGGAGTGCATCCTCACGATGCGAAGAGCTGCAATGAAGAGACGATCGCGAAGCTGCGCGAATTGGCGGCGCTGCCGCAGGTGGCGGCGATCGGGGAGTGCGGCTTGGACTACAACCGGGATTTCTCGCCGCGGGACGTCCAGCGTCATTGGTTCGCCGAGCAAATCCGCTTGGCGCTCGAACTGGACATGCCGCTGTTTCTGCACGAGCGGGAAGCGTCCGCGGATTTTATTGCACTTCTTAAGGAGCATGCGGTCTCCAAGGCGGTTGTCCATTGCTTTACCGGCACCCGGTCAGAGCTTAAGGCTTATCTTGATATGGGCCTCTATATCGGAATTACCGGCTGGATTTGCGACGAAAGAAGAGGCAGGCATCTTCAGGAGCTGGTCCGCATGATTCCGCTGAACCGGCTTATGCTGGAGACGGACGCGCCTTTCCTGACCCCGAGGGATTTAAAAGAAAAGCCGGCGAATGGACGGAACGAGCCTGCCTTCCTGCCGCATATTCTGCAAACCGTAGCGCGATGCATCGGCAAGCCGGCGGAAGAAGTCGCCAAGGCTGCGACGGAGACGACGGCGGAATTTTTCGGTATAGACTAGAGGGAACATTGCGGCGAATGGCTAATGATGCACCCAAATATAAAAACGAAGGGCACCGGGCTTCCCTGGCCGGCGCTCTTCGCTTATTTTCTTCTATACGCTTTTTCCCATTCGTTAATGATCTCTGCGCGTGTCTTCTCTCTATCCCGCGCCCAGCGGGAGGTTTCCCATTCGAGTATCGATTGTTGTCTTGTTTTGAAAAAACGGTAGTCGCAAATATCCCAGGAACAGAACAGCTTCCGGTACCACTTGCCGTTTTGAACATCATCATTGAAGCGGCGCACGGCTTTGCCTGCTTGGCGTTTGGCCCAGCGGCTGCCCGGCGTCGTTTGATCGGTCCATACCGGTGATTTTTTTACACTTCGGCTCATTTGGCTCTCTAACCTCCTTAGGGGGAAGCTAGAGGCCGTCTAGTATCTTCATGGTTCACCTCATTTCAAGATTTTTGTTGTCAGCATATATAGACGCCGGTGAACATAATAGGTTGCATGGCATCGGGGATTTATTTTGTTAATATTGGATAAAAATGAATTTATGTCTAGGATTCGGATTGAGCGAATGAGAGGGGGAACCGTATGAGAGATGAACGTTTATACGATAAAATCAAAGGCGGCCTGTACGGCGTTGCCATTGGAGACGCTTTGGGCGGGACAACCGAGTTTATGACCGCCGGGGAAATCAAAGCTCAGTATGGATACATCACCGAAATAATCGGTGGCGGCGTTTGGCATTTGGAGCCCGGAGAAGTAACTGACGATACGATGATGACGCTTTGCGTAGCGGAGGGGATTCTTGAGAACCCGGCGGCGCCTCTGGAGCCGATCGGGCGTTTGTTTCTGAAATGGTATCGTTCCAGGCCTAAAGATATCGGCAGCACGATTCGCCGCGCTTTTGAAAATTACGAGGATCACTGGTTTGAAGCGGCCTTTCTGGCGGATCTTGATCTGGGTCAGAGCGGCGGCAACGGTTCTTTGATGAGATGTCTTCCCGCGGCACTGGCATATCAAGAAATATTCGATCTGGAAAAGGTCTCAAGGATGCAATCCAAGATGACTCATTACGATGAAAGATGCAGCGAAGCATGCGTGATCTACAATCGAATTGCTCATAGGCTATTGCGCGGAGAAGAAATAGGCAGTGCGGTCAGAAGTGAGGTGGCGGGTACGGAATATGAAGGCTGCATTAAGGGCGCACCGAACTGCGAGCCTAGCGGCTTTGTCGTTCATACCTTCAAGTGGGTGCTGCATATTCTGCTTAGTTCCGCCGATTTTAGCGAAGTTGTGCAAAAAGCGGCCAATCTAGGCGGAGACTCTGACACGATAGGAGCGATTGCCGGGGGCCTTGCAGGCATTAGCTGCGGTTATCGTTCTATTCCGGCGGCTTATTCGGAGGCGATCTTGATCAAAGACCGGTTGGATCAGGTTTCTTCCCGCTTGTACCGCTTGCGAATGGGTGAGTAACAGCCCCGGATTAGCGATTCAAAAAATCCCGGGGCCACGCCTGCTTATGCGCGGCCCCGTCTATACCGCAGGAGGCAAGCTAATCATGAGAGCACTTTGCCGTTGATTTCTATCTCGGCGTGGTGTTCACCGATTGAACCCGCAAGCCGACAGGCTCGGTCAACGGCTGCTTCAGCTTGCTGCGCACATAGTAAGTTCCATATCCATAGTTTGCATTGCCCGACACGGCGTTCCAACTGCCCTGCACCGGCAGAAGTCGGCCGTTCGCTACCTGCCTGCCCATTACCCCGGGCAAAACTGCCAATCCCCCTCCAGCGGAAGGGGCCGCGAAGTCTCCAGCATCTTACCGCGCAAATCCGGCAAGTCTTACCGTACTTTGGGAGCCCCGGGCTCGTCGTTCATTGCACATATCACGCTATTATGCGTAAACGTTTTTACAACAAATCCGAAATCCTTCGAACGTACCGCCTGCCTTCATTTCCCGATAAATACAACAGAAGAATAATGGATAAAATGGATGGGTTTTACAAGAGCGTCTCATACTATTAAGCCGACAGGTATCCAAAATCCTTATATAAATGTCATGTACCATTACATTATTTTCGAGCTAACTGGGTTAATTTGGTTTGTTGTGTTATATAAAATAACATTCGAGTGACATTGAATCAAAATGTAAACGGTTTTATTTTCGTTTTTTTAAAAGAAGCTCTTGCAATCCTGCTGAGGATGCACTACAATGAAACTAGCAATTGCGAAAACGTTTTTTCAAACAAATGTACAGTTCCAGAATGTTCCTTTTATTATTATAATGCGAATATTGTAAAAACGTTATTACAAGGCAAATGGGAGGAATGGACGCAGCTGTGACGAACAAGGAAATCACGATAAAGGATGTAGCGAAGCAGGCCAATGTGTCTGTAGCAACCGTATCTCGCGTCCTCAACGGACGGGATCGGGTAAGCGACGCGACCCGCAAGAAAATATTGAAGATCATCGAGGAGCTGAATTTTGTGCCCAGCACGATGGCCGCCTCAATGGTTAAGAAAAAGACCAATATGCTTGCCGTTGTCGTCCCGGAGATTCAGAACCCCTTCTACACCGCGGTCATCGGCGGGACGGTAGAGATAGCCAATAATGAAGGCTTCTTCACGATTGTTATTTCCACGAACGGCAATGAGACGGAGGAAGAAGAGTTTTTCGAGAGCTTCCTGAGTAAGAACGTCGACGGGATCGTGCTGATCGGCACGCATAGGGAGGCCGGGTTTTACCGGAATATTCGCAAGCCGACGATTCTGGTCGACCGCTATATCAATGACAGCGGGCATGACGGAGTGTTGATCGATAACTACCGCGGAGCTTACGAGGCTACCAAGCATTTTGTGGATTACGGCCATGAGCGAATCGCGATTATTGACGGGGAGCATGATTTTAACGATGGGAAGGATCGTTATTGGGGCTATCGCCAAGCGATGCTCGAAGGAGGTCTGACTCCCGATCCGAAGTACCATAAGCAAGGGAAATGGCTTGAAGAGGACGGCTACCGGTTTGCGATGGAGCTGTTGCAGGCGGAGCAGCCGCCGACCGCGATATTTGCCGCCAACAATGTCATCTGCAAAGGCGTGATCAGGGCCGTTCGCGACTTGAACCTGCAGATCGGCGAGGATATATCCTTGATCGGTTTTGACGAAAATGAGCTGGCGCAGTTCGTACAGCCCAGAGTGACCGTCGTCGCTAGACCGACGAGAGAGATGGGGGTTCAAGCGGCGGAAATGCTCATCCAGAAAATTAAGGGAGAGCCCAAAGAACAGGCGAAGCCGAAAAAAGTCATACTGGATGTTGAGTTGATGAAGTACGGCTCGGTCAAAAAGCTGAAGTGAGGGGGAGCTATGGCGAATATTTTGGTAGTGGGCAGCATGAACATGGATATTGTTACGCAGGTGGAACGTCATCCCGTTCCCGGCGAAACGATTCAAGGACGCGAAACCGGCTTTTTTATCGGGGGCAAAGGGGCTAATCAGGCGGTTGCCGCCGCCCGTTCCGGGGCATCGGTGGCTATGGCGGGAGGATTGGGTTCGGATTCCTTCGGCCGCGACATTCGCAAGAAATTGGCCGAGGACCGGATTGACCTTGGCTTAGTCGCCGAGAAGCCGGCCGCGACCGGTGTCGCATTGATCGCGATCGATAAGGCGGGCGAGAATAACATTATTCTATCCGCGGGCGCTAATGGAGCATACGGGGAAAAGGATGTCGACGGATTGCATTTGTCCGGATATGACGCCATCCTGCTGCAGAATGAAATTTCCCCGGCGGCAAGCCGAAGGATGCTGGATAGAGCCGAGGAGGCGAGCATCCCCGTATTTATGAACCCGGCTCCGATCGCCGGATTTGACCGCGCCGACTTAAGCAAGATCAGCTTCCTGATCGTCAATGAAATCGAAGCGGAGGAGCTGAGCGGAATCCGAATCGACGGGATCGGGAAGGCACGGCAGGCAGGTAAGCAATTGCTGGAAGCGGTTCCACATCTGGTTATCACCTTGGGCGGCAAAGGCTCCCTCTATATGGACCGGGCCGGAACGGAGATCGAGACGCCTGCGTTCGCGGTTCATGTAGTGGATACGACGGCGGCTGGAGATACGTTTATAGGGGCGTTCGCCGCAACGTATCTAGCGGGCGCGGAGCTGGCAGAGAGCTTGCGCTATGCCACCGCAGCTTCGGCGCTCGCCGTGTCCGCCGCGGGCGCGCAAAGCTCGATTCCTCCGGAAGAGCAGGTACGGGCGTTTCTGGAGAATGAGGAGTCAGCGGCGGGGTAAAAGACCGGTGAGAAAACGGACGAAGCAAGCCGAAAAGGTCTGAAGAAGGGGATAGCAACGACCGGAAGACGTTATTCGCTTATATCGCCGGCGTCTTTCAACAGCTTTTTAGAAAAAGTGGGACTCCCGCAATTTCCGACTTTTACAAATTAACGCTTAGACTTAATAAAGTATCCGGTATTCTTTCGCAATGACATGAGGAGGAGGGCGAATGATGAGCAAACCGGTTTTGACGATGGAAGGCATCAGCAAGGAGTTTCCAGGGGTTAAGGCGCTGACGGATGTCAATTTCGAGCTGTATCCGGGCGAGGTGCACGCTCTGATGGGAGAGAACGGTGCGGGCAAATCGACGCTGATGAAGATTTTGTCCGGCGTATACGCGCCGACGCAGGGAACGATAAGGCTGAAGGGAGCGGATGTGACGTTCCGCAATCCGCTCGACGCCCAGCGGCAGGGGGTGTCGATCATCCACCAGGAATTCAATTTATTCTCCAATTTGTCCGCAGCCGAAAATATTTTTATCGACCGGCCGGAGATGGTCGGCCGTTTCGGACGAATTGAGTGGTCCAGAATGTATGACGAAGCGCAGCGGCTGGTTAATTCCATAGGCGGAGGCGATATCGATGTCCGCAGGGAAGTCCGGCATCTCGGAGTCCACAGCCAGCAGGTTATCGAGATCGCTAAAGCGCTCTCCTTTCAGGCGGACGTGTTGATCATGGATGAACCGTCGGCGGCTCTGCCGGAGAACGAAGTGCAGAAGATGTTTGATGTTGTAAACCGGTTACGGAATCAAGGGGTGGCTATTGTTTATGTTTCCCACCGGATGAAGGAAATTTTTGAAATCGCCGATAAAGTCACGGTGCTGCGCGACGGAACCAAAATCGGTACCCGAAGGATCGATGAGGTCACGGAGCAAAGCTTGATTCAGATGATGGTCGGCAAAGAAGTGAATCAGCTGTATCCGGTGCGCGAGCAAGCGCCCGGCGACGAGGTTGTGCTGCAGGCGGACAAGCTGTCTCTCGATGCCTCTCACCATATTTCATTTGAACTGCGGAAGGGAGAGATTCTGGGGCTGTTCGGTCTTCCGGGCTCCGGCTCGCACACGGTCGCCGAGCGGCTGTTCGGTCTAAAACGGGGAACCGGCGACATCAAAATGAACGGCACCTCGGTAAGCATTCATAGTCCCGGCGAGGCCAAATCCAGGAAAATCGCCTATGTGCCGCCGGATCGCCACCGCCAGGGCATCATTAAACCGATGTCCATCCGCCAAAATTTGTCGCTGCCCATCCTGCCTCAGCTTTCCAAAGGGATCATGCTCGATCAAGAGCGCATTCGGCAGCTGAGCGGGGAGTATATGGAGAAGCTGCGGATTAAGGCGCCCGGCGACGGGCAAAGCGTCGATTTCCTGAGCGGCGGCAACCAGCAGAAGGTTGTCATCGGGAAGTGGCTTGCTGCCCGGCCGGAAATTCTCATTCTGGAGGAGCCGACACGAGGCGTCGACGTCGGAGCCAAGGCGGAAATTTACAGCATTATTCATCAGCTGGCCGGGGAAGGGCTGAGCATTCTGCTCATCTCCTCGGAAATGCCGGAGGTTATCGGGCTGAGCGACCGCATCCTGGTGTTGTACAAGGGCGAGATCGTACACGAATTCGCCCATGGCGAGGCGGACCAGGAGCAGCTGCTTCAGCGGGCCTCGCATCCGCGCTTGGAAGGAGGCACCTTATGAAACGCATATTCCATATTCATGAAGCGCCGATCATTATATTCACGCTGGTTGTCACTGTATTGTTTGCCGTCATTTCGCCCGATTTCTTTCACTTCGATAATGCCAAGCTGATTCTGGATCAAAATATCTCGATGTTTATCGTGGCGATCGGGATGACGATGGTCATCCTGTTGGGCGGAATCGATTTGTCGGTCGGCTCGGTGCTGGCATTGACGGCAACGTCCGTGGGGTTGTTTCTCAGCCACGGCATCAGCCCTTGGCTGGCCTCCTTGATGGGCGTATGCATCGGCATGCTGTGCGGCGCCGTCAACGGATATTTTATTGCGGTAAGGAAGATTCCGGATATCATCGTTACTTTGGCCACGATGTATATTTTCCGAGGCATTGCGGTCGGGATCAGCGGCGGGACGTGGATGACCAATTTTCCGGAGGGCTTCCGTTTCTTCGGTCAAGGCGAACTGCTCGGCATGTCCTTTCCGCTGCTTGTCGCGATCATTCTCATTGCCATCTTCATCTACTTGCTGAAAGGTACCCGGGCGGGCAGAAGAATTTACGCCATCGGCGGGAACGGCTCCGCAGCCAAGCTTGCGGGCATCAGCATAGCGAAAACGAAGTTTACGGTATATGTGCTTACCGGATTGCTGGTCGGGATCGCCTCGGTTATTTTCGCTTCCAAGGTAGGCAGCGTGCAGGCCTCGACTGCGGGCAACAGCTTGTCCTTCGAAGTGATGGCGGCCGTGCTTATCGGCGGGGGAAGCATCTTCGGCGGCGTAGGTACGGTAGCCGGAACGATGATCGGCGTGCTCTTTATGGGAATGATCAAAAACGGACTGATAATCTCTAAAGTATCCCCGTTTTGGGTCGATGCTACCACCGGTTTTCTGATTATTCTGGCAATTTCTATTAATACGATACAGCGCGTCCGACAAAGCAAAAGCAAAGAGGGGGATTTGGTATGAGCGCATGGGCAAGCCGGTTTTCGCTCCAATCGAATAAATTACTTGTTCAGCTGCTGCTGCTGTTCGTCATTCTCGTCTTGTTCAGCTTCTTGTCTCCGTATTTCTTGTCCGTAACCAACTTTATGAACGTGCTGAACCAGATGGTTGAGGTGGGGCTTATCGCAATCCCGATGACGATGATCATTATATCGGGCGCAATGGATCTGTCGGTCGGCTCCATTCTGGCATTCTCCGCGGTTTGCATGGGGGTCGCTTACCAGCATGGCGTCAATATTTGGGTCAGCGTGCTGATCGGTCTGCTGGCGGGTCTGCTGTGCGGGGCGGTGAACGGCTATCTGATCGCGAGGCACCGGATGCAGGCAATTGTCGTTACCATCGGGATGCTGGTCATGCTTCGAGGTCTTGTATATGTGATGAACGAGGGCAGGCCGATTAACGGATTTCCCGATTCGTTCTACTTTATGGGCCAGCAGTATATCGGCGGCATTCCGTTCAATGCGATTTTCCTGGTGGTCATGTTTCTGATTGCGAATTTTGTAATGAAGAAAACGAGATTCAGCACTTATGTGTACGGCATAGGGAATAATGAGGAGGTTGTGCGC
Organism: Paenibacillus doosanensis; assembly: GCF_025060755.1. GTDB lineage: Bacteria > Bacillota > Bacilli > Paenibacillales > NBRC-103111 > Paenibacillus_S > Paenibacillus_S doosanensis. The sequence continues at coordinate 24,709 of NZ_JANYUY010000073.1, forward strand.
TACTCCGGCATTTCGGTCGTGCGCATCCGATTCATCCTGTTTATGCTCAGCGGATTGTTCTCGGCTTTGGCGGGTGTTTTCCTGGTGTCTCGTCTGGCAAGCGCGGAGGCGACGTCGGGTACCAATATAGAGCTGGACGTTATTACAGCTACATTAATAGGAGGCACGCATATTTTCGGGGGGAGGGGGAGCTTGTCGGGCACGTTCGTCGGTTTGCTGATCATCGTGTTTTTGCGTAACGGCTTGAATTTGCTGGGCGTTTCCGTGCTTTATCAGGCCGTCATATTGGGCGCGCTGCTGCTGCTTGCTGTAGGAAACAAAAAGTTCAATGGAGAGTGATACCTATGAGAAAAATGACATTGACATTGTTAACGGGCGTACTGGCTTTGAGTTTGGCGGCTTGCGGAAATACCGGAAATCCTCAGGCAAGCGCCGGCGGGGATAAGGGCTCTTCGGCATCGGGGGAAAGAACGTACTTTATTAACCCTAAGTCGATCGGTCCCGCCTATTGGGCGGCGGCGGAGAAGGGAGCTAAGAAAGCTGAAGCGGATTTGAAAGTCAAAGTGTTATTCAATGCCCCGACCGAAGCGGACTCGTCCAAGCAAATTAATATGATCCAGGATATGCTGACGCGCAAAGTGAACGGCATCGGCGTATCGCCTAACGATGCGAAAGCGGTCGGCCCGGTGTTCAAGAAGGCGGCCGGCCAGGATGTCAAGATCGTTACCTGGGATAGCGACGCTCCGGACACGGACCGCCAATATTACGTAGCTCCTGCGACGGATAAAGAGGTTGGAGAACTGCTGGCCAAAACGATCGGGGAAGAGATCGGCGGCAAAGGTCAGGTCGCATTCATGGTAGCCGGACTCGGCTCGCAAAATCAGATCGCCAAATCCGATGCGGCCAAAGCGTATTTCTCCGCCCATTACCCGGATGTGAAGGTGGTCACGACCGTATCCAGCGACGACGATCAGCAGAAGGCGTACGCCAATGCGCAAAATCTGATCAAGACGTACCCGGATTTGAAAGGAATTATCGGATTTGCAGGAGGCGAACCGCCTGCGGCGGCCGAGGTTGTCGAGCAAGCGGTCAAGGCAGGCACCTTGAAAAAGAATCAGATCGCCATTACGGGCATTGCGGTTCCAAGCGTAGTGAAAAATTATATTAAAAACGGCACGATCAAAACGGATATTATTTGGGACCCGGGCAAGCTGGCGTATGTCACGGTCTATGCGCTCGATCAGCTCGCTCAAGGCAAGGAAATCAAAGACGGCATGGACATTCCGAACGTAGGCGCCGTCAAGGTGGACGGGCCCAATATATTTATCGGCACGCTGGAAGTAACAGGAAGCAATGTAGACAGCTTCGACTTCTAGAAGCCTTGTGAAAAAAGAGCGGAGGATCAAATGGACGCCGCAGCGGACTTTTTCACCACCCTTCTAGAAATCCGGTGAAAAAGCAGACTTCGTTAAGCGAGAGCAATCTGGAGAAGCGAAGCGTCCGGCTAACAGCCGGCCGATGCGCCGATAGGGAATTGGAACAGCGACGGGGCGGGAACCCCTATCGGCGCAAGCCGCCCATAACGACACCGTTCCACCCGTTATCATAATGCGAGGAGGCAGTATACATGCAGCATAAGGTACCGATTGAACCATTGACACAGCAAGCTTTTGCCCCCTACGGCAAAGTCGTCGATCTGCCGGAGAGCGATCCGTCCAAGGCCGGAGACGGCTGGGATTGCTGGAGCTATATTCAAATGCTGGACGTCCACGAGCCGATCGGCTTCGGTCTGGTCGTGACCCGGCGGCGCGAGTTCGTCGTATCCGCCATGGAAAGACATGTCAGCCGCGAAGAGCTGCTGCTCGCCTTCGACCGGGAGATTATACAGCCGGTAGCGCGATGCATCGATATCGACGATCCGCAGGAGCATCCCGATCCGTCTACCGTCAAATGCTTCCGGATCAAGCCGGGTCAAGCGATCGTCATCCACCGGGGAGTCTGGCACAGCCCGGCCTATCCGGCATCGGACGACGCCCGCTATATGTTCGGCATTGAGAAGAAGAAAGACAAATTCGGCGATGAAATGATTCGCCCGTGGGTCGATTTTATAGGCGGAGATACCATTCGGTTTGAATAACGCAAGCAGGCTTAGCAACGTGGCGAATAAGTGGCCGGCGAGTCGATAGAGAATTGGAACAGCTAGTGGAAACCTATATCGACCGCAGGCCGCGACTAAATCGCTACCGTTGTAGAAGCCCGGTGAAAAAGCGAGCTTCGCTAAGCGAGAGCGATCGGAAGATGCCTTCGCATGTGCAGTGGACATTTTTCACCACACTCTTAGAGAGGGATGAGAAGATGAACCAAGAGAAGCAGGTTATGGAGTGGATCGACAGCCATCAAGAGGAAATTATTCAATTTTTGCAGCAGCTCATCCGAATTCCGAGCGTGAACCCGTGGTTTTTTGACGAACCGGGGCCTTCCAAGGAAAAGGATCTGCAGGAGTTCCTCGCCCGCAAGCTGGAGGGCTTGGGCGCAGACATCGAAATGTGGGAGCCGGTCGCGGATGAACTGAAGCCATATGAAGGGATGGCAGGCTATTATCCGGGGAGAGATTTCACCGGCCGGCCTAATCTGGCGGCGACGTTCGGCAAAGGAGCCGAAGGCAAGTCCTTGTTATTATTCGGTCATATCGATGTAGTGAAGGCCGGCACGAAATGGACGGTCGATCCGTTCGAGGGCGAGATCGTCGACGGCAAGATGTACGGGCGGGGCACCGTCGATATGAAGGGCGGCGTCGCAGCGATGATTATGGCCGTCGAGGCGGTCATTCGCAGCGGTTTCAAGCTGAAAGGGCCCGTTGTCGTCGGGACCGTAGTCGATGAGGAGGCCGGGGGCATGGGCGCGCTCGATTTCATCCATCACGGCTATCGGGCGGACGCCTGCATTTTGACCGAGCCGACATCGCTGACGATTGCTCCGCTATGCCGGGGCATTTTATGGGGGAAAATTAAGGTGCAAGGACGCAGCGGACATATCGAGATGCCGCAGGCGGATTGGCGGGACGGGGGCGCGGTGGACGCGATCAAGAAAGCCCGCTATATTCTGGATCAGTTCGACCGCTTAAACGAAGATTGGGCGGCAAGCAAAACGCATCCGTACTTGTCGATCCCGTGTCAGGTCCATATTGCGCAGCTCAATGCCGGCGAATACCCGACTTCTTTTGCCAATGAAGCGGAAATTGTATTCAATGCTCAATATTTGCCTTCGGAGCGCGATGAGAAGCTGGTAGGCGGCAACGTGAAGAAGGAGTTGACGGATTTTCTGCGCCAGGTAGCCGAATCCGATCCGTGGCTAAGCGAGCATATGCCGGAAATCGAATGGCTGGTCGATGCGGACTGCGCAGAGACCGACGTCGCTCATCCGTTCGTGCAAACCTGCGTGCGATCCCTCCAGGCGATCGGAGAAGAAGGCAGGATTGAAGGACTCGGCTTCCATACCGATATGGGCTGGCCGGTCAACGTGGGCATTCCGACTATCAACTTCGGCCCCGGCGATCCGAGTCTCGCTCATCACAGCGATGAATTTACCCCTGTGGCCGAGGTGATTCAGGCGGTCAAAATGATGGCCAAAACGATCATAGACTGGTGCGAAATCGAGGAGGGATCGAATCAATGAAAATCTTGTTTATCGGGGAATCGTGGGTCGTTCATATGATTCATACGAAGGGCTATGACAGCTTTACTTCAACCAAGTACGAGGAGGGAGCGACGTATTTGCTGTCATGCCTGCGCGAGCGCGGGATCGACGTCACCTATATGCCGTCGCATGAAGTGCAGGTACGCTTCCCCCGCACGCTGGAGGAGCTTAAGGCATATGACGCCATCGTGCTCAGCGATGTAGGCGCGAATACGTTCCTGCTCCAGAATCCGACCTTTTATCAAATGCAGATCATTCCGGACGCGCTGGAGCATATCCGGCAGTTCGTCGCCGAAGGCGGTGGCCTTCTGATGATCGGCGGCTACTTGACCTTCATGGGCATCGAAGGGAAGGCGAATTATAAACGTACGGTGCTGGCCGATGTCCTGCCCGTGGTCATGACGGACGGAGACGACCGCGTAGAAATGCCGAGCGGCTTCGCTCCTTCCGTATCCGGCTCGCATCCGCTCGTTGACGGCTTGGGAGAATGGCCCAAGCTGCTCGGCTACAATAAGCTGTCGGCCAAGCTGGACGCAGAAGAGCTACTCTGCCATGACGGCGATGCGATTCTCACGGTAGGGACGTACGGCCAAGGGAAAACGGCGGCTTTCGCCAGCGATTGCTCTCCGCACTGGGGATCGCTGGAGTTTATGAATTGGGAGCATTATCCGGCATTTTGGTCCAATCTTATTCATTATTTGAAATAAGGGGAATTTATATTCTGCATAAGCGATCGGTCATGGACGTAGAATCCATGGCCGATTGTTATTTTTTTTCTATATCGGTTTTTGATATACTTGACAGTGTCGGGATTGCATCCAACCGGAGCTGATACCCGATCTGCTGCAAAGTCGTTATGTTTGGCCTATGACCGCGCTTTGATTCCTAAGTGAACAGAGACAAGGAGGATTTCAAAATGAAAAAGACGATGGAGTATCTTCATCAAAAGAAACGAGACGGCCGGAAAATTACGATGCTTACCTGCTACGATTACCCGACGGCCCGATTGCAGGATGAGGCGGGGATCGACGTCATTTTTGCCGGCGATTCCGTGGGTACCAATCAGCTTGGGTACGAACGGGAAACATCGGTAACTTTGGACGACATCATTCATCATTTAAAGGCCGTCCGCAGAGGCGTTGAGCATGCCTATTTGCTGGCGGATATGCCTTACCGTACCTATGAAAACGCGGATACGGCGTTGGCCACGGCCCAAATGCTCCTGCGCAATGGAGCGGACGGAGTGAAGCTGGAGGGCTTGCACGAAGAGATTGTCGCTCATTTATATAACCAAGGCATAGAGGTATGGGGACACCTCGGGTTTAACCCGCAATATCATGAAAAAGCCGCCGTGCAGGGAAAGACGTACGACTCGGCGAGAGTGCTGGCGGAGAGCGTACGCTCGCTTCAAGCCGCCGGAGCGTGTATGGTGGTGCTGGAGCTGATACCTGAAGAGCTCGGCAAAATCATTACGGAGCAAGTGACGATTCCGACGATCGGGATCGGTGCGGGGCGATTTACGGACGGGCAAGTGCTTATCGTGCATGATATGCTCGGGATTACCCCGCGCGAGCTGCGGCATTCGAAAAACTATGGCCATGTAGGCGAAATCATGCTGAAGTCGTTTCAAGAATACGCAAGCGAGGTGGAAGCCGGCGCGTTTCCGAACGTTTCCAATGTACGCCATATGAAAGCCGAGGAGCTGTCGCAGCTCATGCGGCATTACGGTATAGAGTAAGTAAATAGAATGCAGTATATTGCATATAGCCGAGACAGCCGCTCTTTTGGGAGCCGGCTGTTTTATTTTGGCGGACGGCCGTAATCCGGAAAATGAACATGTAAGACAAAGCTGCCGGTCTCCTCACATGAAGCGGCGGAAAGCGAACGGAACAGGCAGAAGACCATGAATGGGTCCCCTGAACAAAAGCGGATTACCGCTGTTCAATAAAGCGTGCCTTATAATGGCATGAATACGGATGGATTAACGGGCGGTTCCGCCGCCGTCGATGACGAATTCGGCTCCGGTGACATGGGACGACTCATCCGAGGCGAGGAACAACACCATGTTCGACACATCCTCGACCGTGCCGAGACGTCCGGATGGAACGGCTTGCGCCAGCTCCGATTTGGAATGCTTGGTCGTTTCGGAAGCGTACGCGACCATCCCCGTATCGATATAGCCGGGATGAATGGAGTTTACGCGCACGCCCTGTGCCGCATATTCAATCGCCGCGTCCTTGGTCATAATCCGGACGGCCCCTTTGCTTGCTCCTTACAAGACATGTCCCGGCGCTCCGATGAGCCCGGCGACGGAAGAAGCGTTGATCACCGAACCGGCCTGCTGCTTCGCCATCACCGGCATGACATGCTTCATTCCCAAGAAGACGCCGGTCACATTGATCGACATCAGGCGATTCCATTCTTCCAGGGTGAGCTCGGCCAGCGGCTTAATAATATAAATGCCTGCGTTATTAAACAAAATGTCTATTTTGCCGTATTGTTCTACGGTTTGCGATACGATCCGCTGCCACTCGTCTTCCTTGCTCACATCATGCGCCATGGCGAGCGCAGCGCCCCCGGCGTTCTTGATTTCCTCCGCCGTGGAATTGGCACTGTCCGGATTGATGTCGGTGACTACGACTTTAGCGCCTTCCTGCGCAAAACGAAGCGCGGTCTTTTTGCCGATTCCGGTGCCTCCGCCTGTAATTACAGCTACTTTTCCTGCCAATCTAGCCATACTGTAACGCCTCCAATTCAAGTTTGGGTCTGCCGCAGCACGGTCTTCTCATAGCTTTATTATAATCCTCTTAATGCTTGAAAAATATGTAAAGATATTAAGCGTTGGTTAAGCACCGCTTAAGGAAACGCTGCGCCGCAAAGTATTCGCAGGCTGTCTTCCTGCAAGAAAGTCAATATCTTTCATGTTTCTCCTATTTCATTTGCAGTATTGTGAAGTAGATTTCTTTTATCTTATTGGCTATGTTCAATTTAAATGTTGAATTGCTGAAGCAAATTCCAACCGAAGTGTTCCAAGGTATCGTCGAAATGGACGAAACCTATTTTCTGTTCTCTGAAAAAGGCGAGCGTAATATCGTTGAACGTAAACCAAGAAAGCGCGGCGGAAAATCCAAATATCGTGGCAGCAGAAAACGACCGAGCTTGCGTTCTCGTAGCCCGTGACCGTCAGAAGATGACCTACTCTGGCGTTCTTGGAGGTGGGCGTATTAAGACAAAGAAGTTGGATGAAGCCATTGGCGGACATCTATCCGACTCGAACGTGCTTTGCACGGATTCGCTGAGGGCATTCAACTCTTATGCGAATTCAAAAGGTTTGACTCATTACCGGTTCCGGTTCAAATCCGATGGAAAACAGCGCGTCAAGGTCGTTTACCATATCCAAAACGTAAACAGCTACCACAGCCGCTTAAAGAAATGGATGGACCGTTTCAATGGTGTTGCAACCAAAACACGAATAAAAAGCTTCGGCTGTCTGCTTATTCTTGTTAAGCTAACGGGCAGAATAGTTCCAATATGTGGTATTATGGTAATGCAAAGATCGTAGTATGAATAGGTGAAATTACGAGGATTTGGTTGCACTTGGTTCGGTCTTGAAGAAATTGCCGCAGATGAAATAAAGTATGTTGTTACAATAACTGAGTATCAAAATCAGTTAGTCATTATTCGGAATAAAAAAGGAGACCTTTGGGAGTTGCCTGGAGGTAAGAGGGAAAATGATAACTTTGAGATAACACCCTATGGAGAAATGTAAAAAAATGTGAGAATTGGATTTTGGAGGTCGAAACGATGATAAGTGTTAGAACAATGACAGGTGCTTTTCTTTTCAATAATGATGATGTTTTAATGCTGAAACGTTCGAGTATTAAAAAGATTGCGCCAGGCTTATGGTCGTGTGTCGGAGGTCATGTGGAAGCTCATGAGTTCAACTCGCCAGTAATTTCATGTTTTCGTGAAATAGCAGAAGAGACGGGAATTTTGCAAAATGAAATCAAAAATCTAACTTTGAGGTATGTATTGCTTCGACAAAAAGAAGATGAGCTAAATCAACATTATATTTTCTTTGGTAATTCGATCACTAGAAATGTTATTAATTGTGATGAAGGAGAATTACAATGGGTAAAAACTTCGGCATTGTCGAACCTACAAATGTCTATGAGCTTAAGACTAATGTATGAGCATTATCAACAAAACCCAAAATCTGACAATATATGGACGGGGACTTACGGTGATGGAAAGATGTTATGGGGACAGTTGTTAAAGTAACGGGTACGTTATCACCACTTGTTTTGGTAAAGATACGTCCCACGGGCAGGATAGCTAAATGACTTCGCGAATACTTTTTGAGACGGAATATTCACGAACTTCGATTATCACGTGATGTGAAATCACAGTAATATAATAAGTTAACATTTGAGGGATTGGCACAAAACTTGGGATTAGATATCGAGACGTTTGAAGATCTCAGGGAAAGGCATTTTGCTAGAGAAAATATTGAGAATTTAATGTCCGTCATTAGTGAGAAATTTTATGATTTTGATTATTCTTTACCGGGTGGGGAGTCTAATTCTGAATGCCAGAATAGATCGATATCAGTGATAAAAAACATATTAAAAGAACACTCTGGGAAAAAAATAGCTATTGGAACACATGGACTTGTAATGACATTGATGATGAATTATTTTGATTCAAGTTATGGTTTGGATTTTTTAAATCAATTAAAGAAACCAGATATTTATAAATTAAGTTTTGAAAATTTAGAACTAAAAGAAGTAATAAGATTGTGGAATGGAGATTTTTGATTAAGCTAAACGGGTACGTTAGCTCAATAAACCGCCGTCAAGGCGGTTTTCTTATGCTCAAAAATCAATAAATGTATCCTTTATTATAGTACTTCTCCTTTTGTTTCTCGTGGTAGTCGCGGCGCGGCGAATGGCCGTAACTTTGCAGAAGTGGCAGCTATGCTGACATCAGGGCGCCGAAAACAGGTATGCCAAGGGGTATGAATATATTATATAATTCAGTTAATAGAAAGATGAGGTGTCATCATGGCGATGGAACAAATGGCGGCCAAGAAGGCCGCGATCGGACGAAAGGAAATGCTGCTGATTACCGCCGTAGCCCTCGGCACGCTGCTTAATCCGCTTAATACGACGATGATTTCCGTCGCTTTGGCCCGGTTGCAGGAGGAGTTCCGGCTGACGTTCGCCGACGTATCCTGGCTTATTTCCACTTATTATTTGGCCAGTGCGATCGGGCAGCCGCTGATGGGCAAGTGGAGCGATCTGTTCGGCCGGAAGAAGGTATTTATGCTCGGGCTGCTGCTCGTAACATTGTCGTCGAGCCTGGCTCCGCTCTCTCCCGGCTTCGGATGGCTGATCGGCTTTCGAATCATTCAGGCTCTGGGCAGCTCGGCCTTGTTTCCGTCCGGCATGGGGATGATCCGCTCTCAGATCACCTCCAATCAAGCGAAGGCGCTCGGCATCATATCGATTTTTTCCAGTACCTCAGCTGCATTCGGCCCCTCGCTGGGCGGACTTTTGCTGCATTACGGAGATTGGCCTCTGATTTTCCTTTGCAACTTTCCGTTTATTGCCGCTTCCTTCATCCTGGCATGGAAGCTGTTTCCGAACGATCCGAAAACGGCCGGACGGGCCTCCGATATGGATTGGCCCGGGGTTGCGTTATTTTCCGCGACGATTTTCATGTGGCTGCTGTTTTTCTTGTCGCTTGCGGACGGCTTCAGCTTATGGAAGCTCATCGTCAGCGCAGGGGCGTCGTTCTGGCTTTACCGGTACGAACTTAGCCGGAGCAAGCCGTTTATCAACGTCGCTTTTTTACGGAAAAATATGAATGTGACCCTCATCTATGCGCAGTTCATTTTGACGAATATCGCGTTCTATTCGATCATGTTCGGGATTCCGTCCTACTTGCAGCGCGTGCAGGCGATGGACCCGCAGAAGACGGGGCTTGTCATGCTGTCGATCGCCGGTTTTAGCGTAGTGGTTACGCCGCTGGTCAGCCGCTGGATCGACAGGAGCGGCTCGAAGCCGCCGCTGACGGCCGGAACGGCTCTGGTGGTGATCGGCAGCTTGCTGATGCTGATCATTCGGGATCAAGCCAGCCCGGTTACGATCTTCCTCGTGCTCTGCGTGCTCGGGATCGCCAACGGCTTCAACAATCTGGGGATGCAGACGGCGCTGTACGATTGCGTAACGAAGGAAGAGACGGGAATCGCCTCCGGGCTGTTCATGACTTCGCGTTTTATCGGGACGATCCTCTCATCCAGCTTGCTGGCGGCGCTGTTCGGCAAAAATATTACCACCTCGCACTTGCATAGCATGGCGTGGGTATGTGCGGTACTCGGCGTGCTGATGCTTGTCTTGACGCTGCGGATGCCGGGCAGGGAACGCGTCAAGAGCGGTTAAACGACAACTGGCTGGCGGCTTTCCCGGCAATGAGCCGGAGCAGACGGCATGAAGCCATGCGGCCGATCGCCGCGAGGTTACAAGATGCAAAGAGGGACATGCGATAGGCAGGTCCCTCTTTGTATTGCTATACTTTAAAACGTTCGATAAGCGTCTGCAATTGTTCCGCCATGTTCGATAGCGAATGAGCCGATGCGGAGATTTCCTCCATGGAAGCCAGCTGTTCCTCGCTTGCTGCCGACACTTCCTGAGAGCCCGATGCGGTCGTTTCGGCCGCCTCCGTGATGAGCTTCATCGAATGCACGATTTGCTCGGTGCCTGCCGCTATTTGCTGGGCGGAGGACGATACTTCCTGGATTTGGTTGCTGACATCGCTCACGGAGCTGCGGATTTGCCGGAAAGTGTGCCCTGCGGTATGAACCGCTCCGATGCCTGCCTCGACTTCTTGGGTGGCTGCTTTCATCGAGCCGACCGCTTGTTTCGTTTCCTCCTGAATCGAGGAGATTAACTCCGCAATTTGCCGCGCCGACGCTGCCGACTGATCCGCCAGCTTGCGGACTTCGCCGGCGACGACGGTGAATCCGAGTCCGTGCTCTCCCGCTCTTGCCGCTTCGATTGCCGCGTTGAGGGATAAAAGATGGGTCTGGGCGGCGATTTCCGTGATCACATCGGCAATTTGGCCTATTTCCTGCGAACGTTCTTCCAGACCCTTGATAACCCCGGCTAGGCCGTTCACTGTGGATTGAATCGAATTCATCTGATCGACGGCGGTCTTGATGGTCTGTCCTCCCTCGGAGGCCTTCTCGTAGGCTTCGACAGCCGTAACGGAAGCTGTTTGGGCGTGATGGGCGATCTGCTGCACGCCTTCGGACATGTCGCCGACGGTACGCGAGGTTTCGTTCACGGTTTGAAACTGCTTGTCTACATTGGTCGCGGCCTGCTGCATCGTAACGGAAATTTGCTCGGTCGCTCTCGTCGTTTGTTCGGCGCTTGCCGTCAATTGTTCCGCCGAAGCGGCCACTTGCTCCGCATTGGAGCCGACCTGATAGATCAAATCGCGGAGATTATGACACATTTGATTGAACGATGCGGCTAAATCGCCGATTTCGTCCCGATTTTTTATGTGAATAGGCTTGGAGGTAAGATCTCCCGAAGCGACCTTCTCGGCCGTTCGCGCTATCGCGACAACCGGCTTGGAGATGATCCGGCCTATGTAGGGCTTGCTGAACAAATCAAAAATTCAACAGTAACAAGGGTTTGGCGCCTCTTTTGTCGAATTTAGGTGCAAGGAAAACGAAGGCTAACCCGTGAAAAACCTTGC
>NZ_JANYUY010000074.1 GCF_025060755.1 Paenibacillus doosanensis
GAGTCTGGGCCGTGTCTCAGTCCCAGTGTGGCCGATCACCCTCTCAGGTCGGCTACGCATCGTCGCCTTGGTAGGCCGTTACCCTACCAACTAGCTAATGCGCCGCAGGCCCATCCGTAAGCCACAGGTTACCCCGTGTTTCATGATCTCCTCATGCGAGAAGACCAACTATCCGGTCTTAGCTATCGTTTCCGATAGTTATCCCGATCTTACAGGCAGGTTGCCTACGTGTTACTCACCCGTCCGCCGCTAACCGTTCCCGAAGGAACAGTCCGCTCGACTTGCATGTATTAGGCACGCCGCCAGCGTTCGTCCTGAGCCAGGATCAAACTCTCCATTAAAGTACGATCGATGCCGAAGCACCTTTCGTTATAACAGAGCTTGTCTTAAGCTCAAAATTCAATGCTAGCGAGAATTTGCATTCTCTATTTAACACTCACTCGTTGTTCAGTTTTCAAAGGACAATCGTTCTAGATGCCGCGCTTTTCAACTCATTTTCGAATTGTTTTAGCGGCGACTTTCTTAATATACCACAGCTTGTCTTAAGAATGCAAGCTTTTTTTCAAAAAATCTTTTCAAACGACCCATAGCTTCAAAGCGACAAGCATTAGCAGCCCGGGCACCCCCAACACGCTAACCGTGCTTACGGTGGCTGCATTCAAAGGAACTTCAATCCGGGTGTAAGGACCGAATAGATTTAGAATATACAATAAAAAGGCCGCAAATGCAACATGGAGACATATGTACCCGATCCATTGGAAAGCGTGCTTATGCCTGAACAGCGTTATGGCTAGCAGCAATCCGGATACGATCAGAATGCCCCACAACAAATATTGCTTCGTCATTACCCTTCCACCGCCCTTGTTCTGTACACGTCCATCGCCGATAGATTCATTTGCTTCGCTTGTTTAATCAGCATCTCAAACCGTTTCTCGGCTGCCTCCAAAGCATACACCGCATAATCGATTTGCTCCTTCTCCAGCACATAATCCAGCCGATGCTGCGCGGTAACCCATTCTTTATGCGCTTTATCGATTTCCAGCAGCAGCTGCAAGCCGTCGTTTTTAACGAGTTCGCGTTCACGCCGGTTCCTGCGGGATATTATTTTCCAAAGCTTCATACCGATCCCTCCCGAAGTTTGTCCTATACTCTATACATATAGTAGAGGCCGCTTCGATAGAACCGGAGTTTTTTCACCACACTTCCAAGCAACGGCAAAAAAAGCCGCACCGGAACAATTACATCCCACAATGCGGCTTCAATTATTTAGACAGATTACAGCTCTCTGCGCCCTTCCAGCGCTTTGGTCAGCGTGACTTCATCGGCGTATTCCAGATCTCCCCCAACAGGAAGCCCGTGTGCGATCCGGGTCACCTTCAAACCGAAAGGGCGCACCAGCCGGGACAAATACATCGCCGTCGCTTCCCCTTCGATGTTAGGGTTCGTTGCCAAAATAAGCTCCTGTACCCGTTCATCGGATAGTCGCTTCAATAGATCGGCAATCCGGATTTCATCGGGGCCGATTCCCTCCATCGGCGAAATGGCGCCGTGCAGGACATGGTAATACCCGTTGAACTCCCTGGTCCGCTCCATAGCGACCAAATCTTTGGGTTCCTGGACTACGCAAATCACCGAGCGATCCCTTGTTTTGTCTTGGCAAATCCGGCAAGGATCGGTATCCGTAATGTTGCAGCATACGGAACAATAATGCAAATTCCGCTTGACATTGACTAGCGCTTTGGCAAAATCGATGCAATCGTCTTCCTTCATTCTCAGCACGTGAAAAGCAAGCCGCGCCGCCGTTTTAGGCCCGATACCGGGCAAACGGGAGAAGGCGTCGATCAGTTTAGCTAACGGTTCGGGATAAAACAAACGAGGTAGCTCCTTATGCTTTCAAATTAAGTGCCGGGTTTAGAACAAGCCGGGAATATTCATGCCGCCGGTCAAACGGGACATTTCCTTGTTCGCCATTTCTTCCGCTTTGGTCATAGCATCGTTGATCGCCGTCAATACGAGATCCTGCAGCATTTCAACATCGTCCGGGTCTACCGCTTCCGGTTTGATGACGATATTGGTCACTTTTTTTTGGCCGTTAACCGTCACGGTAACGACACCGCCGCCGGCGGAGCCTTCTATCGTTTTTTGCGCAAGCTCTTCCTGCGTCTTCAGCATTTGCTCCTGCATTTTCTTCACTTGCTTCATCATTTGGTTCATGTTGTTCATTATGATCCGCTCCTTATCTTAATCTTCTTTTATTTTTACCAGGTCTTCGCCAAACATTTGGATGGCTTCATGAATCCATTCTTCCTTGACCGCATTAGGTTCGTCCTCGGCAACGAGCTTCAGCTCCTCCTTGGCCGCTTCGGCAGGCTTCGCCTGTTCCGCCGCCGCCTTCCAGTCCTTCATCATGATAGTCACGAGATGAAGCGGCGTGCCAAGAACGTCGTTCATCACTTGCTCGATCAACTGTTTATTCGCGGGCTTTTCCGTCGTTTCCCGATGCATCGAGCTTTTAAAAGCAACCAGCAGATTGCCGCCGGACACGGATACAGGTTCTCCGTCTACAAGCCAGGCATGGATCGTAATTTTTTGCTCTTTGACCCGTCCCAGCACTTGGCTCCACCGCTGCAAAGCCTCGCGAGTCTCGTCCGTGTCTTTCCCCTCGAGATAACCGTCCAGCTTCTCGATTTTTTTAATGGCAACCGGCGCAGAGGCCGGTCTCGCGCCCGATGCGCCGCCGCCTCCGAACGAATTCGGAGCAGCGGGAGCAACTCCCTGCTTCAACAGCTGGGAGAGCTGCTCTTCCAGCCGTTGAATCCGGCCTTTCAACTGGTTGATGAGTCCGTCAGGGGCAGGTTCCGCTGCCCTGGCGCCGCCCGCTTCCGAAGCTTCGCCGCCTTGCGTGCTGCACAGCTTCATAAGGGCCACTTCGAGCAGCGTTTGCGGCTGCACCGAATATTTCATTTCCGTCTGATAATAATTCAGCGTATCGATCATGGAAATGAGCTCCTGGGTGGTAAACGATTCGGCCACTTCGGCAAACGGCTTAATATCTATAATGCGGTCGGTGACGGCTTGCGAGCCGGGCACCATCTTGACCATTAACAGGTCGCGGAAGTAATAAAGCAAACTCTCCATGCATTTATCCGCGCTTTTGCCTTCCTGCATGAAATCGTCGACCAGCTTGAGCACGGCGCCTACATCTCTGCGTTTTACGGCATGCACCAGCTTCTCGAACTGATCTCCGGCCATCCCGCCGGTAATCGCTACGACATCGTCGTAGGCGATCGTTTTGCCCGAGAACGCCATGATCTGATCCAGCAGGCTGAGCGCGTCGCGCATGCCGCCGTCGGACAATCTCGCAATAAAGCGGATAGCCTCTTCTTCCGCCTCGATGTTCTCTTCCCGGCAAACTTCGCGAAGCCGCTCGACTTGTTCGTCCAAGGAAACGCGGCGAAAATCAAAGCGTTGACACCGCGAAATAATCGTGGCCGGTATTTTATGCGGCTCCGTCGTGGCCAAAATGAACATCACGTGAGCAGGCGGCTCTTCCAACGTTTTGAGCAGCGCGTTGAAAGCCTCCGTCGTCAGCATGTGAACCTCGTCGATAATATACACTTTGTGCCGAACTTCGGTAGGAGCGTATTTCACCTTATCACGAATGTCGCGGATTTCCTCAACACCCCGATTGGAGGCGGCGTCGATCTCCACCACATCCATAACCGCGCCTTCCGTAATACGGATGCAATTGGCGCACTCGTTGCACGGTTCCTCGGCGGGACCCTTCAAACAATTGACGGCCTTAGCCAAAATTTTGGCAGCACTCGTCTTCCCCGTCCCCCGCGGCCCGTTAAACAAATACGCATGAGTAAACCGCCCCTCGCGAAGCGAATTTTGCAAGGTTTGAACAATGTGCTTCTGCCCTACAATTTCCCGGAAAGCCTGCGGTCTCCACGTTCGGTATAATGCGATATGTGCCATAGCTTCCTCTCCAACGATGGTTTATCCAGTCTATTATACTACACTTGAGCGGCACAAATGAAGTGCTTACGGAAACGGGATGCTAAGCGTGAAGGTCGTTCCGTATCCTTTGGAGGAAACGCGAATATGCCCGCCTATATCATGGATAATGCGCTGGCAGATGGATAAGCCGAGTCCCGTTCCTTCTTCCTTCGTCGTAAAGAACGGATCAAAGATTTTATCAATGACAAATAGCGGGATACCCGGACCCGTATCGTGAATATCAATGTTGACCTTGCGCTCTTCATTATCCACCCTTTCGGTTATCGTTAAATGGCCTCCGTCCCCCATGGCCTCTATGCCATTTTTGCAAATATTCAAGAAGACTTGTTTCAACATCTCCCTATCCGCTATGATCCGGGGCAGCCGATCCGATATGTCGCATTGGACGATAACCCCGTGAAGAATAGCCTCGTTATTAATAATCGGCATAATGTCGCGCACAACCTGCGATAAATCGACGGATGCGTACGTTACGTTCTTCGGCTTGCTCAGCAGTAAAAATTCGTTGACTAGCTCATTGATCCGGTTCATCTCGGTCAGCATCACTTCGGTATATCCGCATTCGCGTTCCATCCCTTGCTCTTGCAGCGTCCTGCGCAGCACCTGCAAAAAGCCCTTAATAGAGGTCAGGGGATTGCGGATTTCATGAGCGGTTCCGGCCGCGATCTGTCCGATCATAGCCAGCCGGTCGCTGCGCTGAACCTGCTCCTCCAATGAACGGAGATTCGTTACATCCTTGAAAATAATGTATGCGCCCGCAATTTGATCGCTCTCGTCCCGCAATACGTTGGAATCGAGCAGCAGCTCGTAGCGCTCCTGATTGTTCGTCCATGACAGCGCATGATTGCGAACGACCATGCCGTCCAATATGTTGCGCCGGACGAGCTGATGCTCTGCCGGCAGCGTAGCAAATATATGCTCCATAGGCTGCCCAAGCACCTTCTTCTTCTCCAAGCCGAGCACACGGCACGCCATGTCACTGATATCAATCAGTTGGAACTCTGTGTCTATAAGTATGACTCCCAGATTGACATCTTGCAAAAATGCTCCGGCAAATTGCTGTAGCAAATTTAACCCCCGCTGCAACGTGCCACCTCCTAACTATACCCAGTGCAAAAACAGTCCTAGTTAACTTTAGTATACAATTCTCCTAAATTTTTCATTTTCCTTCTGTAAGCACAAAAAAACACCGTTTTATAGCCTTTTTCGAGGCTTAAACGATGTTCACGTGTACATTATTTAAGATAAAATTATACCGTGCACCAACCTTGATATTACGATCCAAGCGGAATTTTTAGACTTGGCTCAAGCAAGGCCACCCTTCGGCACATGGAACCTCATGCTTACGGCTGCTTCCTTCCGGACCTGACCGGATTCACACGCATCCATTGCGAAGGACCCGACTCTCAACACCAATTCTAAAACCCAAACCTTACATCGTAATACCGCATGATGGCGATCGACCCCGCTACAGCGGATTGCGGGTTACAGGGCACCGCTACCTCCCCGTCTAGCACGGCAAAGATAAGTATAGACGATTCCTGCAGAAATAGCAACCCACCGGGATTATTTGCGGGATACGGAAACTTTCACCGTATAGCGCGGCATTGCTTTGCTCAGCTTGTCCCGAGCGTCCTGTTCGATCCTAGCCGTCTCTTCGTCGGACAAGCCGGCCGGAACCTTCAAATTGACCGTCGCATTAGGGCCGTTAATGATAATCGTCGAATCCGTCACATGAGCTACCTGAGCGACGGTTGCTTTCATAACGCGGGCATCGTCCATATACGTGTGGTAAGTCGGGCTCATCGGCATGTTCGGATTGACTTCGGTCATACCCAAAAGGCCGTCGCGCGAATACGACTTGGCTTTAGTTACGCCGTCCTGTTTCTGGCAGGCAGCGCCGGTCACGGCAAGCGCAGCTCCGAGCAGCAGCGGCAGCGCGAATTTCGGTCTCATCAACAAAAACACCTCCTGAAACCATTCTTAAGAACAATATAGCGGCAAATGTCGAAATCGACCGTGCCACTTTGTCCTTAGGATGGCCTCAGGAGGCTTGTTTATGCTGTAAGACGTCTGGAAACAGGCATGAAACTTAGATGCCGTATTTCTTTTTGAATTTATCAACGCGACCGCCGGCATCAACAAATTTTTGTTTGCCAGTGAAGAACGGATGGCAAGCGGAACAAATCTCTACGCGCAGATTCTGCTTAATGGAACCTGTTTCGAACGTATTGCCGCAAGCGCAAGTAACCGTTGTGTTATGGTACGTAGGATGGATTGCTTCTTTCATTTCTTTCACCTCTTTTGCCCTGAAACACCATGTGAATCAGAGTTATCAAATACACACATGACGGCATTATATCATGTCGTCCATTATCGTTGCAAGTGGTTTCTGTTAGTTACCAAATCTGGAACATGCGTGTACGAACCAAGCACGACGCCAGGCAATTCCTCCCGGAAAATCTCCAGCATTTGCTTCATTCCGTACAGCTCTCCCTGAGGCTTCGGAATCAGGTTCAAATAGCTTTCCGGGTCAATATTCAAATTGCGCAGCTGGATCAATTTGAGATCGGTGCGGCGCACAAACTCGATCATGGCCTCGATTTCTTCTTCGCGGTCGGTAACGCCCGGGAAGATCAAGTAATTGATCGACGTATAGACTCCATGGTCGGCGGCGTAACGTAGAGACTTCTCCACATTTTTGAGCGTATATCCGCGCGGCTTGTAGTAGGCGTTGTAGTGATCGTCCAGCGCGCTGATCGTGCTTACGCGCATCAAATCGAGTCCGGCGTCGACGATTCCGCGGATATGGTCGGTAAGCCCGGCGTTCGTATTAATATTAATATACCCCATGCTCGTCTGCTCGCGCACTTCACGTATCGCCTTAATAATCGTAGGGGCCTGTGTCGAAGGCTCTCCTTCGCAGCCTTGTCCGAAACTAATAATGCTCTCCGGCGTCTTCAGATGCTCCAGCATAACCTGCACGACTTCTTCTACGGTCGGCTTGAAGTTCATCCGCGTCTGCGGGGCGGGAAAGCCGCTGTCGTCGGGCTGTTCGGAGATGCAGCCGAAGCAGCCGGCGTTACAGGAGAACGACACCGGCACCGCGCCTTCCCAGCGATTCAAAAACGTGTTGGATGCGGTAAGGCATTCGTAACCCAGCGCACAGTTGGACAAATGCTGATACAGGCGATTATCGCCGTATTTCTCAAGCAGATGCTGAACCTGCAGCTCAAGCTCGTTCGGATCGCAATTGCGCGGATTCCACCGCTCCGGATCGTCGCTGGGATGAGCCGCTGCATAGAACCGTCCGTCTTTCCAGACGGCGGCCGTATAACCGAATAAGGGCAGCAGCTGGCTCTTGTCCGTCTTCACGTAACCCGGAATAAGAAGCCGGGTAAAGCCTTGCGGAAGCAGCGCCCCGACGGCGGACACATCCCCCGGAACAATCTCCATCTTCCCGGTGGCGGCGTTCAGACCGACCGGTCGGGTATGAGGCAAGCTGACGAGCGTAGCCCCTTCCGGAAGCGGAATGAGCTCGTCTTCCATAATATCGGTAACCATTTCTCCATTACGGCCGAGAGCAACGTAATCGGGATGATCGAATACGTTCCCGTCCCGGTCGGCGTATAACAAGTTCATCGGTCCAAAGCTCCTTCCTGTTGAATTACGACGCGGAGTTCTTCACTCTTTTGGAAGAAGGCGATGAGGAGGACGAAGAGGAACCGTTGCCGCCTGTTTTTTCCAACATGTCCAGAAACTCTTGATTGGTTTTGGAATCGGCGAGCTTCTTCAGGAACGCTTCCAAGTACTCGTGGGAATCGTTCATGCCTTTGCGGATCGCCCATACTTTATCCAGCTCTTCTTTGGTCAGGAGCATCTCTTCGCGACGCGTACCCGAACGGCGTATATCGATCGCCGGGAAAATTCTGCGTTCGGCCAATTTCCGGTCCAAATGCAGCTCCAAATTGCCCGTACCTTTAAATTCCTCATAAATGACATCGTCCATGCGCGATCCCGTTTCGATCAGCGCAGTCGCCAAAATGGTCAAGCTGCCGCCTTCCTCGATGTTGCGGGCTGCGCCGAAAAACCGCTTGGGCCGGTGAAACGCCCCCGGATCGATCCCCCCGGACAATGTGCGTCCCGTCGGCGGCACGACAAGGTTGTATGCGCGGGCGAGCCGCGTAATGCTATCGAGCAAAATGACAACGTCCTTCTTATGCTCGACAAGACGCTGAGCGCGCTCCAGCACCAGCTCCGCCACCTTAATATGATTCTCGGGAAGCTCGTCGAACGTAGAAGCGACGACCTCGCCTTTGACGGAACGCTGCATATCCGTCACTTCCTCCGGACGTTCGTCAATCAGCAGCACGAACAGCTCGATATCCGGGTAGTTCGTAGAGATGCTGTTGGCGATTTCCTTAAGCAATAACGTTTTGCCTGCTTTCGGGGGAGCTACGATCAAACCGCGCTGCCCCAATCCTACGGGAGCCAATAAATCCATAAGACGAGTGGAATAATGCGTAGGGGATGTTTCCAAGACGATTTTCTTTTGCGGATAAAGAGGAGTCAAAGCTGGAAAGTGCAGTCGTTCCGCAGCTGTAACAGGGTCTTCACCATTGACCGCTTCGACGTGAAGCAGTCCGAAATATCGTTCGTTCTCTTTAGGCGGACGGCATTTGCCGGATACCAGATCGCCGGACCGCAAATCGAATTTGCGTATTTGCGACGCGGAGATGTAAATATCCTCCGAGCTCGGCAAGTAGTTGATCGGTCTTAAGAAGCCGAAGCCATCCTGAAGAATTTCCAGGACGCCCTCCATAAACATAAGCCCGCCTTTTTCCGCCTGTGCTCTTAAGATGGCAAAAATAAGTTCTTTCTTCTTCAATTGGCCGTAATAAGGAATTTGATGCTTCTTCGCCAATTGGTAAAGCTCCGTTAATTTCAGTGCCTCTAGTTGCGCTAGATGCATATCCATAATTTCAACCACCAAACTATTAAATTTTCAAGGCTTGTAAATATACTCTAGCAATAAGTTTATGTTCTAGCTTTGCCCAAATCGGGGCGGTCTATACGAACAAGCTACTCCAGCTTGCGCCAAACTTCGGCGCCCAGATTTGATAGATTCGTCACCAGATGATCGTAACCGCGATCGATGTATTCGACGCCGGTAATTTCCGTAATTCCATTCGCTACGGTCAGACCGGCGATGACCAGCGCCGCGCCGGCGCGAAGATCGGTCGCCTTCACCTTGGCCGCGCTCAGGGGGCTGCCTTCAATCACGGCCGAGCGGCCTTCCACTTTGATCTTGGCTCCCATGCGCAGCAGCTCCGGAACGTGTTTGAACCGGTTGCTGTATACGTAATCCGTCAATATGCTGACGCCTTGAGTCTGCGTTAACAAGCTGCTCATAGGCGATTGCAAATCGGTGGCAAATCCCGGGTACACCAGCGCTTTGACATCGACGCTCTCGTACGCCGGCTGTCCCACGACCCGGATCGATTCGTCCATTTCATATATATGAACGCCCATCTCCTGCAGCTTGGCCGTCAGAGCTTCCATATGCTTCGGAATGACGTTATCGACAATCACATCGCCGCGCGTCGCCGCCGCAGCTATCATATAAGTGCCCGCCTGAATCCGGTCGGGAATAATCGAATGGCGGCAGCCGTGCATGGAATCGACGCCTTCGACGCGAATCGTTTCGGTTCCCGCCCCTTTAATCCGGGCTCCCATAGAGTTAAGCAATGTAGCGACATCTATAATTTCAGGCTCTTTGGCCGCATTTTCAATCAAAGTGACGCCTTTCGCGCGCGAAGCCGCCAGCATAATGTTGATCGTGGCTCCAACGCTGACCACATCGAGATAAATCTTGGCTCCGCGAAGTTCCTTAGCTCGAATATGTAAGGCTCCATTCTCCGTACTGACTTGCGCTCCAAGCGCCTCGAACCCTTTGATATGCTGATCGATCGGACGAGGCTCAAAATTGCATCCCCCCGGCAGCCCGATAGTGGCTTCTCCAAAACGCCCCAGCAGCGCTCCCATCAAATAATAAGAAGCCCGCAATTTCTTCACATTGCCGTTAGGCATCGGCTTGGACCGAAGACAGCTAGGGTCGATGACCATTTGATCCTGCTTCCAATCGACCGTTGCCCCAAGCTCTTCGAGCAATTCCGTATAAATGGCGACATCGCTCAGAATCGGCAAGTTGTCCAGCGTTACCGTCGTTTCCGATAAAATAGCGGCCGGGATCAAAGCGATTGCGCTGTTCTTCGCTCCGCTAATCTGAACCGTCCCGCGTAACGGACGGCCGCCGGCGACCATCAATTTCTCCATTCGTCCCTCTTCCTCTCACGTGACTGCTTTAAAGCGATAAACAAGCGAAAACAAACATTATTCGAGACATCGAAACGTATATTAAGGAATTACAGTTTAACCACATTTCTTGGAGTGACGCATTCTAAGCTTTGGTTGGAGCATCCGAACCATTAATTTTTTGGATTTAACCACTTCTATCATGGCTTTGCGGGCAGGAGTGAGGTATTTACGGGGATCGTATACTTTTGCACCTTAGTTAGCATTTTGTGAATCGTCGCATCGGTATATGCCAGTTGATTTTCCGTGTTAACGTTGATTTTGCCTACCCCTGCAGCGATCGATTTCCTAATCATTTCGTCGGGAACGCCGGAGCCGCCGCGAAGGACGACAGGAACGGGAATGGCGCTGGACAGTTTCTCGATAATATCCAAACGGATTGCCTTCGAATGCGATGCTCACTCCCGTGTTTATGGATCGATTCCAGGTGCGAATTCCGCGTTTACCGTCATACTGCGTTATTATAACATATCCGGATTGAAATGATAACCAAGCCGTGGCGTTTTTTCAAAGGGCCGCGTTCTGAGGTCAAAAAAAAGAGATCCTGATAATCAGGACCCCACTGCATATGAACCGCTGCCCGTAAGCCTTAGCTGGTTGTTAACCGCATGGCGGAGCTCGTCAATATCAAACGGCTTTGTAAAATGCATGATCGCTCCCAAGTCTGTCGCCTCTTTGATCATGTCCAGCTCTCCGTAAGCTGTCATCATGATGACCTTAATCGAAGGATCAATGCTCTTGATGTGCTTTAAGATGTCCAAACCGTCCATGCCGGGAATTTTCATATCCAAAAGCACGAGATCGGGGGAAGCCGTTCTGACGATTTCCAAAGCGAGCTTTCCGTTGGACGCTTGATACGTTTCATATCCTTCGCTGCTGAAAACTTCCATCAACAAGATTCGAATACCGTTCTGATCATCAACAATGAGCAACTTCTTTTTCAATACGGTAACCTCCTCATTCCGCTTTCGTGTGTTTGTCGGAATTCCGTCCTGTCCATCTGTCATAACAAGAAGATAAATTCGCTACAAATACCGATATTCCTGCTTCATTTTACGGAAAGTTGAAAAGTTTTACAAAAAAAGAAGTTTCTGAAGAACAAGCGCTTCACGGCGTTGATTAACGCTTATGCGGGCAGCGGGCGATTTATGACTAATTGTTCATTTGAAAGGCTGCTTTGACAAAATGCTTGAACAACGCTTGCGGCCGGTTCGGACGGGAAGTAAATTCCGGATGGAACTGCACCGCCAGGAACCAAGGATGGTCCGGACATTCGATAATCTCAACCAGACGGCCGTCAGGCGATGTGCCTGTAATTTTCAGCCCCGCTCCTTCCAGCATGTCGCGGTACTGGTTATTGAATTCGTAACGGTGACGATGTCTCTCATAGACCAGCTCGTCGTCGTAGCAGCTCATGGCCAGCGACCCTTCGGCCAATTTGCAAGGATACAAGCCAAGACGCATCGTGCCGCCCAGATCCTCGATGTCCTTCTGCTCAGGCAGCAGGTCGATGACCGGATAAGGCGTCGTAGGATTAATCTCGGAGCTGTTGGCTCCTTCAAGCTTCAGCACGGAACGCGCATACTCCACAACGGCAACCTGCATCCCGAGGCAAATGCCGAAGAACGGAATCTTGTTCTCTCTCGCATAGCGGATCGCGGAAACTTTCCCTTCGATCCCGCGGTCGCCGAAGCCTCCCGGTACGAGAATGCCTTGCACGCCTTCAAGCAGCTCGGCCACATTATGATCGTACACTTCCTCCGCGTTGACCCAGCGGATCTTGATCTCGGTGTTGCAGTCGATCCCCGCGTGGCCCAGCGCTTCGACAATGCTCAAATAAGCGTCGTGAAGAGCGACATATTTACCTACAATAGCGATTTCCGTCGTATACTTGAGCGATTTGACACGCTGTACGAGGCTTTCCCATTCGGCCATATCAGGCTCGTTGGTCGTCAGCTTCAGGTGGTTGACAACGATATCGTCAAGCCCTTGCTCGCGGAGCATCATCGGCACTTCGTACAAAGTATCGGCGTCCAGACATTCCACAACGGCTCCTTCGTCAATGTCGCAGAACAGCGCCAGCTTGCGCTTCATATCGTCGGAAAGCGGATGCTCCGTACGGCAAACGACCACATGAGGCTGAATGCCGATGCTGCGCAGCTCCTTGACGCTGTGCTGGGTCGGCTTCGTCTTCACTTCTCCGGCCGCTTTCAAATAAGGAATAAGCGTAACGTGAATGTACATCACATTCTCGCGTCCGATGTCGCTCTTGATCTGGCGAATCGCCTCGATAAACGGCAAACTCTCGATATCGCCTACCGTACCGCCGATTTCGGTAATAACCACATCGGATTGCGCTTCGCGTCCCGCGCGAAAAACGCGGTCTTTAATTTCATTGGTAATATGCGGGATTACCTGTACGGTACCGCCCAAATATTCGCCGCGGCGTTCTTTGGTGATGACGGAGGAATAAATTTTGCCGGTCGTTACGTTGCTGTTCTTGGACAGATTAATATCGATAAAACGCTCATAGTGGCCCAGGTCCAAATCGGTTTCCGCGCCGTCGTCGGTAACGAACACTTCGCCGTGCTGGTAAGGACTCATCGTTCCCGGGTCTACGTTAATGTAAGGATCGAATTTTTGAATGGTAACCTTCAGACCCCGATTTTTAAGCAGTCTTCCGAGCGAAGCGGCTGTAATCCCCTTGCCGAGCGAGGAAACGACGCCTCCTGTGACGAAAATATACTTGGTCATGTATGTAACCTCCAATTAATGATAGTATTGCGCGAAATCAGTTCCCATAAACGGAAAAAGGGCGCGCCGGAGCAAAATCTCCCCGCGGCTTCGCTTGAGCGGCCCCACCGAAAAATCCCCCGAAAAAAAGAAAAAAAGCGCCCCGACTTGCGCGGGGCACTTTATATTCAAGACATACGTCATGATACGTTCTTTTCAAAAGCCCAAAAAATAGTTTACTCTGATTGGGTGATCGCTGTCAAGTGAAGGGGGCATTTGGATTTATTTCTCTTCTTCTTCCTCTTCGTCTTCGAATTCTTCCTCTTCGGACTCTTCCGAATCCTCGTCCAGCTCTTCTTCCAAGTCGGCGTCCTCCAGCTCCTCTTCTTCTATCTCTTCCTCTTCGAAGAACTCGGAGTCTTCCTCAGCCTCTTCTTCGGAATCGAAGTCGTCTTCGTCGCGAACCTTGTCGAAGGAGTCGTAATCTTCCTCTTCGGTAAATACGTCCTCTTCCTCGGCGAACAAGTCTTCTTCGTCCATATCGTCGTCCTCGTCGTTGATGATCCGCGGACGTTTGCCGCTGCCAACCGCATCCTCGGACTTCTCCACCGGATACCAGCGCTTCAATCCCCACAAGTTGGTTCCGACGCAGGCGAACCTGCCGTCAATGTTGATATCCGTATATAGTTGAGCGATAACCTGCATGACATCGTCTTCAGAGAGGCCTTTAATTTTGGCGATTTCCGCCATTAAATCCCGGTAATAAAAAGGCGTATTAGCCGCTTTCAGCAATTCAAATGCAAGATCGACCATCGGCATTTCCTTAGCCTGCTCCGCACCGACCTTGAGAGTGTACTGTGCACTCATCCAAGCACATCCCTTCGAACGTTTTACAAGAGTCCTAACTCATAATATCCATTATACTCATTTAGTAAACCTTATTTTATATAAAAAAGCAACTAGGAGTCTGCGCAGGCCCGTAAAAAAAAGAAAGAAGCGAAGGAGGGTACCTTCGCCTTTGACTGTATCCGCCGGAGACGTGCGCTTGCTCGCCTTCCCAGCCCTTATACACACCGAAGAGAATCGCATGACTCTCTCTATTTATCGTATGTGCGTTTTCCATTAATGACACGGGTGATGACCCAATTATTTTCATAAAGGTTAGGTGCACAAGCCGCCGGACGTATCCCCACATACCATATTGAAAAGTGTTGATTCCAGGCCTCACATGGGGGGGAGGACGATCCGCTAATGAAACCATCCACGTTCGTAGAGTGGCTTCATCAAGCCATGGCAGGCGCCGAGAACGCCGATTGCAAGCATATTATTCGCTTCACCGACAAGGACTATTATTCGGAATGTCTTCACCATATCGACCGTCTGAAAGCGGCATGGCCCCGTCTGGAACACGTTCAACCGCTCCAAATCATCCAAGCACTTTCCTGTACGCTGCAAAATCCCGGGCTTTTCCAAGACATCCCATGGATTCAATCCATAGAAACCGATATCCGTATGACGGTACACGCGCATAAAGCGACTACCGCCATTCAGCCGCCCAACGGCAAATCCATCAGCGAAGCTCCAAGTATTCCGTGGGGCATTAAGCATATTCGGGCCCCGCAGGCCTGGAGCAAATCCAGAGGAGATCGGATTCATATCGGAGTCATCGATACCGGGGCCGACTATACGCACCCGGATCTGCGCAATTGTCTGTCGTACGGCGTCAATCTGCTCAACCGCTACTTGATGCCCAATGACGATAACGGCCACGGCACGCATATCGCCGGTACGATCGCCGCGTCCAGCAAGCAGCGGGGCATTGTCGGCGTCGCGCCGCAGGCGCTTATCCATCCGGTGAAGGCGTTCGACCACCAGGGAAGCGCCTACGTCTCCGATATTATTAACGGGATCGACTGGTGCGTCAGAAACCAGCTCCATATCATCAATATGAGCTTCGGGATGAAATCATACAGCAAGGCACTGGAATCGGCTATTCGCAACGCCCACGATTCCGGCGTCATCGTTGTGGCTTCCTCTGGCAACGAAGGCAAAAAAGCGGGCATCGATTACCCGGCCAGACTGCGCCAGGTTATCGCGGTCGGCGCAACCACCCGCCGCGGCTATATCGCCCCGTTCAGCAATATCAGCAGAAAGATCGACATCTACGCCCCCGGAGAAAAGGTATATTCGACCTGGCTCCGCGGCAAATACCACGAGCTGAGCGGCACCTCGATGGCCACCTCTCATGTGACCGGGGTCATCGCGCTAATGCTGGCCCGCAAGCCGGGTTTAAAGCCGGGACAGGTGAAATCGCTCATCAAGAAAAACGCTAAAATGATCCTCAAAGCCAGCAAATCGGGGCTCGGAATTAAAGAGGTTAACGCGCTGAGAGCTGTCGGCGCCGTAAGCAAAAAGGCCTCAAGCAGCGGTTAAGCGGCTGCTTGAAGCCTTTTTGCTCTTTATAACGCCGGCTGCGCCAAGCTTTTACCGCTCCGCTATCGTAAGGCGAAGGCGGAAGACGCCCGTAGGCTCGCCTTGGACAAACAGTTCGTAGCTCCATTCCACGGTGCCCAGTCCTTCCGACAGCTCGGCCGACATCGAGCTCGTGACCGTATGCAGCTCCAGGCTGCCTTGCGGAGTTTCGTACGAGCCCCGGCAGCGCTGCCCCACGACGAACGTCTGCTCCGAACGAACGCTGCCGCTGCGTGCGATCCAGATCCGCGTTTCTTCCAGCTTCATCGTCGTGACGGTCCCTTTCATCTCGGGATCTTCTTCGTTATAACGCAAATAATAGCGGCCGCCCTTCAGGTACAAGTCTCCCTCCGCCTGCTGACGGACCGATTGACCGTCCATCAAGCTTTCGATGGACACCTTGACCGGCCGCTTCGTATCCATATTCCGATTCATGTTCCGCTCCTCCTGTCACACCAAAAGTGTAACGAAAGGAGCGGTCTTTTTCAATCCGTTTATTGCCGCTTCTGCAAAATGACGACCTCGTTCGGCGCCAGCTCCAGGGAACCTGCGAGCTCGCGGCCGCTGATCAGGTCGGCGAACCGGCCTTCCGGCAGCTCGGCCTGCACGGCGGAAGCGTTATGATTGAGCGCGAACAAGTACCGCGCTCCGTCCGCGCCGCGGCGTACGCTCAGCTCAACGCCGGCGGGAGCTTCAAGCGGCGCTTGCACGCCCGCCTCGCCGAGAATCGCGCCGATCAGGCCGGACGTGAAGCCGGCTTCGGCCTGCGTTCCGACATAGTAAGCCTTCCCTTGCCCGAACGTATGCCGCGTCACAGCCGGAGAACCGGCGAAGAAGTCCGTGGTGAAGGCAGCGATCGGCTGCGCCCCCTCCAGCCGGATCAAGTCGGCCCATAAATTGCAGGCGAATTCGCCGCGCAGATCCCCGAAGCCGGGTACCGAGATCCCGTTCGTCTGTCCCGGCAGCATCGGGTCGAATTCCTCGACGCAGAGGCCAAGAAGCTTCCTCAGCGGAGCCGGATAGCCGCCCAGATGGATGCGGTCATTCTCGTCGACGATGCCGCTAAAGAAAGTCGTAAGCAGCGTGCCGCCGCCTTGGACGTACGCCTCCAAATTCGCTTGAACGCCCGGCGCGATCATGTACAGCGCGGGAGCAAGCACCAGCTTGTAGCGGCTCAAATCGGCGTCCGGCCGCACGAAATCGACGCCGACATTGCGCTCGAACAGCGCCTTGTAATACTGCTTGATCTGCTCCAAATATAAGACGTCGCGGCTCGGCTTGGAATCAAGCTCCAGCGCCCACCAGTTATGCCAATCGAAGATGATGGCCACTTCCGCCTCGACTCGTGCGTCGACAAGCGCATCCAATCGTCTTAGCTCTTGGCCGAGCTGCTCCACCTCGCGGTAAATGCGGCTGTTCTCGTCGCCGGTATGCGTCACCATCGCCCCGTGGAATTTCTCCGCGCCCGCTTTCGATTGGCGCCACTGGAAGAACATAACGCCGTCGCCTCCGTGGGCAATCGTCTGATAGCTCCACAGGCGCATGACCCCCGGACGCTTCAGCGGATTTTGCTGGCGCCAGTTCACCTGACTCGTCACCTGCTCCATCAGAATGAACGGCTGTCCGGCTTTCAGCCCGCGCATCAAATCATGCTGCATGGCGGCGAATACCGGGATTCCCGCGGTCGGCTCCGGATAGCTGTCCCAAGTAATCACATCCATATGCTTAGCCCACTCGAATTGGTCCAGCGGCTTGAAAGCTCCCATCAAATTCGTCATGATAGGCAGCTCCGGCGTAATCTCCTTCAAGATGCGATACTCGCCGAGATAAGCGTCCAGCAGGCTGTCGGACATGAAGCGCATATAGTCGAGCTGCTGTCCCGGATTTGCATAGGTCGGCGTTTTGCCGGGCAGACCGATTTCATCCCAGCCGTAATACTTCTGGCTCCAGAAGTTCGTGCCCCAGCGGGCGTTGAGCTCGTCCAGCGTGCCGTACCGCTTCTCCAGCCACACCCGGAACTCGCGCGTGCACTCGTCGCAGAAGCAGCGGGAAATATGGCACGCATATTCATTGTTAATATGCCACATCGCCAGCGCCGGATGGTCCTTGTACCGCTCCGCGAGCTTGCGCACGAGACGCTGGCCGTACAGCCGGAACGCCTTGCTGTTCGGGCAATAGTGCTGGCGGGAGCCTTGTGCGTAGCGGGCTCCGTTCTCGTCCACCGGCAGCGATTCCGGGTGCAGCTTGGCCATCCATGCCGGAGGCGATGCGGTAGCCGTCGCCAAGTCGGCCATAATGCCGCTCTCCGCCAGCAAGTCCATCAGCCGATCCATCCAGGCGAAATCGTATGAGTCCGGTCCGGGCTGCAGGGCGGCCCAGCTAAAGATGCCGATGCTCACGATGTTGACTCCGGCTTTCTTCATCAGTCGCATATCGTCTTTCCACACTTCCTCCGGCCACTGCTCCGGATTGTAATCGCCGCCGTAAAACAGATGCGGCAGTTTAACATTTTTGGAAACGGACATACTAGGCCCTCCTCTGTAAAATCAGATCATATGCATAGGATACGACCATCTCCATCCCCTTTTCAATCGAATCATTTTCTTGTTAATATGAAGATATTCATATCCATACCAAAGCGGGGCGATGCATCATGGATTACAATGTGTTCGGAGTCATTACGGAGATGGACCTGCGGTTTCCCATCTACATTACGAATGCCGGAGGCTGGCGCAATCAGGAGCCGATGCTGCGGGAAAAAGGGTTCCCGGATTATCAATGGATTCAAACGGTCAGCGGCTCGGGCCAGGTCGATGTCGGCGGTAAGCTGCACACCGTAAACCCGGGCCAAGGCATGTTCCTGCTCCCGAACGAACGCCACGGCTACGCTCCCGTGCGCCAGCCCTGGACCGTCAAGTGGGTTACATTCAACGGGGCGCATATGGCCGAGCTGCTCGCTTCGATGCATCTGGACGCTTCGACCGTACTGTATGTCACCCATCCTGACGCAACATTGAATAAAATCAATACGATTGTATCCTTGCTCCAATCCGCCGATCCGCTGCGTGGTGCGGAATGCTCCGCAATCGGCTACCAGCTGCTGCTGGACTTGTTTTTGTACGCCTCCCGCTCCGAAGTTCGCACCAAGAAACAGCATGCGGAACAGCTCGCCCCCGCCTTTCTCTATATCGAGGAGCATTACCACGAGCCGATCAGCCTGCAGCAGCTCGCCGAGCGGCTGAGAGTGACGCCGCAGCATACGTGCCTGCTGTTCCAGCAAGCGCTCGGGCTTCGTCCCATCGCTTACTTGACGCGCTATCGGCTGCGCAAAGCCAAAGAGCTTCTGCTGCAGCGGCCCGAGCTGGGGGTGCGCGAGGTGGCCGGGCGGGTCGGCTACGAAGACAGCAGCTATTTCATTAAGCTGTTCAAACAGCAGGAAGGCGTTACGCCGAACCATTTTCGCAAAATTCACCGCTTGCTCTAGCAACTCATTGCCGGATTCGGGCGTCTGTCCCTTATTCTTGCTAAAATGACTGTAAGGGAGAGTGAATCCATTCCAATGGCATCGAACTTAAGCCGACGGTCGTTTCTGAAAAAAACCGTCTCCGCGCTGGCCGGTCTGACCGCCGCGTCCGTCGCCGGTTACGGCTACGCCCGGTACGCAGAGCCCGGCTGGCTACGCGTCAACCAGGTAGCCCTTTCGCTGAAGCGGCTCCCTCCGGCCTTCGACCGCATCAAGATCGTCCAGTTCAGCGATGTCCATCTGGGCTTCCATTATACGACAGACCAACTCGCCGGATTGGTCGATACGATCCAGTCCCACAGCCCCGATCTGATCGTCTTCACCGGGGATTTATACGATTATGCCATCGGCTCGGACGGCCCCGCCACCGTACGCGAGCTCTCGCGCCTGCAGGCCCCGTTCGGTAAAGCGGCGGTTCTCGGCAATCACGACTACTACGGAAGGCAAACGAAGCAAGTCGTGCAGGTGATGAAGGATGGCGGCTTCGATGTGCTAATCAATCGTTCCACCGTGCTGCAACGGGGCGGCGACCGTCTATGGCTCAGCGGCGTCGACGATATGTGGGACGGACAACCGGATCTGCCCGCGGCGCTGCGAGGCGTCCCGGCGGACGAATGCGTACTGCTGCTGTCGCATTGCCCGGACTTCGCCGACATCGCATTGCAGCATCCGGTCGATTTGCAGCTGTCGGGGCACAGCCATGGCGGCCAGGTGCGCCTGCCCTTCTACGGTCATATCGTTACGCCGACCTACGGGCAAAAGTATGTCGACGGACTATACGTCTTGGGCGACGGCAAGCTGCAGGTGTACACGAACCGCGGAATCGGCGTGTCGGTCTATCCCGTTCGCTTCTGCTGCCGGCCCGAGCTGACCGTCTTTACGCTTCACCGGGGATAAGCTTCGCTCGCTTTAGAAGCCTGGTGAAAAAGCGGACTCAGCAGCGAGAGCAATCTGGAGAAGCAAAGCGGTCGCCTTTGTCCCGGATTTCGCCCGTTTCACGGGCTAGAGCGATCGGAAGATGCTTTCGGATGCGCGGTCGGCGCCCCTTCAGTGGCGCAGTACACCCGCAACGGACACAGATGCAGCTATTTTGTTGGCAAATCCTCCATAGAAAGCGATTCGGAGCTATGTAAGCGCCATTTTCGCAGATGAAACCTAGCTTGCAGCCGGATTCCAAACGCTGCGAACATGAAAAAAGGAAATAACCATCAAAAAATCCGATTGGAAGATCACATGGGCGCCGCAGCGGACTTTTTCACCCCCCTTTTAGAGCAGCCCCGAAATTCACTAAATGATATCACGGAACAAATCCTCCAAAAGCCATCCATGCCGCCGACGCGGCACCACAGACAATGGAAATGGGGTACCAAGAGTAATTTCCAGGGTAGTGACGTGATGCTCTGAAGCTTATTCCGTCCGCATCCAGCCTAAGCTGGATCGGCGTCTAACCATTCCTCTGGGATCGTTCTATGGGTAGACATTACTTTCGGGGGAGCCACCGGATATCCACAGGAAATTGCTGCGCATCATTTCCTAAACAACAAATAAAGACAGCTTCCCTCCTCTGAACCGATGTACAGAGGCAAGGAAGCTGTCCTTTTATAATAAATCCATTATTTAACAAGTCCGAGCAAAATTTCACGAATCAGCTTCGCCGCTACGATCTGGGTTTGTTCCGTAGGATCGTAGGCAGGAGCCACCTCTACAACGTCCGCGCCGACGACATTCAAGCCAGCGCCGGCCATCGCATGAATCGCCGCAAGCAGCTCCTTCGACGTAATGCCGCCCGCTTCCGCCGTGCCGGTACCCGGCGCGCAGGAAGGATCGAGCACGTCGATGTCGATCGTCAAATAAATCGGACGACCGGCCAGCTCAGGCAGTACTTTTTTCAAAGGCTCCAGCACTTCGAACGGGTGGAAGTTGATGTTCTCGCGGGCATAGCGGAATTCTTCCCGGGAACCGGAGCGAATGCCGAATTGGTAAACGTTTTTGCCGCCGATAAGGCCCGCGGCCTTGCGCAGCGGCGTCGAGTGCGACAACGGCTCGCCTTCGTACTGCTCGCGCAAATCGGCGTGAGCGTCGAAGTGAACGATCGCCAAATCCGGATATTTGGCGTAAACCTCGCGGAATACCGGCCACGAAACCAGATGCTCGCCGCCGAGACCGAGCGGGAACTTGCCGTCGTTCAGCAGACCGCGCACGTATTCTCCGATAATCTCCAAGCTCCGGGCCGCGTTGCCGAACGGCAGCAGCAGATCGCCCGCATCGAAGAACGTGATATCCTCCAAGCTTTTGTCCAAATAAGGGCTGTATTCTTCAAGACCGATGGATACTTCGCGGATACGGGCCGGGCCGAACCGGGAACCGGGACGGAAGCTGACGGTGAAGTCCATCGGCATCCCGTAAATGACCGCGCGGGACGCTTCGTAATTGTCCGAGCTTAATATAAACACGTTGCCGGAATAGGCTTGATCCAAACGCATAATTGACACTTCCTTAATACAATATTGGATGAAACTGGCTTATTTGCACAAATCTTCTACAAATTTAGGGAGCACGAACGCCGCTTTATGCAATCTTGGCGTATAGTATTTCGTATCGATGTCCGGAATGTTCGTTTCGTCGACTTGCAGCGGATCGTATTTTTTGCTGCCCAGCGTGAAGGTCCACAGGCCGCTCGGATACGTCGGAATGTTCGCGCAGTAGACGCGTACGATAGGGAAAATTTCTTTCACGTCGCGGTTTACCGTCTGGATCAAATCGGCTTTGAACCAAGGGTTGTCCGTTTGGGCGACGAAGATGCCGTCATCCTTCAGCGCTTCGAAGATGCCTTGGTAAAATCCCCGGGTAAACAATTCTACGGCCGGGCCCACAGGCTCCGTCGAGTCGACCATAATGACGTCGTATGTATTTTTATGGTCATGGATATGCATATACCCGTCATTGACGATCACTTCGACGCGGGGGTTGTCCAGCTCGCCCGCAATTTCAGGCAAATATTGCTTGGAGTACTCGATGACTTTGCCGTCGATCTCGACCAGAACCGCCTTCTCGACTTCCGGATGCTTCAGCACTTCGCGGATGACGCCGCCGTCGCCGCCGCCGACAACAAGCACATGCTTAGGATTCGGATGCGTATAAAGAGCCGGATGAGCAACCATTTCGTGGTAGACGAATTCATCTTTCACCGTGGTCATGACCATACCATCCAGTACGAGCATGCGCCCGAACTGTTCCGTATCGATCATCGCGAGATCCTGAAAGTCGGTTTTCTCCGTTACCAGCGTCCGGCTAATTTTCGCCGTAATGCCGAATTTCTCGGTTTGCTTCTCCGTGTACCATAATTCCATAAGCAATCACCCTTCCTTCCTTATCATGCCGTTCTATATTGTAATAAGACTGCCTCAAGCGAGGCCTTTCCATAAAAAGTGAGCGATCTCGGAGCTTTTTTCGCCATGTTTTATCGTAAGTTCGTGGCTGGAGATTACGCCGGCAAGCCGTGCTTGTGCAGTCCCAAACGATTCGGATTTTTGCGC
Organism: Paenibacillus doosanensis; assembly: GCF_025060755.1. Lineage (GTDB taxonomy): Bacteria > Bacillota > Bacilli > Paenibacillales > NBRC-103111 > Paenibacillus_S > Paenibacillus_S doosanensis. The sequence goes on from NZ_JANYUY010000074.1 coordinate 22,663, forward strand.
TATGCACCACTCGCTTTTGTATCAAATTGTATTATAGTGTATCCGTCCGAAAATGCAAATACATGCAAGGCCAAAATCGGGATGTTCAAAAAAAATTAACCTTAGAACGGCGCCAAAGTGAATATCGCTTTCTATGTTTTTCCATACTGGAAAATAAGCGGTTGTTTGAAATACATAACGAAAGGATGGATGAACGTGTCCGACGCGAAAAAGAACCGGGCCGCCGAACCCGACGTATTTCCTTGGTTCCGCAAAATGAAAACGACGGCTTCTCTCATGTTTTCATCTATTATTTTATGCGTAGCCGTCATCTTTATCCTGCTCTTATATATGCGCTCCCAAGCGCTCCCCGTATCGAAGATGGGGCCCGCTACGGAAATGTACGACATCCACGGAGAAGTCATAGAGACGCTGAACGACGGCAAGAACATGCAGCCCGTGCCGCTTGCGGACATTTCTCCCGATCTCATTCATGCGACGCTCGCGATCGAGGACCGCAACTTCTATCATCACTACGGCTTCGACCTTCGCGGCATCGCACGAGCCGCCGTCGTTAACCTGCAGCATATGGCTAAGGTTCAAGGGGCGGGCACAATTACGCAGCAGCTCGCGCGCAATCTCTACTTGTCGCACGAGCGCACCTGGTCGAGGAAGGTGAAGGAGACGTATTATGCGGTGCAGATGGAGCTGCACATGACCAAGGACCAAATTCTCGAGGAATACTTGAACCAGATTTATTACGGTCACTCCACTTACGGGATCGAAGCGGCTTCGAAGCTGTTCTTCGGCAAGGACGCCAAAGACCTGACTTTGGCCGAGAGCGCCATGCTGGCCGGCATCCCCAAAGGGCCGCGCTACTACTCTCCCTACTACGATCTGAAAAGCTCCAAAGACCGGCAGGAGACCGTGCTTCAGACGATGGTGGCCACCGGCGACATCACGCAGCAGCAGGCGGATCAAGCGGCCAAGGAGCCGCTGAACATACTGCCGCTCGAGCCGAAGAAACCGGCCATCGCCGGCTACTTTCGCGACTACGTGCGCAGCACAGCGACCGAATTGCTCGGCATCGACGAGGATCAGTTCGACGACAGCGGGCTAAAAATTTATACGACGCTCGACGCGGCCGCACAAAAGATCGCCGAAGAAACCGTGTCCTCGCAGCTTAGCGGCTACAACGATCTGCAGGCCGCCTTGGTCGCCGTCGATCCGCGCAGCGGCTATGTCAAAGCGATGGTGGGAGGACGCAATTACAATGAGAATCAGTTCAACCGGGCGCTGAGCAACACCCGGCAGCCCGGCTCGTCGTTCAAGCCGATCATGTACGTCACAGCGCTGCAGCAGAAGCAGTACACGCCGCTTACACAGTTCAAGAGCGAGCCGACTACCTTCACCTACGACAGCGGTCGAAAGACATACACGCCAAGCAACTTCGACAACAAATATTACGACTGGATCGATCTGCGGCAGGCGATCGCCAAGTCGGATAACATCTTCGCGGTTCATACGATTCTCGACGTCGGGCCGGACAATGTCATCGCGATGGCCCGCAAGATGGGGATCAACAGTCCGATGCAGCCGCTGCCCTCGCTGGCGCTCGGCACGTTCCCCGTAAGCCCTTATGAGATGGCCTCGGCCTTCGGCATCTTCGCCAATCAAGGGCTGCGAGTGGAGCCGACAGTCATCGTGCGCATCGAGGACAGCCGGGGCAAAATTCTCTACGAAGCCAATCCGGCCAAGGAACAGGTGATCGAGCCGCCGTACACGTACGTCATGACCCAGCTGATGGAAAGCGTGTTTGAAAACGGCGGCACCGGCAGCCGCGTCTCCTCGGTGTTAAAACGTCCGGTTGCCGGCAAGACGGGGACGACCGATACGGACGCTTGGCTCGTCGGCTACACGCCCGAGCTGTCCACCGCCGTCTGGGTCGGCTACGACAAAGGGCGGCAGATCAATGCCGTGGAATCTCATCTGGCCGCGCCGATCTTTGCCGAGTTCACGGAAAAAGCGCTGGAGTCGGTGCCGCCGAAGCTGTTCCCGATCCCGGACGGGGTCGCTAACGTGTATATCGATCCGGCCACCGGCAAGCTGGCGAACAGCGATTGCCCCAATTCCCGGATGGAGGCTTTCGTCGAAGGGACTCAGCCGACCGCTTACTGCACGGAGCAGAAGCAGGACAGCGCCAAACCGGCGAAACCGAAGGGCAACGGCACTTGGTGGGAAGATTTGAAGCGCTGGTGGAACGATTAGAATGCCTTTGGGCGGACCGCTTAGTTTAATTTAAGCGGCCGCCCTTCTTCATGAACCGCTTGAAATCCCGCCTCGTCCCCCTTATTCTGGTAATATACACTTGGCGCGCAGCATTCCAAGCCGCATCCTTCATCGGTGCGGCTTGGTTGTCTTTGGCACCAAGAACGCCCACCGAAGGAGGCTTCTGCTTATGAACATCCGCTTATCCTCCGTCCGGGCCGTCGCCGATCGCCTGGAGAGCTCCGGCATCGCCTATGCCTCCGGCGGCAGCGGCCTGCTATGCAGCCTAGGGCTCGCGGATAAGGTGAACGATTGGGACTTTACGACGGAAGCGTCGCAGGAAGAACTTACTGCTGCCCTGCAGGATTTTTCCTGCATTGTCGCGCCGAGCGGGGACTATCCGTTTGCCAGCGAATGCCGCTTGTCCATCCCGGACAGCGCCCCGCCCTTCGACATTATCGGCCGCTTCGCCGTCCACAGCGACTCGGGGGTGGTCCGCCTGCCCGTTCTAACGAGCGCCGTCTGGCATGGCATCCGCATCGGCAGCCCGGAAGTATGGGCCGTCGCTTATGCCCTGATGGGACGGCAATCCAAAGCCGCGCTGCTGCTCGCTTATTTACGTGAACACGGAGCGGACCGGGAGGCGCTGCGGCTTCTGCTCGAAGAGCCGCTCCCGGACCGCATCCGCGCCGAGCTGGAACGGCTGCGGCTGCGACCTGACGCACCAAGATAAGCTCGGGAACGCACTATCTTTCCGATCATCGTACTCCTTTGCCGAGACAGGCAATAATCCATAGTAAGCTAAAGGGAATGATAATCCGTATGTTGAAACTAAGGTTACGCAGCATCATTGCGAATTGGGCCGCCCGGTTTCGAAGGAGCCGGAAACGCAGCGCAGGCCGGCCGGAGCTGCGGCCGCTGATTCCGCGGCGCTATTCGGGTATGCGAAGCGGCCGGAAAACAGCGGACTTGCTTCGCAGTGCAAATCCTTTATTATGGAATAAAAAAGTGCTGCTGCTGCTTATTCTGCTGTTGGCCGCTCCGGTCGCCTGCGCGCTCGGCATCAACGCGTACGTGCAATCTGCGGCAGCGCCTTATATTGTCGGCGTTCAGGATGCTCCCGAAGCCGACGCCATCCTTGTACTCGGAGCGCGCGTATACCCGGACGGCTCGGTATCCAGCATGCTGAATGACCGGCTCGAGGTCGGGCTTGAGCTGCACAAGGCGGGCAAAGCTTCCAAATTCATCGTCAGCGGCGATCACGGCCAGATCACGTACGACGAAGTGAACACGATGCGGCGATTTTTGGAGCAAAGAAATATTCCAGCGCAGCATATTTTCATGGACCACGCCGGCTTCAGCACCTATGAGAGCATGTATCGAGCCAGGGATATTTTCCAGACGAAGAAGCTGCTTATCGTTACCCAGCAGTACCATCTGATGCGCGCGGTTTACGAGGCTCGTCAGATGGGCTTGGACGCTTACGGCGTCGCCTCGGACAAGCAGCGGTATGCCGGCATGCCGCGCTTCGAAGCAAGAGAAGTACTGGCCCGCAACAAAGATTTCCTGTATGTCCATCTGCTGAAGCCGAAGCCGACTTATTTGGGCGATCCGATCCCGGTTTCGTCGGCGGACGGAAGGGAGACTCTGGACGGCAAGCATCCGTAAACGAAAGGAGAGCTGCGGCATGATTCTGCAATCCGGCCCCATTCATCTTCGACCGCTGGTCTTATCCGACGCCCCCGCCCTGCAGGAGCTGCGCGCGGCCAATCGGGATTATCATCGGCCCTTCGAGCCGCTGCGTTCGGACGATCAGTTTACGTTAGCTTTTCAGGAAGAGCAAATCCGCAACAATCTGCTTGACTCGGAGCGCGATAAGAGTTACATTTTCGGTATTTTCCTCCGTGAAGAAGACCGCCTCATCGGACGCATCTCCTTGACGTCGGTGTTTCGGGGGCCGTGGCAGAACGCCAATATCGGCTACTTTATGGATTTCCGCTTTACGGGCCGGGGGCATATGACGCTGGCGGTGAAGCTGGCCGTGCAGTACGCCTTCTTCGGATTGAAGCTGCATCGGGTGCAAGGAGCGGTCATGCCGCGCAATATCCCTTCCATTCGCGTGCTGGAAAAGGCCGGCTTCCGCTATGAGGGCTTAGCCCGTAACTATTTGCATATTCATGGGGTATGGGAAGATCATAACCTGTATGCGATTACGTCCGAAGAACTCGGATATGCGCCGGAGGACCCGGTCTAACGCTTCACGCCAGAGTGCGACGCACTTCTCCCAGAGGATGGGCAATCGTATTTTATCAGATGGTCAAGGAGGGCTGCATATGCAACAAATAGCTGTCATCTCGGACATCCACGGCAATATTCCCGCGCTTCAAGCAGTGCTGGACGATATAAGCCGGCGCGGCATCACAACGTTGTACTGCCTGGGCGATCTGGTCGGCAAAGGTCCTAACCCGGCGGAATCGGTCGACCGGATTCGGGACGTTTGCGAGCTTGTCATCATGGGCAACTGGGACCATCTGATGGCCAAGCCGAACGGCAACGAGGACTTGCGCTGGCATCAGCGGCGGTTGGGAGAGGAGCGGTTGGACTGGCTTAAGACGCTGCCGTTCTCCCATGACTTCACGATGAGCGGCAAGCGAATCCGGCTCTTCCACGCTTCTCCCGTCAGCGTCTACACCCGCGTACAGCCGTGGGATTCGCTCGATAGCCGGCTGGCTATGTTCAATAATACCGACAGAACCGGAGCTCCTTACGGCGAATCGCTGCCGGACGTCGTCGGGTACGGAGATATTCATAACGCTTATATGCAAAACTTGAAGGGCCGCACTCTGTTCAACACGGGGAGCGTGGGCAACCCGCTCGATATGGCTTCCGCGTCCTACGCCGTTTTGGAAGGGGCTTTAGGCGATCAGGACGCCGCGCCTTTTTCCATTCAGCTGCTGCGCGTCCCTTACGATATTGAGCTGGCCGTCAACATGGCGGAGCAGGCCCGAATGCCCCAGCTGGAACCTTACGTTCGCGAGCTGCGAACCGCGCGCTACCGCGGGCTGAAGGACGAATGACCCGCGGGGCGGGGCGCACGCCAGGCAGCACAAAGAGGCAGACCTTTCGGTCTGCCTCTTTGCTGTCCTAGTATATGTTGCATATACTGAGGATTAGTATACATCGCTCTCGCTACCTTATACAATGGAAGTCACATAATGTACACAATTTATGCCAGCGCTTCCTTTAGCGTCTCGTCGGAGTTTTTCCACATGTCGGGGTTGTACTCCATCAGCAATTTTGTTAGCGCGGCCTTCTCGCGATCTCCCAAGTTATCGACCATAATGCGGCGTTTTAGCGCATAGTCCATCCGGTTGACATGGTCGGCCAATATTTTCCACCCGCGTCGCGCTTCCGGGTCCACCGTCATTTCGCAAGCGGTCACTCCGGCATAATACGAGCCGGTTTCGCGGCGGTCCGCCGCTACCCATACGATCCAGCAAGTACGTCCGTTCGGCACGTCCTCCTTGTTCGTCGAAAACTTGATTCCCTTTTCCACCTTGCTCTTCGCGTGCAGAGCGCCCATATCCAAATAAGCCTCGTCTCCGTCGATAATGACGCTGGACAATTGGCTTAAGTCGATCGATCCGGCTCCGAAGCCTTTATGCTCCTTTTTGCCCGCCACGATATTCAAGGAATTTAATTTCTTCGGCTTCTCCGCCGCCTGGTCTTTATTTATATCCATCGAAGGCACCATCCATTTTACAAGATAACATTGCTCACTTCTTCTATTTTATCTAAAAAGCGACCCTCATTTCCAGTGCATCCGAAAAAATATGGTTTTCCGGCTGCGCCGCCGCTGTCTCTCGCCTGCACCGGATCGGCGCAAAGCGTCCTGCCGGGGTTGCAAAATTTCTTTTCCGGCCGGTAGAAATAATCCTCGTCCCACAAACATATACATGCTGTAGATGCTTGTCAACGGGGTGAAAAATAGATGAAAAATGTTTTTGGCAACCGACTTGCGCAATGGTGTTTGGTTATCGTACTAGCCAGCGGAGCCACGTTTGTAAGCCAAGCCCTGCCGGCTGGCCATCCTGAGGCGCAACTCACTCTCTTCTCCGACATAGGGCAAGGTACGAACTTGATCGGCTCTCTGGCGCCAAATCCCGTTACTTTCGATTCCTCCTCCGTCAAAGGAGAGCCTGAATTTCCAACGTTTCAATATGATTTATCCCAAGCCGACGGCTCCTCGCTCGGGCTTCAGCCGCAGCCGCTGGCGAAGCCCGCAGCCTCGCTGCTGAACGAACCGGGCTTGCCTCCCGCACCGCCCAGTCTGCCGGCCAAGCCGGTGGAGAAGCCCGCCCCGCAGCCGCTCAGCAATCGCATCGTAGAATATCATATGAACGTCGAGCTCGACGCCGACGCCAAGTCGCTATCCGGCACCCAGACGCTCACGTGGAAAAACCCCGGGAACCTTCCCGTGCAGGAGCTGTACTTTCATCTGTATCCCAACGCGTTCAATTCCAAAAAGACGACGTTCATGAGAGAATCGGGCGGCAAGCTGCGCGAGGATAAAAGCAGCGAGAACAGCGTCGGCGGGATGGAACTCAGCAGTATGAAGACGCTCGACGGCGAGGAGCTTCTCTCCCGGGGCGAGTACGTTCAGCCCGATGACGGGAACAAGGATGACCGTACTCTGATCAAGGTCACTTTGCCGAAGCCTGTGGGCGGCGGAGAGAAAATTACGCTCAAATCCGTATTCTCGGTCAAGCTCCCGGCCGTATTCGCCCGCATGGGTTATGCCGGAGATTTTATTATGACGGGCCAATGGTTCCCCAAAATCGCCGTCTACGAGCCCAAGGGCGTGCGGGGAAGAAGCGACGAAGGCTGGAATTTGCATCAATATCACGGCAACTCCGAGTTTTATGCGGATTTCGGTATTTACGACGTCCGCATCAAGGTGCCCAGCAACTACACGGTGGCGGCCACCGGTTTCCCGACAAAATCGCCGGTCGACGACGGCAAGACGAAAACCTATTCGTTCTACTCGGACGATGTGCACGATTTTGCTTGGGCCGCTTCGCCGAATTTCATTTATTACGAGGAGCCGTACGCCACGGCGCAAATCCCGGGAGTACGCATTAAGCTGTATCTCGATCCCAAGCACGAAAATTTGAAAACCCGCTACATGACCGCCGCCAAAAAAGCGCTCGCCCGCTATTCGCAATGGTACGGCACTTACCCTTACTCGACGCTATCCATCGTCGTTCCTCCGGCGGACGGCAACGGCGCGGGAGGAATGGAATACCCGACCCTCGTTACCGGCTGGGGTGCCGCCGACGATCAGCCCGACCTGGAGCTCGAACGGGTCATCGTCCATGAAATCGGTCATCAATTCTGGTACGGCATGGTCGCCAGCAACGAATTCGAGGAGGCTTGGCTCGACGAAGGCTTCACCTCCTACGCGGAGGATAAGCTGATGGAGCTGGAATACGGCGTGAAGCCGAACCTGACCGTCGAATCGAGCTACATCACTGCCCCCGAAGCGCTGAAGCAAAATTCCTGGAGCTATGCCGGACACAATCAATACGCGGAAAATGTGTACACCCGAGCCAAGCTTGTGCTCAAATCGATCGAGCAGCAGGTCGGCCGAGATACGATGGACCGCGTGATGAAAACGTATTTTCAACGCTGGAAATTCAAGCATCCGACGACCGAAGACTTTCAGAAGGTGCTGGAGGATGTGACCAAAACGAGCTGGCGCACCTTTTTCGATCAATATATTTACGGAGGGCTGATGGTCGACTATGCCGTGACGGACATTCAGTCGAAGAAGGTCGTCCGAGACGGGCAACCGATGTACGAAAACACCGTACGCATTCAAAAGTTCGGCGGCACATACAATAACGTCCCGATCCGTTTCCATTTCGCCGACGGCTCGCAGATCGATAAAACATGGGACGGCATCGACGCGGATGTGCTGTTCAAGCTGAACCATACGGCTCCGCTGGATTATGCGGTCGTCGATTCGCAGCATTCCATCGTGCTGGAGAACAAACGAATTAACAGCTTTATGAAAACGAATGTCGATTCCAAGCTGTCGATTCGCTGGAATCTGGGAGTCGTCAAATTAATCGAGACCTTATTCGGATGGGTCGCATGGTGAGGTGAACGGTACCTATGTGGAAAACGGTAAAAAACGGTTGGCATCTGACCTGGAACCAGCCATTCGTCGTTTGCACCTTATTCATCTACAATTTATTGTGGGGACTGGCGCTCTATGAAATGATCCGCTCGATCATTGTTCCCCTGCTCCACCGCTACCCGGGCCCGGAGCTGGAACGGCAAGCCGTCCACATGTTCTGGATCGAAGGACAGTTTCAGCTGATGAAGACCGATCTTATCGACAGCTATGTCGGATGGGGATTGTGCCTGCTTATCGCACGCATGCTGCTGAGCCCGCTGCTTAACGCCGGGGTGTACTACTCCCTGCAGCATACCGAATTGAACGCCGGCTACCGCTTCGTACAGGGCATGAGGGAGTTCGCCCTCCCCTTCTTCCTCCTGTACGTCCTTCAGATCGCTTTGCAGCTTGCGCCTCTGTATTGGCTCGTACCCAAGACTGTCGATATTTACGGCAAACACGCCACCATCTATGCCATCGCGCAGGAAGTGCTGCCGCTGCTCATCGCCTACGGAGTGTATACCTTCCTCATGCAGACGGTCTTCATGTATTTGCAGTTCGGGCGGATCAGCGGCAAATCGTCGCTTTTCGCTCTAACACTTCTCCTGCGCAATCTGTTCCCGATCCTGGTGCTTGCGGCAGCTCTGCTCATCGTCATCTTGGCCGTGTCCACGGCCGTTATGGCCTCCGCTATGATCTGGACCGGCTTTCTCGCCCTGCTCGGCTATCAGGTGTACCGATTGATCCATATGTTCTGCAAGCTATGGGCTATCTCGACGCAGTATGCCCTGTGGAGCGCCAAGAGCGAATAGAGCTCCGGCCATCCGGCAATCGCCTCCCGGCGCGAGCCTGCGACCGAACGTAAGAAAAACCTTCCCGAATCACAATTACAGTGATGAAGGAAGGTTTTTTTATTTTATCGCATCAAAATAGCTCCGGTATGTTCCGGACATGCCTATCCCCTTACAAAATCCAGTGCCTTAGGGCCTATATCCATAGGCCTTCGCAAAACGCCCCTAGCTTCTCATTCTTCCTTTTGTCAAAGTCTATCGGCATTTGTCGAAACCTCTTCTGTCTCCCCTTGCCTCTGCAGCGAAATTTTCGTTCATTCCCCAAGGAAAACCCTTACATTTATTGTATGTTCATGGTTCGACTCTAAAAGGTTTCAAAAAATACGCATTAATTGTGAATTTTTTGTGACAGCGGAAGGAAAAATGCGGTTTTCATCGAAATATTGTATTCGACTCAAAAAAATCGTACATATTGCCGAATTTCCACAGATTGGGAAACGGGGGATCCAGACCCGGGTGAATTGATCTCGTCTTAAAGTGATCATAGGGAACCTTCAACCGAACCCTTAAGCTAACCTCGTAGGCACCGGAAGGGGACTATTTCTTTTGAAGAAGTTGTTTGGATTTGCCGTATCTGTGGCACTGTTTTGCAGCTTTCAAGCAGGAAGCGCTTTTGCGGAAACGCCGCTAAGTCAAGCCGTGAACGAAGAACTTGGAGTGCCTTATAAGTGGGCAGGAACCACGACGAAGGGCTTCGACTGCTCAGGCTACACTTCCTTTGTTTTCGCAAAATTCGATATCGACTTGCCTCACACGTCAAAAGGACAAGCAGAAATCGGTACGACAGTAGCCCAAGATGATCTTCGCCCTGGCGATCTCGTGTTTTATAACACGGATGGCAAAGGAATCTCTCATGTCGGCATCTACGTCGGGGACGGTAAGTTCTACCATTCCGCGACAAACAAAGGCGTTACGGTAACCAAGCTTAGCGACTCGTACTATACGAAACGCTTCGTAACCGCAAAGCGCATTTTGTCGGACGACCAGTATCAGCAAGTGATGACCGACAAGTAATATTTCGAGTGGTTCCTTCATGCAGCCCTTAAGCGTTTGTTTCCGTCACGCCCCACGTGCCGGACAAGCCTTAAGGGCTTTTTTTTCGTTAAAGTATGCCTTTGCGCTAGCTCGCTCCGGAGGCGGTCCTTAACGGTATGATCTGCTGCTTCTTACGCAGGACCACACTTCGTTGGCAAAGCTCCGAATAGGAGCTTTTCTTCATTATAGCTAGAATAACTCCATTTTGGAAGCATTTTTTATTAGGAGGTACTAAGACATGATCCTAGCGTTTCCCACTAAGGTACGGCTGCCTTTGAAATCCCCCTGCAGTATAGAAGGTAAAGGCCCCCGAACGGGGTGGCAACGGGATGCCGTCACCACTCTGCCTCAGGCGGTGCAGCCGTTCGGACAGACACTCGAGGGCGCCGGCATCGCCTTACTGCGGACTCGAAACGGCATCGCTTAATGCGTTAAGCAGAAGCCGAAGATCCTTTTCCATATCCGGGTCGGTGAGGCCTCCTTGTGCATCCAGCTTTTTACTGATGAACGGGATTCGCAGCGAAGCCCCGTCCGGAATGCGGGCGCTCATTATATTGAGCGTCAGCAGCAGCGAAGCGTGCGCCTTCTCGCCGCCCGCAGCAGACGGAGAAGCGCTGATAACCGCAGTCGGTTTGCCGAGGAACTCCCCGGACGATACGATCCAATCCAAGGCGTTTTTGAGACTTCCCGGAACTCCCGCGGCGTACTCCGGCGTGCAGACAAGGACGGCATCGGCTGCGCGAAGCGCTTCCCGCCAAGATACGACGGCTGCAACCGCCTCATCCCCATCCATTTCCGGGTTAAAATGCGGCAAGTCTCCTATCCCTTCATATAACGACAGCTTCATCCCTTCCGGTGCCAACGCCGCGCAAGCCTTCAGCAGCGCCGTATTCCATGACTGTTTACGCAGGCTGCCGGAAATCGTTACAATGTTCGTCACTTTGAAATACCTCCTTCTTTCCCTCCGCGTTTTTCTGGCTTCAGCGGGTCGCTTCATTATAAACCGTCACGTTAGTGAGAGAGTCAAGCGGTCGGGAACGAGAAAAAACGCCCTTCGGCCGGTAAAGGCAGAGGGCGTTTCACTTGCGGGTCGGTTATGTTCAGCAGGCGGACAGATCGCTTATCCGCAACGATGCCATAAAGACTTAAAGCCGCTTCACGCTTACATCGGCAGACTGTCGAAATTCGCTTGGTACGTCTCCGTACGATGCTTCAAATCCTGGTGAAAAGCCGCCAGCGCCGCGTAGAAATACGGAATTACCCAAATCAAACCGATGCCAAACAAGATGAACCCGAGCACAAACCATCCGAGAAAGCTTAAGCACAGCATAAACAATCTCATCTTGTGTCCATCCATCATCAGCTTGCTCTGCCGAATCGCATCCAGCCCGCTGATGTCCGGATTGTCGTTCATGATAAAGTAAGCCTGGGAATAGCGCAGCGCCGCAATCACCCCGGGAACGATCAGCAGCAGCATCCACAAAGTCACGAAAATGCTGATTAGCAAATACAGCACGAACGAATTGAGAAACTGCCTGAACCCATGAAACACATTTTCAACCTTAGGCTCTTCCCCCCGGACCAGCCTGATGAAATACAGAAAGAGTCCCAGCAAGAACGGACCGGCAATAATCAGGCTCAGCAGCCAGTTAATCCCGGGAATCATCGCTGCAATGGTTAGAATCACCGATACGATAATCGTGGCGCCGATCGCTCCCGCCCAGTTTCCTTGGAGCGATTCTCTCGCCACCCGGCGAAGTTCAGAATTGGTCAACATTGAAATAATCCTCTCCTGTCCAGCTAAATTTGCGGCATTTTTAGCAATTACTGCCACCAATTCCATACCATCGTATACTGGGCGCTGCAGGATTTTCAACACTTTTTTACATTTTATCTGAAAATGAGACTTTATGCCTGAGCGTTATTTCACGCGGGCAAGACCAGGCCCGCTCCTTTCGTACGAGCCCAAGGACTATATGACTAGCCTAATTTGTAAGGTTTTTGTAAGGCCGGATAAGCTATGATGCTTATACCTGCTTCCGGATCAGTCCGTTTCGAATATTTGGGGGGAAGCGACTTCAGGAAGCGAGCCTATTCTAAAGTTTACACTTTATTAAGTCCAGCGGTATGATGTCAAGTCCCCGAATCGGTGGAATTGGAAATTTTCTTGGCTGTAACAGCTGGGAGTGCCGAAAAAAGGATAGCTCAAACTAAACCCAGCGAAAAATCGAGATAATATCCAGATTTTAACTGGGAATTATGCCAGGGACTTTAGCAAAGGAGGCGTTAATCCTTCGCAGGCGTCACCTTCTTCCGTGGCGTATAGAGTTGGCCGTTGCGTAGCAGCAC
>NZ_JANYUY010000075.1 GCF_025060755.1 Paenibacillus doosanensis
TCCGGCGACGGAGGAAGACGGCTCACTCCTGAAGATGGGGAACTGACGAAGGAAAGCCGTGTGCGGGAAATCCGCTTGCACGGTTTGGCGGGGAGTCCGGGGGAGTAATCCCCCGTCTTACCCTACTGTTAAGGAAATGATGCGCAGCCATTTCCTGTGGATATCCGGGGGAGCCGTCGTGGAGACGTTGGCGGATGTATCGGCGAGCGGGATCGTCTCGAGACCGTCCGGCGAGCTGCCGGGTCCCGTCGGCAGCTTGTGCCGGCTGCATGGGGACGTTCACGAGCTGACGTTCCGCGCCGCGATGGAGGGCAGCCGGGAGCTGCTGGCGGCGAACCGGCCGTGGCTGCCCCGGTTTTGGACGTCGTAGACGGTCCGGTGGCGGCGTACGACAGCCGGGTTTGAAGCGGGCCGTGCGGCTTCGTTATGATGGCTACGCTATGACGGCTATGGCGGCTTTGGCGGGCGAGCGAAGCGCCGGACGATATGATACACCGAAGCGCGGGGAGTGGAGCGGCAGCTCATCCGCAGGTGCAGTTCAGCACCGGCTTGCGGGCCGCCGCCGTTTCGTCCAGCCTGCGGACGGGCGTATCGTGAGGCGCCTCCAGCAGCAGCTCCGGCTGCTCCTCGGCTTCCCGGGCGATGCGGATCATCGTCTCGATAAACGCGTCGAGCGTTTCCTTGCTCTCCGTCTCCGTAGGCTCGATCATCAGGCATTCCTCGATGTTGAGCGGAAAATAAATCGTCGGAGGATGGTAGCCGAAGTCGAGCAGCCGTTTGGCGACGTCCAGCGTGCGCACGCCGTATTTCTTCAGAGCGCGCCCGGACATGACGAATTCATGCTTGCAGCTGCGCCCGGCATAAGGGATGTCGTAATGCGGGGCGAGCCGCTTCATCATGTAATTGGCGTTCAGCACGGCGCATTCGGACACCTCGCGCAGCCCCTCGGGGCCATACGAGCGGATGTAGGCGTAGGCGCGGACGAGAATGCCGAAGTTGCCGCAGAAGGCTTTGACTCTGCCGATCGATTCGGGGCGGTCCGCATCGAGATAATACGAGCCGTCGTCCCTCCGTGCGACGAGCGGCTTCGGCAAGTACGGCGCCAGCGTGCTCTTCACGCCGACCGGTCCTGCGCCGGGTCCGCCGCCGCCGTGCGGCGTGCTCATCGTCTTGTGCAGGTTCAGATGGACGACGTCGAAGCCCATGTCTCCCGGCCGCGCGATGCCCATAATCGCGTTGCAGTTGGCGCCGTCGTAATAGAGCAGGCCGCCGGCCTGATGAACAATCTCCGCAATCTCTTCGATATGCTCCTCGAACAGGCCGAGCGTGCTCGGATTGGTCAGCATCAAAGCGGCGGTATCCGGCCCGACGGCCGCACGCAGCGCGTCCAGATCGACGAGCCCCTCCGCGTTGGACGGGATCGTCACCGTCTGGAAGCCGGCGATGGCGGCGCTGGCCGGATTCGTCCCGTGCGACGAATCCGGAACGATGACCTTGCGGCGGGTCTCTCCGCGGCTCTCATGATAAGCGCGAATCATCATGAGGCCGGTCCATTCGCCGTGAGCGCCTGCGGCGGGCTGCAGCGTAACCTGGTCCATGCCGGTCAAGGCGGCCAAATCCCGCTGGAGCGTATACATCAGCTCCAGCGCCCCCTGGACGCTGGATTCCGGCTGGTAGGGGTGAATGAACGCAAACCCCGGAAGCCGGGCCGCATCCTCGTTGATTTTGGGATTGTATTTCATCGTGCACGAGCCGAGCGGATAGAAGCCGTTATCGACGCCGAAGTTGCGCCTCGACAGCTCGGTATAATGACGGATGACGTCCACTTCGTATACTTCGGGCAGTTCGGCCGGCTTGCTTCTTAGCATGGCGGCCGGAATGCACTCGCCGAGCTCGGCCTGCGGCACGTCGCACGGCGGCAGCGAATAAGCGATTCTCCCCGGCCGGCTCATCTCGAATATCAGCGCTTTGTCTTTGATCATAGGAGCTCCTCCAATCGCCCGGCGAAGTCGTCGATTTCGTCCCGGGTCCGTTTCTCGGTGACCGCGAGCAGCATGTGGCTCTGCAGCGCCCGGTCATAAGGCTCAAGATCGAGGCCGCCGATAAATCCGGCCTCCAGCAGCCGAAGGTTCAGCGCCGGAATATTCGTACCCGGCGGCAGCTTCAACGCGAACTCGTTGAAGAACGGGGCGGCGAACGGCATCGTCACGCCCGGTATCGCGGAGAGCCGCTTGGCGGCGTAATGCGCTTTGTGCACGTTCAGGGCCGCCGCCTCGCGGATGCCCGTCTTGCCCATGACGGACAAATAGACGGACGCGCACAAGGCGAGCAGCGCCTGATTGGAGCAGATGTTGGACGTCGCCTTGTCGCGCCGTATATGCTGCTCCCGCGCCTGCAGCGTCAGCACGAAGCCGCGCCTTCCGTCGCGGTCGGCGGTCTGGCCGACGATTCGCCCCGGGATGCGGCGCATCAGCGGCTCGGCGACGGCGAAGAAGCCGCAGGTCGGCCCCCCGAAGGAGGGGGCGATGCCGAGCGGCTGGGCGTCGCCGACGACGATATCGGCTCCGAGCTTGCCCGGAGCCTCAAGCAGCCCGAGCGCCAGCGGGTTCGCGCTGACGACGAGCAGCCCCTTCGAGCCGTGAACGATCGGCTCGACTGCGGCAATATCCTCCAGTCCGCCGAAGAAATTCGGCGACTGGAGGATGACGGCGGCCGTGGCGGAGGACACCGCCGCCCGCAGCTCGCCGAGATCGGTGACGCCCTCCGGGGTGTAACCGATCTCGGCGACGTCCAGCCCGAGCCCGCGCGCGGTCGTCCGCAGCACGTCTCGCGCCTCGGGATGGACGGTCCGCGAGACGACGAGCTGCTTGCGCTTCGCGGCGCCGCACGCCAGCGCTCCCGCCTCGGCCAGCGCGGTCGCGCCGTCGTACATGCTGGCGTTGGCGACGGCCATGCCCGTCAGCTCGCATATATACGACTGGAACTCGAAGATCGCCTGCAGCTCGCCTTGGCTGATCTCCGGCTGATAAGGCGTATACGCGGTATAGAACTCCGAGCGCGAGACGATATGGCGGATGACGGCCGGGATGTGATGGTCGTAAAGACCGGCGCCGAGGAAGCTGATCCGGCGGGAACTGTCCGCATTGCGATCGGCCAGCTCCTGCATATGCTTCATCAGCGACAGCTCATCCAGCGCTTCCGACATAGGCAGCGCGCCTTGGTAGCGGATCGATGCCGGGATGTCCCGGAACAAATCTTCGACGGATGCGGCGCCGATCGTGCGCAGCATATCGTCCCTGTCCTCATCTGTCATAGGCAAATAACGGTGCTTGCCGCTCATCGGCCTCAGGCTCCTTTTCTGTTTGAGATATACGGATGCCGATCCGCTGCTGCGGCGGACGGCGGGGACGGGCCGTCAAGAATCCGATTTCAACAGCGATTGGCAGATCAACTGGGCATCGCAGGGGACTTTTCTTCGCCCTTTCAGGCTCTGCGGTAAAAAGGCGTGCGGACAACCTCGGCTCTCAGCCGCTTGCCACGAATGTCCACCTGCAGCTCCGTTCCCGGCTCCGCATACGCCGCCGGAACCAAGGCGAGCCCGAGGCTTCGCTTCAATGTCGGCGACTGCGTGCCGGAGGTCACTTCGCCGATCCGGACATCGTCGTCGCAGACGGGATAATGCGCGCGGGGAATGCCGCGATCCCGCATTTCCAGGCCGACCAATCTGCGCGGAATGCCTTCGGCGAATTGGCGGCGAAGCGCATCGCGCCCGATAAAATCTCCCTTCGACCATTTGACGAAAGGCAGCAGTCCGGCCTCCAGCGGGCTGATCGAGGCCGACAGCTCTTGGCCGTACAAGGGCAGCGCGGCTTCAAAGCGCAGCGTATCGCGCGCGCCGAGTCCGGCCGGCAGCAGTCCGGCGGGCTCTCCGGCTTCAAGCAGGCGGCTCCACAAGCCGCAAGCCGAATCGGCGCCTACATAGAGCTCGAAGCCGTCTTCGCCGGTATAGCCGGTGCGCGACAGGAGGACGGGCAGGCCGCACACCTCCGTTTCTCCGATGAAATGAAACGGCTTCAGCTTATCGAGCGGCGCGTCCGTTACGGACTGAAGAATACGCTGCGCCTTCGGCCCTTGCAGCGACAGCAGCGCCGTAGCGTCGGAGCGGTTATCCAGCGTCACGTCCCCGATCAGATGCTCCTCCAGCCAATCGATATCCTTCTGCACATTCGCGGCGTTTACAACCAGCATGAACTGATCGGCAGACAGCCGGTACACGAGCAGATCGTCGACAACGCCGCCGTCCTCCTGGCACATCAGCGTATATTGCGCCTTGCCGTCGTGCAGGCGGGCGAGATCGTTGGTCGTCAACCGCTGCAGCATCGTTTCGGCGAATTGTCCGGTAACGTAAATTTCCCCCATATGGCTTACGTCGAAAAGCCCGGCCTGCTGTCTTACGGCGTCATGCTCCAGCTGAATGCCGTAATAATGGACGGGCAGCTCCCAGCCTCCGAAGTCGATGCGGCGCATTTCGGAAAAAGCCCGGTACTGCGGGAATAGCGGTGTTCTTTTGAGCCCTGCCATATGAATCACCCCTTATCCGGTTGTTGACAGGCGGGTCAGCCTGAAAAAGGACAGGTCGAAAAAGGCGGTGTATACAAACGGGTACGCATGTATACAAACGGTCCTTTTCGCTCTGTCCCTTGTACCTGAGAGTTACCTCGCGCGTTTTGTCCTAAGCCGGTTTTCGCGTCTGCGCGAGTTTCCCCTTGGGCGATCCCTTGCGCGAAGGCGAAGCCGTTCGCAGGGATTCTCTCCAGAGGCGCGTCCGGCAATGGTCCTTTTGCCTGAGAGATTCACCTGCTCCGCAGGCTTACTCCTTCGGCGTCGCTGAAGCCCCGGCTGCAGCAATCTCTCCCATTGCTTTCATTCGCATATTGATTCGCATATTGAATAGATAGCCTATGGTTCATCATATGATCGGGTAAGGCGGAAGTTGACGATAGTTCTGAAAAGTCCGACTATTTATCTGGGTGTATGTCCGTTATCCGGCCTGTTGCTTCCGGACGAGCCGGCGGGCGATACGATGGGCATGCTCGAACGGAACACCGAATACATTTCTTATACTACCATTATATGTAGGGAGAGTGGCTGCGATGAGTGAAGTCAGAGCGGATTTGGTTTATACCGGGGAGCATGAATGGGTGCGGAAGACAGGGGCGGCAACGGTAAAGATCGGCATAACGGATTTTGCCCAGCGGCAGCTCGGGGATATCGTGTTTGTCGAGCTTCCCGCAGCGGGGGAGGAGATCGAAGCCGACCAGGCGATCGGCACGATCGAGTCGGTGAAGACCGTCTCCGATCTGTTCAGCCCGGTCAACGGCAAGGTGCTGTCCGTCAACGAGGCGCTGCTGGACTCGCCGGAGCTGGTGAACCGGGAGCCTTACGACGCCGGATGGATAGTGGAGGTAGAGGTCGGCGGAGCGTTGGACGAAGCGCTGGCCGGTCTGCTCGCCCCCGAGCGGTATGAGGCTTATATCGCCGACGGCGATTAAACAACCGATCCGGGAGAGCGTAACGCTCCGGCGCTCCGGCGGCGAAGGCTTGCGGGCCGGTGAGCTTGCCCGGCAGGCGGCGGAACGGGCGAAGTCCGCCCGTTAATGAAACGGGCACCGCCGTAAGGAACCGGCCGGCGCATCCGCCTCTGCGCTTGCGCCGACCTCCGCAGCCGATTCGTTCCCATAAGGAACCGGCTGGTAGGAGAAAGCGGGCCTCAGCTCCTTATTCTCGTGGAAGTAGCGGTCCCAGATCGGCGTGGCGGCAGGGGACATCGGCGGGATCAACCACGACCACTTGCCGTTGACTGCGCGTCCGGCGTCCGCTTCCTGACGCTCGAAGCGCATGAATTGCTCCGAGGCCGTATGATGGTCGACGATGCTGACGCCCTTTAGCTTAAACGAATACAGCACGGCGGTGTTCAGCTCCACTAGCGCGCGGTCTTTCCATAGACCGGCCGGGTTCGAACGGTCCAGTCCCATCAGCTCGGCGATTCGGGGCAGCTGGTTGTACCGGCTTGCATCCGATAAATTGCGGGCGCCGATCTCCGTCCCCATATACCACCCGTTAAACGGCGCGGCCGTATATTTCACGCCGCCGACCTCCAGCAGCATGTCCGATATGCAGGGGAGCGCATACCATTTCAGTCCGAGCTCGGAGAATCGTTCCAGCTCAGGATGAACGAGCGGTACCTCCAATACCAGCTCGGGAGGCACCGGGTACCATTTCGGTTCGCGGTCTCCTATCGCAATGATGAGCGGCAGCACGTCGAACGGAGTGCCCCGGCCTCTCCAGCCGAGCCGCATACACTGCTTCGTGAAGGCGACGGAGGAAGGGTCGCCGACTATCCCTTGTCCGGTTTCGTATCCGGCATAGCGGATCAACTGGTGGTTCCATATCCGAATTCGGCGTTCCTCCGACTCCGGGGCGAACACGGTGATGGCCGGCCGGATGCGGCCTTTGTTCGTCGCGTATTCAATATGGCGGAATAGAGCCTCGGCTATGGCGTCTTCCGTCTCCAGATGCCGGGCGTCGAACAGCTCCAGCGAAGGCCAGAACAATCTGCCGATGCAGCGGCTGTTGTTGCGCCAAGCCAGTCTGGCGCCGTATTTTAATTCCTCTGCGGTCTGCCGGTAAGTGCCCGTCCGCTCCAGCGAGTCGGCGATTTCGGCGATGCGGCGCTCCGCCGTTTCTTGAGAGAGACCCGTTTCGGAGCTGTATTGTTGGATAAAGCCGGCGGCTTCCGCAAGCCGCTTCCGATGGTTATCTGTCATGCTGCGGTTCCTGCTTTCCATGCGTTCTGCTTATTCCGATGCTTCTACTATACTGCATTTGGGCTGCGCTGTTCCGCGCCATATTTGGCAATTTGACAACATTACGGACCGGCGATATGATGTATGGAAAATCGGCCTGCCAATAAGGGAGTGAGGGATTTGCCTCGCAATGTCGAGAGAGATCAGGAAGCGCGCAAAGAGCGATGCGAGCAAATTTTATCCGTAGCCGTGCAGTTGATTGCCCAAAAAGGGCTGGAGGCGACCAAAATTTCCGACATCGCCGCCAAAGTCGGGATTAGTCACGGGCTAGTTTATAATTATTTTCAATCCAAGGAGGAACTATTCGCCTCCCTTCTCAATAAAAACCTGGACAGCCTCCGGCATCATCTGGAGCAGGTAGTCAAGCTGCCGGGGCCCGCCCTGGAGAAGCTGACCGCACTCGTGGAAAATATGCTGCGCAACCAATGGGACGATGCGCTGTTCCATCAGATGTTCATCGATCAGATTTTGACCTCCGATAGTATCGGCGAGGAGTTGAAGCAGTCGGTGCGCGAACGCATTTCCGACAATTTGGATATTATCGCCGCGCTGTTCCGCGAAGGGCAGAAGGAAGGAAGCATTCTGGACGGAGATCCGCGTCAGCATTCGCTAGTCTTAATGTCCTGCATCCGCTCCGCTACATTATTCAAACGCCGGGAGCTGTATGTCAGATTCGATGCCCAGAGCATCCTTCGTTACTTTGTTGCAAGATAGCGGAGACGCGCTCCGGCGTTGACCCGGCGTCTTTCGAGCGGATATTTTTCTCCACACAGAATTCAAGCCTTAAAAGATAAAACCGGACGCTTTCCTTATGAGAGCCGCCGGCTTTTTTTTGTTTAGGAAATGATGCGCAGCAAAATCCTGTGGATATCCGGGGTCTCCCCCAGAGGAATGGTTAGACGCCGATCCAGCTTAGGCTTGATGCGGACGGAATAAGCTTCAGAGCATCACGTCACTACCCTGGAAATTACTCTTGGTACCCCATTTCCATTGTCTGTGGTGCCGCGTAGCGGCATGGATGGCTTTTGGGGGATTTGTTCTGCGGAGATTTGGTAATGTTTGAGTAAAGCCGTCTCACAACTTGACTTTGAGTCAATTTATATCGTAAAGTTTTAGAGTCACCCGTCGCATGGTTATAGAGAAAAGGATAGGAAGCTTACAGATAAGGGAGAGATCAATGCGATGAATTCCGTTTCAAGCCGCACATCCCCGCTCATTCTGCTGATGGCCAATATGTTCATTGCCATGCTGGGGATCGGTCTTATTATTCCCGTACTTCCGGAATTTCTTAAGGAGTTCGGAGCAGGAGGCAGCACGGCGGGCTATCTTGTCGCCGCATTCGGACTAACGCAGTTTCTGTGCTCGCCTATAGCCGGGGAGTGGTCGGATAAATACGGCCGCAAAGTGATGATTGTATCCGGACTTGTATTATTTACATTGTCCAACTTTATTTTCGCCGCAGCCTCCGAAGTTTGGATGCTTTACGCCTCCCGTTTGCTCGGAGGGATCGGAGCTGCATCGATGATTCCGTCTATCATGGCTTACATTGCCGACGTTACGACGGAAGAGAAGCGGGGCAAGGGCCTCGGGATGCTCGGCGCAGCAATGTCGCTGGGATTCGTTATCGGGCCGGGCATCGGCGGCTTTCTGGCTGAGCTCGGGCTGCGCACGCCGTTCTATGTATCCGCAGGCGTAGGCGCATTGGCGATGATCACTTCCTTGCTGCTGCTGCCGGAATCGCTGTCCGAGGAAGCGCGGATGGCCAACCGCGGCAAGGTGGTTCAAAAGGAAAGCTTGCTGAGCCAATTCGCCCAATCGTTCCGTGCGCCGTATTTTATTTATTTGCTGCTTATTTTTACGCTGACCTTCGGCTTGGCCAATTTCGAGGCGATTTTCCCGCTCTTCGTGGATAAGAAATATTCGTTCACTGCGCGCGACATTTCGATTTTAATTACGGTCGGAGCTTTGGTCGGCGCCGTGATTCAAGCTGTGGTGATCGACAAGCTGATCCGCCGCTTCGGCGAGAGAACGCTTATTAATACGACCTTTTTATTGTCTGCCGTATCGCTGATTTTGATGCTGCTGTCGGGCAATTTTTGGTACATTTTGCTCGTAACGCTGTTCTTCTTCACGCTGACGTCCATTATGCGCCCGGCGATCAACACGCTGTTGTCCAAAATGGCCGGAGAAGAGCAGGGCTTCGTCGCGGGGATGAACAATGCTTACATGAGCCTCGGGAATATTTTCGGTCCCGCTCTGGCCGGAATTTTATACGATATTCATCTGGATATTCCGTATATTTTCGGTGCGGTGATCTTGCTGGGCAGCTTTATGCTGTCGATGTATTTCGGCAGAAAGACTGCAGCCGGTGCGCCAGGAACGAGAGAAGTTCCGTCCGCCGTGCAAAAATCATGGCACTAATGAAACTAGCAGCCCTCCTGTCCTTAATAAGGATGACGGAGGGTTTTTTGCTGCTTGGGAAGAGGTCCGTCCGCTTATATAATCAGGCTGGTCGTGTTCTTTTTTTGGCGGGACTCGGCGAGGAGCTGCTCGCAGGCTGCCAGGCGATCAAATAAAAGCCTTGACACAAAAATAGGTCGGGGCTAAAATGAAAAAACATAGTTTTTTTCACAGCTTTAAACCGACTAATTCGATATGATTTATAAATTAACTCTTTCAGCAGAGAAAAAGAAGAAAAACAACTGATTCCAGCGCATTTTCGCGATCTGGATGGGTCGAATTTATATAAAAAATGTCGAAACAGTCAATTTTGAATTGATTTTTCATTCTAATTCCTACTCATTGAGTGAGATTTAATAGTAAGGGAGCACGATTATCCATGAGACACGAGAAGAAGCATTTGAAAATCGGCGTTTTCCTGGCGGGGACCGGACATCATGTAGCCTCCTGGCGCCATCCGAAGGCGCAGGCCGACGGCAGCATCAATCTGGACTATTTCAAGGAGCTGGCAAAGACGGCGGAGCGGGGCAAGCTCGATATGCTGTTTTTGGCGGACAGCCTGTCCATCACAGCGGATTCTCACCCGAACGTACTCGCCCGGTTCGAGCCGTTCACCCTGCTTGCTTCGCTCGCGGGAGTGACCAGCAAGATCGGACTCGCGGCGACGGCTTCTACCACATACAGCGAACCGTTCCATGTAGCGCGCCAGTTCGCTTCGCTCGATCATATCAGCGGCGGCCGGGCGGCCTGGAACGTCGTGACCTCGTCCATCGAGCTGACGGCGCTGAACTTCACGAAGGAAGAGCATCTTGAGCACAGCCAGCGCTATAAGCGCGCGGAAGAGTTCGTGGAAGTGGTCAAAGGCTTATGGGACTCGTGGGAAGAAGGCGCGTTAATCCGCGATAAAGAAGCCGGCGTCTACTTCGAGCCGGACAAGCTGCACGAGCTGAACCATAAGGGCGAATTTTTCTCGGTTCGCGGCCCGCTCAATGTGCCGAGACCGCCGCAGGGGCATCCGGTCATCATTCAGGCAGGCTCGTCCGAGCCCGGCCAGCATTTGGCTGCCAGAACGGCGGAGCTGATCTTTACGACGCAGAACAATTTGAAGGACGCGCAGGCTTTCTATGAGAGCGTGAAGAGCAAGGTCGTCTCTTACGGCCGCGCTCCGGAAGACGTCGGCATCATGCCGGGAATTTTCCCGATTTTGGGCGAGACGGAAGAAGAGGCGAAGGCCAAATACCAGGAGCTTCAAGATTTGATCATTCCTTCGGTCGGCCTGAAAATTTTGTCCGGGTATCTCGGCGGCTTCGACCTGAGCCAATATCCGCTCGACGGTCCTGTGCCCGATCTGGATCAATTGGAGGTCAACGCGGTCAAGAGCCGCTTCCAGCTGATTAAAGATATGGTGAAGCGTGACAATCTGACGATCCGTCAGCTCTATCAATATATCGCGGGCTCCCGCGGACATCATATTTTCGTAGGAACGCCTGTCCAGCTCGCCGATAAAATGGAAGAATGGTTTACGCAGGGCGCATGCGACGGCTTCAATCTGATGCCGCCGCTGCTGCCGGAAGGACTGGAGCTGTTCGTCGACAAGGTGGTTCCGATTTTGCAGGAGAGAGGTTTGTTCCGGACCGAATACGAGGGCAGCACGCTGAGGGATCATCTGGGTCTGGAGGCGCCTGTCAACCGGTATCAATAAGTAAGCCGCATTGCTGGATATTCATAGGAAACGGCGGCGACAACGCGAGGTGCATATAACGTGACGCAACAATTCAGATTAGCGACCGAAGAGGATGCAGCGGAACTGCTGGATGTATCCTTACGAGCTTACGAGCCGATTCGTCAGCTTGGCATCCATTTTGCGGCGGCAACGGCGGATTTGGAGACGGTCAAGAAAAATATTCGCAACAATGCCTGCTACGTGCTCGTAGACGACGGCAAAATCATTGCTACGGTATCCGTTCGGATGCCGTGGGGACCGCAGCCGGGACCTGCCGGCCTGCCGCATATTTGGTGGTTTGCCGTCGACCCTGCGGTAGGGAAGAAGGGGATCGGCACGACCTTGCTCGAGTGGGTCGAGCAAACGGTCATCCGCGACACGCTGAAAGCTCCGGGCGTGACGCTCGGCACTGCGGACAAGCATCCGTGGCTGATTGACATGTACGAGCGCAAAGGGTACGAACGGATCGGCGAGAAAGATTTGGGCAAAGGGCATATTACCGTATTCATGCGTAAAATATTGCGTCCCGACTTGCTGCAAGACAAACAATAAGAGAACCTAAGGGGAGACAAACGAACGATGAAACATACAGGAAAAGCATGGATTGCGCTGCTGATGATGACGGTACTGCTGGTATTGTCCGCATGCGGCACGAAAGGTCAGGAAGCGGCTCCCGCGGCCGGCGGCGGTTCCGCTACCGCGGCTCAGGAGCAGAAGGTGCTGCGCGTCGGCGCAACCGGACAAAGCTATCCTTATGCATACAAGGAAGACGACAAGCTGCAAGGCTTTGACGTCGAAGTGGTGGAAGCGGTCGCCAAGAAGCTCGGATACAAGGTCGAATGGCAGCTGACGGAATTCAGCGGCGTGATGGCGCAGCTGGAGCTCGGCAAGCTGGACACGGTATCGAACCAGGTCGCCATTACTCCGGAACGTAAGGAGAAATACGATTTTACGCAAACCTACGCTTACGCGGGCTCGCAAGTCGTCGTTAAGGACACGAACAACGAGATTCATTCCGTTGCCGATCTGAAAGGCAAAACCGTTGCCGTCGTGCTTGGCTCCAACCATGCGAAAAACCTGGAGAAGCAAGATCCGGACAAGCAAATCAAAATCAAAACCTATGAATCGCAAGAAGGCACGATGAACGATGTCGCTTATGGCCGCGTCGACGCCTATGTGAACAGCCGCAACGTGCTGCTGGCGCAAATTAAGAAGAACAAGCTGCCGCTCAAGCTGGCCGGCGAGCCGTTCGTCTACGAAGAAGTCGGCTTCCCGTTCGCCAAAGACGAGAAGCATGCGAAGATCCGCGAAGAGTTTAACAAAGCTCTGGACGAGCTGCGCCAAGACGGCACGCTCAAAACATTGTCCGAAAAATATTTTGACGAAGACGTCACAGTGAAAAAAGCAAACTAACAGTTAGGCGGTGCGGGGAAAGATGAATTTTGATCTGCAAGCGATGTTGAGCGCTTTTCCCATATTAATCAAATATATTCCGATCACGATCCTGATGGCCGTCGTTTCGATGATATTCGCCATTGTTATCGGCTACGTCATCGCCATACTGACCAAGAATAAAACGCCGGTTATATACCAGTTGGCATCGTTGTATTCGTCTTTTTTCCGCGGAACGCCGACTCTGGTTCAGCTCTTTCTGATCTATTACGGGCTGCCGCAGCTGTTTCCGTCCTTCAGCGCTTTGGATTCGTTGACGGCTGCCATCATCGGCCTCAGCTTGAAAAACTCCGCCTATTTGGCGGAAATTTTTCGGGCTGCTTTGGCATCGGTGGAAAAAGGCCAGATGGAAGCGTGCCTTTCCGTCGGGATGACGCGGGCGCAGGCGTTTCGCCGCATTATTTTGCCGCAAGCGACGCGCAACGCCATTCCCGCTACCGGCAACCAGTTCATCGCTCTGGTGAAAGAAACCTCGCTTGCTTTTACGCTGGGCGTAGCCGAGCTGTTCGCCGAAGGAAAGATGATCGCTACGGCTTCGCTGAAGTTTTTCGAGACGTATTCGGCGATCGCCATCGTGTACTGGGTGCTGACGATCATTTACAGCCTCCTGCAGGAGCTCTTGGAACGGAAAATCAACAAACCTTATACAAGCTAGGAGGGCTCCGATGATTAAAGTGACGAATTTGCGCAAAAAGTTTAAAGATCTGGTCGTGCTGGACGGGATCGATATCGAAGTGAAGCGCGGCGAAGTGGTTGCCATTATCGGACCTTCCGGTTCGGGCAAATCGACGCTGCTGCGCTGCTTGAATCTGTTGGAGACGCCGGACGAAGGCGTGATCCAGATCGGCGAGGCCGCGCTGGACGCCAAGAGCTATTCGCGCAAGGAAGCGCATCTGCTCCGGCAGCAGACGGCGATGGTATTCCAGAACTATAATTTGTTCAAAAATAAAACGGCCTTGCAAAACATTACCGAATCGCTCATCGTCACCAAGAAGATGAAACCGGCCGAGGCAGGCAAGATCGGGATGGAGCTGCTGGAGCAGGTCGGATTGACCGCCAAAGCGGACAATTATCCGATTACGCTGTCCGGCGGCCAGCAGCAGCGCATCGGGATCGCCCGCGCGCTGGCGGTCAATCCGCACGCGATTCTGCTCGACGAGCCGACGTCGGCCCTCGATCCGGAGCTGGTGGCGGAGGTGCTTCAAGTCATTAAAAGCATCGCCGAACGGCAGACGACGATGATTATCGTTACGCATGAGATGGCGTTCGCCCGCGAGGTGGCGGATCAAGTCATTTTCATGGCGGACGGCAACATCGTAGAGCAGGGGACGCCGGAGCAATTGTTCGATCATACGCAAAATCCGCGGACGAAGCGCTTTTTGCAGCAAATAGGATAACGACAGGCAGAAAGGGACTGGGAGGCTTCTCCTTAGGTCCCTTTCTGTCTAAGTCACAGGGAGGAGCTTCATATCATGGCAATGACCTTTAACGAAAAGCAGGCCGGGCTGCTGGAGAAGCTGACGAAGATGCGCCGCGAGCTGCATGAGAACCCGGAGCTGTCGATGGAGGAATACGAGACGACGCGGCGCATTCGCGGCTGGCTGGAGGAAGCGGGAGTGCCGCTCGCGGAGCGGCCGGAGCTTAAGCTTGGCGCAATTGCGGAAATTCGCGGCGCGCATCCGGGGCCGACGATTGCGATTCGCGCCGACATCGACGCGCTGCCGATCGTAGAGCAGACCGGACTGCCTTTCGCATCCAAAACTCATGGCAAAATGCATGCCTGCGGCCATGATTTCCACACCGCGGCGATCATCGGAGCGGCGATGCTGCTCAAGGAGCGCCGCGAGGAGCTGCGCGGGACCGTACGCTTTATATTTCAGCCGGCGGAGGAAACGGCGTCGGGAGCGAAGGAGCTGCTCGCCGCGGGCGCTCTCGAAGGCGTGGAAGCGATCTTCGGGATGCATAACAAGCCGAATCTGCCCGTTGGGACGATTGGCGTCCGTACGGGACCGCTGATGGCCAGCGTAGATCGCTTCGAGATCGATGTGATCGGGGTCGGCGGCCATGCCGGCATTCCGAATAACAGCATCGATCCTATCGTTACGGCGAGCCAGATTGTCAGCGGGCTGCAATCCGTCATCAGCCGCAATATCAGCTCGCTGCACAATGCGGTCGTCAGCGTCTGCCGCATTCAGGGAGGCAGCGCCTGGAACGTCATCCCGGACAAAGTGAGCCTCGAAGGCACAGTCCGGACCTTCCAGGCGGAAGCGCGCGAAGCGATTCCGGGGATGATGAAGCGCATCGCCGAAGGCATAGCGGCCGGGTACGGAGCGCGGGTCGATTTCCGCTGGTTCCCGTATTTGCCGATGGTCGATAACGACGCCCGGTTTGCCGATGTGGCCGCGGCAACGGCCATAGGGCTGGGCTATCGCGCGGTGGAAGCCGAGCAGACGCTCGGGGGCGAAGATTTCGCCGTTTATCAGACGAAGATTCCCGGATTTTTCGTATGGATGGGAACGAGCGGCACGGAGGAATGGCATCATCCTTCGTTTACGCTGCAGGAGGACGCGCTGGTCGTCGGCGCGCAATATTTCGCCGATCTGGCAGTGAACGTATTGGAGAGATGGACATGAATGAATGCGGATTGACTCAAAAGCTGGCCCGGCTTATCGCCGAGTCCCGGCCGGAGCGGAACAAGGAAGCGATGCAGGCCGCAAGAATGGGGCTGACCGATTACTTCGCTTCCGCGTTCGCCGCGCGGGACGACGAGGGCATCGCGCGGCTCTGGAGCGTGGCCGAGGCCGAGGGCGGCCGCGAGGACGTTCCCGTCGTCGGGCAGGGGCGCAAGAGCAGCTTCCGCCAAGCGGCGCTGCTCAACGGCTACATCGGCCATGCCCTCGACTACGACGACGTGCATTCGGATGTCCGCGGCCATCCGAGCACGGTCATCCTGCCGGCGCTGCTGTCGGCGGCGGCCGCGGGCGGCGTAAGCGGCGAGAGACTGCTCGCCGCCTATGTCATCGGCGTCGAGACGATGGCCCGCTTCGGCCGGGCGATCGGCGCGGAGCATTATTTGCGCGGCTGGCATAATACCGCCACGCTCGGAGGCATTGCCGCCGCCGCGGCTGCAGGCTACCTGCTCGGCTTCACGGAGGAGCGGCTGCAGAAGGCGATCGGCTTCGCCGCGACGCAGGCGGGCGGGCTGCGCAACCAGTTCGGCACCGAGACGAAGCCGCTCCATGCGGGCATGGCGGCGCAGGCGGCGCTGCTGGCGGTGAAGCTGACGGAAGCGGGCTTCGGCGGCACGCTTCAGGCTTTGGACGGGACGGCGGGCTTCTTCGGCGTCTACGGCGATTTGGCCGCGGCCGAAGCGAATCTGCTGGACGGCTGGGGCGAGTCTTGGCGGATCGTGAACCCGGGACTGTGGTTCAAGATTTATCCGTTCTGCTCGGCGGCCCACCACGCCGCCGACGCCGCTGTGCTGCTGCGGCAAAAGCACCCGCTGGCGGCGGACGATATCGGCCGGGTCGATATCGTCATCCCGACCGGCGGGGACGCCGCGCTGATCGAGCGGCAGCCGCGCACCGGCGAGCAGGGGCGCTTCAGCGTGGAGTACGTCGCCGCGCTTGCGCTACTGGGCGAGCCGCTGTCGGTGGACAGCTTCGCGAGCAAGCCGATCGCGCCGCATCTGCTCGAGCTGCTGCCCCGCATCCGCAGGGTGTACGACGATAGCATCGAGCCGGCTCCGCACGCGGTGCCGAAAGGGCGCTATACGATCGTCGAAGTGACCGCCCGGGACGGGCGCAGCTTCCGCGAGCGGATCGACTGCCCTCGCGGCGCGCCGGGCAATGCGCTGACGCCGGAGGATCTCCGGCATAAGCTGGAGGGCGCCCTGGCGGCCGAGCCGGCCCGCGCCGCGGCGCTGCTAGATACGATCGCGCGGCTGCAATCCGCAGCCGATGTGGAGCGTTTGCTGGAACTGTTGTAACGGACGAGTAGGGAAGGCCGCCAGGGCTTATAGCTTGGCGGCCTTTTTCGGCGGCATGGAATATATAAATATCCGCAGGATCTCGCCAAGTATCTGAATGTTCTTCGTTTGGAGCCAATTCACGCTTTGCGGGGTTGGTCATCCTTGCAACGTTATTCTATTGGGGGACACGCCGCAGCATCGAAGTCAGGGGGTTCCTCTTTACGGGCTGCTCTGTAGGCCGGCGGTACAGTCTATGGCGCAGGAGGGTGGGCTTCTCACCGGCTTTTTATGCGCTGTGAAAAGCTAACGGACATGACGGACGCTTATTGGCTGCAATTTACCGTTTTCATATCATAACGGTCGCCACAGCGCTTATTTACCTTCATCCGCTTCCAATAGATGCATGTTCATCTCGATAGCGGCACGTAGGTCCGTTAGAAATCTAAAATGCCGATTTTGGCGTAAATAACGGCTGCTGTGTCCGTTGGAGTTTTAGCTAAGCCGAAGCCGTATAATCGAATGCACCGCTCTCGACGGGAATAGTTCCTGTATGTAACCATTCACGCGCCTGCAGCACGAGAGGCGATGAATTGTTAGAAGTCACTTCATCGAGAGCCAGCCACACGGCCCCATCTGAGTCTTGCCCATCGAACGATTCAATGGGTGCAGTTGTCTCCTCTGAATCAATAGCTACTTTATATAAAATAGCAATATGATGTAAATTCTCCACTGTATTATTAGGTAATTTCCATATCACGGAAAAATCGCAGGCACCGATATTGTGCAGCTTTTGAACGGCATAACCTGTTTCTTCCCGAAATTCTCTGATCATTCCTTGCTCCAAGGATTCCATTGCTTCCAATCGGCCGCCAGGCAAATCATATTTGCCGGTATAGGGGCCTAATCGTTTTCGAATGACTAGAATACGTTCGTCGGACACACAAATTCCGTAAACCCCTATATGCCGATAAAAATTGTCGATATGATCAGCCATTCTTATCCTCCCTTAGGTTCATCTGAAACTAGCTAATCTATTTTACAGCACCTGCACGAATTTCTTCGTGTTGATTTTCGTCTGTGTCGAAGACGGATCGGAGCCGTTCTGCAGCTCGAGCATGTCGAGCAGATCGCGGCTTCCGGTTTCACCGATCATTCCGAGCTCGGACAGCAGCGCGCGGACTAATCATCAACAATAGCGCGGTAAGCAGCTCTTTCAAATACAGCACTTCCTATGAATTCATTCATCGCTCTAGTTTATTGTACCGAAGGTTTTCCTGTTTTTCGAATCTTGCTATTTTTTAAGCCGGCTGCGTAGATTTTTGTCGAATGGCGTAGATGCCTCTTTAAAATGAGGAAAACCATACTATCTTTAAAAACATGATGAACAAGTGGCGGGAGAGCGGGTTGAAATTTGAAGCAGCGTAAGCGGCCGCCATTGTAGACGGATTTTTCCCGCTTCAGGGCGATTGCTTCGTTCGTCATTCCGACGGGATACTCGTTTAATCTCTACGGGTCTACGCTCTATCAGGTTCTTGCCGCTACTTTCATAGCGCAAATGTACGGCATCCTTATGCCGATCGGCTCGCAAATTACGCTGCTGCTCGTGCTGATGATGTCCTCCAAGGGCATCGCGGGCGTGCCCGGAGTCAGCTTCGTCGTACTGCTGGCAACGCTCGGCTCGGTCAACATTCCGATCGAGGGACTCGCCTTCATCGCCGGGATCGACCGTATTTCTCGATATGGCGCGCACAGTGGTCAACGTGCTGGGCTATTCGCTGGCCGCGGTGGTCATGTCCAAATGGGAAGGGTAGTACGATGCGGTCAAAGGCAAACATTACATCGTCTCGATCCGCGAGGTGCGGCAAAGCGGCAGGAAGTAGCTTGACAAAAATAACAAACGGGCTGGGGGGGCAAGAAGTTCTGCCTTCATCCTCGTGGAGGTTGCGACCTCCGCTGTCATGGCGCAGAGCAATTCCATATCACCGGAGCGAGGCCACCTGCGGGCGATGCAGTTTCAACCCGGCGGACGGGTATAACCGGAGAAGGCTCTGCATATGATGTAGAAGCATCACGGATAAATGAAGTCAATGATGAGGCTGGAATATCGGCATGATAACGCTTGCAAAAATCCGCGATCCATTTTACAATAATGGTAAGATCAGCAAAAAAGAATAGCGTTTAAGGCAACGGTGCCTTGGGAGAGCAAGAAGCGAAGACAACAGTCCGGCTTCGATCCCGGGCATCTTTTTGCATTTTCAGGGGTGCGCCAGAAGTGGAGATCGAAAAACGAAGCGAAGAGGTGAAGGGAGTGAGCGATCAACCGATCCGCGCCGTACCGCTTGCCGTCAGAATCATACCGAACGTGGATAAGGAGCTGGCGGCCAAGCTGGAGCTGAAGCCGCATATCCGCAGCCTCGGGCTGCTTACCTCTACGATCGACGACGTCGGCTATACGGCGATCGATGAGGCGACGAAGAAGGCGGCGGTGGAAGTGGTGTATGCCCGTTCCTTTTATGCCGGCTCGGGACATGCGTCTGGCCCGCTGTCCGGGGAGTTTATCGGGATGCTGGGCGGAGAAACGCCGGCGGAGGTGAGAAGCGGTCTGGAGGCGGCTATGGAGTTTATGGCTGGCGGAGCGTGCTTTTATTCCCTCAACGAGGAGGGAACCCACGCTTACTACGCTCATGTCGTATCCAGAACCGGCTCATACTTATCCCAGACCGCAGGAATTGCCGAGGGAGAGCCGCTGGCTTATTTGATCGCACCGCCGCTCGAAGCCGTCTACGGGTTGGATGCCGCAATGAAAGCGGCGGATGTAAGATTATGCCAGTTTTACGGACCTCCGACGGAAACGAATTTTGCCGGAGGACTTTTAACGGGCAGCCAGTCGGCGTGCGCGGCGGCGGCGGAAGCTTTCGCAGAGGCGGTGCGCGGCGTCGCCCGGCAGCCGGTCAAACCAGGTTAAAGCGAGGCGGGTGAAGAAGCATGAGTCTATGGAACGGGCTGGCGCTCGGCATGATCGAAACGCTCGGCATACCGGCGCTTATAGCGGCAGCGGATGCCGCCGCCAAGACGGCGGACGTTCGGGTGACGACGTTCGAGAAAGCCGATGCAGGCATAGTCACGATCTATATTGTGGGGGACGTAGCTTCGGTGAAGGCGGCGGTGGAAGCCGGTGAAGCACAGGCCAGGCGCGTCGGCAGGCTGCTGTCTACACATGTGATTCCGCGGCCCGACGCGTCGGTGTACGCGATGCTGGCTAAGCAGTGGCCGGAGAAGCTGGAGGTGGAATCGGCTGAAGCCGCACAAGATACTCCGAATGCAGACGGTGCCGCAGCGGCAGAGAAGCCGGATACGGGCCATCGTTCCTCTGGCGGCAGTGACGATTTATCCGGCGGCCATGATCAGGAGGAATAAGGAGGTGAAGAGGCAGTATGCAGCTTGATCCGGATTTACAGGCCATTCAGCAGGTTCGCAGCTGCCTGCAGGAAGCGAAGCAGGCTCAGAAGCGGCTGGAGACGATGACGCAGGAGCAGATCGATACGATCGTGGCGGCGATGGCGCGCGCGGCGGAAGACCATGCCGATAGGCTCGGCACGCTTGCCGTGGAAGAGACCGGCTTCGGCAATGCTGCCGATAAAGCCGCCAAAAACCGCTTTGTCGCACGGGACGTGTACGAGGCGATCCGAGGGATACGGACGGTAGGCATCATCCGTAAGGATGAGGAGCGCAAGGTATGGGAGATCGCGCAGCCCGTCGGCATTGTCGCCGCCATTATCCCTTCGACGAATCCGACGTCGACCGTCATGTTCAAATGCATCATTGCGCTCAAAGCGCGCAATGCCATCGTCATCAGCCCGCATCCGTCCGCACTTCGCTGTTCGCAGGAGGCGGCGCGGCTGATGCGCGAGGCGGCCGAACAGGCGGGGGCGCCAGCCGGGCTGATCCACTGCCTGACGATGCCTTCGATGGAGGCGAGTGCGGAGCTGATGAAGCATAAGCTGACCGACGTCATTCTGGCGACGGGAGGAACGGCGATGGTGAAGGCCGCCTACAGCTCGGGCAAGCCGGCGTTCGGCGTAGGGCCGGGCAATGTGCCGGTGTACATACATCACAGTGCGGATGTGGGGGCAGCGGTTAGACATATTTTAGAGAGCAAGACGTTCGACTACGGGACCATATGCGCCTCGGAGCAGGCGATTGTCGCCGACGAAGCCGTCAAGGCGGAGCTCGTGCATCAATTGAAACGGCAGGGCGCTTACTTCTTAAACGAGCAGGAGAAGCAAAATATCGAATCGATTTTGCTGACCGAGCGCGGGCTGAACCCGAAGGTGGTCGGCCGTTCCCCTCAGGTCATCGCCCGGATGGTAGGCATCTCGGTCCCGTCCGATGCGCGGGTATTAGTCGCCGAGGAGACGGCGGTAGGGCGGGAGCATCCGTTCTCGATGGAGAAGCTGAGCCCGCTGCTCGCGCTGTACACCGTACAGGATTGGCGGGAAGGCTGCCGCAGATGCATAGAGCTGCTGGAGCTCGGCGGGCTAGGGCATACGCTCGGCATTCATGCGGACGACGAGGAGGTCATTGAAGCATTCGGGCTGGAGAAACCCGCTTCCCGCATTGTCGTCAATGCAGGTACGACGTTCGGCGGCATCGGAGCAACTACCGGCATCATGCCGTCGCTGACGCTTGGCTGCGGTTCCATGGGCAATAACATTACGTCGGACAACATCGGTCCGCAGCATTTGCTTAATGTGAAGCGGGTCGCCTTCGGCATCCGCGAGATGGAGCCGGCAGACTCCCGCGAAGCCGTGACATCGGCGGTGGAGCAGGAGGCTCGGAAGCTGCAAGCATCGGGTAAGCTGGGTATCTCCCGCGATGAAGTGCTGCAGATCGTCAAGAGCGTTTTAACCGAGCTGCAGATGAAATAGAGCGGGTTTGGCAATCAGGCGGCCGGAAATCCGGACGTTCTTCGCAGGCTCAAGCGGCTCAAGCTGCGATTGGCAAGTATCTCACGCGTTGGAAGGTAGAAATACGCTACATAATTCAATTCGAGGAGGATGATCTCAAATGGCAGGAGAACTGGCGGCGCTCGGCATGGTGGAAACGAAAGGATTAGTCGGCTCCATTGAGGCGGCGGATGCGATGGTCAAGGCAGCGAATGTGAAGCTGATCGGCAAGGTGCATGTCGGCGGAGGTCTGGTCACCGTCATGGTCAGAGGCGATGTGGGCGCAGTCAAGGCGGCGACCGATGCCGGCGCGGCTGCGGCGGAGAAGGTAGGGGAACTCGTCTCGGTTCATGTTATTCCGCGTCCGCATTCGGATATCGAATTTATTTTGCCCAAGCTTGAAGGATAAAAAGTATGGCGCTAATAACGGAGACTTCTCTGCGCGCCCAACTGGCCAAGGGCATTCCGAATCCTTACCCTGTGACAGCAGAAGATAAGCTGACTCCGGCTGCGGAAGACTTCCTGAAGAGCAGAGGAATCCGGCTGAACCGCAAGGCAGACGATTCTCCCCCGATCCGGCTGGATTGGAGCAAGTCCGCTATACCTAACATACCGGTAGGGGTATCAAATCGGCATGTGCATTTGTCCGAGGAGCATGTGGAGCTATTGTTCGGCAGCGGCTACCGGCTGACTCCGTGGCGGGAGCTCTCGCAAAAAGGCCAGTTTGCCGCCGAGGAGACGGTGACTTTGGCCGGACCCAAGGGAGTCATCGGGAACGTGCGCATTCTCGGACCTTCGCGGGGGAGCTCTCAGGTGGAGGTCTCGCGCACGGACGGGTTTACGCTCGGCGTTCACCCTCCGCTCCGGCTGTCGGGACAGCTTGAGGATACGCCGGGAATCGCTCTGATCGGCCCGAAGCAAGCGATAATGCTTAAGCAAGGATTGATCGTGGCGAAAAATCACGTTCACTTGTCGCCGGAAGAGGCAAGCCGGCTGCAGGTGGAGCAGGGCGACGGGCTGATCGTGCAAACGTTGGGCGAGCGCCCGGTCATTTTTGCCGATGTGGTTGCGCGAATTCATGAGCATTTCTCGCTCGATCTGCATCTGGATACCGACGAAGCCAATGCGGCCCAGCTCCGCACCGGGGATGTCGTCCGGCTAATCGGCAAAAACGGCTGTATTACGGAAGCCTTGAGGGGGTGAGGACGGTGGAGAAAGAGATGAAGCAGTGGCTCGAGGCGACCATTCGCGAGCTCGTCATATCGATGCAGGCAGAGGCGGTGAAGCGGCCGAAGGTGCTGTATATTTTTTGCGACAGTACGGCCCATGAGGCTTTCACCGATCATTTCATAACGCTTGCGAATCATAACGTTTGTTTCGATATGTTATTTTTGGACGGAGAGACCTCATCATGGCTTGGTCTGCATAAAATTGAATGCGGGGGTCCCGGTAAAATCATTGCCGCCGATGAATACGCCCCGGCCCCTATCGAGCTTCCGCTCGATTACGACGGCAT
This sequence comes from Paenibacillus doosanensis, assembly GCF_025060755.1. Classification (GTDB taxonomy): domain Bacteria; phylum Bacillota; class Bacilli; order Paenibacillales; family NBRC-103111; genus Paenibacillus_S; species Paenibacillus_S doosanensis. The sequence goes on from NZ_JANYUY010000075.1 coordinate 22,934, forward strand.
CGTCATTCCCGAAATCGATCTCGACAATGCCGCCAGAGCCGCAGCGGGGCTGAAGGGTACGGTCAAGGCGGAGATTCTTTTTGCTGCGCTTACGCTAGAGAAGCTCGTGCTGATTGGCGACGATGCTCCGGGACTGAAGCGGGCCGATCGCCGTACGCTCCGCACGTTGGCGCTTCCGAAAGGTTACGCGGATGTGTTCGGGCGCTATAAGGAGGATCTCCGCCGGCTCGGCGCACGATTCGCGCCGCAGAAGCAGCTGGCGGAGCATGTGGTGGAACACTGTGCCGCGCTGCGCAGGGAAGAGGAGAAAGCCGATCGCCGTTCTATAGCCGAGCGGAGTCGGTTGGAGCAAGGCGAACCGCGGGGAAGGCAGCTTGCCGCCTCGGCGCATGCCGGTCCGGCAGAGCGGGAACGGGATGCGCCTGCGGCCGCCTCGCCGGAGCGGGGAAGCAGCGTCACCGCCGCCGCGAGAGACGCACGCTGGTTCGATGGCAGGCTGCTGACCGCCGAATGGGTGAGGGCGCAGCTCAAGCAAGGAGCGGCGGAAGAGCTGTACATTACGGCGCGGACGATCGTATCTCCGCTGGCCCGGGATTTACTGAGCGATGCGGGCATCAGGCTGCGTTATGTGCAAGGCGGTTAGCGAAAGCGAGCGGGTTACGGAGAAAGGCGAAACGGGGGAGAGCCATGTTTCTCGGTAAAGTGATAGGCAGCGTATGGGCTACGCAAAAAGAAGAAGGCATGGACAATCTTAAGCTGATGGTCGTGCAGCCGATCGATTTCAAGGATGCGGAGGCCGGGCAGAGCGTCATTGCCGCCGACCGGATCGGGGCGGGGGTCGGCGAGAAGGTCATCGTATCTCGGGGCAGCCCGGCGCGCGTGCTGTTCAGCGGCAAGATGGTGCCGATCGACGCCATGATCGTAGGCATTGTCGACAGCTTTGACGTCACGGACGATACCGAATAAGGAGGGGAAGCATGGAACAGTCAAAGCAGCGGGTAATCCAGGAATACGTGCCGGGCAAGCAGCTTACGCTGGCCCACGTCATCGCCAATCCCGATCCGGTGCTGTACACGAAGCTGGGGATTGAGACCGCCAACGCGCTCGGCATTTTGACGCTGACGCCGACGGAGACGGCGATTATCGCCGCCGATATTGCGACGAAGGCGGCCGGCGTGGACATCGGCTATTTGGACCGGTTTACCGGCTCGCTGGTAATCGTCGGGGACGTGTCGGCCGTGGAGATGGCCGTGGAGGCGGTGAATGCGTTTTTGCAGGAAAAGCTGCAGTTCTCCATCGCTCCGCTGACGAGGTCTTGAGCTATGAGAAAAATTATGATCATCGGAGCCGTCGGCGCAGGCAAATCGACGCTCGTCAAGGCGCTGTTCGGCGAGAGCCGGCCCGCCGTCAAAACGCAAAGTCTCGTTTACCGGGATTGGCTGATCGACACGCCGGGAGAATACAGCGAGAATCCGCTGTATTACCGTTCGCTTATGGCGACGTCCCATCAGGCGGCAGGCATTTTGCTCGTGCAGGATGCGACGCGCAGCCGCAACTATTTTCCTCCCGGCTTTGCCGGCGGCTTCCCTGTGAAAGCCTGCGGAGCCGTCACGAAGATCGATCATCCGCAGGCGGACGCGGGTAAAGCCGTAGCGCTGCTCAGGCAAGCTTTGCCGGAGGGAACGATCGTGCTGACGTCCGCTGCGAGCGGCGCCGGGATTGAGGAATTGAAGGAGCTGCTGCTGCCGATCGTCGATCCGGGCAGATGAGCTTGAAGCGATGCAAGCCGGTTGAGAATGCTTCACAAATTCAATCCTCAAATGCGGAGGAGACGACCATGACGCTATCGATTGCAGCCATGTGCGCGGAGCGCACGTTATTATCCGCAGACGAGGCCGCCGTCATCGAGGATTTGGCCGGCCATCTGCAGCTGATTGCCGACGTTTCGCAGGCCGACGTATTCATCGATTGCCCGCTCCCGGACCCGGGAACGGCGCTGGTAGTGGCCCAGGCGCATCCGGCTACGGCCCCGTCGCTCTATAAGACGTCGGTGGTCGGCCAATACGCTTACGCGCATAACGAGCCCGCCGTCATGTTCTGTCTGCTCTCCGGCCAGCAGGTGCTCGGCTCGCGGGGCATGTCCCAGGAGCATATCGCGATGCAGCAGCATGTCGTCCCGATCCGGGCGAAAAGCGGGAAGGTGTTGGGCGCGCTGATTATGGAGCAGGACATCTCGGAGCGGCTGGAGCAGGAAAAGCACGTCGAGCAGCTGATGGAGACGACGGAGCAGCTTACCGAAACGCTGCTGAATATGGCGATGTCGGACGGCAGCATGCCGCTGCTGATGCATGAAGGAATCGTGCTGTTCGACGAGCGGGAACGCGTCACCTATACGAATCCGCGGGCTCTTGCGATGCTGCAGGGGCTCGGTCGTTCCGAAGCCGCCGCAGTCAAGCGCTGTACTCTTCAAGAGCTGTTTCACGGCAAGCTGGAAGGGAGCAGAATTATCGGTCACGGCGGGATCTACCATGAGGAGGTCCAAATTGCGAGCAAAGCCTTCGAGCTGAAGGCCGTCTCGATCTACAAGGAGCAACGCGCGGTCGGGGGATTGATGCTGATCCGCGACGTGTCCGATTTGAAGGAGAAGGATAAGCAGCTGATGATCAAGTCGGCCGTGATCAAGGAAATTCATCACCGGGTCAAAAATAATTTGCAGACCGTCTCCAGTCTGCTTCGTCTGCAAATGCGCCGAACCCGGCTCGACGAAGTAAAGACCGTCTACCGGGACAGCATAAACCGGATTAACAGTATCGCCATTATTCACGAAATGCTTGCCTTCGACGGGTTGGATACGATCCGGTTCATCGATGTCGTAGACCGCATCGCCAAAAACATCGTCTCCTCTTCGGCCAAGCCGGATCAGTCGATTCGGGTTAAGCTGTACGGCGACGAGCTGCCGCTGGCCTCGGATACGGCTACGACGCTGGCGCTGGTCGTCAACGAGCTCGTGCAAAATTGCGTCGTTCATGCGTTTGCGGACAGGGATAGCGGAGAGATCGAGATCGAGCTCCAAGCGGCCGGACGCATCGCCACGGTGCGCGTGTCCGACAACGGCGCAGGGATGATTCCGGCGGAGAGGCGGAGCGGCGGCAGAGGTCATCTCGGGCTGAAAATTACCGAGACGCTGGTCACGGAAAATTTGGGCGGCGTCATGCGCATGGCTTCGGGCGACCGCGGTACCGACGTTCAGCTTACGTTCCCGCTGTCCAAGACGTAGAAGCGCGGCGAGCAAGCGGCGGGAGAATAAATGGAGAGCCAGGGAGCTGGAACAGCATAAGAGGTCGCTTTTGTAGATGGACTTTCCCCGCGAAACCTTTATCGACAGCGGGCCGCTCGTCGTTCACCGCTTTTCCCGGAAACGCGGCGAACCAAATGCGAGCTTCTAGTAGGGAGGAGGAGCCGATGATGAAAAACGGCATTGTCGTCGTGGACGACGATCCTATTATTCGCATGGATATTTGCGAGATGCTGGAAGAGGAAGGCTATACGCTCGCCGGGGAGGCGAAGAACGGGGAAGAAGCGGTGGAGCTTGTCGCCAGGGTGAAGCCCGATCTGGTTATTATGGACGTGAAAATGCCGGTCATGAACGGGATCAAGGCGGCGCGGATTATCCGCAGCATGCAGGATACTTCGGTGCTGCTGCTCACGGCCTACAGCCAGCGGGAGCTTGTACGGGACGCTCGGGATGCCGGAGTCGCCGCCTACCTGGTCAAACCGGTGTCGGAGGAGGATTTGATTCCCGCCGTGGAGATTGCCTTAAGTCAGAAACGGCGGATCGATTCGTTGAAGCAGGACCTCGAACGGCTGAAACAATCGGCGGAGGATCGCAAAGCGATCGAAAAAGCCAAAGGCTTGCTGATGAAAGCTTACGCGCTGGAAGAAGAGGAAGCGTACCGGCGGATGCGCGAGGCCAGCATGTCGGCGCGGATGCCGATGGGGCGGCTGGCGGAGCTTATCTTAAGCGATGGTCCGGAGGCGATGTCCGGACACGGCGCTTGAAAGGAAGGGAGGGCAAAATCGCGGTGAAGGATAGCGAAGAGCAGTGGATTACAAGCGTCGGCATCGATATAGGGACCAGCACGACCAAGCTGATCGTCAGCCGGCTGAAGCTGGCGCGAACGTCGGGAGCGCTGGCGCTTCCCCGGTTCGATATCGTGGAGCGGGAGCTGCTCTATTCGAGCCCGATTCACCGGACGCCGCTCTCGGGCGCGGATGAGATCGACGCCGCGCGAATATCGGCGCTGCTTGCGGGGGAATACGAGCGGGCCGGAATCAGTGTCCGCGACTTGAAATCGGGCGCCGTCATCATAACCGGCGAGACGGCGAACAAGCGCAACGCGCGCCAGATCGTTCATCTGCTGGCCGAACGCTCGGGCGATTTCGTCGTCGCTGCGGCCGGCGCCGATCTTGAAGGGCTACTCGCCGGCAGAGGCGCAGGGGCACAGGAGCGGTCGCGGCGCATTCGCGGTCCCGTCGTCAACGTGGATATCGGGGGAGGCACTGCGAACGCGGCCGTATTTCTGAGAGGCAAGCCGATCGGCACCGCGACGTTTCATGCCGGAGGGCGGCTGCTGGAGCTGGACCGCTCCGGCACGCTGACGGCGGTTTCCGAGTCGATCCGCCCATGGCTGCGTGCGGCCGGCTATCGGCTGTCCCCGGGCGGCCGGATCAGTTACGAAGCGCTGTACGGCATCTGCCAAGCGATGTGCCGGGATATGCTGAGCGGGTTGACCGGCACGGTGAAGCCCGAGCGCCGGGAGGCGGTCGGCCGGCTGACGCTCGGCAGACCGATGGCGAGCGTTCCGCTGATCGAAGAGTGGACGGTATCGGGAGGTATCGGCCGGCTGATGCAGGAGCCGAGGCCGCGCAACCTTGCCGAAACCGCCGTTCACGGAGATATCGGTCCGCTGCTCGCGCATGCGCTGAAGGACTGCTTCGCCCGCGAGGGCCTGACCCTGAAGCAGCCGGATGAAACGGTGCGGGCGACCGTGATCGGGGCGGGGATGCAGAGCACCGAGCTGAGCGGCGCTACGGTTCATCTCGACGCTTCGGTGCTGCCGATCCGCAATCTGCCAGTGATCAAGGCGGAGCTGCCGCCGGAGGAAGCGGGACGTCCGCAACGGCTTGGCGAGGCTGCGGCGAAGGCGATTCGCACGGCGGCGAGCTTGTTCGAGCCGGACGTCAGCGATCCGGGACCGCCGTTCGCCTTGGCGGTTCCGCCCGCGAAGCATTGGAGCTACGCTTCGCTGCAGCGCTTGTCGGAACAGGTGTGCGAAGCGTACCGCAGCGCATACCCGGCAAGCCGGGTGCTCGTCGTCGTCTGCGCCGACGATATGGCGAAGGCGCTCGGACAGTCGCTGTCCTTGCGCTGCGGAAGCGGGATGAAGATCGTCTGCATCGATCAAATTACCGTCGAGTACGGGGATTATATCGACTTGGGCGAGCCGATCGGCGGCATGATGATTCCGGCGGTCGTCAAAACGTTAGCCTTTCACGGCAGCGAAGGGAGGTAGCGTATGAAGCTGAAGGTCGCATTGCACGGCACGGTATTTCAATTTGCAAGCCTGAAGGAAGTAATGGCCAAAGCCAACGAAGAGAAGTCGGGAGACGCTCTGGCGGGCATCGCCGCGCAGGACGCCAAGGAACGGATGGCGGCGAAGCTCGTGCTGGCGGATTTGACGCTGGCCGATATTCGCAATCATCCGCTGCTGCCGCCGGAAACCGACGAAGTGTCGCGGGTGATCGAGGAGCAGCTGAACGAGCGCATTTACGCGGAGCTGCGCAATTGGACGGTGGCGGAGCTGCGCGAATATTTGCTGCGGCAGGAGACGGACAATACGGAAATACGCCGGATCAGCCGGGGGCTGACCAGCGAGATGGCGGCGGCGGCCGCCAAGCTGATGACTAATCTCGACCTGATTCAGGCGGCATCCAAGATGGAGGTGCAGGCGCACTGCAATATTACGATCGGGCAGAAGGGTGTGCTGGCCGGCAGAGCCCAGCCGAATCACCCGACCGATAACATTCAAGGGATTAAGGCTTCCTTGTACGAGGCGCTCAGCTACGGCATCGGCGATGCGGTCATAGGGATCAACCCGGTTATCGATACGGCGGAGAGCGTGAAGGAAATTCTTCATATGACCAAGGAAGTGATGGGCAAATGGCGAATCCCGACGCAAAACTGCGTGCTCGCTCATGTTAAGACGCAGATGCGCGCGATCCGGCAGGGGGCTCCGGCCGATATGGTGTTCCAGAGCCTCGCCGGCTCGGAAGACGGCAACAAGGCGTTCGGCATCGACGTGGCGCTGCTGGACGAAGCGGATGAGCTGATCCGGCGGGACGGCACCGGAACCGGTCCGAATCTGTGGTATTTCGAGACCGGTCAAGGCTCCGAGCTGTCGGCGGAAGCGCATCACGGCATCGATCAAGTGACGCTGGAAGCCCGCTGCTACGGTCTTGCCCGCAAGTATAAGCCGTTTATCGTGAACACGGTGGTCGGATTTATCGGACCGGAATATTTGTACGACGCCAAGCAAGTAATCCGTGCCGGACTGGAGGATCACTTCATGGGCAAGCTGCAGCAGCTGCCGATGGGCGTCGATGTCTGCTACACCAATCATATGAAAGCCGATCAGAATGATATGGATAATCTGGCCGTCCTGCTGGCAGCCGCCGGCGTCAATTATATTATCGGCGTTCCGATGGCGGACGATTGCATGCTGAACTATCAATCGACGAGCTATCACGATATCGCTACCTTGCGGGAGATGATGGGGCTGCGTCCGGCTCCGGAGTTCGAGCGCTGGCTCGAGCGGATGGGCATCATGGAGAACGGCAGGCTGACCCCGATCGCGGGAGACCCTTCGCTGTTCATGTAGCGGTCTTATTTTACCTGGAAAGGAGAGCAAACGGTATGAACCGGACGAAGCCGCTTGAATTGGATCAGCTTGTCGATAAAGTGATGGCGGAGCTTGAGAAGAAGCTGCTCTCGCAGGAACAGCCCCTTCCGCTCGTCACGGAGGCCGGGGGAAACCGCGATCCGTCGCTGCGCTCTCCCGAGCGGAGCCCGCGAGCTCCCGCGCATGCCGAGCCGGACTACGGCGGCGGTACAACCGCTGACGAGGCGGATTCGGACCGAGATCTCTCGGATTCACCGGCGGAGAACGACGCGAATGAAGCGCCGCCGGTTTCCAAAATTCCTTCGCCCAAATGGGCGGACGGAATGGGCGAGCTTGTCTCCAGCACTCCGGCCCGAATCGGCGTATGGCGGACGGGGACGCGCGTATTGACCAAGGAGCTGCTCAAATTCCGCTGCGACCATGCGGCGGCCGTCGACTCCATCTACGGCGAAGTCAATTCGTCGCTGCTCGGCGAGTTCGGCTTGTTTCAGGTCGAGACGCATTTTCGCGATACCGACAACTATTTGAAGCGGCCGGATATGGGCAGAGTCATCACCGACGAGGGGGCTCAGCTGATCCTTAAGCGCTGCATCATGCGTCCGCAGGTGCAAATCGTCGTCTCCGACGGTTTAAGCGCCAACGCCGTCGACGCCAATCTGGCCGACGTCTACCCGTCGCTGCTCGACTCTTTGGCCTCGTACGGATTAACGCAGGGCACGCCGTTTTTCGTTCGCGGGGGCCGGGTCGCGGTCATGGACCATATCGGCGATCTGCTCCAGCCGGAGGCGCTGGTGCTGCTGATCGGGGAGCGGCCGGGACTCGTTTCGTCTCGCTCGATGAGCGCCTACATGTGCTACCGTCCGCATAGAGGGACGGTCGAAAGCGATCGCACCGTCATCTCGAACATTCATCCGGGAGGCACGCCCCCGGTAGAGGCGGGGGCTCATATCGGGACGATTTTGCACAAAATGCTGGAGCAGCAGGCGAGCGGCGTGAACATGGAGCTGTAGCCGGTTCGGCCTTGAAGCCGGCGAGAACGAATCAGGCGCTGAAGATGCGTTATTTTTGCGCTGCAAGCAAGGACCTGAGCTTCGCATGGCTGCCGGCCGAAGGCCGAGCGGATCGCGGGCAGCGAGGGCGGGCTGCCGTCTTCCCCGTTTCGCTTCAAGCCGGCCCAACGCCAGGCTGTCCCAACAAGGATGCCAAACGAATCAATGCGGTGTGCTAAGGAGGTGAGTCAGGATGTCTACGCTGATCGGGATTATCATCATTGTGATCACTTGTCTTTTCGCATTGGGGGTCGTCCGCATAGCAGGCAACAGTATTCGCAATTACGACGAAAGCGAGCATGAAAGCTTCCTCGGCAAGTAACGGCTGCGGCGTAAGCGGGGCAAGCAACCAATCGGTTATCCTTTGGAGGAGGTTGAACGTATGAATGCACAATCTCATCACCACGATAAGGACAAACAAGATTTGAACAAATTCGGTTACGCGCAGGAGCTTTTACGCAGTATGGGGGGGTTCTCCAACTTCGCCATTTCCTTCTCGATCATCTCCATTTTAACCGGGGCGGTATCGCTGTACGGGCACGGTCTGACCTACGGCGGAGCCGGAATGATGGGCTTCGGCTGGCCGATCGTCGCGCTGTTCGTCATGTTCGTGGCGGCGGCGATGGCCGAGCTCGCTTCGGCGATTCCGACAGCGGGGGCGCTGTACCATTGGGCGGCGATCTTGAAAAACAAGCGCTGGGGCTGGTATACGGCCTGGATCAACCTGATCGGCCAGATCGGCATCGTCGCGGGCATCGACTACTCGGTCGCTTTGTTCGCCGACCCGCTGCTGGCCAGCGTGTTCGGCTATACGTCGGACAATACGTCCGTATTGATCGCCTTTACCGTCATTTTGCTGACGCACGGCATTCTCAATCATATCGGGATACGTATCGTAGCTAAACTCAACGATTTTTCGGCGTGGTACCATATCGTGATCGTCGCGGTCCTGGTCGTGTCTCTCGCGTTTTTTACCAAAGGGGGACTTAACAGCGTCGATTATTTGTTCAAAGTGGGCGAGACGTTCTCGGATAAGCCGTACATGTTCGCCTTCCTGATCGGGCTGTTGCAGGCGCAGTGGACGTTTACCGGCTTCGACGCCTCGGCGCATACGATCGAAGAGACGATCAACCCGCGCGTGCGCGCTCCTTGGGGAATTTTCACCTCGGTTGCTTATTCCTTCGTATTCGGTTTCCTGATGCTCGCTTTCGTCACGTTGTCCATCAAGGATGCCGGAGCGGCGGCCGGGGCGGATAACGCGTTCATTTACGTGATCAGCCAAGCGCTGGGCGGCACGTTCGGCTCGATTATTTTGTGGCTCGTGACGGCGGCGATGTGGTTCTGCGGGCTCTCGTCGATCACGTCGTTCTCCAGAATGATGTACGCCTTCTCCCGGGACAAAGGCATGCCGCTCAGCTCGCAATGGGCGCAAATCTCCAAAAAATACCGTACCCCCGCCAAAGCCATTTGGCTTGCCATTATTCTTTCGTTCCTGCTCGCTTTCGTCGATTACATCATCAAAACGGTGAATCCGGACGCCGCTTATACGACTATTGCGTTTCTGACCGCCGTCAGCGTCGTCGGATTGTATGTCGCTTACGGCATTCCGATCTGGCTGAAGCTTAGGGCCAAGGCAAGCGGCCGATTTCAGGAAAAGCATCTCGGACCGTGGAATCTGGGCAAATACAGCGATGCGATCTCCGTTGTCGCCCTGATCTGGATCGTATTTATTTGCATCATGATGGTAATCCCTCCCAACGAGACCGCCGGTTACGCCCTGGCCGCCATGCTGGTGGTGCTGGTCATCATGGATTTGGCTTATTACAAGCGTCATTTTCAGGGTCCGCAAGCTGCCCTCAACACCTCCATGGACGAAATATTGCGCAGGGAGCAGGCTCTGGAAGCGGCGGACGGGCCGAAATCGGGCGTTTCTCACAAAGTATAGATTTTGTAATAAGGAAAAGTAGCGAGATTCAGCGGGGCATCCGGCTAACGGTTGCCCTTTTGCATTCGCCGGCGCAGTCCGGAGAAGGAGACTCTCCGCAAAGAAACGCCGTTTCCGTGCCGCCGGACCGTTTTCCGGCTGACCTAAAAGCATGGTGAAAAAAGAGCGGAGGGGCCATTTGAATCTGGAAAAGCGTAAGCGTTCGCCTTTGAAAACGGATTCTCTCCACAGAAAAACGAAAAAACAATCCAAAGAATCCGTTTTCAACAGCGATTGGAGGATCAAATGGACGCCGCAGCGGACTTTTTCACCGCCCTTCTAATGCAGCAGGGGAAAGCATTTCTCATTTTCAAAATGAATGATACAATGGACATGTTTCATTTTTTTAGGTAGTTTTTGGGGAGGTTGTCATGACGAAGTTGGTTGTTGTAGGAAGCGTGAACATGGACATTGTCACCCAGGTCACGAAGCTTCCGATTCCAGGAGAAACGGTGAAAGGCTTGAATACGGCTTATTATCCCGGCGGAAAAGGAGCGAATCAGGCGGTTGCCGCCGCCATGGCAGGGGCGGAGGTCGCTTTCGTAGGCGCGGTCGGAGACGACGCTTACGGGCCCCGGCTGCTCGTTTCGCTGCAAGAAAAAGGCGTCCGAACCGGAGCCGTACTGCATAAGCAGGGCGGAACGGGGATCGCCTATATCAATGTGGATGCCGCAGGGGAAAATCATATTATATTGTCGGAAGGAGCTAACGGCAAGCTGACTCCGGAAGATATTGCGGATCAATCCGCCGCCTTCGACAACGTTCACGGGCTGCTGACGCAAAATGAAATTCCATGGGAGACTACGGTCTTCGCGCTGAAGCTGGCGCGGAGCAAAGGCGTGTTCACCTGTTATAATCCGGCTCCGGTCGCTCCCGTGCCTTCGGAGCTGTGGCCGCTGATCGATCTGCTGGTCGTTAACGAGCATGAAGCGGCGCAGCTCACCGGACTGACGGCCGATCTGACCGATGAAGCGGCCCGGCAGGCGGTAGAGGCGCTGCTCGCTCAAGGCGCCGATGCGGTGCTGCTCACTCTCGGAGAACAGGGCAGCTTGTACGCCGACCGGCGCGGAGAGATTGTGCGCGAGCCGGCCTTCAAGGTGAAGGCCGTGGATACGACGGCTGCCGGCGATACGTTTATCGGCAGCTTTTTGACGGCGCGGCTTGCCGGGCAAACCGTCCGGCACAGCTTGCGCTTCGCTTCCGCGGCTTCCGCGATTGCGGTATCGCGGGCGGGAGCCCAGGCTTCGATCCCGGATCACGCGGAGATCGAAGCTTATTTGTCCGAGCATGCCGTATAGCATGCTGATTTAATCTTAAAAAGCACGGAGCCTTGAGTAGGCTTCGTGCTTTTTTGCTGTTTAGCGTGCCCAGAGGCACGCATCTTCTAGCCGGTGAAAATCCGGTCGCGGGAGGGGCCAAGCCCCCGCGTAGCTAGGATGCCTGCGTACGGCGACATCTGTGCGTAGAAGCGCGTCGACGAAAGTACCTGTCAGAGATAGGGCGAGCAAGATACCAGGCCGTAACATGAAGTGAATCCTGCCGCGTCGTCAAAAAGGCCTCGCAAGAGGGGAGAGAGGAAGT
>NZ_JANYUY010000076.1 GCF_025060755.1 Paenibacillus doosanensis
CTGCTAGTCATGAACCTCGAAAAGAGACTCCGGGTTCTCTTTTTGCCTTTTTTGCAATGGCTCTGGTCGACCCTCTCATTCCGCTTACCCGTGATGCCGTAAATTGCGACCCGTTCAGCAAGCCCTAACATAGGCCTTTGATCCTTGTTTCGTTCATGTTATAATCTGGGCATTAAGAACTAAAAAAGCGGCGGGAAGTGATGGTTGTGAGCATTTTGGCGGTGGCCAATTGTCCGGGTTGCGGGAGAGTGTTCCAAAGAAACCTGCGTAATCTTTGCATGGATTGTATTTCCACGATCGACAATGAGTTTGATTCCTGCTATCGATACATGCTGCATAACCGTAAAGCTTCCACCGGGGAATTGAGTCGGGCGACCGGGGTCTCGGTTCAGCGGTTGACCGGATGGATCAGAGACAAACGGTTGTCTACTTCGGATTTTCCGAACCTGACTTATCCTTGCAACAGCTGCTCCTCTCCGATCCGCGAGCACCGGCTATGCGTCTCCTGCAGCACGAATCTGACGAAGGAAATCAGGGGATTGAAATGGCTCGATGAGCGAAAAACCGTTCAAGGCGTCGGTTTCCATAGCTTCCGCTGACGCGCTCATTAAGGAATCAAGCCTTTGCAGCCGTTTTGCAGGGCTTTTTGTTTTTACAAAAAATTGTGTTAGAATGGCATATGAAACGGGCAAGACGAAAAATTGTCACAAATTTTTCACCGGAACCCCTCGAAAAGGAATAGGTAAAGCACGTTTCATTATGTAAAATAAGGCTATACATTGGATGGCAAAACTGTAAGGGGGATATTTCCGAAATGCAAAAGTGGATCATGTTTAGTTTGTTCATCGTAGCCTGTCTCTTAGGCGCAGGAGTGTTATTCCAACAGATTTCCGTACGTCAAGCAGAGCAAGCCGCGGAAGCTCATGCCGGACCGCAATTGAAATTCATAGCCTCGAACTATCAATTCGACAAGCCTGAATATACAGTGAAAGCTGGCGAGAAGGTAACGGTTTCGTTCTTGAACAAAGAAGGTCTTCATGCGATGGAGATCGTCGGATTGGATGTTAAGCTGGACAACAATACCAAATCTGTGGATATGACATTCGACAAGCCGGGCGAATATGAAGTGCACTGCGTTCTTCCTTGTGGACCTGGCCACCAGGACATGAAGACCAAATTGATCGTTCAATAATACATACGGCAGCAAAAGGGAGCCTCAATCAGAGGCTTCCTTTTTTCTTTTCCTTCATCTGGGAATATTTTGAATGAAAATCGTCAACACTGATAAGCAGTAGTATAACTCATTTTGGAGGGGTAGAAAGGTATGTTCAACAAGGTGCTTAAGCTGTTCGTTTCTATCTCGCTGCTTGCGTCTTTAGCATGGCCGGCGGCGTTTGCTGAGGAGAAGAAGGCCCCGGCCCCAAGTCCTGCGGTTGATCTGGCTCCGAACGCCATGTCGGCCGTTACGGTCGATGCGGATAGCGGGACGGTGATTTTTGAGAAAAATAAAGACGCCAAGCTTCCTCCGGCCAGCATTACGAAAATTATGACGATGCTGCTCATCATGGAGTCGATCGATCAGGGCAAGATCAAAATGGACGATAAAGTGCGTACGAGCGAGTATGCGGCGTCCATGGGAGGCTCGCAAATTTTCCTCGAGCCCGGGGAAGAGATGACGGTTCAGGACATGCTCAAGGGAATTGCCATGGCATCCGGGAACGATGCGTCGGTAGCGATGGCGGAAAAGATAGCCGGCTCCGAACAAGCCTTCGTCCAAATGATGAATGACCGCGCCCAGCAGTTAGGGATGAAGAACACCCATTTTGCCAACTGTAACGGCCTCCCTGCGGACAATCATTATTCCTCCGCCCAAGATATTGCCATCATGTCCCGTGAGCTGCTAAAACATGAGGAAATCACCCAGTTTACGGGCGCGTACCAGGATTATTTGCGCAAAGATACGCCGAAGCCGTTTTGGCTCGTCAATACGAACAAGCTGGTTCGCTTCTACAGCGGAGCGGACGGCCTGAAGACAGGTTATACCGGCGAAGCGAAGTTCTGCTTGTCCGCCACGGCCAAACGCGATAATCTGCGCGTCATCAGCGTCGTCATGGGCGAGCCGGATACGAAAACGCGCAATTCCGAAGTATCCAATTTATTCGACTACGCTTTCTCGCAATACACGAATGTGCCGATCTTCAACAAAGGAGATTCGCTCGGAAAATTCAAGGTCAGCAAAGGCGTCCAGCCTGAGGTTCCGTTGACCGCTGAGCAGCGCTACAGCATTTTGCTGAAAAAAGGCGAGGCTGGCGAAGGAATCCGCCACGAGGTGCAGCTGAACGATAACTTGAAGGCGCCAATCGCGGCAGGCCAGGATATCGGCAAAATCGTCGTGTACAAAGGCGATCAAATGCTGAGCGAGTTCCCGCTCACCTCTCCGGTCGACGTGCAAAAGGCCGGCTTCTGGCTGCTGATGAAACGGTCGGCCAAGCATTTGTTCTTTATCGATTAACCGGAAGGCTCCGGTTCCATAAGCGCAAGCTCTTGCAGCGCAAAATGTCGCATTTCTTCTTTTTGTAGCACATTTCTTCTAGTTTTGTCGGGGGGCAGGAAAAGGCAAAACGGATGTAGAAATGAGTGTGCATGAAAGGGAAGGAGTGAGCAGCTTGAGTCTGCATATTGAACTGGAGCATCACCGCAAGGCGTTAATCGTCAGGCTGAGCGGTGAGCTGGACCATCATACCGCGGACATCGTGAAAGCGCGTATGGAGGAAGCCTTGGAGAAAGGCGAAACGAGCCATATTATCCTGAGCTTGAAGCAATTGTCCTTCATGGACAGCTCGGGGCTGGGAGTCATTCTCGGACGCTACAAGCAAATTACGGCCAGGGGCGGCAAGATGGTCGTCTGCGACGTCAACCCGTCCGTATACCGTCTGTTCGAAATGTCAGGTTTGTTTAAAATTTTGTCCATCCAGGATAACGAAAGACAAGCTCTCACCAGTTTGGAGGTCGTATCATGAGTGAACGAAATTTTATGACATTGCAATTTGCCAGCCGTTCCGAGAATGAGTCATTCGCCCGCGTTACTGTCGCCGCATTCTTCTCTCAATTGGACCCGACTCTGGATGAGTTGACGGATTTGAAAACCGTCGTCTCCGAAGCCGTTACCAACGCCATTATCCACGGGTACGACAACCGCCCGGACGGCATCGTAACGATTCACGCCGAAATGGACGACGACACCGTTTATTTGACCATTGAGGATCAAGGAGCCGGAATCGAGGATCTGGAGCAGGCCAAACAGCCTCTGTTCACCTCGAAGCCGGAGCTGGAGCGATCGGGAATGGGCTTTACGATTATGGAAAATTTCATGGATGAGATCGAAGTCAAGACTGCCGTTGGAGCGGGTACCAAAATAACAATGAAAAAGCGAATTGAATCTAAAAAAGCTTTGTTCAATTAGGGGTCTGATCTATGGATGTCGATTTGAAACATGCCTCCCACAGCTATTTGGATGATGCCGAAGTCAAAAGGTTAATTGCTTTAAGTCAATCCGGAGACGCGCTTGCCAGAGAGACGCTGGTGAATTGCAACATCCGTCTGGTTTGGTCCGTAGTGCAGCGCTTTTTGAATCGGGGTTACGAAGCCGAGGATTTGTTCCAAATTGGCTGCATTGGATTGTTGAAATCGGTGGACAAATTCGATTTGTCTTACGACGTCAAGTTCTCTACTTATGCAGTGCCTATGATCATTGGTGAAATACAACGATTTCTGCGGGATGACGGGACGCTGAAGGTCAGCAGATCGCTGAAGGAGCTCGCGAACAAAATTCGCAAGACGAAGGATGAGCTGTCCAAGCGTCACGGCCGGCTGCCTACGATTACGGAAGTGGCCGACGAACTGCAGATTTCCCCTGAGGACGTCGTTTTTGCGCAGGAGGCGAACAAGCCTCTGTCTTCGATCCATGAGACCGTTTTCGAGAACGATGGAGATCCGATTACGCTGATGGATCAGATTGCCGACGACGCCCAGGACAAATGGTTTGAGAAGCTGGCTTTGAACGAAGCGATAGGGAGTTTGTCGGAGAGGGAGCGACTGATCGTCTATTTGCGCTATTTCCGCGACCAGACGCAGTCCGAGGTGGCAAGCAGGCTCGGCATCTCCCAGGTTCAGGTGTCAAGGCTGGAGAAGAAAATATTGCAATCCATCAAGGACCAAATAGCCCAATAGCGGCTGTTTGGTTTTTTCTCGTGCCTTTTGCGTTGCCGTTAAACAGACCGGTCGCGGCCTTCTTGCCGTTCACCTGGTCTGTTTGCGCTGTCCGGCCAATCGCGGCAGGAGCGCGTTATCTGGCCCGCGATTCGTCCATAAACAAATATTTCAGGCAATACAAGCCGGATAATCCGACGAGCGTGTATACGATTCGGCTGATGTCGGACGAAGTCCGATGAATTTCCCCGCCGAAAATGGCCGTCACCAGATCCCATTGAAACAAACCGACAAGCAGCCAGTTCAGCGCCCCTATAATCACCAATGTCAATGCGACTTTACCCATAAGAAACATCCTTTCTCGGGAAATGGAGTGTTGCTTATAATTTTTCAAAAAAACGGCTCCATTATACACGGCGATAAGTGAATTATTGGCAGGGGCCAAAAGCGACTACGGGAGCGCCGATCTATTCATACTATGGGATAAATGCACAAGGGAGTGAATGGGATGACAACAAACTCCAATCCAACCTTGTATATCCGCTTGCGCAAACGAATCTGCGTACGCCGGGGCGAGCCGATTTACCTTGGCCGGGTAGCACAGCTGTTGGTCGATCCCGAATACGAAACGCCGCTAAACCGGCTGCTGCTTCATCAGCCCAAGGAACGCGAGGGTAACAAAATATTAATCGATATGATGCTGATTGCGGAAAAAGTAAGAAGGCTGCAGCCGCACATGCAAATCGAGCTGTTCGGCGAGCCTCACTGTCTTGTGGAAGTATATGAAGCGCGGAAGCCGCCTAATATGATCCAGATTATTGCGGTCTGGCTTCTTTTATTTGTAGGCTCGGGTCTGGCTATTATGAACTTTCATGCCGACGTCAGCATGGCCGAGGTTCACCAGCGCATTTATCAACTGCTTACAGGCCGATGGGTGGAGCATCCGCTGCTGCTGCAAATTCCGTATTCGGTGGGAATCGGCGTCGGGATGATTATTTTTTTCAACCATTTGTTCAAAAAGAAATTCAACGAAGAGCCGAGCCCGCTGGAGGTTGAAATGTTCCTGTATCAGGAAAATGTCAACACTTACGTGATCACTGAAGAATACGCCAAAATTCACGAAACGGAGGAAAGGCCATGAGCGGATGGTGGTCGGTGCCGCTGCAGCTATTTGTCGGATTGGCCGGAGGAATCGCCGTCGGCAGCGGGATGGTCGCTTTCCTCGTCGTGCTGGACGTGATTCCGCGTCTGGCCCAAATATCGCGCTCGTACCATATGATCCGGTGGTATGAAGGCTCGGTCATTGTCGGCTCGCTGTTTTTTACGCTGTCCGATTTTTTCAATTGGTCTTATTCCTTCTTTCCGCTGGCTGCGGCTTTATTCGGCTTGCTGGCCGGCTGTTTCGTGGGAATGCTGGCAGGAGCGCTTACCGAGGTCGTCAACGTGCTGCCTATATTGGCCAAGCGAATAGGGATGGGATCTTACATGATCTGGCTGCTTATGGCGATGATTTTCGGGAAAGTGCTCGGTTCTCTGCTGGATTGGCTTAATTTTCTCGGCTGACGGCGGCTGATCAGCAAGCTGCGGATTTATTTACCAGAAGAAGGGAGTTGTCTTGCTTATGAAAAAAATGCCTATCAAACCGAAGCCGTTGTCCGGTCATGAAGGGCCCGCGGTGGAGCCGAAGCTTGAAATCGATCGTGAAGGCAATATTCTCCCCTCTGCCTACGACTGGCGTCCGCCCGAATTTAAAGAAGAGGATGAGGAAGAGAAGCGGGAAGGCCGCGAGCCGGAACGGGACGATTCGGAACGCTCGGCGAAGCGCAAGGGCCCAGACGATGAGAAGGATCGCATCGCTGCGGATTTCAAGGACCTGAAGAAAGAGCTGGAAAAACAGGTCGGCCTGAATCAAAGCTTCGACGTCGTCTTCCGCGAAATGGTGTTCGGCGGGCATAAGACAGGCATTTTCTATTATAACGGCTTCGCTAAAGATACCGTTCTGACGATGATTTTGGACCGGATGTCCGCAGCCGAAATCGGGCACCGGACGCTGGACGGAGATTTGAGCGAATCGCCGGTGGCCCATACGGTTCAAAGCGGCGAAGGTCAGGATGCGGTCCAATTTTTCATGGATGCGATCATCCCGCACATTCAGGTTAAGGAGACCGATAAGCTCAGCGAAGTGATCGATAACGTGTCGATGGGAGCCTCCGGCTTCTTCTTCGAAGGCTCGACGACGGCGATTGTAGTGGACGCCAAGTCCTTCCCGGTCCGCTCGACGGAGGAACCCGATCTGGAGCGCGTGGTCCGGGGAGCCAGAGACGGCTTCGTCGAGACGCTGCTGACGAACGTGACGCTCGTCCGCCGCCGGATTCGCGACCCCAAGCTGAAGCTGGAAATGCTGCGGGCCGGACGCCGCACGCATACCGATATTTGCATGGCTTATATCGACGACATTTGCGATGCCGAGCTCGTGGAGGCGATCCGCGACAAAATCCAGCAGGTCGATGTGGACGGCTTGCCATTGGCGGAGAAGCAGCTGGAAGAGGCTATCATCGGGAAAAGCTGGAATCCGTATCCGATGGTCCGGTATTCGGAGCGGCCGGACATCGTATCCGTCCATTTGCTCGAAGGGCATGTCGCCGTCTTCGTCGATACGTCGCCGAGCGTTATTATTTTGCCGACGACGTTCTTCCATCACGTACAGCATGCCGAGGAATACCGGCAAACGCCGACCGTCGGCACGTATCTTCGCTGGGTGCGGTTTATCGGGATCGCCGCCTCGATCTTCCTCCTGCCTCTATGGTTTCTGCTCGTGACTTCGCCGGAGCTGAAGCCGGCCGGGCTTGAATTCATCGGGCCGCAGAAAAACGGACGGCTGCCGCTCTTGGCCCAGTTTCTGATCGCCGAGCTTGGGATCGATCTGATGAGGATGGCCGCAGTCCATACCCCGACCCCGCTGGCTACCGCGATGGGCTTGGTGGCGGCCATTCTGGTCGGCGATGTCGCCGTCAAGAGCGGTTTGTTCGTCAACGAGGTCATCCTGTATTTGGCGATCGCCGCAGTAGGGACGTTCGCAACCCCGAGCTATGAGCTTAGTCTCGCGAACCGGCTGACCAGGCTCGTCCTGCTCGTCGCCGCCGCCGTCTTCAAGGTGCCCGGAGTCGTCATCGGCTTCACGGTCTGGCTGCTGTACCTGGCAAGCCGCAGATCGTATAACGCGCCGTATATGTGGCCGTTCATTCCGTTCAACTTCAAGGCGCTGAACGAAATATTGGTCCGCCGTCCGTTCCTGACCGGGAAAACGCGGATGAGTCTGACCCGCACGCAGGACAGCACCCGCCAGCCGAAGGTATGATCGGCAAGCGGGAGAAGGGGAAGTGTGTTGTACCGGAGAAGCGGCCGACAGTTTGGGCGGCCGCTCCGGTTTTTCTCATTGTCAGCCGGCCGCCGATTATGGTACCTTAGAGTTAATGTTCAGGGGAAGAGGGAAAACGGATAATGTACTTACATGGAACCAGTAAAATCAACGACAAAGGGCATTTGCAAATCGGCGGCTGCGACACCATCGACTTGGTCGAGCGTTTCGGCACCCCGCTCTATGTGATGGATGAAGCGTTAATCCGTCAGCGCTGCCGCGAATACGTGGAGGCGTTCCGCGCATCGGGCTTGAAATTTCAGGTGGCCTATGCCAGCAAGGCGTTTTGCGTCATGGCGATGTGCCGCATCGCCGAAGAGGAGGGAATGTCCCTTGACGTCGTCTCCGACGGAGAGCTGTATACGGCGCTGCAGGCCGGATTTCCGGCCGAACGCATCCATTTTCACGGCAACAACAAATCGCCTCAGGAGATCGAGATGGCGATCGACGCGCAAATCGGCTGCTTTGTCGTAGACAATATGGTAGAGCTGCATATGCTGAACGCGATTGCCGGAGAGAAGCGGCAGAAGGTGAACATTTTGTTCCGTCTCACTCCGGGCGTAGAAGCGCATACGCACGAATATATTTCGACAGGCCAGATCGATTCCAAATTCGGTCTCGATCTGGATAACGGTTCCGCTTACCGCGCGGTGCAGGAAGCGATCGAGCTTCCTTACATCGAGCTGCTCGGCGTGCATTCCCATATCGGCTCGCAAATTTTCGAAGTCGAAGGCTTTCAATTGGCGGTGGATAAAGTGATCGCTTTCGCCGCCAAAGTCCGCGATGAGCTGGATGTGCTGTTCTCGGTCGTCAACCTTGGCGGAGGCTTCGGCATCCGTTACGTGGATGGCGATACGCCGCTGCCGGTAGCGAAGTACGTGGAGGCTATTACAAGCTCCGTCAAAGAAAATTTCGGGAAGTACGGCTATCCCGTTCCGGAAATTTGGGTGGAGCCGGGCCGCAGTATCGTAGGCGATTCCGGTACGACGCTGTATACGGTCGGAACCTACAAGGACATTCCCGGCGTTCGCAAATATGTCGCCGTCGACGGAGGAATGGCCGACAACCCGCGGCCGGCTTTGTACGAAGCTCGCTACGAGGCGATGCTGGCCAACCGCGCGGGCGAGGCCGAGGATGAGCTCGTCTCGATCGCCGGCAAATGCTGCGAAAGCGGCGACATGCTGATTTGGGACATTCAGCTTCCGAAGGTGAACAGCGGTGATATTTTGGCCGTATCGTGCACCGGAGCCTACAATTACGCGATGGCGAGCAACTACAACCGGATTCGCCGTCCGGCGGTCGTTTTCGTCAAGGACGGCGAAGCGGACATCGTCGTCAAGCGGGAGTCCTACGACAATATCGTCGGCAACGACGTCGTTCCGTCGCGCATGAAGCAGGTGTCCAAAACCGTCTAACCGCGGCGCCTATCCGCCGTATTCTAAAGCAGCCGGTCCTTGCGCTAACAGCAAGGGACCGGCTGTTTTGTTTTGTTGTAAACAAACGATTTGTGAACGGTGCCCCGTTTATAGTACAATAAGAAGCATTGAACATATAAAAGTCCGGGAAAAGGCGGCCGCCGGCCGCACATTACCGGGCCTCTAAAAGGAGTGTACATACATTATGGCAAAACAAGCACATATTAAGCTCGCCGCTGGCGGCGAAGTCGTTATCGATCTGTTTGAAAAGGACGCGCCGAATACGGTAGCGAACTTCGAGAAGCTGGCTAACGAAGGCTTCTACGACGGGCTGGTGTTTCACCGCGTTATTCCCGGTTTCGTAGCTCAAGGCGGCTGCCCGCAAGGAACAGGCACAGGCGGTCCCGGATACCAAATCAACTGCGAAATCAACCCGAACAAGCACGAGCGCGGCTCCCTCGCGATGGCGCATGCAGGCCGCAATACCGGGGGCAGCCAGTTCTATATTTGCTATCAGCCGCAGCCGCATTTGGACGGACAGCATACTGTGTTCGGCAAAGTCGTCTCCGGCATGGAGCTCGTAGACGAGTTCAAAGGCAGAGACCGTATGGAATCGGTCAAAGTCGTCGAAGTATAAGTAAAAGGCGCATTCTGCGCATCTTTTTAAGCTGTACAAGCCAGGCCGAGACCCTTGTCCTCAAGGGATGCTCGGCCTTTTTCTTGTGAAAACGCTATGATTCATTTCATTACCAGTTCATTTTCATGTTTTTTTCATGGTATTGTTTTAATATCTATTAGCAGCTAGATTACTAGAATGAAAGTAGGTTATTTCCTTGCAAAGCAACCAAGGATTATCGGTTCAAACAAGCGTCGGCAAGAGGAAACGCAAGGCCGTTCGCAGGCGGAAGAGACGCGGTTTCCTGTACGCGCTGATCGTGCTGCTTGGGGTAGGGCTCGGAGGCGTCGGATGGTTCTATTTGACGGCTTCGGGCTCGACCTTGCGCTATATGGCTGCGGATACGCTGATTACGACGCAGCATCGGCAGTGGGCCAAATATTTGATCGGGCAGGCGGAGCTGGACCGGCGCGTGGCCGATTACGAGAAGCGCTTCGATGAGATGGCACAGGTGAAGGATCAGCACAATATCGATTTGGCTGCGCAGGCGAGCAAGCAAGTGGAAGTGGAGCAGGTCGAAGGGAAAAGTTTTAAAGGCCAAATATTGTATGTGCACGATCCGAAGATGATTCGCGTCGTCACGACGAGCATCGTCGGGCAGGGCGAGCAAATTCTTAGCATGGTGCAGCGGACGGGAGCTATCGCCGGGGTGAACGGCGGCGCCTTCGACGATCCGAACTGGGACGGCAACGGCTTTAAGCCCGCAGGCATCGTCATGTCGGGAGGCAAGCTGCTGTACAGCGACGCTGGGATGAACGATCCGGTCAATGTCGTCGGCATCGACCGCACCGGGCTGATGGTGGCGGGCCGGTACAAGCCGTCCGAGCTGCTCGATATGGGCGTGCGGGACGCCGTAACGTTTCAGCCCAAATTTATCGTGAACGGCAAAGGCCTGATCAAGAACGAGGCCGACGGCTGGGGGATCGCTCCGCGCACATGCATGGCGCAGAAGCAGGACGGCACGATCATGTTCGTCGTCATCGACGGCAGACAGCCGGGATATTCGATCGGGGCCACGCTCTATGACGTGCAGAAGCTGCTGCTGGAGCGCGGGGCGGTGACGGCCGCCAATCTGGACGGAGGCTCCTCTTCGGTGCTGGTGAAGGACAATAAGGTCGTGAACAAGCCTTCAAGCAGCTACGGAATGCGCTATTTGCCCACGGCGTTTCTTGTATTCGCCGATCCCGGCAAGGTCAACGTCAAGAACATTTGGGACGGCATCGACATGGATCATTTTAATTCGTCGTACAAACCTTTTGCCGACGGCAGCGGTTCAAGCAAACCATAAACATGTTGCAATTTTACGGTGTTGATGATATTATTTCTCACAACGTCGGTGATTCGGCCGGCGGTATCGTTTAGTTGAATAAAGGTTTCCTTCGGGGCGGGGTGAGATTCCCCACCGGCGGTGATGCGAGGCGCGCTTTGCGCTTGTCGCTCAGTCCGTGACCCGAGCCGCGGTATCCGCGGCCGGCTGACTCGGTGCAACTCCGAGACCGACAGTATAGTCTGGATGGGAGAAGGAAAAATGCGAACGGCGTTGTATTGCAGCGGATGTTCTTGAAACAGAACGGACTTTTTTTCAAAACAGGCAGTTTGCACTGTTTAGTTTTGCGTTGTCCGTTATTGGTTGCAAGGCTGCCGCAGCTTGACGCTACGGTTCTGTGTTTTTGCGTATGCCTGTCAAAAAGTCAAAGCCCCTTTTCCTGATTGGAGAAGCGGGCTTTATTTGTGTACGATTCGAAATGCGATCGAAGGAAAGGGGCGGTTCCGGTGGAGCTGTTAAACGACGAATATTACATGAAGCTGGCCCTGCAGCTGGCCGAAGGAGCTGCAGGCCAAACC
Source organism: Paenibacillus doosanensis (assembly GCF_025060755.1). Classification (GTDB taxonomy): domain Bacteria; phylum Bacillota; class Bacilli; order Paenibacillales; family NBRC-103111; genus Paenibacillus_S; species Paenibacillus_S doosanensis. Next base: position 11,564 of record NZ_JANYUY010000076.1, read on the forward strand.
GGAATCAATCCTGCCGTAGGCTGCGTCCTCGTGAAGGACGGGCGCATTGTCGGCATGGGAGCCCATTTGAAGCGCGGCACGCCGCATGCGGAAATTCACGCGCTGCAGATGGCCGGACCCGAAGCGGAAGGGAGCACCGCCTACGTCACCCTGGAGCCGTGCAGCCATTACGGCAAAACGCCTCCGTGCAGCGACCGGCTGATCAAGGAAAAGGTGAAGCGCGTGGTCGTCGGCTGCACCGATCCGAATCCGGTCGTCGCCGGGACGGGGATCGAGCGATTACGGCAGCACGGGCTCGAAGTCACAACGGGCGTGCTTCAGGAAGAAGCGTGCCGTTTGAACGAAGCGTTCAACAAGTATATCCGGACGCAGCAGCCGTTCGTCACCTTGAAGACGGCAAGCACGCTGGACGGCAAGATCGCTTCGCGTTCGGGGGACAGCAAATGGATTACGAACGCCGAATCGAGAGCGTATGTACATACGCTGCGGCATCGCCATCAAGCCATTATGGTCGGCATCGGAACCGTGCTCAGCGACGATCCGCTGCTGACGACCCGCTTGGATGTGCCGGCTTTGAATCCGACCCGGCTTATCGTCGATTCCGGCTTAAGGCTGCCGCTGGGCGCGAAGGTGGTCCGGGACCGGTCGGCGCAGACGATTGTGCTGACGACGGAGCGGGCCGATGAGACGAAGCGGCGCCAGCTTGAGCAGGCCGGGGTTCTGGTATGGGCGGCGGGAGCCGGCCCCCGAGTCGACCTGAAGCGGGCGATGACGCTTGTCGGCGAGCACGAGATTTCCTCCGTGCTGCTGGAGGGCGGAGGCCGGTTGAACGGAGCGATGCTGGAGCAAGGGCTCATCGATAAGCTGCTGCTGTTTTTTGCTCCGAAGATCATCGGCGGGAAGGACGCGCCGGGGAATTTCGAATTCGAAGGGTTCGAACGGATGCAGGATGCCGTCCGGCTGGAGCGGATGACGGTGCGGCAATTCGGAGAGGATGTCTGCATAGCCGGGTATCCTAATTACGAAAAGCGAGGAGGAGCCAGCTAATGTTCACAGGCATCATCGAAGAGATCGGCGCGATGCGCAGAATCTCGAAGCAGGGGCAGGCGATGATCTTGACCATCGGGGCCCGGACGATTCTGGAGGACGTTCGTCTCGGCGACAGCATCGCCGTGAACGGCGTCTGCCTGACGGTCGTACAGTACGACGAGGCTTCGATTACCGTCGATGTTATGCCGGAGACGTTCCGGCGCACGACCTTGCGCAAGCTGCATGCAGGGGACTCGGTCAATTTGGAGCGGGCTATGCTGGCGGGCGGACGCTTCGGAGGGCATATCGTTCAGGGACATGTCGATTCGACGGGAACGATTGCAGGAAGGACGCCGGAGGAGAATGCGGTCGTATTTCAAATCGAGCCGGAAGATAAGGGCATATTGAAGTATATGATCCCCCACGGCTCGATCACGGTCGACGGCATCAGCCTGACGCTGGTGGATGTGACCGAACGGAGCTTTACCGTATCGATCATTCCGCATACGCTCGCGCAAACCGTGCTGCAGCACAAAAAGCCCGGGGATGAAGTGAATCTCGAAGCCGACGTTTTGGGCAAATATATGGAGAAGCTTTTGCTCGGCAGAGCCGGACAGGAGCCTGCACGCAAACAAGGCGGTCTTACGGAGGCTTTTCTGACGGAGAACGGATTCATGTAACGATGCGTCCGAGCGAATTTTTTTAGCGAACCGATACGAAAGAAAGGCGGGAAAGACCATGGATACTTCGTTTCAATTTCATACTGTCGAGGAAGCCGTCGAAGATTTGAAGCAAGGCAAAATCATTATCGTCGTCGACGATGAGGACCGCGAGAATGAAGGCGATTTTATCGCGCTGGCGGAGAAAGCGACGCCGGAGGTGATCAACTTCATGATCAAGGAAGGCCGCGGCCTCGTATGCGCGCCGATTACGCAGGAGCGCGCGCAGGAGCTGGAGCTGCCTCCGATGGTGACGCGCAACACCGATTACCACGGCACGGCGTTCACGGTTTCGGTAGACCACGCGGAGACGACGACGGGCATCTCCGCATCGGAGCGCTCGCACACGGTCCAAGCGCTGATCGACCCGGCGACCAAGGCGCAGAGCTTCCGCCGTCCGGGGCATATTTTTCCGCTGATCGCCAAGCAAGGCGGCGTGCTCAGAAGAGCCGGCCACACGGAAGCGGCGGTGGATCTGGCGCGGCTGTGCGGCTCGTATCCCGCGGCCGTCATCTGCGAGATTATCAAGGAAGACGGCGAAATGGCGCGGGTGCCGGAGCTGATGGAATTCAGCCGTAAGCACGATATGAAGATCATTACGATCCAGGATTTGATCCAGTATCGCAATCATAAGGAAAACCTGATCAAGCGCGAAGTCGAGGCCAAGCTGCCGACCGATTACGGCGAGTTTACCGCCATCGCTTATACGAACGTGCTGGATCAGAAGGAGCATGTGGCGCTGGTCAAAGGTACAATCGACGGCAGCATGCCGACGCTCGTGCGGGTTCATTCGGAGTGTCTGACCGGCGATGTGTTCCATTCGCACCGCTGCGACTGCGGGCCGCAGCTGAATGCCGCGCTGAAGCAGATCGACGAAGCGGGCTCAGGCGTATTGCTGTATATGCGTCAGGAAGGCCGCGGCATCGGGCTGATCAATAAGCTGAAAGCGTATGTGCTGCAGGAGCAGGGGCTGGATACGGTCGACGCCAACCTGAAGCTCGGTTTTGCCCCGGATTTGCGGGATTACGGCATCGGCGCGCAAATTCTTAAGGATCTCGGCATCACGGAAATCCGGCTTTTGACCAACAACCCGCGCAAGATTAAAGGGCTCGAAGGCTACGGTCTGAAAGTGGTCGAGCGGGTTCCGATCCAGATGGAAGAGAACGAATCGAATTCGAATTACTTGCACACCAAGCAGGAGAAGCTCGGTCACATGCTCCGTTTTTAACGAGGATCGGCTGCACTCAGCGTAAAAAATAACATGATATTCGGAAGGATGTTGAACAAACATGGCGAAAGTATACGAAGGACATTTAGTATCCAAAGGATTAAAGTACGGCATCGTCGTCGGCAGATTTAACGAATTTATTACGAGCAAGCTGCTCGGAGGCGCTTTGGACGCGCTCAAGCGTCACGGCGCAACGGATGATGAAGTGGAAATCGCTTGGGTGCCGGGCGCGTTCGAAATTTCCCTGATCGCTCAAAAAATGGCGGAAAGCGGCAAGTACGACGCAGTCATTACGCTGGGCGCGGTCATTCGCGGATCAACGCCTCATTTCGATTACGTCTGCAACGAAGCGGCCAAAGGCGTGGCGGCAATCAGTCTGAAGACGGGCGTTCCGACGATCTTCGGCGTGCTGACGACCGATTCGATCGAGCAAGCCGTGGAGCGCGCCGGAACGAAGGCCGGCAACAAAGGCTGGGAGGCTGCCACGACGGCTATCGAGATGGCGAATTTGACCAAACAGCTTTCCTAATTTACAATAGGTAAGATGTCGAAATTTATCGGCGGTTTTGCTTCGCAAAACTCAAAGCTTATGCTTACGAAGACAGTTTTGCTTTCAGCAAAACTCAAAGCCTATGCTTACGAAGACAGTTTTGCTTTCAGCAAAACTCTTAGGGGGAAATTCTACTTGGAGAAAGTGACATACAAGCTGGATATGTTTGAAGGCCCCCTTGATTTGCTGCTTCACCTGATAGACAAATCAGAGATCGATATCTATAACATACCGATTAAAGAGATTACCGACCAGTACATGGAATATCTGGACGCTATGCAGGAGCTGGAGCTGGACATTACAAGCGAATTTCTGGTGATGGCGGCGACGCTGCTGTCGATCAAGAGCCAAATGCTGCTGCCGAAGCCGCCTGTCATCGAGTTCGAATATGACGACTACATGATGGACGAGGATTACGATCCTCGTTCAGAACTCGTCGCCAAGCTGGTCGAATACAGGAAGTATAAAGCGATTGCGGACCATCTCCGGGACAAGGAACTGGAACGCAGTCTTATTTATACCCGCGAGCCTGAGGATTTGACTCCTTATGTGCCTATAGTCGTAGAGAATCCTGTGAAAGGGCTTCATGTAGCGGACTTGGTGTACGCGTTCCAGCGGGCATTGCGGCGGATGGAGAGCCGAAATCTCGTCGCCAAAATCCGCAAGGACGAAATTTCGGTCAAAGACCGGATGCGCGAGGTCGTGGACATATTGGAGCAATCCGGCGGCTCGATCATGTTCTCGCGGCTGATAGACCGCAGCGAATCCAGAGAAGGTCTCGTAACGACATTTTTGGCATTGCTGGAGCTTATGAAGGTCAAAGCGATTGTTTGTTACCAGCACGGATTGTTTGAGGATATTGTCATACAGGCTAGAGAGGAAGGAAAGGCACATGGATTTTCAACAGATGAAATCAGTTATTGAGGGCTTGCTGTTCGTGGCAGGGGACGAAGGTCTGGATGCCAAGCAGCTCGCCGAGGTGTTGGATCAGCATGCTGATTTCATTCGCGAACTTGTGCTGGAGCTGCAGGAGGATTTCCGGCGTCAGAGCCGCGGCTTGCAAATTGTCGAGATGGCCGGCGCATTTCAATTGACGACGCTTCCTGCTCACGCCCCTTACTTTGAACGGCTGGCTTACTCCCCATCCCGCTCGTCCTTGTCGCAAGCGGCATTGGAGACGCTCGCCATTATCGCTTACAAGCAGCCGATTACCCGTGTGGAAATCGAGGAAATTCGCGGCGTCAAAGCGGAGCGAGCGCTGCAGACGCTGGTCGCCAAAGATTTGATTATCGAAGTGGACCGCGCCGATGCGCCGGGACGGCCTATTTTATACGGCACGACGAAAGCGTTTCTCGATTATTTCGCCTTAAGCAGCATCGAAGAGCTGCCGGAAACGACGATGTTCCAGACCGATGATAATTTGGAGGAGGAAACCAGGCTGCTGTTCGAGAAGCTCGACGCGCAGCAGATGACCTTCGAAGATATCGGCAAACCGGAATAGATCGCGGTCGATACATATAATTCCTGCGAATGTTTTACCATCGCTGGGCTATACTAACTCCTGAATGTACGGAAGCGAAGCTTCGCCATGAGGGGTTTTTTGGCGTATTCGGGAAAGGTAGCGCCCGTGGGAGGTAGAACATGATTTGGCCTTGGATTGCAGGTGCGGCGGTTGTCCTGCTCATCATTTTTGTTTCCAGCAGCATCCAGCTGCGGTTCACGATCATGCGCATGGAACAGGATGACGAGATCATATTGGACGTGCATACGATGTACGGACTCGTCAAGAGAAAACTGGCCATTCCGGTCATTAAGTTTTTGAATATGGAGGAAGGCGTAAAGCTGAAAACCGAGGTTGTCGACAAGATGAACGAGCAGCTGAAACAGGACGGGAAAGAGAATATTACGAGCAAAAAAGTTAGGGAAGCGTTCGAGAATATGCAGATTTTGCTGGCGAACTGCTTTCAATTCCACCATTGGCTGCGCTCTACGATGAGTCATCTCCGCTGTACGCGACTGCACTGGAAAACCAATGTGGGAGTAGGCGACGCGGCGGAGACGGCAATGACGGCCGGAATGGTGTGGGGGCTTAAGTCATCGCTGCTCGGATTTTTGTTTCGTTACATCCAATTGGAAACGAGGCCAGTCATTCAAGTCGTGCCGCAATATAATAAAGTTATGCTGGCATCGGAAATTCAATTTTTAGCCAAAATCCGCGTGTTTTATGTCTTGCTGGCGATGCTGCGCCTGCTGTCGCGGATATTGAAAGTGAAGGGCGGTTTCAGAACATGGCGCCGGGTGCTGTTCAAAGCATCGTAGCCTGCCGCCGGTTATAAGCCAAGACATCTAATTATTCATCAACGCGCAATAAGCAGCACTCTTTGGAAACGGTCACCGGATGCTCCGCTGACGATTCCAGAGAGTGCATTTTTATTTGCGGGAAGAAGCCGACAACAAGTAAAAAGCCTGAAAAACCGGCCTTCTGCAAGGATGTTTAATCTGTGCAAGAAAGTGCACAACCCCTTTGGTCCTCTACAAGAAAAGTACAATTGCCGCTTGGAACATGATTCGGTACAGTGAGTAGCATAAGAAATAAGAAGCAAGGCGAGAAACGGCCATTGCAATGAAGGAGGCTGTCCGGTATGTATGCGGATACAATAGAATGGATGGAGAACCCGGCTGCAGAATATCGTATTCATCCGTTCTGGTTTTGGAACGGGGATATGGAGGATGAACAAATTCGGCGGCAAATTGCCGAGATGAACGATAAAGGGGTCGGCGGTTTTTTTATATGCCCGCGCCAAGGCTTGAAAATTCCTTATTTGTCGCAGGCCTGGTTTGAGAAGGTGCGCACGGCGGCCGAATGCGCCAAAGGGTACGGCATGCATGTATGGCTGTACGACGAATACCCGTATCCGAGCGGCATTGCGGGCGGCGAGGTTACCTTGGAGCATCCGGAGGCGAAGCATACTTATCTGGTTCATCAAGCCGAACGCGTATCGGGAGGAACCACTCATACGATGGAGCTTCCCTGGGCCCGGATCTTGTCCGCCAAGGCGGTGCCGGTTTCGGAAAACGGCGAGAAGCGATGGGAAGAGGCGATCGATGTCCGCCATACCATCGGCAATTATCAGGCCGATCCTTTATTTCAAAAAGCAGGGCTGACCGCCTACAACGCCAAACGATTTTTCACCTACCGCACGATTTATAAAATGATTTGGGACGTGCCGCCAGGTGAATGGGAAGTGGTCGTCTTTTTGGAGAAAGAGATCGAGGATTTCAAATATTACGGCACCTTCGTCGACCCGCTTAACCGCGAGGCGATGGCTGCGTTCATCCGCATGACCCATGAACAGTACGCCCGCTACGTCGGCGAGTTTTTCGGGCACACGATCAAGGGGATGTTTACGGACGAGATCGGCTTGCTGGGCAATATGCCATGGTCCAACCAGCTTCCTGGCTACTTTAAGGAACGGACAGGCATCGATTTGAAGGAGCGCCTGACCGCTCTCGCCTATGCGGACAGCCCGGACGCGGCCCGAATCCGTTACGAGTATTACCAGTCGATCCATTTGCTGCTGCGGGAGGCCTACCACAAGCAGGTCCATGACTGGTGCGAGGAGCACGGACTTCAGTATGTGGCCGAAGTGCCTTCCGTACGGATGACGACGCAAGCGTTCAGCCATGTGCCGGGAGGGGATTCGGGACACGAGAAGCTGGGCCGGCCGCTGGAATGGATTCTTAAGCGGTATGCCAATAGCCTCCGGTATAACCCGAAGATGATCAGCTCATTGGCCAGACAGCTCGGCCGCAAGCGCAATCTGGTGGAATGCTTCCACAGCGTCGGCTGGTCGATGACGCTTCAGGACGCCAAATGGATGATCGACCGATTGGCTGCGCTGGGCGCCAATTTTTATAACTTTCACGCCTTTTTCTATACGCTGGACGGTTTGGCCCAGCATGATGCGCCGCCGTCGCAGTTTTTGCAAAATCCGTACTGGCCGTATTTCCGCCAGTTGGGCGATTATACCGGACGCATCAGCCGGCTGATGAGCGAAGGCATCGCCGACATCCGCATCGCCGTATTGGACCCGACGACTTCGCTGTGGACGCAGCTCGGCAATCCGTTCCATAACTTCGGATACGGGGGAGAGGACCCGGCCGAGAAGCAGCGGCTGGAGCGGCTGCGCGGCGATTGGGAAGCGATCGGCATCGAGCTGCTCCGAAACCGCCGGGATTTCGATCATCTCGATCCCGAGCTGCTGGCGTCGGCCGAGCTTGCGAACGGCCGTCTGAACATAGGCGATGCGGCTTATGAGGTGCTGATCATTCCGCCGATAACGAATTTGGAAGCACTCGCTTGGAAGCAAATCCAAGCATTCGCGGAGCACGGCGGCATCGTGATCGCGCTGGGCCTGCTGCCGCATGAAGCGATTGAAGCGGGCAGTCCCGCGGAGCGGGAAGCGGCTGCGCTGTTCGGAGCCGAGGGCTTCCGGACGCAGGAGCAGTATTGGGGAGGCCGCGGACCGTCGAACGAGAACGGCTTGAAGCCGCAGCCAGGCTGGACGAAAGGGAAACGCGAGGCTTACTTCATTCCTGCGTTTGCCGGTCAGAATACAGAGAATATGCCGGCTGTGCTGCTTTCCTTGCTGGAGCTTGTCGCGCCGTCCGCCGTTCGCCTGACGGCCGACAGCGATACGCTGCCGTTCCTGATGCAGAGCCGCAAGCTGACGGAACGCCGCGGCGTCGTCTTTGTAAGCAATCAGGAGGGCGGCAGCCATTCGGCGCAGCTATGTATCGACCCGCAGCGACTGCGCGGCGTGGGGACGGAAGAGAGCGCGCCGGTCAGCCTCCATTTCCGCTTGCTCAATCTGGAGACGGGACAAGCTCATCCGGTCGAGGCCACGCTTCGCGAAGGCGAATGGGCGCTGCCGCTGGCTTTCGCGCCATACCAGTCTTATGCCGTAGAATGGGAGGCGAATGAAGCGGACCGGGAGACGGAGGAAGAAAGACCGCTCGTTCCACCGTCGCTGCAGCTGGAGCTGGAGAGCCGCGGGCCGTGGACGATGAAAGCCGAGTCCGACAATACGCTCCGGCTGGAAACATTCCGGCTCACGATCGGCAGAGCGGGGGAGCCGGGCGAGGATTTGCCCGCTTACGAGGTCAAAGCCAAAACGTTCATCGATCAGTGCGATGACATCGCCGGACAACGGGAGTTCCCCGTCAAGCTGCGGCAAATGTTCGGGACTCCGCTTAAGCTAAGTATGGATTATCCGTTCGCTTGCGCTTACCGTACCGAGGTGCGGATCGACCGGATGCCGCAGGCGTGCCGGATGTTTATGGACACATCGGCGATTTCCGGGGAATGGACCTTGAGCATTAACGGGCATACGCTGACGCGCGCTTCCTTCGCCAAGCATGAAATATACGATTATCAAAATATAGCCTGCGACATTCTCCCGTTTATCCAACCGGGAATCAACGAAATAAAGGTCAACGTGCAGGTGGAGCATGATTGGGACGGCGTTGTCGATGCGATTTATTTGCAGGGACCGTTCGGCGTCGAGTGGGATTCTTCCGGTTTGCCGGCATTGACGGCCGAGCCGGAATCGGCGGCGTCGCTGCCGTCGGAATACAGTGCCGGATACCCGTATTACGCAGGCGCCATCCGCTACGAGAGATCCTTTGAAATAACGGATGCGCACGCCCGCGATTCGTTCGAATTAAGCTTCCCGGATTGGGAGCAGCACGATACGGTAGAAGTGACGGTCAACGGGCGCGCTTTGGGCGTTCGTTCCTGGTCGCCGTATGTATGGCGCGGTCCTGCATCGATGCTGCGCAGCGGCTCCAATACCGTCGAAGTTCGGGTTACCGGAACGTTGATCGGATTGTTGGAAGGCAAATATTTCAACTATCGCGACCATTCCGTCGACCCGGTTGAAGGCCGGCAGACATGAAGGCATATCTCATTACACGAACTTAAGGAAGGGAGCTGGCCCTATGAATCAAGCACATACTCAGAAGGTTGTACACAGAGCAGCAGATAAAGCGTCTTCGCAGAGAAGGTTTTGGAAGGATATAAGGCGGGACAAATATTTATATTTGCTCGCGCTGCCGGGGCTATTGTTCCTGCTTTTATTCAAATATATCCCGCTGGCCGAGGTTGTGATCGCATTTCAAAACTATTCGCCGCTGCTGGGAATTTTCAAAAGCAAATGGGTTGGACTGGATCATTTCATCCGGTTTTTCTCCAACCCCGATTTCATGATGCTGTTTCGCAATACGATGGCGATCAGCTTGCTGAATCTGGTCTTTTTCTTCCCGGTGCCGATTCTGCTCTCGCTTATGCTCAATGAAGTGAAAAACGAAATTTATAAAAAAGTCGTGCAATCCATCGTTTACTTGCCGCATTTCCTCTCTTGGGTTATTATTGCCGGCTTGACTTTCCTGCTGCTGGCCAAAGGGGAAGGCGTCGTGAACAAAATGCTCGAAGCCTTCGGTATGGAACGAATCGGGTTTCTGACCAATCCGAATATATTCTGGATTATGGTCACGATCCAGTCCGCTTGGAAGGAAGCCGGCTGGGGCACCATCATCTTCCTGGCGGCGATGGCCGGCATCGACCCGCAGCTCTACGAGGCGGCCCGCATGGACGGCGCCGGGAGATTCCGGCAAATGTTTCACATTACGCTTCCCGCCATCCGCAGCGTGATCGTCGTGCTGCTGATTTTGCGGCTGGGTCATATTATGGACGTCGGCTTCGAACAAATTTTCCTGATGTATAACGGGGCCGTGTCGCAGGTAGCGGAGGTATTCGATACGTACGTCTACCGGGTCGGTATCCAGCAAGCGCAGTTCAGCTACAGCACGGCCGTCGGCTTGTTCAAATCGCTTGTCGGCCTCGTTTTGGTCATTCTGTCCAATAAAGTGGCCAAAAAATTCGGCGAAGAAGGCGTATATTAATACCGGCTTCGGCCGGCACCATAATAGGTTCAGGGGTGAATCCGTATGAGAGAGAACATGGGCGACCGTGTCATCAATATAACCAATCTTGCATTGCTCGCGATCATTGGCGCCATTACTTTCTTCCCGCTGTATTACGTTATTGTCGTTTCTTTTACAGAGCCTTCGGAATTTTTGCAAAAGCCTTTCGTGCTGCTGCCGAAGCATTGGTCTCTCGCTTCGTATGAGTACATGCTGTCTTCCAAATCGTTTATCCGCTCGATCGGCAACAGCGGTTTTCTGGCGACGGTAGGGACGGCTCTCAGCTTGGTCGTTACTGCGGGAATTGCGTATGCCTTGTCGCGCAAGCGTCTTAGAGGCCGCAAAATTTTCATGCTGCTGATCTTGATCACGATCTTGTTCAGCCCCGGCATTATTCCGAACTATATGATCGTACGCCAGTTCGGACTCATTAACAGCGTATGGGCTTTGATTATTCCTTCTCTGGCGAGCGGTTGGAACATTATCTTGATGAAAAGCTTTTTTGACAGCCTTCCGGTGGAACTGGAAGAATCGGCGGCAATTGACGGAAGCAGCGATATCGCTACCTTTTTCCGGATTATTTTACCGCTGTCTCTGCCGTCGCTCGCGGCCTTCGGATTATTTTACGCGGTCGGCTATTGGAACCAATATTTCAATGCGCTGCTTTATTTGAACGATGCGGCCAAATGGCCGATTCAGGTAATGCTGCAAAATATGCTGCTGAGCGCCAATAACAGCGATTTGATGATCTCTTCTACAGCGGCGCAAGCGCCTCCGTCGACGACTCTGCAAATGGCCGCCGTTATTATCGCTACCGCTCCGATCCTGGCCATTTACCCGTTCCTGCAGAAGCATTTTGCCAAAGGAGGCATGGTTGGCTCGGTTAAGGGGTAGATTGAATAAAGGGATTTATCACACCTTCGTAGAAGTTAACCACTCTCAAGCAGTGTGATAACTCCTATGGAGGTGTGCAGATGTACCAGAAGACGAAGCTACGCTGGCTGACGGCGGGAAAGAAAATTTACGGCCGCAAGCACAGCTTTTACCGCAGAAGCTTGATGATGATTTTGCTGATTGCCTGCATTCCCGGATTAATTACGGGGGCAGGCATATACTGGCTTACCACCGGTAAAATCGAGGGCGAGCTGCAGCGGCTGCATCAGAACCAGATCAAGCAGCGCGCCGAGAACATAGACGATCAGCTCTCCTTCCTGGAGATGACCTTCTCCCATTGGTCCTTCGATCCGAAGTTCGATCAAAAGCTAAAGGACATCAATTTTACCGACAAGTACGACAGAGTGCAGGAGCTTTACCGGACGATGGTCGTCATCGAGGGCTCTCATCCGTTGATTGAGAAGGCCGAGTTTTTTTTGAACCAGCCCCGGCCGTTTGTCATGGATAAGGAAAAGTACGTTTATTTGAATCCGGATCAGATTAAGAAGTATGCCAATTACTTGAAACAGCCGAAAACGATATTTTGGACGGATGCGTCGGCCGGCTCGCCGGAAGACAGCGACGGGAAATTCAACCTGAATCTGGTGACCAAATTCCCCGGCGGCAGTCCGGAGCCGTTCGGCGTCCTGGTCGCTTCGCTGGACGAAAGCAAGCTGAGCAAGCTGCTCCGGACGCTCACCCCTTATGACGAAGGGTCGTCCATTCTGATGGCGGACACGGGGAGCTGGCTTATCACCGGCGGCGGCAAGCCATCCGAGCTGGATTACGCCTTGAAGCAGGAGTACGAGAAGCGCGAGGGCCAAGAGAGCTCATTTCTGTTTACGCACGACAAAATCACGTATTCCGTTTCTTCCGGATCATTCCCGCGGCTCGGCAGTACCTGGACTTATTTGTCTGCAGCGCCTGTTACGGCGATTACGTCGCCGGTGTTGTTCATCTCCAAGATCATTCTAGTTATCAGCTTGGCCGGGTTGCTGCTGGCGCTCACGCTCTCCTGGCTCGGCACGTATCGTTTGTATACGCCGGTCGGCCGCTTGATCGGGCTTCTTGCCGATGACGAAGAAGGGCTGTCGGCCCGGTCCGATCATAAAGACGAGTTTGAGCTTATCACTAATCACTGGAAATCGCTCATGAGCGAGAGCGAGTCGCTGCGCAACACATTGAGCCAGCAAATGCCGCTTGTCCGCGAAGGGTACATGCTGCAGCTGGTTCAAGGATATTTGTTCTCGTATTCGGAGCGCGATATTCGCGACCGGCTTCAGCATTTCGGCAGAAATACCGAAAACCGGCTGTTTATTGCGGCTCTGCTGCAGGTAAGAGGGCTTTCCGGGCATGAAGGGCGCTTTTCATCGGATGATGAAGGGCTTGTTGCGTTCGCGGTTGCGAATATTGTCGAAGAATTGAAGGAAAGTTGGGGAATCGAAGCGGAAATTGTCAATTTTCACGACTTGACGATAGGAATGCTTTTGTTCCAACCGCAAGATCGTTCCCCCAAACAAGTGCGGGCCGGGCTGCTTGAGTTTTTGCAGGAGCTGGTTTCGGCGGTGGACCGGACGCTCAAGCTGCAAATGATCGTTTCGGTCAGCGAGCCGACGCCGCATATGAAGCAGATTCCTTATTTATTCGACGAAGCAAGGCAGGCGCTCAGTTACCGCGAATTATCCGAGGAGAACCCGATTATCGATCTGGAACAGCTGAACAAGGCCGACTCGCAGCGTCAATTTACGTATCCTTTTGCGCTGGAAAAAGAAATTATTCATTCGATCCGCCTCGGCTCCGAGGAGGAAGCGGCTGAGCTGATCGAGCAGTTTTTGCGGGAGCTTTCGAAGGCAGGCTCTACCGAACTGGTCATCAGGCAGGGGATGCTGCAGCTGCTGGGCAGCATATTGAACGCCATGGTGCAATCCGGCTTGAACCCGGTGCAGCTGTTCGAAGGGGCGAATTTGTTCGACCATTTGAGCATGCAGCAGGGGCCGGAGGAAATGCTGACATGGTTCAAGCATAAAGTGATCGGGACGTTCGTGCAGGAGCTGATCAGCAAACAGGATTTTCATCTTAAGCAAATGGTCGAGCAAGTGATGCTCTATTTGAACGAACGGTTTATGACGGATGTATCGCTTGATTCGTGCGCCGACCATTTCGGCACGAGTCCATATACGCTGAGCCGCGCCTTCAAGCAAATCGCGGGACTCAATTTTATCGACTACTTGACCAATATCCGGCTTGCCAAAGCCAAACAGCTGCTGCGCGAAAGCGAATTGAAAATTACGGAGATCGCAGAGCGGGTAGGCTATCAGCAGAGCTATTTTAACCGGATTTTCAAAAAATACGAAGGCGTGACGCCGAGCCAATTCAGGGAAAGGATCAGGGAACGATGAACGGGGGAAACGCGCGTATTCTGCTGGAAAACGCGCGTTTTCCGTTTACTACTGGTCCTGCAACAAAGTCTTAAAGCCCGATTTTGGCGGCTGCAAGAAAGTCTGATTGTGCGAAGACGCCCCTTGTCTTACAGTGGAGTCACAGCAAGCGCTTTACATCAACACGAATCAGCATCAGATCAGCATCAGCCATCAAAAGGAGGAGTCACAAGATTATGAAGAGAAAGAAAAAAGTTGCGCTAAGTTTATCGACAATCATGCTGCTAAGCGGATTATTGTCGGCTTGCGGAGGCGGCAGCGAATCCAAATCCGCGGGCAATCAAAGCGGCAAGGCAAATGACGTGCTTAACGTAAGTATTATGACGATTCTATTAACTCCTACACCGCCGCCGGACGACAATCCGATTAAGCAGGCCATCGAGAAGGCGACCAATTCCAAGATGAACATTCAGTGGGTTTCGGGTAACAGCTATCCCGACAAGCTGAACGTGACCTTGGCCTCGGGAGATATTCCGGATTTGATCTATATTAACGATCCGTTCTCTCCTGTATTCCGTACGATGGTGCAGCAGGGCGGATTCTGGGATATTACCGATCTGGTAAAAGATTATCCGAATCTTTCGAGCAAAATATCCAAAACCGCATGGGATTTGACGAAAATGGAGGACGGCAAAAATTATTCGATTCCGCGTCCTCGTCCGTCCGAAGCCGATTCCTTCTTCATTATCCGTAAGGATTGGCTGGATGCGCTCGGCATGAAACCGCCGACAACGACCGATGAATTGTACACGGTTCTGAAGGCGTTTGCAGAAAAAGATCCGGACAAAAACGGTAAAAACGATACGATTCCGTTTACCGCCAATATCGATCCGAGCAACTCCGCAGCACCGATGGGTTCTTTGGGCCATATCGAAAATTCCTTCACAGGCGTGAACGGGAACTGGAAATATGTGGACGGAAAAATGGTATTCGCCGCATTCCTTCCCGAAGAGAAGCAAGCTATTGAATTTATGAGCAAGCTGGTAAAAGAAAAGCTGATTCCTGAAGATTTTGCATCCATGAAGGGTACGCAAGTCAGCGATTTGTTCAAAGCGGGCAAGGCCGGAATGATCGCGGAAAAAGCCGGTACGATGCAAAACTATTATCCGGACATCAACAAAATTACGCCGACGTTCAAAGATACCGATTTCTATCCTTTGACTTCCATCAACAATTACAATCCGAAGGGACCGGGCTTTGCGGGCACGCTCGCTATTCCTAAGACGGTGCCTGAGGCAAAAATGAAACAGATTCTGAAGATGGTCGATACATGGATGAACGACGATGTGTTCGATATTCAAACTTACGGTTTTGAAGGGGTCGATCATGTCGTGAAGGACGGCGTGAAGGTCGTCGATTCGAAGGCGCTATCCGAACATCACGGTCCGGAGTTCAACCAAATTGTTTATGTCGCCGACCCTTACGCGAGCTCGACGAAAAACTTCTTCTCCAAAGAAGCGAATGAGCTGTATGCCAAAATTCAAGACGAGCGTACGAAAAACAGCGTAGCAGACATTTCGACGGGCTTGTACTCGCCGACGGCCCAGCAGTTTTTGCCGGAATTCATTAAAAATATGACCGATTTGAAAACGAAAATTTTGCTCGGCGCCGCTCCGATCACAGCGTGGGACGATTATGTGAACAAAATGAAAAACGATCCGAACGTTGTGAAAATGACTCAGGAAATGACCGATGCTTATAACAAACGCATAGGAAAATAATACCGGGAACAACCGGCATCCTTGGCAGACATGCCGAGGGTGCTGGTTTTCATTGCTGCCGGAACAGGGGAGAGGAAGATATGGAAACGTCCAAACCGAATATTATATTTTTTATGACCGACCAGCAGCGCTGGGATTGTATCGGCAAGTTCAATTCGCATATTAAAACGCCGACGCTCGACAAGCTTGCGGAGAGGGGCATCGTATACAGCCAGGCGGTTTGCCAGGCTCCGATGTGCGTGCCGAGCCGCAGCTCGATGATGTTCGGCTATTACCCTTCCCAACTGGGAGTGAGAACGAACCATGGAGGATTTTACGACGAGAAGCTGCTGCCGAGCGACCCGCTGCCCGAATTAATGAGAAAGGCTGGTTATCAGACGGCGGGCTTCGGCAAGACGCATTGGAATCACGGGCTGAAGACGGACAATCCGTCGGCCCGAGGGTTCGAAGTCCGGGCGGTCGGACTGGCCAGAGACAGCGGGCATTATGAAGAGGGCGCCGTTATGATGGGCGACGTGGAGCCCAAAGGGCTCAGGCAATATTATGAAGAGACGAAATCCTATGGAGGCGGAGAAGAAAATGCGAACGGGTATATCGGCTGCACGAGCGAGCTGCCCATGCATCTTCACCGCGACGGCTGGGTAGCCGAGCAGTGTCTCGAGTTTCTTGACGAGGGGCTTGACCCGCAGCGGCCGTTATTTTTGTATTTATCGTTTTTGAAGCCCCATGCAGGATTTAATGTACCCAAACAATTCGAGGACTTATACGACATCAACGATATTCCGGATATTCCCCAGCCGCCATGGGAGGACGAAAACGGCACTCACCTGGCTGCAACCGATGAAGTGAGCGAGTCGAGCCGGCAGCAGTATTTGGAGAAAAAGCAAGTGTGGAGCGAGATGACGCCGGAAGAGAGGAAGCGCACGACGCTGCGGTACTGGGCGAACTGCTCCTGGCTCGACCATTATTTCAGGCGGGCGCTGGAGAAGCTGGAGAGCCAAGGCAGACTGGATAACGCACTGATCGTATTCGTATCCGATCACGGAGAGATGCTGGGAGAACGGGCTTACCGATTCAGCAAATATTGTCTGTATGACAGCAGCGTCCGAGTGCCGATGATTTTGTCGGGCTCGTATATTCCCGAACCACTGCGCGGAACGATAGACGAGCGCCCGGCCGAGCTGGTCGATCTGGTGCCGACGCTTGCCGAAGTAGCCGGATTGCCTCGCAATCCGCAGCTGCCGGGGCTGGATTTGCTGGGAGCGAGACAGCGGGCGGGAACGTTCTGCGAGTTCCACGGCAAAGGATATTCGAACAAGCTGTCCATTCATTCGGCGCCGTCTCTTATGTGGCGCAAAAAAGAGTGGAAGCTGATCATGTATTTGCCGGGAGCCATCGAGGACGCCATCGGCCGCGTGGATCGGTTTCAGGGCGAGCTGTATCATTTGACGGATGATCCTAATGAATGGAATAATTTATATGACGATGAAGCGTATTCGGCGATCCGGGAACGGATGACGGCCGAGCTGCTGATGCATTTGGCATGCGTTTGGGCGAAAGGGCCGTTTTTCTACGATCGGCACGGCCTGGAAGCATTGGAGAACGCCGCTCAATAAGCGATTATATGGATGCTGCCTGCACCGGGACGTTTACGAAGCCTCTGGTTTCGATGAACGCCCGTTTTTTTTGTTTAGGAAGTGATGCGCAGCAATTTCGGTATGGATACATAGCTTCTTTCGTTAGGGGAAAAGCTAATGATGCAAAAGGAATCCTTATGCTTTTCACAGTTACACGAAACGGAGGAGGAAATATGACAGCACATCCTATCGAAGGCTTAATGAAAGTCGCCATGGAAAACATTAAGGAAATGGTCGATGTCAATACGATCGTAGGAGATCCGGTGGAAACTCCCGACGGCAGCGTCATTATGCCTATTTCCAAAGTCGGTTTTGGCTTTGCGGCGGGGGGCAGCGAATTTTCCGGCGAAGAAGGGTCCGGGACGCATAAGAACGACTCGATGAACGCCCAAGTATCTCTTCCGTTCGGCGGCGGCAGCGGCGGCGGGGTGTCCATTACGCCGATCGCCTTCCTCGTTGTAGGCAAGCATGGCGTCAAGATTGTGCCGCTCGATAATCAAACCCATTTGCTTGAACGGTTGATCGATTCCGCTCCGACGGTCGTTGACCGGATTCAGAGCATGATGAAAAACTCCAAGCCGGGCGCAGAGAATCCGGCCAACGGAGCGCATGTCACCAATAATATCGAGAATCAAAACTTTATCGTTTAAAGCAGGAGCGTCCCCGCTTCTGCACCGGATTCATCTTACCTTTCGGCCGCCCGCTCTTCCGGGCGGCTTTCTTTGTTATTTAGGAAATGATGCGCAGTCCTGTGGATATCCGGGGGCTCCCCCGAAAGGAATGTCTAACCATAGAACGATCCCAGAGTAATGGTTAGACGCCGATCCAGCTTAGCCTGGATGCGAACGGAATAAGCTTCAGAGCATCACGTCACTTTTGGGGGATTTGTTCCTTGCGTGCAAAATAGTTGCTCTTTGCCTGGCTTTCTTTTATATTTAAGCTAAAGCCTACGACGAAAGAGGTATTTTTGTGCGGTTAATTCCCACGCGTTCCTGCGTTCCCGGCATGAAGCTGGGGAAATGTATTTTTAACGAAGAGGGCATCATTTTATTAAAGGAGCATGCCCAGTTATCGCAAACGCTGATCAATCGGCTGCAGCAGCTGGGCATTGATTTTTTATACATCGAAGACGAAGCGACGGCGGACGTGGTCATAGAAGAGCCTATTTCCGCTGAAACCCGTATCAAGGCGCTGTCAGAAATTCGCAATCATTTCAAAATGGTAGTCGAGAGCAGCGGCAAGGCCAAATTTTCCAAAAGCCAGTTTATGGGCAAGGCGTTCGGCAACGTGATGAAGATGATTATGGACGATTTGGATTCGCGGGAAAGTCCGCTGATCATGCTGTTGAATATGAACGTGCTTAACAACTACTTGTATCAGCATTCGTTGAACGTGTGCATATACGCCACCATGCTCGGCATGGCGTACGGCTACGGCCGCGACGAGCTCGCGACGATCGGGCTCGGCGGGCTGCTGCACGATATCGGGAAAACGAAAATTAACCCCGATATTATAAAAAAAGCGGGCCCTCTGTCGGCCGAAGAAAAGGCGGAGGTGCAGAAGCACGCCGAATTCGGCTTCAAGCTGCTGAAGGACGAGCCGAATATTCCGCTGCTGGCGGCGCATTGCGCCTTTCAGCATCATGAGCGGCTGGACGGCAGCGGTTATCCCCGGGGAATCAAAGACAATGAGATTCACGAATATGCCAAATGGATCGCTATCGTCGACAGCTACGATTCGATGACGACGCATCGTCCGCATCGGCTGGCGATGCTGCCGCATCAGGCGATGGAAGTATTGTTTGCCGGAGTGGGTACCCTTTACGAGCATAAGAAGGTCGCTTTGTTCAGAGATAATGTAGCGATCTATCCGCTGGGACTTACCGTCACCTTAAGCACCGGGGAAAAAGGCGTCGTCGTTCGCATCAATCCGGCGGTTCCGCAAAGGCCGACGGTTCGCGTGCTGGAAGAGGCGGACGGAAGGAAGCTGACTCAGCTGTACGAGATCGATTTGTCCGAAAAGCTGACTGTTTTTGTAAGCAAAGTGGATGAATGGGGGACAAGCTGATGTGCGGCCGTTACACCATAACCGTTTCGCTGGAGGAGCTGATGCTCCATTTTTTGCTGGGCAGCGGTCCGGCAAGTTACGGCCCGCGTTATAACGTAGCTCCCGGACAGTGGATTCCGGCGATCCTCGGAGGCGGCGAGGGAGCGCCGGGAAGGTTGGGAGAGCTGCGCTGGGGACTCGTGCCCGGCTGGACGAAAGAAGCGGGCGGCGGTCCCAAGCCGATCAATTTGCGTGCGGAGACGGTCGGCGAGAAGCCCGGATTTCAGCGGCTGCTCATGCGCAAGCGGTGTTTAATTCCGGCCGACGGTTTCTATGAGTGGAGGAAAACGGGCAATGGAGCGAAACAGCCCGTCCGCTTCGTCATGAAGGACCGCTCCCCGTTCGGCATGGCTGCGCTGTACGATACGTGGGTCGATCCGAGCGGCGGCAAGCTTCATACTTGTACGATCATCACAACGTCGCCGAACGAGGTCGTCGCCGGCGTGCATGACCGGATGCCCGTCATCCTGCCGCGGGAAGCCGAAAAGATCTGGCTTGACAGAACCGTTGCCGATGTACGCCCGCTGCTGCCTCTGCTAACGCCTTATCCGGCCGATAAGATGACGTCCTATGAAGTGGATGCGAGGGTCGGCAATTCGCGCTATGACGCACCGGACTGCATAGAACCTATGCGCACGCTGCTTTAAACGTATTTTTTTGCTATGAGCTAACTCGATAACCTATGAGGAATGAAGTGACCCCAAAAAGTTAGACACTATAAAGTTTAAGCAGCCTTTAGGGTGTGAATCCGGTATTGAACCGGGCTCATACCCTTTAATTTTGCCTTAATCCGTTTGTGATTGTAGTAATCGATATA
>NZ_JANYUY010000077.1 GCF_025060755.1 Paenibacillus doosanensis
GAGTCTGGGCCGTGTCTCAGTCCCAGTGTGGCCGATCACCCTCTCAGGTCGGCTACGCATCGTCGCCTTGGTAGGCCGTTACCCTACCAACTAGCTAATGCGCCGCAGGCCCATCCGTAAGCCACAGGTTACCCCGTGTTTCATGATCCCCTCATGCGAGAAGACCAGCTATCCGGTCTTAGCTATCGTTTCCGATAGTTATCCCGATCTTACAGGCAGGTTGCCTACGTGTTACTCACCCGTCCGCCGCTAACTGTTCCCGAAGGAAAAGTCCGCTCGACTTGCATGTATTAGGCACGCCGCCAGCGTTCGTCCTGAGCCAGGATCAAACTCTCCAATAAAGTGTTCCCCAGAAAGTGAAGATGAACCTGCCGAAGCATTTTCCTATTACTTTCCGTGGACCCCCATGAACCAAATCATGAGGCATTATCAGAGCTTGTCTTAAGCTCAAAATTCAATGCTAGCGAGAATTTGCATTCTCTATTTAACACTCACTCGTTGTTCAGTTTTCAAAGGACAATTGTTCATTTCCCTGCGCCTTTCTCAGCAGCGCGGGATTCAATATATCACATTTCAATCGACGATGCAAGCTTTTTTTGAAAATTTCTTTTCGTCGGCTTGTCCGCCTGCCAGCCTCTTTTGGCCGGAAGACCAATATAACATGATTAAAACACATTTGCAAGCACTAAATTTCATTTTTGTAGTATACCCGTATTGAACAAAATAATAACAGCCCCAAGATTAGCCGCGTTCCGGCTTTCTTAAGGCTGCTTTTTTGATGAAGCGCGGTGAACAGGCGGCTGGAGTGCCGATAGGAAGATGGACCAGTGTCAACGGTCGCCTTTGTAAACGGATGTTCTCGTCGCCACGAGTCCCCTATCGAAACAGGCCGCGTATCAATCGGCACGCTTTCATATAAAGAATTTGTTACAGCGCTCCTGCTCCGATGGCTTGGGCTGCAGCAAGCTCCTGCTGAAATTGCTGATGGATTAATCCATTGGAAGCAAGCACATTCCGTACTTCCAGGGAATAAGGGTTCCCCAACGTGTCCGTGACCGTCCCCCCGGATTCGGCAATCAGTAAGGAACCTGCCGCGACATCCCAGGCATTCAGTCCGATCTCCCAGAATCCGCTCAATCTTCCTGCGGCAACATAAGCCAGATGCAAAGCAGCCGATCCCGCTACCCGGATATTACGGACTTTTGGGGTAAGCGCTTGAATCCCCTGCAGATTAATAGGCAGCGCATAATCGCGATCCGCCGGGAACCCCGTTGCAATCAAGCTGTCTGACAGCTTATCCTCCGCCGATGTTCTCATTCTTCTCCCGCGCACATAGGCACCCTTACCCTTCTCGGCTACGAAAAGCTCGTCGCGAATGGGGTCGTAGACGACGCCGACGATCACTTCTCCTTTGTGAGCCAAGGCGATGGATACGCTAAAGAAGGGAAAGCCGTGGACAAAATTCGTCGTTCCGTCCAAAGGATCGACGATCCACAAATATTCGGCCTCCTTGGCTTCCTGCAGTGCTTTCGTCGAAGCCTCCGGCCCCGGTTCCACACCTTCTTCTCCCAGTATAGAATGCTGCGGAAAATGGGTCTGAATAAGGTTGCGGATCATCGTTTCCGCCCCCTTGTCCACTTCCGTTACAAGATCATGAGGGGAATATTTCATATGTAAGCTGTTGAAATCTCCCAATTTGCTTTGGATCCATTCGCCAGCTTTGGATGCGGTATTGATGGCCACTGCAGTAAAATTCTTACTTCCCACAATAAAAGAGGAATTGCTTTCATTAGCCATTTCAATCAGTCCTTTTCTTTCCCATAAAAATAATGGTTGCAATTACACTCAGTATAGTTAATATACGATTCAAAAGCTACAGCGTTTCACCCAAATAATACTAGCGTTTATGACAAATCAACAAACATCCACGGGAAGAGATAAACCATCCGGACAAAGGTAACCAGGCCTTTTTCCGCTCCCTGCTTTTCAAAAGAGCGGGTCTATAATTCAAAGCTGAGTTTTTTCCCGATTCGCACACAGCGAGGAAAATCTCTTCAAGCCGGTCGAGTTCCCGCTGCGGTTTCCCTTCGGCCAGCTGATCCAAGAGCCCGATGCACCACTTGGCGAGCGAACCGAACTCCTCCGAGCTGTACATCCGAATCCACTCTCCGTAATATTCATGATCCGCGGCCCCGGGAATCCGCGCTAATTCCTTGCCGATTTCCCAGTAGCTCCACATGCACGGCAGCAGAGCGGCAACCAGTTCGGCCAGCGAGCCGTTCTGGGCGGCATGCAGCATATAGTGCGTGTAAGCGAGCGTAACCGGCGACGGCTCGGCTTGCTCCAGCTCATTTTCGGATATGCCGAACCGGGCGGCATAGGCGCGATGCAGCGACATCTCTTCGTTCATCGTCGAGTGCAGCAGTCCCGCGAACTCGCCCATCGTTTTCAAATCCCCCGCCTTGACGGCGCCCAGAGCGAACTCGAAAACCATCCTTCATGCGACCGTCTTCCTCATCAAGCACGCTTTTAAGATGAACGCAAAAAAAGCCCTTTGCAATATGCAAAAGAGCTTTAAATTGAATAATAAAATATAATTATACCCCTACGATATGATAGCCGTTATCTACATAAATCACTTCGCCTGTAATCCCTCGCGACAGATGGCTCATGAGGAACATGGCGGTGTCTCCGACCTCGGCGACTTCCGTCGTACGGCGCAGCGGAGCCTTCTCTTCCACAGTTCTGAGAATGGAATTGAAATCCTTGATTCCCTTGGCGGCCAGCGTACGGATAGGTCCGGCGGAGATCGCGTTCACACGCACGTTGTATTGGCCCAAGTCGTTAGCCAAGTAGCGCACGCTTGCTTCCAGCGCGGCTTTGGCTACGCCCATTACATTGTAGTTTTTCATTGCGCGTTCAGCGCCGAGGTATGTCATTGTCATGATGCTGCCGCCTTCGGTCATGAGCGGATACAAGCGCTGGGCCACTGCGACCAAAGAATAAGCGCTAATATCGTGAGCCAGTGCAAAGCCGTCGCGGGAAGTGCCGACGAATAAACCCTCGAGCTCTTCCGTTTTGGCAAATGCGATACTATGTACGAGTCCGTGCAGCACGCCGAAGTGCTCTTGTACCGCAGCAGCCAAAGTTTCAATCTCGGCGTCCACCGTTACGTTGCAGGGCAGAACGACCGAGCCCGGAATCGTGTCGGCCAGTTTGCGCACTCTCTCTTGCACGCGTTCGCTCTCATAAGTAAAAGCCAGGCGCGCCCCTTGAGCAGCCAAGGACTGGGCAATCGCCCAAGCGATGCTGCGATCGTTGGCAACACCCATTACCAATATATTTTTACCGTTCAGCAGTTGAGTCATGAACTTAAGTCCCCTCTCCAAAGTAAAATGAGGCTTGGCCAACTATGCTCCCTAACTCAAGGTACCCCATTTTTACAAATAATTCAAGAGAGAAAACATCCGACGAAATCCGCTGCAGCAGGTGACTTCAACATTCCTATCAGGCATATGATACAACGGTCAAAATCAACGCGCGTTACGACGCGAAGCCGAAGCTCGGCCTGCCGGACTCTTCGTTCATGACTCCGCTCATTCATTGATGTACGCGAGAGGTGCGCTATGCAAAAAAGCCTTGGCCTAAGCTCCTTCAGTCACGCGATTAATCTCAAAGCTCAGCTCGCCTCCCTGCACATCAGAGCTCGAAGGAAGCTTGGCTGAGCACCGTCGCACCATCAAATTTGCGCACATCGTCCATGAGCTGCAGCAGCGCTTCGTCTTTCCGCTTGGCCTCAATCATAATATCCAAACGCGGAGTTATCGGCGCAATGGCCCGCAGAAAGCGAAAAAGCGGCGGCGCTTCGATAAAATCGGCATGGCTTCGGGGATCGGATGCGCTTTTCGGACTGGACACGTGAATCTTCGGTGGAAGCGGCTCAACCGCACCCTGCGCGCTCTCTCCCGACCATGTCTGCAAAATCCGGGACCACAGCTCCTCAGCCGCTTCCCCATCTCCCGAACGGTTGACCTCGTGATGATGAATATCCAGCACCATTGGAGCCCCGACCTGCTCGCAGATGTCCAGCGTCTCCGCAGCCGTGAAGGTTTTGTCGTCGTTTTCCAGCGTCATTCTCCGGCGAATCCGCTCGGGCAGCCCCTTGAACCTCTCGATGAACCTGGCCGCAGCCGCAGGTTTGTCCCCATAGGTGCCGCCGACGTGAATATTGCATTTGGCCGACTCATCCAGCCCCATCGCTTCCAGCATCGTCACATGCCTGTCCAAATCGCCTAAGGAATTGCGCAGCACTTCCTCCCTGGGAGTGCTCAGCACGGTGAAATGGTCGGGATGAAAGCTCAGACGCATGCCGTGCTCCAATGCATAGCCGCCGAGCTCGGCGAACGGTTCCCGAAGCGTCGGCATCGGGTCCCAGTCTTCTAGGGCGGGATGCCCGAGAAGCGGGATGAGCTTGGACGAACAGCGGTACATTTCGATATCGTACGCCCGGTTGTGCTTTAAAAGGCGCAGCGTATTATGAATATTCTCGGCGGCGATGCGCTCCAGCTTACGAATGCCCGCTTCACGGTCCGCAAGCTTGTTAAAGCTTGTGGCGGTCATCGTTTTGGAAGGGGAAGCGCTCGACACCAGCATCGACATCGCGACATAGCCTAAGCGGACGATCATATTGCGATCACTCTCCTGACTAAACAAACGGTAATGGAATAACTGCTGCTAGGATGCCCCGTCCGATCCGCCGCAATGCTATATCCGCAATTAGCGGCCCCCGTGAGAAAAAAGCGCCATACAGATACATGCCCGAGAATCCGGCCGCTGCAAAACAAGCTTCTTCATTCCAGACGAACATTCTTTCCTCCAAAACCGGGCCATATCACGGCAAAGAAAAAAACATCCTCCCGTCATCGGAAAGATGTTTATCCCGTTAATTATCATTATGGCTGATGTTTTAAGCCGAAAAACATTTCATGCGCCAAGTCGGTCTGAACCCGCGCTTCTTCTTCCGTAAGCCTGCGAACCAGCTCCATCTCCACCTGGGTGACTTCCTCGCCTTGAAAGTTGATCTCCGCTATGGAAGCGACGATTTTGACGATAGCTATCGCTTTGTTGTCCGGCGTGTACGCAATGACCATCTGCCCGGTCGGAAATACGCGAAATCCGTTTTTCACCATTTTGCCGCGGCCGTATTCCAACAGCTCATACAGCTCTTGCTCGGATTTGAACTTGCAGACAGAATTGAATTCAGTTTGAAATCCCATACGCAGTCCTCCTTTTCAAGGCTCAAGGCTCTTTGTTTATAAGCATACGTGAAGCGTGTGAACTAATCAAGCAAGTCGAACGATTACGGAATTTATAATGAAAAAGGCCAAGGCCATTACACGTCAAAGGAATATTGCAGTTTTTGTTTCTCGGCATGACGCTGCAGAGCCAAGGCGATCAGATCGTCCAGCAGTTCGTCGTATGGCTTGCCCGACTCGTTCCACAATAAAGGATACATGCTGTATGGAGTAAAGCCCGGCATCGTATTGATTTCATTCAGGAAGACGGCGTTGTCTTCTTTTCTCAGGAAGAAGTCGACACGGGATAACCCCGACCCGTCAACGGCCTGAAACGCGCGGATCGCCAGCTCGCGAATTTGATCGGACAGCTCCTGCGGAATTTGCGCCGGAATAATCATCGACGATTTGCCGTCCACATATTTGGCTTTATAATCGTAAAATTCATTGGACGACACGATTTCCCCGACGACCGACGCGCGAGGCTCATCGTTGCCCAATACGGCCACCTCGACCTCGCGGGCGTCGATATTTTCCTCGATAATGACTTTGCGGTCGAATTGGAAGGCGGTTTGGATCGCCGAGATCAGCTCGTCGCGGTTGCGCGCTTTGCTGATGCCGACGCTGGAGCCCAAATTAGCCGGCTTGACAAAGCACGGGTAGCCTATGGAAATCTCGATTTCCATCAGGAAATACGGCTGATCCTTCTCCCACTGGGTGCGCGTAAAATGCCGGAATACGCATTGGGGAAGGCCTTCTTGAGCGAAAACCTTTTTCATCATAATTTTGTCCATACCGACCGCCGAAGCGAGCACGCCCGCCCCGGCGTAAGCGATATTGGCCATTTCCAGCAAGCCTTGGATCGTTCCGTCTTCGCCGAAGGTGCCGTGCAGAAGCGGCAGCACGACGTCCAGATTGGCCTGAGCGCCTTCCCGAGGAGCCAAAGAGGCGTCTTGAACGGCGCTGACGGCTACTTCCGCCTTGCTCGCCGTATCCAGAGTGCCGAAGAACGGCTGCAGAGCGAAGGAAGCTTGCGAGCCGTCTCCATTACTGAAAGTCAGAGCGGACACGTGCTCTACGGGCGATTGCAACTGCGGCCCCGAACGCCATTCTCCTTGCTTCGTTATGTAAAACGGATAAATTTCATATTTGTTCATATCGAACGCTTTAATTACGGCCAGCGCCGTCTGCAGAGAAACCTCATGCTCCCCCGACTTGCCTCCGTAAATTAAACCGACGCGAATTTTGTCGCTCATAATAACCTCCGAATGGATATGTCGTTCAATGCATAGGACTATCGTTAATCTCGTAAGCTAAGGAGACTTACGGACTACATGAGATCCGCAATATGCAGAAACCGGTACTTGGTTTTCTCCGTCCAGGCCACAGAATCCCTGTAGCTCCAATAGCGGTGAAAGCTCTCCGTCGTATGGGCGTTCACAAGGGGCATTCCGCCCGCATCCTTGGCCGTTACGATGGTGCTGTGCTGAAAGCGTCCGTTGCCGTCCCAGTCGTAGCTGATAACGTCCCCCAGGTCCAGCATAGAGGCTTCGGGCACCTCTTCGGCGCACAGTCCGACGCGGCCCGCAGTCAAAAAGCGCTGCAGGCTGTGGGCGACGGCCCAGCTATAGCTCCACTGCTCCTGTCCGTTATACCGTCCTTTGTACCACCAGCCGGAATCTCTTTTCCCAGTATAGTTCATTGGCGCCCCGCCTGCAAAGAGGCACTGGGATATAAAATTGCTGCAATCCACTTCAAAATGAATATAATCCGGATTCGCCTTATCCCACCAGGTGTCCGCATACTCGGCCGCCTTGATCCGGTTGTATACGGCCTTGCGGCCCCCGGTCTCCAGGTACGGGAGCACATTGTAATTGAGGAACGGCGTCGAAGGAGACGGCGTCGTACGGTAAGGCAAGGAATCCCGCTCCTCCCCTTCGTGCAGACTTCCCGGGACGGTCTGTTGAATCGGAAGCGCCCGCTCTGCGTCCGTCGGCTCGACCCGCGCGATATACCATTTCCCGTCCGTTTCCGTCAATGTGATGCGCTCGGTTTCGACGCGCTTTTCCTCATGCTCGATCGTGCCGATGGTTCCGACCGAGGCTCGGCGAAGCCGCACTTCCGCGATCACTTGACCAGGCTGTTCGGCAGCGCGAAGAATGGACAAGCGGGTCTCGTTCTTGACGGGATAAAAGCGCCGGTCCTGATCGGAATGCGCCGTACGCGCCAATCGTTTGATCTGGGACTGCAAATAAGACGTATCGGTGACAAAAGGCAGCAAAGGCTCGACGGAATAGTCCATGTCCATTTGGTTTTTGTGATGAACGTAATCGTAGAGCGCCGTTTTCCATGACATGCGGGCTACCTCCATTTGTAGTTGAATGGCTGGCTTGAAACTTGTGGGCATGGGGATTTTCGGGCATACTGATCACTGCATTATATGAGGAAACGCAGCCAAAAATGATTGAAATTGACCTTTACGCGAAGCCCTTCAGCATGTATACTTAGGGTATGGCAATTATGAAATCCAGTTTCATCTCGTGAAACATTTACGGTTTCAGCTTATCATTCTTAAGGAGGAACGACACACATGGCTAAAAAAGACCATTACTCGGTCCGCAAAGCGCTTGATGTAAAAGGTAAAACATACCAATATTACAGCTTGCCAGGACTTGAAGAGCAAGGCCTTGGCAACATCTCCGCACTTCCTTTTTCCATTAAAGTATTGCTCGAAGCCGCTGTCCGCCAATTCGACGGAAGAGCGATTACTCCGGAGCATGTGAAACAAATCGCCAACTGGGCGAACGGACGCGAAGAGAAGGAAATTCCTTTCATTCCTGCGCGTATCGTTCTGCAAGACTTCACAGGCGTACCTGTCGTCGTTGACTTGGCGGCAATGAGAGACACGATGAAAAAAGCAGGCGGAGACCCTAAACGGATCAACCCTCTCGTTCCGGTTGACCTCGTTATCGACCACTCCGTCATGGTAGATGCCTTCGGCTCTTCTACCGCTTTGGATACGAACATTAACATCGAATTCGAACGCAACGAAGAACGTTACCGTTTCCTGCGCTGGGCGCAAACCGCATTCGACAATTTCCGTGCCGTTCCTCCGTCAACCGGTATCGTGCACCAAGTTAACTTGGAGTACCTGGCTTCCGTAGCCGCTACGAAAGTCGTCGACGGCGAAACCGAAGTATATCCTGACTCTCTCGTAGGTACGGACTCTCATACGACGATGATCAACGGTCTTGGTATCGTTGGCTGGGGCGTAGGCGGTATCGAGGCGGAAGCAGGCATGCTCGGTCAGCCTCTGTACTTCGTTACACCGGAAGTTATCGGCTTCAAATTGACGGGCACATTGCCTGAAGGCGCTACGGCTACAGACCTCGCGCTGACGGTTACGCAAATGCTTCGTAAAAAAGGCGTTGTCGGTAAATTCGTCGAGTTCTACGGTCCTGGTCTGAGCAACATCAGCTTGGCCGACCGCGCGACGGTTGCCAACATGGCTCCGGAATACGGCGCAACGATCGGGTTCTTCCCTGTCGACTCCGAGTCCCTCAACTATTTGAGAGGCACAGGCCGCGAAGAAGATCAAATCGCTCTCGTTGAAGCTTACTATAAAGCGCAAGGCATGTTCCGTACGGATGAAACTCCGGACCCTGTATTTTCGGATAAAATCGAGCTTGACCTCTCCACTGTCGTACCGAGCTTGGCCGGTCCTAAGCGTCCTCAAGACCGCGTAGAGCTGACGGCAATGAAAGAATCGTTCAACTCGATCGTCCGCACGCCGATCGACAAAGGCGGATACGGCCTGAGCGAAGAGAAAATCGCCGAAACCGTTGAAGTGAAGCATCCAAACGGCGAAGTGACCAAAATGGGCACCGGCGCTGTCGTGATCGCAGCTATTACCAGCTGTACGAACACGTCCAACCCAAGCGTTATGCTCGGCGCAGGTCTCGTAGCGAAAAAAGCGGTAGCTCGCGGCTTGAAAAAACCTGCTTACGTAAAAAGCAGCTTGACTCCAGGCTCCCTGGTCGTTACCGAATACCTGAAAAACGCAAACCTGCTGGAATCCCTTGAAGCTCTCGGCTTCTACGTGGCAGGCTACGGCTGCGCAACCTGTATCGGCAACTCCGGTCCTTTGCCTGACGAAGTAAGCCAAGCAATCGCCGATAACGATATGACGGTAGCGGCTGTGCTGTCCGGTAACCGTAACTTCGAAGGCCGCGTTCACGCTCAAGTTAAAGCGAACTACCTGGCTTCTCCGCCGCTGGTTGTCGCTTACGCTTTGGCAGGAACGGTCAACATCGACCTGGCTAACGATCCGATCGGCTACGATCAAGCGGATCAGCCGGTTTACTTGAAAGACATCTGGCCTACGAAAGACGAAATTCAAGAAGCTATCAACACGGCTATGGGCCCTGAGCTGTACCGCGAGAAATACGCGAACGTCTTCCGCGCCAACGAGCGTTGGAACGCGATCGACGTGCCGGAAGGCGAGCTGTACGAGTGGGATGAAAAATCCACTTATATCGCGAACCCTCCGTTCTTCGAAAACCTGGGCGCAGGCATTTCCGATATTGCGGATATTCGCAGCGCAAGAACACTTGCCTTGCTGGGCGATTCCGTTACTACGGACCATATCTCTCCGGCGGGTAACATTAAAGTCGACAGCCCTGCTGGCAAATACTTGATCGAGCACGGCGTGAAGAAGGAAGACTTCAACTCTTACGGCTCCCGCCGCGGCAACCATGATGTCATGATGCGCGGTACGTTCGCGAATATCCGTATTCGCAACCAAGTCGCTCCCGGAACCGAAGGCGGCGTAACGACTTACCTGCCTACCGGCCAAGTGGAATCCATCTACGATGCTTCCATGAAGTATCAGGATCAAGGCACGAACCTGGTCGTTATCGCAGGCAAAGAGTACGGTACGGGAAGCTCCCGCGACTGGGCTGCCAAAGGTACGTTCCTGCTCGGCGTCAAAGCCGTTATCGCAGAAAGCTTCGAACGTATCCATCGCTCGAACCTTGTGGGCATGGGCGTGCTGCCTCTGCAATTCCAAGGCGGCCAAAGCTGGAAAACGCTCGGCATTACCGGTACGGAAACCTTTGATATCACAGGCCTGAGCAACGACGTACAGCCTGGTCAAAGCGTAACGGTAACGGCTACGCGCGAAGACGGAAGCAGCTTCAGCTTTGAAGCGAGCGTTCGTCTGGACAGCATGGTGGACGTGGATTACTACCGTAACGGCGGTATCCTGCAAACCGTATTGCGTCAAATTATGGCTTAATAAGCTTGCATAAATGAACCGAAGCCCCTCTCCGTCGTGGTCGTGGAGAGGGGCTTTTTGGTTAGGCGGCCATCCGCTAAAAAAGGCGTAGAGCATTATGCCGGGAAGCCGTATATTATTTTTTGGAAAAAGAATAGATCGATTTGGCCGAGAACGTCTGCGTAAACGAACCGCCGGTCAGCGCCGCGTCCGCCATATTGTTCAGGTTGTCGGTCGCGCTCGTCTTAAGCTTGGAGACTGCCGCCGAAGATGACGAGAAGCCGCTTACCGTGGCTGTAATATCCGAAGAAGACGTGTTGACGACGACAAGCTGCGCTTTGCCGGACGAATTGATTTTGGTCGCCGCGACGAGCAGTGAAGGATCGCTCGATAAGGCGTCGATCCGCTGATACCCGGGTCTCATCACCCGGCTGAAATTGCCCAGCGCATACAGCACTTTGCTGACCGAATACGTTCCGTTGGCCGTATCTAAGTTGATCAGCTGCTGGGCCAAGCTTTCGTTCTTGCCGACGCTCCACCAGTACAAATAGCCGCGGGCCGCGTTGGCGCCTCCGGTTGTAAGCGCCCGGTGAATGTCGGCCGCCAGCTCGATGGCCTGCTCGTTATCGTACGCCGTGTCCGCCGGATTCCATAAAGAACGGGATTCGTCCTTGAAATTGTATTCCGTCATCAGCTTCGGCTTGCTTTCATTGTACAGCGCCCCGTTGGCATTGCCGTAACGATGATAAGCGATATAATCCAATGGAGACGATAACGACCCAGGACATGAAATGCGGGATGTAGACGATCGTCTGAATCGTTCGCTTGAACAGCTCCGGGCGCAGCTCGTTCAGCATCAAGGCGATGGCGATAAGCAGCGGGAAAAAGAAGACGATGTTATAGATCGCCAGCAAAAACGTATTTTTGAACAATCTTCAAAAGAGCGGATCGCCAAAAAAACGGTTAAAATGCTTCATCCCCACCCATTCGCTATCCCAAAAGCCGAGAAACGGCTGATAATTTTTGAAAGCGATTAAGACTCCGTACATCGGAACGTACTTAAAGATAAGAAAATAGAGGATGCCGGGCAGCAGCATCAGATAAAGCCAGCGGTTTTTCGCCATGCGCCGGATGCGCTGCTTGCGGTATGCCGCGCTCCCGGGAGCCCGGACGGCCGCCGCGGCGGATTCCATATTCATAACGCCTCTTCCTTTCATGCGAGTAAGTTGTCGTGCGGCCATGCAGCGCCGGTGTCATCCGGCCGGGCCGTCACCTCTGCATCATAGGGGCATCCGCCTATTGCCGTCCATAGTCATTCCCGTACGTAAAAAGGGCCGGACCGGGGAAAGCGCGTCATATCGCCGCTCGCCGCGGCGGAATTGTCATTAAGCGAAGGGGAATAGTCATTGTTCGACCTGAAGCTTCAGGAAAAAAGCGGACGGCACGGCTGCCTAAGGGGGGACGAGCGCAAGCGGAAAAGCCCCCGTCTTCCCGAGAAGAGGAAGACCGGAGGCCGAGGAAGGTAGCTCCGTCTGACGAATGCGGACGGATGACGATTGGCCCCCGCAGCTCATGCCTGCGAATGACCGGGAGCTGAAGGGGCGTTCACGCCGTCCATGGTGACAGCAAACTGCTTAGGCCTGCAGCTGTGAAGCTTGAGGACAGGCACTGTGCCAGGCTGGGCGAGAATAGGAACAAATCCCCCAAAAGCCATCCATGCCGCTACGCGGCACCACAGACAATGGAAATGGGGTACCAAGAGTAATTTCCAGGGTAGTGACGTGATGCTCTGAAGCTTATTCCGTCCGCATCCAGCCTAAGCTGGATCGGCGTCTAACCCTTCCTCTGGGATCGTTCTATGGGTAGACTTTACTTTCGGGGGAGACCCCGGATTTCCACAGGATATGGCTGCGCATCATTTCCTAAACAACGAAAAAGCAGCATATCCCCTGACCGTCGGCTTCTGTAGCCTTTCAGGGACATGCTGCTTTTTATTTAATCATTTTGCCCATGCGGCGCGCCGCTTCCATCAGCACCGGCGCATGCTCCATCATCTTCTCCAGCGTGAGCCGGTTGGAGGGGCCGCTTACCGCCAGCGCCGCGACGAGCCGGTGCGCGCGGTTCAAGATCGGCACCGCAACCGCCGCGGCGCCGGGCTCGCGCTCCTCGACGCTCGTCGCGAAGCCGAGCGACTTCGCCTCCGCCAGCTGCTGCCGGAAGCTGGCCTTATCCAGCCCGGCAGGCCATGCCGGACTGGCGAGCAGGGACTGCTGCACCTCCGGCTCGGCGAAGGCGACCAAAATCTTGCTGGATGCGCCGACATGCAGCGGCATCCTCGCTCCGATCGGCGCCACGCGGCGGATCGCCTGATTGCTCTGCACGGCCTGCACGCGGACGCGCTCCAGACCGTCGCTGACGTACAGGCTGATCGTCTCGTCGAGCTGATCGCGCAGCCGCTCCATCTCGGGCAGCAGAATGAGCGCCGGATCGTCGCTATGCGTCATATTCGCCGACAGCTCCCAGATTCGGAAGCCGAGACGGTACTTATCCGAAGAAGCGTCGCGGATGACGAAGCCCTTACCCTCCAGGGAGGCAAGCAAGCGATGCACCGTGCTCTTGTGAAGCGAGACGCGGGAGGCGATCTCCGTCAAGCTGAGGTCCGACGAATCGGTAAAACAAAGCAATATATCTAAAGCGCGCTCAACGGCGCGCACGGTAAGCTTACCATCTTCCATCCGATATCACCTGACTTCCGGTTTCACTTAATGAAACCTTGTTACGTATAGTATAACTCATCTTCGGCTTTATCGCAAAGTATATTATTGTCTTCTGAAAGAAATTTCAGGCAGCCCTTCGCTTGATCCGCCGTTTACGTTATCGATCCTCCATCGCGCGGCCTGCTCGTCCGCTCCCTTAATTACGCACAGAGACGCACCCAATCCCGCTTGCATAGCAGGCCGGATGCGTCTCTGTGCCTCGCGCCGGATGCCTCCTCCTGCCGGCCATCCGGCCGGAGCGCATCGCCCTCGTGCCCTGCGAACGGATTAACCGCCCGCGGAGCGCATGTTCCTTGCTTTCCTCCCCTTCCGCTCCGGGCGATCTTCGCCGGCTTCGGAAGCTCTAAGCAGCCCCATAGAGAGCGCGAACATCACGCACACGACAACGATGCCGAGAACGATTTCGCCATGAAGCTCCAAATAAAGCACCAACGGGATGCAAGCCATCAGCAGGCCGTACAAAATGATTTCCGCCCGTTTTGCTCTGATTCGCGACATGATCAGAGTCCCCCTTCCCTTGCCGAAGACTGTTAATATTGTATTCTCCTCAGACAGGCTTTAGACTTTTTGGGCGTTTTTGCCTCTTTATGTTACATCCATATTACAGCCAGTTTACATTTTTCGCGGGCCGTTGACGGGATACAGGCCTTCATCTTACTATAATAATAACAGTAACTAAACCATTCGATTGTCCCATCGATTTTCTCCATACAGGGAACAAAAGTCGTCCGCCGTTTAAGTCATCTAAGTCTACAAAGGAGGGATTCCGATGGAACCGAACTCTGTAACTCCCGTCTCTTTAAACGCCACACAAATTGAAACCGCTGTCAACGTGCCCTCCATCGCCAGGCGCAGACTCAAAACTTTCCTCATCGCCCTATTGTCCGTCATCCTTCTTTTGGTCAGTTTGGTCATGGCCTTTCACGCTTATATCGCCTGGACGCTGGCGAAGCCGCATATCGATCCGCTCCGTTCGAATCCGGCTCTAGCCTTCGGCGCAGCCTATCAAGATATCCAGTTTCCGAGTCTGAACGACAGCACGCTGTTGAACGGCTGGTATATTCCCGCGGCGCAGGCTGCCGCAAGCAAAAAAACCGTCGTCTTCTCTCACGGCTACGGAGGCAACCGTGAGGAAATTTGGGTGCCTTTATACGATCTGGCCCAAGAGCTGCAAAAGCAGAACTATAACGTCCTGATGTTCGATTACGGCTTCGTTCAGCCGAAGGAGAGCGTCACCGGCGGCATCCGCGAATCCCAGGAGCTGCTCGGAGCCGTCAAATACGCAAGGGAGCAAGGAGCCGAGCAGGTGTTTGTCTGGGGCTTCTCGATGGGAGCCGGAACCGCTCTGCAAGCCGCTCTGCTCAGCGATGACATCGACGGTATGATTCTCGACAGCACCTTCATTCTGGACCCTGACACGCTCTACCACAATATGAAGCAGGTGGCCGATCTGCCGCGATATCCTACGCTGCCGCTCGTTTACTTGTTCTTCCCGCTCATCAACGGCGTGAGCTTGAACCAGGTGCCTTATAATCAAGTGAAGGAAACGAAATATAATATTCCGATCTTCTTTATTCACGGCGAGCAAGATATGAAAGCCCCGTTCGAGATGGCGCAAGAGCTGTTCAGAAACCAACCCGCCAACTCCGGCTCCCAGCTGTGGCTGCTGCCTAACGACAGTCATGAGTTGATCTATCGGGCTCATCCTCAAACATACCTGGAGCTGACCATGGGCTTTCTTCGGGGTCTGTCGACTCCGCTGTCAGGCCAATAAGACCGCTCGTCCGCATTAACGACAAAAAATCCCCCTTCGGCCGGCTATCCGGTCGCAAGGGGGATTCTCCATTTATTTTATTGCTTCAACAAAGATAAGAACTCGGCTCGAGAAGCCGGGTCTTTGCGGAACAAGCCGCGCACGGCCGACGTCACCGTCTTGCTGCCGGGCTTCTTCACTCCGCGGGCGCACATGCACAGATGCTCGCCCTCCACTACGACCATGCAGCCGTGCGGCTTCAGCTCCTCCTCGATGATGTCGGCGATTTCCGATGTAATCCGCTCCTGCACCTGCAATCTGCGGGTTACCGCCTCTACGAGTCGGGCGAACTTGCTGAGTCCGGCGATGCGTCCGCTCGGAACATAGCCGATATGAATTTTGCCGAAGAAAGGCGCCATATGGTGTTCGCATTGGCTGTAATAGACGATGTCTTTGACAATGACAAGCTCTTCATGCTTCTCGTCGAACGCTACGCCCAGAATATCTTTGTAATCGGCTTCATACCCGGCGAAAATTTCCTCGTACATCCGGGTTACGCGGGCTGGAGTATCGAGCAATCCTTCCCGGTCGACATCTTCACCGATCAAACGCAATATTTCGCGGATATGACCTTCTACCAACGCCCGATTTTCCGCGACTCGGGTGTTTTTATACTCTTTGGCCGGCATGCTTGTTACCCTCCTCATACGCCTCGCCCTCATGCGAAGCTACTCTGCCATTACCTTGCATGAATCTGTCGGTCGCTCATGTATGCTGGATAAAATAAAATACGCAACATCATTGCATGGCCCCGCTTACGGGGCCGTTTGATTATCTTTTTCCGGTCTTGCGCGCGAAGTTTTGGTTTTTCATCATTTGCTGCGCTTTTTGCAATTGCTGCTTGTTCATGTTGTACCCCATTTTTTTAGCCATTTCCTGCAGCATTTCCGGGTTGTTCTGCATGCTCTCAAGCTGCTTGCGCAAATAATAAACACCGGCGAAGAAGCCGCCCACCGCTCCCGCAATTAAAGTGATAATCGGAATGATATAGTTCCACATCGCTGCTTGTTCACCTCGTTAAGGAAGTTATCATTGTATCATAATAGCAAATACTAAGCTTACATACAAATAGGTTTTTCTAGCATTCCTTCTAGCTAAACGATCACATTGTCGATAAAGACCGTCGTATGCTGAGCTAGATCGATTTCCTTCACGTCCAAGTCCCGTTCGGACCAGTCCGATTGGATGACGCGGACGACGGGGCGTCCCGGAAGTCCCCTGTGCTGGCCGACGACGACGGCCGTTTCCCGGGTCGACAATCTGACCGAAGCTCCTGTAGGGTAGACGGACACCGTACGCAAAAAGTGGATCACGATGTCCCGGTCAAGCTGGCTGCCGGCCAGCGCCATAATATGCTCGCAAGCCTCGTGCGGCTGCATCCGGCGTCCCGTGGACAAATTAAACAGCAGATTGTCATACCGATCGGCTACTGCCGTGATTTTGGCGTAAAGATGAATCTGCTCGCCGGGAATGCGTCTCGGCAGCCCCTCGCCGTCGATTCGCTCGTGATGTTGAAGCGCTACGTGCGCGATGAGCAGGCTCAGCTCGCGCTTATTTTTGAGCAGTTCGAATCCGCGCCACGTATGATGCTTGCGCAGATCGTCCGATTCATCGTCGACGAGCGCATCGATTTTGCCGATGTCGTGCAGCAGCGCGCCGATCGCAAGCTCTCTGAGCTGATTCATGGGCAGTCCCATATGAATGCCGACCATGACCGACATCATGCAAACGTTCATAGCGTGGACGTACATCTCGTTGTCTTCCGTCCGTATATCCGATAGCTGGACGAGCACTTCCTTATTCTTCATGATCTCTTCCAGCAAATTGTCGATACTGCCGTTAATGCTGCGCGTATTAAGCTCCTTGCCCGAACGAATCGTCTCGAACGTCTCGCCCATCCGCTGCATGACGGCCCGTTTCGTCTCTTCGGGCACGACGTCGGCGATTTCCACGTCTTCAAACTGCGGATCTTTAATATAAATCATCGTAACGCCGATTCGTTTGAGCGTCGTAATCATATAGACGGTCAACTGCACGTTCTCGGAGAGCAGAATCGCCCCTTTACCGGAAAAAATCGTCCGTCCCAAAAATTGCCCCGGCTCGACGTTATCAATATGAATATGTCTCACATGCGTCCTCCGCCCTATTCAAATCATTATGCTGCCTTCAAGCCGCAGTAAAAAGGTCTTGACGTCAAGTCCACCGCCATAACCGACCATCGCTCCGTCCGCTCCGATCACGCGGTGGCACGGTACGATCACCGGAACCGGGTTGCGGTTATTCGCGCCGCCGACAGCGCGCACCGCCTTCTCGGACCCGATGGCTCGGCCTATGTCTTTGTACGAGCATATGCCCCCGTAAGGAATGTCCGTCAGCGCATGCCATACTTTCGTCTGGAAGGGTGTACCCCGCAGATCGAGCAGCAGATCGAAGACTTGGCGTTCGCCTCGGAAATACTCCGTTAACTGCGCTTCGGCCGCCGCGAGCGCCTCCCGGCCGGGAACCCACTCCCGCGTGCCGAGCCAGCGCTCCGACCATTCACGCAGTCCAGCCTTCGCATCCGCCCAACGGCCGAATTCGACCCGGCATAAGCCTTCCGCGGCAGCGCCGAGCACTAACGGCCCGATCGGCGTTTCCATCTCAATGTACTTTATCGTCCTCTCTTGCATAAGCCTTCTCCAGCTCCTTCCTGACTACGGCGTCGTGCTCGCGGTCTCTCGCCGCCTCTATCGCTTCCAGCGCCTGCGGGCCTCCGATGCGCCCCAGCGCCCACGCCGCGGCGGCGCGGATCTCCGGCCGCTCGTCCCGCGCCAGCAGCCGTGAAAGCTGAGGCACCGCGTCCTTGTCCTTGAAATGCCCCAGCGCCAGTATGGCGTTGCGCTGAATCGGCTTCTTGCCGCGCCAGGAGGCGGCGCTGGAGCCGAACCGCTCTTTGAACTCGCGGTTGCTCAGTTCAAGCAGCGGCAGCAGAAGCGGCTTGGCCTGCTCGGGATCGGGCTGAAGCTCCGGCTGATGCGTCCAGTTCTTGCCCCTATTTTTCGGGCACACAATCTGGCACGTATCGCATCCGTACAGACGGTTGCCGATCTTCTCCTTCATCGTATCGTCTTCGATATGACCCTTCGTCTGCGTAATGAACGAAATGCAGAGCTGCGCGTTCAGCTGCCCCGGACCGACTAACGCACCGGTCGGACAGGCGTCGATGCAGATCGTACAATCGCCGCAGCTTTCGGTCACCGGCGTATCCGCCGGCAGCGGGAGGTTCGTAATCATCTCCCCGAGATACACCCAGGAGCCGAACTCGGGCGTAATAATCGAGCAGTTTTTCCCGCTCCAACCGATCCCCGACCGTTCGGCGACCGCCCGATCGACCAGCACTCCCGTGTCGACCATGCTCTCCATCCGCGCTTGAGGCACCCGGCGTCTGATCCATTCCTCCAGCCGCTGCAGCCTGTCGCGCAGCACATGATGGTAATCCATGCCCCATGCGGATCGGGACAATATGCCCCGGTACGCTCCCGGCTCGGAGCGCGGCGAATAAGGAAGCTTCGACGGATACGCCACCGCGATGGAAATAATCGAACGCGGCCCTGCGAAGCTGAGCGACGGATCGGTTCGTTTATCGATATCCGGTTCCTCGAATCCCGACTCGTAGCCTTTCTCGCGATGCTTCAGCAAAATATGTTTAAGCTCGGTGAAAGGCTCCGCACTCGCTATCCCGATCTTGTCGATGCCAAGCTCCGCGGCCGCTTCCTTCATATCCGCCTTAAGCTTTAGCCAATCGATTCCGTCGCATTCTACCGCGCCGCTGTGCATCTGTCTCACCTGCCTTATTTTTGACCCCTAAGCCTCATTAACCGTCCTGCGCTTTATAATGCTCTCCACTTGGAGATAGGCCACACGATCCATTCCGCGCGGCCTTCCAGCTTATCGACGGAGACCGTGCCGAAGCTGCGGCTGTCGTAGCTGGCATGACGATGTCGGTTATCCCCCATCACGAACACATGCCCGGGCTCTACCGTATAGGGCTCGAACCGTCCGTCTTCGATCGGCGAATCCGTATAGCTTTCATTGCTTTCTTCCCCGTTCACATACAGCTTGCCTTGACGAATATAAACCTCGTCTCCGGCCAAGGCGACGACCCGTTTCACGAGATAGGGCGAGTCGGCGTCGCTCCCCGCCGGTTCCTTGACGACAACGACGTCTCCCCTTCGCGGACCTCCGAGCACCCGGAACGTTTTATTAATGAACAGCCACTCCCCCTCCTCGATCGTCGGCTGCATGGAGGAGCCTTTCACCGTGGATAGATGGAAGCCGTACTGATGAAGCAGCAGGACGATGAAGAGCGCGATAACGACCGATTTCATCCAATCCCACACTTCGGCCAAAAAGCTTGTGGAGCTATCGGCGTCCACCGGCTCGCCGGCCAGCCCGCGGCTCAGCTTCTTCTGAGAGAACAATCCCATCCTACGCCTCCGTTCCCTGACCTTTCCACTTTTCCCAATGACGGTAATAATCATGCACCCATTCGTCGTGAAACGGCGCCTTCCCCCGCTCGATCCGCTGAAGCAAATCGCTTAATCCCTGTTTGACTTTGGCATCGACGATGGACGAGTAATGATAACAAATCTTATGTCTTTCATACTCCTCCTGATCGACGACATGCACGGAGCCGCCGGGCATCCGGATCACGTCCAGATCGTAATCGATATACGTAATGACCTTCCCGTTCACATAAGGGGGAGATGCGACGTTGCAGTAGTAACGCACGCCGGACTCTTCCAGCAGCGCGACTACGTTAAACCATTGCTTCGGTATAAAAAAAGAGACTCCCGGAATCCGGCTTACCCATTCCTTCCCGTCCGCTTCGATAATCTTCGTTTGGCTGTTGATCAGAACCATCATCGCCTCGGCTTTATGCACCTCTTGCAGCAGCGGTTCGGGCACCATGCCGTTCTCCATCCATGTGCGGTGCAGATGTCCGTCATGCTTGAAGCTTTTTATGATATAGGAAGTAAACGTCATCGCCATGAAGTCCAAACCCTTCTATAATAACGTACGGTCGGCCGATGCCCGGCCAATCGGGCGGCGCATCGGATGTTCGCCATAAAAGCAATCTTTTTCTTAGCATAAACTTATGTTCGGCCGCTTTCAAGAGCATTCCCCCGAAAAACGGCAAATTGTTCGACGATTCGCCCGTTTTGGGCGCCACGCTCGAAATGGTACAAAAAAAGCATAGCCTGCGCTTTTCGCAAAATGGCTATGCCGGTTCGTTGCTTTCAAATGATAATCGATGCGGCTTCTCCGCTAGAGGTCAGCCGTTGACGATGCTTAAGCGATGCGTGGTTCGAAAGAAATCCTCGGCTTGGTAGCCCGCCGATTCGTACACCGGTAAAATCGTTTCATTATGTACGTCTACCGTAATCATAATACGACGCACTTTTCTTTGAACGAACCGCTGCCTCATGGATTCAATCAAAGATTTGCCGATGCCTCTTCGCTGATATTCCGAACTGACGGCGATACGGTAATAATATCCGTTGTGATTGTCAATGGTTCCTACGATAACTCCAACGATTTGGTCATTCTCGACGGCGACAAGCACCAATTCGCTATCCCATGAAAGCTGTCTTGCAAAAGCTTCCATAGTTTCCTCATAACAGGCTTCTGTCAAAACATCTTCGAACAGCTTGGTAACGGAAACGTAATCGGACAATTGAAAGGAACGAACAAGCATCTTTGAACTCTCCCCGCGGCTTGGATTGGTAAATTATAAAATACGACAAATCTTGCGGAAATCCTGCTAATTTTCGAAAAAAACTCAAAAAAACTTCATAAAATATTAAAATATGAGTGAAAGCGCTATTTTTTAAGCGTTTTCATAGCAATTGCTCTCATTTTGTCGTTCCGGAGCACAGCAAAAAGACACCCGCCGCCGTAAAAACGGGAGGTGTCTCTATGGGACCCGGCAGTTGTTTCGCCGGGCTTTGGTCCAATTAGCGAACGCCGAGCAAAATTTCCATCGTCAGTTGATCCAGTCTTTCGTAGTTGATGCCTTCGGCACCGACTGTCGCGC
The DNA here is from genome assembly GCF_025060755.1 of Paenibacillus doosanensis. Lineage (GTDB taxonomy): Bacteria > Bacillota > Bacilli > Paenibacillales > NBRC-103111 > Paenibacillus_S > Paenibacillus_S doosanensis. Next base: position 21,236 of record NZ_JANYUY010000077.1, read on the forward strand.
GATCGATCTGGTAGCCCTTCAACGCTCGGATGCTTTCTGCCGAGAATTTGAAATCGAAGCCCGGCAGCTCGAGCTTCTTGCCGTTGATCTCCTGAAGCAGCGCCTGAATTTCCTTGTCTTCATTAAAACGTTTGACTTTGTCCTTCAGGATCAGGTAAGTTCTCATGTTGCCTTTGGCAAATTCGATAACGCCGTTGCGGTCTTCGGTACGCAGCGCGTGCGCGTCGAAGTGCAGCATGCCTTGATAGCTATAGTCTTCCAGCAGCTTGACGAGGAAGAACGCTTCCTTGACGCCGTCGGAGCCGAAGCGCAAGTCTTGATCAAAGCGGCCCATCTTCTGGTCGTTCAAGTCGATGTGGAACAGCTTGCCGGCATCCAGCGCCTGCGCTACCGCATGATAGAAATTCAGGCCGGCCATCCGTTCGTGAGCAACCTCGGGGTTCACCCCTACCATCTCGGGATGTTCGAGAGTCGAGATCAAGCCGAGCATCGCTCCGGTCGTCGGCATATAAATATCGGCGCGCGGCTCGTTCGGCTTCGCCTCCAGCGCGAATCGGAAGCCGTATTTTTGCGAAATATTGTATTCGCACAAGAAGTTGATCGCTTCTCTGTAACGCTTGGTCGCTTCGACCGCATCTTTCCCCGCATCGACCTCGGAGCCCTCGCGGCCGCCCCAAAGCACGAAGGTTTGCGCTCCGAGTTCAGCGCCGAGATCCATCGCCTGGATCGTCTTCTGAATCGCGTAAGCGCGTACACGAGGATCGTTCGATGTGAACCCGCCGTCTTTGAAAACCGGATCGGTGAACAAGCTGACCGTCACCATCGGCACCTTCAGTCCCGTCTCGTTCAACGCGCCGCGGAATTCGTTTACAATCCGCTCTCTTTCCGCTGCCGTCGCATCGATCGGCACCAGGTCGTTATCATGCAGGGTGACGCCGTATGCGCCTAACTCAGCAAGCATGTGAACGGATTCAACCGGGGCGAACCCTTCGCGAACCGGCAAGCCGAACGGGTCGCGGCCCGGGTTGCCTACGGTCCACAGTCCGAATGTAAAACGATCTTCTTTTTTAGGAATAAATGAATTGCTCATCAAGACACCTCCGCATATACTTTGTTTATTTGGTAAACTATGTATCTGAGAATTAGTTTATCACTGATCGCGCAAAAATAAAAGACCTTCTCGGATCATTTCCGCGCATTTTTTTGGGTTTTCCCAAAGCCGAAGGCATCCCCGGTTCCACCCCCGCGGACGCGCATAAAATCCATGCCTCCGAGAAATGATAATGCAGGAAAAAATATCAACCGGCGAAAGGAGGAAAAGTCATGCCAAGTCAGGAGGTCCGCAGGATTCACGAGCTGAACGATATTAAAGCCGAAGCTTGGACGGAAGAAGAGCTGCATTACCATCAACGTGTCATGAGCGATTTGTCCCCTTGGCTGAATGCCCAGGGAACGGCGATGCTGAGCCAAATTATTCAGGAAATTCAGCGGCGCGATTAAAACGCACACTTTTTATACATACATGTTGATTTTATTTCGAAAATAGAGGATAATAAGTACTGGAATTCGAAATTACATATTCTTAGGAGGTATTTACGAATGGCACATCAATTACCAGCACTGCCTTATGCAAACAACGCGTTGGAACCGCATATCGATGAAACTACGATGATGATTCACCACGATCGTCACCACAACACTTACGTAACCAACTTGAACGCAGCGTTGGAAGGTCATGCCGATCTTCAAGCCAAATCCCTTGAAGACCTGATCGCTAACCTGGACAGTGTACCTGAAGCCATCCGTACGGCTGTTCGCAACAATGGCGGCGGACATGCCAACCACTCCCTGTTCTGGGAAATTATCGGACCTAACGGCGGCGGCGCTCCTACAGGCAAACTGGCTGACGCTATCAACAGCGAGCTGGGCGGCTTCGATAAATTCAAAGAAGACTTCGCTAAAGCGGCTACTACCCGTTTCGGCAGCGGCTGGGCTTGGCTCTCCGTAACTCCACAAGGCAAATTGGTTGTCAGCAGCACTCCTAACCAAGACAGCCCGATCATGGAAGGCAACACTCCTATCCTTGGCTTGGACGTTTGGGAGCATGCTTACTACTTGAAATATCAAAACAAACGCCCTGACTACATCGGCGCGTTCTGGAACGTTGTGAACTGGGCTGAAGTAGGCAAACGCTACGAAGCTGCAGCAAAATAAGAGCCGTTATCTGCGGAGGGGAGCCTGATCGGGCTCCTCTCTTTTTCATGGCTAGGGTCCCGGTATGCCTGATGACAATTTGTTCAATTTTGGTAAACTTTCGTAGCATTTTTTAAATAGATATGAAATAATAAAAACCAAACCGATTGTCGATGCATTAAGCCCCGCCAGGCCTTAACGGTCAAGCTCGCAACCGAGCCCGCGAATCTACTAACCGAATATAGAGGTGGTATAAAGGTCGATGAGACTACTCCCTATCTCCATGGTGCAGCCCGGCATGCGGATCGGTAAATCCATTGTGTCCGAAGAGGGGCAAACGATGCTCCGCTACCACTCCGAGCTTACCCAGCCTGATATTCGCAAATTAAAGCTTATGGGCTACCAGCATTTGTTCATTGAGGATGAACGGACCGAAGATATCCGAATCGCTGACGCTCTGAACGAAGATACCATAACGGCCGTCCGGCTCCATCTGATGCCTGCGTTCCAGCGGCTTCAGCAATCGGGCGATTGGAACAGCGGCGATATGCGCTCCTTATCGAAAGCCGCCCTGAAGAGCATGGAGCTGATCCTTGACGATCTGTCCGAGCAGTACCGGCATTCGCCCGAGGAAGATACGATTCTGCTGATGCATATGAACCGAAGCAGCTTATCGGTCGTTGACCAGTTGTGCCGCAACGCCTTGAACGTCTGCGTCTACGCGACCCGTATCGGCCTTCTGGAGGGTTACGGACAAGAGCAGCTTTACGCGCTCGGTCTCGGCGCCATGCTGCATGATATCGGCAATACGCAAGTATCCCCGAAGCTGCTGCTCAAAACAGGCCCCCTTACACCGCTCGAATATGAAGAAATTCAAAAACATACGGAGTACGGCTATAAAATCGTCAAGGATGCTCCGGGCATTCCGCTCTTATCCGCACATTGCGCTCTGCAGCATCACGAAAAAATCAACGGCAGCGGCTATCCGGCCGGACTCACCGAAGCAGGCATTCATCCGTTCGCCCAATGGGTCGGGCTGCTGGACGCTTACGATGCGATGACCAATCCGCGTCCTTACCGTCCTGCCTTCCCGCCGGATCATGCTCTGGAAAATCTTTTCACAAGAGCGGGAACGCTGTATGATAGAGATAAGGTGGACTTTTTCCGCGACAAAGTGGCTATATACCCTGTCGGGCTAAGCGTCCGCCTGAGCACGGGACAGATCGGCATTGTGGCGAAGCACAATCCCGGGTTCAAGCAAAGGCCGGTCGTTCGCATTTTGACCAATGAGCAGGGTGACGATTTGAGCGAGCCCGTCGAACTCGACTTATCCCGTCATCTAAGCATCATGATCTACCGTATAGGGGAAGACGCATTGGTACATTAGGATTAAGAAAAGAGATGAGCAACAGATGCAGAATATTGTTCTTTTATTGAAAGAAGTACCTATATTTGAGCATTTATCCGCAAGCGAGCTGGAATCGATTGCTCCTCTTTTTGCGGAGCGGCATTATAAGAAAAATACGGTTTTATTCCATGAGGGCGATTCGGGCAACGAATTTTTCATCATTGAAACCGGCGTCGTCAAAATTTACCGGATGGACTATACGAAGGAAGTCATTTTAAGTTTGTTCCGGGAAGGCGATTATTTCGGGGAGATGTCGCTTCTGGAGACGGGGATGACCCGCTCCGCTACCGTGGAAACATTGGCCTCGACGACCATGTACACGCTCAAGCGATCCGATTTCATCGAATTTCTCGAAAAGTCGCCCAAACTGAGCCTCAAGCTGCTGCAGGTCACTATGGAGCGGCTGCGCAAAGCCAACGAGCAAATCTACGATCTGACCTTCCTTGACGTGCGCACGCGCACGATTAAGGTGATTGCCCGGCTGGCGGAGGAGCATGGCGTGTCCAAACAGAGCGGAGTGACGATCGCCATGAAGCTGACGCATCAGCAGCTCGCCAATATGGCCGGAACGGTGCGGGAATCCGTCACCAAGGTGCTGCAGGAGCTTCAAGAAGACGGAATCATTACCATCGATAAGAAAATGATTAATATCAAGAGCATGAGCGCTCTGAAGGAACGGATTATTTAAATGCCGAAAAAAGAAGCCCGGTTCTCCGTCCAACCGATCGTTGGCGCCAAGAAAACCGGGCTGTTTGGTGTGCCGAGGAAGAGCTGCAGGCTAGTTAAAAGTAATGCTGCTGATACTGCCTCCGGCCTTCGACCAAGCGGTATGGTTGAACCCCGCGCTGACCGTACTTACAGAAATATACACTTTCCCGGTGAATGGCGCGGAGAGAGAATGAGTCGGGGCTGTAATATTACCTAACCTTGTGCCGCTTATGTTTCGTTCATATCGGATTGGGTTGTCAAGGTTGACTGTCAGCCGGCCTGAATCGTTATTGTCCGCATCGTCGGACGGGGTATCCCATGTGGCATCCAATATGTAATCCCCGGAACCGTCCGGATTTCTCAGGTAAATGCTTAAGGAGACGGTGTGCCAATCGCCCATATCGTCATAGCAGCTAGTATAAAAATCGTAATCGAATGAAATGGAACTGACATTTTGAACATCAATGACCGTGTCCGAGCTGGAGGCGCCGTAAAAGCTGTTGTCATACTGCCCGTTCGTGGTGAAGCCGACCTCGGTCCAACCGTCGCTTACGCTGGCGTACCCATAAGGCTCATCTGCCCACGCACTATTATTCCAGACAATAGGGCCGACCACCGGAGCGCTCGCAAAGGCGGATTGAACCGTTACCAGAAAGAAGCATAAAACCAGAAACACGCTAACTGTTTTTTTGAATTTCACAAAGCCTTCCTCCTCAATCATAGTGAATAAAAGCTAGATTCATGATACGGCTGGCCAGCCATTTCACATTATCACACAAAGATTTATGGAAGAATATAGGTCATAAGATCCCAAATTTTTCAATATAATCCACAAAGAGGTCAGCTCCATTCCAAACATAAAACGGCAAAATGCCCCAGTCCGAAGTTGCGAACTATGGCCTTTTGCCGTTTGTATTTGAAAGAAATTATAAGGAGAAGTATCGCTTCAAAATTTTAAGGAATACGTTCGGAAAAGCATACTGCTCCATCGTATCCCGGTTCACCCATTGGTAATGGGAAGGCAGCAGCATACCCGTGCCGGACGGAACAACCGACGGCTCCAGACTACAGGTTACGACCTGCATATCCCAATGGATGTGACTGAACGTATGCTCGGCATGCATAAAACCTTGTCCTGGGCGAATGCCGATCGTCTCCAGCGCGAGCTGCTCCGTCAGCACGGAGATCGAAGCAGGCACACCGGACGCATCCGCATAGCCGAACGGCACCTCCACATGCGGCAGCTCCCACATCCGGGCAAGCAAGCCTTCCTGCGGACGCTGCCGGATCAAGATATGGCCTTCCTGCGGCCCGCTTCCTTCGATCAGCGCGGCGATCCGGTATTCCGGGCGCGGAGGCTTGGCCTTCTTCTTCACCGGCAGCTCCTCCTCCATCCCCATCTCCCTCGCGGCGCAATGCTCCATCACCGGACAGGTCAGGCAATGCGGGGAACGCGGCGTACAGACCATCGCCCCGAGCTCCATCAAGCCTTGATTGAAGTCACCTGCCGCCCCTTCGGGAATCAGCTCCTTGGCGAGCTTTTCCATGATCCCTCTTGTGCCGATCTTCATAATATCTTCTTCGATCAGAAAATAACGCGACAGCACCCGCATCACATTGCCGTCAACCGCGGGCTCCGGCTTATTATACGCGATGCTCAGCACGGCTCCGGCCGTATAGGGGCCGACGCCCTTGAGCGTCGAAATCTCCTTCAGCGTGTCCGGCACAACTCCGCCGTAGCGCTCCTGTACTTCCCTTACCGCCCCCTGCAGGTTGCGGGCTCTCGAATAATAGCCTAGCCCTTCCCACAGCTTCAGCACTTCCTCCTCCGGTGCGTTAGCCAGCGCTTCCATCGTCGGAAAACGCTCGGTGAACCGGTGAAAGTACGGGATGACCGTATCGACCCGCGTTTGCTGGAGCATAACTTCCGAAATCCATATATGATAAGGGTTGCGGCTGCGGCGCCACGGCAAATCGCGGCGGTGCTTGCGGTACCAGGCAAGTAAATGCTCGGAAAAAAACTGTTTTTTCTCATTTGTATCCATGAGGTCTCCTTCTAGTAAAGAACGATATGATATAATGAATGGCGATTGAATCCATCGGAGGAGTGAAAAATATGTTAACTCCCGGTGAATTGGCGGCACGACTGAACAAGCTGGTCATCTCCATTCTTCTTGTCGGCCATCAAAAATGCAGCCCCGAGTGGCATCAGCTGCCTCGATCGATCCGGCACAATTCGGTCTGGCTCATCATCAAAGGCAAGGGCTCGTTCACCATTAACGGGAAGCACTATCCGGCGGAGCCCGGAAAGCTGTTCTGCTTCAGTCCCGGCATGATCGTCGAGCGGACGACCGATCCCGAACAGCCGCTAGAGTACTACTTCCTCCGTTTTCATTATACGGAAACTTACGAAGAGAAGGAACAGTGGATTTATCGCAATGCTGCGGAAACCGCCTTCCCGCTCGAAGGGATGTACACGGTCAACAATACGCCGCAGCTGATCTATTTGTTCGAGCAGCTCGACATTTTGTGGAAGCGCAGAGGGCATATGACCGCCATGCGGCGCAAAATACTGCTCCTGGAGCTGTTCCTTACGCTGATCCAAGACTTCCGCGCCCAGAAAATCGCGGGGGATACGACGGCCGCCATCGAGCTGACGCAAGATTATATGATCGGCCATTACCAGGAGCCGCTAACCTTGGAAAGCCTGGCGCAGATGGCCGGGCTCAGCGTGAGCCATTATTCCCGCTTATTCAAGAAATATATCGGGTACAGCCCTATCGACTATTTGACCCATCTGCGCGTCGACCGCGCCAAGGAGCTGCTCGTGCTGTCCGATTACCGGCTGAAGCTGATCGCCAGCAGCGTCGGCTATACGGACGAATTTTATTTCAGCCGCATTTTCAAAAAGGTAACCGGGGTCTCTCCCCGCGATTACGCCAAAAAACACCGGTTCTCCCCTTTGATGGACTGTTAGGAGCCCGTTGTCGGATTTCAATCCGTTCGGCGATGGGAGCCGTCCGAGACGACGCTCCAACCGCGGTTTTGCAAAGTTTGACAACATTCGGCGAAAAGTGTACGCTACCCCTGAATGAAGAATGACACGGATGACATAGGGGAGGATTTCGGATGAACATGCTTTATAAAGGACTCGGCTGGGCTTCCGTACTGCTGCTGGCAGGGGCGATCGCCGGATGCGGAGGAGCCGCCAAACAGAGCGGCGAGCCCTTCGGCGGCGCCGGCAAAAATGCCTCATCCGCGCAAGGGGATCAACTGGCAAGCGCGCCGGAGCAGGCGCAGGCGCTATATAAACAAAACTGCATGTCTTGTCACGGCAACAATCTGGAAGGGAAAGTCGGCCCCGATTCCAATCTGCAAAAAATCGGCGCCAAGCTGACCAAGGAACAGATCACCAGCCAAATTCTGAACGGCGGCGGCGGCATGCCCGCTCTCAGCTCCAAGGTCAAACCGGAGGAAGCGGAAGTTTTGGCCGAATGGCTTGCCGGAAAAAAATAACGTTCCCCCGTTCCCGCCCAATTCCCGCGGCTTTCTTGCCGCAGCGGATATATGACCCGATGCAAACGGCATAACGAAGATGCACTGCTCATGATCCAACGGAATTTTAAAAATTCCGTTCTTTTTTTTGCAACATTTATCCAAGCATCTTCGTTTGTAAGGGTGGAAACAACAATTTGGGAATCGGGGGAATATCATGAAATCCACTGTAAAAAGCAAGATTATCGTCGGAGTCGCTGCAATCACTTTGCTTACCGGATTGACCTACTTTACAACCGCATACCCGTCAGGAGTCGCTCCGGCCTACGCCGCCCAGGAAGACGCGAGAAACAGCATTTCCGTCAGCGGTCAAGGCGAGATCAAGATTACGCCGGACGTAGCCTACATCAGCCTCGGTGTAGTAACCAAAGCCGATACGGCCAACGAAGCGCAAGCGAAAAATGCGGAAAGCTTCCAGAAGCTGACGTCCATGCTGTTCGATACGTATAAGCTGGACCAGAAGGACGTGAAGACCTCCTCGTTCCAGGTGCAGCCGGTGTACAACTACACCGATAAAGAACCGGTCATTACCGGCTATTCCGCATCGCAAACCGTTCAGGTCACTTACCGGGATATCGATAAAATCGGCACCTTCCTCGACGCCGCATCGGGTGCAGGCGCAAATCAAATTAACGGCATCCAATTCGATACGGAGAAGCGGCAGGATTATGAAATTCAAGCGATCGACTCCGCTATGAAGAATGCCGAAGTGAAAGCCAAAGCGATTGCCAAGACGGCCGGCAAAGAGCTCAAAGGCATTATGAATGTCGCCGAAGGCGGCACATCGGGCTGGCCGGTGGTTCGTCAGTACAGCCCGATGATGATGAAGGCGGATATGGCTTCTTCCGCAGCCGGAACCAGCATCTCCCCCGGAGAACTGACGATTACGACCAGCGTTACGGTCCAATACGAGTTTTAATCGGGCTTGCAGCAAGTAGTAAGCGGTAATCGACAGGATGCGAGTAGGGTAAGACGGGGGATTACTCCCCCGGACTCCCCGCCAAACCGTGCAAGCGGATTTCCCGCACACGGCTTTCCTTCGTCAGTTCCCCATCTTCAGGAGTGAGCCGTCTTCCTCCGTCGCCGGA
>NZ_JANYUY010000078.1 GCF_025060755.1 Paenibacillus doosanensis
CCGAGCGCGATTTTTTTAAACATGAAGAGCCGCGCTTAGCTTAGTGTTGTCATTTTTAGGTACTACGCTAAAAAATTTTCAGGGTAGTGACGTGATGCTCTGAAGCTTATTCCGTCCGCATCCAGCCTAAGCTGGATCGGCGTCTAACCCTTCCTCTGGGATCGTTCTATGGGTAGACTTTACTTTCGGGGGCCCCCGGATATCCACAGGATATGGCTGCGCATCATTTCCTAAACAACAAAAAACGCCTGTTCCGTCAAAGCGGCTCAGGCGTCTCTTATGTCGATCCTATCATTTATTGCGGATTCGTTTGTTTCGGAATTTCATTCAAGCTCGGCGGAACTTCGGCCGCATTCTCGGCGCGCATGACGGCTTCTTCCTCAGTGAACTTGTTTTCCTTGAAATTCGCGTTGTTCTTCGTGTTCGCTTTGGCATTGTCCATAAATGATTCACCCCCTCCGTAGAACATGTACTAGTATCCCGAATTTGGTAAAAATTATGTATTCTTTGTCATAAAACTTTAACATAAGGCTCGACAGCGTTTTACAAATTTTATAACTGATCCGTATTATAATTGCTCGATGTGAGGAAAATTTTGCATATCGAATGGAGTCGTAAAAAACCATGGATGAATCGCAGCTGAAACAGCATATGGAGCAATTGCAAAAACGCTTATACCGGCTGGTGGAGCAAACCGGCAGTCTGGTTGATCCGCAGGTCGTTGAATTAAGCCAACAGCTCGATCATCTGGTAGTCACGCTTCAGCGAAGGCGCATGAGCCGCAAAAGGACAAGCCTCCTAAAAAATAGAGCCTCATTTTAACGCTCGCCCCTTGAAAAACATGACATGATGTGTTATATTGAAATTAAGCAAAATCAAGGGTTTTTGCTAGCATGGCACTCTACTCATAGCCGGAATTATGTCTCTTGATGCAGCATAATGACCATAAAGGAGCGATAGACTATGACTTACGAGGCTCAAAACCAGCAGGAAAAGAAGATTTCGGTTGAACTTACAGTAAATGAAGCATTGGCCCTGACAGGCGTACGCTTCCCGCAAAATCACCAATTGGAAGTGGATGCCATGCATAAAATCAAACGTTCTTTGGAAAATCAATTGCTGCTGGACCCGAAACGCAGAACCGTTCAATAAAGAGCATATACACATAAGAACAGGACCTCTCTCCCGCATTTGGGCAGACGGGGTCTTTTTGTATATAATGGAGAGAGCATCTCTACTTGAAAAAGGAGTCTTTATTATGAACATGAAATCAACGATCGATACGGCAATAGACCAGCACGCCCGGCGTTTCATCGAGATTTCCCGCTTCATCGGGGAGAATCCCGAGCTGGGGCACGAGGAATGGCAAGCTTCCCGCCGGCTCATGGATGAGCTGCTCCATCACGGATTCGACGTGCAGTGTCCGGTGCTCGGTCTGCCGACCGCCTTTATCGGCACTTACCGAAGCGCGAAGCCGGGGCCTGTCGTCGCTTTCTTATGCGAATACGACGCGCTGCCGGAGCTCGGACATGCCTGCGGCCATCATATTATCGGCACGATGGGCGTCGCCGCCGCCGTCGGGCTGAAAGCGGTGATCGACGAGCTCGGCGGCACCATCCGCGTCTACGGGACTCCGGCGGAGGAAACCAAAGGAGCCAAGGTGCCGATGTCGGCGGAAGGGCTGTTCGACGACGTCGATTTCGCCCTTATGGCTCATCCATACTACACCTACGAGAAATCCGGCGAATCGCTGGCCATGGACGCCGTCCAGTTCGAATATTTCGGCAAAGCCGCCCATGCCGCCGCCAGTCCGTACGAAGGCGTCAACGCGCTGGATGCCGTGCTTCTTCTGTTCCAATCCGTCAACGCGCTGCGCCAGCAGGTTCAAAGCCATGTCCGCATTCACGGCATTATTACCGAAGGCGGCAAAGCGGCCAACATCATCCCCGATTATGCGGCTGCACAGTTTTATATCCGCTCGGGCAACCGCCTCTATACGGACGAAGTCGTTCAGAAGGTGCTGCGCTGCGCCGAAGGCGCCGCATTGCAAACCGGCTGTACCTTGAAGACGTCGAACTACGAGTTTTCTTACGACGAACTGATCACTAACAACACCTTATCCGACCTGTTTACGCGCAATTTGGTCTCTATGGGAGTGCGCGAGGAAGAAATTCAGGTCGGCAAAGATCACGGCTCGGTCGATCTCGGCAACGTTTCGAGACATTGCCCGACGATCCATCCGTATATTCAGGTCATCGATGAGAAGCATCTGCTGCATACGAAGGAATTCCGCGACCTGGCCATGCTGGACCGGGCGTTCGAGGGCATGCTGCTCGGGGCGAAAGCGCTGGCCCATACCGCCTGCGACGCCGTCTCCGATCCGGCCGTTCTGAAGGCGATTCGCGACGAATTCGCCAAAAGCCTCGAAACGTCCGGAGCCTAGACGCTAACCGGGTTGAAAAACGCCGAAGCTTCGGCTATTCTATATAGTAATACTTTGAGCGGAAAGGTGCTGAAACGATGAAGCCGACGATCCAGAGCAAGCTTCTGAAGCAGAGCGTTCCGTTCCATTATTTTTCCGTTATGTCATATGGTTTATTGGTATTTGAAGAACTAAGGCATCGTATGCTTTAGTTCTTTTTTTTGCAGGCCGATAAGATCCGGAGGTGTACTGATTCTTATGTCCAAATACAAACGCATTTTGATCAAGTTGAGCGGCGGAGCCGTAGCGGGCGCCGGCGAATTCGGGTTTGACCCGGAGCGGCTCGAGCATATCGCAAGAGAAATCATAACTGTATTGGAGCTGGGCATCGAAGTTTCTATCGTCATCGGCGGAGGCAATATTTTCAGAGGCAATATGGCCGAGTATTGGGGCATTGAACGGGCCGAGGCGGATAATATCGGAACGCTCGCCACCGTCATCAACAGCTTGATGCTGCGCGGCGTGCTCAAGCAGAAGACGGGTAAAGAAGTGCGCGTCATGTCGTCGTTTCCCGTTAACGCCGTAGCGGAGCCGTATATCCGGTTACGCGCGATCCATCATTTGGAGAAAGGATACATCGTTATTTTTGCCGGGGGCAACGGCCAGCCTTACGTTACGACGGATTATCCGTCCGTCCAGCGGGCGCTTGAGGTGAATTGCGACGCAATTCTCGTCGCCAAGCAGGGAGTAGACGGCGTCCTCGACGGGGACCCGAGAATCAAGCCGGACGCCAAGGCCTACGCCTCGCTGCCTTATGACGAAGTGCTGAGCCGGAACTTGACGGTGATGGATCAGTCGGCCTTCATTCTCGCGCGAGACTATAAGCTGCCGGTATTCGTATTCAACTTCGACAAAGCCGGCTCGATGAAGTCGATCTGCGAAGGCAAGCCCGAGGGAACGGCGATTTATGCGGAAGCCCCCGTCGCCTACAAGGATGAATAAGAAGATTATCGGCGGCTTGCCCCTGCATGAACAAGTCCCCCAAAAGTGACGTGATGCTCTGAAGCTTATTCCGCCCGCATCCGGCTTCAGCTGGATCGGCGTCTAACCATTCCTCTGGGATCGTTCTATGGTTACACATTACTTTTGGGGGAGCCCACGGATATCCACAGGAAATGGCTGCGCATCATTTCCTAAACAATTAAAAAAAGCCGGGAGCTTCCCGCCCGCAGTGATTTGCCGCGGCGTCGCTCCCAGCTTTTCGCTTACAATACTTTCCCCAAAAATTCCTTCGTTCTCGGATGCTGCGGATGAGCAAACACTTCGGCAGGCTTGCCCTGCTCGACCACTTTGCCTCCGTCCATGAACACAAGACGGCTGCCGACCTCCCGGGCGAAGCCCATCTCATGCGTGACGACCACCATCGTCATCCCTTCGGATGCGAGCTGCTTCATCACGTCGAGCACTTCGCCTACCATCTCGGGGTCCAGTGCCGACGTCGGCTCGTCGAACAGCAGCACGTCCGGCGACATCGCCAGCGCGCGGGCAATGGCGATCCGCTGCTTCTGCCCCCCGGACAGCTGTCCGGGATAGCGGTCCGCCTTATCCAGCAGCCCGATTCTTCGCAGCAGCTCGCGCGCAATCCGATCGGCGTCGCCGACGCTCAGCTTCTTCAGCTTGCGCGGAGCGAGCGTAATATTCTCCAGCACCGTCATATGCGGAAACAGGTTAAACTGCTGGAACACCATTCCCATTTTTTGCCGCAGCGCGTTAATATCCGATTTGCCCTTCAGCAGAGATATCCCTTCGAAGACGACATCTCCGCCCGTCGGCTGTTCCAGCAGGTTCAGACAGCGCAGGAAGGTGCTCTTACCGGAGCCGCTCGGACCGATGACGACCACGACCTCGCCTTGCCCGATTTCCAAATCGATGCCGTTCAACACGTTATTGCTGCCGAACGCTTTATGCAAATCCGTTACTTTAATCAGAAGTCCTCATCCTCCTCTCCGCGATGCCGAGCACTTTGGACAAAGTGAAGGTGATGACGAAATAAATGATCGCTACAATGATCAGCGGCTCGAACGCGCGGAACGAGTTGCCCCGCACCGTATCGGCATTGTACATGAGCTCGCTGATCCCGATGACGGAGACGATCGACGATTCCTTGATAATGACGATAAATTCGTTGCCGAGCGCCGGGAGCACGTTGCGGATCGCCTGCGGCAAAATGATATGGCGCATCGCCATACTGTGCGGCATCCCGAGGGAACGCGCCGCCTCCATCTGCCCCTTATCGATCGCCTGGATGCCCGCGCGGAACGTTTCGGCTACATAGGCGGCGCTATTGACGGACAAGGCGACGACGCCGGCCAAAAATTCGGGAAATGCAGTGCCGAGCGCCGGCACTTCCGGGAACTCGATTCCGAGCTGCGGCAGCCCGTAATAGAATAAAAACAGCTGCACCAGCAGCGGCGTCCCGCGAATAAATTCAATGTAGGCCGTCGCTATCATCTTCAGCGGAGCGATCCGCGACAAGCGCATTAGCGCCAAAATAACGCCGAGAACAACCCCGATAATCACTGTAAACAGGGAGAGCAGCAGCGTAACCTTCGCGCCGTTGACGAAAAACATGTAATACTTGGGCAAAAATGAAAAATCCACCGGGTCACCTCCTCCTGTTTCGATTTTCGCTTAAAACCGAACAAAAACCGGCGCGTTTCGTATCCGCACAGGCTTTTGCACTGATTTAAACGATGCTTATTCCACCGATTCGTTCGCTTCGGTTACGAACTTGTCAACCGATTTGTCTTGAATCAGCTTGTCCAGCGTCTTGTTCATGGCGTCGACCAGATCGGCGCTGCCTTTCTTCACGGCGATAGCCGAACCGCTGTCCTCCGAAGACAGCTTGACGTCGGACAACACCAGATCCGGGTTTTTGGACAAATAGGCTTCGGCCACCGGCTGCTCGACGACGAGAGCTTCGGTTTTCTTGTTTTTCAGATCAAGCATCAAATCGGAAATTTTGCCGAGCGCCTTCATCTCGGAATTCGGCATTTGCTTGCGGACGATCTGCTCCTGCGTAGCGCCTTTTTGCGCGCCGACCCGCTTGCCTGCCAAGTCTTCTACCGCTTTGTACTTGTCCTTGTCTTCCGCGCGTACGACTACCTTTTGCACGGCCGTATAATAGATTTCGGTAAAATCGACGCTTTGCTTGCGCTCCGGAGTCGGCGTCATCCCGGAAATAATGAAATCGACATTGCCGGCTTCCAGAGCAGGCAGCAGACCGTCGAACTTCATATCCTTCACTTCAAGATTCACGCCCAAATCTTTGGCGATCGCTTTTGCAATTTCGATATCGAACCCTACGATTTCATCCTTCTTGTCGACTTCCTTATGAAACTCGTAAGGAGGGTAATCTGCGCTGGTACCAACGACGATCTTCCCCGCTTTCTTGATCTGATCCAGCTTGGCGGTTTGAGCCGCTGCCGGCTGATTCGCATTGGCCGGTTCGGCTGCTGGCTTCTGACCGCATCCGGCTGCAACCAGAGCCAAGCCGATAAGGACGGGGATAAGTGCTTTCTTTTTAAACATTGGTCAATTCTCCTTTCTAAATAACTTCAACATTATATAATAGAGCCCCAGCTTTGACAACACCGGGCCCTGCTTGCGCACATGGAAAAAAATGCCGTAGATTTCCGCACTCCATGCTTGTATAATAGATTAGTTTTCTATAATAGAACCGTTGGAGGAATCACTATGACATCCGGTCATCGCAGTCCTGTGCCGCTGTGGCTTATATTTACCGTGGGCATTGTCGCCATCTCCTGCTCATCGATCATTATCAAGCTGTCCGCAGCTCCCGTATCCGTCTCCGGGATGTACAGACTACTCATTACCAACGTGATTATGCTGCCTCTCATGTGGAAATACATACCAGAAGTCAAACGATTAAATGGGAAAGATTGGATGCTTCTGCTCGGATCGGGAATCGCGCTCGGACTGCATTTTCTGTTATGGATGGCGTCGCTGCGCTACACGACGGTTGCCAGTTCGACCGTGCTGATGACGCTGGAGCCGATCTTCGTGCTGGTCGGAGCCTATTTCGTCTATCGGGAGAGAACGACTCCGGCCGCCGCCGCGGGAATCGGAGTGGCCGTCTTCGGCGCCATGCTGGTCGGCCTGAAAGATTTCGCCGTTTCCGGAACGGCGCTTCAAGGGGATATCTTATCCTTGCTCGGAACCGTCGCAGTGGCCGTGCACATGCTGCTCGGTCAAAAGCTAAGCAGGCATATATCGTCGACGCTGTACAGCTTCTCCGTCTTTCTCGTAGCGGCCTGCTTTTTTGCCGTCTACAACGGCTGGAACGGCATTGCGTTCACCGGGTACCCTGCCAAAGAATGGATTCTGTTCGCCCTACTGGCGGTTATCCCGACCGTGTTCGGCCATATTTTATTCAATTGGTCCTTGAAATTCGTCAATGCGGCTTCCGTCTCCACCGCCGTATTGGGAGAGCCGATCGGCGCTACCCTGCTCGCCTGGATGCTGCTCGGGGAATCCGTTAATCTGATTCAAATACTCGCAGGTCTCTTGCTTATTCTGGGAGTCTGGGTGTTCCTTCGCTACAATCAGGTGCGCTATGAAGCCAAACCGGCCCAATCGCAATCGCAAATCAAAGCATAAGTGATTCCCGTTACAAATTAAAAAAACCATGCTCAGCCGTCAACGACGGACGTTCATGGTTTTTTGGCAATTTCGCTCAAATTTCGGCTTCCTGGCTAAGGAAGATCGGCTCGGGAAGATGAATGAAATCGTACAGCTGCTTCGTCACGCCGCCCTTGCCGAAACGCAGGATGCCGCCGCTCCGCTCTCTCCCGCCCCTCGCGTTAATGAGACGGAGGAAGGATAAGGTGGCCTTGCGCCGCTGCAGCACATCGCGATAACCGAAACCGTACAGCCATTGATCGATCGTATTGTAAATACCGCGGTTCAAACCGAATGTCTGGAAACAATACGTTACGAATTGAATATCGGGCAGGTGAAGCACTTCCGATTCATCCAGCTCCGCCCATGGCTCTGCATTCGCTATCATCACGGGTCATCCCCCTTAATTGAATTTTATCGCGAAAAAAAGAGACACTCCGGACCGGGCTTTGAAATTCTTGCGAACTCTCATGCCCCGTCGGGAGGTCTCCGGCAATCCGGTGGACCTTGTCTTCCCATTAGCCTTTGCGGCGGCTCCCTGGCGATCTGCCTTCGGCAGCGTTCTGATCTCGGAGGGCCGATTCCGATTCAAAGCGTTTGCGCTCCGTACGCTCGATTTGGACGATTCGGCCGTCATGGACGACAATTTGAACGGTTCCATACTCCAGCCCGTTAACCGAGTTCACAATTCGTTTGTTCCAAACGTCATCGATTTCCAATGGTTTAGCCATCGTAACCCCTCCATTATACATTATTCTCATCCGTTTTGTCGGATTATAATTAAAAGAGAAAACGTCTGCCGACGTCTTGTTGTAAAAGCAGCGGCCGCCTGTGTTGCGGGCTTAGCGTTATGTTTAGATCGTCCAATCGTACCAGTCCTGTTTTCGCTTATCAAGCGACAGCAGCCAGTTTTTGGTCGTCGACATCAGCTGTACGAACGACTGACCGGTAGAATACGTATGATCGGCTTGAAAAACGACTTCTTTATCGCACTGTCCTTGCGATCTGAGCCAGAACAGCTTCTGGTATAGGAAGCAGTAATCGACAGGGATCACCTCGTCATTCGTCCCATGAACGAGCAGCACATCGCCGCCGAACTTGCGCGTCTGCTCGAACGGCTGGTGCCTCGTCAGCGATTCGAAATATTCCGGCTTGAACGAATAGCCCAAGTAATCGGATGACCCTAGCTGCACGGCTTCCTCGTATGTTTTCTTACCGGTAATTTTAATAATATCGTTAAACGGATGAGCTACGGCCGACCAGAGCACCAAGGATTTGACCCGTTTATCCTTCGCAGCCGTCAGCACCGCTACGGCGCCTCCCAAGCTATGCCCCAGCAAAATGACGCGCGTAGGATCTACGCAATCGATGCCTAGAGCGTAGTCGATGACGGATCGCGTTTGGTCGATCATTGCATCAAGACCTCCCGCCCCGTAATCGCCGGTGCTTTCGCCGCATCCGGCAAAATCGAATCGCAGCACCATATATCCCAGCTCGGTAAATTCCCGCGCCGCCTTGACGAACAACCGGTTTACTCCGACCCGGCTGCCGATAAATCCGTGGGCGATAATGATGATCGGGTTTTTCGAGCCTGTAGAGGCCGGATAATGAAGAGTCGCCGCCAGCTCCTCTTGTTCGCTTCGTATTGTAATGTGATGTTCCATGACAACTCTTCCTTTCCGTTTGCTGGATTTAGATGTGTACCGGAAGCGGATCGATCTTCAGTCCGTTCTCAACCGTCCGATGCTCCTGTTCATTAAACAAATAAACGCGATGAATCAAAACTTGAACCCTGTCTCCCGGCTTGAGCGCTTCCTGCTCCAAGGAGCGGTAAGCAAATATAGTTTGCCCGGCCAATTCGACCTCTATTTGCCAGTTCGTTCCGCGGAAATAAACGTTTTTTACGGTACCGGGCTCGGATGCGGACGGAAATGAAATTTCCGAGGCATAACCCACTTCTACGAACTCGGGCCGAATAATCGCTTTCGCCTCGCGCAGCTCCGCCTGCTCGAAGCCTCTGAAGCGGGTAATATGTTCCAAGCTGTTGGACTCCCCGATAAAGCCGGCTACGAACGGCGTCTGCGGGCGCTGATAGATGTCAATCGGCGCTCCCTGCTGCTCCAGCGTCCCCTGATGGATAATCATAATCTGATCGGCCACCTCGACGGCTTCCTCCTGGTCATGGGTGACGAAGATCGTGGTGATGCCGACCCGGTTAATCATATCCTTCAGCCACGTCCGCAGCTCCTTGCGCACCTTCGCGTCAATCGCGGCGAACGGCTCGTCGAGCAGCAGCAGCTGGGGCTCCGGCGCAATCGCCCTGGCGAACGCGACCCGCTGCCGCTGTCCGCCGGACAGCTGGTGGGGCAGCCGCTTCTCCAGCCCCTTAAGACCGGTCAATTCGATAAGCTCGGTAACTCTCGCTTTAATCTCCTGCTTGCCGCGCTTTTGCACCGTCAATCCGAAAGCGATATTGTCGTACACGCTCATATGGCGGAACAGCGCATAGTTTTGAAAGACGAAGCCGATGCCGCGTTCCTGCGGCGGCAGATCGTTGACTTTTTTGCCATGGAACCAGATTTCGCCGGAATCCGGCTGTTCAAGTCCCGCCAGCATCCGCAATATGGTCGTTTTTCCGCCGCCGCTCGGTCCGAGCAGCCCGATCAGCTTGCCTTTTTCGATTTCGAAGCTGACCTGCTTGGTAGCCTGAAACGAGCCGAACGTTTTCATCAATTGTTTCGCTACGATATGCATGGTTCCCTACTCTCCTTCCTGCTGCTTCGTCCTGTTAAATCTCCACTCCACGATTGCCTTTACGATCAGCGTCACGACGGCCAGCAGCACGAGCAGCGAAGCCATGGCGAAAGCGCCGGCGAAATTGTATTCGTTGTACATGATCTGAATATGCAGCGGGATCGTATTCGTAGAGCCGCGGATATGACCGGAGACGACGGATACGGCGCCGAACTCTCCCATCGCTCTCGCGTTGCACAGGATGATGCCGTACAGCAGCCCCCACTTGATGTTGGGAACCGTTACTTTCCAGAAGATGCGCCAGCCTTTGGCCCCTAGCGTGACGGCGGCTTCTTCCTCTTGCACGCCTTGAGCCTGCATGAGCGGAATCAGCTCGCGTGCTACGAACGGAAACGTAACGAACACCGTCGCCAGGACGATACCCGGCAGAGCGAAAATAATCTTGATGTCATGCTCGCCGAGCCACGGGCCGAACCAGCCTTTCGCGCCGAATAGCAATACATAGATGAGACCTGAAATCACGGGCGAGACGGCAAACGGAAGGTCAATCAGTGTGATAAGCAGGTTTTTACCTCTAAATTGGAACTTGGTAATGGCCCATGCTGCGGCCAGGCCGAACACAACATTGAGCGGAACGGCTATTCCGGCCGTCAATAACGTCAGCCGAATCGCGGCGGCCGCATCGGGATCGGAGAAAGCGTTGAAATATACCTCGCTGCCTTTGCGGAAAGCCTCGACGAACACCGAAACCAAAGGGAGCACGAGCAACGAACCCAGAAACAAGATGGCGATGCCAATCAAAATCCATTTTACGACCGTCGGTTCGGTGATGTGCCGCGGTCTTTCCCGCGTTACCGAACCTGCTTTCACGGTTGCCACATATCCGGCCATGATAGATCCTCCTGAAAGTTTTGCCGAAGCAAAACCGGATTATTTACGAAGCACTGTTCAAGCGGTTCGCACGCCACTGAATGAAATTGATGACGAGCAGCATCAGGAAGGATATGACGAGCATTACGAGTGCTATTGCCGTAGCGCCCGCGTAATCGTACTGCTCCAGCTTCGTCATAATGAGCAGCGGCGCGATTTCCGTCTTCATCGGCATATTGCCGGAAATAAAGACGACCGATCCGTACTCGCCCACCGCTCTGGCAAACGCCAAGGTAAAGCCCGTTAATAAAGCCGGCAGCAGCTCGGGAAAAATAACCTTCGTGAACGTCTTCCATCTCCGCGCGCCCAAGCTGACCGCAGCCTCTTCGATCTCCTTCTCCAGCTCTTCAATCACCGGCTGCAGCGTGCGTACGACGAACGGAATGCCGATAAAAGTGAGCGCCAAGGTAATGCCTATCGGCGAAAAGGCGACCTTGATGCCGAGCGGCTCCAGCAAGCTGCCGATCCAGCCGTTCTGCGAGTAAATCGTCGTCAGCGCGATCCCCGCCACCGCCGTCGGCAGTGCGAACGGCAGATCGACCAGGGCGTCGATGAACCGTTTGGCCGGGAATGAATAGCGCACCAGCACCCAGGCGACGATAAAGCCGAATACCGTATTGACCAGCGCCGCGCCTATCGCCGTTCCAAAGCTGATTTTATAGGAGGCGACTACCCGCGGATCGCCGACCGTATGCCAGAACTGCTCCCAAGACAGACCGGACGTTTTGATGAAGATAGCGGATAACGGGAACAAAACGATGAGGCTGAGATACAGTACCGTATATCCCATCGACAATCCGAAGCCGGGTAAAATACTCCGTTCCTTCCAACCTTTTGCCATGGATTTCTCTCCTCTGACTCGCAATCTCTCTTCTATTGAACGACCGTATTACGGTTTATAGATTTGGTCGAAAACGCCGCCGTCGTTAAAATGCGTCTGCTGTGTTTTGGTCCATCCGCCGAACGGCTCGTCGTCGATCGTGAACAGATTGACTTTGCTGAACTGCGATTCATACTTTTTGGCTACCGATTCCAGACGCGGGCGATAGTAGTTTTTGGCGGCGATCGTCTGGCCTTCTTCCGAATACAAGTATTCCAGATACGCCTGCGCGACTTCTCGCGTTCCCTTCTTGTCGACTATTTTATCGACGACGGCGACCGGCGGCTCAGCCAACACGCTGATGGACGGAGTTATAATCTCGTATTTGTCTTTGCCGAACTCGTTAATCGAGAGATACGCTTCGTTCTCCCAGGCGATCAGCACGTCGCCGATGCCGCGCTGCACGAAGGTTGTCGTAGAATCGCGCGCGCCGGAATCGAGCACGGGCACGTTTTTGAACAGCTGCTGCACGAAATCTTTGGCTTTGGCTTCGTCTTTGCCGTACTTCTGATAGGCGTAGCCCCATGCCGCTACATAGTTCCAACGGGCGCCGCCGGACGTTTTCGGATTCGGAGTGATGACCTGCACGCCGGGCTTGATCAGATCGTCCCAGTCTTTAATTCCTTTCGGGTTGCCCTTCTTCACCAGAAAAACGATCGTTGAAGTATACGGCGAGCTGTTGCTTGCCAGCTTCTTCTGCCAATCCTTCTGAATGAGCCCCGCTTCCTGAATCGCATCGATATCGTAAGCGAGCGCCAGCGTAACGACATCCGCTTCCAAGCCGTCGATGACCGAGCGGCCTTGTTTGCCTGAGCCGCCGTGCGACTGTTTGAAGGTAACGGTCTGGCCGGTTTTATTTTTCCAATAGGTTGAGAACGCCTTGTTAAAATCCTGGTACAACTCGCGCGTAGGATCGTACGAAACATTGAGCAGCTCGACCGGTTTGGCCGCCGCCGTCTTGTTATCTCCGCTTCCCGCAGAAGCGTCCTGCGCAGCCGGAGCCGAGCCGCCGCCGCAAGCGGTCAGGCCGACCAAGGATAAGCTGAGCAAACTGACCACGGACCACTTTTTCCAATTGACATGAAACATATTGATTTCTCCCCTCGACATTTCGTTCTTCTTAAGGTTCGACCATATGTAATCGATTGTCGGCGCTGGGCAAGACTCGCTTCAGCGTTGGAATCTCCGGTGGTCCGGTCGATCAACATATATTCCGATGTGATTACTATGATTTATAGTCAGTATATTAGCACCGCTGGTACATTGTGTCAATCGTTTTTTGCAAGAACAAATCCCCCAAAAGTGACGTGATGCTCTGAAGCTTATTCCGTCCGCATCCAGCCTTAGCTGGATCGGCGTCTAACCCTTCCTCTGGGATCGTTCTATGGGTAGACATTCCTTTCGGGGGAGACCACGGATATCCACAGGATATGGCTGCGCATCATTTCCTAAACAACGAAAAAACCTTCGGATTACGTGCATCCGAAGGTTTCATATTATCATTGCCGGGTGGTCGCATGCGCGGCGCATTCATCGCAATATCCGAAGATTTCGAAGCGGTGGTTGACGACTTGGAAGCCGTCCGGGAGGTTCGGTACCTGCTTCATCGGGCAAAATTCGAAGGTGACCGTTTTTTCGCATTGAAGACAGATCATATGATGATGATGATGCGTTTGACAGCGAGCGCGGAATTTCACGCCGTCATTCAAATAAAACTGCTCCAGCACTCCCATCTCGCTAAGCAAACGAAGATTCCGGTACACCGTGTCGAAGCTGACCCCCGGATACTTCTGCCGCATCGATTCGTACACGTCCTTCGGCGACAGATAGCCTTCCGCTTCCGCGAACAGAGTCGCCAAGCTCTTGCGCTGGTCCGTAATTCTCCAGCCTTTGTTGGACATGGCGCGAACCATCTCCTGAACCATTTCCTGCGTATCGCGCTGCTCGTGTTCATGTTGGTGTTTTGACATGATTTATCCCTCAATTATCGCATACTTAGGTTAATAATGCCTTAAATCGGGTATAGAGTCAATCTTTTTGCTCCAAAGCTTTCAGCTCGGCCGCCAGCCTATCCTTGGAAAAATGCTCGCCGATAAAGACGGCGACGTTCGGCACCGCTTCCTTCGGTGCAATTTTGACAAAATCCATTTCACGGTAAGCGTACTGGAATAAAAATAAGCTTGCGGTATCGGAAAACCGCAAAATCCCTTTAGCGCGGTATACTTCCTCCGGCAGTCTGCCCACCAGCTCCTCAAACGCCTCGCTGTCGATCGGGCCCGAAAAATAATGCGTGTATACCATGACATGATCATGCGAATGATGGCTGTGCACTTCATGCCCGTGCTCATGATCGTGTTCGTGCGACGGATGGCTGCAAGCTTCGCCGTGCTCATGGCCGCAATCGTGGCGCTCCGCACCGCCGGCCCGGGACGGAACCTCTGCCGTGCCTGCGGACCGTTCTATAGCGTCGAACATCGCCATATCGACCTGACAGCGAACGGTAGCCGTCATCGGCGCCGCCGGGTTCAGCTCGCGGATCTCACTCTCCAGCTCGGCCAGCCGCCCGGGCTCGATCAGATCGATCTTGTTCAAAATCAGCTGCGTCGCGCAGCGGACTTGATCCTGCATCAAGCGGAACGTCTTTCCCTTGCCGTTCTTCTGAGCCAGCAGATGCGCCGCATCGATCACCGTGATTACCGATTTGAGCTCCAGCTCCGTCAGCAGCGACGCATCCGTCACTCCTTCGAGTATTTCGATCGGATTCGCCGCCCCCGTGCATTCGACGAAAATGACGTCGGGATCGTTGTCCCGGATCAAATCCCTCAGCTCCAGCCCCAAGTCGCCGCGGATCGTACAGCAAATGCAGCCGCTCAGCATCTCCGTCATCGGGACGCCGTCTTCGACCAGCATGCCGTCCAGATTGACATCGCCCAATTCGTTCATCAACACGGCCGGCTTGCGGCCGCTCAGCTTATAATAATCGATGGCCTGCGACAGCAGGGTCGTCTTCCCGCTCCCCAAAAAGCCGGATAATATGTGTACAGGTACGGCTCGTTTCATTCTTTTCTCTCCTTAAGGACAACCGTCTATATAGAAAATTGTAGCTCTCATTGCCCGCAATGTCAATTATAAGTAATTATTACGATTAAAAATAAGATTCATCCGTCCGAGGCGAAAGCTTTCCCCAAACTAAGAAAAACCGTCAGGAAAGATCATCCTGACGGTCCTTTTTACGTTTCACGTACATCGGTAATTTTGTACTCATATCCACGAACACCTTTGTAATACTCGGGATACATCGCTCCTTCACAATTTTCACATGTAAATTGCGGAGGGACCGTGGGATCTCCTTGATCCATTCGGTCAAAATCTTGCACCACTTTAAGCGGTATGTTTTCGCTCTCCAAACAGGTCAAACATATATACTTCACGGTCTGTTTCGACAACAGATAATTGCTTATGGACAACTGTGGTTTCTTCTTTTTGTTTTTTGCTTTCTTGCTTCCCTGTGAGATCTTGCATCATCCTTTCTAAACAGCCTCTTGTTCTCTCGCATGCTGCATATTTAATGGTTAGTATCCCTGCTTCAAGACAGACTTCTCCCTTGTATTCATAATAGCATTCACATTTGGGGCAGACTAGGGGATCTTTCCCTGTCTCTCGTTGAATTCGTTCTCTCCAATTTCTACGCTTTAGTCGTCTTTGCGCTCGCACTACCTGCTTTCTTGCTTCCTTTTGCCACGCTGTCACTAGCTTTTTGCTTATCTTTTTTATTCTCCGCGCATACACACCATAGTATCGAATGGTTTTAAAATTCTCATCGGGGATGTGACGGATCACACGTGCAATAAATTCTTCGACTGTCAGTTTTTCTGTCTTTTCTTCTCCACTTCTTTTATCGTGGTAGCTGAATTCCACATACGCTCCGTCATAGGATCGGATTCGCTTTAACGCAATCGCGGGTCGCTTGATGTATCGACCTATGTAGCCCAGCTGTTTCTTTACATTTCCTTTCTGCTTCGGCGCATGCACATAGAAGCCTTCTCCATTGGCGGAATAGGCTTTCTGTAAACGCGGCTGCACTTGTTTCTTTTCTTCTTCGCTCAGACTCTTCCGAATGAGTTTCAACACCACCGTTTGCCACTGTTTTCTAAGCTTTTCAAACGGCACGTAATCATACGTTTTCCATTCTCCGTTTGATTTCATTCCCCCCATCGTCACGACCATATGGACATGCGGATTAAAATTCAAACGCGAGCCAAATGTATGCAACCCTGCAATAATACCAGGCGTAACTTTATGTTTCTTCTCAAAATGCTCCTTAATGATTTGGACTGCTTCGTCCATGAACGCTTTCAACATTTTTCGATGCATCAAAAAGACACTCCAAAGCCCTTCGTCAATGGTAAGCACCACATGACGATGATTGACTTGGAAGACATCCTCCACCAGTACTCGGCTCCATTCCTCTGTTTCGCCACAGGAGCACGTTGTACAAAAGCGTCCTTTGCAGCGATACGGTACCCTCTTTATATCGTGGCATCCTTCACAAATAAAGAAAGACGCCTGACGGCGCCCTTGTAAACATCTATTTCTCTTTCCTCCGCACATTGGCAGATTAAGCGCGGCCCGATCTTAGCATTGCTTGTAAAGTTCCGCTCGGCTAGTGCCGGGAAGCCTCCCCTTATTCGGCCTGTTCCTCTATCTTCCCTTCAAGCTGCATATAGCTTTCGTACAGTTGTTCCAGCTCCTCGTCGCTGGCCTGCCAATAACCGCGCTGATGGCTTTCGAGCAGCGTTTCCACCATATGGTGATACGCCCAAGGATTATTGTCCTCAAGCCGCCGGCTCATCCGCTCGTCGGCCACGTACGTTTCGTGCAGCTGCCGGAAAATCCACGGATCGACCCGATTCGTCGTGGCGGCCAGGCCGAGCACATTCTCGAACCGCCGGGCAATGTGCTGCGCTCCGTGATAATCGTGCCGAAGCAAACCGTCAATCCACTTCGGATTGGTCAGCCGGGTCCGTACTCCGCGCAAGATCGATTGCTCTACCGGCTCGCTCCATACTTCCTCCCCTGTCGTGTCGGTAATGACGATGTCCGCTTGACTGCCTTTGGCCCGTTCGACCGATTTGGCAAGCCCGCCGAAATATTCATAGTAATGATCCAGATCGGTGATCTCATGCTCATGATTGCTGCGCACCTGCGAGACGATCTCTACAGCCGACAGCTGCCTGCGGAACAATCCGGGCATCGGCGTCCCTCTATGCTGCCCGCTGTACAGATGCTGCAGCCTTTTCGTAAACAATTCGGCGAATTGCGACTCATCCTCCCACTGCTTCGTCTCGATGAGCCGGCTTATCGAGGTTCCGTATTGTCCTTCGGCAGGCCCGAAGATGCGGGCGCAGGCCATATCCCACGCTTCGCCGGGCTCATAGCCTTCCTCCACCAGCGCACGGTGCAAAAGAAGCGACTGCTTCTTGAAGCCGTTCGCAACCTCCGGCTCATCGAGCTCGGATACGCGAACGAACAATTCATGCAGCTCCTGCAGCACATTCGGAAACATGTCGCGGAAAAAGCCGCAGATCGTAATAAGCACATTGATTCTCGGCCGTCCGAGCTCCTCCGCCGGCACGATCTCGTAATTCGAGCGGGCCCAGCTCATCCGTTCATTAACGCGAACGCCGAGATAATGCAGTATTTGCCCCACCGTTTCACCTTGCGTGCGCGAGGTTTCAAGGCCCCACAGGACAACGGCTGCCGTCTCCGGGTAGCTGCCGTTCTTCTCATAATGCATGCGCAGCGTATTGTCTGCGATGGCGGCACCGCGCCGGACCGCAGCGGCGCTCGGCACCGAGCGCGGGTCAAATTGCACCAGATTGAAGCCTGACGGGAGCACCTCGGGTTGGCGAATCGCATCGCCGGCTAAGCGTACCGGAATATAGCGCCCGTCCAGCGCCTGCAGCAGATGCTCCTCTTCCCGGTTAAGCCGCGAAGCCTCGTAGGCGGACCGTCCGCCGGCAAGCGCGGCTTGCAGCTCCTCCAATTGCCCGGGGTTCGGCTGCAGCTCGCCGGGCAGCTCTTGGCCGGCCATGTAACGCTCCAGCGCAGCGGCTTCCAGCGCGTCCAGCCGCTCCAGAAGCTCGCGGTCCGGCTGCTCCTGCAGCTTCTCGTCGTCGATGCCGACGCAATCGGCAATGATGCCGCGAAGCGAGCGGCCGCCGGCTCCGAAGCGCAGAACGAAGCGGGCGTACTGCAATGCGGCTTCATGCTCCAAGCCCTCGCCCAGCACATGCAGGCCGCTCGGAATAGCGGAGCGGCTCGTCCGGTACAGTTCCGTCTCTATCGCCTCGATCGTATCCGGAAGCTTAAGCCGCTCGGCCTGCTCGGCGATAAGTCCGCGGATGACGGGGCAGCGGGAAGGATCGGAACGTTCCGCTTCCCGATATTCGTGCAGCAGCGCATCCAAGCCGCCGTATTCCCCGTACAGCTCCGATACCGTGAAAGGAGGGGACTGGTACCCGATCAGCACCGCATGGCTTCTGCGCTTGGCGATCATCGCTTCGGACGGGTTTCCGACATAGTAATAATATAAATGAGGCAAATCGCCGATCAGATGATCCGGGAAACATGCCGAAGACATCCCGCTTTCTTTCCCCGGCAAAAATTCCAAAGTACCGTGCGTCCCGACATGAATGACGGCATCCGCTTCAAAGCTGTCTCTCAGCCATTCGTAAAAGGCAGCATATTGATGCGGAGGCGGCAGCGACGAGTCGTGATACGTTTTCTCCGGATGCTCGTGAACGCCGCGGGCCGGCTGCAAGCCGACGAAGACGCGCCCGACTTGAATGCCGGGTATAAGAAACTGACCGCTGCGGACCATAACGTCCCCCGGCGGCGTGCCCCATTCCTGCTCCATCTCGTCGGCCCGCGGCATGGAACCGAACCGACTCTCGTAACCGGAAGCTCCATAGCGAATCATGCCGCCTTGATGATCCGGCTCGCTCCAATGGGGAGAATTGACAATGCCGCCGTCCACGAACCTCGACTTGACTTGCTCCGCCGTCAGCGCTTCCGTGTCGTACCCTTCCTGGACAAGCAGCTGCAGCAGCCTGGCGGCGGAGGCGAACGTATCGAGGAAAGCGGCTCCGAACACATTGCCTTCTCCCGGCGGATAGTTATAGCAGATGACGGCGACGTTCTTCTCCGCGCGGGGCTTGGATTGCAGCCGGAGCCAGCGCTGCATGCGCCCGGCAAGCCGCTCCACCCTGTCGGGGATGAGGCGAAGCTCCTTCATACGAAAAGCGGACGGCGCTTCATCCCCTTCTTCCGTTACTTCGTGGAGCGCGGCGACAGGAAGCATTTCGATGCCTCCGTCCAGCTCGGGCAGCATCATCTGCACCAAAAACTCGGACGGCGTCAGCCCTTGAGGCGAGGCCATCCACTCCTTCCGTTCGCGTTTGGTTAACAAAAAAGGATGCAGCAGCGGAGCTCCCAGCTTCTCCAGCATAGCCGTCATTTTTTGCGAATCGCCTCCCACCGGCCCTGCTCCGAGCCGGAACGGGAGCAAGCTCACGATCAGGCTCGCCGGCCGCCCGCCGTTCTCCAACAGCGCCTGCAGCCGGTCCGCGTCGGCTCCCGCCAGCGCGGGAAAAGCGATAGGCAGTACATGCGCAAATGACCGGATTCGCTCGATAATGCCGGCGGCGCACCCGGCGGTATGCATCGGATAGCTTCTTGCGGAAAACAACACTGCGACGACGGGCAGCCCTTCCTGATGGGGATGAGCTGCCAGATGCTCTTGCCGCGTTGCGTAATAGGTACCCGTACCCGGCTCCCATAATCCCAGCTCCTGCAAAACGACGGGCGGCTCCGGCTCGGGCCAATGGCCGAATCCCCCGTATTCCCGGCCGATAAGGAGGAACAATTGATGCAAGTTATGCGTTCCTCCGCCGCGCCAATAATCGATAATGCGCAGATAGTTGGCGTAATCTCTCCTCTTCTCCGCGGATAAGCCTTGCGGAGAAGCGAAACGGCGATCGCCGCGCGACGGCGGAAGCTCGCTTGCTTCCAGCGAGCCGAGCCGAGCAAGCTTACGCAGCGGCTCGGCATCCCCGCCGACAACAATTTTGTGCGCCGAAGAATCGGCGCATGCTTGCAGCGAAGGCTGCAGCCATTCATAGGAGGTGCCGTGCGGGTCCAGAAGCAGCAGACCCGCTTCCTCGGCAGCCTGCTTCATCGCAGCGGCCCATTCCGGCTCAGCCGCCTGCTCTTCATGGAAGACAGACAACCGGATATGCCCGTAATAAGGGGCGGCCGGCTGTTTCATCAAGCGGGATACATCGGCCGCGGCGGAATACGATGTCGTTAGTAAAGCGATATGCAACATGTCGGTTTCTCCCTTTCTCTTGCGACTTACATCAGCTTGCGCACGGCGGCGGCAATTCGTTCCCCCTCCAATTGCTCCAGCTTCAAATAACGGGCGCCGAGCGAACGGGCCAGCTTGTGCGCCTGCCCCAGCTGAACGGGCCCTTGCTCCGTATCGACGATAAGAAGCGGAATTTGCGCCGCGGCGATTGCCCGCCCGATGCGGACGCACTCTTCCCATACTTGTTTCGTTCCCATTCCCTCCTCGCCGATCCCCTCGTTGGCTCTGCAATCGCTGAGCAGCACAAGAATCGGCGATACCTCCCGCCGTTTGCGCATTTCTGCAGCCAATGTCTCTCCGCCTTTGCGCAGCGCGTGCGCCAGCGGTGTTTTCCCGCCGGTCGGCATCTCCCGCAGGCAGCGCTCCGCCAGCTCCACGCTGCGGGTAATGTCCAGCGCCAACTCCGCTTTGCGCCCGCGGAAGGCGACCATGCCTACGCGGTCTCTCTTCAGGTAAGCGTCTTTCAGCAGCGACAATACCGCTCCTTTCACGGCCTTCATCCGCTCTCTAACCCCCATTGAGCCGCTGGCGTCCACAACAAATAAAATCGTGCTGCCGCATTTCCTTCGCCGCTCTTTCATGCGGATATGCTCGGGGAGAATGACAAGCGCCCGCTCCTTTTCCGCATACATCCGCTGATAAGGAGCGGCTGCCCGCAGCGTAGCGTCCAGCGCCAGATCGGCCGGCTTCCCAATAGGGACGGAAGCTCCGACATACCTCCCCTGCCGCGTGCCCGCGAGGCTCGTATCGCGCTTGCCCGATGCTGCGCGCAGCGCTTTGGGCGACGGAGGCGACGCCCAATCCGGCTGCCGTACCTCGAAGGTACCGCCGATAGCCGCAACCGTTTCTCGGGCCGTCCGGGACATGTCCCCCGTTGCCGGACGATGCTCCTGAGAAGCCGCCGAAGCGTCCTGCTCCCGTTCGGCGCGGCGTTGACCGGCAGAGCCGGAACGATCGAGCGGGGCCCGGCTTTCTCCGCGCCGTCCCGCTTGCTCCTCAGCCGCTCTATGCTCCGCCGTTTCGCCGCAGGCTCCGGCGCGTTCCGGTTCGGCAGGCGGCTTCGCCCGCTCTGCGGGGCGGGGGTCTCCGCCGCCGGTTTCGCCGCGGCGCGGCTTATCGGTGCCGGCGGCATCCGCCTCCGGCCCGCCGCGCTTCATGCGGTGCGGCAGCGCATAAGCCGCCGCTTCCTGCACGTGCCGCGCCTCTACCGCGCGGCAGCCTTCCCAGGCTGCGGCCGCTCTCGCGCAGCCTATAAGCGCCAGCTCGGCGCGATGCCCGTCGCAGCCGGCTTCTTGCGCGATCGCCGCCGCGAGCTCCAGCTCGGCGCGCCCGGCCGCAATGTGCGGCAGGCGGAGCCTTGCCGCCGCAATGCGCTGGCGCAGCGCCTCCGTCTCGGCGACGCAGCCTGCGGCGAAGGCGGCGCGGTTCGCCTCGAAAGCGAGCGTCCGGCGAATAATTTCGCAGCGCCGCTCCCGCTCGGCCACCGTCTCCATCGTAACGCCGATGGCGAAACGATCGCGGACGGAAGCGGGCAGTTCTCCTTCGCCGGGGTCCATGCAGGCGATCAGCGCGATGCGCGACGCATGAACGGCGGACACGCCTTCGCGCTGCAGCTCCGTCTGCCCCGATGCAGCTGCGTTGAGCACGATTCTCAGCGCCGAATCGTCCAGCAAGTTGACGGCATCGATATACAGGAAGCCGCCGTCCGCCTCGGCAAGCAGGCCTTTCTTTGCGCGTCTGCTTCCCGATCGCAGCGCTTCCTCCCAATCCGCCGACCCGGCGATGCGGTCCTCGGAGGCATGGGCGGGCAGCTCTTTCCATGGACCTGCAGCCTCATCCTCAGGCAGCAGCCGGGACAAGCCGCGGGCCAGCACCGATTTGCCCGTACCCGGCGCTCCCTGCAGCAGCAAGCCTCCGATGCCGGGATGTACCGCCAACAATAGCAGCGCGCGCTTCGCCCTATCCTGGCCTTCAACCGCGCAGAAAGGCAGCGAAGCTGCGACCGCTTCTTCTATTGCCTGCCGCTTCATGCGAAGCTCGTTTCCTCGATCAACCGTTCCCATAAGTCCGCCCCCTCGCGCTCTTCGAACGGACGCTTACGCAGCCGATGCGGCAGCACAAACCTCGCCGCCGCCCATATATCGGCCTCGCTCGCCTCCGTCCTCCCGTCCCAAGCGGCCATGGTCATAGCCGTCTTGATCATCGTAATATCGGCGCGGTGTCCGTCCACCTCGCAGCGGATGGACAGCTCCGCCGCCCGCTCCAGCAGCCGGTCCTGCAGCGGTATGCGGGGAAGCAGCTCCCGTGCCCGGTTGATGCGGGCAAGCAGGCTGCTCTGCTCCTGCTCATACCGCCCGCAAAAGCTTACCGGATCGCTTTCAAAAAGCAGTCTGCGGCGTACGACCTCGGCGCGGCCCTCAACGTCCCGTTCTCCCCCGACCTCTACCGACAAGGCGAAACGGTCGAGCAGCTGCGGCCGCAGCTCCCCTTCCTCCGGATTCATGGTGCCGATCAGAATAAACCGGGATGGATGGGAGAACGATATCCCCTCCCGCTCCACCGTGTTCACTCCCATAGCTGACGCATCGAGCAGGACGTCGACCAGATGATCCTCCAGAAGATTGATCTCATCGACGTACAAAATATGCCCGTGCGCTTCGGCCAGCAAGCCGGGCTCGAACTTTTTCTCGCCGTGCCGGATCGCATGCTCGATATCCAGCGTGCCTACAAGGCGGTCTTCCGTCGCGCTGACCGGCAAATTGACGACCTTCAATTCCGGCAGCAAATCCGCCAAGGCGCGAACCGCGGTCGATTTGGCCGTTCCCTTCTCCCCTTTGACCAGAACTCCTCCCAGCATCGGATTGACGACCGATAACAGCAGAGCCTGCTTCATCGCATGCTGGCCGACGATGGCGGTGAACGGATATAGATGATGCTGCGCGTTGATGCTATTCATCGCTTTTCTTCCTCCTCTTGCCGCTCTCGGCTATGTATTAATCCTCTGGTTACAATAAGCGGCTTGCCCGTCTCGACGTCGGCGATCACACTGGCGTCCACTCCGAAAACATCGCCCAGCATGCGGGGAGTCAGCACTTCGGCAGGTGAACCCTGGGCATATATTTTACCGGCGCTCATAACAATGAGCTCATCGCTGTAGCGGGCCGCATGATGCATATCATGAAGCACCATAACGACCGTAATAGGAAGCGTTCGGTTCATCTGACGGACAAGCTCCATAATTTCGATTTGGTGACGAATGTCAAGAAACGTCGTCGGTTCGTCAAGCAGCAGCACCCGTGGCCGCTGCGCGAGCGCCATCGCGATCCAGGCCCGCTGTCGCTCCCCTCCCGACAACTGCCCGAGAGGCCGATGCGCAAGCGGCCTCATGCCTGCCGCGTCGATCGCCCATTCTACGATCTCCCGGTCCTCGTCTGTCTCTCCCTGCATGAAAGTCCGGTGCGGATAGCGCCCGAATGCGGCCAATTGCTGCACCGTCCATTCGGCGGCGCTTTCCTGCGTTTGCGCAAGCAGCCCCAACTGCCGCGCAGCCGCTTTGCCGCCCATCCGGTACAACTGCTTGCCGTCCAGCAGCACGGCTCCGTCATCCGGCTTCAGCTGGCGGGCCAATGCTTTGAGAAGCGTGCTTTTGCCGCATCCGTTCGGTCCGATTACGGCATGGATGCGGCCTTCCGTAAAAGCAAGGTCCAGTTTGTCTATCACCGTCTTTCCTTCATATGAAAGGCGCAGCGAACGAGCCGCCAGAACGCTCATACCCGATCCCCTTTCCTTCTTAACAAGTAGAGAAAAAACGGCGCGCCCAGCGCCCCCATAATAATGCCGACAGGCAGCTCCACCGGCGCAAAAATCAATCTCGCCACCGTATCGCAGCAAGTGACGACGCCGGCCCCCAGAAGCGCGGACGCCGGGATAAGCAGGCGATTATCGCCGCCGACCAGAAGCCGCGCGGAATGCGGCACGATCAATCCGACGAAGCCAAGCAAGCCGGCAACGCTGACGGCGCTTGCCGCAAGCAGCGTGCCGACGGCCGTCAGAAAAAGCCGAACGGCTTCCACCGGCAGCCCCAGGCTTCGCGCCTGAGCGTCTCCCAGCAGCAGCACGTTCATTTTGCCCGAACCGATAAGAGCAGCCGTAATGCCGATTAGCGTATACGGTAAAATAATACCGACATGAGGCCAGCTTTTGGCGGCCAACCCCCCGACAAGAAATACAAGCGCGCCGTGCACCCGGTCGCTGTAGAACGTTAACAGTGCCGAAATGCCCGATCCCAGAAAAGCGGATACCGCTACTCCGGCCAGAATGACCCGCATCGGGCTAATGCCGTTTTTCCAGGCTAGAAGATAGATGAACAGCGCGGCGGCCGTCGCACCGAGGAAGGCGACCGGCGTTAACATGCCCTGCATATGCGGAAACAAAATCAGAAGGATGATGCCCGACAGCCCGGCCCCCGAAGAGACCCCGATAATATGCGGGTCGGCGAGCGGATTTCGCATAACGCCTTGCAGCAGAACGCCGGCAACGGCGAGATTCGCTCCCACCAGCGCGGCGACGATCGTGCGCGGCAGCCTGATGTTCCACAGCACCTCCCGCAGCGCCCCCGTCTTACCGGTAAACAAATAACCCGCCACATCCTTGACAGGAATAGCCACCGCACCGCTCGCTACGCTGAAAAGAAGCGATAAACCGAGAAAGAGCATGATGAACAGCGCCGCTGCGGGCACTCGCACTCTCGTTCCCATCCTGTCGGTCCGCTCTCTTCCCGGCCGCGATTGGTTCTTCCTTTTCCCCTTCGGCGATGCATGAGCAGGCTGAACTTCGGCGGAAGGTTTAATCGGCATGGCCGTATATCTCCGGATACACAAGCTTGCCCATGTACAGAACAGACTCGTCGAGCTTCAAGCCGGGGTTCGTCAAAAACAAAGACGACGGGGCGATGATCATCCTTCCTTCCTTAACGGCCCTTAGCGAGCTCCAGGCAGGATTGCTCTGCAGATCCGACTTGATTTTCCGCTCCCCGGTATCCTTGCTGCCGTGAATGACGATAAAGATGTAATCGGGGTCCAGCTCCACCAGCTTTTCCAGACTATAAGGCGTCGTGGTCGGGCTCTTCTGCGAAGGCGTCAGCGTCTCCGCCACATTCGTCAGCTTGAGCAGCTTCGCTATTTCAAGTCCTGTCGTATCGCTGCGCTGCAGAGATATGCTGGCCGGCGTCACGTTCATCATCGCAAATGTTTTCGTCTCTGCCGGCAGCTTGGATAACAGCTGCTGCAAGCGCCCGTCCAGCGCGGCGAGCAGCTCCGTCGCATGAGGCTCCGTGCCGGCCAGCTTCCCCATCAGCTGGGTCTGCCGGATAATGTCTTCATAAGAATTCAGCCGCATCAGCGCCAACGGAATGCCGCTCGCCGCCAGCGCCTCCTGCAACGAGCTGTGAAATTGCGGGTGGCCGATGACCAAATCCGGCTTGAGCGCCACCAGCTGTTCCAAGCTCAGGCTGCTCATCTGTCCGACGCTGACCGCCTGCTCCGCTCCCTTGGGCGGCTGAATGTCCGGCGTATCCGTTCTTCCGACCGCTTGCCCGCCGACGGAATATAACAGATCCAAGTATTCCGGATTCAATACGACGATCCGCTCCGGCTTTTTGTGCAGCACCACCTGTTTGCCGGTGCTGTCCTCCCATTGCGCGAACACGGCGGCTTCCTGCGAGTTATTCCCGCCGGATGCGTTCACCGCCGCAGGAGCATCCGGAAGCTCTCCCCTGCCGGCAGGGGCCGTTCCCGCGGGTTCGGTTCCGCAGCCCGACAACAAAGCAATAGCCAATAGCGTGGAAACTACCGTTATGTAAGAAGCGTATCTCGGTTTTGACAGCAATCTGAACCTCTCCTCATTTTATCTAATTGTAATTTTTACTATAGTAATAATTACGATTTATAGTGTAATGGATTTCATTTCACCCGTCAATCGAAAATTGGCGTGCCGCAAGGTAAACACGCCCGGCCTCGCCGCCCGCCGTTTCAAACCGGCGACGATCAGCGCAGGCGGCCCCACGCTTTGGTATATATCCCGCTTTGAACGCCATATGCATAAAAGGGTATGATAGAATAACGGGCGGCGGTTGCTGCAGACTAGCGCGGAGGTGAGGCAATGAAATCTTTACTGGGTCCGTCCATTCAAATCGATCCGTCCTTCCCCTACTATTCGAACCGCTCCGAGCAGAGCATAGCCGATGAACTGCTGGCCGCAGGGTACCGTGTCGTTCATTATTTCGTAACCGACGAAACAAAAGTAAACGGCAAGCTGGTCGACCGATTGCACAGAGAGGGAATGACCGTCTGGGCTATGGTTCTCGGCAACGGCGCCTATACGACCGCCCATTTGCCGAAGGATTGGCCGGACTGGCAGATGCAGCTTCTGAAGCCGGTTCATGACGGCTATTATCGCCTCTCCCCTTTCAGCTACCGTTATACGGAATGGAAAAAGCAGGCCGCCGCAGATCTCGTGCGTACATATCCCTTTGACGGCTTCGAGATCGCGGAGCCGTATTTTCCCGAGTGGAACGGGCTGTCCAGCGGCGTCTACGGCGACTTGGGCCCCTATGCCCGGGCGCAGTTCAAGCTGCAATACGGCTCTCCCATCCCGGAATTTCGCTACTCCTCGTCGCCGCATTATTATAAAAGCAATCCGATCCTCTACCGGCAATGGATCGAGTTTCGCGTAGACGCCGTAAACCGGTTTTTGTTCGAAATCATCAACGGTCCCGGCGGTGTCCGGGAAGCGCGTCCCGATATTCGTATCGCGACGTGGTCGCTTGGGGTCGATGCGGGCCCGGACGCCGTCGGCAAGCTGCGGGAATACCAAGGCATCGACGCCGTGTCCATGGTCTCGACCGTCCGTCCCGACGCGCATTTCGTTCAGACGCATTGGCCCGATTGGATGCGCTGGAGACTGCCTGCGGACTACGCCAAACGCTACGAACCGTTCGTCGCAAGAGTCCGCGTGCTGCATCCCGGCTTGCCTCTGGGACTGCAGACGGATATCGGCTCCCTGAAGCCGATGCGGCGCTCCCGCGGTTGGCTGGAGCGGTTCGCCGCCGTATCCGGCGCGCTCGGTTATGCGACATGGACCGCTTACGAGCACCATCTTGGCAAGGCCATGTACACGGAGCAGCCGCAGCCGGTGCGGGCCGAACGGCATGGCGAAGAGCGAGTCAAGATCGTTTTTCAAAAGCGGGTTGATCCCGCCTCAGCCTCGCCGCCCGACCGATATGAGATCGTAACCGGCCGTAAGTCCTCGAGCCGCCCCTTATATCCGGATCATGTGAAGGTCGACGGGAGTACGGTCTGGCTCCGAAGCGGGCAATTCCCCAAGGAAGCGTTCGAATTGTCCGTCTCCGGTATTAAGGACACTCCCGAATTGTGGCTTTTTCCGGAAAAGCGCGGCAACGAGATGTCGGCCCCTTATCATATTAAGGTGGACGGCACGGACAAAAACTCCAGCCTCTGACGGGAGAACCGGGCATGTTGATTCATCGGTAGTACGCGGCCTGAAGAGGCCGCTTATTTTATCGATGTGACTTTCGATGTGATTTTCGATGGGATGCGATGCGATGGGATGCGAACCGATGCGCTTGCGTCAGGAGCGATGACGGTAGATTCCGGCCGACCATGATCATGTATCGTTGCGATCCGACCGGCGGTCTCGGTATGCCGTTCGGTCGCTTCAGTAAAATCACGCATGACTATGTTGGTAAAAAAACGAATTTTCGGGAATGATAGGATCAGCGGCGAACCGCTTATTTTATCGTAATCGGAGTGAATGCGAAGATGACTTCCACATCATGGAAGGAACAGAGGGCTAACGCGGTCAGCCACGGCTTCGGAGCCGTGCTAAGCGCGGCGGCGCTCATAATGCTGCTCATGCGATCATGGCAATCGGGCAATATGCTGACGCTGCTCGGGGGCGGCGTATTCGGAGCTTCGCTGCTACTGCTCTACGTCTCGTCTACTCTGCTGCACAGCTCCAAGGAGGAACGGCGGATCGCCGTTTATGAAACTTGGGATCACGCGGCCATCTATTTGCTTATCGCCGGAACCTACACCCCCTTCCTGCTCGCCCTCCGCTCGGAAACCGTGGGCGTCTGCATGTTGGCGGCCGTCTGGACGCTGGCGTTGATCGGCATTGCGATGAAGCTGAAGTATCCCGGGCGGTTTCTGCAGCTCTCGATAGGCCAATATTTGCTGATGGCCTGGCTGGTCGTGCTGATTATCCGTCCCCTGCAGCAGTTGATGCCGCCGGCGGGCGTCGCCTGGCTGGTAGCCGGCGTTATGCTGTACAGCACAGGCAGCATCTTCTATTTTTGGCGCCAAATGCGTTATCATCACGCTGTCTGGCATTGCTTCGTCGTCGCCGGAAGCGCCTGCCATTTCATCGCGGTGTACGGCTATGTCATGCCCCTCTTCAACCGCTGAAAATGCAGGTATGCCGGTACCGGCATGATTCATAAAAGCATGGCGATGGACTGGATTCGCGACTCGATTCGCGGGCTGCGGTCGATAGAGGTTTCCGCTCTCTAATCGCGGCCTACGGCCCATAGAGGTTTCCACTCGCTGTTGCAGCCGGATTTCTTTCATTTTGAATCTCTCATGCGGGAGGGAAATCCGGCTGCAAAGGCGACCGTTTACGCTTTTCCCACTTTCTCCCCGCCCGCTTGGCGCCGTACACTCGCAGCGGACACAGCGGCCGTTATATAAACCCTATCGGCCATTTTGGATTTCTAACGGACACAGCTGCAGCTACTGGCCCAGCGCAGCCTCCTTGGTCAAGCATTTCAGGCATTTAAGTTCCGTGATGTCCGTCCCGTTTAAAAAATGTCTGTTTACGGCGAATTTAGCTCCATGGCGTCCGTTAAACTTAGAGAAACGGTTCATGCAAGGTTCCACGCGCACGGACTGAGCCTCGGGACTGCCTCATCCCAACTTTCGGGGTGTTCGAGAGTCTGCCTATGCGGACAAAAAAACCTTCGCTCCGCTGAAGCTGCGACTCCGGACTGTTAGGCAATGCCTAACAATCGGAGCGTGCGGTTCGTAACGGATTGAAGGTTCATTTTGCTTATTTTCTTCTGAAATTTTTCTTGAACTGATAATAAAGGAAACAGCCGACGCAGTAGCCGCACAGCGCGGCCAGGGCTGCGGCCGCAACCATACCGGCGGCAATATAGCCGACGATCGAGTGGGCGTTCGCCAAGAAGGCTAGCGTCGCCACCGTCAATAAAGCTACGGCGATGGCATTGTTAAACCGCTGCAGCTCTCTCGCTTCCGTCGCCGCTCCGGCAATCCGGCCCTTCAGCAGCGGCGCCGCGGCGACGATAAACAAATTGCCGCGCGCTCCCTGCCATAAACCGATCACTTGGATGGCCCACAGCACGACGATGAAGGCGGGCTGCCGAAACAGCATAGCCAAAAGTATGAACAGAACAATTCCCGCTTGATTCGCCCTGACGTAAGGGACAGGTATTTCTTGCATGACGCGGCGCCTCCCTTTAAATATGAAATTTGGTCGCGATACGCTAAACGGCGATGTTCGAAGCGCCCGCTAAGTTGCGGACACGGACTCGACGGTGAGCCTCCCCGTAGACCGATCGGCCAGCGCCAGCCGGCCTTCGACCGGCCTGCCGTTCTCGTCGGTCAACTGCATAAGCGCGGTGCGGCCCTTCTCGATGAGGAAGCGCACCGCCGTCTCGGACAGCGAGGCGCCGAAGCTGTCCTTCCAGATGACAAAGCCGCAGCCGGCTTTGTATTCGGTGCAGCCGTAGCCGCGGCGGCCCATGATGA
>NZ_JANYUY010000079.1 GCF_025060755.1 Paenibacillus doosanensis
CGGCTTCGAGCCGCAGCCGGCGAGCAGCGCGGCGGCAGCGAGCACCGCCGCCGCGGCGATGGCCGCCGGCCGCCGGCAGCCTCCGGCCGGACGCGGCGCTCGCTCCCGTCCCGTTGCCTTCACTTCGCCGGCAGCGGCGCGCTGCTCTCGAAGCGGCCGCAAATCGCCAATCATCCGTTTCATGCGTAGCTTCCCCCTTGCCTCTGTAATCATTGCAACGCTTCGTTTCTTATACCCCCTCATGAGCGGAACAACTGCAGCGGGTCTACACGGTATATTTTCATTGCGGGCCACAGCGACGCAAGCGCTCCGATCACCAGCGTACCCAGCATAAGCAGCCATTCCTCGCCAGGCAGACGCCATACGTCCAGCGCGATGCCGGAAAAGTCGAAGAGCGCGTCGCGGCCCGCATAGCTTCCCGCATGACCGGCCGCCAAACCGAGCAGCAAACCGATCAAGGTCAGCAGCAGCCCTTCTCCGATCAGGGACAGCCATACGAACGTTCTGGACTTGCCGATCAGCCGCAGCAGACCGACGTCCTTTTTGCGCTCGTTCACAGCCGACGTAAGCGACAGCAGAATCGAGATGGCCGCCAATACGATACACAGCATCGTGACGATTCGAATGACCTGCGAGCCTTTGTCAACCACATTGACGACATCGGCTACCGCTTTGCTCGTATAGATCGCCTGCACGTTGCCGAGTTTGTCGTACTTCGTTTTGAGCGTCTGCGCACCGAGCAGCGACCGGGGCTTGACCAGAACCGAGGTCACATCCTTATGTTCCCCCTGCTGGCTGTGATGGACGGCCCAGGCATAATCGACGGTCGTGAACACCGCCCGGTCGTCAGGCGTATGAAGCGGCGGCAGTATGCCGACCACCGTGTACAGAAAACCGGCATGAGCCTCATGCTCCTCATGGGATTCTCCGGCCTCCTCTTCCTCCGCAGGCTCTCCCTCGTGAAGGAGGCCGTGGCCGCCGCGGAACGTATCTCCGACCTTCACGCCGAGCGTTCGGGCGATGTGAGAGCCGACGACAGCCTCCCCCGTGCGGAGATAGACCGTGCCCGCTTCCAGCTTCTTATCTCCGTACCGCGTCAAAAAATATTTGGCGTCCACCCCCACAATAGGATAGCCGTTATAGTTGTCCCCGGTCGTCATCGCATAAACCGCTTCGGCCTGTTCCTCCTTCTCAAGCTGCGCGAACACTTCGTAAGGAATGTTTCCGGTCGGCGTTCCGACGTGATAATAAGTGTTCAGCGCCAGCTGCGTCGAGCTGCCTTGCGCTCCCACCGTCAGCTCGAACGGGCCGTAGCCCTTCTCCGCCCCCTGCTCGACTCCTTGACTGCATAAGATGAGAAAGACGAGCAGCGCCACGGTCAACGCTACCGAGCAAACCGTCAGCAAGGATAGCGTCTTGCGGTGCATCATGTTACGCCATAATAAATGAGGAAGACTCACCCTTCACGCCTCCTTGATCCTCAGGCCGCTTCTGCGGCTCTTTGCGAAGCAGTTCATTGATTTCGCTCATATGGACCTGCGTAGGGTACAGCCGCGCCAAATGCAGATCATGCGTAACGGTGATCAGCGTAAGCCCCTCCTCTTCGCATAATCCGAGCAGCAGCTTCATAATCTCTCCCGCCGCCTCCCAATCCAGACTCCCGGTCGGCTCATCGGCCAAAATAAACGGAGGACGGCGAATGAGCGCCCGGATCATCGCCACCCGCTGCTGCTGGCCTCGCGACAGCTGCGCCGGAAGATGCCGCTGCCGGTCCTGCAAGCCGGTTCGCTCGAACCATTCGTTCAGCTGCGCCTCCTTATCCTTCCGGCTCCAGTGCGAAGGAAGCACGAGCTCAATATTTTGCCTTGCCGTCAGCGAGGAAATCAGATGAAAATCTTGAAAAATATACCCTGCCTGTTCGGCTCTGTACCGGTCTCGCTGCGCTTCTGAATACCGGTGCAGCGGATGGCCGCAAACCGTAATCTCTCCGCTGTCCGGCGTCAGCACCCCGCCCAGAAGATGCAGCAGCGTACTCTTGCCGCTGCCGCTCGGTCCGATCAAGGCGATTCGCTGACCTTGGTTTATTGACCAACGGTCTATTTTTGAAATAGGCAGCGTCCGACCTTCCGCCCGAAACGATTTCTGCAACCGGCTAATCTCGATCATCTTCTCACCGCCTTTATCGCCGTATTTCGCTGCAGCCCGATGCCGCGACTTTGAAAAGGCAGGGGAACATCGCTCCCCCGCCTCGCTTTACCCATGCCGTTACTTCAAGCTGATCCGCTCGGACAACGCATCCCAGGTCAGCGGTTTCCTGGTCAATTGCTTGAACGCGTCCAGCGACAGCCATAAAGAGCCGTTATCCATATTCGCTTGGAACCCGGCAGGAGCTCCGTTATACGTAACTTCGGACGTCTCTACGTTAACGGCCGCTTGGTTGGCGTCTTTGGACAAGACGACGGATTTCGCCGCTTCATCCCATGCCACCTGAACACCGAGCGCTTCGGACAAGGCGCGTGCCGGATACAGTACGGAACCGTCGCGCGTCACCTTAAACTTCGGATAAACGTACTCTGCCTGCTTTTCGGCCGTCGTGCCTTCCAAATCCACATCCGCCACTTTGGCGATCGCTTTGGCGATATCCGTATTGTCGATTTGGCCTTTGACCAGATCGGCGATCGGCCCGTACGCCCAGACGCCTACGTCGACGGCGGAGTGCCCGTGCCCGGTGAAGCCGACCATGAAGCGCTTGGCCATCACGGCGTTATACGCGCCTTCCTGCGCATAAGAAGTGCCGTCGCCCTCCATAATGTAGCTCGCTTCGTCATCGGTCAAATCGTTGAATCCTGTATTTTCAAGCACCAATCGCTTGATTTCCTCGATGCTCTTCGCCGCCTTCAGCTTCGCAGCGAATATTTCGGACGATTGCTTCTCTTGATCCCAGGCATCGACATTAATCTCATATACCCCGTCGCGGGAGAGCGACAAACCGCCGGTCTCATGATCCGCCGTCACCACGACCGACGTGTTGCCGTCTTTTTTGGCAAAATCCATCGCCACTTTCACCGCCGCGTCGAAATCGAGCGCTTCTTGAACGACGGAAGGAAAATCGTTCGAATGGCCCGCATGGTCGATTCTTCCGCCCTCGATCATCATCGTGAACCCTTTCGGATTTTGCGCCAAAATTTCGATCGCCTTCCCGGTCATATCCGCCAGGCTGGGAACCGTATCGTCGCGGTCCAGCACATAATCGACATGAGAGCTGCCGAACAATCCGAGCGCTTTGCCGGCTCCGGCGCCGAGCGACTCCAGCCCTTGCTTGTCGTAAACAACCTTGTAGCCTTTCGCTTCAAAATCCGGGATAATCGTCTTGTCCGTACGCTTGCCCTTCTCCTCCTTGCTCAGGAAAAACTGCTTGCCGCCGCCGAACAGCACGTCCACGTCCTGATCCTGCAAATATTGGGAAGCGATCGCGCTCTCGTTATCGCGGTTGCGCACGTGCGAAGCGTAAACGGCCGGCGTCGCATGCGTAATTCGCGCTGTCGTCACCAGCCCCGTCGACTTGCCGATTTTTTCGGAAGCCTCGATGACCGATGCGAACGGCTTGGATACGTCTTCGTTGGAGACGCTGATGCCCGCATTGTAAGTTTTATGTCCGGTTGCGAAGGCCGTGCCGGCCGAG
The DNA here is from genome assembly GCF_025060755.1 of Paenibacillus doosanensis. Classification (GTDB taxonomy): domain Bacteria; phylum Bacillota; class Bacilli; order Paenibacillales; family NBRC-103111; genus Paenibacillus_S; species Paenibacillus_S doosanensis. The sequence goes on from NZ_JANYUY010000079.1 coordinate 3,683, forward strand.
GCGGAATCCGTCACTTCCCCGGACACCATCACGCCGCCGTCTTCTCCCCGGTCTGCATATGTAGTGGCTTGGCCCACATAATAGGAATCAAGCTCAAGATGATTTTTGTTCAGAAAATGGCGGGAGTAGTCGCGCGCCGCCGATACTTGGGCCGGACCCATGCCGTCGCCGATCAGCACGATGACGTTTTTCGATAGGGCCGGCGCGGACGCAGTCCCTGCCGGAGCATCGGCGGCGATAGCCGGGCCTGCGTTCCATGCCGGAAGCAAGGAAAGTGCCATACCGGAAACTAAAAGCTGTTTAAATACCTTTTTCAAAAAATTCCCCTCCGTTTATGAAATAAGGATGAAGACATTCGCTACATCGCTCATTATACGGAGCCAACATTATCGGAAATGGGACATCATGTTATCGGAACGTCAATTTTGCCGGGAACTGTTAATGCAATGTGAAAAAAAAATCCGGCTGCACCAGAGAGTGGAAACCTCTATCGAGCGCGGGATGCTTGTTTTTCACCACTCTTTTAAAGTCATGTTCACAGCGTCTGGAATCCGGTACCCTCTTCATGCTCCAACGTATCCGTTTAGACAACGGCTTGGCTGCAGGCAGCCTCCGGAACCGAGCATCGAACCGTTTCTAAAGCTAACGGACGTCAGGGAGCTAATTTCGTTGCAAACAGACCCTTTTCAAACGTAATGGACGTCATGGCGCTTACATAGCTCCGAATGGCTTTCTAAGGCGGCGTTGTCAACAGATAGCTGCATCTGTGTCCGTTAGAAATCCAATATGGCCGATAGGGTTGATATAACGGCCGCTGTGTCCGTTGCGAGAGTACGGCGCGACTGTAGGAGCGTTAGCGCTCGCCTTTACAGCGGATTTTTCTCTACGATAGGAGGGTCGCCTACTGTGCATGCGAAAGCAGCTCCCCATCGCCGCCCGTTCCGGATTTCTTGAATAATTGTCCCTTGCATGGGCTGCAATTCGGGAACGAAGGCGACGCTGACGCTTCTCCGGATCGCCCTCGCTTAGTGAAAGCGAAGTCTGCTTTTTCATCGGATTTTTTTCACACCATTTTATAAGCATGGTGAACAAGCGGCCGGGGAGCGGATGGAGAGTTGAAACAGCGAAAACGGTCGCCCTTCTTTGTAGACGGATTTCCCCTGCTTGAGGGATTTCAAATGAAAAAGATCCGGCTGCAACAGCAAGTGGAAGCATCCGACCGCAGGCCGCGACTAAATCGCGCCACCCTTCCATAGGTAATGGTGACTCGTCTATTTCTGTTTGATTTGCGGCATCAGCTTGGCGATTTCTTCGTCGGCTTCGCGGAGCGCGGTGTTCACGTCTTTTTTGCCCGCAACTGCATCCGCGACCTTGCCGTTAAAAATTTTGCGGACGTCGGCGTTGCCGGAATACATCGAGCCCGGCACATACGGCGCGATGCGGCCTTTATAGATCGCCTGCACGTTTTTCCCTTGCAAAAAATCCATTTCGGCGCCGAAAGCGTCTTTGACGGCCTGGCTGGCCAGCACCGGATAATATCCGTATTTCTTGGCCATCGCGGTCTGCACTTCTTCCGAGGCGAGTACGGAGAGCACCTTCATCGCGTCTTCCTGATGCTTGCTCACTTTGTTAATCCCCATATACATCGTGTCTCCCAAGCCTTTGAGCCCGTCATAGCCTTTGTAGCTCGGCAGCTGCGCCATATCCCAGTTCAAGCCGTTCTTGGACGCTTCCTGCAAAGAAGGCATAATATTTGAAATGACCATCGCGGTATTTTTATCCTTAACAAAGGCGTTCACCACATCGGCGAAAGCTCCCCCCTTCGGTTCGTTGCCCGGGATGGTCACAAGATTCGTATAGAGCGTCAGCAGCTGTTTCCATTGATCGTTATTTATCGTAGGCTCATCCGTCTTGGCGTCCAGCAGATCGATCGGCAAGCCGCCCTTCATCGCGAATATGCTTTGCGGATGCAAGCCTTTGTACTGGAAGCCGGCGTCCATCTTCGTTACCTGTTTGGCCAGGTTGATGACATCCTCCCAATACATGCCGTCTTGCGGGTAAGGCACGGCGAATTTATCGAAAATATCTTTGTTATAATACAAAGCCGTCGGGCTGCTGTAAAAAGGAAACGCGACGATTTGACCGTCCACCTTGCTTCTTTCCACAAGAGCGGGATCGAATCGGCTTACATCGACATTTTCCTGTTTCATCAGTTGGCTCATATCCTGGGTAAGACCTAGCGACGTGTAGGCGCGCACATCGTTGGCGATAGTGAAAATATCCGGAAATCCCCCCGATGCGACAAGCTCGTCCGGATTGCTCCCTTTCCCGCGGACCACTTGTTCCAATGTGATATAAGGGTATTTCTTGCGGACAGGCTCGACGAACAGCTGCTGCCATTGGTCATCCGATACGGCTACCCATTGATAAATTTTGACGGTAACCGGCTTCTCCCCCGTCTTCGCGGCGGCTTCGCCCGGGTTTTCCGCAGCTTTCTCTTCCCCCGAGCAAGCGGCGAGCATCCATAATGCCGTCAATACTGCGGCGGCGGCGAAAACTTTCTTGTACATGCTTATCCCTCTTTCCGTTATACATGACGCCCGGCAGCTTGCGCAGAGCGTGATGTAAGCGCTTTATATTTGGTGTTTTCATTATAACAAAGCCGCATCGCGGTTTCTGTCTTCATCTTGCGCTCAATTATAGGAATATTGCTATCTTTCCAAACGGTTGAACACCCGCTGTGCCTGTCCCTGATGCAAATCCGTGCCTTTTCCGGTCAAATTCGCGGCTGCAGATGAACAATATTCCTATAAAATCAAGCAACATGCCGAAAGTATGCGCGCCGCCGGTCTTATATAATAGGTGGGGTAAGCATCTTGATCATGGAGGGACTGCATTTGCAAGCACAAGCTATTTCTTCCGAATTTGCCCGCGCCAAGGCCGCTTCCGTCTACGCATTCATGATTTCCGGCTCATCGGCGGATAACCGAATGAATATCGATCTGTGGGATTGGATACCCGGGGTCGGAGTCCTTGCGATTTGGCGCTATTTTGAAAAAACCGGCAGCCGGGACGCGCTCCGTTATTTAACCGGCTGGACAGCCCGTAATCTCGGAAAATCATGCGTTCATAGAACCGTCAATTCCACGGCGCCGTTCGCCCTGCTGCCCGCGCTGCACAGCGTCGCGCCCGACGACAGCTATACGGAAAGCGTCCGCGCAACCGCTCAATGGCTGATGGACCAAGCGCCCCGTACGCGGGAAGGAGCCTTCGAGCATACCGTCACGGAACCAGCCGCTTTCCCGGAGCAAGTATGGGCCGATACGGTCTATATGGCCGTTTTGTTCCTCGCGCAAGCTGCCGGAATGCTGGGCTCCGCAGCCTATGCGCAAGAGGCGCTGCGTCAATTGGAGCTGCATCTGCGTCTTTTGCAGGACGATGCAACCGGCGTGCTGTTCCATGGCTGGAACTGCGGGGAACGCCATCATATGTCGGGGGCGAGATGGACCCGGGCCAACGCTTGGGTCGCGCTGGGCTTCCCTTGCATCATACAGAGCGTCGCCGGTCTCGCCGATATTCCGGCCGGCTTAAGCGAACGATACGTCCGGCTTATGACGGCCTTGCTCGATTACCAGAATGAACGGGGCTTGTGGCATACGGTTTTGGACCGGCCCGACTTCTACGAGGAGACTTCGGGGAGCGCCGGAATTGCCGCAGGCATCATAAGGGCCATCGAATGCGGGCTGCTCGACGGGAAGCACCGCGAAGCGGCGGACCGCACCGCTATGGCGATCATCGGCAGGATCGATGAAGCGGGCAGAGTGATCGGAGTATCCGGAGGCACCCCCGTGAAGGAAAGCTTGGAGGACTATAACCTCATTCCGTTCAAGGATACGCTGTACGGACAAGGCTTGGCGCTGATGCTGCTGTCGGAATACGCATAAGTCGTAAGGGCATCAATGAGCTTCATTGCCCGGAAGACAGTAAACAAACGGCCCAATCGCTTATTGCGACTAGGCCGTTGCATGTTTTATGTTATTGAACTCTCTCGACGCTCCACATACCAGAGCCGCCGATGCTCACCCGCACTGTCCGGCCGGAGCGCGTAAATTCCGCCAGCGTCTCCTCCGGCCTGTCATCGACCCGGATCGAAGCCGCTATCTCGGCAGCGGTTTCGCCTGAGCCGTGCGGAATCAGCAAGGTGACGAAGCGCACCTTGCTCCCGGAAGCGACCGTCTGCCGGGCGAAGGTCGTATACGGCTTCATTCCGCCGTTCATCGGCACGTTCACAGCGCCGAAGGTCCTCCCTTCCCCCGGCGCGTAATACACGAGCAGCGACGGGGCGGCGGATGCTTCCGTTCCGTCCGGCTTATACCAGCTTCTCGCCTCTCCCGGCGAGTCGAACCAGTTCGGTCCTTGCGCTTCCAGAGAATACAAATTCCATAGCGGGCCGGCCGTATACCCGGACGCCAGCGGGCCCGGCAGCAGCTCGTCGACCAAGATCAATGCTCCTTCTTCCGTAAGCACCATTTGCCGGGTCAGCTTGCTGTCGAACGTATAATATTCGTCCAGACGGATGAGCCCGTAGCTGTCCTTGCGGCGGGACTCCGCTTCGGCCTGCTTCAGCAGCGGAACCAGATTCGTATCCGACGGATAGAAATCAACATCAACCGGAACGCTGTCTGTCGGATTCACCGTAACGCGGAAGATGAAGTCGATGTCCGTCCGCTCCGCAGCGATGTAAGTCCAATCGTATTTGATCGTCGTATAATCTTGCAGGCTAAACGTCGTCCGATAGCCTTTGTTTCTGTAAAACAAGCTGGCGCCCGGCTTGACGCGTACGTGCAGCGCATGATTGCCTTCCACGGCATTCGTCCCTAGCGAGTAAGGCCGGTCGGCGCGTTCCCACTGAGCCAATGTTTCGAAATCGTCGATCACCTTGACGCCGGCCGGCCCTTCCAGCCGCAAATGGTCGATAGCGAACGTATACGGCTTATTCGCCGCCAGACGAAGCGTGATCGCGTCGAGCGTAAAGCTCTCCTGATCCAGCATCGATCCCGCGATCAGACCGCGCACGGGGATCGATTCATGCTGCCATACCCCCGGCTCGGGCGCAGAGACCGCAGCGGGGTACGGCTCGTCGGGCGGCAGCAGCGCAACGATGTTAGCGTCGGTGGCCGAACGGTTATGTCTGGTCAAGCCGTGGAACAGCGGAATACCGCCCGCCTCGTAATACAGCAGCGCTCCGATCCGGTTCGTATGGGAATGGTAGCCCCTTCCGTACAGCTCGCTCATGACGTAAGGCGTTCCGGGCGCGCGGTCCGCTCCGAGGATCAGCTTATCCGGCGTTCCCGGACGACCCGGTTCGTTGCGCCGCGTCACCAAGCTGCCGGCTTCCGCCCCGCTTGCTCCGAGGCTCGTCTCGGGCAGCGACAGAACCTCGGCCAGCGGGTACAAAATGACTACCGACCACAGATTGTCGTCGAAGGAGCCGGGAGCATAACGAAGCGGGTAGTTCTTTGAATGGAAAGCGAACGTTTTCCAGGCTGCTTCCAAAAATGACGAATCGTCGTACATCCGCGCCGCCGCTTCAAACACATAGATCCATGCCTGCCATTCGCTGCCGAAATAATCGTCGCCGTATTCCGGAACGGCTCCCGAAGGCGACAGCTGATCGCGGTAACGTTCGAACATGCTGCGAGCTTCGCCGTTTTGCAGCTGCTGCGTCCTTCCCGTCAGCTCCGCCAAACGGATGACCGCGCTTAACCCGATGGCATTGTAATGCCCGGCGTTCTCGTTTAAGTCCTTGTTCGCATACCAATAATTCCAGAGCTCATCGATATTGGCTTTCCATTTGGCGGCGTCCGGATGGTCCGGAAACAATCTCAGCGCTTCGGCGGCTCCGACCGCCCGGGACAGGCCTTGATTATTATCTGTCATTTGACGGGCGTTGGCATAAGGCAAATACGCGCGCAGCAGCTCCTCGTCGCCGTCTTCAAGCTTCCCCGCCGATTGGAGATACGCATACGCATGAAGCAGCGGCTCCGCAACAAAAAAAGGATTGTCGTGCTTTCGGTACAATTCGGGATTGCGCCGCCATTCATCCATCAGCACGCGGAATGTCTTCTCCGCTTGCTCCGCATACTTGGCATTGCCAGTCAGCTTGTGCATATCGGCCGCCATCGCGGCAAAGAAGGCAAGCCTGCGCGGATCGTTCAGCCGCTTGCGCATCGCATCGTAGTTGAGGTTGCGGGTCAGCTCCTCGTAGGTCGAGATAACATAAGACTTATAGTCAGGCGCATTCATGCTCGCAGGATTCCCCTTCCCGTAATAGAACCATATGGCGACAGCCAGAACGGCGGTCAAGCCGACGCTCGCCGCCAGCGTCGCACCTTTGCTGATGAAAGGCATACTCTCTTCCTTCTTTCGACCGGTCATCCCCATTGTAACAGGAAGCGAGCAGCGAATCTTTCGCCGCATTGCCCTTATTTATCAATATATTGCGTTCATTTTGAACTCCAGGTAAGTTATAGGTATAGAGAAATTTGCGGAAGGGGCTGACAGTACGATGCCGAACGGCCAGGATCAGAGGCTGCGGATTTACGAAGTGGAGGAACGGCTGCGGATGCGTCCTTTTTTTATTAAGCATCGCGCTACGGACAAACATTTTTATATGGATTTTCATGCGCATCCGGGATATGAAATCTATATTTTTCAACAGGGCTCCGGCAATTTTCTTATTGAGGATCGGATCTTTCCTCTTGCCGGAGGCGACATCTTGCTCATCTCCGAGTTCGAGTCTCACAAAAGCGCGCCCAGCCTGGGAGTAGACTGCTCGCGAAGCGTCGTCAATTTTTTGCCGGAGCTGCTGCTGCCCCAGGCTGCCCCTCCATTTTTGGAGTTATTCCATACCGGTTCGGATTGGACCCGCCGTCACCTGCGCGTATCCGGCGAAACGCTGGTGAAGATAAACGCGCTGCTGACGCGGATGGAAGAAGAAAATCGCAAGCGGGCGGACTTTTTCGAAATCGGCTGCTCCCTCTGCTTAAACGAGCTGCTTTTGGAAATCGCCCGTTTGATTCGAAGCCAGGCATCCGAAGGCGCGTCCCCTATACCGCGCAGCTCGGTCAATTCGAGAGTCGAGCAGGTGATCCGCTATTTATCCGAACGGTACAGCGAGCCGATCAAGCTGAAGCAGCTGGCCGAGATGATTTATGTAAGCCCTTACTATTTATGCCATCTGTTTAAGGAAACGACCGGCGTTACCATTTCGGAATATTTGATTTATACCCGCATCCGCCAATCCAAGCGAGAGCTGGCCCTCACCGAATATTCCATCGCCGAAATCGCCAGCCGCGTCGGCTTCAATACGCTGGCCCATTTCGGACAAACGTTCAAAATGCTGGAAGGGATGACCCCGCGCGATTACCGCAAACAAATGAGCCGCCGGTAGCGGACGCGCCGTCTTCACCCGCCGACGCCAAATAAGCCGGCCGCGTTCCGTACGCAGACGCCGGCCGTCGGAAGAACAGAACGGGGCGGATTCCCAGGCCTTTATCTGGATGAGGACCCGCGCAGCCGGGGTCTTCTTGCGAAATACACGGAGACCAGCAGCAGCGGTATGGCAAGCATCATCGTCAAATCCCAGAAGAGCCAATGATGCTCTAGCAATTCGTTGTAGAAGGTCAAATTCGGAGACAGGCAGTACGCCAGCCCGAATAGGAGCAGACCGAACGGAATCAGCAGAAATCGTTGGCTGCGCAGGTTGAACAGCTGTACCGTCCCCCAGCTGAACGCATAGCAAAACAACGTGCATTTGAAAAAAGTCGATATAATCCACACGATCGCCAGCAGCGCCTCCAGCCGTTCCAGAAAATGCCCGATGCTGATTTTCTTGGCTAATCCGTAAGCCGGATACACTTGATGAGCAGTAATATAGGAACCGAGCACAACGACGCTGACAAAGATGACCGAGACGACGCAGATCCCGCCGATCAAGGCGGCGAGCATAAAATCTTTGCGCATATGCTTCCCCCGCTTGACGTACGGAAGAATCATCAGCAAGCTGGACAGCTCCGCAAACGGATACGACGCGACGTAAACCGCTCCCCGCAGCACAGGCGCGACCCCGTCCCCCATGATCGGGAGCAGTTTGACGAATTTGGCTTGCGGCAGCAGCAAAATGATCAGCGCCACGATAAACAAGCCGAACCAGGGCAGCAAAATTTCTCCCGCTCTCGCCACCGCCTCAATTCCTCTTACCAGCGCATAAAGCAGAACTAGGATCAGAATGAAATGGACGGCCCGCTCCGGCGTCTCCGGAATCATCTCCGTAGTAATGAAATCCCCGATTTCCCTTAGCAAGGCTGCCGCATTAAACAAACAATAAAGCAAGTAGAGCAGCGACACGGCCCCGCCGGCCCAGCTTCCGAGGAGAAACCGAGTGAATTCGACGTAAGTGAACTCGGGCTTCAGGCTGCTCGCATATAGCGCGATCGCAAGGACGATGAGACCGCCGGCAATCCCGATGATTCCGGACAGCCAGGCGTCCTGCTTGGCCGCGTTCGTCGTAATGGACGGGAGAATCAGAATCGAGTCTCCGACCGTAACCAAAATAACGAGAACCGCCAACTGCTGTATGCTGATTTTGCCGTTACTAAGCATGGCGCTCACCTTTTATTCAGGATGTAGGAAAAAACAAACGGCTGATAGGATCATACACGATTTTCAAGACGATCAGCGGGCTCGGCACGTCGATCAGCCTCACCGCCGCTACGCTGCATAACGTTCCCAGCGCCAGCAAGACGGAGAAGACCGCCGCCTCCCGAAACCAGCCTTTGCGGATTAACGGAGGAAGCTGCAGAATAGCGGCGAGCAGCACGGCTGCCAGCAGCGAGATGGTTTGGATCATGAAACCGTCACTCCTTCACATCGTTCAGAAATGAATTTCCGGTCGTTCCCAGCTTGCGCAGCAGCACCTTCGCTTTATAATTGACTTTGACCTTCGGAAACCGTTCCGTCCAGTTGTCCTTTAGCTTTTTCCACTCTTGGGGATTCGATCTGTAAATCGCCTGCCCGAAACCGAACATATCTACTTTATACTTGCTTTGGGCCACCTTCACTGTTTGTTTCATCCGCTTGACCAGCGCCTGCTCCGCTTCCCGCTGCAGCATCTGCATTGTTTCCGGATTTTCGATGTCGATCTTACATTCGACATTGCCGATATTCGATTCGCCCTTCACCGAAATATCGATAACCGGCTCCCCGTTCACGACGCTTCCTTTAATCGTACTTTGGGCCCGTATCGACTCCAGGTCGATTTTGCCCCCGTCCGGACACCGCACGCTGCCTACCGTGCTTTTCACATTGTTCATAATGTAGTTGTACCCGCGGCTTTCTTCCTCATCCAGCCAGCCGATCAGCTTATCCTTCTTGAATACCGCCAAGGTGGAATATTCCAATCTGGCTTCCGGCTCGATTTGTTCGACGTTGCGTTTGGTTTCCCCGAGCTGCCGGTTTCCTTTGACGACAATGCCGGTCAATACGGGATTCATCCCTTCGGAGACGAGCTGTTCGATAAATTGGTCGAGCGTGAAGGTCGTTGTCGGCGCCCAAGCTTTGGACGACGTTTCGAGAGAGTTGTACAGCTTGTTCGCGGGAATTTTCTCCAGCGGCGTCAATATTTTGAGCACGTCTTCGGCCTTGCTTTCTTTGGCCACCATAACGTAAAAATCCGTCCTTGATTCCGAGTCCCGGAACAACAGGTCCAGCGCTTTGCCCACGCCGTCTTTGGCCAGCTCCTCCGACAGCACCAGAACTCGTATATGCGCCGCGTACACTTTACGCGGACTGACCTCGGTCATTTTACGGAACGCTTGGAACACCGTCGGCGCCGTCGCTTTATACATCACAACGGGCGCCAGATCGTTGCTCCCTACCTTGGCGGCTATCGCGGAAGGCTCGACGACCTGCACGGCGACTTGCACCTGATCGCCCTTTTTATCGATGGCCGTGCCGAGCTGGATGCCGAGCGTATTCAATTCCCTGCGGTTCCAGCAGCCGGTTGTGAGCGACAGCAGCAGTATGGAAGCGAGCGCCGCCGCGGCAAGCCGTTTCATGTGGACATCTCCTTCCGCTCTCTTTATGGATTCGACTTTTGGCGAACCGGATTGTTCCGGTTGAGCAGGCGCGGACGCAGGTTGAGGCGGGGCCATCTCAGCCGGAATAACGAATCCTTCTGATCCTTGAGTATAAAAGGGCCGAACGGACTCATGTACGGGATGCCGAAAGAATACAAACCGGATAAATGGATCACAAGCCCGAGTATACCGACAAGAATGCCATACAATCCGAACGTCGCCGACAATCCCATCAATAGGAATCGGATCATCCGAACCGAGATCGACATGTTCACAGCGGGGATGACATAGCTTGAGATGGCGGTAATGGAAACGAGAATAACCATCGCCGCAGAGACAACCCCCGCTTCCACCGCCGCCTGTCCGATAACGAGCGTGCCTACGATGGATACGGCCTGCCCGACCGTACGCGGCATCCTGACCCCCGCCTCCCGTAAAATCTCATAGGTCGTCTCCATCAGCAGCGCCTCGATAAAAGCCGGAAACGGAACGCCTTCCCGCTGCGCAGCCAAATTGATAAGCAGGCTTGTAGGCAGCATCTCCTGATGAAAGGTCGTAACGGCAATGTAAAAAGACGGGGCCAGCATGGATATAAAAAAGGACAAATACCGGATCATCCGCAGCAGCGTGCTAATATCCGCCCTCTGATAATAGTCTTCCGCCGATTGAAAGAAATGGACGAACAACGCGGGAACGAGCATCACGAAAGGAGTCCCGTCCACCAGAATGGCCGCCCGCCCTTCCAGCAGCGCCGCTGCCACCGTATCCGGCCGTTCCGTATTGTAAACCGTAGGAAACGGGGTATATCCTTTATCCTGGATAAACTCCTCGATATACCCACCCTCCAACACTCCGTCAATCATGATAGCGTCGAGCCGCTTGCGGACCTCGTCTATCATCCGCTCGTCGGCGACGCCGTGGACGAACATCACGCAAACGTTCGTCTTCGTCACCGTGCCGATCGTCTTGCATTCCAGCCATAGGTTCGGGTCCTTAATCTTGCGCCGAATCAGGGATGTATTCGTACGGATGCTCTCCGTAAACGCCTCCATCGGTCCCCGCACAACCGTCTGCTGGGTCGGCTCGCTTACGCTGCGCTCCTCTCCTCCGGTAACGGAAATTCGCAGACCGGCGGGCGAGCGGTCGATCAGCACGACCGCATCTCCCGACAGCACCGCGTCAAAGAGCGAGTCCATACTGTCCAGCACGCTGATATGGCCGGCGGCGAGCACATCGTCCCTAAGGAACGGCAGCAGCCCAGAAACGCCCGGTAACGGCATTCCACCTCTCTTTAACGCCATAAGAGGCTCAATGACGGTCGTATGAAGCAGCATATTGTCGACGAGTCCGTCTATGTAGAGCAGGGCAACCCGGCTGCAGCTTTCTCCTTCGCCATACGCGATTTCCTTCACGATCAAATCTTCGCTGTGTCCCAGCGCCGTCAGGATGGAGGTAAGGCTGGCTGAAAGATCGGGCTGCAGACCGGCTTGATCCGCTGTCGTTGCTGGTCGTTGCGTAGAGTTCATCGGAATGTACCTCGGGTATCGTCGATCTTCAGAATATCCCTTCGCAGGGGTCTGTATCCTGGACCGGAAAATATAGGGTATCGTTAGTATGAGCCGATTGCCTGTTATTTATCAACGGGGTTTTATACGAAACGCCAAGCGATTGGAAGCTCTGCCGAACGGCAAAAAACCGCCCTTCCATAGAAGAGCGGCGACTTCGGTTCCATAGATTCATCCGGCGTGCCGACCTGGAACGCCCGCTGCGCGTAGGCGCAGGACAAGAAGGGCGTCGGCGCTGCGTTCAATAACGCAGCGCCCGAAAAGCGTCGACCAGCTTGCGGGTATACGGATGCTGCGGATCTTCCATCAGCTGTCCGCTGCCGCCGGTTTCGACGATTTGCCCGCTGCGCATGACGGCGATCCGGTCGCTTACGCAGCGGACAAGCTCCAGATCGTGGGAAATAAACAGATAGGTCATGGAGAACGTTTGCTGCACTTGCCGCAGCAGCTCGATAACTTGCGCCTGCACCGATACGTCGAGCATCGAGGTCGGCTCGTCCAGCACCAGAAACGCCGGATTCAGCATCAAAGCGCGGGCGATCACAATCCGCTGGATTTGCCCTCCGCTAATTTGATGGGGGTAGCGCAGCAGGATGCCGCTGCTTAGACCGACCAGCTCCAAGAGCCCCAGCGCTTTGGCCATGCCCGCTTCCCGGTCCATCGTCCGGTGCAGGCGAACCGGTTCTAGCAGACTGTCGAGCAGCGTCTGCCGGGGATTGAGCGCGGAATCGGGATGCTGAAAGATCATCTGCATTTGTCGGCGCAGCGGCCTCATCTCCTTCATGCCGAGTCCCGTTATCCGGCGGCCGTCGAAATAAATGTCTCCTTCGTCGGCCTCCGCAAGCTTCATGATCAGTCGGGAAAGCGTCGACTTCCCGCAGCCGCTCTCCCCGACAAGCCCCAGCGTCTCGCCCTTGGCGATATGGAGCGATACCCCGTCAACGGCCAGGGACGCTCGCCGGCTCCATCGTCCGCTCCGAAACCGTTTGCTCAGATGCTCGACCCGAATCATACAGAAAACACCTCGCTTTGCATCCGGCCGAATCCGCTTCCCCCTTGCGGCCCCCGTCCTGTCTCATGGCAATCGCCTGTAGCTGGGGCTGCGCGGCCGCACATAACGCAAGCCGCTCGCCGCAGCGCGGGTGGAAGGCACATCCGGGCAGCATCTCCGTCAAGCTCGGACTCGCTCCCGGAATGGCGGCCATTCCCCGGCCCGGCAGCGATCCGAGGAGGCCCCGCGTATAAGGATGGCGGGGCGTGACGAACAGCTCCGCCGCCGCGGCTTCCTCCACGATTTGCCCGGCGTACATGACGCCGATCCGGTCGCACAGCGCCCGCGCGACGTGCAAATCATGCGTGATGACGAGCATCGCCGCGCCCGTGCGGCGGGCGGCGGCGCGCAGCAAGCTCGCCACCTGATTGCGGACGACGGCGTCAAGCCCTTTGGTCGGCTCGTCCGCAATCAGCAGCGACGGCGCGCCTGCGGTGCCGATCGCCGCCAGCACCCGCTGCTTCATGCCGCCGCTCAGCTGGAACGGATACGCGCGCAGCTGCCTCCGGGGCTCGGGCAAGCCGAGCTCCTCCAGCAGGCCGATCGCCTGCTCGCGCGCTTCCTTGCGCCCGATCCGTCCGTACAGCCGGATCGCTTCCAGCAGCTGATACCCGATAGACAGCACCGGGTTCAAAGACGACGCCGGGTTTTGCGGAATCAGCGCAATGTCCCGCCCGCGCAGCTTGCGTCTGGAGCGCGGGTCCAGCTCCAGCAGACTTTGGCCCTTGTAGACGATGCTCCCCGACACTTCGGCCTCGGCCGGAAGCAACCCGGGGATCGTCAGTCCGAGCACCGACTTGCCGCTGCCCGTTTCTCCGATCAGCCCGTAAATTTGTCCCTGCTTCAGCTCCATCGACACTCCGCGAACCGCATGTACGATGCCGTTGGGAGTGCGAAACGACGCCCGCACATCGTGCAGGCTGAGCAGCGGCTGCGTATCGCTCACCTTCCTCATCTCCCGCATTTCATAGTCATTTTCAAATAGCCGGCGGCGCATAGGCCATGCCGGTCTTCTTGATTACAGTAACGATTGTTCATTGGAGTTTTTGCTGTCCAGCCAATCCCTGAGACCGTCTCCCAGCCAGTTGATCGAGAAGGATACCGCGGCGATGCACAAGCCCGGCGCGAGAATAAGGTGAAAATAACTGCGGAAATACGGTCTCGCGTCGTTCACCATCACGCCCCAGTCCGGCGTCGGGGGCTGCAGCCCGAGTCCTAGAAAGCTGAGCGAGGCGATGGACAGAATCACCCGCCCGATGCGCACCGTAAACAGCACGGTCAAAGGCCCGAGCATATTCGGAACGATATGCCTAGCCAAAATATAAGCGTGTCCGGCTCCCAGTACGCGGATGCCTTCAACGTAGGCCTCTTCGCGCAGCTTCATCGCTTCCCCGCGGACAACCCTCGAGAAATCCGCCCAGGATGTCAGAATGAGCGCAATGAATATGCTCTGCACGCCCGGCCCTAACGTGCCCGCTATCGCAATCATCAGACTGAGCCCCGGCAGCCCTTGAAAAATATGAATGACGGCCTGTATCGTATCGTCGATCCAACCGCCGAAATAGCCGGCCGCCGTGCCGACAACGAGACCGATCAGCATCGTGGCGGCCGTCACCGCCAGCGCGAGGAGAATGCTGACGCGCCCGCCGTACAAGATGCGGCTGAATACATCCCTCCCGAGCGTATCGGTTCCGAGCAGGTGCTCCGAAGTTAACGGGGCGAGCCGCTCGGCCATGTTCACCCGGTTCGGGTCATAGGGCGCAATCAGCGGGGCCAGCAAGCTGCCCAGCACTATAACGGCAAGAATCGATAGGGCGATGACGTTCGGCACCGTAAGCAAGCTTCCGGCCGACCGCCGGGAGACAGCCGGTAACGGCGTCGACTCCCCTTGCGGAGAAGACGCGTGAACGGACGGCTTGTCCTGGCCAAAATTCGGCTTCATCGCAGCTTCCCTCCTAACCGCATTTGCGGATGGATCAGCACATAGGAGAAGTCCACCAGCAAGTTGAAGGCGACGTAGACGACGCCCGTGAAAACGACATAGCCTTGAATAACCGGATAATCTCTGCGGAAAATGCCGTCGATGGCGAATCTGCCGATGCCCGGCAGCGCAAAGATCACTTCCACGATGACCGAGCCGCCCAGAATGGCGCCGAAATACGTTCCTAACACGGTAACGAGAGGAATAAGCGCGTTGCGCAGCGCATGCCTCAGCATAATAAGCGCGTCATGCAGTCCTTTGGCTTTAGCCGTCAAGATGTAGTTATGATTCCAAACTTCCAGCAGCGAAGCGCGTGTCAAACGCATCAAGACGGCGCTCGTCCCGGAAGCCAGCACGACGGCCGGCATAATGAGATGCCGCAAGCTGCCGTAGCCGCTGGTCGGCAGCCAATGCAGCTTCTCCGAAAACAGCGTAATCAGCAGAATCGCCAGCCAAAACCCCGGCACCGAGACGACGATCAGGGCGACGGCTCGTCCGACGTGATCGAGCGGGCCGTTTTTCTTAAGCGCCATCAGCATGCCGAGAGGTATGCCGCCGCCCGCCGCAAACAGGACGGCCAGCAGCGATACGCTCAGCGTAACCGGCAGTCTGCGGACGATCTCCGCGCTGACCGATTCCTTGGTCATATACGAGGTACCCAGATCCCCCTGCACCGCTTTGAACAGCCAGCGGCCGTACTGCACGGCGAACGGATCGTTCAGTCCCAGCTGTTCGCGCATCGCTGCGATCTCCTGCTCGGAAGGCTCCTTCACGCCGTTTTGAGTCAACGCTTCAACGGCGGGATCGCCTGGGGACGCTGCGCTGAGGACGAAGGCGACAAGAGAGATGCCGATCAGGATAGGAATGGCAGCCGCGATGCGGCGAATCAGATAAGCCATTTTACTGAGCCCACTCCAGCTGCGCCAGCGTCGTTCCGTAGACCGTCGCCTTGTAGCCTTTAATTTTCTTGTTATACGTGATCAAACTCGCATCGTTGAATAATGGGATCGTCGGCAAATCCTGTGCCGCAATCGCTTGAATCTCGTTGTAAATCGCTTTGCGCTCATCCATGCCCAGCGTCGTTTTGGCCTGGTTCAGCAGCCCGTCGATCCGGTCGTTCTTGTAGCCGAGGCTGTAGCTTTTATTGCTGGAACCGGCGCTCGACAAGTAGTTGGTGAAGATCGTATACGGGTCGCCGTTCGGCAAGCCTTGCGTAGCGAGCGCGAGGTCAAAATCTCCCTTCGCTTGGGCTTCCTTGAAGGCCGCGCCGTCAAGAATGCGGATGTTCGCGTCCAGATTCAGCTCCTTCAGCACCGATTGCAGCAGCTCGGCCTGGGCTTTGTACGGATAACGGTCCAGACCGTATGTAGGGACGATCAGATCGATTTTTTGACTGCCGCCTCCAAGCGCCTCGGCCGCAAGCTTCTTCGCTTCCGGCAAATTATACTCCGGCTTGATCTCCTTATAGAACGGCGACGTGACATTCAAAATGTTGACGGTAGATGTCGAGTATCCCAAGTACAGCTCCTTGACCAGCTGCTCGCGATCGATCGCAAGACTGAGCGCCTGACGCATCTTCGGATTGTCAAATGGCGGCTTTTTCCCGTTCGGGTGAATGTAGTGGGAAATCGTCGATTTCGTAGCGGACACCTCGAAGCGGTCGTCCTTGAGCAATTCTTTGGCCAGAGCCGGCGGAAGGGCTCCCAAATCCATAACGCCCATAATTTCCCCGGATATGAGCGCCGCGAGCCTCGTGTCCGGATCTGGAATGACGCGAACGCGGATGCGCTTCGTCTTGGCCTTGTCGCCATAATACCCGTCATAAGCTTCGAGCAGGTCGAATTGATCCTTCTGATGCTCGATCAGCTTGAACGGGCCCGTTCCTTGGGGCAATCCGTTGAAGTCGCCTTTTTCATTGAAATTTTTGGGGCTATAGATCGGACTGGCGAAATTGACCATCGAATACAGCAGTGTCGGCTGCGGATTGTCGAAGACAAGCTTGAAGGTCATCTCGTCCACTTTGACCACATCCTGAAGACCCGGATAGGCGCTTTTCACATCCAGCGTGTAAAAAGGAGAGCTCTTAGGGCTTACCTGCTTATACCGGTTGAAGTTAGCGATCACGGCATCCGCGTTCAGCTTCTCTCCGTCATGGAATTGGACGCCGTCGCGCAGCTTGAACGTCCATTCCTTGCCGTCCGCCGACATCGTCCATGATGTCGCCAGCTTCGGCGCAGGCTGCCCGTCTTCACCCGATGCCACCAGCGGCTCCCACACATAAAGAATCAGGCTCGTGTAGTACGCATCCTGAGGCCCCGGAGCCAAATCGCGGGGAGCGGCCAGCACGACTTCGCCTTGATTCGCCGCAGCGGATACGGCTTCCGGGGTCTGCTGCGCTTTCGGCGCTCCTGCGCTGCAGCCCAGCAGACCGATCATGATGCACAGCCATAAGATTGATAATAAGTACGTTTTTTTCAACATGTTCGTTTGCCATCCTTCTTCTTGAATTCATCTTTACATTACTGCTTTGCTTTCCTGCGGGCGGCTTCCGTCTTCAGCACGCCGGGCGCTCCGTGTCCGGTCGGAGTAAAAACTCCGTCTGCATAACCGTAAACGGCACGGCTGGTTAGCGGATTGCCCCCGATCAGATGCTCTCTGACGATCGCTTTGCCTATATCCGGGGTAATCTCTTTATACCAGACGCCTTGTGGGTAAACCGTCACGACGCAAGCGTCCTCGCAGCGGCCGTTGCACTGCGTCCGGGTCGTATGAATCCGGTCGTCCGCTCCATGCGCTGTAATCTCCTCGCGAATCGCCAACGTCACCGCGTCAGCATCTTTGCGGGAGCAGCTGCCCCCGTTGCAAATCAGCACATGATGACTCGTTTGCGATAAATCCCAGGTCGCCATAACCGCATTCCTCCTTCTTCCCGATTCGCAATCTAAACCGCATACCAAAAAAAGGCATCTTCACCCGATAGAAAATAAGGTAAAGATGCCCGTAACAGTCCCTGTGGACGCATGACGGCCGTCTTAACACTTCCCCATCTCCCGTAGGTCAAAGCAGTGCTGTCAGAACAGGCAGGTCTCCTGGCTCCGGAATCATACGTCGGCAGCGGCCTTCCCGATCCGGTTCGATTACCTGGATCAGTGACATGTTCGCTTGGACTACTCCGTTACAGTGGCGGGACCGCGTCGGTGTTGCACCGAACTTCCCTATTAAGCTCCGGTATTTACCGGAACACCCATTCCCACGATGTGTAATTGTCGTTAAACAACACTGATGATACACGAATATACGGTTTTATACAACACGAAACTGATAGTAACTAATAGTAATTATTACTATTAATATATAAGCAGCGGCGTCTTTTGTCAACAACGGGAAAGGACAACAGAGAGCAAAAAAAGTTTTCCGCTTGCTTAGCCGTCGTTTTTCACCGCGTTTTTACGCATGCTGGTTCAGGAACAAATCGCCCAAAAGTGACGTGATGCTCTGAAGCTTATTCCGTCCGCATCCAGCCTAAGCTGGATCGGCGTCTAACCCTTCCTCTGGGATCGTTCTATGGGTAGACTTTACTTTCGGGGGAGACCCCGGATTTCCACAGGATATGGCTGCGCTTCATTTCCTAAACAGCAAAAAAGCCCGGATTTAGCCTGGCGCGGAGTATAAAACCGTGCCTGATTTGCCCATGCTAGTTAGATAAGGAGGTGAGAATCCATGGCGAGAGACGTAATGTGCGAAGTCAACTCCTGTAAGTATTGGGCTGCAGGCAATCAGTGCAACGCTTCTTCTATTTATGTAGTCAGCAATCACAACGATAAAGCCAGAAACTCGGCGGAAACCGACTGCAAAACGTTTGAATCGAAGATCTAATTTTTTTTCGGAAAGGCAGCCTATCGGGATATGGGCTGTCTTTTTGCTTGCTCAAATACAGTATAGCCAATAATGATAATTATTATCAGCCGATAATTATGCGCTCGTTCCCCTCTTCCCGCAGCATTTTTTCCTGCTTGAAGTCCGCGCCGGTGCCTGTACCGGACGATTTTTGTTTCTGTATAAATTAGGCAAGGGCACAAGCCGCCGGCCGGCGATCGTCGTATACTATCTCAGATCATGAGAGGAGCTGATAGGTAATGGCATATCGTTCGCATAGACATTGTTGCCCGCCAGCGGATCCGATTATTACTGATCCGCGCAGAATAGTAAGAAACTTTTATCACCCGCAACTCGTTCAAGTCATTCATCCGGTTGAGGTTGTTAACCGCCACCATTGCGTGCCAGTCTACCAACATTCGATTTCGTACTGCGAAAAAGACGAATTTTGTGGCAGCGCTCATCCGTATTTCCGCAAAGATAACCTCTAATCCGCAGGTAACGGAGAATGCCCTCCGCTAAACGCCGGCTATCGGCAACGTTCTTGGGTATTCTTCCCTGAAAGCTATACTGGGGAGGTCTCTTGTCTGTACCCGCCCAGCTTAAAAACCGCCCGGAATATGAATCCGGGCGGTCGCTCTACATTTCACCGGGTGTTACGCCTCTCCCGGCGAACCGGCCTCGCTCCGCACTCCGCCACGGTACAAAGGCAGCATGACCAGAACACCGATGACGAACAAAACGGCGGCCGTTTCGTACATAGCTACGATATGAAACATGCTTTTCAGCCAACCTGACAAGCTCATCGTCAACACCATCCCGCCCATAAAGAGCGGACTGAGAATCCCGTTGACCCGGCCTACATACGATTCTTCCGTATTGCTCAGAATCATCGTATTAATGCCGATCTGAATCGCCGGGAGCACCAAGCCGGAAACAAATTGCGCGCCGAGCGTCAGCCACAAGGACGTCGACAAGCCGGTTACTACCATGCCGGCCGCGCTTACGATCATCCCGATGACCAGCATCGTCTGCGGCTTGAAGCTTTTGGACATGGTCATCGCAAGAACGCCGCCGATGATCATCGCCACCCCGTTGGCGGTCATCAGCCATTGAATATTTTCCTTGGGCAAGCCAAGCCGCTCGGTCACCAGAAACACGCCTAACGGCTGGATCAAGCCGAGCGCCAGACCGGCCGTCAAGAAACAGCCGCCGAGCGTGCTCAGCACCTGCTTGGAGAGAACGTACCGGAAGCCGGCGGCCATCTCTTCTTTCAGCCTGGTAACCGGCTTATTCTCGGACGGCGCCGGGTCGGCGGGAAGAAACAACAGAACGGCGGCGGACAGCAAAAACGCGACCCCCATAATGAAAATAGCCGTCTGAATCCCGTAATGCTGGTAAACAAATGTCCCGAGAATAGGTCCCAGCACCATAAACAGGGCGAACATCGTCTGATAAATGGACATCCCCATCTGAATGAGCTCGCCGGGCACATGCGTTTTAAACAGGCGCATCCCGGACGGCTGCGAAAACTGCGATAAAATAGCGGAAACGAGCGTCGCGAAAAAGACCGCCTTCCATGTCGCAAACACAAGCGTGAGTAAAACAGCGAATACGGAAACCGCGCTCAACACATCGCACCATACCATCGTCCGCTTCGGCTTCCAGCGGTCGGCAAACGTGCCTCCTATAAACGAAAATATAAAGATCGGCGCAAATTCCGCTACGGAAATCATCGATACGGCGAACGGATCGCCGCCCGTCTGATCCATGACGAATAACAAAACGGCGAAATTCCGGACCCAAATGCCGATCTGCAGAAATAATCCGGATAACAGGATCGCCTGTACGAACCTGTTGCCAAATAATGCCCCCATCCCTTGCGAAGCAGAAGTCATCTATGCTCTCATCCTTTCTTGCGGTTACAAAAAAACTGTAGCTGCGCGTAATCTTAAACGAGGCTTGCCGCTAAAAGGTTGCTGAGTGTTAAAATTAACCTCAGCTTCATCGTTATTCCCAGGAAAGCCGCCGTAGAAACCTCGCTAAACTTCCGTGAACCATTGTACCACGCACCGTTCACCTTTATCGGGGAGAAAATGATTAAGGCTGTTTTTTCCGCCGCCCCCGGTTTCCCCTCCGTTTCGTCCGAAGAAAATAAACCGTCTGCAAGCTGCGCATACTAAATAGCAGCCCGTTTGGGACGATATTCTTTATGGAGGTATGAAATGATGAATATGCAGCGAGCGCAAGAAATAGCCGCTTCTCCGGTGATGGCCAATGTTACTTGCGACGGAGTTCCGGTCTATATTCAGCAGGTATTCGAAGATAACGGAACGGCGCGCATCTATCCTTTGAACAGTCCCGAACAAGAGCGGGAAGTTTCGTTAGCGAGTCTGACCGAGCATCAAACCCAAGGCTGAGAGCCGCTGCCGCAAACCTGCCGCATGCGGTAAAACCTCCGGCTAATCGCAAGGAAGCGGATGGGCTGCCTAGCGGGTCCCAATCTGGCCGCAAGCAGGCCCCTTGGCTTCTAAAGCGGATTCAGGCGCATTGCGGGAGCCTTGAACATGCTGCCTGCCGCAATGTCAAAAAGGAGCAGCTGCATAATAGGCAGCCTGCTCCTTCCTTTATTGCGAGGTATGACCTCGAGTTCTTATCCTCTCGGGTTGTTCGCGCTTGACTCCCCTGCCGGCCTAAGCCGGTAAAATCCATTGATCTACCGCATAGGCGATACCGCCATCTTGCAGCGTCCGGGTCACATAACGGGCTTTGGCCTTCAGCTCGTCCGAGCCGTTGCCCATGGCAATGCCGCTGCCTGCCAGCTCGATCATTTCAAAGTCGTTGTGGCCGTCGCCGAACGCGGCGACTTCTTCGGGCTGAAGCCCCAGATGGTCCATCAGCTTGCGTAGACCTACGGCTTTGTTCATGCCGGTAGGGTTAATATCGACGGCCCAGGGCCGCCAACGGTGTATATAATACGCGTCCTTCCGTCCCCCGGTGTAGACGCCTTCTTCATGCTCCTCGCAAAATACGATACATTGATATATATCGGGAACCTCTTCCGGAGAAGGCAGCGTTACCGGCTCCATAAAGCCGATTTCCCGCTGGCTTTGGCGAAAATGAGGATCTTCCGCACGGTTCATGAACATCAGCTCCGAGCCGTACAGCAAAAATGTATGCTTCAGCCGCTCGGCTTCTTCCAGCCAACGGCGCACCGTATCCTTCGGAAAAGCGCTGCCGAAGACAGTTTTGCCGCGGTATCCGATATGGCTGCCATTGCACGTAATCGCCCAATCGATGCCGAGCTCCTTGCGCAGCGATTCCATCTCGTACTCGCTCCGTCCCGTGCATAGGGCCAGCG
The DNA here is from genome assembly GCF_025060755.1 of Paenibacillus doosanensis. Lineage (GTDB taxonomy): Bacteria > Bacillota > Bacilli > Paenibacillales > NBRC-103111 > Paenibacillus_S > Paenibacillus_S doosanensis. The sequence goes on from NZ_JANYUY010000079.1 coordinate 25,656, forward strand.
CGACGCCCCGTTCCTTCAGCTTCTGCAATGCGGCCCGCGTAGAGTCGGGCAAGTAGTCCCGGTCGCGCAGCGTACCGTCCACGTCGAATGCTACCAATTTGATCATCTCTGCCACCCCATCCTTTCTTTCTGCTTCATTATAACAGAAGGCCTCCCGTTTGTGGGGCTGCACGGACTGCGGATCTGCAGGATGAGCAAACTCGCCGGGGTTGTGTCCCCACGGGCTGTTCGGGCTGCTCGGGCTGTTCTGCATCGCCGTACAGCACCGAGAAATATCTAACGGACGCAGCGGCCTCTATGTACACAAATATCAAGCTTTTGGAGTTGTAACGGACATAAGCGCAGTTATTTGACTAAAAATATATAATTCAGTAACAAATGGGAGTCAATAAGCGCTGTGGTGTCCGCTGCCGTTGAAAAGCAGCCGATCCTAACGAAATAACTGCAGCTGTGTCCGTTAGCCTCCATTCCCGCAAGCGGCGGCGCTACACTTCGATCGTCGGTCGGCAGCTTCGGTGCCGATTCCAGGCAGCGAGAGAACGGTTACCGGCAGCATGAATGCGGTTGGCCGCCCCCTCCCTTCGGCACTATAACGGTTAGAACGGCAGGCCGGGAGCCAGAAAAACGATATACGCAATCGCCGCCGCAATGCCCATGGCGATGAGCGGCGCCGAACGTCCCGGAACGAGCGGGCGCTTCTCCTCGGCTGGCCTGACCGCGAGAGGGGTGAGCAGCAGATACCATTGGCTCGCCCACAAGGAGTACGCCGCTTGCTCCGCCAGGCCGCCCCCGGCGCCGTGCAGCGCCCCGCCGAGCAGCGCCATCGCCGCGATCACGGCGTAAGGCAGGACCGCCAGGCGAACGGCGGTCCGTCTGACCGCAGCGCGGGAACCCGCTGCGAACGGCTCCAGCGTCCGCGCGCCATGCAGCAGCGCGGACAAGCAGACGGCTAGGCCGAGCGCGGCGAAGCCGGCCCTGGCCATTAGCAGGAGCGGCGGCTCCAGGCCGCTCAGGAAAGCCCCGACGTCGCCGCGCTGCGCGAAGGCGAACGCCGTCATGCAGCCGCCGGCCATATACATATTCGTATGGCCGAGCAGCCAGAAGCCGTAGCGGACATGCGGCCGCTTCGGGCGATATGCGCGCTGGACGAGCATCACCGCGAGGCCGAAGGCGATATTCGCCGCCGCTCCGGCTGCGGCGAGCGTCCGCCGCGCGGCGGGAGCGAGCCCGTCGCTTGCATAGGCGGCGTCCAGGCCCGTCAGCCGCAGCGGGCCGGCGTCCAGCAGCAGCGCGGCCAAGCCATGGCCGAGCGCTTGGTGGACGATCAGGTCGATCACGGCGGCCATCGCCGCCATCGCACCGACCGTAAGCAGATGCGGCCGGGACGCCCTGCCGCCGCCGCGAGTGTGCACAGGCTGCAAGTGCCGTTCAGCTCCTTTCCCTAAAGCAACTAAAATGATGCGCCATGATGACATCGCCGACGCGCGGCCTCCGCCATGTTCGCGAGCGCGCCCGGCTGCATTCCATGAACGGAATTGAAGACGAAGAAATTGCGACCGGTGCCGACGTTAAGCGGGCCATGTTCCGCGCGCAAAGACAGCGCTATTCGCCGGGCCGCAGCTTCACATTCCGTAGACCGCCGCGATCGCTTTCACTTCTTCTACGACTTTCATCCTTAGTTCCAGCGGCGACAACACCTCCGCGTGCGGACCGTAGCTGAGAATGATTTCGCAGGCGGATTCGAGCGTTTCGAATTCAACGTCGAGCTCCAGCCAGCCGTCCTCCGCTTCTTCCTGGCCGCCGCTAATTTTGGCATAACGCTCTCGACCGATGCGCGCACGCAGCCTTTCGTTGACGCGAACCCGCGCAGGGTACTTGGGCAGCGCTCTCTTGAACCGCTCCGTAGATTGTTCCCAATACGTCTCCAGATCGAACCCCTCCGGGCGCTCGAACCGCTCCTCCAGCTTACGGGCGCAGGCAAGACGGGAGATCCGGTACGTGCGCATATCTCCGTCCGTTTCGGCGACCAAATACCAAATATTCCGTTTGGCGACGATCCCGAGCGGATGCACGGTGCGCTCCGCGATCGCATCTTCCTTGCGGTATTGTAAATACAGCTTGCGTTCCTCCCACACCGCTTCCTGCACCGTACGAAGATGCTCGAACGATTCGTGCGATTGATGCCAGCCCGCGCCGTCTATATGAATCCGCTGCCTTACCCATTCGGCGTTTTCCCGGATTGCGTCCGGCGACGCCGCCAACAATTTCTGGAAGGCGGCTTCGAAGTCGCCCTTTATTCCGAGGTCATCGAGCAGGCTGGAAGGAATGGACAGCAGCAGCGAGAAAATCTCCTCCGTCTTCATTCCCGTCAAATCCGTTCGGTAGCCTTCCGTCAAAGCCCAGCCTCCCCCGGAGCCGCGCTCGGCATACACCGGAATGCCCGCCGAGCTAAGTGCCTCCATGTCGCGGAAGATCGTCCGCTCCGACACCTCCAGCTTTTCCGCCAGCTCCCGCGACGTCATTCTTCCATGGTTTTGCAGCAATAACAAAATGGACAGCAATCGATCCGCTCTCAAGGCCGAGCTCCCTCCTTGCTTGTTAGCTTCTATATTTTTCATTGTACCATATCAATATGTCAGCGGTTGTCATATTCGGTTTGTTACATTGCTATTGAAGTCGGGTTACTTAAAAGGAAAGTCGTGCTGTACATCGCGGTATCGCTCGACGGGACATTGCCAGAGAAAACGGAGACATCGATTGGCTGATCGGCGTCGAAAGAGAGGGATTCAACGGCTACGCCTCGTTTATGCAGGGGATCGATACGGTGATTATGGGGCGCGCCACGTGCGATCAGCTCGAATCGCTCTCGAAGCAATTTCCGTATCCCGATCAGCGGTGCTATGTGTTTACGCGCTCGCTTGCGCCTGAAGATCCGAACGTCGAGTTTGTTCGTGAAGACGTCTCTTCGTTCGTCGCGAAGCTGAAGCGGCAGCAGGGCAAGAGCATATGGCCGGTCGGCGGGGCGGGCTTGGCGGACGACTTTTTGCAGGCGGGACTGATCGACGAATTTATCGTTTCGACCGTACCGGTGCTGCTTGGAAAAGGCATTCCTTTATTCCACAGCCCTGTTCCGGAGCTGTCCCTCGAGTTCAAGGACGTCCGGCGTCACGGGCAAATCGCCCAATTCCATCATGCAGTCCGCTTTTGACAAGCAGGTGACCGTCTTGCATCTCTCTCACATCCCCAAGCATCGGGCAGCACAATAATAACCGCAGCCTGCGCCGCAGCGGTATCGGAATGCAGCGTCCGTCAGCCTTAGCGCAAAGACCTCATCCTCCTCATCATTATCGAGTCGAAAATTCCAGTTCGTGTCCCCCGAACCGCCATGACGGCAACGGGAATCGCGTCTCTCTATCCCGCACGCATACGCTGCGAACGCGTCAAACCGGGAATACGTATGCTTCCCCGCACAGCTGTCGTTAACTTTATATGGAATTGTACCTGGACGCCCCGCATCGACCCATGACATCCAATTGCGACAGCTCTCGATCCATTCCCGGCAAAACCGTTGCAAAATAAAGCATCATTCTCATCACAACCTTTCGTATCCGATTTTGGGGACACAGTCATAACCACCGGCTTAGCCGGTGGCTTCCATCAGCCCTATAAGGGCATGGTACTAGCACGCGCCTAAGAAGGCGCACTGAAAGTCTGCCAACCGCGAGCGGTCCCGGGCTTGCCCCTCAAAGGGG
>NZ_JANYUY010000080.1 GCF_025060755.1 Paenibacillus doosanensis
CATGATCGTCATCCTCCATGTGCACGGTTTTTCATCGTTTTGAAACGATTTCCTTGCATATGAATTCGACGAAATGCGCATCAAACCCTTGTCGTTACTGGATTTTTTGGTCGTTCAGCAAGCCCTATTTAACATCGACATTAAAATCGGATTCTTTATACCCCATTGCCAACAGATGCGCAACCACCTTCTGTTCGACTGACTCTTCAGATTCAGAAGGCCTAGAGATGCAACCGGTTGAAAGAATAATCATTGCAAAAATAAAAAAATAACACCGCAGCTTTTCTATTAAGCATCACTATAACGATCCCTTCAATAATGTAATAATAGCTCTAGATAGTTTAACGTATCGAACGATTGAAAAGTTATTGTTCGGTCTATTGACTCTATCATTTTTTTAACGTCGTTGTTATTATCGAGATTTACAACATTGATATGAAGCATTCCACGATTTAAATTTTGCTCGAAGGGCAGAAAAAAAATTTATTCTTTAGGAGAGTGTGAATATGAAGAAATTTGTCCCTGGGTTATTGGCGGGAATCATAATCGCAACGGCTTCAGCTGCATATGCTGAAGCCGGTCTGCAAAAGGTGGAAGCATATCTTAGACCGGATCTGCCTATCACGCTGGACGGAAAGACGGTTAAACTTGAGAGTTCGCCAATGATTTACGACGGTTCAACGTATCTTAAGCTTCGTGATGCAGCTGCATTGACAGGTCTTCTAGTAAATTGGAACGAAGCTGCTCAAACAGTGGAACTTCAAAATGGGGGAGCAAAGATAAGCTCCAATGTTATCCAAAGCAAGATGTCTACAATAGCTGATTTTCTTCACAAAAAATCACTTGAACTAATAAGTATCGATATTGTTGATAGTAAATTAACTATGACCATAAGAAAACTCAATGACCATCGTTCGCTTTTAAAAGCTTCAGAAGTAAGCGGGTTGATAAATTCAATCTATCAGTTACTAGGTCAAAATAATTTTGACCTGATAATCGATCAATTTATTATTCCGGAATCGGCTAATATTGTTGGAGAGATATCATCCATTGATGCTGAAACTAAAAGGGTACTTATTACTGATAAGGATAAAATGAATACTAATGGTGATCCAGATGCCGTATGGGTCTCTTTCAGTCCTGATGCATTTATTGGCATCGATTCTAGGGAGAGGATTCTATTTAATGATCTTAAGATCGGACAAAAAGTGAAAGCATGGAGTGTAGGCCCCCTCTTTGATAGTTATCCGGGTCAAGCTAAAGTTATTGAATTCATTGTTGCTAATGAATAACTGGATAGAGACGCACATACTAAGGGCGTGTTGGCTACCGCAAGTTGACGATTTGGATTGCGACGTGAATATGACCCTGACCCGAAGAGCCCTGCATTTCCTGTCCTTGGCCCAATAAAAAATCCGAGCAAATGTCAGGAAATAATCCTGCATTTGCTCGGAACGAGTTTAATTTCATTGCACATCTGATATGATTGCCTTCTTCCCCTTACTCCACCGTCACGCTCTTCGCCAAGTTCCGCGGCTTATCGACATCGTTGCCGCGCGCCAGGGACGCGTAGTAGGACAGCAGCTGCAGCGGGATAACGGACAGCGCAGGCGTCAGCAGCGTCAGCGTGCGAGGAATCGTGAACACGCCGTCGACGGCTTTGGCAAGCTCGGTTTGGCCTTCGGATTGAACGCCGAACACATGCGCGCCGCGGGCTTTTACTTCCTTAATATTGCTGATCGTCTTCTCCAGCAGATCTTCCTGCGTACCGAGCGCGATGACCGGAACGTCATCCTCGATCAAAGCCAGCGTACCGTGCTTCAATTCGCCGGCCGCATAAGCTTCGGAATGAATGTAAGAAATTTCCTTCAGCTTCAAGGAGCCTTCCAGCGCCACAGCGTAATCGAGACCTCTGCCGATGAAGAACAGGTTGTCATGAGCGGCGACTTGCTCCGCCCATCCTTTGATGCTGTCGGCTTGCGCCAGGATTTGCTCGACTTTCTCAGGAAGCAGCTTCATCTCGGCGATCACATTGGCGATGAAGCCGGCATCCTGCGTACCGAGCGTTTGGGCCAGCTGAAGCCCGAACAGATAGAAGGCGATCAGTTGGGACGTGTAAGCTTTTGTCGAAGCGACGGCGATCTCAGGGCCGGCCCAAGTGACGATCACATGATCCGCTTCGCGGGCAACCGAGCTGCCGACCACGTTGGTGATGGCAAGCACAGCCGCGCCGTTGCGTTTCGCTTCGCGAAGCGCCGCCAGCGTATCGGCGGTTTCACCGGATTGGCTGACTACGATGACAAGCGTATCTTTGTTAATGATCGGCTCGCGGTAGCGGTATTCGGATGCTACATCAACTTCTACCGGAATTCTCGCCAGCTTCTCGATGATGCTTTTTCCTACGAGACCGGCATGATAGGCGGTACCGCAAGCAATGATGTGAACGTTGCGGATCGCGCGGATTTGCTCCTCGCTCATGTTCATTTCATCCAGAACAACCTTGCTGCCGGACGGGTCCAGACGTGCGCCCATCGTATCGCGGTAAGCTTTCGGCTGATCATGGATTTCTTTCATCATGAAGTGATCGAATCCAGCTTTTTCCGCCGTCATAATATCCCAATCGACATAAAATAATTCCCGGGAAATAAAATTCCCCTCCAGTGTCATTAATTCGACACCATCTTTCGTCAAAACCGCCATTTCTCCGTCATTGAGAATGTACACGTTGCGGGTGTAATCCAGAATGGCGGGAATGTCGGAACCGATGAAGTTCTCGCCTTCGCCGACGCCGATGATCAGCGGGCTGGACAAGCGCACGGCCACCAGCTTCTCCGGCTCATACTCCGTCAGAACGCCCAAGGCAAAAGCGCCGCTCATCCGTTTCACGGCTTGCTGCACCGCTTTCACGATGTCGCCTTCATACAAGCTTGCGATCAGGTGAGAAATAACCTCCGTATCCGTCTCCGATACGAATACATGGCCTTTGGCGATCAATTCTTCTTTCAAGGAAACATAGTTTTCGATAATCCCGTTATGAACGACTGAAAATTTATTCGAATTATCCGTATGCGGATGCGAGTTAACATCGGACGGTTTGCCGTGAGTCGCCCAACGGGTATGGCCGATCCCGATCGATCCGTTCAATGGCGATTCTCCCAGCTTCGACTCCAGGTTGGCCAAGCGGCCTTTCGACTTTTTCACTTGCAAGCCGTTTTCCGTAAACACGGCGACTCCGGCGGAGTCATAGCCGCGGTACTCTAGTTTTTTCAAGCCTTCAATCAATATATTTTGAGAATTACGTTTACCAACGTATCCAACGATACCACACATAAGGGATAGAACCTCCTGCTATTTTGAGAAACCCGCTTATCGACGTCGTTTTGAAGATAAGCGACCGCACACGGCGGCATTTGTCATTCATACCGCACCGTTGTCATCACATATCTTATATAGCGACTATGTGGCTAACGCTGCTTGCAAAGCAAATAAAGGGTTCGCGTCTTTCCTCGTCATGCCGGACTCTTGTGCCCCCGGTTGCCCGAAGGTTTTGCATTCCGACTTATACGGTAGTGATCGCCTACCGGAAGGTCCCCGCCGAATGTTTCGAACACCTTCACCTCGTCAACTTGCAAGCGGCTGCCCGGCCCCGGACGGTCCTCATCCGGACGTAACACCCTCGCAAGTTCTGGCGCTGTTCTTATGGTTAACCTCTGCCCACCTTTCCATTTCGGAGTAAAAGCATACTATCATCTTATTCATTTTCATGATGATGTGCAACAGATATTTTCATGATATTTTCATCACGTCAGGCACAAAAATAAAAATTCCCCGACGGGTCATGCCCGCCAGAGAATTTTCATAACCGTTGCTTGCATATTGCCGATATATAATAAAAAAATAATTGCTGTATTAGCCCAATTGCTGCTTAATGACATCCGCGATTTCTTGAACGTAGGCTTCCACTTGCTCTTTATCCGGGCCTTCGGCCATAACGCGAATTAACGACTCCGTGCCGGACGGTCTGACCAAGACGCGGCCGTTGTCGCCGAGCTCGTTCTCGACTTTGGCGATAGCCTCGGCGATCGCGGTGTTTTCTTTCCATTTGCTTTTGTCCGCTACGCGTACGTTAACCAGCTTCTGCGGATATTTGCGCATAATTTGCTTCAGCTCGCTCAGCTTCTTGCCCGATTTCGCCAAAGTATCCATCAGCTGCAGCGCCGTCAGAATGCCGTCTCCCGTCGTATTATAGTCCAAGAAAATCACATGGCCCGACTGCTCGCCGCCGAGATTGTAACCGCCCTTGCGCATTTCCTCCATCACATAACGATCGCCGACCGCCGTCTGCGCCGCCTTCAAGCCGGCCGCCTCAATCCCTTTGAAAAAGCCGATATTGCTCATCACCGTCGTCACAATCGTGCTTTGGTTGAGCCGCCCCGCTTCGTTCAGCGCATAACCGCAGATGCTCAGGATGAAGTCGCCGTCGACTTCTTCTCCGTTCTCGTCAATCGCGATAAGACGGTCCGCATCGCCGTCGAAGGAGAGTCCCAGCGCCGCTTGATGCCCCAGAACAACCTTCTGCAGCGCTTCCGGATGCGTCGATCCGCAATGATCGTTAATGTTGCGGCCGTTCGGCTCCGCACCGACCGTAATCACTTCCGCTCCCAAAGCTTCGAATACTTTCGGAGCCAGTTCATAAGCCGCGCCGTTCGCACAGTCGAGCGCAATCTTGAAGCCTTGGAACGAGGAGGTTACCGTCGATTTTACAAAGTCCAGGTATTGATACTTCGCTTCGTCGTTATCTACCGCCGTGCCCAGATCTCCGCCGACCGGCCGAGGCAGCTCGTCGACTTCCGCATCCATCAGCCGCTCAATCTCCAGCTCCGTCTCGTCGGACAGCTTATATCCGTCGCCGCCGAAAAACTTGATTCCGTTGTCTTCCACAGGATTGTGGGAAGCCGAGATCATGACCCCGGCGTCCGCCTTCAGCGTGCGGGTCAAGTACGCGACGGCCGGCGTCGAGACGACGCCCAGCCTGATTACATTCGCTCCGATGGACAGCAGTCCCGCGACCAGCGCCGCCTCCAGCATCGTTCCGGAAATCCGCGTATCGCGGCCGATGACGACATTCGGCTTCTCCACTTGTCCTGCCAATACATAACCGCCGCAGCGGCCGATCTTATATGCTAACTCCGGAGTAAGCTCCTGATTGGCTACGCCGCGTACTCCGTCAGTCCCAAAATATTTCCCCATGAACCGAATCTCCCTTTCTTCTCCCAATGAACTTTGTTTGCGTAGTTATTGCTTGGCCGTATCGCTTGAGCCGGCATTCTGATCGTTCTGATCGCTCTGACTCTTCTGATTATTCTGAGCGTTCGGGCTGCTCTGCGCGCCCTGCTTGGCGCTGATCTCGACCGTAGCCTTGAAATCCTGCTGCGGCCCTTTCTTAATGAACGTTGGCAAATTGAACACCACCGGCAGCTCATGGCGGCCCGGAGGCAGGTTGCTCACATCCAGAATCGCCTGCACATCCTGCGCCTTCACTTTATCCAACAGCGCCGGTGCTCCCTCCACATTAAGGCTAAGCTTGCCGCTTTCCGGCAGCACCACCTTCGTGTCGAAGCCGTCGTTCTGCCCGATGATGGACAGCGGGATTTGCTCCAGCGTCTTCGTCGCCGAGGCGACGATGTTGATCTTCACTTCCACCTTGGCGGGATCGAGCTGCGTCGCCTTGTTCGCAAGCGGAATATCCAGCGACAGCGTATACTCCTTCTCTTCCTTCAGATCGGCGAGATTAATGCTCGGTCCCTCATAATACTCCATGCGGTTAAGCACGTCCTGAGGACCGTACACCGTCACCTTGTCCGTATTTTGCTGCAGCGAAGCTACGCTGAATCCCCGCGGCGGTTCCCCGACAAGCTTAAGCTGCAGCGGCACCGTCGTAAACGGACTCGTGATCGGTACTTCCACCTCGACGACCGCCGGATTGATCGTAGCCATCTCCATCACTTTGCCGTCCTTGTCATAGGCGACAAGGCGCGCTTTGCTTGAAACGGCGGACCCGGCTTTCTCCACATTGACATCGGCCCGCACGGACTCGATATTGTCGATGCTGCCGCTCGGTACCGTCACGGTGACTTTATTCGGCTTCACCACGGGCTGACCCGCTTTGAGCCCGACGGCAGGAATTCCCGTCACATTGACGGTAACCGGCATCTGCTTGTTGGATTTCTCGTCAATGACAACCTTCGCGTTCGGCGGGGTGATTTTGACCGTGACGCCCGTAGGGAAACCTACAGGAGTCAGCGGCACGATCCGCTCTCCCTTGCCGTAGCTCGTTAAATCCAGCTCGACGGAGTAATTGCTCGCCCCCATCGCTTTTTTCAGAATCGAATCTTTGCCCGATATCGTCACGACGACCTGAGCCGGATCTATCGATTCGATATAATATTGATTCGCATCGTATTTCGGCGTTACGGACACATTGGAAATTTGCTCCTCCCTAACTCCCGTAACGCTTGTCCCCGGCACTGAGTTGTCCTCCATGTGCACGACCAGCCATAGCATAATCCCGATCACCAGGGCAACGACCTTCACGACATTCGTATTGCGCAACCAACGATCCATCTATCGCAGCCTCCATTTCCAAATGGAGCTTTTTTCCTTGGCCTTCGTCTTCGACTTCAGCTCCTCGAACAGCTTGGAGAGCAGCGTCTCTTCCTTGATATCCCGGAGCACATGCCCGTTCATGGCCAGCGACACCTGTCCCGTCTCCTCGGAGACGATCACGCAGATCGCATCGGACACTTCGCTCATGCCGATCGCCGCGCGGTGCCGGGTTCCCAGCTCCTTGCTGATGAACGGATTCTCGGACAGCGGCAAATAACAGCCTGCGGCCATCAGCCGGTTCCCGCTAAGCAGCACGGCGCCGTCATGCAGCGGCGTATTGGGGATAAAAATGTTAATGAGCAGCTCCGAGCTAATATGAGCTTCGATAGATATGCCCGATTCGATGTAATCTTTAAGTCCGGTTTCCCGTTCGAATACGATTAACGCCCCTATTTTTCTGCGTGCTAAATAATTGACGGCCTTAAGCACTTCGCCGATCCGCCGGTTCAACTCCTGATCGTCCTCGGTAACCCCGCGGCTGAACAACGTTCCGCGCCCCAATTGCTCCAAGGCTCTGCGCAGCTCCGGCTGGAAAATGATGATGACGGCCAGCACCCCGAAGGTAAACATCTGGTTCATCATCCATTGGAGCGTATTCAGCTTAAACCATATGCTGAGCGCCCAGGTCAGTACGACGACGAAAATTCCTTTCAGCAGTTGAATCGCCCGGGTGCCTCTGACAAGCAGGATGAGATTGTATATAACATAACTTACTATTAGTATATCCACAATGTCTTTAATACTGATGGCAGGTATGAAATCCATCGCTTATGCCCCCAACCGGGATTGCGCTTTTTTATCTGTTATCCCTTCTTATCATCATACCACATTATGAAAAAAAAACCCTCCCTTTCACACACCGAATTAGGGAGGATTTTCGAAAAATGGTTCGTATGAACTATTTGGCCTGCGAAATGGTGGAAACCCAGTCGTTCATCTTATACCAAAGCCAACCGAACGCCTGATCGATTTCGGTCACTTGGCCGGATATGTGCGCCGTCGAGGCCATCGCTACCGTGCCGTCGATCACGACGATATTGCCTTTAATGTCTCCGTCCACCTGCACCTTTCCGTTCTCCACCATAAGATTTCCCGCTACTGTCTTCCCTTCCGGCACGTACACCGTATCTCCTTTAATGACGACCGACGAAAGATCCGACCCCTTGACCAGAAGCTCGGTGTCTTCATTCCATAGCGATATGAAGCTGCCCATCATCACAAGAACGAACACAGCCGCAACCGATGCGGCCGGATGACGGCGAACCCACAGCCACCACGGTTGCTTGCGTCTCTCGGGAGGCAGCGCCTGCATAATGCGTTCCGTCAATCCCGACGGCACTTCCTGCTGCGGCCACGCTTGAACGAGCGCCTCGACTTTTTCCAGCTGTTTCAGACGCTCCCTACAAGCCGGACAAACAAGCAAGTGCTCCTTTAACGCTAAGGCTTCCCTACCCTTCAATCCGCCATCCAAATATTCGTGCATCAAAGGAAGGGCTTCCCTGCAATCCATATGAGCCACTCCTTTCTAAGTCCATGAAAGCTTGTGTATAACATTACGTATGACAGACGATTTTGTTTCATATTCGGATTATAAAACATGCTCTAATTTTTTACGTAAATATTCCCTGCCGCGGTGCAGCCGCGTCTTGATCGTCGTTACCGGCATAGCCAATACGTCGCTGATTTCCTGGAGGGACAGATCCTGTAAATAACGCAAAATGACCACCGACTTGTACTTCTCCGGCAGCGCGTCGATCGACTTGCGGATTTCCGTTTGCGTCTCGCTTAGAACAACCTGATCGTCGGGAGCGTCTTCGTTGCTCGGCAGCATCGCATACCAATCGGTCCCTTCACCGTCATTCATTTCGGCATCAAGGGAATAATTGGGCTTTCGCTTTCGAAGGCGATCTATGCACAGATTCGTACCGATACGATAAATCCAGGTGGAAAACTTCTGATTCTCATCGTACCGTTCCAAATTCGTATACACTCTCAAAAAGGTTTCCTGTACTATCTCCTCCGCCTCGTGACGGTTATGCAGCATACGGTTCGCCAGGTGAAATATTTTATCCTTGTACAGCTCTACCAGCTCGGCAAAAGCCACCCTGTCTCCTTTGCGGGCCAGCTTGACGAGCCTTACATCCATTTCGTTCAAACGACATTCCTCCAGACTTCCGATCCCGCTCCAAACTTATGGACACGGCATCGTTAGGACGTCCCGCTCGCTTGCGGGAGTGATTCCTGCCCCTTTGAAAATCATACCAAACCATACCGCCTTATGTACAGTTTATCCCAAAAGATTCATCCGGAATCAATCCGGATTTGTCGGAATCTGTCCGGTAATGATGCAAGAACAAATCCCCCAAGAGTGACGTGATGCTCTGAAGCTTATTCCGTCCGCATCCAGCCTAAGCTGGATCGGCGTCTGACCCTTCCTCTGGAATCGTTCTATGGGTAGACATTCCTTTCGGGGGAGACCCCGGATATCCACAGGATATGGCTGCGCATCATTTCCTAAACAAAAATAAAAAGCCGGGAAGCCCGACTTTCAGGCAACCCGACTTTCATGACAGACCGGCTTTCCGCTCGGCCCATCCGGCTGTTGACGTATCAGCCCGTATTCCGCAGTCCAGCTGCAATGCCGTTGATGGTCAAGAGCACTTCGCGAAGCAGCAGGCTGTCGTCTTCGTTCAGCTCCCGCTGTGCCCGCAGCTCGGACAACAACTGCACCTGCATATAGCTAAGCGGATCGACATACGGATTGCGAAGACGGATCGACTCTTGAATGACCGGTACGTTATCCAAAATTTCCTGCTGTCCGGTAATTTTCAAGATGAGATCGGACGTGCGGTCGTACTCTTCGCTGATCAGATTGAAAATCCGCTCCGCGATCACGGAATCCTTGATCATGCCGCCGTACTCTTTGGCGATCAAAAGGTCTGCTTTGGCAAGAGCCATCTGCAAGTTGTCGATCAAGGACTGAAAGAACGACCAGTTTTGGTACATGTTTTGCAATACCTTCAGATTCTCTTCCTTGCCTTGGTAGTAGCTGTATAGCCCGCTGCCCGACGCGTACCAGGCCGGCAGCAAATAACGGCTCTGCGTCCAGGCAAACACCCAAGGAATCGCGCGCAGGTCCTCGAACCGGTCGCTGCCTTTACGCTTCGAAGGTCTCGAACCGATATTCAGCTCGCCAACCTCCGGAAGAGGGGTGGATTCTTTGAAGAAGGTCAAGAAATCCGGGTCGCGGAAAATCAGATCCTGATATTTCGTCTGGGCATTCTCGGAAATATCTCTCATATAATCTTCCCACTCCGGCTCGATCACCTCGGTTTGCGGCTTGCGCGACATGAGCGCCGCCGTAATCAAGGCCGACGTCGCCTGCTCCAAGCTGCGGTAGGCGATGCCTTTCATCGAATAACGGGAGGACAACACTTCGCCCTGCTCCGTAATTTTGATGCCGCCGCCGATCGTATCGGCCGGTTGCGCGAGAATGCTGCGGTTCAGCGGCATGCCGCCGCGGCCCAATGCGCCACCGCGGCCATGGAAAAACTTCAGCTTCACGCCGAATTCCTTCGCCGCGGCCGTAATGCTGCGCAGCGCCACTCTAAGCTCCCAGTTGGCGGTAATGACGCCGCCGTCCTTGTTGCTGTCGGAATATCCGAGCATAATTTCCTGCAAATGGCTCGTGCTGATCAGGCTGTCGCGGTAAGCCGGAATTCGGAACAGCGTGCGCATAATATCCGGTGCCGCATGAAGATCGTCTATCGTTTCGAACAGCGGTACGGACTGCAGCGTACAGACCACGGTTCCGTCGCTTTCCTTGCGGTACAGGCCCGCTTCCTTGGCGAATACAAGCACTTCCAACAGATCGCTGGCTCCTTGAGTCATACTGATCAAGTAGCTGTTAATACACTGGCGGCCGAACTCCTCCTGAGCCCTCTTCACGACGCGGTACACGTTCAGACATTCGAGCGTTGATTCCGAATAATCCATGTACGGCGACGTAATCGGACGAGGCTCGCTCAGCAAGCCGCTTAGCAGCTCGATCTTGGCTTCTTCGCCAAGTCCCGCGTAATTGTCGCAAATGCTCATCTTGGCGAGAATCTCGGTCATAGCCGCTTCATGCTCTTTGCTGTGCTGACGAATATCCAGCGACGCCAAGTGGAAACCGAACAGTTCAACCTGACGAATCAGCTTGACTACATAAGAGTCGGCGATAAAGTCCGCATAGTGATTGCGCAGGCTGCGCTCGATAATTTTCAGATCGGCGAGAAACTCTTCCGGCGAATTATATTTCTGATTGGCGCCGGCCCGCGGGTTCGACGCCCGTACAATTTTTTCAATCATGTAAGTGACTTTAATCCGGTAAGGCTCATTCTCGTTGCGCCATACTTCGTCGGAGCGAAGCTCCACATTGTGACGGTCGAGCTCTACCGAATCGAGAAGCTCCTGCGTCACTTCGACGATGTTTTTGCTGAAACTCATATGATCGCGCAGATCGCGCAGCAGCTCGGCGTATTTCTCAAGGGCCAGCTGACGCTGCATGTTCAGCGTCTCCCATGTAACGTCCGAGGTCACCGAAGGGTTGCCGTCGCGGTCGCCGCCGATCCATGAGCCGAACTTCATGTACACGGGCACGTGCCATGCTTCCTCCGGATAATATTTATGCAGACAGCGTTCCAGTTCCTGATACACTTCAGGCAGAACGTCGAACAGCGTTTCGTCGAAATAATACATCCCGTTGCGAACTTCGTCGATGACCGTCGGTTTGCGGTCTCTCAGTTCGTCGGTTTGCCACAAGGTGATAACCTCGCCAAGCAGATTGGCCCGCAGCTGCTCGCGCTCGCGGAACGTCAAGCTCGGGTTATCCAGCTCCATAACGTCGTTGGCGATACGCTGATGAATATCGAGCACGACGCGGCGGCTTGCTTCCGTCGGGTGAGCCGTCATCACCAGTTCCAGGGAGATGCCCTGAATCATGTCTTGAACCTCGGCCGCAGGAATATGCTGCTGCTTCAAATCGCGCACCACATCCTCGATTGAACCGGGCTGAACATTTTCCCCTGCGGAACGTTCATAATCGCGTTTGCGGCGAATACGGTGGTTTTGCTCCGCAATGTTAACCAATTGGAAGTAAATGGCGAACGCACGAATAACCTGATGTCTCTTATCAGGCGCCAAAGAGTTGATCGTCTCTTTGAATTCGGCGAACATTTCGGGTGTGTACTGGGCGCGCAGCATCTTGCTCATCTCTCTGATTTGCTCCACGATAGCCAGCAACTCATTGCCGCCTTGATGAACCAGCACTTCGCCCAGAATATGCCCCAAGAATCGCACATCTCTGCGAAGTAGATTGTTTGACGTGTTTTTGTTAATCAAGCTGCCTGAATCCGACATGGTTCTCCTCCATCCTTACCTAGGATCCTTAACAATTTTCCGCCCGATTCGCGGGCTGGATCTTTAATTCGATCACGAATCCCCCGTTCACCGGTCTGCTAGGTCATAATGAATATTTTAACACAATACCGCGCTACCATACAGCATTTTTCTATAGGAAATGTTAGACTTTCTCACTTTACCACGGTCTGGACAAGAAAAAAAGACTTTTTCCCGGTTGCCCCTCCCCGGAAGTATTTTGCTGAAACCTTAACCGTTTTCTTACGCATACTTCTCTTAAACGGGATTTACCAATGATTAGCGGCATACATCTATTGACACGCAAGACCGGTACCTCTATAGTTAGTTACATGAGTAATTAACCAATGTAGTAGTGGAGAGTTGGTGATCCGATTATGGGGCTGATGATTGATAATACCCGGCCTATTTTTATGCAAATAGCGGAGAAGATCGAGGATGACATCGTCGAAGGACGGCTGCCCGAAGAATCGCAGGTTCCGTCGACGAACCAATTTGCCGCCTTTTATCAGATTAATCCGGCAACGGCTGCCAAGGGAGTCAATTTGCTGGTCGATCAAGGCATCTTGTACAAAAAGCGAGGGATCGGCATGTTTGTAGCGGCGGGAGCCCGTGCGGAATTGCTGGAAAAGCGCAAGCATCAGTTTTACGAGCAATATGTCGTCGCAATGATCCGCGAAGCGGCAAAGCTTGGGATTACCAAGGAACAATTGACCGAGATGATACGAAAAGGAGGGTCAACTTCATGAGCGATGTTGTTGAAGTCCGCGATTTGTATAAATCGTTCGGCAGCGTGAAAGCCGTCGACGGAATCAGCTTTTCCGTTCAATCCGGCAAAATCTACGGGCTGCTCGGCAGAAACGGCGCGGGAAAAACGACGATTATGCAGATGATTGCAGCGCAGTTATTTGCGACCGACGGAGAAATCAAAGTATTCGGACAATCTTCATATGAAAATAATCGCGTCCTAAGCCGGATTTGTTTTATCAAAGAAAGTCAGAAATACCCGGAGCACTTCCTTGTCGAGGACGTGCTGGCTCTGGCCCCATCGATCTTTCCGAATTGGGATGAAGAATTCGCCTATTCCTTGATTGAACAATTTCAGCTTCCGCTTAAGCGAAGGATCAAGAAGCTGTCGAGAGGGATGCTGTCTTCGGTAGGAATCGTAGTCGGTCTGGCCAGCCGCGCGCCGCTGACGATGTTCGACGAGCCGTATTTGGGACTGGACGCCGTCGCTAGGGGGCTGTTCTACGATAGGCTGATTGAGGATTACGCGGAACATCCGCGAACGATCATCTTGTCCACGCATTTGATTGACGAGGTTAGCCGGATTCTGGAGCATGTACTCGTCATCGACCGGGGCAAGCTGATTCTCGATGAGGAGACGGAGGCGCTGCGCGGGCAGGCGTTTGCCGTGGCCGGTACGGCTTCTACCGTCGATACATTCATAGCGGGTAAGCGCACGATTTCGCGCGAACCGTTCGGCACATTCGTATCTGCTTCCATCTTGGGAAGCTTGAACGCCGCGGAGCGTCAGCGCGCAGAGGCTCTGGGACTGGAGCTTGCGCCCGTATCCTTGCAGCAGCTGATCCGTCCATTTGACTAACGGCAAATCGGGGGGAAAGGAGGCCGAAGCTTTATGAACCGTATTCCGGGTATGATGAAAATGCATATAAGAGCCAAATGGACCTCCCTTCTGTTCCCATGGGTCATTTTGTTTACCAGCTTCATCATTAATCTGTTCATCAGCTATTTGATCAATAACCAGGAACCGTTCTACACCGGAGGTCTTGCATCCATTTTTTTCAGCATGCCGGTTATCGGCGCCGTTACTTTAGCCCATACGTTTCCCTTTGCTTTGGGCTTCTGCGTGCGGAGAAGGGATTATTTTCTCGGCACGGCTTTAGCGGCCGTTATCACCAACACAATTACAGCCGTTTTGCTCTGCTTGCTTTCTCTCGTGGAGTCGGCAACGGATGGTTGGGGCGTAAGAATGCACTTCTTTAATGTCCCGTTCATCAATCAATTCGGCCCGCTAGGACATTTGATCATTTATTTGGTGCTCCTGCTGCATTTATATTTCCTTGGGTTTGCGGTCTCCAGCTTGCATCGCCGGTTCGGTCCGGGCGGATTATTTATGTTTCTTGCCGCCGCCCTCATCTTGCTTAGCGCCTCGGCGCTTCTGCTCACGCATTATCGGCTGTGGGGCCCATTCGCCCTAGGATTTAGCGCTCATTTCAACCTGATCGTAGGATGTATGGCACTGGCGATACTCCTCTATGCTTTCCTCTCGTATGCTCTGCTGCGCAGAGCGACGGACTGAGCCTGAACTTCCCGATTGACCGAGAAATAAGGATAATCCCGATTCCGGTTTAGCACAATAATCACAATAACTAAAATCACGGGTGAAATACGCCGACTTTTGCTTATCGGAAACGTCTTCTTACTCGCTGCTGTCTCCCATGAAGGCCTTTGCCGATTCCGGAGACCGTTCCAGCTTGCTTCATCTATTTAACACAGTTCTAACAGGAGGTTATTCATGACGACTCAAACGATCATTCAATTCGCCGTCATTGCCGTTATCATCGTTCTTGTTGTGTGGCTTAGATCGCGCCGCGGGGACAAACCGGTCCGCAGCAACGGGCTTGGCATGCTGACTCCGGCAATCCTGCTGCCCGTTATCTTCGGCGCTTCCATTCGTTCCATGATGCATATTCCCGATCACCCGTTCCATTTGCCCGCGATTTGGGAGATGGTTTGCGCAGGCGTCCTCGGAATCGCTCTCGGCGGCATTATGCTTTATCATACAGGATATGAAAAAAGAGAGGATGGGCGGATCTACCCCAAACGCAACAAAAATTTCAAATATGTCATTATCGCCGTCATTGTCATTCGGGTTGCATTGTCTCAATATTTCAAAGGGCTGGACTATACGGAGTTTACGATTTTGACGATGGTCATGGCATATTTATACATTTTCGTCTGGCGCGTCGGCAGCTTTATCAAGTTCCGCCAAATTAGCAAAACCGCATCTTGATCGGATGCTGTTATCGCGGGTCATTGCGAAGGCCGTTCTAGCTTCGGACCAGCTTGGCATGAACCGCCAGCCGGCCTTCCTCCGGGTCCAGCGTGTAATCGCAAGTAGACAGAGTAATAATCATATCTTCCGCCGTCACTTCCGTGTCGGTCCGGTACAGAGAACGGCTCCTGATTTCTTGCAAAAACCGCTCATACTGCTCGTCGCTTTCAAACGATGTTTGAATATAATTGAAATCCGTCTTCGTATAGTAGACGGAGAACACTTCGGCCTCGTAACGATCTGTCAGCGTCTCATAAGAGAACGTCGGATGCTCTTCCAAAAACTCTCTTTGCAAATATTCCTTCAATTGGCCGAACATCGAGCCGTCTTTCATCCGATGTCCGTACAAAATCGTATTGCGCCGCTCCCCGGGCGCGCCGTTGCGATAATCCATAAATATGCTGCCCGCCTTCTCGGGCTCCCGCTTCAGGTTGTGCGACAAATAAAATTCATTGTCCCGCCCTCGAACAATCGGGTAATCGATGAAGGTGTCGTCGACCTTAAGCCACCCTGCCACATCGGGATTCCAAGCGAGCAGGCCTTGAAACCGCGGCGGCGCTTCGCTGGAAGGCGCTTTTTCTACAGCACTGTTCTCTGCGTAAACCTGCCGTGCTTCCGCCATGACCTGCCGCGCATGATGGTATCCGTTTCCGGCAGCCGCCAGCTCGACGATGCCATAGACAAGCGCGGCGACGCTTAAAAAGGTCAGTGCTTGCAGCGAACGATCCTTGACGCGGCGGCGTAAGCCTATCCGTCCCTCATCTTGCATCGGCTCACCTTCCCTCATTAAATACCAACGGGCACCATGTAAAGACCGGTGTCCTCTCCGCTTTTCACCACAACGTCCACTCCATAAATCAGCTTGACCGTACTCTCGGTAATAACTTCATGCGGAGCACCCTTCATGGCGATTTCCCCCTGCTTCATGACGATCAAATGATCGCTGTAGCGGATCGCCTGATTAATATCATGCAGCACCATTACGATCGTAAGACCGTACTTTGCATTCAGCTGTTTGATCAGCTCCAACAATTCGATTTGGTAATAAATATCCAAATACGTCGTCGGTTCATCCAAGAACAAAATGCCGGTCTTCTGCGCCAGCGCCATGGCAATCCATACTCTTTGCCGCTCTCCTCCAGATAATTGATCGATGGTCAATTTTCTTTTCGATTGAAGATTGGTGCAGTTCAGCGCCCATTCGATCGCCTGTTCATCTTCTTCGTTACTTTGCGAAAACATACTTTTATGAGGCATCCGGCCGAATCCCGTCAGCTTCTCCACGGTCATATCCGATGGAGCGTCGTTATGCTGATGAACGACAGCCAGCTTCTTGGCCAGCTCCTTCGGCTTATACAAGCTGATCGCTTTGCCGTCCAGTATTACTTCTCCGTTTCGCGGAGTGTAGTTTTGCGACATGACGCCCAGCAGCGTCGATTTCCCGCAGCCGTTGGGACCGATGATGGTCGTAATTTTCCCTGGCTCAATATGACCGGTGACGGATTTCAGCTGATCGTTCTTTTTATCATAGGAAAATGTAATGTCTTTAATTTCCATGGATTCGATCACTCTTTCTCAGTAAAAATATCAAAAACGGTCCGCCGATCACCGTCATAATAATCGAAGCCGGAATTTCCGTCGGCGCCACCACCGTCCGCCCCAGCGTATCCGCCGTCAAAATCAACAATGCTCCCGTAAGCGCGCTGAAAGGAATCAGCACCTTATGATCGGAGCCTACCAGAATGCGGGCGATATGCGGAATGAGCAGACCGACAAAGGCGATCAGTCCGCCGATGGCCGTTGCGACAGCAGCCAGCAGAACCGCTACGACCGAAACGAGCAGCCGAGCCCGATTGACGTTCAGCCCCAAGTTTTTCGCCGACTTATCCTGCAGTGCCAGCATGTTGCACCAAGAGCACAGCATCATGGCAAGGATCAGCCCGATCGTGCCATAGATGACCATGACTTCGACATCGTTCCAAGTTTTCATCGTAAATACCGAAGTCGTAGCCTGGTTCACTTGCGTCACCGCATAGCTGCCCCGGTAATTGAACGACTGCCCCAGTCCGGTAAAAGTCGCGTTCACCGCAATACCTACGAGGATAATACGAATCGGACTAAGCCCCGCCTTCCAGGAAAAGGAATATACGAGAAAGCAAGCCAGCGCGCCGCCGAGAAAAGCGAACAGCGGCATAAAGAAAAACCATTTCGGGAATATCGTAACTATCAAAATCGAGATAAACCCCGCTCCCGAAGAAATGCCGATCACTCCTGAGTCCGCCAGCGAGCTTCTCATCACCGCTTGCAGCAGCACCCCGGACACCGCCAATGCCGCTCCTACGAACAGCGCGATAATAATCCTCGGCAGACGCAAGTCACGAATGACCTGCACATTTTTATTCGTCCCGGTAACAAGCCCGTGAATCAGCTCCCAGCTGCTTACCTTAATGCTTCCGGTCGTAGCCGAAATGGCGATGACCACAATGAGCAGGAGAATCACGGACGCTATGCTTATCACTTTTTTATTCATTATTATGCGCCCTTCATTATTAACATGGTTAATCTTACGGATACATCATGCCCATGAGTGCGTCTAACGCCTCGTTAACATCCAAATTGCCCGTCGTCCCGAACAAACGTTCTTCCAGATCGTAAACCCGCTTATTTTTCACCGCATCGAAATGCTTCCAGATGTCGTTCTTTTGAAATTCTTTATCGAACATTTTGACAACTTCTTCCGGCATTCCATGGGCCGCCCGTAAAATAATATCCGGATTCGCCTGCTGCAAATACTCCGTGTTGGAAGCCAAATATTCGACCGATTCGCCTTGTACGATATTTTTCCCTCCGGCGATCTTCACCAGATTCCCGATGTACGATTGCTCCGTAGCAACCAGGTAGCTTCCCGGCACTCCGAGCAAAATCAGTACGGTAGGCGACGGCTTGCCTTCGATTTTCTTATGGATTTCGGCCAGCTTGTCGTTGTATTTGTTAACAATAGCCTGTGCCTGCTTCTCCCGGCCGTATTTATTGCCCAACGTCTTAATGGCCTCGTTCATTTTTTCCACGCTGGTCAAATCGAGGAAGGTTGCCCCTACACCGGCATTTTGAAAAACCGGCGCCAAATCGTACTCCAGCGTAGTAACAGACAGCACATCGGTCGGATTCAACGACTTGACCAGTTCCATATCCGGGCTCATCGGGTTCCCGATTTCAGTCACACCGTCGTATCGCTTCGGCAGCTCCTTATAGCTTTTAGGAATCCCTACCAAATCCAGCTCCAAAGCGTCCATAATTTGCGTTACCGCCACTGTCGTCGATATGACCCGTTGTTGATCGCTAGAGCTGGCTTCGACCGGAGGAGTCATATTGATCCCCGACGAGCAGCCTGTGAGCATAATAAAAATTAGCTCGATGATCCATATCATCCTGCGTGTGTTCATCATTTGTCTTGTCCCCCCAATCATTTTTAAGCGGTGAGATAAGTCTCTACTGAGGTCCGAATGGCTTCTCGACGTCGCTTTATTGCTTTAAAAAACCGAGGAGGACACCGGTCGCCCGGCATCCCCGCAGATAGTGCTTCGTCTTTTTTCTCCAATCGAGCCTTACTTCACATGATTTAACATAGCTAAAATCAACGTTACCGCCTCAGCGCGGGTGGCGCTGGCATTCGGTGCGAACAGGTTGTTGTCCCTTCCGTTGATCATGCCCAGTTCTACCGCTGCCGCTACTTGAGCTTTCGCCCAATCCGGAACTTGATCGGCGTCGGCAAAGTCCAACTCGTTCTCCGAATCGTTAGGCAGCTTCAACGCGCGGGCAATCATTACGGCGATTTCCGAACGCGTAATTTTGCGGTCTGCGCGGAACGTTTGATCTTCGTAGCTGTTGACGATTCCTTCCTGCACCGCTTGCCCGACAGTCGGCTTCACCCAATTCGGAATGCTGTCCGCGTCGGCAAAACCGAGCTCATCGGAAGTTCCCTGAAGCTTAAGCGCCCGGCCGATCATGGCCGTAAACTCAGCACGGCTAATATCTCCATCCGGACGGAACGTTCCGTCCTCATAGCCGTTCACGATACCAAGAGCAATGGCTCGCTCAATCGACTGTTTCGCCCAATGGTCTTGGATGTCAACGAGTGAGGAAGCCTCGTGTTCACCTGGAACTGTCGGTTCCCCTCCCGTAATAGGTACCTCTGTTCCCTCTTCGCTGGCTTTCTTTCCAAACGCATCAATATCGAAAACAAGATCCGCATCGGCGGTTTCTACCTTCTTAGGAGCAGGAGTAGAACTGCTGCTTTCCTCTTCGCTGTCCGAAGACATGTTAGCCGCTGCCTCTGCTTGCTCGTCTTCAACGTCCGGCTGAACGAAGTCAACCTGGACGTGCAATGCTTGGGTCAAATCCTTCACTTCGAATTTAACAACCCGGCTGTTGGCCGCATCGTTCTGGCTGACAACCTCGGCCGCCTCCATCGCTTTCTCGATGACCGTTGCCGGACTTCCGTCAGAATTGGTGCTTCCATCCGTAGCTTCTTTGGTTTTCTCCACTTCCACCCGGAAATCGGAAATTTCATTTTGCTTGTTGATGGTGATAGAAACATACCGCTTGTCGTCTTTAACAATTAATTTGGCAGGGTGAGCGACATAGTCATTCACCTTGGATTCCAGATTGTTTCTGTACTGCAGCGCCGTGAAATCCAGATCGTATTCCCCGTTTTTCAGTGAAGCTACTACAGCGCCTGCGCCGCCGCCCAAAAGTCCGGCCGTTCCCTTAATTTTCTTCGCGCTGGATAGATCGAACGCGATTTCAACGTCGTAGGTATGGAAGTAATTGAATTCCGCCCAATCTACTTTGACCCAGCCCTTTAATCTGCTGGACAGATCGGTTACCGGGAACTGAACATCACGCGTGTTTTTCTCTTCGCTTCGGTTAATGACTTGCGTTTCAGCCAAGCCCCCATCAACCATCGTTTTAAAGCTCGTAATTTCTTTACTTTGCTTTAATGTGAAGGAAAAATATTTTTGTCCTGCATCTACGGTCAGTACCCCAGGCGAGATAACATAATCCTGCATAACCGATCTCTCATCCGTGCCGTACTTTTTGATCATAAAGTTTACGGTGTACTGGCCATCCGATAAGGAGCTGGAGCTCGATCCCGTGGAGCCGCCTCCGCCTCCACTGCTTCCGCCGCCGGTTCCGCCACCGCTGTTACCACTACCATTACCATTTCCGTTACCATTGCCGTTTTCGCCGCCAGTATTGCCTTCATCTGTAGACGCACTTACAAACACCACTTTGTTAAATGAAAAATCGAATTGATGAATTTGAGCGGCCTCGCCGTCTCCGCTCTGCAGTTCAATCGAATAGGTCGATGTCAAATCCTCCACTTCGAATTGAACTTCTTTTGCACTCGCATCGCTTGCCAGGACACGAACAAGTCCCGTTTCCTTGGCCGCATATTGTGGTGTAATGTCCTGTTTGGAGCCGTCCGCAGCAGTACGCTGGATTTTCTTGACGGTTACTCCGCTCTTCAATTTGAAAGACGCTACCTTCTTATTGTTTTGAATCTTAAGTCCGCCCGATGGCTCCACAAAATCACTCAACGATTTACCCGCCACCTGCTCGGATTGATAACTGAACTGGTATTCGCCGTCTTTCAACGGTTTGGTGAAATCTACAGAAATATCGCCAAATCCCAGCTCAACATCATACTCATGATCGTACAAAAATTCTGGAGTTACCTGCCAATAAATTTTGACCCAGCCGTTCAAGCGTTTGGTCAAATCCGATACTTCAAAGCGAACCACGCGCGTATTTCCGGCTTCATCGCTGCTGACCGTTTTCGCTTCCTCCAAAGCCCCGTTCTGCTCTGTTTGGAACGATTTGATTTCCGCGCTTTGCTTCAGCTTGAACGACACATACTTCTTGCCGCCCTCTACAGTCAACTTACCGCTAGCCGGATCTACATAATCGTACATTACAGAGTTTTCATCCGTACCTTTTTTGTAGATCGTGTAATCAATCATATATTCGCCGTCAGGAATCGTTCCCGTTCCTGAATTATTCTTAATAACCGACGCTTGGAACGCTGTTACGGCCGCTTGCAGTGCCGCTGTTGCTGCATCGACTTGCGCTTGAGTTGCCGCTGCATTATCCGCTACCGCCTTCGCTTGGCCGATCGCGGTCAGCAATGTCGCTTTGGCTCCTGCAGGATATTGTCCTGCTTCCGTTCCCTCCACAGCCGCATCATGCT
The DNA here is from genome assembly GCF_025060755.1 of Paenibacillus doosanensis. Classification (GTDB taxonomy): domain Bacteria; phylum Bacillota; class Bacilli; order Paenibacillales; family NBRC-103111; genus Paenibacillus_S; species Paenibacillus_S doosanensis. The sequence continues at coordinate 21,414 of NZ_JANYUY010000080.1, forward strand.
TCGCTTGCGCGTCGGCAATCGCTGCGTTTAAGGTCGTTTTATTGCCTACGTCAAATTTCAAACGAATAATATAATCATTTTCATATGCGGAACCATTCGGCATTTTCGCCGATACGTGTACCTTCGCATTAAGCAGGGCAGCCAAGTCTTCAATCGGGAATTGTACTACCCGCTTATTGGCTACCGTATCGACGCTAATGACCGTTGTTTCCACCATAGCCCCGTTTTGCTCTACCTGGAAACTCGGTACCGCTTGATGATCGGTGATCGTCAACGTCACTTTCTTTTGCCCTTGCTGCACCGTTAGTTTCCCGGGCTTCACAAAGTATCTATCCATTGAAGATGCTTTGTCTTCCGTCTCATGCAGTGCCGTAAAATTCAAATCATACTGCTCCGATGACGCTGTATTAACCGAAGCCTGGAACGCTGTTACGGCCGCTTGCAGTGCCGTTGTTGCTGCATCGACTTGCGCTTGAGTTGCCGCTGCATTATCCGCTACCGCCTTCGCTTGACCGATCGCCGTCAGCAATGTCGCTTTGGCTCCTGCAGGATATTGGCCCGCTTCCGTTCCCTCCACAGCCGCATCATGCTTCGCTTGCGCGTCGGCAATCGCTGCGTTTAGCGCGGTTTTTACCACCTGCTTGCTGAATCCGAGCTCAACATCGTACTCTTTGTCGTACAGGAAGTCCGGCGTTAATTGCCAATAAATTTTCACCCAACCGGTGAGGCGCGCGTTCAAATCATCGACAGCAAATTGCACAACTCGCGTATTTGCCGCTTTGTTCTCGCTTACGATCGTTGTTTCTGCCAAAGCTCCGTTTTGCATCGTCTTAAAGGACGTAATCTCGGCGCTTTGCTTCAATGTGAACGATACGTACTGCTTACCGTTTTGTACAATCAGCTTACCGCTGTTTGCATCCACATAATCGTACATGACGGAAGGTTCGTTCGTACCTTTTTTGTAAATCATAAAGTTGATGCTTTCTTCGGAACTTTCGGCATATACCGAATCCGTTACCGACGCCATTTTCACGACCGAACCACCGGCTGCTTCCGTTGCCGGGATATGTATCGTCCCAAGCAATACAAACAGCACTAGGAAGGCCGAGAACACTTTCCTGAAATACCTGTTCAAAATGATTTCTCTCCTTCTACAATAAAAAATAAAATCGATGGATATGAGGCCATGTCTACATTCCCAAAAGTCCGTCTACGATTGCCGTTCATTTAAGCACGACGCTTTTTGCCGATGAACCGATACGACAGGAACAATGCCGAAACCAGGATCAAGCCGATCCATCCTGCGATAGGCGTGCTATCTCCGGTCTTAGGGTTTGCCGGCGCTTCTGCCTTGCTGGTATCACTGCTGACCGCCGCCGCTTCCTGCTTCTTCGCTTCAGCTGCCGGTGCCGGGTTATCGGCTTTTACAGGCGATACTGCAGCCGCATTGTCAGTACTGGACGTTTTGGCAGACGGTTGGCTGGCAGCTGCATTTGGCGCCTGTTCCGGTTTGGCCTCCGGTTTAGCCTCTGCTTTAGCCTCCACCTTTGCTTCCGGTGCTTTTTCCTCTGTTTTGGCTGGAGCTGGCGCTGCTGCCGCACCCGTATTTTTGAGGCTATTAGCGTCAAAAACGAAGCGAATCGTGTAATCATGGTCGTAATCGATATCTTTTACCGTAACGTGAATCTTGGACAACAGAGGCTTCGATATATCCTCTACTTTAAATTCCACCGCTCTCGTGTCGTTATCGGCGTCGCTATTGATGACCTTACCATCCACGAAATCGTCTTTGTCCGGAACTTTGAATACAGTGATCCACTTGCTGTGATTCATTTGGATCTGCATCGTCATTTCACCGTTTTTGACGGAGATTTTAGCCGGTTTCTCAAAATAATCATTCGCCATGGAAACCGAATCGTTTTGGGCTTGCTTGATGGTGTAGTCGATGGTGTACGTTCCATCAGACAAATCAGCCGCTTGCGCTGCCGGCGCCACGAGTAAAACCGCCATGAACAGCATGACTAAAAAAGACGGTAAAGCTAACCATTTCTTCACAGTGTTTGTTCTCCTCCACATTCTTGAATAACTTTCTGATAAAACGTTCACTCTTCAAAATTGTTAATAACGAGAATCATTCTCAATAAATTAACAAAAAAAAAAGCGATCCCACCACTTGCTTATGAAATCCTGCATGCACAGGAAAACTCACGCGTCTAGGCTCCGTCCATCCCAACACCTCAGTTCCCGTTGTAAAAATTTTGCTTTTAAGCATTACGAATAGATATTAGCTCAACCTTCCAAAGGCTGTCAACCCATTGATTTAAGCCATTTCCAGAGCGTCAGCGCCTGATTTATCGAAAAAAACGCGCAACCATGCCTATTTGGGCCGTTTGGCGATACGCTTTGTCTCTATTATTGAATTTTCTTATAGATAAGATTGTCGCAATTCCATTGACACCCTAACTGATATTCATTATCATTTTGTTAATAATGAGATTCATTATCATTTAGGTTAATGTTTTTTTGCAACTTCAGGAGGTATTTTATGCGCAAAAGCTTTATTTTGGCGGCTATTCTTCTCGGATTATCCGGCTGCGGCAATCAAGTTCCCGGCGATTCAGCCAATGCTGCGGTCAACAATACAGGCAATTCCATTACGATTAAGGATTTCGCCGACCGTACCGTCTCCTTCCCGGCGGTTCCGACCAAGATCGCCGCTCTAGCCAACGGAGAAACGGATATCATCCAAGCACTTGGCGGAGATTTGGTTGGCAGACCTACATCAACGGACAGTTCTGTAGGCAAAGAGTTACAAAATGTAGAGCAAGTCGGTTCCACTCATGGAATCGATTTGGAGAAAATCGCATATCTTGGTCCCGATGTCGTTCTCGGCAACAATCCGATGAACATGAAGGATATCCCCGCTATTGAAGGAATTGGCTCCAAAATGGTACTGACAAGCGCCAATTCGATCGATGAGATTAAGAAGCAAATTGTTTTATTCGGCCAGCTGTTGCATAAAGACGACAAAGCCAAAGAACTGATCGGTCAAATCGATACGAAGGTACAGCAGCTTCAAACGGCGCAAAATCAAACGAAACCGAGAGTTCTCTTGGTATACGGAGCCCCCGGCACTTATATGGCGGCTTTGAACAATTCCTTAAGCGGAGATATCCTCGTAACCGCCGGAGGAGAAAATATCGCAGCGGATTATCCCAAGCTGGAAAACTACCCGCAGTACGCTCAGTTAAACAGCGAAAAAATTATCCAATCGAACCCGCAGCTCGTTCTCATTATGAGCCACGGAAATTCCGAGAAAGTGAAGGAAGGCTTCATGAAGGAAATGCAGCAAAATGCGGCCTGGAACAGCCTCGACGCCGTAAAAAACAACCGTGTTGAAGTACTGCCTGCCGATTTGTTCGGTACGAGTCCAGGTACGCGTATTATCGAAGCGATCGATTACTTGGCGAAGCTTCTCCAAGCGGTGAAAGGATGAACACGTTGCAACGCGCTGCAAGAAGAAGGCTCATGATAGGCATGGCGCCAATTCTTCTTATTCTCGTCTCCCTCTATGGCCTTTCCTACGGATCGGTCTCCATTTCACTTCAAGATATTTGGGCCGTATTTACGAGCGAGAGCCAACCCATGTATGAAAAAATTATTATGAATTTGCGACTTCCCAGAGTATTGATCGGGTTGTTAGTCGGCGCTTGCCTGGCAGGCTCCGGAGCGCTTTTGCAAGGCGTTATGAAAAACCCCTTGGCAGATCCGGGCATCATCGGCGTCTCAGCAGGAGGAGGCTTGGCGGCTATTACCGCCATGATCGTGTTCCCGCAGTACAGCTATATGCTTCCTGCCGTCGCCTTTTTAGGGTCGCTGCTCACTTCTTTGCTTATCTACGTACTGGCATGGGATAAAGGAGCCTCGCCTCTCAAAATTATTTTAGCCGGCGTTGCGATTAATGCGTTGCTTGGAGCAATAACAAGCGGCATTATGGTGATTTACAGCGATCGGGTGCAGGCGGTTCTGCCGTGGCTTGCAGGGGGATTGAACGGTCGAAGCTGGTACCATTTTGGATTTATGGCTCCATACGCTATCATCGGGCTTCTTCTTACTCTGTTAACCGTTAAAGCGTCTAACCTCTTGTTGCTCGGTGATGATTCTGCCAAACTGCTCGGTCAAAAGGTGGAGTTCCAGCGTTTTCTTATCATTGTCTTATCTTCCTTTTTGGCCGGAACCGCCGTCAGTGTCGGAGGCTTAATCGGCTTTGTCGGGCTTGTCGTCCCCCATGCCGTGCGGATGATGGTAGGCGAAGATTATCGATTTCTGCTTCCGTTATCTATCGCCGGCGGTGCGGCGCTCGTAGCTCTTGCGGATACTATCGCACGGTCCTGGTTCGATCCGATTGAGCTGCCTGTCGGGATTCTGCTCGCAAGCTTGGGAGCACCGTTCTTTTTATACTTGTTGAAGAAACGGAGAATCATGTGATGAATGCTTTGGAAACCAGCCAAATACAGCTTCAAGTAGGTTCTTTCCGTCTGAACTCAGTGAACGTATCTATTCCTCCGGAGAAGATGACCGCTATCGTCGGCCCGAACGGCTCCGGCAAATCGACTTTGCTTAAGATTATTTCCCGGCTGCTGCAGCCGGACGGCGGGCAAGTGCTTCTCTACGGCAAATCCATCAAAGAATACAAAACGGTCGAGTTTGCTCAAGCCTTATCCATGCTAACGCAGTCCAAAAGCTCAATCCCTGATCTTACCGTGAAAGAGCTTATCTCTTATGGCCGTTCGCCCTACAAACGAATGTTTGACCGCATGAACAAAGACGATGAGCAGATCATCGACTGGGCAATGAATATAACCGGCACCAAAAGACACGAGCAGCGAATGTTTCATACTTTATCAGGAGGTGAGCAGCAAAAAGTACGCATCGCAATGGCATTGGCGCAAAAAACGAACATCATCCTGCTGGATGAACCTACAACATTCCTGGACATTTCGCATCAGCTTGACGTTATGGAAATGCTTCAGAGGATCAATCAGGAACTGAAGATAACCGTGGTCATGGTGCTTCACGATCTTCAGCAAGCAGCATGTTACTGCCAGTATATGATCGCAATGAAGGATGGAAAAGTTCAAATCGCCGGAAATCCTAAAGAAATTATTAATGTTCATTTTTTAAACGAGGTTTACAAAATCGAGGCTAGAGTTACATTTGAGGATCAATATCCGATCATCATCCCTTTAAAAACAATAAACAATCATTAGGAGGAATTTACATGGTTATTGTGACAAACACATCTCATATTACTAGAGGAAGCGGCGAGAAACTGATCGAACGCTTCAACAAAGTCGGTAAAGTAGAATATATGGAAGGCTTTCTGGGCTTGGAGGTTTTGCTTACGGAAAATACGCCGGAATACGATGAAGTTACTGTAAGTACCCGCTGGAACAAAAAAGAAGATTTCCAGGCTTGGACTCGCAGCGAGGCTTTTAAAGAAGCCCACTCTCATCGTGGCGGAACGCCGGATTACATTATCTCCAATAAGATTTCTTTCTATGAAGTCAAAATCGTAAGACAACCGATTGCTGCAAGTTAATCTCATTTATTGTTTATGTCCCTAAGCTGCACTTATTTACCGCTACTACATACATCACCTAAACACCCCATTCCCATGTGAATAGGGTGTTTATTTTAGATAACAAATTTCCATACAAATACAAAATAACTCCATTTATATGCATAATTAGAAGCTTTAAAATAACATTATCAACCGCTACCTATTGGAGGTGAAGTATGGAACTCAAAATCGTTATTGGAGCAGGCCAACAGAACAATAACCCCGGGTGGATTCATACCCAGGAAGAAGAAATGAATCTGCTCAACCGTGAACACTGGAGGGAGCGTTTTTTACCCAACAGCCTATCAGCAATACTAGCTGAACATGTATGGGAGCATCTTACTTATGAGGAAGGTGTACAAGCTGCCAGCAATTGTTTTAATTTTTTAAAACCTGGCGGATATGTTCGCTGTGCTGTACCCGATGCATTTTTTCAAAACGAATGGTATCAAAATATGGTGAAGGTTGGGGGACCAGGTCCGGAAGATCACCCCGCAGCAAGTCATAAAATTGTACATAACTATAAGACATTAAGTTCGACATTTAAGGATGCAGGATTCGATGTATTGCTTTTAGAATACTGTGACGAGGAGGGTGAGTTTCATTATCGCGAATGGGATGAAAATAAAGGATTTATTTACCGCTCCAAACGGTTTGACCATAGAAATCAAAACGGAAAGCTAGGATTTATTTCTCTTATCGTTGATGCCATAAAACCTGGATGATAGTGGTACCATATCGCTGCTCCTTGGCGCAAAGGTTTATTTTATTAATAATCAACAATGTAATTTATTAAAGGCATGCAAAAAAGGCCTTGATTAGATCAAGGCCGGTTCATTTCAATTATGGAGCGGGTGATGGGAATCGAACCCACGCTACCAGCTTGGAAGGCTGGAGTTCTACCATTGAACTACACCCGCATAAATAAAAATGGTCGGGACGACACGATTCGAACATGCGACCCCCTGGTCCCAAACCAGGTGCTCTACCAAGCTGAGCTACGTCCCGATGGTATATGCAGTGTACTAAAGTAGTTCACTTCATAAGCTGTTATTTTAGTTTAAGTAATATGGCGTGCCCTGAGAGATTCGAACTCCCGACCTTTTGATTCGTAGTCAAACGCTCTATCCAGCTGAGCTAAGGGCACATCTTATTGGAGCGGAAGACGGGAATCGAACCCGCGACCCTCGCCTTGGCAAGGCGATGCTCTACCGCTGAGCCACTTCCGCATAAACAGTGCGCGTAGAGGGACTTGAACCCCCACGGTCTCCCGCTAGATCCTAAGTCTAGTGCGTCTGCCAATTCCGCCATACGCGCGCAAGAGTTAAACGTGAGCCATGTAGGACTCGAACCTACGACACCCTGATTAAAAGTCAGGTGCTCTACCAACTGAGCTAATGGCTCATATTAAAACTGGGGATCTAGGATTCGAACCTAGGCATGACGGAGTCAAAGTCCGTTGCCTTACCGCTTGGCTAATCCCCATTACTGTAAAGAAACATGGTGCCGTCGAGAGGACTTGAACCCCCAACCTACTGATTACAAGTCAGTTGCTCTACCAATTGAGCTACAACGGCGTGGTGGAGGCTGAGGGGATCGAACCCCCGACCCTCTGCTTGTAAGGCAGATGCTCTCCCAGCTGAGCTAAGCCTCCGTATGTATCTTTATGATGCCCTCACAAAGTAACCCAGATTTACTTTGCAAGAATTAATGGTGACCCGTAGGGGATTCGAACCCCTGTTACCTCCGTGAAAGGGAGGTGTCTTAACCCCTTGACCAACGGGCCTCGCTATGGAGCTTCCAACCGGGATCGAACCGGTGACCTCATCCTTACCATGGATGCACTCTACCTACTGAGCTATGGAAGCATGTGGCTCCCCGAACAGGACTCGAACCTGTGACAACTCGATTAACAGTCGAGTGCTCTACCAACTGAGCTATCAGGGAATGTACCGCTTGGCGACGTTCTACTCTCCCAGAACCCTTCGGTTCAAGTAC
>NZ_JANYUY010000081.1 GCF_025060755.1 Paenibacillus doosanensis
CGGTGTGGTAGACTTCACCTAAAAGGTGCTCCTCTCTTTGGGTGATGTTGTCCTGGACAAACACCATTCTACCAAAGATTTGGAGCCCTTTTTATGTTTTTAATGCGCAGTACTTTCGAAATTCAGGATTATATACATAATGCGCTGGAGCCTTATGACGCCGAGCTCGTTCATTTCGTCGATCCCGGTCTGGACCGGCGCAAAGCCGATCCCGGCTGGACCCCGGAACAGTCGGCGGAGAAGGTGGCAAGCATGCTTCACTGGATCGGCTCAAGCCGCGTAGATGCGATTTTGATTACCTGCACCTTCTTTACCGCGCATATACCGCAGCAGTACAGTTCTCCCGTCCCGGTCATCAAGATCGATGATCCGCTTTTTGCCGCTATGGGGGAGAGCGCGCAGCCGCCGCTGCTCGTCTTCACCAATCCGGCTACGGTTCAGGGCACCGCGGAGCGCTGGCAAGCCTACGCGAGGCAGAGAGGGATCGATCGGCCGCTGAAGACGGAGCTGCTGGAGGGAACGTTCGAGCTGTTTATGCGGGGAGATAAGGACGCTTATCTTAAAGCGGTAAGCGAAGGCTTGGCGCGGCTTGCCGAGCGGCACCGGGAATCGCGTGTATGGGCCGCTCAGCTGTCTATGGCCGCGGCGGCCCGACAGGCGGCGGAGCGGAGCGGAGCCGTTATCGGCGAGCCGCTCGGGGCGCTGACGGAAGCGATGGCCCGAGAGCTGCCGCTTCGTCCGAGGCCGCGCGGCGGTATGGATCACGCTTAAAAGAAATGGTTCAGGGCCGAGACGAGACGACCGCAAAGGTCATGCGTCGCGGCCCGATTCGTTTTTGTCATCTTTATCCGGCGCATAGCCACAAAAAAAGACACGGATTGCCGTGTCGACTTATAGTATATACGTAAAAAGAATATATGAGGTCTGATGGGGGAAATCGTATGCTTAGGAATGGATATGCTGATAGGCGACGATAAGTAAAAACGTCAGCAGCACGACGCCGGCTGCATAAGTAAATTGCCTATTGGTCAAATTGGTCATGGTCAGCTCTCCTTAGTATAGCGAACGCCCGGCTCTCTTAAAGCCTCTTACGTTCTTTTTTCTATCATTTTACCACAATATAGCCTGCAAATTCACTAAGGCGGACAAAATCGGCCGAGCGAAAACCTCGAGCGGTCAGCGGACGGAGCGTCAAGGCCGCCGCCGCCTCTTCGTCCGGTTTTACCGGCGCATCTTTCTCAGCTCGTCCAGCGGATAGAAGGTGCCGCGCCAATAAATGCCGTGCTGGCGGAGCGTCAGCCAGACGGAGCGGATTACGATGTAGATCAGCAGGCAGACGGTGAGCGGCAGCGCAATCGCTTCAGCGCCGACGCGCCCTGTCAGGGAACGAAGCAGCAGGGCGTATACCGCGAACATGACGGCAACGGAAGCCGCATAGACCGGAGCCGCCCAGCTTCCCGCCCACCATACGGCGGCGAAAGGAAAGAGGAACAGCAGCTGTTGACCCGCTGCCGCCGCAGCAGCCAACGTGAGCTTGTAGTGAAAGCCGGAGAACAAATTTTTCTCCAGTCCTTTGACCGCTTCGCCGAGGCTTTTATACCATTCGACGGCGAGATGCTCTCCTCCCGCAGCCAGCCGCTGGCGCAGTCCGGCTTCCTTCACCCGCTTGCCGAGCACGAGATCGTCGTCGGGACGCAAGGCGAACGCCTGATGCGTGCCGATCGCCTCGTACGCTTGGCGCGTCAGCATGTTGAAGGCGCCCACGCCCATGCCGTTTTTGTGCTGGGAGTCGACGTTCGCTCTCCAAGGCCGAATATACAAGCTTAGCGTGAAGAAAAAATAGGATACGAACGCCCGCAGCCAGAAGCCGCTTACGGCCATATTCGGCGCAAGGGTCAGATGATCGATTCCGCCGGATTTCATATAATGGACGGCATCGGCTACCGTTTCGGGAGCGAACAGGACATCCGCATCGGTAAACAGCACATACTGGCCGCGCGCTTGCTTATACCCTTGGTACAGCGCGTGATTTTTGCCGAGCCAGCCCGCTGGCAGCGTAGTGACATGAATGACGGTCAGCGGCACTTCAATATGCCGTTTGCCTTCGGACCATCTGCGCAGCTCCTCCAGCTTGCGGCCCGTTCCGTCCTGGGAACGGTCGTTCACGGCGATGATCTCCAGCCGCGGATACGTCTGGTTCAGCAAATGCCGCACCGTCTCCGTTATCGAAGCCTCCTCTTCCTTGGCGGCAATAACGACCGAGACGAGCGGGAGCTCTTGCTTGGCGGCGAAGTGCAGCGGGCCGGCCGCTTTGTCCGGAGGCGCCCCGGGGAACGCATCCGGAGGCGCGTGCGGCAAGCGCAGCATGAGGCGGCGCGAGCGCAGCGTGTCCCAGAGCATAACGATCCAATAGGACAATGTAATAATGGAAAGCAGCTTCATCAGCATCATACGTCTGATCCCGTCCTCTTGGCAGATCATTTTTTTGGCATTATAACATGGGCTCGGCTGGTACAACAAATCTTCGCTTGGCTGTGTTACAATAATGCTACAATAAGGAAAAGTTTCGCAGTTTGGGAAGCAAAAGGAGGAGATCGCGGCCATGAACGGGGAGGCAGCACCGCTTATACGCAAAAAAGTCAAAGGACCTGAACTGGCCGAATTTTTGCAATCGATCCGCGGGAAAGGATCGGAGTTTGAAGGGCAGTCGATGCTGTTCTTATGCATCGGGACGGACCGGTCGACGGGGGACGCGCTCGGCCCGTTGGTAGGAACGATGCTGGAGGAAGCCGGCTACCCCCATGTGATCGGAACGCTCGCCCGTCCGCTCGATGCGAGCAATATGATTGAGCGGCTGGCCGAAATTCCGCCGAGTCTCAAGGTGTTGGCCATTGACGCATGTCTCGGGCAGCCGGCCTCGGTAGCCAGCTATCAGGTGTCGAACCAGCCGATGGAGCCGGGCAAGTCGCTCGGCAAGCAGCTGCCGGCGGTAGGCGATTATTCGATAGCGGGCATCGTGAACGTAGACGGCGGGCAAAAGTATTCGACGCTGCAGAGCACGTCGCTGAACCGGGTCATGACGATGGCGAAGGAGATCGTAAGCGCGATTAAGCGTGTATTTCCGCTCTCGCCGGCCAAGGAACGGAAAATAACTTAACTATACGGGAGGACGAAGGATGAAGGAAGCCATGCGATGGGAGGCCGGGAACCGGCAAATATTGCAGAATAGGGGCAAGGCGACGCTGAAGGAAGTGTCGGTCAGACGAATTTACGGATTATTTCGCGGCTATCGCTGGCAGTTGTCGGCGATATTGCTGCTGGCCTTATTATCGGCCGTCATAGGCTTGTTTCCGCCGCTTGTTATGAAGGAGATTATCGATAAAGCGATCCCGCAGGGGAATAAAGCGCTGATGCTCGAAATGGTCGGGCTCATGGCGCTGCTGCCGCTGCTGAGCGGTCTGCTCGGGGTATGGCAAAACCATGAGAATACGAAAGTAGGGCAAGGCGTCATGCGCGACCTGCGGCGTTCGCTGTTCGCCAATTTGCAGCGGCAGTCCATGGGCTTCTTCACCGACGCCAAATCGGGCGAAATCATTCAGCGGCTGACCGGCGATGTGCTCGCCGTGCAAAACGTCGTGACGACCATCGTCGTCTCCGCCGTCACGCAGACCGTCATCGTCTTGACGACGGTCTGCATATTGTTCGCGTTGGACTGGCGGCTTGCGCTGCTGGCAACGATCATTTTGCCGCTGTTCATCCTGCCGGTGCGTAAAGTTTCCGAAGTTCGTAAGCGTTTACGAGGCGATACGCAGCGGGTACGCGGAGAGATGTCCGCCCAGCTCGGGGAAATATTCGGCGTATCGGGAGCGCTGCTCACCCGAATCTTTCAGCAGGAGCCGCGTCAGGAGAAGCAGTTCGCGGAGCTGAATCAGAAAGTGATGGATTTGGAGCTGAAGCTGAACCTGGTCGGGCGCTGGTACGGGATGGTGCTCGGCATTCTCGGACCGATCGGAACGGCGCTTATTTATTTGTACGGCGGCTGGAACGTCGTGGAAGGGGCGATGACGATCGGGGGCATCGTCGCATTCACCGCTTATCTCGGCCGTCTGTACGGGCCGGTCAGCACGCTATTGAATCTGCATGTCGAGGTGGCGACCGCGCTCGGCGTGTTCCAGCGCATCTTCGAGTATCAGGACATGGAGCCGGAGGTCGACGATTTGCCCGGCGCCCGGACGCTGCCGGCGGTAGAGGGGCGGGTCGAGTACCGCCATGTGACATACTGCTACCAGCCCGGCAAATATGCTTTGACCGACGTTTCGTTCGAGGCGCTCCCGGGGGAAGTCGTCGCCATCGTCGGTCCGAGCGGGGCCGGCAAATCGACGCTGATCGGGATGCTCGGCAGGCTGTACGATCCGACCTCGGGATCGGTCGAGCTGGACGGTCATGATATCAAAGGAGTGACGCTTAAGTCGCTGCGCGAGCAAGTAGCTTTCGTTACGCAGGAATCGTTCCTGTTTCATGCGTCGATTCGCGAGAATTTGCTGTTCGCCCGCCAGAACGCAACGCAAGAGGAGCTGGAGGACGCCTGTAGACAGGCCTACATTCACGACATGATCATGTCGCTGCCGGAAGGTTACGATACGATGGTCGGCGAGCGGGGCCACCGGTTGTCCGGGGGAGAGCGTCAGAGACTGGCGATTGCCCGCGCGATTCTGAAAAATCCGCGCATTCTCGTGCTGGATGAAGCGACCTCGCATCTGGATTCCGAATCGGAAGCCTACGTCCAATCGGCGCTTGACGAGCTGATGCGCGGGCGCACGACGCTCGTTATTGCCCACAGGCTGTCGACGATATTGTCCGCAAACCGCATTATCGTGATGGAATCGGGACAGGTGATGGAGAACGGCCGCCACGAAGAACTGCTGGAACTGGACGGATTGTACGCCCGGCTGTACCGGACGCAGTTTTCCAAAGCGCTTGGCTAGACTTATCTTCCATCGGAATGAAACGTACACGGCAGGCCGGGCGAGCCCGCGCCTGCCTTTTGCGCGTCCGGACGGCGAGCGCTCCGCTCTCTCTGCCTGGGACACCCGGTTTCCGGCGACCGGCGCAATCACATAAAAGCTTAATAAAATGGGTTCATACATTTAACAGTCGCTCTATATAATAATTATTACATTTCATAGTACGACTGAAGGAGTGAACCGGATGGGAATGATTAATCATATTAATTACATGGATCAAGACGGGCATATTTATTGCTGTCTTCGCAATAAAGTAGTCAAGCTCGACGAGCAGCAGAAGGAGAAGTTTTGCAAGGGCTGCAGCATGTTCGCGGGGACCGCGGAGGGTAAAGGCGTGGAATGCTTGTGGGAAGATGCGCGCACTGCAAACGATCCTTGGATTGCCGATGATCCGAGGAGAGAGTTTCTGAAAAATCAGATACGCCACGTCGGCGGCCATTATGTAAGCTCCATCATTGGATTTTGCGGTTAACGCCTGGAGGGTGAAGCTTTGAGGCCATGGAGGAAGCGATGAATGCAATGCCAAAGAAAACGGCTTTTCGGCATATTCTTTCTTACGCAAGAAAGAAGCCGGAAAGCCGTTTGCGGTTTAGTGCAGCAAATCCCATATTTGCTTGCCGATCAGTATCGTCGTTACAAAGACGAATAAAGGTTTGACATAACGGGAACCGTGGCGGATGGCCAGCCTTGAGCCGAGCACGGCGCCGGCTATCATCGCGATGCCCATCGGGAGCCCGTAGCCGATATGTACCGAACGGAGCGCGAAGAAGGAGGCCAGACTTGCGATATTGCTGGCCATATTGAGCACTTTGGCGTTAGCCGAGGCGCCGACGAAATCGAAGCCGAGCAGCAGGAACAGGAACAGCAGAAACGAGCCTGTCCCCGGACCGAAGAATCCGTCGTAGAAGCCGAGCGCGAACGCGCACACGGCGCAGGCAATCCGGGTGGCGGCGGTCAGCGGCCGGGGCTTGGCTTCGGCACCCCAGTTTTTCTTCAGCAGCGAATAAATCAGCACGATGACGAGCAGGCCGACGACGAGCGGCTTGAGGAACTCGGACGGCAGTAAATGCACTGCGTAGGTGCCCAGGGCGGAACCGACAAAGGATAGCGGAAATAAGGCGAGCACCAGTTTGCCGTTAATTTTGCCGGAAATCAGGAACGATAAGGTGCTTGTTACGGAGGATAGCGTGCCTCCAAGCTTATTCGTACCGAGTACGAGACTCGGCGGCATACCCGTCAGCAGAAGGGCAGGCAAAGAAACTAGCCCGCCTCCTCCGACGACCGAGTCGATAAATGCTGCGACAAATCCGGCCGTAATTAAAAACAAGAGCATATCCAGCGAGGGCCAGTCCATGAAGTAAATTCTCCTTCTATTCTTTCAATCCGGGGTAAGAATAGGACAAGTATATATAATTCGACAAGTTTCTACAATCCCCATTTCGTGCCAAAAAGAGGGGCGTATGCCGATGGCGGATTGCCTAATCGGCTTGTCCGTGATATTCTTCAAGCGTATTACTAATCTGCTTATAAGAAGGGAAAGGTGCGATTAGGATGATTCATAAGCTGGAGCATATCGGCGTTATGGTTAAGGACATGGATGCTTCTATCCGATTTTATACGGAGGTTCTCGGCTTGAACCTGGTGAAGCGGGTTGCGCTGGCCGACGGAGCGGAACTCGGTTTCCTTGCGTTCCCGGGTTCGGAGCATATTCAGATCGAGCTTGTAGGCCGCGGTCAAGAAGGGCAGTCTGATAACGGGATCGTGCATCATATTGCCTTCACCGTCAGCGATATTCAAGCGGAAATCGATCGTTTGAAAGGACTCGGCGTCAAGCTGATGGACGAGCAGCCGCGCACCATTCTGGACGGCGATCTGATCGCCTTCTTCTTCGGTCCGGACGGAGAGCGTCTGGAGTTTTTTCAGCCCGCCGCGAAGTAGCTAGGGACCAAGGAGTTGTAAAGATGCAAACAGCCGCCGGGAGCTGAGGCTTCCTGCGGCTTTTTTATTGTTTAGGAAATGATGCGCAGCCATATCCTGTGGATATCCGTGGGCTCCCCCGAAAGGAAAGTCTACCCATAGAACGATCCCAGAGGAAGGGTTAGACGCCGATCCAGCTGAGGCTGGATGCGGACGGAATAAGCTTCAGAGCATCACGTCACTACCCTGGAAATTACTCTTGGTACCCCATTTCCATTGTCTGTGGTGCCGCGTCGGCGGCATGGATGGCTTTTGGGGGATTTGTTCGTGTAGATGAAGGTCTGGATTTTTTTTGCATCGCCTTCACTGGCAATTACGTAATATAGTTTCGGGAAACGGAATATGGCCGGACGGTAAAATCGCCTGGAAGCAAAGGGGCAGGCGGTTTAACGGGAGCAGCCGAAAGGCGAAAATGCAGGGGAACGGCCAGGACGGCCACCGCGGATGCCTCCCGGGGCGGATGATCCGCACGGCGCAGCGGCGTCTCCGCTCCCGAGCCGGAAGTGCCCGCCGATTCGACTGCTGTGTCTGAGACCTCAGCCGCCGAACGAGTCGCGGAACGCTTTGGCCAGGACGGCGGGCTCAACCGACCACAGCTCAGCGATTTCGGGACATACGTTCTCATCCCACCAATCGGCGAGCAGCTTGCGGTTGCTGTTGTGTTCGACGATCCATGGCAGATTCAGCAGCACCTTTTTGTAATACAGCTCATCGGCTTGCTCCACAAGCTCGGGAGCGATCCATTTGCCGATTTTTTTGCGGGCGCGATACAATTCCTTGACGCAAGCCCGCCGAATTTTTCGCGCCGTGGGATAGGACTGATTATGCTTGACTTGATTTGCAGGATTCATGATGTTCACCTACTCCTTCCTAATGGTATGGTATGCGGGAGCGGAGCGGGAGGAACCTGTCGGCCCGCGGATAAATCCGCGGCAAACGGCAAAAAGCCCCGCGCTCTTCACGTCGAGCGACAGGGCCGGAAACCTGCGTGCACATATGCCGCCTCGGCGCAGATAAAGCCGGGCAGGAGCCGCGCAATCAAGAGTTAAGCATCAACGACGATATAGCCGACCATCGGTCCTTTATGCGCGATGTCCGGGTGGGACAGGCAGACGATCCGGTATGTTCCGGGAGTGTCGGTCTGGAAGAAGACGACCGTTTCCTTGCCTTTCTTCACTTCGCCCTTAATGTTCAAGCCGTCGATAATGAACGGATGACTGGCGCCGTTGACGCCGTAGAGGCTAAGGCGGATAAGCTCGCCGCGCTGTACATGGATCGTACCGGGGTCCCAGCGGTACGCTTCGATTTCTTTGCCGTCGGGGCCGGTCGATTTGAACTCGCCCGTGACGATATGAATCGTCCGCGCCTCCCCTTGTGCGGGGGTGGGGCTGCTGGCTGTTCTGGGCTCGCTGTAGCCCCAATACCAAGCCGTGCCCAAAGCTCCAAGAATAACCAGTAGGGTGATCGCCCACTGCCGAAGCTGCTTTTTGCTGACTACGAATATTTTGCTCATGGTATTCCACCTTTCCTGGATAGGAGGCTGCCGAAGCATGAAGCATCCTTTCGGTTCTCTACAAGGGCGGTTCTGATTTCAACAGCGACCGGAAGATGCTTTCGGATGCGCCTGTCGGCTTTTTTCACGCGCCCGGGTTTGTACTACTGTATGCTCCGGCTTGTCTCTTCATGCAAGCTGGTTGGAATGAACGGATCTATGATAGAATAGGATAGATAAAGACAAGTCGGGCTTGCCCGGGGAGAGAGGAAGAGGCTGGAGAAGAATGTTAAAGGATCTGATTCACAGCGCGTTGACTTTTATTCAAGATTTGGGCGTATGGGGAATATTGATCGGCTTAATGCTTGAATTCATTCCAAGTGAAATTGTGCTTTCTTATGGAGGATACTTGACCACCCTGCCGCAAGGGAACATCTCCTTCCTGAGCGCGGTCGTCTTCGGCACGCTGGGCTGCATTATCCAGCAGATGATCTTGTATTGGATCGGCCGTTACGGCGGACGACCGTTCGTAGACAAATACGGAAAATATATATTGCTGAAAAAACGTTACACTAATATAGCCGAAGGCTGGTTTCAGAGGTACGGCGCCGGCATGGTATTTACCGCCCGGTTCATCCCCGTGGTCAGACAAGCGATCTCCATCCCCGCGGGGATGGCCCGGATGCCGATCTGGCAGTTTCTGCTCTACACCGCTCTGGGGACGATCCCGTGGGCTGTTCTATTCGTCTACTTGGGACGCAAGCTGGGCTCGAATTGGGAAAATATCGACGATTACGCGTCCCAGTATACGAAGCCGTTCATCATTGCTTCGGTCGCTTTGACCGTGCTGTATGTGCTCTTCAAGCTCGTGAAGCGGAAAAGTAAAAGCGGAAAAGGCGGCAAAGGCGGCAATCATTACGGAGATGAGGGAGAGCAGAACACGGCCCATCAGTTGAAGTACATCGGCAGCGAGTATCGCGTATTGAACAGCCGTTATGTGCACGCAGGCGGCGGCGCTCAGGAATTCGACCATATCGTCATCGGACCGAACGGCGTATTCCATATCGACTCCAAGCATTGGTCGGGCGATATCGAGTTCACCTCGCAAGGTCTCGAACGCAGCAAGGACGGGCATAAAGGCGACCCGACGGCGCAGCTGTACCGTCATGAGCATGTGCTTAAGGAGCTGTTCCGTTCGGCCAAGCTGAACCCGGAGCTGGTAGGTGTGCTCTGCTTTACCCATCCGAGCAGCAATATTATCGGCAAAAGCCCGGCGTTCACCACGCTGAAGCTGGATCGTCTGGCGCATTTCATTAAAACCTATAAACCGAAAAAGCCGCAGCTTACCGCTTCGGAAGTGGCCGCGATCGAGAGCTTGATCAAGGAGAACAGCCGCAGCAGCAAGCGCAGCAACCGGTAATGAAGCAAAAGCCCCGTCTCTTAAATTAGAGTCGGGGCTTTTTTGGTTGTTTAGGAAATGATGCGCAGCCATATCCTGTGGAAATCCGGGGTCTCCCCCGAAAGGAATGTCTACCCATAGAACGATCCCAGAGGAAGGGTTAGACGCCGATCCAGCTTAGGCTGGATGCGGACGGAATAAGCTTCAGAGCATCACGTCACTTTTGGGCGATTTGTTCACCGGGGAGCCGGGTGAAATTCGCAAAATGCACATGCGGAAATGCCTTCCGATCTCCGTAGTCCCCGGGACAAAGGCGAACGCTGCGATGCTCCGGACGGTTCCCGCATGGCGACGGCTGCCTTTCCCCCGCGCTTCTGCATACTCGCGGTATATCCTTGCATTGCCTAGCTCTGCTTTTTTATATAAAATGAATATTATACCAACCCATAAGGAGGACTTACTATTATGAGTACCAATTTGGCTCAAAAGCTCCGCACCGGCCTGACGCCGCAGCAGTTCATCGACGGCATGACGAAGAACCAGGAGAAATTTGTGGAATGGTATGACAGTTTTGCTTGGGACAATGAGGATGACAAGGAGTTTTTCGACTCACTCAACAACCGCGACGATCTGCGCTGCCTGATCTTGATGGCGGATTGGTGCGGCGATGTTGTCCGCAACGTTCCTGCCGTATTTCGCGCTCTGGAAAACTCCGGTATTCCGGTAGAAGTACTGATCAAGGAAGAACATCCCGACGTTATGGCTCAATTCCTGACGGGCGGCGGCGAAGCGATCCCGATCGTTATTTTCACCGATTTCAGCGGTCATGTGCTCGGCCATTGGGGTCCTCGTCCGAAGCATGTGCAGGAAGTTATGACCCGTTTCAAGCAGGAGAACCCGGACCGCAGCGCGCCGGATTACGACGAAAAAATCAAGGCGGCTCGCCAGGAAATGGGACGCCAGTACGGAGAAGGAACCGGCTATCAGGCCGTTATCGTCAAAGAACTGCGCGACCTTCTTTCGACGTTTTAAGGTGGAGTGAAGATGAGTCTAGAAGGACTGAAAATAGAATCGTTCTCCCTTGGGCCGCTCGGCACGAATGCCTATTTGCTGTCGAGACCGGAGGAGAATAGGGCGATTATTATAGATCCGGGGATGAATCCGAAGCCGCTGATGAAGCGGATCGAAGGAATGCAGGTTGAAGCGATTTTGCTGACGCATGCCCACTTCGATCATATCGGAGGCGTGGACGAAATCCGCAAGCTGAAAGGCTGTCCGGTCTATTTGCATGACGCGGAGGCCGATTGGCTGACCAATCCGAAGTACAACGGATCGGCCAAATGGCCGGAGCTGGGCGAGCCGATCGTCACGGACCCGGCCGAATATGCGCTGGACGAAGGTCAAGTGCTGAAGCTGCTTGATCTTGAGATCAAGGTGAAGCACACGCCGGGCCATTCTCCGGGAAGCGTCAGCTTCCTGATCGGACCGCATCTGTTCGGCGGCGACGTGCTGTTCCGCTTATCCGTCGGCCGTACCGATCTCCCCGGAGGCAGAGGCGAAGACTTGATGGACTCGATCCATGACAAGCTCTTCGTGCTGCCGGACGAGACGATCGTCTACCCGGGGCACGGGGCCAGAACGACGATCGGCTACGAGAAGGAGAACAACCCGTACGTTTAGGCAGATAGCGCTTGCTTGATGAATCGTTGACGCACCCCGTATATAATGAATCACGAAAGGTCGAGTTCAGATTTCTGACTCGGCCTTTTTTCGCTTCATTTCAATCCGAACATTTATTTGGTAGCTTCGCCGGAATCGGAGTTGATGTTTATTTTGATTGTCTTTCCCTCCTCAAGCCAGTTGCCGATTTCAGCTGTTGATTTTTATAATCAACCTTGTACCTTCGCCTGCTCGTTAGACTCACCTCAGGCTAATGTCAGTAACGTATCACTGACCTGTTACGTCTCAAAACGATATTTTATGTTAATGTTACAGTAACGGGGAGAGAATTGTGCAACAAACAAACTTCAGAAACGAAGAGGTGAACATTGTGCGGATTAAACCAATGTGGATTTATTGTTTCATTGTTATTACAGGCATCGTGATCGTAACAATGGCAAACGGCTCTAAGCCAGCTAATAATCAAATTCATACATATGCCCCTGATTTTCCAAGCCATTACAGCTCCCATGAATACCCGACGAATGAGAACGGGCAATCATACGGGTCGGGACTGGACGCTGCTTTTTCAGACACGGAACCGGATTTAATTAAAGCCTATGGCATGGACGGAACTTTGGGATACGTGAAATCCACAGATTTGCGAGGTGATATGCCAAGAACACCTGAGGAAGCAATCACCCTTATGGATTCGGATAGTGAACGTCAAATTCCGCTGTACGATGTGCACGGGAAGAAAGTAATCGGTCAATTCAAGCTCGGGGCTTCTTCTGAGAATGGGAAATAAATGAAGTTCCCCTCCAACCTGTTCATGGCGGCCGGAGGGAGCTTATTGTTGTTGCCTGCCTGCGGATGGATGGACCCGCAGCTTCAACGCCGTTTACGGCCATGCGACTTGGGCCGCGGGAGCGGGCGTCATTGGCCGCGCTTGCGGAACGATTCGCGGTATTGTCCCGGCGTGACGCCTTCGAGCTTGCGGAAGGAGCGGATAAAATTTTGCGAGTTCAAGTACCGCAGTCGTTCCGCAATGTCCTTGATAGTCATATCCGTTTCGGTCAGCCATTTTTTCGCCATGTTGAACCGGTAAGCCGATAAATAGTCGCTGAAGGTGGTGTTCGTTTCTTTACGGAAAATGCCGCTTAAATAATTCGCGTTATAATGCAATTGGGCGGCGCACTGCTCGATGGTCAGATCGGTATCGTAATGCTTGTGAATCATGTCGATGATTTTCTCCGAAATGCTATGATACTGCGAATTTTGGCGGTCCCTGTAGATGGAGATCAAAGGCGAAATAACGCGCACCCAGAACCATTCCTCAATTTCGGTCGTCATTTGCAGCGCGTTCAGCTCTTCGTACAACGAGCTGCCTCTTGGCATGAGCTGGTTTAGGGCCACCCCGGATTCCTGCATCGAAACCATCAGGCTCGTAAACAAACGAACCATCGAAATCTGGTATTCCTGAGGCGGCATCTCGTGTTTGAAAATAATTTTCATAAAGTTGCTTAAATATTGTCTGGCGTTGTCCTCGTCGGCAAGCAGTATGGCGTCCAGCAGCTCGCTTTCCGTCAAGTACGGGTAGTCCAGATTCAACTGATGCTTGCCTTCGTTGATGTTGGCATAAGAAATGATCAACTGACCGCCGAGATGAATGCGCTGCTTGAGCGCTTCCAATCCTTCGCGGTAAGCGACGGAGGCCAGCTTCGGGTCGGTGAACGGCAGGCTGATACCGATGCTGATTTCGAGTCCGAGCACCTTATGCACGGTTTGCTGAATCGACTCGGTCAGCTTGAACATAAAGCCGTTAAACTCCTCGGCCGGCTGGTCGCCGCCGATCATCGTCACCTGGGTCTGCTCGATGAAGACCGGAGGCAGACGGACGCCCGCAGGAATAATCTCTTCGATAATATTGTTGATGGCGAACAAGAGCAGCTCCAAATCTTCCTTGCCGTAGCGCGTATTCTCCAGCGTATCGATCTGCAGCGTAATGACGGAGATAATCTTCCATTCCGACAATATACCGCTGAAGCCGAACTGTTCCATTTTTTCCATCAGATCGCCGCGGCGCACTTTTCCCTGAAACATTTTGATCAGAAAATAAGCCAGCGCCTGCTGCAAATGCTGCTGCGCTTCCTTCTCCAGCTTATTTTTGGACTGGAACAAATCCTGAACCTGACTGCTGATAATATCGAATTCATTGCTTCGCTTGCCGCCCCCGCCCGGCGCTTTGCCTCCGACCTCTCGCATTAAACGCTCAATCGGGTTGTACATTTGCCTGGAGCCAAGCCAGGAAATGATGACGAACACGGCGACGATGATAAGACAGACGACGAGCGTATTCCTCCCGATTTGCTTCGAATCCTGAGTCAGGCTATCGATCGAAATAGCGGATAAGTAGATCCAGTTGTTATAGGAGGAGCGCAAATACGTAACCGTATACATTTGCTTGTCGACTTCCGTCTGGTATTGGCCGGATGATTGCGACAGGACGGACGGTTTTTTGATAAATTCGGTGTTGATCGCATATTTGCCGATCATTCCGGGATCGGAGTGGAACAAAATGCGCTCCTGATCGTCAAGAATCATAATCGTTTCCGATTCCCGCGGCGTATAGTTCAATATTTCGGCCAGGCTGCAGGTGGTCAGGTTGGTGAACGCCAGTCCGTATTTGTCCAGGCTTTGATCCGGCAGCTTCTTCACAAGGCTGATCGTATACGGGCACGCCGCCGCATTCGCCTTTTCCTCGCTGTAGAACCAAATGCTCGGATTGAGCACCCAGGAAGCCGAGCTTGGCAGCAGCATTTGATTGGCGATTTGAAAATGATGCAAATAATCGCTGAATGTATAGAAACCGGAATTTTTAATCATCCAGTCCTGCTTAATATTAACGATGACGACGTCCTCGACCTTCGTATAGAACGACTGGGTATTGCTGATTTCTTTGCGCAAATCCTTGTACAGCATAAAATCGTCCGCTGTGAAGGGCTCGCTTAACACTTTGGCCATCACAGGGGAATTGACCAGCTGATCGAACGCATGATTGATCGTTCGGAGGATTTGCTCGACATTGGAGTTCATCTGGGTCAAAAGTTGGATTTGCCCGCGGTTCACCTGCTTTTGAATTTCGTTGGAGGATTGCAAATAGGATAAGATTCCGAAAAAAATCACGGGAACGGTGCATAAGATGCAGCCGAACATGATCAGCTTGGTAAGATAACTGTACTTTTGCATCCGCTTTCCTCCGTTTACGCGTATTCGACATACGACAGCTTTATTGTAACAATCGGATGCGGCCTGGGCAATGATTTCATACAAAACCGCTTTCATGTATAATGGAGTCAAAAGTGGAAGCCGGAGGGGGATCGGGCGTGAGAGGACGGTTGAATTGCATAAGCGCGAAGGTCATGGCAATCGCTCTCATGGCGCTATTCGTTGCGATGCTGCTGGGCGGCTGCAAGGAGAAGGACGAGCGGGCGGACGGCCGGGATTCCGATTTCAAGACGATCGGTCTCATGATCCCTTTGCACCAGAATCAGGCGCCTCCGCCGGATATGCTCCGCGCCGTCGAGCAGGCGGTGCAGGCGAAGCTGGAGATCGACTGGATTCCCGACGACAATTACCGGGACAAGATTATCAACGCTTTGCAGACCAATTCGCTCAAGCAGGTTACCTATGTGAATCAATCGGACTACGTTTATATGAAAAATGCGATCCGCTCGGGCATGTTTTGGGAAATCGGTCCCTATCTCCAATTTTATCCCAATCTGAAGAAGCTGAATAAGTCGATTTTGAACGAAACCGGCGTAGAGGGTAAAATCTACTCGCTGTACACGGAGCGGCCGGCGTCGCGGCAGGGCGTCATCCTGCGCAAAGATTGGCTGGACCGGCTGCATTTGCAGGCGCCGCGCACGACGGACGAGCTGTACGAGGCGCTGAAGCGGTTCGCGACGGACGATCCGGACGGCAACGGCGTCCAGGATACGCTGGGTATCGCCGACAGGGGCGATTTGACGTACGGCGCGTTCAAGACGTTGGGCTCTTATTTCGGCACTCCTAACAACTGGGGGCTTCAGGACGGCGCCTTGGTGCCCGATTTCAAAACCAAGGAATACGCGGACACGATGAATTTCATGAAAAAGCTGGTCAGCGAGCAGATCGTAAACAAAGATTTCGCCGTGACCAGCAAGCAAATTCAGCGTTATATGATCATAAACGGCAAAGCTGGCGGTTTCATCGGCAATTTGGCGGACGCTCCGAGGCTGCTCAGCGAGCTGCGCAAATTCGAGCCGCAGGCGGAGCTCGTCCTGATCAACCGGATCAAAGGGCCGAAAGGCGAGGGCATTTGGTCCTATCCGGGCTACAGCGGGGTGTTCCTGTTTTCCAAAAAGGCGATTAAGAACGAAGAGGAGCTGCGGAGCATTCTCGGCTTTTTCGACCGGAGTCTGAACAAGGAGCCGGCTAATCTATTGCAGTACGGCATCGAAGGCAAGCATTACGAGCTGAAGCAAGGCAAAGTGTCGGTTACGGAGGAAATGAAGCTGCGTTACGATACGGATGTGCTGCCTTTAACCTCGCTGGTTGTTGCGGGGATGGACAATGAAAACCTGTTGGAACCGGAAGATGAGCTCGAAGCCCCGCTGGTAGCTGAAGTGAATCGGTTGACCAAGGATAACGAGAGCATGCTGATCCGCGATCGGACGGAGGGTTTATCGTCGCCGACCTACGATATGAGGGGAGCGGAGCTGTCCGATATTATCGCCAACGCCACCTTCAATTACATCCTCGGCAAAATCGATCTGGCCGCATTTTACAACGAGGTCGCCGCGTGGGAGAGCCGGGGAGGCGCGGACATCATTAAGGAATATAACGAAGCATATAAACAAATCTCAAACCGATAGGCACCTCAGGGTCCATCGGTTTTTTTGTTGTCGAATGACGACGTTTGTCAAGAAAGCGCTATATTTAGCGATATGCAGAATTTAACCTTAGTCGGGGGGATAGGGATAAAGCCTTGATTCTAGCGGGCTTCGGCGATGCTTGTGAGTCAATGATTGTAGTTGTAATCGGTTTCGCGGTATATGATAGCTCCAGAAACAAAAAACATAAACAAATAAATCGGAGGTCGAATGCATTTGAACATGAATCCAAAGTACGTGAAAAGAACGAGTATGGCCTGCGCGGCCGTATTGGCGGCAACGGCTATTTTAGCAGGATGCGGCGGCAGCAAAACGGATAACGGCGGAGCCGCCCAGACGGCCGGCAAAGACGCTGGAGCCGCTAAAACCGAAGGGCCGCTCAAGCTGACGATTATGGCGAACTTGAGCACGCCGGAAGTTCCTTCGGATAGGATCGAGAAAATACTGGAAGAGAAAACGAACACCCAGCTCGAGTTCCAATGGGTTCCCGACGGTTCTTACGATGAGAAATTCCAAGCGGCCTTTGCAACGGGCTCGCTGCCGCAAGCGGCTTATTTGAAAAACCAATCCTCTTTCGTGCTGCTGCGCGATGCGATCAAGAACGGACAGTTCTGGGAAATTGGGCCTTATTTGAAAGATTATCCGAACCTGAGCAAGCTGAACCCGGACGTTCTGAAAAACACAGCGGTCGAAGGAAAAATTTATTCCTTGTACCAAGAAAGACCGATTGCCCGTCAAGGCGTCATTTACCGCAAAGACTGGGCGGATAAGCTGGGCCTGCCCGAGCCGAAAACCGTGGACGATCTGTACAATATGATGAAAAAGTTTAAAGAAGCGGATTTGGCCGGAGGCGGTAAAACGCTGGGCCTTGCCGACCGCAACGATCTGATCTACGGCTCCTTCAAGACGCTGTCTTCCTACTTCAACACTCCGAACGGCTGGGGCGTTACCGACGGCAAGCTGGTGCCTGAATTCATGACCAAAGGGTACATGGATACGATGAAATTCATCAAGAAGCTGCGCGACGAAGGCTTGATCAACCAAGACTTCCCGGTTACAAGTAAAACGGATCAGCAAAACATGATGTACACGGGCAGAGCGGGCGTATACATCGGCTCTATGCAGGACGTGCTGACTATTCAGGATAAAACGTCGAAAAACGTGAAAGAAGCTCAGTATGACGTCTTGAACCAATTTACGAGCGAATTCAACAGCAAACCGACCACTTGGGGCATTCCAGGCTTCGGTACGCTCGTCGTATTCCCGAAATCGTCCGTGAAATCGGAGCAAGAATTGAAACAAATTTTGGCGTTCTTTGACAAATTCTTCAGCCCTGAAATCGCTAATCTCTTGAAATACGGCGTAGAAGGCTCTCACTACACGCTGGTTGACGGCAAGGTGCAGCCGGGCACAGACGAGAAGCTGAAGGAAAAAGAACAGAAGCCTTATTTGACGGTAGCTTTGGCCGATACGACGAACATTTTGCCGACTCAATATACGCTGAAAGCGCAAGAAAAAGCGGTCAATCTGTCCAACGACGCAGTCAAATTCGCGCTGCAAGATCCTACCGTGCCGCTCGATTCCAAAACGTTTAACGAAAAAGGCGCAAGGCTGCAGGATATCATTAAAGACGCTACGTACAAATTCATGCTGGGCAATATCGACGAAGCCGGCTTCCAAGCGGCTGTGAAGAAATGGCAGGATGAAGGCGGAGCCAAAATCATGGAAGAATATAACGCATCTTACAAAGCAAGCGGCGGCAAGTAAACGGCAGCAAGAGAAAGGCTCCTTGAAGGTTCGGGAGCCTTTCTCTATTATAAGCCATCACAAGAATCCGCAGATTTTAAGGAAAGAGAGGAAGGCATAATCTATGAGCAATATTGCCGCTCGGCCTAAAGCGGTGGAGTCCGCCAAAACGAACAGCGACCTGGTCAAGAGGCTCATCCGCAACCGCTATATGTATATGATGGTTGTTCCGGGCTTGGTTTATTTCCTTATTTTCAAATATTTTC
Source organism: Paenibacillus doosanensis (assembly GCF_025060755.1). GTDB lineage: Bacteria > Bacillota > Bacilli > Paenibacillales > NBRC-103111 > Paenibacillus_S > Paenibacillus_S doosanensis. The sequence continues at coordinate 18,498 of NZ_JANYUY010000081.1, forward strand.
CTATGTACGGCTTGATTATTTCATTCCAGGATTATATGCCCTACAAAGGAATTACGGGAAGCGACTGGGTCGGGCTTAAACATTTCGAAAAGCTGTTTACCGACAGCGAGTTTTGGAACATTTTCCGCAATACGCTGGTGCTGTTTCTCTACAATATCGTTTTCTATTTTCCGGTCCCGATCATTTTGGCGGTTATGCTCAATGAGGTAGCCAGTGAATTTTTCAAGCGGCTCGTTCAGACGATCGTGTACGTGCCGCATTTTTTGTCATGGGTTATTATCGTCTCGATCTCTTACGTAATGCTGACGATGGACGGGGGGATCATTAACGAGCTGCTCGTCTACTTTGGCTTGTCGAAGGTCAATTTCCTGCTCGATTCGGCCTGGTTTCATCCGATGTATATCGCCCAGGTCGTATGGAGGGAAGCGGGCTGGGGAACGATTGTCTATTTGGCTGCCATCGCCTCCATCGATCCGCAGCTGTACGAAGCGGCAAGAATGGACGGAGCCGGACGGTTCAGGCAAATTTGGCATATTACGCTGCCGTCGATCCGCAGTGTTATTGTCGTCCTGCTCATTCTTAGAATAGGCAACGTTCTCGATCTCAGCTTCGAGCATGTATACTTGCTGCTCAATTCCATGAACCGTCCCATAGCGGAAATTTTGGACACTTACGTGTACACGGTCGGCTTGAAGCAAGGACAATTCAGCTTCAGTACGGCGGTAGGCTTCTTTAAATCGTTCGTGGGCTTGTTCCTGGTCATTATGTCCAACAAACTGGCCAAGAAATTCGGCGAGGAAGGCATCTATTAAGAACAGAAGAAAAGGAGATATCTTCCCATGGTAAAAGATAAGACGCTCGGCGGCAGAATGTTCGACCTCGGCAACGTCGTTCTGCTGGCCGTCATTGGGCTCATCACCTTTCTCCCGTTTCTGCACGTCGTCATGGCTTCCTTCACGACGGAAGAGGAGATGGCGCGGAAACCGTTCGTTTTGATTCCGACGGAATTCACCATCAAAGCGTATCAATATATTTTGTCCACCAATGCGATTTACAAAGCACTCGGCGTATCTATCGGCGTGACGCTGGTTGGAACGCTGGTCAGCATGATTCTTACCTGCCTTATGGCATACGGTTTAACGCGCCGGGATATGGACGGCCGCCGCGTGCTGATGTTCCTCGTCGTCTTCACGATGCTGTTTAACGGCGGGCTGATCCCGACGTTTCTGGTGGTCAAGGAGCTGGGCCTGGTCGATTCGTATTGGGCGCTGATTTTGCCTACGGCCGTCAATGCGTTCAACCTGATTATTATGCGCAGCTTCTTTATGAATTTGCCCGAGGGGATCGAAGAGTCGGCGAAAATCGACGGATGCAACGACTTTGGCATTTTGCTGCGCATCGTTATTCCGCTCTCGCTGCCGGCTATCGCGACCATCTCGCTATTTTACGCGGTCAATTACTGGAACACGTACTTCAACGCCATTATGTATTTGAACGATGCGAACAAGTGGCCGATCCAGGTGCTGCTTCGTCAAATCGTTATCGTTGCGAGCGCGTTCAGCGCCGATACTTCCAGCTTCGGGGACGATTTCGTCAAGCCGCCGGAGCAAACGATCAAAATGGCCGTCATTATGGTTTCGACCATTCCAATTCTCATCGTATATCCGTTTCTGCAAAAATATTTCGCCAAAGGCGCTTTGGTCGGCTCCGTGAAAGGGTGATCCGGCACAGCGCTGAAGAGCAGCCTTAGTCCGGGGGTTAGAGGGCTAAGGCTTATTGGCTTGACAGCGCTTACTAAACCGAAAATTATTTAAACCATTGGATCACGACGCCGATTACCAGCATCACGGTGGCGGAAGTAAAGAAGAAATACCCGAAATAACGGATAGGAGAAGGCACGGAACCGAAATCCGTTTTTTTATGATGTCCGCCGCTTGGCAGCGGGTTTGTATAATCGGCTTCCTGCTCGGCAGCTATGCGCTGCTGCGACTCCTGCTGAGTGTTGTTCATTAAGCTTCCCTCCTAAGGACAAAATATCTATCCCTCGCTAGTGGAAATATTTATCAATTACTTTGACGCACTGCGTTCCCAAAAGTTGCTTGTACGAAACTGCATTTGTACTGGTTTTTTGCCGGGCTAACGTCCAATTTTGCGCATATGGGTGAATACCGTGTTCGTGATGGGTAAATCTCCATAGACTGTTGATGTGTTCGATAGGAACACGCCCTACATTAACGGAGGTGTCTCACATGGATAAATTCAAACCTATGCCAATGCCAATGCCGTCAATGCCCATGACTTCGCCTGCTATGCAAATGCCAATGCCGCCGATGAACTTCCCAATGCAAGCCGCTCCGATCAACCTGCACGCCACCTACGAGGAAATCAACATTTTCGAGCCGAAAAAACACCATCATGGTCATTGCTGCCAAACAGGGGGCGGATGGGTCACATCGGTTGGCACAATTCTCGTACTGTACATCCTGCTCGTGATCATCTTGCGCGGCACCTGCAAATGACACAGTAGGCTCCTGCGGCGATAGCGCGGGACCCCTGCCATGATGGGAAGGCTCCTTACTTTAACGGGTGAGGGTAAGGAGCCTTTCGCGGGGTGGCTTCACAGCTTGGCTGTACCTGTATGTAGAAGGAGTTACATAGGATTCGTTCCGTCTTCCCAGAAAAACATCTCCCCATGTCCAGGAACATTTCCCGCCGTGCCGCGATCCGCTTGCGATTCGACAAAGAAAGTTTCATAATATAAAGAAAGAAGCGGTTATCTAGGATTTTGTTCAACAATGGTTTGGGTAAGGGAGAGGCACATGGCACAGGCGGATTCGGAAATGAAAATACGCATTTTGCTTTCGGCTAAAAAACTGTTCTCGAAGCAAGGCTTCGACGGCACCAGCGTCCGGCAAATCTGCGAAGAGGCCGGAGCGAATGTAGCGCTTGTTTCGTATTATTTTGGCGGGAAGGAAAAAGTGTTTCACGCTGTATTCGATTATTTTTTCGTCGGGCACCGCTTGCAGGAGCTGGAGGAGCGGCTGAGAGAGCCGGTCGGCGGACTGCGTCTGCTGATCAAGGAGGTCGTCTGGTTCTGCATAAACGACATGGAGCTCGCGGCGATCATTCAGCAGGAATTCGCTTCGAATTCGCAGAGAGCCCTGCACATCAAGGAACTGACCTTCCCGATTTGGCTTAAAATGAAAGAGCTGTTGGAGAACGGGAAGCGCCAGGGGCTCTTTCACTACGAATCGCTCGATCATACGCTGCTTTTTATCGTCAGCACCGCGTTTTCTTTGAAAAAATTCGCGGTGTTCCAGCCGCTGTGTTCCGAGCAAGAGGCCACAGCCGAACAGACCGCGGAATACGCCAGTAAGTTTGTACTGCGGGCGCTTGGAGCGGAAGGCTTCGAATGACCGTGTAAAAGCGTTCTGCTGCTTTCAACGCAAAAATCCGGGTGACGGAAGCCGTCATCCGGTTTTTTGGTTGTTTAGGAAATGATGCGCAGCCATATCCTGTGGATATCCGGGGGCTCCCCCGAAAGCAAAGTCTAACCATAGAACGATCCCCGAGGAATGGCTAGACGCCGATCCAGCTTAGGCTGGATGCGGACGGAATAAGCTTCAGAGCATCACGTCACTTTTGGGGGGGGGGGTTCCTGCTTGGTCCTTGAAATACGATTGAAATTACTCTTCCGGTTCCTCTTCGCCGTTATTTGCTTTCGGGAGGTTCCTTGGGAATAAACTGATAAATTTCACCCGATTCCAGCGAATCGATGAGCTTGCCTAGCCATTTATAATATGCAATAGCTTCTTTAATTTTCGTAATGTCAATCTCCAAGCAGGCTTGCAGCTGCGCGTCTTCCGGAAACCGTTCCGCTAATGCCTGCAGCTCGACCAGCGATTTGCGCAGCGACTGCAGATTGATTTCCAGCGCTTTGCGCCACTTGATCCCGAAAAAATCGGCAAAGGTTTGATACCAGTCCGATTCCACCTCATAAAAGTCTTTCCGCGATCCTTTTTCCCATACTTGATTGACCATCTTCATATCCAGCAAAGTACGGATTCCCGTGCTCATGCTTGTCTTGCTCATTTCCATGGCTTGGCCCATATCATCAAGCGTCATCGGTCCGTTTTGGAAAAACATTAAACCGTATAAGAGTCCGTGAGACAGAGTAATTCCATACAAGTCCATATTTTTACCGATCGATTCGATGATCCGCTTGCGCGCCTTTTGAATTGCTAACTCCTGCTCGGGCGTAAGCCCTTCGAGCCCGTTCATACTGCACCCACTCCTCTGTCGGTGTCCTAGACTCAGATGCTTGTTTCATCATTATCAGAACTCACGATTTATTGTAAGAAACAAACTGCAGAATGTAAAGCAATGGATGGGGGTCGATATGAAAGCATAACGGAGCATTCTCCACTAAAACATTGTACAGTTTTTTCTGTACGTACGTTACGAACTAAAAAAACTGTTGACTCCTTAGAATGTGTTCTTTACACTTGTATAAGAGAGCTGGTAGCCGAATAGCAATGAAAAGAGGTGATAGCCTTGGCCATTATCGAAGTAAAGGATCTTACCAAGGTGTTTGGCCCAAACCCCGAAAGCGCCGTGGAGCTTCTATCCAAAGGCTGGTCTAAAGAGAAAATATATAAAGAAACGAAGCACACGGTAGGGGTTAACAAGGTTAGTTTTTCTATCGAGCCCGGAGAAATTTTTGTCATTATGGGACTGTCCGGAAGCGGAAAGTCGACATTAGTCCGGTTATTAAACCGCCTGATCGAACCTACGTCCGGTACGGTGGAGGTTCACGGCAAAGATATCGTCAAGATGAATCATGAACAGCTGCGCCGGGTGAGACGCGAACAAATCAGTATGGTTTTTCAAAAGTTTGCCCTATTTCCGCATCGAACCGTTTTGCAAAATGCGGAATATGGTCTCGAAGTTCAGGGGGTTGCCAAAGCGGAAAGGGAACCGAAAGCAGCCGAAGCGCTGGAGCTGGTCGGTCTCAAAGGCTGGGAAAACAGCTATCCCGAACAGTTAAGCGGCGGTATGCAGCAGCGGGTCGGACTTGCCAGAGCGCTTGCCAACGATCCGGATATTTTGTTTATGGACGAAGCCTTCAGTGCGCTGGACCCGTTGATCCGTAAGGATATGCAGGATGAGCTGCTGGAGCTGCAGGAGAAAATGAAGAAGACGATCGTCTTCATTACGCATGACCTGGACGAGGCTCTGCGAATCGGAGACCGGATCGCGCTTATGAAGGACGGAGCGGTCGTACAGATCGGGACTCCGGAAGAAATTATGATCAACCCGGCCAATGAATACGTGGAACGGTTCGTCGAGGATGTCGATCTGTCCAAGGTGCTCACCGCCTCCCATGTCATGCGCCGTCCGGAAACGATCGGTTTGGATCGCGGGCCGCGGGTAGCGCTGCAGCTGATGAGAGAAAGCGGGATTTCCAATTTGTTCGTGGTCGACCGCTCGAAGCATCTGTTGGGCGTTATAACGGCTTATGACGCTTCCGAAGCAATGAAAGAAGGCCGTAAGCTGGACGATATTTTGATCCGCGAGGTGCCGACCGTATCTCCGGATGTGTTGCTGAACGAGCTGTTTGAAATTTGCGGCACGTCCAAATACCCCGTCGCCGTAGTAAACGACAGCGGCCGCATCGTCGGCGTCATTGTGCGCGGCGCCGTACTTGGGGCGCTGGCAGGGCAACTGCTGACCAAGGAGGTGACAGAGCATGGCGATACCGAAGTTACCTCTTGATGAATGGGTGGAGCACGGTGTAGACGCGCTGGAAACGCACTTATCGTTTTTCTTTGATCCCGTAGCGGCGGTTATCGAAGGCGTTGTAAACGGAATTTCCGATGTGCTTCATCTGGTGCCTTCGCTTCTGTTTATCATCATCCTCGGAGCGATTGCGTATTGGTTCGCCCGTCTGCCGCTCGCTTTATTTACAGTCATCGGCTTGTATTTAATCGATAACCTCGGGTACTGGGACCATACGATGGATACGCTTGCGCTTGTGCTTACCTCGGCGCTGATTTCGGTTGTGCTCGGCATTCCGCTTGGCATATGGTGCGCCAGCAGCCAGCGCGTGCAAAGCATATTGACGCCGATTCTCGACTTTATGCAGACGATGCCGGCTTTCGTGTATTTGATTCCGGCCGTCACATTTTTCGGGTTGGGCGTCGTACCCGGCGTTATCGCGTCGGTAATTTTCGCCGTTCCGCCGACGATTCGCTTGACGAATCTCGGCATCCGGCAGGTGCCGCAGGATTTGGTGGAAGCGTCGGACGCTTTCGGATCGACGTCGGGACAGAAGTTGTTCAAGGTCCAGCTGCCGCTGGCGGTGCCTTCCATCATGGCGGGGGTCAATCAGACGCTGATGCTTGCGTTATCGATGGTCGTCATTGCCTCCATGATCGGGGCTCAGGGGATCGGGGCCGACGTGTACCGGGCCGTTACCCAAATCAAAACCGGCCAAGGCTTTGAAGCGGGACTGGCGATCGTTATCTTGGCAATTTTTCTGGATAGGATGACACAGCATTTAGTAAAAAGAAAAAGGAGAGGGTAGTCGAATGAATAAGTTGATGAAATCGTTTCTGTTTGCGGGACTTTCCGCGCTCGTAATTGTAACGGGGTGCGCCAAACAATCGGGAGGAGCCGGAACGGAAGCGACGCAGACGATCGGGGATCAAGTCAAGCATGAGATCATCGGGATCGACCCGGGCGCGGGCATTATGAAATCGACGGATCAGGCACTTAAGGATTACGATCTGAAGGACTGGAAGCTGGTCGAAGGCTCCGGAGCGGCGATGACGGCTGCGCTGGATAAAGCGTACAAAGATAAAAAGCCCATCATCATTACCGGCTGGACGCCTCACTGGATGTTCGGCAAATATGACTTGAAATATTTGAAGGACCCGAAGAACGTCTACGGCGGAGATGAGCAGATTCACACTGTCGTCCGCAACGGGCTGAAGCAAGACGAGCCTTCCGCCTACGCGCTGCTGGATAAATTCGAATGGACCCCGGAAGATATGGCCAAAGTGATGGTTGCCATTCAGGACGGGAAGAAGCCGGAAGACGCGGCGGCCGAATGGGTGAAGGACAATGCGGCCAAAGTCGACGAATGGTCCAAGGATATTCCTAAGGCTGACGGGAAAAAATTGAAGCTTGCCTACGTTGCCTGGGATTCCGAAATTGCCAGCACCAACGTCGTGAAAAATGTGCTCGAAACGAAGCTCGGCTATAAAGTCGATATGCTGCAAGTCGAAGCGGGTCCGATGTGGGCCGGCGTGTCGAACGGAGACGCCGATGCGATCGTAGCCGCGTGGCTGCCGACGACGCATAAAGATTATTACGAGAAATACAAAGGCAAATTCGAGGATCTCGGTCCGAACTTGAACGGCACGAAAATCGGGCTCGTCGTTCCTTCCTATATGGACATCGATTCGATTGAGGATTTGAAAACGAAATAAGACAATAGCAGGAGCAGTCCCTTGATTAAGGGCTGCTCCTTCTTTATTTGTTCGGGTTGCGGATGCATATGCTCACGGAGTGCCGTTTTCCTGCTTGACCGGGCTTATTTTGCTGTAAGTCAACAGCTCGGATATCGTGACGAAACGGTATCCTCTGTTTTTCAGCTCGGGCAATATTTTTTTGAGCGCCGCAATCGTTTGTGTCTTTCCTTCCACATAATCATGGAATAAAACAATATCGCCGTTGCGCGCATTGTCCAGCACGGTGGAAGTAATCTTGTTTATGCCCGGCGTGTTCCAGTCCATCGTGTTTTGATGCCATGACCACATTACTACCGTAAAGCCCTCTTTTCTGGCGATCCGCACGAGCGTTTCATTGTAGTAGCCTCCCGGAGGACGGAACAGATGCGGCTTATGGCCGCTTGCCTTGAAGATGGCGTCCTGGGTTTTGCTGAGTTCTTCTTTAAACCGGCGTTCGGTGACCCGCTTGTTGAAATACAAGTGCTTGTAGGTATGATTCGCTAATTCATGGCCTTCATCCGCTTCTCGTTTCACCAAATCGGGGTACATTTCCGCCTTGTTTCCGATAATAAAGAAAGTGGCCTTGACGCCGTATTGCTTCAGCAAATCCAGGATGATCGGCGTATCCTCCGGATCGGGGCCGTCATCGAAGGTCAGCGCAATGACTTGTTCTTCTGTTGGCACTTCCCACACGACTTCTCCCCGCTTTTCGTAGTAGGGACGTCCCTTGCTCGGCGCTGCCGCCAAGGTAGTGCTGAACCCCAGCAGAAGAATGCAGCTCGTGAGCGCCAGCACCTTGATGTTACGACTTCGCATATCGCTATGGCCTCCTATTGCATTTGTAAATATGAAAGTGTACCATAGTTTTCCCGCACAAAATAAAATTAGCCGTAAACCGGTTTCCAATTATTTACCACGTGACAATTCCAGTCAGGGAGTAAAATTGATATGATAAATACGAGGAGTTGATCGATGTGAAAATGTATGAAGCGACCGCGGAAGCGGTATTGATCGCCCGCGTCCCGGGCAGTTTCATAACCCAGCGCGAGGCCGGTCTGGATGTCGAGCTGGCGGGAATTCCCGGCGACCGGCATTACGGCTTGCTCCGTCCGGCCGATTCCAGACAGCGGTTCTATCCCCGCGGCACGATGGTGGCGAACCGAAGGCAAATCAGCATCGTATCGGTTGAAGAATGCGCCCGGGTTGCGGCCAAGCTCGGCATTGCGGAACTGCTGCCGGAATGGCTTGGCGCCAATATATTATTGAGCGGTTACGAGGAGCTTACGTCGCTGCCGCAAGGAGCGAGACTGCTGTTTCCGGACGGCGCGGGGCTGATCTGTGAAGGGGAAAATGCCCCCTGCACCGATGCCGGTCAAGCTATCGCCGAAGCGGAGGGCATTCCGGGGATCAAGACGGCCTTCGTTAAAACGGCTTACCGCATGCGGGGCATTGTCTGCTCGGTCGAGCGCGAAGGCATGATCCGTCAGGGCGATCCGGTGAAAATCATGATCGAAGGCGTATAACGCGAATGCTATTGCATTTTCAAGAAATTTGTGGTAATTTATAGTCAACATTTGGTAAACATGAGCGGAAGAACCGCCTCTACCATGCTTAGGCATGGCAGGGGCGGTTCTTTTGTTGTTTAGGAAATTGCTTAAATCATGATGAACAAGAAGACGAAGCAAGCGGAACAGCAGGATGACTTGCGCTTGATGAGGCCGGGCAGCGCGGCAGCGCTGCGTCGTTCATCAAGGGATGTTTCCGCTAATACGGAGGTGACTCGTCATGCGCCATCGGGAAGGCTTGCAGGAAGGCGATGTGCTTGGCGGCAGATACCGGATTTCGGCCGTAATCGGCCGAGGAGGCATGAGCACGGTGTATTTGGCCGAAGATATGCGCCTGCCCGGCAAACGGAGGGCGGTTAAGGAATCAAGGCTCGATCCTGAGCAAGTCGGCGCGGGGCTGGAGGAAGCGCAGATGCTGATCCGGCTCAATCATCCGAATCTTCCCGATATTGTCGATTATTATCTGGAAGAGCAGGGCGGCTTCAGCTATCTTGTGATGGATTATATCGAAGGGGAAACGCTGCTGAAACGGTTTGAACGGCAGGGGCGGCGCATGACGAGCGATCAAGTGATCGATTATGCGCTGCAGCTATGCGAGCTGTTCGAGTATTTGCACTCGCAAAAGCCGGAGCCGATCATTTATCGCGATCTGAAGCCGGCTAATCTGATGATCGACGTACAGGAGCGGCTGCGGCTGATCGATTTCGGCATTGCGCGCAACTACAAACCCGGGCAATCGGCCGATACGTTGCCTATCGGCACGGTCGGCTTCGCCGCCCCGGAACAGTTCGAGGGGCGTCAGACGGACGAGCGCACCGATTGGTACGGGCTCGGGGCGCTCATGTATTTTTTACTCAGCGGCGGCCGATACGGGCATGCCGCCTGCAGCGATTTGCGCGAGCACGACGCGGGCATCTCCGAGAGCCTCGCCGGGCTCGTGGAGAAGCTGCTGCAGTCGGAACCGGACGCGCGCTGTCAGAACGCGGCGGAAGTGCGCCTCGCGCTGCAGCGCGCTCTGGCGGAGCAAGGCGGGCGCCCAAGCGATGCCGCGGGCGGCCGAAGCGCCCGCCCGGCGCAGCCGCCGCGGCTGGTCGCCGTAGGCGCGCTGTACGGCGGGGCCGGCGCGACGTTCG
>NZ_JANYUY010000007.1 GCF_025060755.1 Paenibacillus doosanensis
AGGGGGGAGTTATCCCCATGTGGATATTGGTTTCAAAATTTCGCTGGTCCCACTCCCACTTATTCACAGTTGTTGATCCGCTCCTGGATGATCGCCACCGCATTCTTATGCGCTTTCGAAATTCAGGTTTATTATAAATTTCCCCGCATCAAAGAGCAGCGGTCTTTGTACCTGCTTTCCTAGAATGGTGAAATGAGAAATTCGGCTCCGTTTCCGGGTCGGCTCCGTCTTTACTGCACCAGCTGTGCGTGGCGAAACAGCGAAGGGTCCTTCGGCGTCGTTCCGACTCCCGAGCCCCACTGCAAGAACCCGTCGCGGGAATCGCCCGTGGACCCCCGATCGTCGTCATTCACCAGGAACGACATTCCGACGGTTTGCGCCGGCGGTCCGTCAAACCCGAGCGACTCCCACGGCACAGAGATGACATAGCGGATGACGCCGCCGCTTTGAACGATGCTCGCTTGCGCGCCGGGAGTCGGTCCCGCCTGCTGGCCGGCCGGCGCTGCGAAGGTGTATACCGCCGGTCCGCTGTCGAGAAGCGCCGCGCCGAATTCGACGCGCTCGCCTCCGGCCTGCCCCGGCGCCCGGTCGTAGATGCTGAACTGGATGGAATCGGTCTGCCACATGGTACCCGGCACGCGCGCTCCGAAATGTTTGTCGTCTGTGATCGTGGCGTCAATCACAAGCGCATCATTGTTGTAGTTCATATACAGCTGCCCGCTTAGATCGCTGTCACCGCTGCGCGTCCCCAGCATCGATACCCAGCTCGCTTGCGTTGCCAGGTCGATTGCAGGCAAGGTGCGGTGGTCTATGGGCTCGATGGGAGCGTAGGAAATCGTTCCGGACAAGGCATCCGAACCGCCGACGCTGTCGACGGCCACGCTATAGCTTAAGGAATCGAACAACGGGATGCCGGAGAGCGGGACGCGCATCGACGCGGTTTCACTTGCAGGGACATACACCGCAGACGATACGGTCCCTGATGCCGGCCCGACCTGATAGGTCACTTGAGTTACCGCGAGAGTGCTGCTCCGATTGTTCTTCAGCGCGATGTCGAGAAAGTAGCTGCGGGACGCCGCATCCGATGTAATCGTCGGCTGGACGCTGATCTCGAACGGCTTGACGACCGTTGTCGCCGCCCTCAAGCCGGCAATAAGACTCGGATTGTGCGTATGCTTGTTTTTGCCCCCTTTTCCCGGCTGCGCTTTCATCACGTCTACGGCTACGGTCCGCTGACCGAGGAGCGCGCTTGCAGGAACGCTGACGTCGGCGCTCGTTACTTTGCCCGGAGAGGTGCGCAGCTTAACCGGCTGCGCCCCGTGCGCCATGATGGTCAGTTCATTGGGAAGATCCGTCCTGCGATTCGACCGGTCTGCAGTTACCGTAACTTGGACCGTATCTCCTTGGATCGACTGGCTGCCAACTTTCATTGTGATCGCGGACTGCGTCGCCCCCAAGCGGTTTATGCCGCCTGTGACGTAGATCGGACTGCCGGTGAGCGTAAGAACGACCTGGCCGTCTGTCGGATTGACCGTCTTCGTTGAGCCGTACTCATTCGTGATGCTCAAAGGCTGGGTCGTGTGCAAAGCAACGGTCTCGTAGCCGGTGGACCACATCACCCGAGTCGTCGAGCCTTCTCCCGTGAACGGGTACGAGTAGGCGGTAGCGGAACCGAGGTCGTCGCGCGCGCCAAGCGTCTTTCCGGTCACCGTGCGAATGAGCACGGCGTTGGCGATAGCGCCCGGTTTCGGGGCTACACCGGCTACGCCGGCAACCGGCTGCCTGAACAGCCCAAAATGATGCTCCCTATTATTGGGGTCCGTACCGTCATCCATGGCGGAGTACCAGTTGAAAACGTCCACGCCCGCCGCCTTTGCCAGCACTTGAGCGCGCACCAGATTATCCGCTTGCTGGAGCTCGGTGGAGCCTGGGGTATACGTCGGCCAACCGTTCTCCGTAATCCACACGGGGACATTCCGGCTCCCGGCCGCCTGCTTCACCTGCTGCACCAGCGCAGGAAGCTTCGAGACCAGCAGTGTGTGCTCGGGCGGGGTGTTTGCCCCCTCCAGAGCGTAGCCGTAGACATTCGTCGCGAACGTATCGATGTAGTTGATGCCGCCGGCCGCGAAAAAGGCATTATTCCAGTTATCGTCAATCGTGGAGGTAATCGGGCCCATGACGTTCGCGTCCGGGTTTCCTTCGTGAATCGGTCCGTACACCGCCTGAAGCATCTGCACATAGCAGGCTGCAGTAGTGCCGCATGCGCCGTTGTTGAAGCCGGTGCCGTTAAACTCGTTGTAGATGTTGAAGTCGCCGACCTTGCCCATATAGTGTGCGGCGGCAGCTTTCCCGAACTGGCCGAATGCGGCCAGACCTGCCGCAGAGCTCGGCGTTTTCCCGTTGTCGTAATTGGCGTTGTTGTAGGCCAGAACACCCTGCGGAGTCATGCCGAGGCCAAGAGCCTGCTGTGACTTGGCTTCAAAGTCATACCCGGCCCAGTTGTACACGCCCGGCTGCTTTTCAATGAGCGACCAATTCACATCGCTTCGAACGTGTCCGTAGCCGATGGTCGCCAAAGCGTTCATCAGCCCGTCTTCAATAGATTTGTAGTGACCGAAATGGGTGCTGATCCCGAAGAAGGAGCCGGGATTCAACGCGTCCGCCGGCGCCTTGGTCACAATGCCGAACGTTGTGGTGTGCGTTACCGTTTGGCCGTCAATCACGCTTGAGAACGTGAGGTTGTAGAATCCCGGCCCCAGGTCCTGCACGGATAGCGGAGCATGTCCGCCGGCGCCTGTGGGGATCGATCCCGTGCGAAGACTAACGCCCTGATCATCTGCAATGTCGTATGAAATCGAGTCGCCCACCGTACCGAAATCAAGGCTTGCCGAATCGGTTGTGAAGAGCAGGCTCGGGTTCATCACCGACAATGCCGGTGTCGTTGCAAAGGTCACTTGGACTCGTGCGAAGCAGATTTCTGGCATGACCCCGTTAACGCTGTGAACGCGCAGACGGAAATCCGCGCCGTTCGTGCCGTTGGCGAACTTGATTCCGCTCAGTTCAAAGATCTGGCTTTTCCAAGTTTGACTGCCGCTCGTGGGCATCCACGGGGTAGCCTGATAGGCGTTGCTCTGGCCGTCGTACTCGATAGCCATGGTCGTCGCCGCTGCGTCAAAGTAATCGACGGCCACAATCGCATACGTCGCGCCCGCAGGCTTCGCGGAGCTTGCGACATCGACATAGATATAGGGATTCAGCGGATTTTGCGACGTCGCCCAGCACGCCGTGCCGCTTTGGGTCATCGCGGCATGCGCCGGATCTTTGTCCGCGTCGCCGGGCCAAGCCTTGCTGACCCCGTTGTACGCGGGGGGCGAACCTAGAACCGCGTCGGCCTGCGGCTGAGCAGCGGCGGCTTGGGGCGCCGTCTCTCCAAGAATGCTGACGGCCACAAGCAAAACAAGCATCAAACGGATCATCCACTTTTTCACGAACATCAATTTCACTCCTTTATCTTGGCCCAGAGGTTGATCGCAGGCGATTGTAAGCGTTTACTTTTTTCGATTTAGACGTCACCTCGACGTATACTAAAAAAGTAACGGAACAGGCGGCCTGACCGGCCGCCCGGATACGGAAACGATAGCTCGCTCAGCTTGCTGCCCTTCAAGATTCTTTCATTTCTGCCGCCCACGCAGCGTTTGCAGGCATCGGGGTCCGCTCCACCTCCCCTTCGATAAATTGTCCCCGCAGCTGGAGAATGAACCGGATGTGGGCGGGGTTAACCTCCCGGACATCCTCGAGCCCCTGGAACACGCAGAGCGCGGCGGCCGTTCCCGCCGCTTCCCCGATGGCGCTGACCGAAGCCATGATCCGGTAGGAGCTGTGGGCTTCGTGAGTGCCGCTGATGCAGCGCGAGCTGAGCAATAGATTGGCGCAGCCCTTGGGAATCAGCGAACGGTACGGGATATGGTAATAGCCCGGCTCGGGAATGCTTTCCAGCCTGGTTGCGCCTCCATCCGGACTATGAATGTCCAAGGCATAGGCGCATGCCGCCACCATATCGTCAAAGCGCCTGCTCTGCAGGCAGTCCTCTGCGGTCAATACATATTCTCCGACAATGCGCCGCCCCTCCCGGATACCCAGCTTGGGGGCAATGTAATCCAGCTTCGCATGATGGAAAGCGGGATGCTGCCGGATCGTCTCAAACAACTCCTGCGCCTGCCGAATGCCCTCCTCCTTGCCTCTGGCAACGGTTTCCGGCCGGGTCGGGTCTACATCCAGCACCGAAGTGGAGTTGAACAGCAGCGCTTTTCCGTCCGGATAAGGAAAACAAGTGATGCTTTGCCGGGGGTTGCCGGTGCGCCCCGCCGCTTTCATGTCGAGATAATAAGGCAGCAGCTCCTTGCGCAGCGAATGAATGGCCTGCCATTGCCGAATATCCGGCTCCTTCAGCAGGGAGCAGTCGATCCCGCTGACCTTGAAGGTGGCGGTGGCGGACTGCAGCTTACCGTCGCCTTCTCTGCCCAGTTGATACTCCATTCCCGCCAGCGCGGAAAGGTTGCCGTCAGCCGTGGCGTCGAGGTATACTTTGGCGGTAACCGCAGCCGTGCGGCTGCCCTCGATATGCAGACGGACAATGCGTCCGTCCTGCCGGTCCGCTTGCGTCACCTGACAGTTCGTCCATAACGTAAGGGTCGGTTCGGAGGCCAACAGCCTCTCGTACGCAGCCTTCAGCTCCTGCTCGTCGTAAGTGGGAACCAGCTTCTCATTGTAATGCGTATATGCGGCCGGAAATAACTCCCGGTGAATGCCGCTCGTAATCGGTCTGCCCTGCGAATCCCGGAAGGTGCATATCAGCGATACGCTGGAAAATACGCCTGTTCCCCCCACTTCCCCGGCTTGCTCAAGCAGCAGCACTTTCATCTGCAATCGAGCCGCAGCCAGCGCCGCGCTTATTCCTCCGACGCCCGCTCCCGCGACAATAATATCAAAATCAAAAGACTCGCTCATGACGCACCTCGTTTTCTTGACATAACCGCATTATTTCTTGGCCTGCTTCGCATACAGCTCCGTATAATCCTTGATCATCTGATCCCCGCCTTGAGCGCGCCACTTCTCCACTTCTTTGTTGAAGCCGGCTTCATCAAGGGTTCCCATAATGAATTTGACGCGGGCGTCGGCAATGATCTTGTTCAGCTCCGTTCCCTTCTCCACAGCAGTCTGGGAGATCAAAGGCTCGGCCGGGTTGGATACTGCAATGGGCTCATTGTCCTTCATCATGATGCGGAATTTATTGTCCGCTTCTCCCTTGCCCTTCCAAACCATCAGCGCGCCGTCATAAGTAGGCAGCTGCTTGAGCGGAGATACCTCGTTCGCATACGCCGTCTGGTCGGAGATGACCGGTTCTCCGTCCGCTCCTTTGGTATAATGGACGCCCTCGATCCCCCATGTCCACGTATACATCATTTGATCGTCGACGATTTTGTCGAAGAAACCGAGAAGCTGCTTCAGCTCCGCCTCCGACTTGACGGTCGCTTTCGGGAACACGAACATGCCGTTGTATCCCGTGGTTGCAAACACCCGCTCTCCCTTAGGTCCTTGAATTCTGCTGACAATATCGATCTTGGCGGCCGGATTCGCTTTCTTCAGCTCGTTTCCTCCGGTGATCACGAAGTCCAGGGTCGTAAACAGCATGCCGGCCTTGCCTTGATAAAATTGCTCCTGCTGCTTGCTGCCTTTGGTTGCCGCAAAATCCTGGTTAATCAGCTTTTCGTCGTAGAGCTTCTTATAAAATTTCATGGCGTCCATATTTTCTTTGGTCATGAACATGGGAACGGCTTTGCCGTCCTGAATATCCCATTGGTTGGGCGCCCCGAAGAACGAAGCGATCGTCTGGAAGCCGGTCAGCCCCATGGAGCCGGCGTTTCCGGAATCCTCGGCCTCTACGAGCCCGAACGTATCGTTTTTGCCGTTTTTGTCCGGATCGTTTAAGGCGAACGCTTGGATGACCTTGTAGAGATCGTCGATCGTCTTCGGCTGCTGCAAGCCCAGATTATCCAGCCAATCCTGGCGGAAGGCGATGCCCTGGCGGGCCAGCGCTCTGGCGCGGTATAGCCCGTACACCTTGCCGTCCACGGAAATATTGTTCAGCACCTGTTCATTGGCGTTGTACTTGCTCAGATTCGGAAACTCCTTGAGATAAGGCCCGATCTCCCAGAACATGCCCGACCGCTCCGCATTGATAATGGATGACGATTTGGTATCCCCGATCATCAGTACCTGAGGCAGGTCATTGGAGGCGATGGAGACGTTAACCTTGTCATTGTAAGCGGACGCCGGAACCCAAGTGGTATTGATCTTGGTATTCGTGTATTCCTCGATCTTCTTGACAATCGGATTGTCGGCCTTGGGAGGCTCGGTCGACGTATACTGGTTCATCATCGTGAATGTTAACGGCCCGCCGGCCGCCGCATTCGCGTTCTTCTCTTCCTGGTTGCCTCCATTACCGCCGCACGCCGACAAACCGGCGGCCGTCACGATAGCCGCGATACCCGTTAATGCCATTTTGCGATTGAACTGTTTCATGTCTTCTTCCCCCTAGTCATACTTAAAAATATTGTATCAAAAGATGAACGATAGGTTCATCCTTTAACCGAACCGAGCAGCACTCCCTTGGCGAAGTGCTTTTGCAAAAACGGGTACACCGACAAAATCGGGATCGTGGAAAACACGATAACCGCCATGTTAATAATCTTGGACGGCGGCGGAGGCGCCTCGTTCATATCGGACAGCCCCTTCTCCGACAAGATGACGATCTGTCTTAACAGAACCTGGATCGGCCATTTTTTCGAATCGTTGATGTACAAAATAGCGCTCAGGAACGTGTTCCAATGAGTTACCGCATAGAACAGCGCGAAGGTCGCGAGAGCGGGCAGCGATAGCGGGATGACAATCCGGAATAAAATTCCAAGGTCGTTGCAGCCGTCGATCTTGGCCGATTCCTCCAACCCGTCAGGCAGCTGCTGGAAGAAGTTTTTGATGATAATCATATTAAAAGCACTGATTGCGCCGGGAATGATAAGCGCCCAGTAGGTATTGGTAAGATGCAATGATTTGACGATCAAGAAGGTCGGCACGATCCCTGCGTTGAACACCATCGTGAAAATAACCATAAGCATGACGGGCCGGCGTCCGTACAAATCTTTGCGCGCCAGCGGATACGCCATTAGCACCGTCAGCAGCAGGTTCACAAGCGTCCCTATTACCGTCACCCCGATGGTAACGGCCAGACTGCGAAGCAGTATGGTCGTAGAGAAGATGTAGCGGTAGCCCTCAAGCGAGAATTTCGTCGGAAATACGAGGAAGCTTTTGGCCAGCACCTCCTGCTCCGTCGCGAAGGAAATCAGTATAATATATAGAAACGGGATGAGCATCACAGCCGCTACCAACAGCAGGATGGCTGCGTTCGCCCAGTCGAACAGACGGGTACCCCAGCTTCGGTTTTGTTGATGCATCGATTAGTACACCCCTTCCTCGCCGATTTTTTTGGCAAACCAATTGGAGCCGATGACCAGTACAAATCCGACGACCGACTTGAAAAGACCGACGGCAGTGCTGAAACTGAACTGTCCTTGCGTAATCCCCGCCGTATATACATAAGTGTCGAACACTTCCCCGACCTCGCGGTTAATCGGGTTCAGCATCAGGAAGATTTGCTCGAAGCCCGTATCCAGAAACGTGCCGAGCCGGAGAATAAACAGAATAATAATGGTAGAACGGATGGCCGGAAGCGTCACATGCCATAGCTGGCGCAGCCTTCCCGCACCGTCCATTTTGGCGGCTTCGTAAAGCTGAGGGTCGACTCCGGCCAAGGCGGCGAGAAATATAATGGTTCCCCATCCCGTTTCCTTCCAAATCACTTCCAATGTGATCATAGTTCTAAACCAGTCCGCGCTGGCGAGAAAATTGATCTTGTTCCCGCCCATCGCCATGAAGGCTTCGTTGACCAGTCCTCCGTCGATCGTAAAGAACGTGTAGGCGATGCCGACCACCACGACCCAAGAGACAAAATGCGGGACGTAGATGACGGTTTGTACGGCCCGTTTGAATTTCTCCCGGCGCACTTCATTAATCATCAGAGAGAGCAGGATCGGTGCGGGAAAAAAGAAGATGATATTGTATCCGGCCAGCACCAGCGTATTCCTTAGAAGCATCCAGAATGCCGGATCATGGAACAGCCGCTCGAAGTGCTTCATGCCGACCCACTTGCTTCCAAAAAAACCCAAGTAAGGCTGATAATCCTTGAAGGCCATAAGAAGTCCCCACATAGGGGCATATTTGAACAACAGGAAGTAAAGCACCCCGGGGGCCAGCATCCCGTACAGCCATTTGTTCCTCCGTATCTGGCCCCAGAAATAAAGTTTCTTCGGCTTAGCGGCAGACATATCCAGCGCAAGATTCCCTTTGATTTGATTCATCTTCGACTCCACCTTCGTGTTTCGTGTCTTTTTTGTGCGTATCTTCACGATAAGCGGCCGGCAAGCCGGCGTCTATAATCGAAGGATAATCATCAGGAAGGGAGTTTGCCGCTGCGGGGGCTATAATCATCATCACGTTCGGAATAATCATGTTCACATCAACATGAAGAAGACCCCCGACGACAGGCTGGGAAACCTATCGCGGGGGTCTTCGGACTACAACGTTTATATTTTATGATGGCCGTGCAATTCCCTGTATTGTCCGGGCGTCATATTCTCCATCTTGCGAAAAAAACGGATGAAATTTTGGGGATTGGTGTAGGTTAACCGTTCCGCGATTTCCGCGATCTTCATATCCGTCTCGACCAGCCATTGCTTCGCCGTCTGCAAACGGTAGTTTTGCAGGTACTCGCTGAAGCTGATCCCTTTTTCCTTGCTGAAAAGCGGCCCCAAATAGTTAGGATGGTAATTCAATTGCTTCGCGCATGCCTCCAGGGTAAGCTCGGTGTCGAAGCGCCGGTGGATCAAATCCGCTAGCTGATCCGATATTTTCTTGGCGTGAGACTTGCTCTGCTGCTCCAGCCTGCGCATGATCGGGGCAATGACCGTATCGCTGAACCAGAGGCGAATTTCCTCTTGGGATGTAAGATCGAGCAGTCTGTCAAAAAGCTGCTTTTCCTGATCGGGCGGCAATTCCGTCTCCGTATCCTTCTTGGTGTCGGCTGTTGTCTCGGACTGTCCGAGCTCAGTCAGCATCGTGTACAGCCTGACCAATGCCATCCGGTATTGGCGCCAGTCGGCTTGTTCTTGAAAAATAAGTCCGATGCAGCGTTCCAGCAGCTCTTCAGCCCTTGTCCGCTCCGCCAGCTTAACCGCATCGTACAGCTCTTTGGCCGCACGGTGCGGGAACACGCTGGTTACTACGTCCTCGGGCTGGACATCGTCGATAAACAGAACGGATTCCGGGCCGTAACGAACCCGGTAGCGAAGCGCCTCCAGCGCCTGCTCGGCGGAGACGGAAATATCGATGAGCCGCTTCTCCGGACGGCTGATGCCGATGCTAATTTGCAGCTTCAGATAATGCAGCACCGTTCTCCGGATCAGCTCCGCCATGGCAAACAACCGGTTTTTGTACTCCTCGTCCGTAGTTCCGGCGCCTCCGACGACCGTAATCTGGGATTGTTCCAGCAGCACGGGGTCCAGCCGTTCCTCGGCGGGAATCAGCTCGCCGGCGATATTGGCGATGGCGAAGAGCAGCAGATCACGGTCATTTTCATTATACTGGGACTTCTCCAGAGAATCGATCTGAATGGCGAGCACGGCATGCCACTCCCAATCGGCGTGATATCCGTACTCTTTCCATCTGGCCGGCAGCTGAGACTCTTTCTCCTCGCCGCGAATCAGCTTCATGACAAAAAACTGCTTCAGTTCCCGCACTTGTCCCGTAAGTTGAGCCACGAGACGGGATTCCGTCTGCAGCATCGATTGCAGCCGATTGCCGATCATGGCGAATTCATCGGTGCGGGCTTCTTCCGGCGGCTCTCCGAATCTGTCGGCCATCGTCGCAACCAAATTCCGAACCGGCCGATAGAACGTACGGGAGCCCAACAGCGCCAGCCCGCCGGTTACCAGAACCGTAAGCAGGCATACAAACAGAGTGACCCAGCCTATTGAGCGGGAATCCTGTGTAATATCCTTTATGGATACGGCAGATACATAAATCCAGCCATTATAGCTTGATCTGCGCATGATAACGCTTGTGTTATCCCCGTCAAGCTCTACGTTGAATTGCCCTTCCGTTTCGCTTCGCCTTTGCACCTCGGCGGCCAGCTGCTCCAAGCCGGATGGCTGAACAATGGGATCGCTTCGGGACAACAGACGATAATCTTGATCCATGACCATGATGCTGCCGATCCGGTTGTCGGCCGCCAGAAGTCTCGCCAGCTGCGATTCGGCGATGGTCACGATGGCCAGTCCGTCGGCTTTCAGCGAATTCAGCGGAATTTTCTTCACAAGATGAATGCTTGGCGAACTCTCGTCCTCATCCGTTACCCACAGAGAAAATGAAGGCAGCTTCTCATATCGGAGAAGCCGATCCGGATTCTTGATGTCGTCGAATGTAAAAATATTGTTGTTGTCGACGCCCCATTGACCTTTCAAATTCAGTATCGTCATATTGTTGATCGTCAGCTCGAAGGTTTGGCTGCGCACCATGTTCTGGTACATTTCATTATAAATCTGATAATGGGCTGCCGAGTAAGGAAGCGACATCGCATTCACGACAAGGGGCGAGCCAATATACTGTGTAACCGAATGATCGATCGTCTTAAGAATTTGCTCCACGCGAAGCTGGGTCTGCTGAAGCGTCGCCATGCTGCTATGGTTGACCTTGTCCTGAACGATCGAGGAGGCTTTATAATAGGAGATGATTCCGACGACGATAGCCGGAATAGAACCGATGAGCAGACTGTACATCAAGAGACGTGTGAAATATTTGCTGGAACGAATTTTCATAGGATCTCCCTCGCAAGCCGTTGTGCCTAATGTTTCTCCTAATTATAGAGACGAGACCGAAGGAAGTCCATAATCAGGGCATAATCATTAGAACGGATTGTCGGGCGAAGGCAGCGCCGAGGTTATGAAGAACGATTCGGCATCGTTCGTGATGCAGTTTGACCGGGGATCGTACAATCGCTTATCCGTTCAGGTATGCTTCCGCCCCCCACGAGAAAAGCTGCTTCCCGTCAGAACGACCAGACAGGAAGCAGCTTCTTCATCTTAGTATCTATTTCAATTGCAAGGCTCTCAGCACAATTGCCGCCGCCTCGGCGCGGGTCGTGTTCACTTTAGGCCTTACGGTACCTTCTTCGTATCCGTTAATCAATCCTTTGACTGCTGCGGCGGCAAGCGCCGCACGAGCCCACTCGGATACCTCCGCCTCGTCCGCGAAGCTGATGTCGTTGGCGCTCAGTTCGATGTGCGCGACGCGAACTACGATCGCCGCCGCTTGTTCGCGGGTAATCAAGTCGTCCGGACCGAAGGCCTCGTCCTCGTACCCGTCGACGATACCGATCGCCGCTGCCGTTGCAATCGCCTCCTGCGCCCAATGTCCCCGAGTGTCGGCGAAGCTTTTGCCGTTTTGCTGCTGCAGTCCGAAGGCTTTGACGATAACCGTCACGAATTCGGCTCTTGTGATACGGTTATCCGGTTTAAACGTGCCGTCCGGATAGCCGTTGATCGCGCCAAGCCGCACCAAATCTTTGACACTTGCTTCGCTCCAGTGCCCCTTCATATCGGAGAAATTCACTCCGCTAGTCTGAGGCGTTTCGGTCGTGCCGGTTTTTTCGATGCCCAGCACGGCGAATTTAGTAAAATGCGCGACAGAGCCGGATACTTCTGCGCCGGCCGTGTTCACACGCTGATCATCCAACGGTATCCATTCGCGTGTCTGCTCGTTCAGCCAGTACAGCCCAATCGTATATTGGTTCGCATCCACCTTCGCGTTGTCGTAAGGAAGCGTAATGACAATAGGCTTGACGAAGTCGCCGTCCCGATCCTTCGTAATCTCATAGACGTCGCTTAGCAGAACCCATGCCTGATTTGTCGGCAAGCCCGCGGTATCGCTTACTTGGTTAACGGTTATTTGCATGGAGCTGTCCGAAGCCGCCGCAGGAACTTCGATCCGAACTCCGTTCAAGGTCAGCGTTCCTCCGTCGACACCCGAGACCGTTCCGGTATTGACCGATGCGCTGCCGCCGCCTCCGCCGCCGTTCCGGCGGTTCGAAGGGGTAACCGGCGCGTAAACGACAAATTGGGTGAAATGCTTCGTCCATATGACCAGATCGCCGCCTACCGTCATAACCGCATCTCCGCCGTCCGCAATTTCCCGGTTAGCCGCCTCTTGAGTATCCTCCGTCACCGTGCCCGTAATCGGTACGACCGCGCCGTCCTTGATGAAGCCGGCCAAATTCCCTCCCTGATTCGGGATGAGCAAGCGTACGGCCTGATCGAAAATTAGCGATTCGTCCGGCGCGCCGACTTCAATAACGGCGTTCACAATAGCGTTACTGACGATAACGCCGCTGCTGCTCCGTATCTCCGGAAGCCGGATCGTGCCGTCCCAGCCGGCGGAAGCCGATACTTTCGTCCCGGCCGGGAACACCGCCGTCACATTGCCCAGCGTAGTCGCCGCCTGGACTTCGATGAGCGGAAGCATCGCTTCCTTCCGGTCTCCTTCGGTTACAGGAGTAACGGCAATCCTGGCGTTTGCAGCGCCTGCTGGGACGCTGATCGATACAGGATCGCTCGCGATTTGCACCGGCGTATCGCCGCTTGCCGTGATGGCAGCCGCTCTGACCGCGTTTACGGTATACGTCTTGCTCACGCCGTCTTTTGCCGCAACCGCAATTTCGATGACGTTGCCGCCTACATTAAGCGGGATGGCGGCGCTCGCTTGTCCGCTCGCTGCCGGAAGGCCGTTCACCGTCAATTCGGCTGCAGAGTCGTATACGTTAGCCGTGACGGCAAGACTCGATACGCCGTTGCCGACTTGAGCCGTATACGCAGTAATATCCGGCGAAAAAGCGGGACTCATCGTTCCGTTCGACAGCGTCAATCCGCTCAGTTCAGCGCTGCCGGTTTCTGCTGCCGCTCCCCGGGTCACATTTACGGTATACGTACGGACGGAGCCATCCTGCGCCGTTATAGTGAACGGAATGGCATTGGTTCCGACGGACAGACTGAACGATTGCACAGTTCCGCTGGCATACGGGCTGCCCTTGGCCGTGAGCGTCGCTTTGCTGTCCGTAGCCGTCGCTTTCATCTCGATGGACGTTATCGTGTGATCGACGGCTACCTCATACTGGGTCACTCCGGCTGCGAAGGGCGGGGACAACGCGCCCGCATTGACGGACAATGCGTCCAGCGTCGATACGTCGATCAGCTTACCGGCCAGCATGTCGCTGTGGACCAGCGCAAAATCGGCCGCAACCTGATGCGAATAGTCTTCGGCGGCGTTTAAGATGAAGGCTTCCAAATCTCCCCAGACCGGAACGATCTGCGCCGCAAATCGATCCTCGAACTTGTAGTTCAATTGTGCGGATATGCCGTTCAAACGGGCATGCGCATAAGCGTAAGCTTTTGCCGCATCCGTTACGTATTGCTCCAGATCGGCTTTATTGGAGAAAGTTTTGTCGGTGTAATCTCCTTTAAATGGCGATACTTCCCGCACCAGGTAGGAGCAGCCGGAGCCCTTCAATACGCCCAGGTAGGCGTCGGTATCCGGCGACATTTTGAGATAAGCGTCTTTGGACAAGTACGCATCCCGCAGCTGCTCCTTGACATCGAGCAAAATGTCGTCCGTGCCGGCCGCGCTCGCTCCTTCGATCAGAACGTTATAGCGTGTCGCGCCTACGCTGCCGATGCCCTGATGGATGCGCCGTGCGATGTCTTTAATCGTGAAATAAGAGTTGAACTGCTCATCGTCCAGATTCGGGAAGTTCCTTCTAAGCTCGGCCTTGTAGGCTTCCCAAGCGGCTGTAACCTCTGCGATCTCAGCCTCGGATGCCGGTTCATACTTGTCCTCGTTGCCGACGATTTTAATCTTTCCGTTCGCCGCCCGCTTGCCCAGCAGCTTTTGCAGCGCTTCGTCGTAGGAGCCGGTAGATACCTTGTCCATCACTTTTTGCGTATAAGTGGTTACATTGCTTCTCGTCAGCTTGTCCGCTTTGCGGGCGGCATCGCTGCGGATGTCGAGCAGAGTGTTTTTGTACGTTTCCAGGAAGGTCTGGGACACATCGCGAAAATCGGCGTCTTGAAGGCTGGAAATGCCTGTGCTGTCCTTATCGGATTTCACGACGTAAACACTCGTTACAAAACGCAGCAAATCGTTATAAAAGCTTCCGATACCGGCGGAATCGGGATCGTTCAGATCGAATACCATAGCGCCTTTGTTATCGTTAAAAGTTCCCACGTTTTGAATGTGGGCGTCGCCTTGCGTATAAGTTAAAATTTCCTTCCAGCCGGGGATGACCGTGCCTGGAGAAGGGATGACACCGGAATTCAGGTCCGAGCGGAATAAAGCGTTCGTGCCGCGGAAAAACGTAAACGCGTTCGCTCCCATCACGTCGCTTCCATATTTATAGGCTTTGATCGCCGGATCGTTAAAGAACGTGTTGTCCGCTATAATATTTTGCTTCACAGCGTTTTTGCGCGCCTCGTCGGAACGGACAGGCTGGCTGTAACGAAGCAGCGAGATTCCCGTAATCGGATCGGAATCCTGCCAGCCTTCGCCCTGCACAGCCGAACCGTTCAAGGTTACGCTGAGCTGCATCGTGTTCATCACGGGCGAATTCGCTATGCCGGCAACGGAGAAAAGGATCATGCTGTCTTTGCTCCGCCCCTCGGCCTTGATCGTCCAATCGCCTGCGGGCAACCCGTTCACGCTGTAATAAGTAGAGCTGATGACGCTGTCCCAAGGCACGCCCGCGGACAGCTGAATTTGGAACTGAGCGTTCAATTCCTTCGCCCCGCTCATGCGGATTGCCGACGATGCCGGTTCCGGCGCGCCGACGATCTTGTTGGCGGGCGTGTATTTGGCCAACGTAATCGTATATGGCCCCTGGTCGGCGATGACGGCAGCGGTCGGACGGTTCGTCTGATTCCATGCGCCGGGAAAAATGCTGACCGCAAGGTCGGTGTCCGCAGCGACATTGCCGGAGCCGTCTCCGGTTACTGTGAGCTTGATCTCGTCGCCGTTGGCACTGGCCGCCGCTGTCAGACCGGCAGGAAGCCCTACTACGGCGAAATCGCCGGCATCCCACGCGCCCTGCTTGACGATGCCGTTGACGGCCTTCAGCGTGATCGCATTATAGTCGGGGTCCACATCGGAGCTTGAGCTCATCCGCACGGTCTGGCTGCTTTCCGCAATCGCATAAGCCGCCGTACTGTCCGAATTGCGCGGTTTTGCGCTGTTGACCTTCTCGAAATCTCGTCCGTTGTTTCTTGTATCCCAGTTGTTGCCGCGGTTCGGATAGGCTGCAGCCGGTCTGCTTGTCGCAGGATTCAACGGATCGAAGACGTAGCGTTGAATCGTATTTTTTTTGCCGGCTTCGGGAGCCGGTGTGCCGCAATAGGCGTCGACGGCACCGTACCCGACGAAATCGACGACGCTGCTTGCCAGCGGATCAGCCATCGGGTCTGCGGCCGTCAATGCGCTGGACTGGTTCGATAGGACCAGCTTGCCGAGGTTGTTGTCCAGCTTGAAGGCGGGTTGTTCGGCGTCCGAAGACGGCAGGTTCTTGTTTGCGCCGACCGTTCCGTTGCTGCCGAGCCCGATCAAATAATAGCCGTAGGCGGGAATATCCGCCGTTTTAGTACCTAAATCGACTTTTTTCCAATTGCTCTTGCCGTTATCGGCAAATTGAACGGACCAGCCCGAGAGCGGGATGTCCTGGGCGGTCGGGTTAAATAATTCGACAAAATCCTGCGCGTACAGACTATCCGTATCGTTCGCTTTTCCCCCGTAAAACTGGCTGATAACCACGTTCTCCGCCAGATTGCCGATCTTGACTGTACAGGCGGACGATGCTGCCGCATAGCTCGTCCCTGCGACCGTCCACAGCGACTGAACCGCTACTGCCGCCGCAAGGATGGAGGCCATCCAGCGTTGATTTAATGTTCTCAAATCGTTCGTACTCCTCTCTCATCTCCAAATCTTAAGCTATTCTATCATCTGAATGTAAAATGAGAGGGGCAGAGAGATTAAGCCAATGTAAAAAATTCAATGAGAACAACGTTTATCGACGTCCTTGCAGCAGCCACAAAAGCGGCTCCCGGATCGCCATATTGCGCCGAATTTCCGTGTCCTGCGGGTCCTTCTCGAGGCAAACCCACAGATCGACGCATTCATTCCGCTTCAAGGCCAATCCCGCAAACAGCAGTGAAGACATGCCCACAGGCCAACCATCGAAGGCTTCTACATCGGGCGGGTAAGGCCAGCTTTCCTTATTAACCAGGTACGGGAACAGAAATCGAAGCCCCTGCTCAATGCTGCGGCCATCCGGAAGGCGGTAGGTCCATAAGTTGTCCTCAGGCGTCGAAAGCACATGGCATAGCGTCACCAGATTATCCAATTGAAAGATCGAATACGCGTACGGCTTGGTGCGGGCCAGCTCCCGCGGGAAGCTTCCGTCCACATCCATTTGATCGGGCAGCAGCTTTTCTTTGTACCTTTTTCTGCAAAAATCCATCATGGCGTCGTTTCCGGTAAAATGGGCGAATACGGCAGCTTGAACAAACCAGCAAACGCTGTGGTTGTTACACTCGTTCATCTCTTCGAGCCCGTTCGCATGCGTGCTCATCCAACGCAGATAATCGGCGAACCATAGCTTCAAGCCTGCCGCGACTTCCTCGCACATATGCGGAGAAGACAGCAGCGCCTGAACCGCGATCGGAACATCAATCAAATGCAGCGTATCAATGATGCCGATTCCCCTGCCTTCACAAACGCCTGGAATCGCTTGCGCGTATAGGAGATGAGGGTTCATTCGAGTCTCCTCGTCCAGAAAAAAACGCTTCAAGAATAGCACGGCCTTATCGGCGAACTCCTCCTGCCCCGTAACGGCGTAAGCGCTGGCGAGCCGGGCGACATGGGTTCTCATCTGCCGCAGCAGGATGCGGTGGCTGTGGAAATTGTCCGGATTACTTTCGCCATCTCTGCGGATGTAGGGCAATCCGTCCGGAGTTCCCGGATTCGGCCACCAATAGTCGCCATTCGAATAATAGTCGTGCATATTACCGGGACTCATCATAGCAACCGCGTCGGTAATATGGACCGGTTCAGCCTCCAAGGACATCTTCGCTTTTCGTATCATGAGATCCGGGTTAAACAAACGCTCCAGGCGATCCCGGCCGACGGATGTCATAAATGGCAATAGAAACAGCTCCTCTTTATAAAAATACCACTGTACAGCGTCGTTCGGCACCATACAGCGGTATTTATATCGGTTTATTATTTACTGATAAGGCTTCTCGCGTTGAAATCAGGGATGACTACGCGCTTGACGGTGCCGTCCTTCTCCGCGGTGTCAAGTCCTTCGTTGTAGCGCTTGTTCATATCATCGATCGCTTTATCGAGCGGAAGCACGCCGAGAATGTACTCCGCAACGACGCTTTGCCATGCTTTTCCTTCCACCTTATGAACCGGATACACCGGCCAAATCGCGTCGTCCTTCGGCGCAAAATCCTTGAAGTTTTTCAACGACGGCTCTTTCGCTTGCGAGATTACGGAAGGGATAAGGGCAACTCCTTTGCCTTGCTCGAAGTACGGAACGAGCACATCGTCGCTATAAATGAACTGCATGAATTCCCATGCTTCTTTCTTATGTTCGCTGGTCGAAGAGATATACAGCCAATTGCCGGCCGCGTTAATATAGTTAGCTCCTTTCGGTGCTTGGCCGTCATTGGTCGGCACTTGCGCTACGCCCCAGTTGATTTTGGTCGGAAACTGGGAGTCATACACGCTAGGTTCGGCGGATAGAGACATGTACATCCCGATCTTGCCGGCGGCAAATTGATTTCGGAGCGGGTCGATGTCGAGCGATTCGTAACCCGGCAGCATACTGTTATTGTCGACGATTTTCTTGATCGTTTCCACATACGGCTTCAGTGTGGAGAAATCGTATTTACCGGTTTTCCAATCATAGATGTCCTTGCCGTCCAGACGCATCATCGGCATGATGCTTCGCTCGTAAGCGGCCACCGGATTTTTCATATTGAGCGCGAAGCCGTATACACCCTCCGCTTTGCCGGCTTCGGTAATTTTTTGCGCATAGGCGACAAGCTCGTCAAGCGATTTCGGCGGTTCGGTAAGTCCCGCCTTGGCGAACAAATCCTTGTTGTAGATCAAACGGAAGGTCGAGCCGTAGTTAGGCAGACTGTAAAGCTTGCCGTCGAATGAGTTGATGCCGTCCAGCTTAAGAAGATTTTCGCCGAATCTCGTCTTCAGCTCCGGTGTGATATAGCTGTCAAGCGGCTCGATAGCCTTCATTTTAACCAAATCGTTGATCGCGAGCTTGCTCTTGGCGTTCATGATGTCCGGCGCTTCTCCGGCCAGAATGGCTGTTTGTAACGCCTGCTCGTAGTTATCGGTCATCACTTGATATTCGACTTCGACATTGCTTTTATTCGTTTCGTTGAACTGCTTGATTTTCTCCTGCATCAGATCGGTGTCGTGACGGGCGTTTGTCCAAAACTTCAGTTTCATCTTTTGTCCGGAGGCGGTGGCATTACCTTTGCCGTTGTCAGTCGGTTCTGTCGTTGCACAGCCCGCCGCAATCAGCGAAAGCGCCAGAAGTCCGGCTACAGCTGCTTGTTTTTTGCTCTTCATCGTTTGCTGCATCTCCTTATTCTAATTCGGTTTCGTTATCTATAGCTGATTATAAATTTCATAGCTTCAGAGCGGTAGAGCGGTAAATTTCCGGAGAGGGGGGATTTTTTTGCGATCCTTGCCCCTCTTGTTACCCTTTTACCGAACCGCTTGTAATTCCGCCGATAAAGGACTTGTTGGTCATGAAATAGACGACCAGAATAGGCAGTATCGACAGCATGGAGCCGGCGAGCATCAGGTGCCATTCCGCAGCGGCGTTCGTTGAGTACTTCAAGGAAATGACCCCCACCGTCAGCGGCCTCAGGCTTGGGTTCGTCATTGTAAAAATAAGCGGCAAAATGTATTGATTCCATGCATCGCGGAACGTAAACAGACCGACTACGCCGAGTCCCGGCCCAAGCAGCGGCAAAATGACCCGCCAATATATTCCGAAAAATCCGCATCCGTCGATGGTGGCTGCTTCGTCCAGATCCTTCGGAACCGCTTTAACGAAACGTTCCAATAGGAAAATATAGAACGACAAGTGAGTGCCGATAAAAATCAAAATGATGCTCCACAGCGATTTATGCATATGAACCGTCTTCATCATATCGTACAGAGGGCGATATGTAATCGCGCCGATCGTAATAAACATCGTCGCAGCAAGCACGAACATGATCGTTCCTCGTCCAGGGAAATTCCTTCTTGCCAGCGCATAAGCGCCCATAGAGCAGATGATCAGGTTCATCACCGTCGATATGACGGAAATGAATAAGCTGTTCCACGTATACAGCGCAAAATTCGCTTTTTTCCAAGCTTCGATGTAATTAGGCCACTGCCAAGCTTTGGGTATCATGTTTGTGCTGCCGAGCAGCTCGGAGTTGGTTTTGAGCGAGCCGAATAAAGTAAACAAAACCGGATAAAGAATGGAAAATACGATTACGAGCAAAAACAGCCAAACGATCACCCAACCGATCATCGAAGCGAGGCGAACGGAGGATTTGGCCCCCATGCCGCCGGCCGGATTGACTCTTGAAGAAATGCTGTTCATAGTTGGCTGACCTCCTTAATGCGACTCGCTGGATTTGCGCGAGATAAACAAATATAGTCCGGTAATGATTCCGACAATCAAGGCCGATACGAAGCCGGCCGCAGCCCCGTAGCCGTATTGCTGCACAACCGCTTCTCCTTCGGATACCGGGAAGAACAGCTTATAGATGTATAAATACATCACTTCCGTTTTTCCAACAGGTCCTCCGGCGGTCAATACCATGATGCCTTCATAGCTCTTGAGTGTATTTACGATCGCCAACATGATGATGATCTGCATCACGGGTCCGAGCATCGGAATCGTGACGTGGATGAACTGCTGAGTTTTGTTGGCGCCGTCGAGCGAAGCGGCTTCGTACAGATCGTTCGGAATGCCCTGCAGTCCGGCGAGGAAAAGCACCATGTAATTGCCGAGCGCTCCCCAGATCGCCACGATAATCGCCGTCGCCATCGAGTATTTAATGCCGAGCCATTCGATGGGGGATTGGATAATGCCGAATTGAATAAGAACGTTGTTTATAATGCCGTTGTACGAGTTGAACATCAGGTAAAATACGAGCGAAATGACCGCCGCACTAATAATCGTCGGCATGAACAGAATCGCGCGGATTGTGTTTTTACCGAAAAGCCGGCTCTGGTTCAAAATAAACGCCAGAATCAGCGCCAGCGGCAGCGTCACAATTAGCTTGCCGAACGTAAACACCCCGGTGTTCCTTACGGACTGCCAAAATTCGGCGTCCCGGGTAAACAGGCGGACGAAGTTGTCCATCCCGATAAACCTCGCGTCGGAAAAGCCGTCGTAATCGTAAAACATATATTTGAACGCCCAGCCCATCGGGTAAATCGTAAAGAGAGCAAGCAATATAACGCATGGAAGCACCATAAGATACGGACCGGAATACTCTCTCCATTTTTTTTTGAGTAACATTGACGGTTAATCTCCTTTCTCCTGTTGTGTTTGCTAAACCAAGTATACGGGCGCTCGGCCGATTCCACTAGGGAGGCAATTTTCATCAGGAGGGGGGAGATTTTACGCTGCCGTCATTCGTCGAGAGTTACCGTTCCAAGCAGATGATCCCGGTATCCGGATGGCGTCATTCCGGTTTTTTTCTTGAATATTTCACGAAAATATCGTCGGTCGTGATACCTGAGTCGTTCCGCCACTTCATAGATGGGGATATGCGGATCGGCGAGCCATTGCTTCGCTTGCGCCAGCTTTCTGTCTGTAATAAATTCCACGAAGGTGATCCCGGTTTCTTTTTTAAACAAGCTGCTCAGGTAGTTGGGGCTTACACCGACATGATCGGCTACAGCGGGCAGCGTAATCGTTTGCAGCAGGTGCTCCTCGACGTACTGCTTAACCTGCTCGGTGATGTTTTTCGTTCCATTCTGAATCCACAATTTCACCTGCTGCGCAGAGGCCATACAGAGCTCGAAGACCCGGCTGCGCAGATCCGCCAAGCTTGTGTCCTCGAACGTTCCAGGCCACGTTCTGCTGAAATCGTCGGACAGTCCGCCCTCGATATCCATTTCCAACATCTGACGGTACAATACCGCAGCCAGTTGAATGCAGGAAAGACGGGTTTCCTGCGGAGTGCATTCGCTGCTGTGCAGGCTCGTGAAAAAAACATCCACAGCTTGCGGAATAAGTTCCGTTTGTCCTCTTCGGACGACGCTCATCAACTCGTTCTCCGCGTGCATCGGGTATTCGCGCCCCCGGAGACGGTAGCGTGACAGATCTTCGTAGTGAATAACCTGATTCATGTCGAAGAACGACATATGCTCGATGGCTTCGCACGCCTGCCGGTAAGCATCCGGCAGATCCTTCAGCTCCGGACAAAGGGAGCTTTGCCCCACAGTGACGGTAATTTTGGAGTTTTGTTCAATGGATGTTCTGCAGTATTCGGCAAATTGCAGCAATTGTAGCTTTACTTCCTTCTCTGATTTGCCCGGATCGTAATTGACGAGCAAGGTGTGCCGTCCCCATTCGGAATAAAACGCGACGCCGTTCCCCCACGAGACCAGGCAATCACGGATGATATTTTCGACGATAAACCGCGTCAGCTCCACTTCCTGAACGGGCTGTTGGGAAATCTCGGCGAACCGGTCGATCGAAAAAACAAGCAGCCCGAAGTGCGCCGGCTTCACGGGTATTTCCGCGAAATTCCACTTGTCCTGCAGCCGCAAAGGCTGATGATCCCGGAATAGAACCATTTCCGTCAAATATTGCTGCCGCATGGCCGGGAGGCTCACTTGCACTTTCCGCTGAAACTGCTTGCGCTGCTCTTCCATCTCAAGCTGCTTGCGAATGGCGGAAAGCTCCTTTTCGATGATCGTCGTCAGCTCTTTAATATCGACCGGTTTCAGCACATATTCGGATGCGCCGAGTGAAATCGCCTGCTTGGCGTAATCGAATTCGTCATAGCCGCTCAACACGATAAACCGGATCTGTCGCTGCTCCGTTTGCAGCCGGCTCATGAGCTCGATGCCGTTCATATTCGGCATCTTGATGTCGGTGATCACCAGATCGGCTGGAAAGGAAGCATACTTGTCCAAAGCCTCCACCCCGTCCAAGGCGATCTCCACTCGGTCGACGCCTAGCTCCCCCCAGGGCACGTGCTTACGAATCCCCAGTACCACGCTCTCTTTATCATCCACCAGCATTACATTCATCGTTGATCACTCCTTGACGCAAAAAATTTGAATTTCCATGACTGTACCTGCTCCCAGGCTGCTTTTGGCGCGCAGACAAGCCCGGTCTCCGAAAAAATACAACAGCCGTTCCTTAATGTTAGCGATCGCATACCCTCCGCTTTGAACGGAGACAGAGTCATCGGCATGCTGAACTGATTCATTAAAATCTTTGATACGCTCAGGCGGAATGCCACAGCCGTTATCTTTGACCTGCAAAATGACCGTGCCCGACTCCATGACCCTGCAGGACACATGGATATGGAAGTCTTTATATTCGTTGGCCTTAAATGCATGCAGGACGCAATTTTCGACGAGCGGCTGCATGATGATTTTGGGCACCAGAACGTGTTGAGCGCGCGGGTCCGCTTCGATGTCATAAGTGAACTGCCTCTTGTACTGGTGATTCACCAGCTTCAAATAATGCTCCACATGCTCCATTTCACTGGCGATGGTCGTTTCCTCTTTGCCCTTGTTGAGGCTGAGTCGAAAAAAACGCGATAAAGACAATATGATCTCAGGAGCTGCAGGGTCCTCGAACTCAAGCGACTTCCAATACAGCTCATCCAGCGTATTGTATAGAAAATGCGGATTGATCTGCGCCTGAAGCGCTCGCATCTCCGCTTGGCGCTTGGCCTTCCCTTCCTCGAGAATTTGCCTCAGCAGGCCTTGAATACGCTCCAGCATCTCGTCAAACCGGTTACCGAGCTCGCCGATATCGTCCCGGTAAGCGGAAGAGAAGCGCACGTTGAGATCACCCAGCTTGACCTTATTCATCAGCATCATCAGCTTACGCAACCGATTGGTTACCCATTTGGCAATCCAATTGTTTACAAGGAACGAAACGATCAATAAAAAAACGGTCATCAAAATCGTGAAATACTTGATGAACTCGACCTTCCTGAGCAGAGTATCCTTCGGCTGGACGACGACAGCCCGCCACTGCGTAAACGGGATTTCCGAATGGTTGACTAGGACCGTTTCCTTGTTGATATCCATTTCAAAATGGGACGGCGCATCCTTCAAACGGGCGAGCGCTGAATTTTGAATAAATTCCGCCACAGCCGAAGATTCCTCGGACATCAGCAGAGGCTTGCCGAGCTCGTCCAAAATGAGTGAAAAGCCTTGCGGAACAAGGTGAATGCTCTTCAAATTATTGACGAATTTTTCCGTCGATAGCGTCATCACCAGGTAGCTATCTTGATCCAGGTAACTCATATCCGCCGCCGGCCTTGTGAGCAGGCTGATGACATCCCCTTGACCGCCGAATAACGGATCACTTTGGCTGTGCACCCACACGTTTTTCGGTGAGTTGACGATTGCGGCATAATAAGGCGTCTCGCTAAAGGGGATATTTTTCTTCTCAAAGGGCCCTTCGAAAAAATCTCCCCTCGGCGTATTCATATAGATCGCCTTAATCGAAGTCGAGTTGGTCCGCATTTGTGAAAACAACGAGAACATCGTATTGAAAACCTTCGTATAAGGTTCATTCGTTTTATTCAGGCTCCAGCTCATCGCCAGCTTCATCGCTTCGCTGGAATTGATCAGGTACATCCGGTCGCTGACATTCTTCATTTCATTGCCCATGTAGCCACTCAGTTGATTTACCGTTTGGTCGGCCGCGTTATAGGCGTAGTCCTGCAATATTCGGGAAGCTTCATTATAAGAGAATGCTCCCGTTAGCGGAACCGCCAAACAGACGACGATTGATGTAGTAAGGAATACTTTACGCTGCAAGCTGTAATTTTGAAATGTGGTTAAAATCCGCCGAATCAATCCCATTCGTGTCTCCCTTGGTTGAATTTTTCTTTGCCCCTTTCATTATAAGGTAAGTAATATACAGAATGAAGTCTGCAATAATGTAATGTTTTCACATGCCGTGCTCGCTGCTGTCGTTGTGCAGATTTTGACGAGCTTGTACCGGCACCGGCTGCAGATCGCTACGCTACGCCTGCCGGCTCCTTATCGGCTGCCGCAGAGTAGCGGAGATCGCCTCCGCCGCCGGCTATGCCGATCTGAAATTTTTCCATCGGCTGTTCAAGAAAAAAAGCGGGGGCACCCCCGGCAATTCCGGTCGCAATCGCAATCTGGCTAACCGAAAGTGTCATCGCAAGAAAACGGCCCCAGTCCCATGGAATACAGGACCGAAGCCGTCTAATGCTTTTACTTATTTATTTCTACCGTTTCCTTAACGCGGGCTGCCGTTCCACACAGCCTATCGCCGCGGGGATTACACGTTTATCAAAGCTGGTTCTTGACCATCATCTGATGAATTAACTCCCGATTGCGGCTGTTGAAAATATCATTATGCGAAGATACGGTTCCGCTCTGATGCGCTTCAGGCTGCAAATACAGCTTAGCCTGGTTTACCGCATTCGCCGCATCTTGAAATGCCCCTGCAATCAAGTGCAGCTTCTTATCGTATTTCAGAATATCACCCGCCGCATAAATGCCCGGCACGGAGGAGCCGCTGGGGTCCTGACCGTCAATATAATGCCCGTCGATCAGCTTAAGATCTACTTTGCTGTTCTCCAATAAGGAGCGGTCTCGTTCGTAACCATGATTGATAATCACTTCGTCAATCGCCAGTTCGTCTACCTCGCCCGTTAGATGATTGGTCAGCTCGACTTTTTCAATCTTCTCGTGATTGGGATGGGCCATCAGCTTCGTTATCGTAGTGTGGAAGAAACATTTCACAGAGCTGTTCAGCAGCTGCTTCACTTGGGCTTCATGTCCGGACAAAACGTCTTTTCGATACGTCAAATACACTTGACGGGCGATGGGCTCAAGCTCGTTCGCCCAATCCACCGCCGAATTTCCTCCGCCGGAGATGATCACCGTTTTATCCTTGAACCGCATAAGCGATTTGACGACATAATGGAGGTTCGACACCTCGAACTTCTCGGCGCCTTCCAGGTCAATTCTTTGAGGCTCCAGAATGCCTCCGCCGATCGCTACGATGACCGTTTTGGTATAATGCTCTTCTCCCGATGCGGCCCGCAGCTTGAATAAGCCGGAATCATCGCGCTCAATCGATTCCACTTTCTGATTCAATACGACGGTCGGATGAAACGTTAATCCTTGTTCCACCATCTGTTCGATTAATTTTTCGCCAAGGATGGGGGTAAGGCCGCCAACGTCCCAAATCATTTTTTCCGGATATACATGAACTTTGCCGCCCAGTACCGGCTGATACTCGATCAGCTTGGTTTTCATTTCCCGTAAACCGCTGTAAAACGCTGCAAACAAACCGGCCGGTCCTCCGCCGATGATCGTAACGTCGTATAATTCCTCGTGCTTCATGATCTGGATCTCTCCTTTGCTGCGCACCATGGTTTCGTATCCTTATTGAGATAATACATTGTTAACAATCGTCTTGACCCCGAGTTCGATTCCCAGCGGTCCTCCTGCTGCAATCGAGCTGTCCAAAGGATACATATGCTTGTTCTTGACGGCATGAAGCGAATTCCATACAGAATCGCTCTCCAAGTTTTTCAAATATCCCTTTAATTTCTGGGAAGATCCTCCCAGATCGGCGACAAACATGTAATCGGGATTCATGGTCGCCAGTCCTTCCAGAGAAATCTGTTCTCCTTTTTTGGACATATCGACATATTGGCTCGGAGGATTCAAGCCAAGCCCGCTGTCCTTATTGAACACGAATTGAGTGGTAAAGGCCCAATATTGCTTATCTCCCAGCATCGTTACGCCAAACGTTTTGTCGTTGTATGCTGTGAGCCGCTCTCTCGATTGCGCAACGAAAGCTTCAATCCGCGCGATTTCATCTTCTGCCTTCTGTTCTTTGCCGAAAATTTTTCCGTATTCCCGCAGCGCGCCCTGCCAGTTGTTTTCGTTGCTGTCGACGGTAATGACCGGGGCGATTTGATCCAGCTTGCCGCCGTAGCTCTCATACCGGTTTGAGACCGCGATAATCAAATCCGGGTCAACCGCCAGCAATTTCTCTATATTGGGGCTGGCTATCGAACCGAGATCCTCAATCGCATTGTTTTTGTACGGGGCCAAAGATTCCCACTCGCTGAGCACATTGATGTCCGTAGCGGCTACAGGGGATTCGCCAAGTAAAAACAGATGCTCGAAATTACGGAAAAACAAGAGGGCGACCTTCTCGGGTTTCTTCTCTAGCACGACCTCGCGGCCAAGCGCATCCACATAAGTTCTCGGCCATTTAGCCGCTTCCTGCCCGCTGGTTCCGGACTTGTCAGTCTCCGATGCAGGCGCTGCCGTATTCGGTGATCCGGCTGTGCCGGAATTGGACGTCCCGGCACAGCCGGCTAATATACTTACCAAAAATACAATGGAGACCAACAGTCCCATAAATCGTTTCATGCTAACTCCTCCGATGACAACTTTGTTTTGCCTTGTTAATGGCCAGTTTAGCAAAACCGATTTTAGATGTGAATGGAGCCATCCTGAAATCCATATGGATTATTCCTGAAATGACTCCTGAACTCACCGGGGGAGACGCCGAACTGCTTTTTAAACAAACGGCTGAAATATAAGGCGTCGGCATAACCGACGCTGTTGGCCACCTCGCCGATCGGCGCGTCGGTAGCCAGCAGGCCATCCTTGGCTTGGTTCAGACGATAGGCCATCAAGTAATTGCCCGGTCCCATACCCGCGTACTTCTTAAACACATAAAACAGCCTGTTTTCATTGATATCGTTTTGTTCCGCTAATGCTCGCACGGTCAGCGCGTCCATATAATGCTCATGGATATAATTCGAGATTTGCTCAAATAGCGCTTGTTCACCGTCGCTGCTTTGGTTGCGGACGCAAACGAATATCTCCTCCAGTACGCAGCGGAATATCGTCTCCGTCTGAAATGCCGTAACGCCTCCCGGCTGGCGGGACAATCGCCACAGAAGCTTAAGCAGCTCCGTCAGGCGGGGGCTTTGGCCCGGTGCAAGCTGGAAATGCGATTTGAGCAGAGAAAAGCCTGTCGGCTCGGGAGCGCAGATGCGATAGTGTACAAGCAGGTACTCCCAGCGGGTATTGCCGATCACCTTTCTATCCAATTTCATATTCGCTCCGCCATGAACCACAACTCCCGGCGCTAATATATAAGGCGTACCGCCAAACACAAATTCCGCCTTCCCTCTTAATGGAAATACAAAACCGGGAAAAGCTTCGGTATAGCCGTCGCCGCGCCTTCCCGGATCATGCCCGTACAGGCTGACTTGCTCTACCCGAAACGAGGTATGAGCAAAATGCTCGGCGAGCTTGTTAATGTCGATTTTCATTGTACACCGCTCCCACTTGCTCCTTAATGAGTAATCGCGTCGATAAATCACACACTTTAATCATACTCTTATCGATATTGATAATCAATATCAATTGATTCAAACAAAAAACCGGCCCCAACGTAAAGGACCGATTTTAAAGGATGTATGATTTTATAGCGGGTTAAAGAACTAAGATGTACTCGAAGCCCGTCAAGCTGTGCTTAGACTATCTTTTTAGCCGCCTCTATGAAGATATTCCGCTATCCGCCCTTGCCGAGTTTACCGGATACAAACCCGAATCGAGCAAGCCATTTGCGCAATACGCGCATGAGCTTCTTATACTTACGCTTTGATAGGCGCTGCCGTATTCATGTCGGCGCCTGCAGAGGCAGATGCTGGTTCAGACACTTCGGAAGAAGACTGCTCCTTCGCTTTCTTCTTTTCTCTCAACAAAAAGACAAGAGGAATGCAAATAAATGCCGGAATCGCCGAAATGTAGAACGTATCCGCAATGCCGCGAACCAGAGCTTCCTTCTGCATAATGCCGGCCAAATAGCCGATCGCCGTACTGCTGCTCGTCGCGGAATCGACGCCGCCCTGCGCCAGAACCCCGGATAAAGCCGAGATGAAGGAGGCCGCAGTATCCGAATAGCTGGGCACATTTTCCGTTATGCGATAATAATGAAGATATTGCCGCGAATTCATGAGGGTGGTCAAGATAGCGATCCCCATCGAGCTCATCACTTGGCGGGTTACGTTAGAGAGCGGCGACGCATCATTGATCAGTTCTTTGGGCACACTGCTCATCCCAACCGTCGAGATTGGCATCATGCATAGCCCGATACCGAAGCCGCGAATCGTCAGGATGACATTGATCCACAGATGCGACGTATCCGCCGTGAGCATGCCAAGCTCATACGTCGTTACGCCGAGGATAAGCAGCCCGACAACGCCCAGCGGGAGAACGCCGATTTTCTCCTGAAGCTTCCCGCTGATCGGCATCATCAGTGCCATGACTACCGACTGCGGAAGCAGTAAAATACCGGAATCCAGTGCTGTCATGGATTGCACGTTCTGCAAATAGATCGGCATCATGAACGTGCCGCCCATCATGGCCATCGTGATTAGCCCCGCAGTTAACGTACTTGCGCTAAACCGAAGGTTTTTGAACACCTTCAAATTAAGAAGCGGCGCCTCCGCGGTTAATTCCGCCCACAGCAGCAGCGCAAAGCTTACCGCCGAGATGAAAAACAGCGTGACGATATACAGCGAAGTCCAGCCTTCCGTCTGCCCTTTACTCAGGGCGAGCAGCAGCGATCCGAAAAAAATAACGGACATAACGGCCCCGAGTGTATCAAACTTCAGGTTGGTCTGTTTCACGCCGTCTTTTAAAAAGAAATAACTGGCTGCGGCTGCAACGAT
The DNA here is from genome assembly GCF_025060755.1 of Paenibacillus doosanensis. Classification (GTDB taxonomy): domain Bacteria; phylum Bacillota; class Bacilli; order Paenibacillales; family NBRC-103111; genus Paenibacillus_S; species Paenibacillus_S doosanensis. The sequence continues at coordinate 29,247 of NZ_JANYUY010000007.1, forward strand.
GCCAACCGGCACATTCAGAAAGAACAGCGTTCTCCAGCTGTAATACTGGATTAAGAAGCCGCCGAGCGTAGGACCTAGTGCCGGCGCCACCATCGCCGCTACCCCCCAAATCCCCATCGCCAGACCGATTTGCTGGCGCGGTACAATCGTATAGATAACAGCCATTCCGATAGGCATTATGAAGCCGCCCGTTAACCCTTGAAAAATGCGAAACGCAATCAGGCTTGAATCATTCCACGCGAGGCCGCACAATAAGGAGCCTACCGTAAAGCCGATTACGGAAAGAAGGAGCACCTGCTTGCTGCCGAATCGGGCGGACAAAAAGCCGCTTGCGGGAATAACGACCGCGGACGCCAGCATGAAGCCGGTGACAACCCATTGAATCGTTGTTGTCGGCACTCCGAATACGGTAGACAGCTTGGGAAGCGCAACGTTCACCAAGCTGCTGCTTAATACCGATACGAAGGTAGCCAAAATGATAGCAATCAGAGGCAGCCAAAAATTGGACTCCTCCTTATGTTCGAGCGGAGGAACCGCTGCTGTAGATTGAGACTGGTCAGCCATGTGAAACGCCCCCTATTCTATCGTCACCTTACTGCCGTCCAATAACTGCTCCGATGGATTAAGGACGATTTGTACACTGCCTTTCAAATTCGGATTGTCCATCACATAGACCCAGTCCGCGCTTTTGTCCGTTGTCGCGACTTCAATCAGTTTCGCCGTACCGTCCTGGATTGTGAAAACAAAGGTTTTATTATCTTTTTGAATCAGTGCGCTTTTCGGTACTTCCAGCCCGTTCTGGGCATAATCTTTCAGGTATACCTCTGCAAGCATCCCCGCCAGCAGTAAGCCGTCCGGATTGCCGATCGTCACTTTGACCGGGAACGTCGTGCTGTTCTCGTTGGAAACCGGACTTACGAAAGAAATTTTTCCCGCGAACGTTTTGTCCGGCAAATGGAGAACTCTCACTTCAACATCAGAGCCAGCCTTCATCTTGCCGATTTGCGCCTCCGGCACGCTAAGCTCTACTTGAACCGGGTCCATCTTCACGATGGTTAACAGCATCGTTCCAGCCTGCGCCATCTCGCCCGGCTGGATGTTCCGTTGTGACACGATGCCGTCGATCGGTGAGATGACGGATGCATCGGCAAGAACATGGTTAGACAACTCCAAACTCGCTGCAAGCCGTTCCACATCGGCCTGCAGCGCTTCGATCGTATTGGCGGTGGCTCCGCTCTTGGCCAGATCCAGCTTGGACCGTGCCGCAGCTACCTGGGCTTCCGCCGCCTTCTGCTGGGCCGAACTCTGATCGTAGGCCGCCTTGGCTTTCTCATATTCGTATGTGCCTTTATCCATATCCTCTTTGGTTACGGTAGACGTACTATCATACTTATTTCTCAGACGGTTGTATGTCTTCTGCGCCAGGTCCACGCCGGATTTGGCCTGCTCTACGGCAGCGTTCACCTGGTTTAAGGAGGCTTCGGCGCTTTGAACCGCGCTCTCGAGGCCTGCAATCTCCTGACTGCGGGCGCCGGCCTGAGTGTCAGCGAGCTTCGCCTTGGAAGCGACCAGCCCCGCTTCGGCCTGCTTCGCCTGCGAGATCAGATCGTCGGTTTCCAATTGGATCAGCAGATCCCCCTTCTTCACGACAGCCCCTTCGTCCACTTTTACCTCAGCGACTTTGCCGCTCGTTTTAGCTACGATCTTATTCTCCTGATCCGGAATAATTTTACCGCTCAGACCGTAATCGACGCTTTGTCCCAGCTTGACTGCTTGAACCGAAATAACTTGCGCTGCGCCTGCCGTGTTGTCGGCTACTCCGCATCCGGGCAAAGCAAAAACAACGGCTAATGAAAGGATCGCCCGGAGCCATGCCGTCTGTTTTTTTCTCATGGTTATGTCCCCTCCCCTTAGCCTTTCAAACGAATTTTGATCGTAGTATTCATGCCCGGAATGATCGCGAGTCCTGCTTGGTCATCGATGGAAATTTTGATCGGTATGCGCTGCGTTACCTTGGTGAAATTGCCGCTTGAACCGGAAGCCGGAGCTAACGAAACGGCTGAGGCCGTCGCTTCGCCGATCTCCATTAATTTGCCGTGCAGCGTGTTCCCCGGGAAGGTGTCGACCGTAAAATCGACCGTTTGGCCAAGCTTGAGGCGATTGAGATCTCCTTCTTCAATGTTAGCGGAAACGTATAGCTTCGTTTTGTCGACAATCATGGCCACTGTCGTGCCGGGTGAAACCACCTCACCCGTTTTGGCCATCGTCTTGATCACCGTTCCGTCAATAGGCGAACGAAGCGCGGCCTGATCCAACCCCCGGCAGCAACAATCACCGCAACCGCTAGGATAGTATACAAAGCTTGCTTCCTCTTCATGATTTCTCCTCATCCTTCTTCTCTAATAAGTTCCGAATGATTCCGGTGTTTCACAATTATTTCGCATACGAAATATAAATGCGCAAACGCACTCTGAAGAAACGTCAGGTTCACCTCGCTGTTCAAACCAAGTTGATTGCAAATTTAATTTACATACTGTTGTATAATGAACATCACTTAAAATAGATTACAGGAGGAAGAACCGAATTGACAAGCAACACATAACGGCATTATGTAAAATAATAGACACACTCTTTTGATTCGTAGCCTACTTTCAAAAAATACTACATTTTTTTGTAAAATTGTATTTTTACACAAATATCATACGGGGAATTAACGTCATCCCAGCAATAAAGAGCGAGGTTCCGGGTAGATCCCGACGAACGTTCGCTCTTTTTTTTAAGGGATTATTCAAGAATCGCGGTCTCCCGGGCACGAATATTGCGCCTAAGCGCATTGGCGACCTCCCGGGAAATTTGATTGCGCTCGTACAGCAATTGGACTTCGTTGCGTTCCGCCTGAATGGCGATCCACTGCAAATCTCGTTTCGTTTGCTCATTTCCGCGAGAAGCCTGATAGGGTGCCGATAATTGCTCCCGGATAAATCGGTAATGGTGGATCACATCCGCCGCTTCGCTCTCGGGAGAGGCGGAACCGATGCTTTCAAAGGTTTCAATGACGGCGTCGCACGTTCGAAGTTTGATGTTTCGCAGTTCCTCCCAATCAGATGCCGATATAAGGAATTTTTTTTCCGGATATATAGCCGACGATGCTCTTAATCAGCCGCCGCAGAACGATGAGCCAAGGCTGAACCCGCCCAGATTCGATCTGTTCGATTTCGCTCAGGTTCCATAAGGACAAACTAGCATGCCGTTCACTTATAACACCGCTATCGAGCAGCTGGCGTATGACATCGCGCTCGATTTCTATAGCTTTGATTCTCAACCCTGTCTTACGGCACTTGCGCTTATCGAATTGTGCATGCCGAATCCAACGATGATATTGAGTGATGACCAGCGCGGCCTCCCCTTCATTTTCTTCCGTTGTCGCATGACGGACCGCTAGTATGGCGGAACGCATCATTCTAAGCTGGCCTTCATGCTCCTGCTTGGCCATATCCTCCTCGCCGTCCTCCGTTTTATTTCTGGCCAACAGCGGCAGAAAGATGCTTGCCGACAGCAGAGACAGCACGATGACGCAGGCAGCCAGAAATATGGTCAGGCTTCGTTCGGGGAAAGGATCGCCGCTCGCGATGGTTAACGGAATCGTCATAGCGCCAGCAAGCGTCACTGCTCCGCGAACGCCCGACAGCGAGGTCATCGTTAATAATTTGAGAGAAACTTTCGTTTGATTCGGATTTTTCATGCGTGAATAAGCGAAGACCCATACGAAACGAAGCAATATGAGCAGAATATAGATCGCCACAGCGTATCCGATGACTACGAAATTATTAAAGTCCGCGCTTTCGAAAACAACGCTAAATACGTCGGGGAGCTGTACGCCGAGCACGATAAACACGAGACCGTTCAACAAATAAGCGATAATCGACCAAGTATGATCGGCCGACTCATCAGGACGGGATTTGATTTTGTGGGAATGATCCCGTTCGATCGCATGCACGACACCGCCGGCAACGGCCGCAAGAATACCGGATAAGCCGAGCTCTTCGGCTATTAAAAAGAGTGTGAACGGAGTCAGAATATGAATCAGCGTATGCAAGGTCTCGTTCTCGAGACCCGAACGGCGGAGCAGCGAACGTATTCCGGTTATAACGACAGCTGTGACGGCCCCGGCGAGAAGACCGCCGATGAAAATGACCAAGAAGCTCATTGTGGCGTTCGCTAATGAAAAAATGCCCGTGACGGCAGCAGCAATGGCGAATTTGAATGCGACAAGGCCCGAGGCATCGTTCATCAAGCCTTCGCCTTCCAACAAATGCAGTAAGCTTTTGGGCAAACGGATTCGTCCGGCCAACGCACCGACAGCCACTGCATCCGTCGGAGATAAAATCGCAGCAAGCCCGAACGCTACCGGAAGCGGCATTGATGGAATCATCCAATGAATGCAATAGCCAACGACAAATACGGTGGCAAATACGAGACCGACCGCAAGTAAAAAAATTGGCGTGCGAAGGCGCCACAACTCGCCTCTGGGTGTATGCTTTCCGTCGTTATATAGAAGGGGCGCGATAAATAACACGAAGAAAAGTTCAGGCTCCAAATAAAAGTTGAAATGCGGAGAAACCAACGTTATTGCGCTTCCCAGGGCAATTTGAATCAGCGGAACCGGAATGGACGGAAACAGATGATTTATCACATTCGATATCCCGATCAAGGCAAGGAAAATGAGTATTGTAACAAATAATTCCAATTGCAGAATCTCCTCCACGTTGCTTAGATGATTTGACGGACGGCGCACTTAATGGAATGGTTGTTCGCGCGCCTTCTTCATTGTTTCCATCCATCGCGGCATTCAAACCGGTCTGGCTTAAAGCGGCCATTCTCTTCAAAGAGCAATCCTTCGGATTATACCGACTGATCGTGACTTAATCCACACATTGTTGTATAATTAACAGCATATAAATTTGATTATAGGGAAGACAGCCACATTTACAAGCGACACATCACGAAAAAATGTAAATTAGAATACAGAATAAGTCGTTTCTGTAGTTTATCTTTCAGAAATACTACGGTCGGGAAATCATTTGAAGTTTTTAATCCTATGAAGAAAGGACAGAACGGATGGAGAAGACGCCTCCTCGTACAGACCCTCGTGTACTTCGTACACGCCAACTGCTTAGAGATGCCTTTATTGAATTACTCCATGAAATGGATATCGAGAAAATATCGGTCAATCGCCTCACCGAACGAGCTACTATCAACCGCGTTACCTTTTATCTGCATTATAGGGATATTCCCGATATGCTTGAAAAGATGGCGGATGAAATGATTTCGGAAATTAGAGGGGTTTTGCAAAAAACACCGGCAAGCTCTAATTCTCCGGAAGAAGAGCTGTCGGTGCTGGTTCATCTGCTTGAGCATATTGCAGAGCATGCCCAATTTTATAAAGCCGTTCTTGCATTGAAACGCATTCCGATCTTTACAGACCGTCTGTTAAAGCTGCTGGCGGAGTTAGTTAGCGCAAGAATAGTAGAACTCATAAAAGAAGGCTCCCGTTCGACGGATGGTATTCAACAAGATATTGCCATCTGGTACGGATCTTCCGCCTTAATTGGCACGATCGTTTCATGGCTGCGCAATGACATGCCGTATACACCGCTCTATCTTGCCAAACAGTTTTATTTATTGCGGACGTTACCGAGATAAGAGGCAGGAAGACAAAGCCGGCGTCTGGGCAGAGCAAAACTCGCCCATGCGGAATGCTCAGCTTTCATGATGCGGTCTTTTCCATATTCTGCACTATCGTTTGCTCCAATGGATTAAGGCAATATCATGAATCATGCCGTTTTTTCGCTGCGTCGGAAAGGTCGCATAGGTATGCGCAATATTCAACTCATGCAAAATCTCGGATAACACTTCCGCTCGTTCCCGTTCCGTAACATGCTCATCCTTTTTCACTCGAAGCGGTCCTGCAAATGGCCTGCCGACAGACTGTATTAAAAATACATGACGTCTTGCGGTTTCGTTTATTTTCAGCAAGCTTGCTTTCATATCGCGAATACGGTAAAAAGCGTTGGCCCCAAATACGATATCCGTCTTAAGCTCAGGAGCATCCTCCCATTTCGTAATGATCGCTTTAGGAATAGGCCCGTCTTCGCTCGGCCAGCTGCCGCATAGCTCTGTATACATCGCCTGCGATGGTTCAATAAGTGTAATCTCATCGACATAAGGGGCAAGCAATTGGGTAAAGCCTCCCGTTCCAGGACCGATCTCAAGCAGATGATCCGAAGGCGAGATCAAGCTGTAGACGGTATTCATTAGAGCCTGGGCGTAAGGGGCTAACGGATTTCGGCTATCATATGCCGATGCATAAGTAGACCAGTACTTTTCTTCCTCTGCATCAACGGCTACGCGAGAGTCTTCCTCTGCCGCTTGCTCCCAGGCTTGAATCCAATACTCGGAAGGCATCAACGAGAATATTTTACCTTGGTTTGGCATGGGCTGTTCTCTCCTTTATGTTCATGGGTTCACACTGAGTCGCTGCACGATGAGCAGCAGCCATATACATCAAATTTATACTGCAGCGGTCTAAAATGATCCGGAAGTTGTTCCGTCAGCTTCGACGGATCGAAATGCATGGAGATGATTTTCTCGCAATGCACGCATATCAGATGATAATGTTCTTACTGGGCATGGATGCAGCTCATCTTGAACTTGACGCAGTCGTCGTAAACGAATTGTTCAATCAACCCCAGCTCCCTAAATAATCGGATATTTCTATAGACGGTATCGTAACTGATACCCGGATAGATTTTGGACAAATCGTTGTGGACATCCATTGCCGAGACAAAACCGGGTGCTTCCAGAAAAACGAGCAATGTCTGTTTACGCTGCTTGGTAATACGAGCCCCATACGCCGACAATCGTTGTATCATCGCATGTAGTCTGTCCAGGTCGGCAGCTTGCAAAGATCTCCGCGCTTTCCCCTTAGCAGGTTTCGGCATAAATACACCTCCTTGCCGTTCACAAGGCAAGTATCAAATCAAATACATCTTATAGTAATCATTACGATTTGTAAATAGTAATGATTACTTTTAGTCGTTATTTGACAGCTTGGCTCGCAATAGCTATACTTTATATTAGTAATAATTACAATTAAGGGGTGAGATTAATGACTGACACCGATATTCGCGTACCCGTCACCGTATTGACCGGATTCCTCGGCGCAGGTAAAACCACTCTGCTCAATCATGTGCTTACCGCTGAACATGGCCAAAAAATCGCCGTCATCGTCAATGAATTTGGCGAGGTCGGCATCGACAACCAGCTTGTCGTCGGAGCAGACGAAGAGATTTTTGAAATGAACAACGGTTGCATTTGCTGCACGGTACGCGGGGATTTGATTCGCATTTTGGGTGAGCTTATGGTTGCCAAACGCGGCAGCGGCGATCGCAAAGCGGAATTCGACCGCGTTCTGATCGAAACAACGGGACTTGCCGATCCCGCACCCGTCGCCCAGACCTTTTTTGTCGATGAAGAAATGGCCGATTTTTACCGTCTGGATGCCATCGTCACGGTCGTTGACGCTCGCCATGCCGGCCAGCATCTGGATGAAGGCCACGAAGCTCAGGAGCAAGTCGCTTTCGCCGACGTTATGCTGCTCAACAAGGTGGATCTCGTTTCGGAAGAGGAACTGAAGAGGCTGGAAAGCCGTCTTAGAGTTATGAATCCGACAGCCAAAATATACCAGACCGAGCGCTCGAACATTGACATCGATAAAGTGCTCGGCATCGGCGCCTTTGATTTACATAAAAAGCTTGAACTTGAGCCGGGCTTCCTCGAAGAAGAAGACCATGAACATGACGATGATGTAACGTCTATCGTATTGAAGGAAGAGCAACCGCTTGATCTTGGTAAGCTGGAAAAGTTTTTGAGCGTATGGCTCTCGGAGCATGGCGTCGATACGTTCCGGTATAAAGGAGTGTTAAACATTAAAGGAGTAAAACAGCGGGTCGTTTTCCAAGGCATACATATGCTGTTCGACTCCACCGTGGATCGGGAATGGAAGCAGGGAGAAGCAAAGCGCAGCGAATTCGTAGTCATCGGGCGCAGCCTGGATGAAGCCTGGTTTAAAGAGCAGTTTGCCGCCTGCGCCGCCCAATGAAAGCCTGTGTAAACTGAACAAATCCCCCAAAAGTGACGTGATGCTCCGAAGCTTATTCCGTCCGCATCCAGCCTAAGCTGGATCGGCGTCTAACCATTCCTCTGGGATCGTTCTATGGGTAGACTTTCCTTTCGGGGGAGCCCACGGATATCCACAGGATATGGCTGCGCTTCATTTCCTAAACAATTAAAAATCGGCTTCTCGCCAAGTTCAAATCCGAGCCTGCGAGAAACCGATTTTTTTTCGTTGCTGCCAAGCACCGACGGTTCCACTGGTTTAAGAGGAACTCCGGCCTCTATGAGGCCGGTTACAACGATGCGCCGAGCGCCTGTTTCAACAGTGTCTGCGCGGGCCTTCCAACATTAAGACGTTTTCCGTCGCTGTAGCCCTCCTCACGGTCGGCCAGTTGCGCTGCGAGCCGCTCGCGCCAGTTCTCCAGGCTGGTCCGGTACCGCTCATCGTCCGCAAGATTAATCAGCTCCTGCGGATCTTGGCTTAAGTCGAACAGCTGCTCCCGCCCGCTCTGGGAAAACCAAATATATTTAAGTACTCCGTCTGTCATGTAATGGTTCGACATGTCTTTACATTCGTGCTCGCCGTGAATCGCATTACGCCAATCGACGCGCTCCCCCCTTGCCAGCGGCAGCAGGCTTTGACCGTCGACCGTCTCGGGAATCGCCGCACCGGCTGCATCTAACAATGTCGGCATAATATCACGGATCTCAACGACCTGATCGTTCGTTGTATTCCGGTTCAGCTTCAAGCTCCCGCCCGGATCGGCCAGAATGAAAGGCACCTTCGCGCTTCCTTCGTAAGGCAATGCTTTGCGGAAAAAGTGATGGTCTCCAAGCATTTCTCCATGATCCGACGTGAACAAAATCACTGTGTTTCGCAGCACATCGTGTTCCAGCATCGCCTGCAGGAACCGGCCGATCTGATGGTCGATATGGGTAATCAGCGCATAATAAGCGGCTTGCGCCCGCTTCAGCCTATGGCGCGGCACGATGCCTTTATTCGTAATCGGGTTCAAACCGCACCGATCCGGGTCATCCGCTTGCGCCCACGTCCCGACTGCCGGCGAGGGGAAATCCGCATCAGCGTACATATCCAGAAATGCCTGCGGCGGATCGAACGGCGGATGAGGCCGGACGAAGGACATGCTCAGGAAAAACGGCTTGCGCGGATCGCGCCGCCGCAAGAAATCGATCGATTGGGTCACGACCCAATTCGTCGGATGCAGCGCCTCAGGCAAATGCCATGGACGGGCTACCGTCGAGGCGTTGCAGTCCAGCCCCAGATCGAGAAGGTCGCAATCCGCTCCCGCCCGTTCCCTCAGCCACGGCAAATAATCGTCGCAGCTGTCGTAAAACTCGGCTGCGGTATTGGCCGTGCGAATCCGGTTATGGTGCAAATAACCGTCATGCATGACTACGTTGTGGAACCCGCACAGGCTGCGGGCAGGGTATACATGCATCTTGCCGACGCACTGCGTATGGTAGCCGGATGCCGCGAGCACCGAGGGGAGCGTATGCTCATAATCCCATGGCACTTGATCCTGGTAGCCAATCCGGCCATGGCTGCGCTGGCTCATCCCCGTGAGCATAGCCGCGCGGGCCGGGATGCAGCTGGGTGTCGCGGAATACGCGCTGCGGAATAGAACGCCAACGCGGGCGAGCTGATCGAGATTCGGCGTATCTACGACAGGATGGTTCAAGATGCTGAGACAGTCGCCCCGCATCTGGTCTACGGAAATGAGCAATAGATTCGGTTTCATCATACAAGCTCCTTTGGAAAAAATAAGATAGCGGCTAACGGACGAAAGTGAATGCCGCCTTGTCACCTATCCACTCCAGGCTCCATGTCTCCTTTAACTTCGCCTGGCTGAGGCTAAGCAGCAGCTCCCCCTTCTCTCCGGAGGTTACTTCCAGCTTCAGCCCCTCAGCTGCCTCGACCGCTCCCGACTCGCCGCTCGCGCCGCTTATGCTGAGCGCTCCGCCGTCAGCCTCGTAGCCAAAGGCGTGGATGAACAAAACCTCCCGCTCCGCTGCGGCTGAACCCGGTACCCGATGAATCAGCGTCTGCCGAGATCCGCTCGGCGGATTATCCGGCGTGCGCGCCGTCATCATCTCCGAAGGCTCGGAGCACCAGCTTGCCTGCAGCAGCCGGCCTTCCTTCATTCTCCAGACCAGCGATTCGGCGCTCTCATGCCGCTTGATCTGCTTCTCATGCAGCCATTCCTGCGACAGAGCGCTTAGCGGGGCATCGCAAGACTGCCATGGCCTGTTATCCTCCAAGCCGCCGCTCATATGATACAGCAGGTCGATCTCCCGCTCCGCCGGGACGGTTGCTTTGACAATATCCAGCAGCAGGCGATCGGTTAAAGCGTTAACTCTTCGCACACTCACGCCGTAGTACGCCTGCTCATCCCACGGGCACATCTCCGGAGGCAAAATCATCGAGCCCTGCATCCGGTAACCGCCGCCGTGCCAGTCCATTGCAGCTTCAATCCAGGCCCCCCACGGCTCCCGGCGGTATTGCAGCAGCCGCCCGTCGCCCGGCGGCTGATCCTTGCCGTTCAAGCAGATCGTATTATGCGAATACGTATGCTTGAACCAGCCGTAATGCGCCGGCACGCCATAGGCGGTCGTACCCGGGTCGATGAACAGCGGCACGCTGCCGGCGCTGAAGGACAAGCCCAGACGATCCATATGGTCGTGCTCTCCGCCGAAAGTGCTGTGCTTCGCCAGCAGATGCCAGCCGCTGCGGTTCACCAGCTTGGTCAAGCCGCTGATAGCCGAGGTATAGTCGGAGAGCATCAGCTTCGTCAGAGCGCCGGTAACCGGCCCTCCGTCAAGCTCCTCCCCGAACCATAACGCTTCCATCGAATCGCGTTCGACGGGATCGAAAGCTGCCAATTGCATTTGACCTGCGGGCCGGTCTATTCCCCTGCCGTAAGCGAGGCGCAGCAGCTCGCCGTATCTGGGGTCCTTGTACCACGCGTAAGCCATTTCATAATAAGGCGCGAGCGAAGCAACGGACATCCCGTAGCTCGCATCATTCAGATTCGGCAGCGTGCCATCCGGCAAAATGTAGCTTAACGGCAAATCGAACATGCGCTTAAGCACGGGAAAATCAAGCAGATCCCACTGCGTGCCTTCGACGAGAATACAGTATTGCAGCAGCGAATGGCAGCCGTAGAAATGATATTGGAAGCTGCCTTCATACCACAGGCCGTCGTCTAACACTCCCCGTTCCAGCTGATCGAGCAGTCCATAGGCTCCCTCAAGTCCCGAACGATGGATCGTCTCATCATCCAGGAGAAATCCGAGCATACTGATCGCCGAAGTGATCAGCATCGCATGATTATGCAGCTGACGCTCCTTGCGGCTGGTAAGAAACGCAGCGCAGGGCCGCAGCAAGCCGCTTTGGATCGAGCGCTTTTCCTCGCTGGTCAGACGGCTTTCCATCAACCGATAGGCGCAGCACAGATCGATAATCCAGTGCGCTTCGTCGAGCGTTTGGGCGAACAGCTTTCCCGGTCCGTTGTAGGGGATATTCCCGTGAACCTCGTAGCCTGAATAGTGTTTGGCATAAGCGAGCAGAACCTCGCGAAGCCGTGTCACTGCCATAGGGTCCTGTGCGACCAGAGCGTACACCGCCAAGTCCTTCATTCCGCTGCCCAGCTGCGAGTGAGCGAGCGTCACCCAGGCCCCGTCGTACGGCTCCCCGCTCCATTTCTTCGCGCACACCGGACACTCGTGCAGCCCCGGGCGGCGCCAATCGAAGCGAAGCCGCGTGCCGTCGTCGCTGCAATAGTAATAATGCGCCCAATCTCCCCGCTCCTGCTCGGATATGGGATATTCGACAGCCAGGGCGGCCCGGGCGCGGCCCGCCAGCTGCTCCCATGCCTGCCGATAGGCGGGATCAGAGGCATTGCGCAGCAGCTTCTTCAACCGGAGGGCATTCATAGTCGGTTCCTTCTTTCCGGAAATAGGTAATAGGTTATTTTGCTCTTCCTGATCAGCCTTGCTCAGCCTTTGACTGAACCCGAGGTCACCTGCATAAACGACTTGTTCGCAAGCACATACACGATCAATAACGGTAAAATCGACAAGCAAGCCCCCGCCATCATATAGTGGGTCTGCGCCGCCGCCGAGATGCCGTAACGAAGACCCGCCAAGCCGACGGTCAGCACCTGCAGCTTCGGCTGGCTCATCGTGAACACGAGCGGCAGGATGTATTCGTTCCAGGCCCCCCGAAAAGTAAATAGCGCCGCTACGCCAAGACCCGGCTTTAACAACGGGAATATAATGCGGGTATATATCCACAGCTTGGAGCAGCCGTCGATCATCGCTGCTTCATCGAGCTCTCTGGGGATCGCCTTCACGAAGCTGAGCAGAATAAAGAAGATGGAGGCATGGCCGCTAATCAAAATAATAATAACACCCCAAAGCGATGTGTGCATATGCAGCTTCACCATCAGCTCGAACTGCGGCCGAAGCACGACCGCGCCAATGGAAACGAACATCGTCGCCGCCTGCAGCGCGACATAAAACCTTTTTCCTGCATAATGCAGCCGGTCAACCGCATAAGCCGCCATCGAGGCGACAAGCAAGGTGCCTACCGTCGCAAAGCTGCTGATAAACAAGCTGTTCCACGTATAGGTGGAGAAATGCGCCTGCTGCCATACCTCGGCGTAGTTGTTAAAATGCCACGCCTGCGGCAAAATCGTCGCTCCTCCCGTAAGCTCCGCGTTCGATTTGAAAGAGCCTAACAAAGCTATGACGACGGGAAATAGCGTCAACAAAGCGACAAGCAGCAGAAAGATCCACAGCGCCGATTTTTTCACAGCGGACAAAATCGACCACGCGGGATCGGCAGACTGAAGCTTTACGGCATCCGTTGTCATCGGTACACCTCCTGTAAGTTTTGCGGACGGCGGCTTATTCGTACACCTTATTCATCCGTTTTGACGCGTAGAAATAGAGCAGAGTTACCACACCGACGATAAGGGCCGTCACGAAACCGACGGCGCTGCCGTAGCCGATCTGCTGTTCAACCGAGCTGCCGGACGTCGCGATCGGGAAAAATTGCTTGTACACGTATAGAAACATCACTTCCGTTTTGCCGATCGGCCCCCCCTCCGTCAATACCATAATGCTCTCGTAGCCCTTCAGCGAGTTGATGATCGCCAGCATAACAACCATTTGGAGCACCGGTCCGAGCATCGGAATCGTAATGTACCAAAACTTGTGCACGGCGTTCGCCCCGTCGAGAGAGGCGCTTTCGTAGACGTCGTTCGGAATATTTTGCAGCCCGGCGATGAACAGGAGCATATAGTTCCCCACTGCGCCCCATACGGCAATAATGATGACGCTGAGCATAGCATGTTCCGGCCCCAGCCAGTCGATGGCTTTATCAATGATATGAAAGCGTAGCAGGAACTGGTTCAGAATTCCGTTGAAGGAATTAAAGATGATGAAAAACACGATCGAAATGACGGAAGTGCTCACAATCGTCGGCATAAAATAAATCGCCCGGAGCAGATGCTTCCCGCGCAGCCCCCGATTGAGAATAACCGCCAGAATGAGCGATAACGGAAGCGTCAGAATGAGCTTGCCTCCCGCGTAAATAAAGGTGTTAACGACGGAATCCCAATAGGTCTGATCGTGGAACAGCTGAGTGAAATTGCTCAGGCCGACAAACCGCTCTTGGCCATAGCCCTTGTAATCGTAGAACATATACCGCATCGCCCAAAAAATCGGGTAGACGCCGAATACGAGTGTCAGCAGCAGACTGGGCAGCGTAAATCCGATACCCGGAAGCTGCTCGCGCCATCTTCTCATTTGAAACATGGAATCGCACCTCCTCTTAAGCTATATCTTTTTTTAAAAAGGCGGAGCCTTCAGCATCCGGCTGACAGGCTCCGTTATACAGTTCTATTTCGCAAACGTTCCTTGCATTTTAGCAGGATCAAAGCTTGCATCCGGCTTCGCCGTCACTTCGCCGTTCGCAATCGCTTTGTCTAAGGATTCGTTATAGCGCTTGTTCAAATCCGCTATCACCTTGTCCAAATCGCCGCCTTCGAGAATATATTTCCAGAACGCATCCTCGTATTTGACGCCTTGTACGGTCACGGTCGGCACAATCGGCCATACGCCGTCATATTTATTCGGCAGGAAGCCTTCAATGCCGTTAATATCCGGCTGTTTCACTTTGGAGATAATGGAAGGAACCATCGAGATGCCGTAGCCCTTCTCATGATACGGCTGCAATATATCGTCGCCGTACATAGAATTAATGAATGTCCAGGCGGCGTCCTTTTTCTTGGAGTCTTTGTTAATGGCAAGCCACTGGCCGCCCAAGAAGCCGGAAGCTCCCTTGATCGAGCCGTCGATCGTCGGTGCAGGCGCCGCAGCCCAGTTGATTTTTGCAGGGAACTGGCTCTTGTACACGCCCGGCTCCGAGGAGAAGGATAAGTACATCCCGATCTTACCTTCGGCAAATTGGGCGCGCAGCGGATCGATATCAAGCGCTTCCATGCCGGGCAGCGTACTGCCGTCGTCGCGCATTTGCTTGAACGCCTTCGTAATTTCTTTAAACCCGCTGAAATCGTACCGGGCGGTTTTGAAATCGTAGCCGAAGCCGCCGTAGCCGCTTAATTCGGCGATAACCCGCGCGGAGCGGCCCCATGCGCTCGACGGCGTCTTGAATGGCAGCGCGAAGCCGTAAGCGCCTGTCGCTTTCCCCGCAGCCGTCAGCTTCTTGGCGTCCTCGACCAGCTCCGCCAGCGTCGTCGGCGGCTTGGCAATGCCGGCCTTGTCGAATAAATCCTTGTTGTAGACAAGGCGCATCGTGCTTCCGTAATTCGGCAGGCTGTACATTTTGCCGTCGAACTGGTTCAGGTCGGGCATCGCCGGAAATTTCTTTTTCTGTTCCTCTGTCAAATACTCGTCGATCGGGGCCATGTATCCTTTTTTATAATACGTCTGGATCGTATTTTCCTTCACCCGGAACACATCAGGCGCCTGGGCGGCGGAGAAAGCTAAGTCCAAGGCTTGGGCATAATCATCGGCCTTGACGACCAGCTCCACCTCGATATTGTCCTTGTTCGTCTGGTTGAATTTGTCAATCACTTCTTTGATATAATCCGCATCATGCCGGTCCAGCGTCCAGTACGTGATCTTCGTTTTCTCTCCGGGCTTCGCGCCGGTATTACCGGCAGCGGCTCCTTTGCCTGCATCGTCCGAACCGCCTCCGCATGCGCTTAAGCTCATGGCCAGCAGTACGCTCACCGCCGTTACGGCTGTCTTTTTCATCATGGTTTGCCTCCCCTGTATTCTGGTTCTTGTAAGAGCTCTTGCTGTTTATTGTAGTGGATTCGTCCTCTTCGCAACATGAGGCAAAACAAAGAAAAAGGGCAGAAATTCATCATTTCTGCCCAATATACGCATCCTTGAATTCCGAGGGCGTCTGGCCCGTATGCTTCTTGAACACCTCGCTGAAATAGCGTCTGTGCTCATACCCGAGCGAAAGAGCGATCTCTTGAACCTGATAATTTTCGATCAAGAGCCGCTTCGCCCGTTCGATCCGCTCGGCCGTGACGAATTGGTTCAACGTCGTGCCGGTCACTTTTTTGAACAGGCTCGCGAAATGCCCGCCGCTGATGTTCATCTGCCTCGCGCAATGCTCGACCGTCAGATCCAGGTGCAGATTCGACTTGATATATTCGACCGCGCGGTGAACGAGCTGCGTGGAATCGCTGGCCCGCTCCTTCTCGATCCAGGCGCAGCCGGCTTGGCACAAGTCCCTCAACAGCTGCTGAAACGGCTTGATACCGTCGAGCGCTTGACTGCTGCGGTCGCGTATTTGCAGGTCATACGGCTGCAGAACAGCGAGCGGCACCAGCTCGTAGAACGCGCGCAGCATAACCAGAGCCAGCTCATAGTACATGCTTCGGACATATTGCGGGTCCGGCAGCGGATGGAGCTGCGTGACGTCGTCGAACAAGCGCTCCAGCGCGAGCAGCGATTTGTCCCGGTTCCCCGCCCTTAGGGAAATGAGCAGCTCCTGCTCCTTCTCTTGGGTGTATCGCGGATAAGCCTCCCGCTCCCTCGGCGCATCGGCAAGACTGAAAACATCGTTGCCCCCCGTGTAGAAATGATAAGCCAACGCCGATAACGCCGACTTGTAGGAATGCGGCAGCCTGTATATATCCTCGACGACCGTACCGACGCCGATTGAGATGGTGAACTTGGTGCAGCTTGCTATATTCGCGCAGCAAGCCTCCGCAATCCGCCGCGCTTCTTCCTCCCGCTCGCAGTTAATGATGCACGCATAGTAGCTGGGACCGTCCCGGACGACAATACCGCGGGTCTCTCCGTGAAGCGTCTCCTCGATGATATTGTGCAGCGCGAACCGGACCAGCTCGATCTCGTGAATCGGTTGAGAGGCGTACTTGTCCATGAAGTGGTCGATTTCCATAATGAGCACCGCAAGCCCCTCCGGCTCCAGGTCGACATGCATCTCCTGCCAGTAATCCCGCGCCTCCTCGGGACGCAATTCATGCTGCAGAAGCCGGCCGAAATATTCCTGACGCAATAACGGCAAGCTTTCCTGAACCTTCTTCTCCATCGCCTGAATCCGCTCTTGCTGATTATATTCGCTCTCCAGCGCCTCCTTGGCTTCAAGCACGACCTTCGTAATCTCCTGCATCGAAAAAGGCTTTTTCACAAAATCAAACGCCCCCAGCCGGATCGCCTGCTTCGCATATTCAAAATCGGTATAGGCGCTGAGAATAATAATTTTGCATTGCGGAAGCAGGTCGATTATGCGCCGGGTCATCTCCAGTCCGTCCATGCGGGGCATGCGGATATCCGTAAGAATAATGTCGGGACGCGTCTCCTGAATAAGCGCAAGCCCCTCTTCCCCGTTTTTCGCTGTGCCTGCGACCTTGATGCCGTAAGTATCCCATGGGATTTTGGTGGCGATCATTTCAACCGTGCTTTTGATATCGTCGATAATACAGATGTTAAACCGCATATCCGTTGTCGGCATAGCTTCTTTCCCCCTCGTGCAGCGTGATGATGAACTGAACCTTGGTCCCCTTCCCCGGCTCGCTATAGTAATGGATCGACGCGTTCTCCCCATAGAACAGCCGCAGCCGATCGCCGATATTTCTCAGCGCATAGCCTTTCCGGGGAACAAGCGGCCCCTCTATCGATTGCCGCACACGGTTCACATCCATGCCTATGCCGTTATCCTCGACGGATATATACAGCACTTCTTTCGTCCGCCTCAATTCAATCCGGATGCGGCAGCCCTCCTCGCGGTCTTGGAAGCCATGCAAAATCGCATTTTCCACGAGTGGCTGCAGGATCAGCTTCGGAATGCGGAGCTGCAGAATAGACTCGTCCTCCACATCAATATGGAAATCGAACCTATCCTCATAGCAGTTTTGCTGAAGCGTCAAATAGTGGCGGACATGCAGCAGCTCCTCTTCGATCAGCAAGATGTCTCTCCCTTGGCTTAAGCCCAGCTGGAACATGGTAGATAGCGATAAAATCATTTCGTTGACAGCCTCCGTATGACCAAGCACCGACTTGCAGTAAATCGTATTCAGCGTGTTGTACAGAAAATGCGGCTCCATTTGGGCCGACAAAGCTTTAATCTCCGTCTTCCGCTTCTCCTCTTCTCCGAGCTTGACCGTCTGAATCAGCTTCTTAATTTCATCGAGCATCAGGTTGAACCGCATCCCGACCTGGGATATTTCGTCCTGGTACACACTGTGGAACCGGACGTCCAGATCATTGTGCTCCACCTGCTTCATCAGCATATGCAGCCGCAATAACGGCCGGAGCAGCAAGCCGGTCAGCATGTTGGACAGCAAAAGCGCGAGCAGCACGAACCCCACGATAAAAAGAAGCGTCAGCCACTTGATCGCATCAACTTCCTTAAGCACCACCTGCTTGGACTGCGTGTCGTACAAAATCCACCCTTCTCCCACATTGAGCCGGGTGAAATTAATCAGGTAATCTTTTCCGTCAATAACGTAGCTGAAATTACCGCTTTTTTCTTCCCCGTCAAAATGCTGCAAAAATGCCGGTGCCATGCGCCACGATTCCTGTGCGACGCCGCTATCCTTCGCGTTGCCTATTACAGGCTCGCCCTCCTTGTTAATCAACGAATACCCGGTGGGGCTGCTGACCTGATCGACGATCAGATTTTGCAAGTCTTTCTCCTTAATGTTGACGACGATGAATACATCCTCCACGTACTTCTCTCCGGAGCCGTCGATGACGAAGGAAACGACCCTGTCTTTTCCATAAAAAAAGGAATCCTCGTGACCTTCCATCCATACGCCCCGCTGCTTCGATTTGATTTTCTTGTACATGTCGGATTGATAGAAGGAGCTGTCGTTTAACCGCGTGTAGGTAGTAGGATAAAAATCTCCGATCGGCGTAGCGATCAAGACCGATTGAATAAAATCGTCGTTAAACTTCAATTGCGCCAGGATCGGCTGAAGCGCGGATAAACGGGCGTAGTAATAACCCGCATCCCCCCGTGAAACGTCGCGCAGCACCTCGATGTAAGGATCGCTCATCTTGAGCGACATGATCGACAGGACAATCTTCTTCAACTTCTCATCGAGCACCTGCGATGATTTGTTGATCGTATCCTGACTTAGCCGAAGGGCATTGCGCTCCACAATACTTGAAGAGATGGCGTAGGAGCTCCACCCCGACGCGGCAATCGCCACCGTCATGAGGAGGACGAAGGACACCCATATGCGTTTTTTGAAAGAGAGGCGATACAGCAGCTGCTTCATCATGTTACACCCCTAAACCGTTAAAATGGATTGTAAACGTATTCAACATAGGGGAATAAAATCCTCTTTAGAGGCGATAAGCTGGGGAGGACATGCATAATGCCGTCGATAGACGGTGCAGGGGCCAAATCTGAGGCGTGCGAAAAGAACCCTGCCGGCGCACAATTCGCAAGGTTGCATTGTCCGTAGATCTCGGGTCGATATTTACCGAAATAATATCGCATACTTACGACGATTTCAATCATTATTTTTCGCGATTTCGAAACAAATCGGGTGCTGTTTTAATAAACAGTACTAATTACTTTTTATCGGGCAGGTAATTTGTAATCATTACTATTATGGATTAATATAATAGGGCAGTGTCAAGCGGAAGAAGTAGCCGATTGTCTTTCGGAACCGCAGTTGAAAGATAAGCTGAAGCTGAACATGGTAATCACGGTTATCGATGCGGAATATGTGATGGATTACAATAGCATTTTTGCCGCAGACCGTGAGCTTGTCCGGACGCTTAGAAGACAAATTGAAGTGGCCGATTTACTGCTCGTCAATAAATGTGATCTTGTATCCAAAAACCATTTGCAGAAGGTCGGCAACAGTATGCGCAAGTACAATCCGGTTGCTCCTATCCATTTTACGATACAAAATAATATCGATCTTCAAGGTCTGCTTCACGGAATCGAGCCAAACGCCTACCATTCGGCACTTCCCAAGGTCAGGTTCAAGACGCTGCAGCATGCGCATGCCCCTTCACACCGCCATGAAGAACATCATCATCATCATCATGGGGGTCATGAGCATTCGTACTCACGCCTGGCAGAAGGCGAGATATTCGGGCGATCCTTATCTGGTTGTTATCGGCATTGATATAGATACGCAGAAAATGAAGGACAGCTGGTTGAGCTTGTGGGACACTGAGTAAACTGTAGCGAATTCGTAGCTATAAGGCACAGCTCTTGGGCAGCACCACCATCAACCAACGGAGAAGCAATCGGTTCCTGCCGTTTGCTTCTCTTGCTTGTTAACGGGCCGTGGAAGAGTGCAGCTTCGGTACGGAACGACTGGTTATAAATGAAAAAAAGGCCTTGCTGGATTGCATTTATCCAGAAAAGGCCTTGATCGTCTTTAAGTTGGGCTGCAAGACCTAATGCCCACTATTGATCCTTCGCTACCTCGCAGGAATACTCGTTGGCCGCCAAACGAATCGTCCGGTTCCGAAAGGAAAGCTGCTTCTCTTCCGCCGAATCGTTCCAGAACACGAAGAGCCTCTTCCCGTCGTGAACGTACTCCGTCTTGATCACGCCCTCCGGAAGCTCAAGGTCGGTATCCAGCGAGAAGACGCCGTGATAGAAAAACTCGGCATAGCGTTCGCGCTGCGCGATCAATTCCTTAATATGGGCCGCATAGGCCGGAACGGCGGCGACGGTAGATCGGCAGCGGTAAATCGCGATATCGAACCGGTAGCCGTAGACGAACGCAAAATTCAACTGCTGCTTGAAGTCGCTTCTCTCGTCGTGAATGAAGCGATTGGACATGATCGTTTCCGGGAACGTCTGCCGGTAAAGCTCGGGGAACGCATCGTCGTCCTTGGAGGTCGCGTACCCGCAGCTGTGATGGAAGTCCATAATCGGGGCATAGCAGTCGATTACAAATTCTGAGCCGAACGCTTTATCCCCTGTGCATAATTCGCGCAATTGCTGAAGATTGCACCGCCGCCATACGGTTTCGCTGTCCCCGCGGTTCCCGTGATGATGCGAGTCATCGAAGCAGAGATGGGGAAAATGCCCCGCAATCTGATCGTAAAAGATGGAGTCCGAGTTATAGCTCAGCTTCTGTTTGCCGACGCGAAGCAACTGCTCGCTCCATTCGTCTGTGGCCTGGCAAGCGGAGACGAAGCTTTTGTAGCCGAAATTGCGCAGCAGCATGCCGTCGTTGCTGAATTTGTAATGCTCCCTGTACTCTACGCCGTCAATGTCTTTGCGGCAAATCCGGCAGCCGACTTCCTTGTAATAGTCCGACTTCACATCGATCAGCACGCCGTTGGTATATAAGGCGATCCGGCCGCCCCGCCTTTGTACCTCAGCAATCGCCGCCTTCAGTCCTTCCTCCCCGCCAAGCGCAGGATCGGGCTCATAGACGGGATAACCGTTATCGAAGCCGCCCTTCCACCAGCCGAACAGCAGAATCATGTTCACGCCGACCGTCCGGCCTTCCTCGTAAATTCGCGGAAGATCCTCGTATTTGTAATAGATTTTGCCGAATTGATGCTTCATGATGATGCGCTGCCAGCCGTTAAGCTCCTGCACCCACTCCGGCCGATTCGGCTCGCTAAACCAGCCGGCCGCCCATTGCCGATAGATCGCCGAGCCTTGCCGCCAGTCTCCGCGAACGAACGCCACGACGGATACGGGGGAGGATACCTCTTCTCCCTTCCGTGCCAACGGGAACTGCGAGATGGCGAGGAGGAGACGCGGATCGCTGTTCCTCGGACCTATCCCGGCCGCCAGCACACAGGAGCGGAACTGATCGTCATGCCGGCCCACATAGAGAAAATGCGAGCCGCTCTGCACGCCGAACCAAGCCATGCTGGCGAAGCTCGGATACGTCATGTCGAGCCACACCTCGTTGTCGTCACTGTACTTGTATTCGCTGTGCGCCCGATCAATCGTGGTCCACGGATCGGCC
Source organism: Paenibacillus doosanensis (assembly GCF_025060755.1). Taxonomy (GTDB): domain Bacteria; phylum Bacillota; class Bacilli; order Paenibacillales; family NBRC-103111; genus Paenibacillus_S; species Paenibacillus_S doosanensis. Next base: position 50,918 of record NZ_JANYUY010000007.1, read on the forward strand.
AGCCGGTGCCCGTGCCCTTGGCTGCGGTACAGGACATCGCGGCTTCGCTGTTCGTCCGCCACTACGGCCAAATCGACGAACGGCAGCTTGACCTCGTTGACCCGCGCTTCGCTATTATTGTTAATCGTGTACGAGAACTGCAGGCTGCCATCGACCGCGCGGACCCGGACGACGAACGATACCGGATACGCGTTGCCGTCCTCCGCCACGAGCCGGTCGTAACGAATATCCAAGCCATTCGTTACGGCGCTGACAGCCCCTGACTGTTTGCTTGAAGCTACCGTCATATCCCGAAACTCGCCGTCATCCAGCTGCAGCCGCCAGAAGTCGGCTCCGGGCGACTCGCGCAGGGGAAGTCCCTCCGTCGTCCAGCTGCCGAACCGTCCTTCCGGATCGACGGCAAACTGCAATTCTCCAGCTTTTATTGCCAATGTCATCACGCACACACTTCCTTCTGTAGTTATCTCAAATAAAGACCGCCGTTCACATCCAAGGTAATGCCGGTAATATAACGGGCTTCGTCGCTGGCGAGAAATACCGTCGCCGCCGCAATATCTTCAACCGTTCCCAATCCCAGCGGGACGGAGGCAGACAATTGGGCAACTTTCTCATCCCCATGAGTTTGCTGCAGCAGCTCGGTTTCGATAATGCCAGGGGCGATTGCGTTCACTGTAATTCCATACGGGGCAGCCGTTCGGGCAAGCGTCTTGGTGAATCCCATCTGCCCGCTCTTGGTCGCGGCGTAATGAACGTGTCCGTACAATGCCCCTTGGTGACCGACGACGGAGGAGTTCGAAATAATTCTTCCGCTTCTTTGCGGCATCATCATTTCCATTGCATACTTCGAGCATAAGAACGTGCTCGTCAAGTTGTTGGCGATCATTTCGTTCCAGCTCTGCAAAGACGTCTCGACGATCGTTTCCGCTCTTGACGTGCCGGCATTGTTGACAAGAATATCGAGACGGCCGCACTTCTCCGTTATAGTCCGGAACAACCGCTCCACATCGTCTTCCCGGCTCGCGTCGGCTTGAACGGCGATACTTGTCCGTCCCATCTCCTTGATGCTCTCGACAAGCTGCATCGCATTTTCCGTAATATGTAAAGAATTGATGACGACATCCGCTCCGGCTTTGGCCAGCCCGAGAGCGATACCGCGTCCGATTCCCCGTGACGAGCCTGTTACCAAGGCTACTTTTCCCGCTAATGTAAACATCCGTATGTCCTCCCGCTCTTAGTTTGCTTAAAAATAAGGCTCGGAAGCCGGCGGCCGAATCTGGGTCAGCGTTCCGTTGTAATGCCGCAAATCGTGAGGAGCGTAAGGATGCTGCAGCGCTGCTTCCTCATCCAGCTCGATGCCTAAGCCCGGCTTATCCGGAATCGTCATGTACCCGTCCTCAAAATGCAGCTGTTCATCTGTGATGTCCTTCCGCCAAGGCACATCGCTCGCCATAATTTCCAAATAAAAAAAGTTCGGCGTGCATGCCGCGAGCTGCAGCGTGGCGGCGTTGGCCACCGGCCCGCTCGGGTTGTGCGGGGCGAATGGAATATAGTTCGCCTCGGCCATGGCGGCAATTTTTCGACTTTCCATAATGCCGCCGGCATGGCTGATATCCGGCTGAACGAAGTCCAGCGCTTTGTTCTCGAACACCTCGCGGAACGCATAGCGCGTGAACAATCGTTCCCCGCCGGCGACGGCGACCGGAGATTTCCGCCGCACCTCCGACATCGCGCTCACATTGTCCGGCGGGATCGGTTCCTCGAACCACACCGGGTTAAACGGCTGAAGCTCCTGCGCGATCTTGATCGCCGTCGGCACGTTGAACCGGCCATGCCCTTCGATAAACAGGTCGACATCGCGGCCGACCGCATCCCGCACCGCGCCGATGCAGGCGATGGCGCTGTCCAGCTCCGCGTTCGTGATGGTCATATACGTCTTGCCGAACGGGTCCCATTTGAGCCCCTTGAAGCCGCGTCCAACCGTTTCCCGCGCTTTAGCGGCGAAATCTTCCATTGACGATGCGCCGGCGAACCAAGCGTTGGCGTACACCTTGACCTTCTCATGAACCTTGCCTCCGAGCAGCCGGTGGACGGGGACGCCGAGCGACTTGCCGTTGATATCCCACAGCGCCATCTCCACCGCGCTAAGCGCCGACATCAGCACCGCGCCGCCTCGCCAATAGGCATCCCGGTAAATGTTATGATAGTGCGCCTCGATATCCAGCGGGTTTTTGCCGATCAAATAACGCTTAATGTCTTCGATAGCCCCGGCAACCGCATGCTCCTTGTATTCCAGCGTCGCCTCTCCGATCCCGGTAACGCCTTCGTCCGTGTACAGTTTGACGAACACGAAATTCGTACGGTAGCAGTCGACAATGAATGTTTTTACGTCTACTATTTTCATCTCCACACCCCAAAATATATATGCCGTTGATTGCAGCTCATTATTTCTTCTCCGGATGTTCCTTTTTATAAATTTCTGTCGCCTGATCAATCCACTTCTGACCGCCGGCATCCAAATATTTTTTCTTGAACGACTCGTATTCTTTGTCAAGATCGCCTTTGGATATGATCAAGGAAGCGAATCCCTCGTTAATGATGTCATCCAACACCTTCTTCTTCTCGCGCTCAATATCCGGCACCTCGTACAAATAGGCATCTTCGATCACGTTATCGTTCGCAAGCTTCAAGCCGGCTTTTGTTTTATCGTTCAGCAGTTGAACGGAGAAGCCGCCAATTCGATTCATCACGCCGTTGTAAGCAAACCCGCCTTCATTCCGCAGGCTCGCTGCATCGTCATAAGGCTTGATCCACTCAAACTTGCCGTTGTCCATCTTGTAGTGCTTGCCCTCGATTCCCGCCCACGTCAGCTTGTCGCCTTCGTCGCTGATCAAGAAATCCAATACCTTCATGACTTCTTCCGGATGCTTGGAAGCTTTGCTAATGTGCATCCACGGACCGGAATCTTCCAGATACAGGCGCAAAGTGCCGCCTTGATTGTTCGGGCCTTTGATCACGGTATACTCAAATTCCGGCGCCGGATTTTCAACATAGCGGGTCAGCCAGTTTTGCGTGGTTCCGTTCGGGGTATAATCAAACGCCCCCATCTTGCCGTTCCATAGCTTCTCAAATTCTTTCAGATTGGAAATTGTAGCAAAATCAGGCTCCATCAAGCCTTCTTTATACAGCTTGTTCAGGAATTTAATACCGTCCATGAATCCAGGCTGCAGCACCCAAGGAGTCACTTTGCCGTCGATCAGCTTTCCTCTTCCGACCGGAACGCCGTATGCCGCGAAAATATGGTAGAACGTCTGGTATCCGGAACCATTCCCTAAGTAGGCTCCAAGGCCGATCGTATCCTTCTGACCGTTGCCGTCCGGATCATTATTCACGAATGCTTTTAACGTCGCATAGTATTCGTCGATCGTCTTCGGCACAGGCAGCTTCAATTTGTCCAGCCAGTCTTTGCGAATCGCCAAAGCGCTTCCGAATCCCCAACCGCGCGGAATCGCGTATATTTTGCCGTCTACTTTGGAAACGCCTTTTAAGATGGAGCCTTTGTTGTCCATAATATTTTTTCCATACGTATTTAATAAGTCGTCCATCGGAATAATCACTTGATTTTTGACCAGTTCGCTGATCTTTGCCTTATCCGAGTTCAGGAATGCATCGGGCATATCATTGGAGGCGATCATCGTATTTAATTTGGTCCCCATGTCGGGAGAATCGACGGCCAGAAACTGGACGTTTACGCCTGTCCGTTTGCGAATTTCCTGAACAACGGTGTTGTCTTCCGGAAAGTTAGTGCTTTTGTCAATCAAAATGCGCACCGTTACCGGTTCTTTCGGTTTGCCGCTATCGCCGGCAGCCTTACTGCCATCGACCTCATTGCTTGTGGCTCCCCCTTTGGAGCAAGCAGTCACACTGGTCAATATCGCGGTGGTCAGCATCAACACGACCGATTTCTTAAACTTCTCCATGCACATACTCCCCTTATGAATCTGATTATTTTGAGAGCCATTTTTTCGCTCGCAAAAACTAACCTTTGATCGAGCCGATCATAACGCCCTTGACGTAATACTTTTGCAAAAACGGATAAACAACCAGCATCGGGATAACGGATGCGACAACGGTAGCCATTTTCACCGATTCCTCTGTGACCAATCCTATCGTCGAAGCAAAGTTCTCTGTACCTTGAACCTGCTGCAGCGAGCTGCTCATCAGCATCGTTCGCAAAAACACCTGAAGCACTTGTTTCGAATCGGAATTGATGTAAAGAATGGCGTCAAAATAGGAGTTCCAATGGGCCACGCCATAAAATAAAGCGATCGCAGCAATGACAGGAGCCGATACAGGCAAAATGATCGAAAATAAAATGCGCATCGGAGCCGCTCCGTCTATATTTGCCGACTCTTCAAGCTCGGGTGGCAAACTTTGAAAGTAGTTTTTCATGATGATTAGGTTCCAAGCGCTGATCGCACCCGGAATAATGAGCGACCAGAGCGAATTGATCATCCCGAGCTCTTTGACAATCAAGTAATTCGGGATCATGCCTCCGCTAAACAGCATGGTGAAGAAAATGAGCAGCGTGATCGCGTTTCTCCCGACAAACCGTTGAACGGATAAGGGATAAGCCAGCATGGCCGTAAACACAATATTGATCGCGGTCCCGATGACCAAACGAAAGATGGAGTTTCCATAAGCCTGGAAAATCCCTTTGCTATGCAGAAGCATCTCATAGGAGGACAACGAAAACCCTTTCATCCATAAAAACAGTCCGCCCCCCATAGCCAGCTTCGGATCGCTTAACGAATACATCAGCACATGCCAAAATGGATACAAGGTCACGATAGACAACAATAGCATGACGATATTCAATCCGAATTGCCATATACGTTCCCCCAACGACTCTCTCACCAGGCAATCCTCCTTCCAACGAATCCGGTTACATCAAACCGCTTTCCGGATCGATTTTTTTCGCAATATAATTGGTGAATAAAACAAGCACCAGGCCAATAAGTGACTTGAACAAGCCTGAAGCCGTAGCCAAATCGTATTTGGCATCCTGAAAAGCGAGCTTGTAAATATATGTATCCAAAATTTCGCTTACCTCGTAAACCTGCGGATTATACAGCGCAAATACTTGATCCAGACCGGCGTTAAGTATGCTTCCCACACGGAAAATAAGCAGGATGACGATCGTCGTCCGTAGACCGGGCAGTGTAATATGCCAAATTTGCTGCCACTTCTTCGCGCCGTCCACTTTAGCGGCTTCGTACAACTGCTGGTCGATGGTGGCGATGGTAGCGAGATAAAGCACGGTGCCGAAGCCCGCCTCCTTCCAAATATTCGAGACGACAAGCAAGCTGCGGAAATATTCCTTGCTGCTCAGCAAATTGACGATCGAACCGTTATATCCGAATAATTGAGCGATTTCTCTAATCACGCCGGTAGACGGGGACAAGATCGCAAACAAAATGCCCGAGATAATGATCCAAGATACGAAGTGAGGCAAATAAATCGACGTCTGAACAAATTTCTTGTACATCTCATGCCTGAGCTCGTTGAGCATAATGGATAAAATAATCGGGATCGGAAAAGCAAACACAAGCTGGTACAAGGAAATAATGATCGTGTTTTTCAATGCCCGGTCAAACCCATACATGCCGAACAGCGTTTTGAAATTGTCGAAGCCGACCCATTCGCTGGCGAAAAAACCTTGATAAACATTGTAGTTTTTGAACGCGAGCAGGATACCGTACATCGGAATGTAATGGAATACAAGGAAAAACAAAATTCCCGGCAGCGCCATGAAATATAAAAGCTTGTCCTTGCGGATTTGGGTCAGTTTCCTTCTCCGCTGTTCGGACTTCGCAGTCATGTTGAGATTCGTCACCGTTCGTTCATATGGCACGCCCATCTCCCTTTCGTTGTAAGCGTTTTTATTTTGTCGAAGACACCTGCTTATTCAGAAGATGTCGCCTTACTTATCCTTTTCCGGCCGTCTTGATTCTTGCGATCAAATCGTCCTTCGCCTTGATGACGTGATCGCTCGTAATGGCTGCCGCAGCCTCTGCATCCCGATTTTTTAAAGCATGAAGCAGCAGCCGATGATCGTTCACGACATCCTTCACCCGGCTTGACCCATATTTATGGCGCAGGCTGTCGATTAAACCCCAGTGCCGGTCAATGACGCGCATCGCCTCATCGTTCTGGGCAAGACCATTAATAATTTTGTGAAAGCTCTCGTTCAGCTTCAAGGACAGCGAAACATCGCCTTCCTCCACCGCCTGCTCATATTGCTCTTCAATCTCGACGAGTTTCATATAATCATGATCGCTCATATATGGAACTCCGTTGCGAACAAGCATGGTTTCAATTGCCATTCTGACATCGTACATGTCGGAGACGAATTTCTCATCGACCTCCCGTACGCTGGCTCCTTTTTGCGGCAGCAGGTTGACGAGCCCTTCCCCTTGAAGCTGCTGAAGCGCTTCCCGAATCGGCATCTGGCTGACGCCGTACCGAGTGGACAAATCGATAATCCGGAGACGAACACCAGGTTTAAATACACCCGATAAAATATCTTCGCGCAGTTTATCGCGAACCCGCGAATAAGTCGTTTCATTAAACGACGATTCTGATGATGTTTGCATCATTTTATCCCCCTTCGATTGATTCGATATTGTATCAAATATCTCATGATTGATATTGTATCAAATAATTTTCGTGCTGTAAATCATTGATTTGATATTGTATCAAATATATATTATTGAATTCCGTTCCAGAAAGATCGCGAGGTTTCCGGATCAGCTTCACATGCAGCTATTGTTATTTTGGCGAATTGTTGCGGTCTTGATGCCCGTCTAGATTTGACTATTTTTACGAAATTCAGAGGCGTTGATGCCCATCTTCGCACGGAACACCCGGCTCAAGTACGAGCCGTTCTCATAGCCGCACATGGAAGAGATGGCGTCCATCGTGTAATTCGTTTCGAGGAGCAGCCGCTTCACCTCTTCCAGCTTCAAACGGGTCGCATACTCCTTCGGGGACAGGCCGTATTCCAGCCGGAACCGTCTCGTTAATTCCGATTGCCGGATGCCGAGCATCTCGGCAATTCGCTTCATAGTCAAGCCGCTGAACAAATTGTGGTGAATGTAGCCGGCCGCCTGCCGCATTTGCGGATCGGTTCTTTTCCTTCGCTTCTGCGCGTACTGCCCTTCCATATCGCCCAGATGGAGCAAATCCATCAGCATATGATTGGCGATCTTCGTCTTGTACGATTCGCTGCCATGCTCGCGCCAAGCTTTTCGCAAATAAGCATAGGTGGACGACAGACGATTGACGTCGCTGACAGTTACTTTGCCGACCGGGAGCGAATCGAAGGTGGGGTCCGGCTCGAGCATCGGACTGTAGTTGAGCATATGGAACGTAATTTCTCCGAATGATCTGCGCTTGAATAGAACACCGGACGGTACGAACACAAGATCGCCGAACGAAGCTTTACCTGTATGTTTGCCGACGCCGTATTCGAAGGCGCCTGTTTCTACGCCTAGAATGACATGCTGTTTGTGAATTTCTTCCGGCTTGATAAAGCCGGGCTGCGGACCTGCATATACATAAAATTTCAACTCGTGTGACGGTGTGTACAAACGTATCGCCTCCTTCCTTCACCATTTTAATTTATCATGACCAAAGCCGAGGCGGGAATCGAGAACATTAAAAAAAGTACAGAAACTATATAAAATCTGTGTATTTCTATTTCAACTTTGTGTGTGTAAGATGAGGGTGTGGTCCGTTATCGGCATTACGAAAGGCGCTGGTTTGGCAGCCGTCGACGTGTGCCCTGGTCGTTATTGCGCTCGGAGCGATCTGTTGGGCGGCTGCAAAGACGTGCCGGTCAAATTTCCGCTCAGCTCAAACGTCGTGCTGATTTGGCTTGCCGGCAGCTTATGGAGGTGAGGCTGGGAACAGCTTGACGGATTACCGCTTTTATGAAAACGTTTACAATTTAACCGTTCATGACAAGAGGTGATTATTCATGAAACGCTAGCGAAAAACGAAACGCGCCGGAAGCACCCGACAAGCCATTACGGCTGCAGAGTTGACACGAATTCTAATTAGAATGGAGGCTTGAATAAGTGGGAAGCAGACGTGCACTATTCAGAGCTGCAAAATTCATGATCTTATGCTTTTTAATATGCAATATGTTGATATGGCCCTTGCTGAGCCAGGTGGCCCATGCAGACGTTATTGACACGCATGACCCGATTGAAGTAAGCGTCGACTGGGGTACAACGGGGAAAACGATCCCCGCTTACGCATACGGATTAAATTCCAATGGACTATTACAAGATTCGTATACGACGGATGCCAACTTTATGTCGCATCTTCGTTATTTGAACGGTAACAAAGGGCTTGTGCGCATTCATAGTACAAGCATGATTAGTACAAGCGGCTGGATCAATGCGGACCTCACCTGGAGCGAATCCAAAATCGTCGCCGCTCTGACACCCTTGGCAGCGGAACATTATCCGGTCATGATCAACATTCCATATGGACCGAACGGCCAAACGGACTATTTGGATGCGGATACGTTCGCCGCTTTCGCCGCCGAATTGGTGCGTATCGTTAATGTGGAGCACGGGCTGGGCATTGCCTATTGGGAAATTCCGAATGAAAGAGAAAGCGGCTTCGTGAATCCGGGATTGAATGCTTCGGCAATGGCCAATCTGATCCGCAAAAGCTATACGGCTATGAAAGCGATCGACCCGTCGATTCAAGTCGGCGGACCGGCCGCAAGCGATGTGAACGTCTCCTATATTAGCAATGTGGTCCAAGCGGCTTGGCCCCAAATCGACTTCGTTACGATGCACGCGTACAGCAGCGGACAATCACGGCCGGGTACGGACAATCAGGCATATGATCATGCCCAGAAGCAAGGCGTACTTGTCAACTCGCTGCGCTCCGCCCTGCTCGCGAACAACTCGCAAGCCGATCTGCCCATATTGATTGACGAATACAATATGACTTGGGATACCGATCCCCGCCTGCATACAAGCAAGGAATCCGTCTACAGCGCGCTGCTCGTCGCGGGTGTCATCGGCGGAGCCGGGTCAGGAGTCAATTTCTGGCATGCCGAAAGCTCCTACATGGGCCTGATGAACGACCGCAGAGAACTGTACGATACGGCGGATCTGAATCATTGGTTCAATCGTTTTTTTCACGGACAAGCAGCAGCCTCCGTATTCCCCGATAAGTCCAAAGTAGACGGATTTGCAGTCAAAGGGGATAACCGGAATTCAGTTTTACTCGTAAACAGGACGAATAACGAACAACTTGTGCGCTTGCAGCAATCCGGCTCGCAGCTGACGAATCAAGCCGCGGCGTCCAGTTGGGATTTGTATCGGATTGATGAATACGGCTCTTCCCATATGCCCGGGATCGATGGGAGCCAATGGCCGACAACGGGAATTTTGCTGCCCGCAAATTCCGTAACGATTGTAACGTCAGGCACAGATGTGACGATAACGGAGCATATCCCGTATACGCTCACGAATAGGAGCTCGGAAACATTATTAACGGTCACCGGCTCCGCTTACGGTTACATTCATGAGCAGAACCGGTTGTCCGCCCAACAGCGCTGGGTGTTCCAATCGGTTGGAGCCAACGTATACGAGGTCCGCTCCTACGCGGACGGAAGCTTGCTGTCAATACCCGATGGAACGAACGGGACCATTACTCAGTGGAAGCTGCTGCCGGTTGGCGGGGACACGTTCGAACTTCAAGCGGCGGGAACCACCTCGGCACTGTCCATCTCCAACGACCCGCTTGACAACCATGTGCGGCTGGACCCTGATGCATCGACGGCAAGGCAGCAGTGGACGTTAGCCTATGCAGGCACACGTACCGAAATTATCGATCATGCGCAGCATCTGTATCAAATCGTTAACAAAGCGTCGGGAAAAGCGCTGCAAATCGGCAATTCACGGAAGACGGAAGGCGGAATCGCCAATCTCCAAAAGGATGAAGGATTAGCCAGCCAAAAATGGAGCTTCCGATGCTACGCCGATTGTTCCGGCTTCCGAATCACGAACGCGAACAGCGGACAAGTCATTCACGGCGCAGCCGGGTCGCTCATTACTCAAGCGCCCTTCTGGTACGACCCTCCCAGACAACTGTGGACGTTGGAGAAACAAGCGGACGGCTCCTATGTAATCCGGAATAACTTATCCTCTCAAGTGCTGCAGCCTAAAGAGGGGAGTTTGCTGGAAGGTGCTCTAGCCGTAAGCGGCCCCTATACCGGAGCCGATGATCAGAAATGGTATATTTCTAAAGATACCCGAATTCCTGTTGCACCGACGATCGACGAGGAATCGGACTATATTCTGCAAAATTTGGCCACAGGGAAAGTCATCTCCGTACCGAACTCAAGCACAGCGAATGCTGCGGCTGTCACGCAAGCAGCGTATACGGGCAATCCGGAGCAGCTTTGGCAATTTAAATGGTATAGGTCCGGAACAAGAATCATCAACAAAAACAGCCAGCTGCTGCTGGCGCCTAACTCGTCATCGCTTTCTATCCAGCAAACTTTCGCTTATCACGATATAAATCAGCAATGGATATTGGAGAAGCAGCGCGACGGTACTTACATGCTCATCTATGCCGCCAACCGAAAAGTGCTGCAGCCTGTGGGCGGAAGCAGCGCGGTTGGCGTCAGATACGAATGGGTCGAACCGACAGGTGCAAATGAACAGAAATGGATTCCGATCCGAAAATAGCTTGAATGAATCAACCATGAACGCTCGCGATCAGCGGCGAATTGCATCAATACCCGGCTGATCGCGGCTCGTGCTTGTTTTGCTTGGCCTTGACTATTACTTCGAAGACGGGCTCCGCCACTATCACGGTTGGGACAAATCGGGCTGTACGAAAAGCCATACCGTGTCCAGTGATTATCATCTTTTTATAAAAAAAGAGAGGGGCTCCTCCTGGGCTCCCCCTCTCTTCTCCTTAACTACACCTGCTATAACCGCAGTTGCTGCAGCTTTTGCAGCCTTCCGTATTAATCAGCGAGGCGCTGCCGCAAGACGGGCACAGGTCGAGCGAGGTCGCCGAGTTGCGGGTCACTGCGTATTGCGCGGTCGTCTCCATGACGACCTCTTGGGTTGCGGTGACGTAAGTCTCCGCCTCGTCGGAGAAGTCGCCGTGCATTTCGAGCGCCTTCGCTACGGCGTCGGCGATCGATTCCACGCGGTTTGCGCCGAAGCCGATGGCGCCGGAGCCTCCGATGCCTTTCAGATGCTTCGTCAGCAGCTGCACTTTGTTGCCGTGATCGCCGTAACGCAGGAACAGGGAGATGACCCGGCCGAGCGCTTCCGACATGGCGAACACGTCGGAACCGGCTTTGCCTACGTTCAGGAAAATTTCGCTAGGCGTCCCGTTCATGTCGTTGATCGTAATGTACGCCATACCGAACGGCGTATTGAATTTATATGTGGCGCCGCGCAAAATTTGCGGACGGCGTTTATATTCCTTATCCAGCACGGAAAACGACTTGCTCTCGGAAGCCGCCGCTACGGTAACGGACGCCGCTTTGCTCACGACGGCGGTTTCCTCCGGCTTGGCCTCGGCCTTGATCGTTTCCGCTGCCGCGGCAGGCTTCTCTTCCTTCTTCTCCGTCGACAGCACCTGCACGTCGCGGCTTCCGTCGCGATAGATCGTTACTCCCTTACAGCCGAGATCGAAGGCCAGCTCATACAGCCGCTTCGTTTCTTCTACGGTGAAATCCGCCGGACAGTTGGCCGTCTTCGAGATGGAGCTGTCCACCCATTTCTGAATGGCCGCCTGCGCGCGGATATGATCTTCCGCGGACAAGTCCATAGCGGTTACGAAATAGTCCGGAAGCTCCTCGTTCGGATGGGCATCCTTCCACTGCTGCGCGATCGGCACGTACTGCTTGTCGAAGCCGAGCCGGCTTTGACGGTAATATTCGAAGGCGAAGTAAGGCTCGATTCCGGTAGAAGTACCGACCATCGTCCCCGTGCTTCCCGTCGGCGCCTGGGTAATGACCGTGACGTTGCGCATCCCCTTCTTCTGTACAGCGGCTCCTACTTCCGGATAGACGGCCGTCATATTTTTCATGAAGCCGCTTTGCAGAAACGGTTCGGCGTCGAACTGCTTGAAGCTGCCTTTCTCCGCGGCAATGTCGGCAGACGCCAAATAAGCTTCCTTGGCCATAAAGCCGTATAATTGATCAAGGAATACGAGCGATTCAGGACTGCCGTAACGGATCTCCAGCTTGATCATCAGCTCCGCCAGACCCATCGTGCCAAGCCCTACGCGGCGCTCGCTCTGCTGATTGACGCGATTCTCCTCAAAATGATAAGGCGTCTTGTCGATGACGTTGTCCAGGAAACGCGTGGAATAACGGACGACCTTGCCAAGCTCATCCCATGCCACATCCTGCTTGTCGGCATCGTAAAACTTCGACAAATTAATGGCGGACAAGTTGCACACGCCCCAGGCGGGCAAGCCCTGCTCTCCGCACGGATTCGTACAAATAATCGGGTTGAAATACCAGCTGTTGGACATCTGGTTATAATATTCCATGAATACGACGCCGGGCTCCGCGGATTTCCAGGCGGATTCGATGATCGTATGCCACACGTCACGCGCTCTTACGGTGCGGTGCACATTCACTTTCTTGCCGAGCTTCTTCCATTTATCCAGATCGCCGTCCCACAGATCGTCGTATTCGGCGTCTGTCGTATCCGGATAGACAAGCTCCCAATCCAAGTCTTCCTTGACGGCTTTCATAAAGCCGTTGCTTACGCAGACCGACAAGTTGGCGTTCGTGATTTGCCCCATCGTCTGCTTAACCGTAATGAAGTCGACCACATCGGGATGCCAATCGTTCATCATCAGCATCAGGGCGCCGCGGCGGCTGCCCCCCTGCTCGATCAAGCCCGTCGTGTAGCTGAACAGCCCGCCCCATGATACGGCTCCGCTGGAAGATCCGTTCACGCCCTTCACGACGGCGCGGCGCGGTCTCAAAGAGGACAGATTGATGCCGACTCCCCCGCCGCGCGCCATAATTTCGGTCATTTCCGATAATGTGCTCATGATGCCGCCGCGGCTGTCGTGCGGAGATGGAATGACATAGCAGTTAAACAGCGTCAGCTCGTCGCTTGCATCCGCGCCCGCCGCGATCCGTCCGCCCGGAACGAGCTTCCAGTCGTCAAGAATGTATTCGAATTTTTCCTTCCACTCCTGCCGCTTCTCTTCGGTCGGCTCCACGGAAGCCATCGCCCCCGCCAAACGCTCCCACATCTGCGCCGGCGTCTTCTCGACCGTTAACGTCAGCTTTTCTACGGACGACGTTACGACATCGCCGCTTCTCACCTTCACTTGAACTTGATTGCCGTCCCTGGATATGACTTCTCCGACTTCTTTGGCGGGAAATTTCGGATCGTCCTTCGTCAGCACGAGCACCGTATCCCCGACTTTTGTATTTTGAGTGTCCGCATCTTTCATCGCATAGCGGTCAAGAAATATCTTTTCGCTTAATCCTTCGAGTCTATTGCCGCTCCCGTTCTCCGTCATCAATACAATAACCTCCCGAAAATTAGAATGCTGCAAATCATCACAACATCTGGTATGCGAAATCCATTATACATCACAATATATTGTGCTTCTAATGGGTGAGTAGCGGAATTTGGAAACTGGTACAAGACGTAGGGCCGAATGCTCTTATTTCCTCTTGAAATCGCTCTTTTTCGCCGCCGTCGGCTTCATTTTTTTCGACAAAAATCAGTACCATCCCGCCGCCAAAAATGCCAAATTACCTACTAGAGACCTATTGGCATTCCTTCGTCTACCGGTACCGAAAGCATATTCTTCGTCGGCCTTTGACATCCGCTTCCGTCATTGATACGCTATCAGTAGAAGCAGGTGCCTATGATCAGTTCGCACTGCTGTCGGTCAATATATTATATCACAAACCGGCATGATATACAAACAAACGTTCGTATACATAATTACAATCAGGAGGCTTTCCTATGTATTTGTACCAACATGAATTTCTCCCGAAGGATGAACTTCGTATTTCCCCCGATGACCGCGGTTACTACTTCGGCGACGGCATTTACGAGGTGTTTCGCGTCTATAACGGCATGCTGTTCGAGCCAGCAGGCCATTACGAGCGGCTCGAACGAAGCGCGCGCGACGTCCGGATAAGCCTCCCCTATTCCATAGACCGGCTGGACGGCCTGCTGCGGCAGTTAATCGAGCTGAACAAGCTGAGCGAAGGCATCGTCTATATGCAAATTACCCGGGGCGCGGCGGAACGGACCCACGCTTTCCCCAAACAGGCGGAGCCGATACTTACGGCGTATTGCAGCGAGCTCGCAAGACCGCTGCAAGCTCTGGAGCACGGCATCGCAGCGGTTACGGCCGACGATATCCGCTGGCTTCGCTGCGATTTGAAGACGCTCAATCTGCTGCCTAACGTCATGGCCAAGCAAGCCGCACTCGATCAGGGAGCTCAAGACGTCATCTTCCACCGCAGCGGCACGGTGACCGAATGCAGCTCATCGAACATTATGATCGTGAAGGACGGCGAGCTGCGTACCCACCCGGCCAACCACCTGATTCTGCACGGCATCACCCGCGCCGTCGTGCTCCGCTTGGCCGCAGAGCTGCAGCTTCCCGCGAAGGAAGAAGCGTTCACGCTGGACGATTTGAACAATGCGGACGAAGTGTTCCTGAGCAGCACAACGATGGAGATTACCCCTATCGTTTCGATCGACCGCAAGCCCGTCGGCAGCGGAGCTCCCGGCCCCGTAACCCGCAAGCTGCAGCGCGCCTTCGAGCATCTGATCGGCAGCGGCGGCCCGCAAGCGTAACGCTCTGCCTTCCTCTCACCATCGCAGGAGGATAACGTACTCAACGGGAATGGCCCCTCTCGGATAATAAATGATCAGCCCCAAAAAACCTCCGGAGTCATCTCCGGAGGTTCCATGCTTCGTTCGCGTATTTATCCTTGACCAGCTGTTCAACGAGCGTCAGCTCGTAATCCGTCAGCGCGCCTTCCTCCAATTGAACGCCGAGCCCTTCGGCCATCCCGGCCCGAAACGCTTCTTCGACCTCCGGCAGTTCGACCGGAGCCCGGCCAAGCCCCCGGCAAATGTCGTTAATCGCGACCGCCTTTTGCGAAAATTGCTGTTTCAATCTCTCTTGAATGCGTTCGTTCTTGAACTTCAAGACGCGAAACAATTGGTCCGCATCCATATCGAGCAGAATCGATCCGTGCTGCAATACGACCTGCTTTTGCCTTGTCTGCGCGCTGCCCGCGATTTTCCGTCCCTCGACGACCAGCTCGTACCATGAAGGAGAATCGAAGCATGCCGACGAGCCCATGGAGGCGTATTTGCTCTTGTCCTCCTCGCTGGCAAGCTGTACCATCTGTGCGTCCAGCCCCAGCTTGCGAAAGCCGAGCAGCAGCCCTTCGCTCAGCACGCGGTAAGCTTCCGTCACCCCGCTCGGAATGCCGGGATAGCTCTCCGCCACGATAATGCTGTACGTCAGCTCCTTATCGTGCAGCACCGCTCTCCCGCCGGTCGGTCTGCGAACGAATCCGAGTCCCTCTTCGGCCAGCCGTTCGAAGTCGACTTCCTCGGCCTTTTGGAAATACCCGATGGATAAGGTCGGAGGCTCCCACCCGTAGAAACGGACCGTAGGAGGTACTTTGCCCTCGCTGTGCGCGATCAGAATCGCCTCGTCGACCGCCATATTATAAGAAGGATGATGCATCCTGTTGGAAATAAAACGCCATGTTGCCGTCATGCTGTCTACCTGCCTTTCCTTGTTGCTGTTCATGAAGCCTGCCTGGCTTCCGGTTGCTTGATTCGCCGCACTCCTAACGCTTGGGACATATTTCTCTCGCATCCGTCACATTGTCCAGCTGAAACTCGCCCTCCGGTTTCTCCGACGCATCCAGACCGACGAAGGCGATCGCTCCATCCTCGCCCAGAACGGCGAACCGGTTGTCCGCCGGTATCGGCGCGATATCGACAGGCCGGTGGTCCCATGTCAGATGAAGCTGTTTGCGGCTTTTCAAATCGAGCAGCGCCAGCGGCTTCTCCAGCTCGACCGAGCCATCTGCCGCATCAAAGCGGTCAATTAGCATTTTACCCTGCATCGCCGACATCGTAAAGGAGTACGGTTTCGTGTTCGACACGAAGTTGTTCATCAGCTCGTATGGAGACTCGGCGGCATTGAATTTATAAATTTTATTGGACCATTCGCTCTTATGGCGCTGGGAGATCATCATATAAATATCGCCGTTGGAATCGACGCTTACCCGATCCAGCGGATAACGTCTGGGCTCTTGAATCAGCTTGCCCCATTCGCCGCTTTGGATATCGGCCTTGTAGACGTTCGAGCTCGTTTCGGCATTGTTGGAGGTCACGAAGTAGACGTCCTTGCCCGCTCCCTTCACATCCTCCACGCCTCCGGGCACAAGCCAGTCCTTGATCCATTTGTGCTGCTTCAGCTGATAAATGCCGACCCGGGTCATATCCCCGCCTTTTTGCGGCGTTTTATCTGCAGACGACACGAACATCAGATCGCCGAATACATAATGGTACTTCGGCGCCATTTTGGGCGTAGCAAGCTGCAGAAAGCGGTCCCCCTGTTTCTCTCTCACGTACAATCCTTTGAATGCCTTCGGATCGTCCGGATTATATACGGTGACGACCGTATGATCCCCGGTGTAGCTGATCCCGCTGATCGGCTGGGACGTCTGCAGGATTTGCTTGCTTCGCTGCGTCCGGCTGTTCACGCTGAATACCTGATACGGATCCGCGACAAGCAAATCTCCCGTCTCGTCGATCGCCTTCGTAACTTCCTCGTCGATAGGCAATGCCTGCGGCTTGGCATCCCGGCTCGCATAATAAACCGTGCCGAGGCCGACCAAAAGCGCGGCTGTCAGCCCCAATACCCATTTCTTCAAGTCGAATCCTTCCTCCCCCTTGCTACTAAACATCATAATGCATTCATCCAAGTTATGAAAGGGCTTCTTTTCGTCCATACTAAAAATGATAGCTTTGCCTGCTCTATCAATGAAACTTGCGGAAATTTCCGGATTGTTTTCATCAAATGGAGCAAGCGATTCATTAGCGGTCGGACACGGCTGCCGGGGCTTAACGCCCAGCCGCAGAGCTTAGTGCAACGGCCCGATGCAAGCCCTGCTGTCATCAAGATGCCCGCTTTCCTTTCCCGAAGGAAGGCGCCCAAAGGAGGGCATACCATGCAAACTGGCAATAAACTAGAACATGTGAGACCCTTTAACGAGCATGTACAGCTGCATTTTGACCGGGAATGGTTCGAGCAGTTGCATGAAAGAGCGCTGCGCAACGGTCCCTGGGACGATTGGACGCTGTATCAGCTCGCTTACGAGGCGGAGCAAGCCAGTCTGATCTCCAGCTTCGACCAGCTGCAATCTCTCGTTCATATCCAGCAGCTGACGCCGATGCCCCATCAGATCGATACCGCCAAAAAAGTGCTCACGGAGATGAGAGGCCGGGCCATATTGGCCGACGAGGTCGGTCTCGGGAAAACGATTGAAGCCGGATTAATTTTAAAAGAATACATCATCCGCGGTCTGGTCAAAAAGGTGCTCATTCTCGTGCCCGCTTCGCTTGTGCTGCAGTGGGTGCGCGAGCTGAACCAAAAATTCGGCATACCGGCCGTAGCGCAAAAAAAAGAATACATGTGGGCGCAGTACGATATTATCGTCGCTTCCATGGATACGGCCAAGCGCGATCCGCACCGGGACATCGTGCTCGGGATGGAATACGACATGCTGATCGTCGATGAAGCCCACAAGCTCAAAAACAAAAAGACGACTAACTACCAATTCATCAACGAGCTGCGCAAAAAATATTGCCTGCTGCTGACGGCAACGCCCGTCCAGAACGATTTGAGCGAGCTGTACAATCTCATCACTCTGCTCAAGCCCGGCCAGCTCGGCGGCCAAGGCAGCTTCCAAGCCAACTTCGTCGTCGACAAGCGCATTCCGAAAAACGAGGAGCAGCTGCAGCAGGAACTGTCCAAGGTCATGATCCGCAACCGGCGCAGCGACGGCAACGTCAATTTCACCAAGCGGATCGTCCGCAATATTCCGTTGACGCTCTCCCCCGAGGAACAAGCGCTCTACGACGGCGTGACCGACTTCGTCAAGGGCCGCTACCAAGAGTCCGAGGGCGATATCAGCAGCGCGCTTTCGCTGGTTACGCTGCAGCGCGAAGTGTGCAGCAGCCGCGACGCCGTGTTCATTACATTGGTGAACATGTTCAAGAAAACGGCGGAGGATTCTCCCGTCCGCCAGCGCATTTGGCAGCTCGTCGAGCTGATCCGCAGCATCAAAGCCAACACCAAAGCGGAAAAAGCGATGGAGCTTGTCCAAGAAATTAACGATAAAGTGATCATATTCACCGAGTACCGCGCTTCGCAGGAATATTTGCTGAACTATTTGAAAGAGCATAAAATTACCGCCGTTCCCTACCGTGGAGGCATGAACCGCGGTAAAAAGGACTGGATGATGGATCTGTTCCGCAACCGCGCCCAGGTGCTGGTGGCGACGGAGGCCGGCGGCGAAGGAATCAATCTGCAGTTTTGCCACAACATGATCAACTTCGACCTTCCTTGGAACCCGATGCGCGTGGAGCAGCGAATCGGACGCGTGCACCGGCTCGGCCAGCAGGACGATGTCAAAATCTATAATCTGTCCACCAACGGCACGATCGAAGAATATATTCTGTCTTTGCTGCATGAGAAAATCAATATGTTCGAGCTGGTCATCGGCGAGCTCGATACGATTCTCGAACGATTCGAGCAATCCCACTCGCTGGAGAAATCCATTGCGCAGATGATTCTCTCCTCTTCCGAGGAGGAGCTCAAACGCCAGATGGACGATCTCGGCCGCTCGTTCACGACAATCCGCACGGAAGTGGAACGCGATTCCGCCGCCAGGGACATCTCCCGCTCCCATATGATGCCCGGCGCCGTCGGACAGATCTTACCTATTACCGGCGAAGCGGAGGCATCCCCATGAAGAGCGAACAAATTCAAAGCTTCGTTATGCGCTACCTCGAAGCGGAACAATGCGACATCCTGGAGAAGCATCCCGCCTACGTCACGGTCAAGCTGTCTCCTTCCGCCGACAAGGAGCTGACGTACCGGCCGTATTACTGGAACTTTGTCGAACGGACCGGCGCCGTCCCGGAGACGATGACGTGCACGTTCATCTTCGACCCGGAGGGGCATAAGGCCGCGCAGTCCGCTGCCGGCGCTCAAGCGGGCGCAGCCGGAGCCCAGCCGGGCGCTGCTTCTGCGGGCGGGACGGCGCTCTCTCCGCCCCCCGGCGAGGGAGCGCCGTCGCCGGGAACCGCCGGCCCCGGCCCCCAAGCGCCGGGCGCCCCGCAGCAGGACAGCATCCTGGGACGCTATTTCGGCTTTGTGCCGACGCAGATGACATCCAGGGTGCCTAAAGATGAAGTTACGTTCGGAAGCCGCAGGCTCGGTCAAATTTTCGACGCGGTGCGCAGCAAAGGGCGCTTCGTCCACCTGTTCGAGCAGTTCAAGCCCGAGCAGCAGAAATCGGCGCCGCCGCCTACGATCGCCTACGAAACCTGGATGCAGGTAAACTACAAGGTCGAGCTCGCCTGCGATATGAAGCGCAGCGAAATTCATTCGCTGGGCGTTCATCTGGTCACCGGGGAAATTCGCGAGCATTTCCAAGAATGGCTGCAGACCAAGCGGCTGTCCCCGCGTTTGCCCGCTCATGTCTACATGATTCCGGATAAATTTACGCTGCCGCGGGCCGTCATTTATTTGGAGCAATATTTGGAGAACCGGTTAAAAACGTACGACCACCGCTGGGCGGAGGACGCCAAGCTGCGGCTTCAGGACGAGCTGGAGCGGATTCATTCGTATTACGAAGCTTTAATTCAAGGGGCCGAACCGGAGAAAAAAGCGGAGATCGAAGCCCAGTATACGAACCGTCAGCTTGAAATCGACTGGCAGTTTCGGCCGCGCATTCAAATATCCGTCATCAATTGCGGTCTGTTTCATCTGCATGCGGGGAATCTGCCTACGAATTGACGAATTCCGTTCATTTCCAGCAAAAATAGAAGCAAACTTTTTTTTGCTCCGCTACAGGTTCTAACAAACTTTTCAAGGCATATTTTATACAATAAGGGCATAGCAGCTGCTTCATGTGACAGCATCCGTGCCCGACAAACCATGACAAGCAGGTGAATGGATGAAAAAAACGTTGTTTAGGCTTTCCTGCCTTTTGCTCTGGACAAGCCTGCTGGTTGCAAAGCCGCTCTCCTCCGCCGCGGTACCGGACAACCCGCCCATTCCGGCACAAGCTCTGGCGCCCGTTATGCAGGATGGCACAGTCACAACGCCGACCTTCCTGGACGCGGTCAACCAATTGATGAAGCAAATCGCAGGCCAGCAAGGCTTCGAGGCATGGAAGCAAGCCTCGTGGACCAGCTATCCGCTGGGGCCGGGGCAGCACGGCTGGATCGTTCTGCTCAAAGCAGGCGGCGCCGAAGTCGGCTACATGGTCATCTATGCCGATCCCGACAACCCGGACAAGTACAAGCTTGCCGAATACGGCAGCGGCAGCGCTCCTCTCTTCAGCTTAAACACTCTGTACCAATCTTTGGTACAGCTCGAACTCATCGATACGTCCTACAGAGCCGAACGCTGGTACGCCGATCCGTTTCATGCGGTATGGCTGGTTTCCGCCGGCGAACAAAACTATTACATCGATGCCAAGACCGGGCAGCCGCTCCTGTTAAGCTCCGTCCAGGAGCTTCAGGACGCTTCCCTTGCAGCCGCGCCCCCGCCCCGGATCGGGCCGGACCATACGGTCGCCGCCAGTCTGCAGACCGACGCTTTCGATCCGTACGACCGGCTGCCGTGGGTGAAGGGCCAAGCTGTCTCCTTCAGCCGATTCGAGCTTCTTGCAACCGCTATCAAGGAGCAGCGCAAGCTGACCTTCGTCGCCGAGCTGTACGGCCGCACCGTAACGCTGCCGTTAGCCGTAACGGGCTACCACCGTTGGTCCGACGAGGAAGCGTTTCTGCTTCTCGACCAAGACGGGCCCAGAGCCGTTTCGTATGCCGCCGTTTCCGCGGCCGGCCGGCTATTCCCTTAGGTTTTTCTCCTCCTTCCCTATATAGAAAAGCTTCCCGTCCCTTCAGGCTCGAGCCTTTGCTCGCGCCGAGGAGAGAAGCTTTTCATTTTTTTTTGCGCCAGCGAAGTCCTTCCATCCACATGCGCAAAGCTAGCGGGAGCATGCCGAACCAGCGGTACTGCCAATGCTCGCGATGCTCTCTTTGGCTTGCCCTCGTCTGTTTGCGGATTTCCTTCGGCGTTTCCATATATTCCACAAATCGCTCTGTCACATATTTTACCAATTCATCCCCTTTGGCGATATGCGCTCACCTCCAAACGGCTCATAGTAGCCATTGTTGCCAGATTCTGCCCGCTCCAAACCGCGCCGTTAAGCGGCGTCGAGGCCCGACTCCTTCCCCGTTAAGCGAAGCGGTCCGCGAGCTGGACATCGTTGTCAGCCGTTTTGACGCGCCAAATGCAAATCACCCGGTATCCTCAACGCTGAGGATACCGGGTGACAAAAGGGCATACCTTACATTTTCTCAGGGGCTTCCAGACCGATCAGGCCGAGTCCGTTGCGCAGCGTAATCTGCACGCACTTCACCAGCGCGAGCCGCGCTTCGCGCAGCGCTTGATCGTCCACCAGAATCGGACATTCATGATAGAAGCGGTTGAAGGCTTGAGCCAAATCGACCAAGTAACGACTCACTACGGACGGCTCCAGCTTGTGCATCGCCTGCTCGACCCGCTCCGAGAACAGGTACAGCTGCTTCAGCAAGCCTTGTGAGGCCGCGTCCGGCAAGAGCGACGCATCCAATTGAGCGGCCTGCCGGGCGAATTCGATTCCGTCTCCTCCGTTCGCTTTACGCAGCACGCTGCAGGCGCGCGCATGCGTATACTGCACGTAAGGACCCGTCTCTCCCTCAAAGTTGAGAGCCACGTCCCAGGAGAATACAATGTCCTTAATCCGGTTATTGCTCAAATCGTTGAAAATAATCGCGCCTACGCCGACTTGACGGGCGACCTCGTCTTTATTTTCCAGATTCGGATTTTTCTCTTCGATAATCGCTTTCGTCTTCTCGATCGCCTGCGTAAGCAGCTCCTCAAGACGAATCACGTTCCCTTTGCGCGTTGACAGCTTAGCCCCTTCGAGGCTCACTTTGCCGAACGGCACGTGAACGAGCTTGTCCGCCCAGTCGTAGCCCATCAGCTCGATCACTTTGAACCATTGCTGAAAGTGCAGGCTTTGCCCCGCATCCGTGACATAGACGCATTTGTCGAAGTCATACGTATTTTTGCGGTAAATCGCCGCCGTAACATCCCGCGTATGGTACAGAGTGCCGCCATCCTTTTTGATCATCAAGGCCGGCGGCATATTGTAATCGTCCAGACGCACGAGCAAGGCTCCGCCGTCTTCCTCCAGCAGGTTCTTCTGTTTCAGCTCGTCGACGACGGCCGCCATCTTGTCGTTGTAGAAGCTTTCGCCTGCATACGAATCGAAGCGAACGCCGAGCAGATCGTAAATTTTTTGAAATTCCTTCAAGCTGATTTCGACGAACCATTTCCATAGCCCGAGCGCTTCCTCGTCGCCTTGCTCCAGCTTGACGAACCAGGCGCGCGCCTCGTCCTCCAGCTCCGGCTTAACGTCCGCTTCGTCATGGAACTTCACGTACAGCCGCTGCAGCTCGTCAATGCCTTCCGCTTCGACTGCGTCTTTGTCGCCCCATAGCTTGTAGGCGACGATCAGCTTGCCGAACTGGGTTCCCCAGTCTCCGAGATGGTTGATGCCGATACAATTATATCCGAGAAATTCGTAAATTTTGTAGATTGCATTCCCGATCATCGTCGTCCGCAAATGCCCGATATGAAACGCTTTGGCAATGTTAGGCGAGGAGAAATCGAGCGCGATGTTGCGTCCCTGGCCGATGTTCTGCGAGCCGTAACGTTCCCGCTTCTCCAATACTTCGCCGATGACGCCGGAGGCGAAGCCCGCCGGGTCGAGAAACACGTTCAAATAACCGGACACCGCTTCCACCCGTTGGATGGCGGGATGCCCCTGCCAGTTCGCTTTGAGCTCCTCCGCGATGGCCTGCGGCGCTTTGCGCAGCTGCTTGCTCAGTTTGAAGCAAGGCATAGACAGATCGCCCATCTGCGGATTCGGCGGATATTCGATCAGCTCCGCGATCGACTCCGCAGTCACCCCTTCCAGCTGGGAAGCGAGCTGCGACGCCAATATATTCTTGTAATCCATCATGATTAACCCCTTTCGAATCTTCAAGCCTTACATAATGAGAAAAGCTCCTATCCGGAGCTTTTCCACGGAGCATGACCCTGCCGTTGAATGCAGCATCCCATGCCGTTCAGAAATGATCTGCACCGCTCGACAAAGCACCCCAAAAGGGGTGCTCGTCATACCAAAATCATAGTCTGCCATCATTTACATATGTAGCTATTATATCGGTCCGTAAAAAACGAGTCAAGTTCCCGGTCCGGCCATTCGCTTACGAAATCCGGAACCTCCGCACCAGCGAATCCAGCTCCCGGCACAACGTCTCGATCGAATGCACCGATTGCGTAATCTGTTTCATCGAATCCAGCTGAACGACGGATAAATCGGCCGCCTGGGCGGATTGCTTGGACGAATTTTTGGCGATGGACGCCGTCTCCAGCACCGATGCGGACACTTCCTCGGAGCCGGCCGAAATTTGCTCGGAAATGGCGGATATTTCCGTAATCTGCTCGTTGGTATGCTGGGCTTTCTCCACGATGCTGTGGAACCCTCCCGCCAGTTGATTGACGTACATCTTGCCGGTCTGCATCTCCCGGATTTCACGCTCCATGGCCTCGACCATATGGGATACCTTGCCCTGAACCGCTTCGATCAACTCGGCGATATGCTCCGAGGATTGCTTCGATTGCTCCGCGAGCTTGCGGATTTCTCCCGCTACGACGGCGAAGCCTTTGCCTTCTTCTCCTGCCCGCGACGCTTCGATCGAAGCGTTGAGCGCAAGCAGATTGGTCCGGGCGGAAATATCGCCCATCACTTTTACGATCTCGCCGATTTCCTCCGAATGCGCCGATAGCCCCCGCACCGCTTCGGACGACACTTCCACCGACTGGTGAATCGAATCCATCTGCAGCAGCACTTTATCGAGCGTTTCGCTTCCGAGCTCGGCGGCCTTCAGCGTATCGTACATCATCTCCGCCATGGCCATCGACGCATCGGCGATTTCGCCCATCCCTTCCGAGATCTCCTCCATCGCCCGAGCGCTTTCCTCCGTGCCTTTCTCCTGCGTGGCGGCTCCGGTCGCAATTTCCTGCATCGCGGTATTCATCGAGTAAATTGAAGTGACAGTGCGATCGGCATCGCCGGCGAGCTGGCGCGTCGTCTTGTTGACCTCGAGGGATGTCTCCTCGATCGTGACGATCATCGTCTTGAGCTGCTGGTTCATCTGGTTGACGGATTGAACGAGACTGCCGATTTCATCCTTGCTTCTCGTTTGGATCGGCTCTCCGGTCAAATCCCCTTCGGCGATCCGCTTCACTCTCTCGCTGATCGCTTCGATCGGCTTGATCATCCGGCTGATCAGCAGGAATGCGACGAACGCCGCTGCGATCGGGAAAATCCCGCCGGTTTGCAGCGTGAACTGCAGCATATTCCATGTCCGGTTTTTCAAGATTGAAGCGTCGAAATCAATCGCCATCATCGCCACGATCTCCTTGGACGAATCATGGTCGGCGAAGATCGGCGCATAGCCGGTTTTCCGGTCCCCGTCGCCAAACGTATACACGGACGAAGCCGCCGGATGCTTCATATTCACCATCATATCGATCGCTTCGCGGTCTATATAAAATTTGTCGCCCGCCTTGAAGCCTTCCTGCTGCAGGTTTTTGTCGGGTACAAGCAGCACTCCGCTCAAGCTCATAATTGAAGCGTTCTTAAAAATCGGTTTGTGATCGACAATCCAATTCACTTTATCCTGCAGCGCCTTCGAGGCTTGGCCGCTTGCCAATTCCTTGATTTCGGCGGTTGTCAGCAGGCCCGAGGTAATGCTTGCGCAGCCGATCAGCTCATCTCCCGCGGCCTGGTCGATCTGCTTGTAATTGACATAGTAGCCGATGGCCAAAAGAGACAATACGCTGGTTACAACCGCAATGACGACCAGCCAAGTTACCTTTCCTACGATACCTAATTTCACAGATGTCCCCTCTTTTCCTTTTGCCAAGATATGGTGTGATTTCATAGTATAACTAACGTATACGGCTCACTGTGATTTTTGTCACACCTCATGTGATTTCCATAACCTTCCCACCAAAATGTAAATAGTTTGTTACTCTTTGTCAACGCATAAGCTGATATAATCATGTTAAATAAGCAAGAAAGCAGGCGATCCTATTTTGCCGATCACATCCCGGATGCCGCTGGTGCTGTTCTTACTGATCGCTCTGGCCTGCAGCGGCTGCTCCTTCACCAAGGACCCCCAGTCCTACATGCGCATGCCGAAGCTGCCCGACGATAAGGAGAACTTGAAGCAGGTGATTCAGCAAGCGATGCCGGCGGGAGCTTCCTTCATTCATCCCAAAAACTCAAGCGATCCCGGCTCCATATATTTGAAGGATCTCGATAAGGACGGGGTTCCGGAAGCCATCGTCTTCTACCAGACCCCGGACAAAGACGTGCGGGTCAAAGGCATGCTATGGCAAAAAAGCGGCGACAGCTGGAAGCTGCTGAGCGAGATGGAAGGCGAAGGCTACGAGCTCGATACGCTGCTCTTCGAGGACGTAACGGGCGACGGAGTCGACGATATTTTGGTCGGTTATTCCGGCGGAGCCCGCATCAATAAAGGTCTGGTCGTCTATCATTTGGTCGATCGGAAGCTGACGATCCTGTACCAGGCTCCTTATACGGAGCTGGTCGTCGACGATCTGAACCAGGATAATAAGAAAGATATTTCGATTCTGACGCTGGAGCGCAACGTATCGGCCAAGATGTCGACGCTGCAGTACGATCACGGCTTTCAGCCTGTCGGCTCGATTGCTCTGGACCCTTACGTGAACGGGTATTCCAGCGTCACCGCCGGTTTTGTCGCAGAGAACAAGCGCGGTCTTCTGCTCGACGCCGGGGTCGGGGCGCATTCGTCGACGACTCAGCTCGTTTATTTCGATAACGGGCAGCTTGTCAAAGCGTTTCCGGACGACAAGCTGCCGCTCAGCCCCCGTTCGGCCAAGAGCGGCGACTACAACCATGACGGCATTATGGAAATTCCGATCGATGTCGCCCCGCAAGGGTCGGAAAATGCCGCTTATGCGGTAACTCCCTGGATTACGCAATATTATCGCTGGGACGGACGGCAAGGGCTCGGCGACACGCCGCTGTACGAACGCTACTACGATTATGAGAACAGCTTCTATTTGGATATCCCGAGCGAGTGGAGGGATCGGTTTAGCGTGCAGCGTTCGGCGGACGGAACCCGGATCGCATTCGTCTCCTCGGTTACGGGAGAAACGTTGGCGGATTGGAAGACGATGCCGGCCGATAGCTGGGACGCCTCCGATCCCGAGTGGAAAGAGATCGGGCGGACGGACAAGACGGTTACTGCGCTTCGCCTGACGGAGAACAGCAAGCCGCTGCTTGGCAGCTTCCATCCGGTGCTGGATCTTGAAAGACAGGAGTTGTCCGATCATGTCAATGAATAAGGTACTGATTCTGGAGGATGAAGAATCCATCCGCAGCTTTATCGTTGTCAATTTGAAAAGAGAAGGATTCCATATTATAGAAGCGTCCGACGGGCATGAGGCGCTTCAGCGGTTTCGCGAGCATCCCGACATCGCAGTGGCTCTACTGGACGTGATGGTTCCCGGACCCGACGGGTTCGAGGTATGCCGGCAAATCAGGGAAGAGAGCGAACGGATCGGCATTATTTTCTTGACGGCCAAAGTGCAGGAGCAGGACAAAATTTTCGGTCTCTCCCTCGGCGCCGACGACTATATCAGCAAGCCGTTCAGCCCCGGAGAACTGATGGCCCGCGTCCACTCCCTGCTGCGCCGGGTTCATCTCCAAGCTCCCTTCCTTCAGCATGACCCCGTCTCTCGATCCGGCCCGTTCGAACTTCATACCGAGCTGCGCGAGTTCAAAAAACACGGCAGCCCCATCGATGTGACGCCGACCGAGCTCGCTCTGCTGCAAATGTTCATGGAGCATCCGGGCATCCCTTTAAGCCGGGACAAGCTGCTGGATGAAGTATGGGGAGAGCATTACGTCGGCGATCCCAAGATGGTCGACGTGAACATACGCCGGGTCCGGCAAAAAATCGAGGAAGATCCGTCCAGGCCGCTTTATATCGAAACCGTGTGGGGCTACGGCTATAAATGGAAGGACCCGAATAAATGATGCGCACAGGAATCAAACGGCTGGTCGTCTCCCACTACGTCCTAGTCGTGCTGCTGACGCTGATTTTGGTCGAAAGCGTGTTTATTTATTCCGTCCGCACGTTTTACTACAACAGCATCTTCAACAGTCTCAGCAACCACGCTCAGGTGTCCGCTTCGTTCTACAACAAGTTCCATAATAATTTGAACGTGCTGACTTTCGAAAGCCAGCTGCCGGAGGTTACGGAAGCGTTCGCCCATGACAACGCGGAGCTGCAGGTCATTAACAATCAGGGTACGGTGCTGGCCAGCACCAGCGGCTTTGCGGTCCGCGAGCAAATCGCCACTAAGGACGTGAAGCTAGCGGCGCATGGAGAGACGGGAAGCTGGATCGGCAGCAACGCCGTCACCCGCGAACGGGTCATGGCGGTGTCCACGCCGCTGGAATGGAACGGCCAGCCGATTGCCGTGCTTCGTTATGTAACGTCGCTTGAAGAAGTCGACCGCTTCATTCGCAGCGTGGCCGGAATCGCGGTGCTGATCGGGTTCATCATTTTGTCGGCGGTCTCCTTAATCAGCCTTGCGCTGGCCAATTCTATCGTCAAGCCGATCAACCGGATTACCGCCGCTTCCGCGCTGATGGCCAAAGGGCGCCTTGACACCCGCGTCGACGAATCGTACCGGTACGAGCTCGGGGAGCTGGCTCGGACCTTGAACTTCATGGCGCAGGAAATCGTCAAGAGCGATAAGCTGAAAAACGATTTCATCTCTTCGATTTCCCACGAGCTGAGAACCCCGTTAACCAGCATTAAAGGCTGGAGCGAAACGATCTTGATCGGGGATATGCAGGACGCGGAAGAGACCAAGACAGGTCTGAAGGTCATATCCAAGGAAACCGATCGGCTGGTAGGGCTCGTCGAGGAATTGCTCGATTTTTCCCGGCTGGAGCAAAAACAGCTTGCCCTTGACATCCAGACCTTCGATATCCGCGAGCTGCTAAGCGAAGTCGTGCTGCAGCTTGCGTCCAAAGCCCGGGAAAAGCAGGTGACCTTCGACTTCGCATGCTCCGGCTCCAATGCCGGGGCGGTCCCCGGAGATGAGAACCGGCTGAAGCAGGTCTTTCTCAACATTGCCGATAACGCCGTCAAATTCGCCTATCCGGAAACGGTCATCGAGATCAGAGTCGCGGAAGAGGATGGAGATTGCGTCATTTTTATTCATGATGAAGGGGTCGCCATACCGGAGGAGCATCTCGCAAGAGTGACGGAGAAGTTTTATCAAGTGAACCCTCAAGGCGAAGGCACCGGCCTCGGGCTCGCCATCTGCAAGGAAATCGTCGAGCTTCACGGCGGCGCGCTCGCGTTGGAGAGCTCAGAGCAGCGGGGAACGTCCGTCTCCGTTCGACTGCCTTTTCGCAACTAGGCCACAGGAACGCTTTAACCGCAACGAAAATAGCCGCCCTCCGCAAGCTCTGCAGGGGGCGGCTGCTTGTTATCGCCGTCCATAAAAAACAATAAGTGCATTAAAGCATTTTTTGCATCAGGATCACATCGAGCATCCGGTCGAACTTGAAGCCGACCTCCCTCATCACCCCGATATATTCGAACCCGTACAGCCTGTGCAGGTAGATGCTGCTGTCGTTGCCTTCGACGATACGCGACAAGACGGTATGCAGTCCGGCTGTCTTTCCTTCCTCCAGCACCCGCTGGATCAGCTGCTTGCCGATCCCTTTGCCGCGAAAGTCATGATGGATGTAGAGCGAAAGCTCCGAGGTGCGTTCGTAAGCCAGACGGTCGGAATACGCATTGAGCGAGGCCCATCCGACAACCGTCCCTCCCAGCTCGGCCACTATGATCGGATAGCGCGATCCGTGCTGGTCAAACCAGGCTTCTTGCTGTTCCAAAGTACGCTCTACGGTGTCAAAGGTTGCTACGGTGTGCAGGATGGCTTCATTATAAATGTCGAGAATTGCCTTTACGTCCGCCTTCGCTGCCGTTCGGATCATCATTACCAGGTCACTGCCTTTCCAAATGAAAAACCATCTGTTATCGACAAATAATAACAGATGGTTGTATTATTTAAGGTTAATGCGGTCGCAAGAACTCGGACTTCCACGGGTCCACACGAACGTGAAACTTACGAAATAATTATAACACAAGCGGAATTAAAATCAAGGATGAGGAAGCGGCTTGGCGAATGAACGGGCGCTATCCCTTCCCTTTGGTCCCGATCTGCCGGGCAACGCGCTCTCCCAGCTCCGGGCTCGCCTGAGCCAGATAACCTACCACAATCTGCTGCAGCTCCGGCACGGCAGCTCCAAGATCGGAGGCAATGTTGTGGACTAAGTGCTCTTGAAGCACAGGCGGCAGCGAGCTATAAAATTGCCCCGGCTGCGTAAAGTCATCCCCTTTGGGAGGTGCAGTGCGCCCAAGCCGCCCTGCCACATAGCTGCCGGTGCCGCTTGTTACCTCGTCTGACGGCTTCCAGTTCGCCTGCTGGTTGATCGGGATGCTGCGGAAATCCGGTCCCAACCGATAACGCTGTGAATCCGTATAAATATTGGCGCGGCCTTGAAGGACCCTGTCGAATGAAAACTCGGCGCCCTCCAGCATATTGGACGGGGAAAAGGCCAGCTTCTCCACCTGTTCTTTATAATTGTCGGGATTGCGGTTCAGCACCATCTTGCCGACCGGCTGCAGCGGGTACTGCCGCACATCCCACACCTTCGTATCGTCCAGCGGATCGAACGGCAGCGCAGCTTCGTCCTGCGGATTCATGAGCTGTACATATAGCCCGTATTCCACCGTCTTTGCTTGAGCAATCGTGTCATAGAGATCCTTGCCCGCATAATCCGCGTTCTCGCAGGCGAGCCGCGCCGCCTCCTGGCTATCGATATACTGCGCGCCGGCTAGCGGAATCCAGTTGTATTTCACATATGTACGGACATCCTGCTCATTCTTCCAAACATAAGTACTCACGCTGTAACCCGGAATGTGACGGAAGCTCTTGACCGTACCCAGGTCGGAGTATAGCTGCAGCACGAAATGCGTCGCTTCCGGATTTTTCGCGTAGAAGCTCCAGAACCGATTGGGGTCCATCAAGTTGTTGACGGGCGACGGGTTGAAGGCGCTGACCGTCTCTACAAACCGCATCGGGTCCCGCACCGTAAACACGGGAAGATGGTTGCATATTAAGTCGAAGATACCTTGCTCGGTATAAAATTTAGTCGAGAAGCCGCGCACATTGCGCGAAGTGTCCGGCGTCCCCCTGTTGCCGGCCGCCAGCGAGAATCGGACGGCAACGGGTACTCGTTGACCCGGACGCTGCAGAAAACAAAGCTTCGTGTAAGCCGCCATAGAGTTAACCGTCTCGAAATAACCGAAGGCTCCGAAGCCCTTCACATGCAAAGGGCGCTCTCGTATAGTCCCATGGATAAAAGTTTCGTTTTTTTCGTGCAGCATAGTATCTTGTTCCAAAATCGGGCCGCGCCCCCCTACCGTCTGCGAGTAGCGCGACGGTTGCGAGCCGCCTTGCCATTGCGAAGGAGCGGCGCCCTGCTCACTTTGATTGTCGGTGTGATCGCGAGCGTTCTTGTCGTCCATTTTTCTGCCTCCTATACCTTCATTCTCAGCAATATATGCTTGGCTATAGGTTATTATGATCCCGAGGATGGCTTTCGCCGCCTTATACGCCCGCCGCGCCATTCCTTATACACTCGGATAAAGACACGTCCATCTTATGCCTGGTCCTGCATATTAGCTTATCTCGCCGGGCATAAACAAAGCCGCTGAGAACCTAAATATATTAGATGAGGCGAGGCAAATGGAAAGATAATATAAATGCGTCCAATAAAAAGCGTGAACAATTAGAGCAGTTCATTCATGGATATTGTTTCCAAACAACTAGGTACTACCGTACCCGATGTGAAGGAGTCTCCCGTATCATTCAAAATGGCGATGCTGTATAGGAGCCGCTGGATTGATTGCGTGATGAGGGGAACGTAACGGATTCGGATTCGGAGTTTGCGGGCAGATTTGTCAAGGCAATGGCCCAGCAGAGATTCTGGGACCGTCCAAGCTTTCTTTATCTGAACGCAAAAAAGCTCTTGAACTGTCGCAAGGACAAATTCAAGAGCTTGTTCATTGTAGGGTTGGTGCGGTCGAGAGGACTCGAACCTCCACGGGGGGTTAGCCCACACGGACCTGAACCGTGCGCGTCTGCCAATTCCGCCACGACCGCATATAAATCGTCTCTTTCGATACTCTCGAACGGGACAAGAATGATAATATCATCACTCGCCCGTATCTGTCAAACTATTTTTTAAGATTTTTTAAAAGATCTCGGCTATTCGGCATGCGGGGTGCGTCAATCCAAACATTCGTAAATGACCCAAGCGATAATCCCCCATATTGGAAGCGTAAACAAAATGCCGTACATCGTTCCTTTCAAAGCGGAACCTTCGGTGGACATCTTATCTCCTCCCCGCTAACGAGTTTTCCCTGCATAACTGCATACCCGGCAGGGTCCGGATATTATATATATGCGGCTCAGGAAGCCGGTATGCCGAAAATACGGCTGCGCCTATCATCATTTCCGTTCCTCATCCATATATATAGGACATGGGGGGGATCGGAATGATTTTATTGCAGCTGGCTATGGGCATTATCGCCGCGTTGTTTCTTTGGGGTCTGATCAAATTTACGTTTCAGGCGATGTTATGGGTCGTCGGCATCGTGCTGGTCGTCAGCTTCATCATCCCAGGAGCGCTGCTGTTCCTGAGCGGTCTTATGTTCATTCTGATCGGAATGCTGGCCACGCTCGGATTGCTGTATGTTATCGGCGCATTCCGTCCTTGACATACGAACCCCAACGCGGGTTCAGCCTTCCCTGTACGCCCTAAGGGCTCTCGCCGCCCATTCCTCGACTGCCTGCGGATCGGCTTGCACCGGGATATCGAACAAATGAGTGCCCTGCTCCTTATCCGCGCTTAGTCTAATGAGTTCTCCGCCGAACCCGTCATCTCCTGCCCTCTTCACCTTCACGGCGTAAAAATCGTCCAATCGAACCATACGCTCCGCTTCCATCCGACTTTTTGCCCCTTTCGTCGATATATATCGCATGATCTTCGTATTGTCTCAGGCCGGGCGTCGAATTATGCAGTATCGGCACGGGAAGAACCGCTGAAGCTTGTGCTAAAAAAAGCGCCGGATGAGAACCCTATTCATCGGGAGGTGATCGCTTTGGCAGGGAGAAACAATAAACCCGATAATACCGGACCGGCAAGCCAGCCGTCCCGCCTGGACCAATTCGGAGACAAACTGGCGGAACCCGCGAAGCAGCCGAAGAAGGGCGCGGCTTGCGACTCCGAATCTTAAAACGCTTAACCATGACAAAAAAACCGGAAAACAAGCTCCCCGGACCGCCAGCGGCCGGAAAAGCGATGATTCCGGTTTTTTTCTTATCTTTCGAGATAACGGCCGACGGAATAGCTCACCGCTTCATATACCGTTCTGCCGATCAAATAGCCGAGCACGGTCGCCGTCCCCGCGTACCGGTAAGAGCGCCCCCGCTGCGTAGCCGCTATAATCACCGCGTCCGTAGTCGTGCCCGTGGCCGTCTCCCCGCTTTCGTCGATGCGGATTTGACAGTCCTGCAAAGCAGCCGTCTTGGCCTCGGTCGCCGTAATGACGCAGTTAACCATCGCCGCATCCGTGAGTGTCCCGTCGATCAGCGCAATCACGTTGATCGTCCCGGGAAACAGCTCGTCCCGCTTCCGCTCGCTCCCGGCCCGCGCCTTATTGCCGAGCCCCGCGGTAGCCCAGACGCATACTCGCAAACCTTCACCGTCCGATCGCTCCGAAAAACCGCGGTCCCGCACCCTCGCCGCCGTCAGCAGCGCTGCCGTCCCATCGGCGGGAATACCCTTCATATGCATAAAACGGCGCATTTCTGCCATCGGATCGTCGCTCGAATAGTTCTTGTCCACCTGACGGTTGACGAGCCGGTAATGCCATCCCAAGCCTTCTCCCCACATGGACGAGTTCAGCGTCCGCAGCGGTTTGCTGCTTTCGATCATATAATAGCTCGCATAACCCGCTTCCGTTTCTTTAAATACGATATGCTCTATGGACGGATCGCTCCGCAGCCGCCGATTTTCAGACAAGCCCATTAAGACTCTCCGATCCAATCGGCGTTGCGCTTCTCCGATGCGGGTTGATACAAATACCTCCGGTCGAGCTTGACTATATGCCGGTTTGACTTGCGAATCATCACGGTATTGTCGTCCCAGGCGACCACGAGCCCCCGTACATCGTTCACAGGGTCGGCGTCCCTTACGACGCGGACTTTAATCCCGGCGATCCGGTATTGATCCAACTGTTCGTCGCTGATCATAGCAGTGTGCCCTCCTTGGTTTTCTTTGAGGAAGCGGACGTTTCGCCGCCGATAATAAGAATAGAATACACTATTCAGGGTATACAATAAACTTAAGCCAAAGAATACGCATGTCCGAGAGGAGCCCGCAATCCGTCATGGAGAAAAAAACGTACTACATCGCCGTCGCTTCCAGCGAAATTTTGGAGCCCGAAAACATGACAGGCAATTTTGAATTTGAAATATCGGCGACCGAGGAAGAAATCGAGCAGCTTCGAGAAATGTTCGAGGATTCGGAGGATGCTCACGACGATACGGCCGCCCGCGCCATGATTCCTGTCCGAGAGTATCATTTCGATAAAGAAAACGATGCGGCCGACTACTACTTGCGCGAAATTTACCGCAAAATTCATGAGCTCGGCACACCGGCGACCCGAGAGCACATCGAGAGCATGAACGTCCTTCAATAATAAGCACGGACCTCGGCAGCCCGCAGGAAACGGGCGAAGCCGGACATTTGCCGGTCAACAAAAAAACCTGACGCGCCTTTACGCAGGCCGCTCAGGTTTTTTATCTTTTATATGATTGCAAGAATCAGCTTACATGCTCTTTCGAATCGTTTGTCTCGAACCAGTAATCCAATACTTTGCTGGACATGACCCTTTTCTTGATATACTCCACTTGCTGGTTGGAAAACTGCTGCTGCCACTCTACCCCGAGCTCTTCGCAAAGCTTGACGATCGTCAGCAATTCGGACCAAGCCACGTACCGTTTATACCAAAAAAATTGAGGATGTTCAATCATATAGGGATACAGGTCGTCAAACTCTGTATGTTTACAATCGAGGGCACGTTCGAAGTGAAGCTTGGCTTCGTTCAACTTGGTAACAAAAAAATCCGCCGGAATCTCATTCCCCATAGCAATGCCTCCTCTCTTTCGCTTGAGTCCATTATAAAGGAAAACGACTTGGGAGGGAAGAATAAATGATTTTGAAAATAATTCTTGAAAAGGTTCTATTCGAATTCGATCCTGCCTTGGTGAAGCGACGCGATCTTAGCCAGCGATTCCACGCGCACTCCCATCTCGCGGATCGTTCTTCCTCCGGCCTGAAACGATTTCTCCACGGCGATGCCGACGCCTACGAGCTCGGCTCCCGAACGGCGGATAATCCGGATCAATCCTCTGGCAGCGTCGCCGTTGGCGATGAAATCGTCGATCAGGACGACGCGGTCATTCGCGTCCAGACACTCCCTTGACACCATGATGTCGGTCACAAAGCCTTTGGTAAACGACGGAACCCGCTCGCTGTACATCTCAGTGCTATCCGTATTCAGCGATTTCTTCCGGCGCGCAAAAACCATCGGCACGTTCAGCTCCTGTGCGGTTGCAAACGCGATCGGAATGCCCGATGATTCGATCGTCAGCACCTTGGTCACATTCTCCTCGCGGAACAATCTGGCGAATTCCTTCCCCATCGCCGTCGTCAGCGCCGGGTCCACCGCATGATTCAATATCGCATCGAGCTTGATAATATCGTCGGAGAGAACGACTCCCACTTCTCTAATGCGCTGTTTTAACAAATCCATAAACATGCCTCCATCCGAAAACCTTTTCCGTTAACTTATCATAACGTGAATCTGGGTTTCAAGTCCTAACTTTATAATCTTTTCTAAACTTTCTGCAACTTTTATGCCGAAAATTACGTCTATATTATATAAGAATACATGAAACAATGACAGCGGACGAGAAAAGAGCTTCTTGAAAATAAGAATTGCTCGTTTTCATAAAAAACGCCTGTTATTTGTTGAAAAATGATCTTTGTGGATTCAAAGCGCACGGAGTATGATTAATAAAGTTATAGGAACTATACCCAAGGAAAGGAAGACTGGGATGTTGAACTCATCTACATACATTGCACGATGGCTTGTTCCGTTCATCCTCATTATGCTGATAACCGGTTGTAAAAATACATCTGGCGCAATGCAAAATCCGTCCCCTGCACCGGAGACGCCGACTCCCCCGACGCTTGCCGTTACGGGGCAAACCGTTACCGAGGTTCCCGGAGACCAGGCAACGCCGACTCCCGCTGCGCATAACCCTAACGATAAGGTTTCTTTGGCCAGCGCCGAGTCGGGCGGCAAGGAAGAAGAGCAGGAGCCTGCCAAGCCCCCTGCCTCCAAGCCGAAAATCGACATTCAGGACCCTTACAATCAGGCCAAGCCTACGCTGCTCGGCCTTACCTTGAAGAGCTCTCCTGAAACCGTCACGGACAAATACGGCGATCCGAAGCAGCAGTTTCAAATGGAAGACGATACCGATCCGATCACCGTGTATGATTACACCGATTTTTTGGTCGGCTTCAACAAAAACAACGAGCTGCAGTTCATCGATATCCGCAGCAGCGAAATTAACCCGGGCTTGAACGGGCTGAAGCTGGGAGAAACGACGAGCGACGTATTCAAGGCGCTGGGCAAGCCCGATTCGAACACAAGCTACGTCATGACCTACAAATCGAAAGGCGCCATACTGAAGCTCGATATCGACCCCAAATCCGACAAGATCAATTCCATCAAGCTGTTCGCCGAGTAATGTACAGCCGCTAACATATCCGACGCATACAAATAGCCTAAGCCAGAGGATGACGAATCCCGGCTTAGGCTTTTCCTTATTTCTTTGTCCGTCAACCTGTACGTTTCTGATGCGGCGCGCCGCGCTTGCGATAGCGCCAGTAAATGAACAGCCCTACGGCAACCGCAACGACCAACACCGCTGCGCTGATTCCCATATAACGATGCACCAGATGCATGATCAGCGGAGCGTTCACCCCGATAAAATGCCCCAGCGTCAGAAACGACGCGCACCAGATGAAAGCCCCCGTGCCGGCATACAGCAGATACCTCCACAGCGATACGGCGCTGACCCCCGCCAAATAACAAGTAAAATGCCTGACGCCGGGCACATAGTATCCGAATGCGACAGTCCATAACCCGTATTTCTTAAACCATCCTTCAGCCAGATCAAGCCGTTGCGGGGTCAGCTTGACCCATTTGCCGTAACGGTAAAGAAACGGCTTGCCGACCGTTTTCCCCAAATAATAACTGACGAGCATCCCTGTCATCGTTCCCGCGTAGCTGACGAATAACGATTTGCAAAATGACAAAGGCCCACCGTGCGAAGTAAGCGAGCCCACCGTCGTCATCAAAATCTCGTCGGGAACGGGCAGGCCGACAATCCCTACAGCCAACAAGCCGAACAGGGCGATATATCCGTAATGTTCAATCAGCAGCAAAATATCATCCAGCACACAGACACGCTCCTGCAAAAAATGATGTGGATTTTTTATTTATTAAGGAAAAAGTCTCTCCTATTTTAACAGAAACATAAGCTTTTCCCAAGTTCATGTCATGTGTTTCGCCGGATGTTCATACCTTGTACTATATGGAACAAGCCGTACGAAAGGTGGACCGGAAGATGTTGAGAAAGTTCGGCAGCATTATGCAAGTGAGCTTCACCTATGTCGGCACCGTTGTCGGCGCCGGGTTCGCCACCGGTCAAGAAATATTGCAATTTTTTACGCGATACGGCTGGATGGCCACCGTCACGATCGGCATTGCCAGCCTCCTTTTTGTGTGGCTAGGGATTAAGTTAATGTTTCTTGCGCATGAAGTCAAGGCACAATCTTATGAAGATTTGAACAAGGTGCTGTTCGGCGCCAAAATAGGCGAATGGATCAGCTTGTTTACTCTGGTTACCTTATTCGGAGTAACTACGGTGATGCTCGCTGGCGCGGGGTCCGTGTTCGAGGAACAGTTTCGTCTCCCCTTTCAAGCCGGCCTGCTCATTACGCTTCTGCTCTCCTACTTCGTGCTGAATAAAGGAATGGGAGCCATCGTCGCAGTCAACTCGATCGTCGTTCCGCTCATGCTCTGCTTCAGCTCCGTCGTCGTCTGGTATTCCTGGGACTTGCCCGGATCGGGCAATTGGCTCCAGCTCGGTTCCGACTACCCTCTGGAGAAAATATGGTTCGCTCCGTTCCTCTATGCCGCCTTTAATTTGACGATGGCACAGGGGGTGCTTGTCCCGCTCGGCGCGCAAGTGAAAGACCGCTCCGTGCTGTTCTGGGGCGGTATATGGGGAGGGGTCGCGATAGGCGTCATGCTGCTGGCCGGACATTTCGCCCTATCGGCGCAAATGCCGGGCATCTCGCAATTCGATATTCCGATGGGGCATTTGATCCGGAAAGTCGGACCGATGATTCAGTTCATGTTCGTCATGGTTATTTACGGCGAAATCTTCACGACGTTCATCGCCGACGTATACGGCCTTACGCTTCAGCTGGAGCAGCGCACCCGCTTTTCGCGCAAGCGGATACTATGGGCCGTTCTTACACTCAGCTATCTTGTCAGTCTCGCCGGCTTCAAAACGCTGCTCTCCACGCTGTACCCGCTATTCGGTCTGATCAGCATCGCCTGGATGACGATGATGATCTGGCGCAAGACCCGCCCGGCCGGTACGAATTAACGACAAGACGACGCCGAGGCGCAAAATCATGAACAGCATCCCGAGCAGAGTGAACACAAATCCGCACAGCAAATAGCCGTAATGATAGAGCGGATAGCTTGCGGCGTCGCGGATAACGGCCACCGCATCGGTGAACAAAAACAAGCTGCCGATCGCAAACACCGCGATGAGCGCGTAATCGAAATAAGTCCATTGAAGCAGCATCGAGGATAAGCCCGCCAGCGGGCTTTCCTGCGTTTCTTCCCCGCTCCGGTTTCTCTGCTTCCGCTGCATGAAAAGCCATATCAGCATGACGGCCGAGGCGGTTACCAAGAGACCGACCGCGCCGCCGAGAATGGCCAACATTAATTTCAAATCGAGTCACCCCATTATCTCTTTATACATAACGATCAGTAAGGCTGAATGGACAGTTCATATACGAGCCATACCGATAAGGCGAAGGCAAGCAGCGGGAATACGGCGAGCAGCACTGTCAGCGCGGGGGCCGGGAGCGCTCCGGCTCTGCGCCATACGTACGCCCGGTTCCATCGAAGAAGGCCGGGCTCCGCGCTCTCCTCTTCCTCCGCAGCATGCGTGTGCGCCTGCTCCGGCTCCGAAGACTGGCTCTGGTTCAGCTTGATCTTCCCCCGCTTCCAGCCGACATGATACGTAATTTCCCGCTGCGTTCGCTGCTCTTGTTCCATGATTTGCTCCCCCGTTCGTTATACTATATACTATAGTATTTATATACTCTAGAAAAAGCAATGGGTTTCACAAAAAGGAGGTTGCGGAATGAACAAAGTTGCAGCGGTTACCGGCGGCGCGCAGGGCATCGGCAAAGCCGTCTCCCTCGCCTTTGCCAAGGCGGGCTACGAAGTGTCGATAGCGGACATCGACAAGGAAGCCGGCCTTGAACTCGTCAAGGAAATTCACGAAGCCGGCGGCAAGTCGCTGTTCATGTGCGTCAATGTCGCCAAGGAGCAGGAGGTCGCCCGCTGGATGCAGGTCACGCTCTCGGAGCTCGGGCGAATCGACGTGCTCGTGAACAACGCGGGGATCGGCCGCAGCGGTTCGATGCTGGAGCTTCCCGTGGAGCTGTTCGACGAAGTGATCGGCGTGAACCTCCGCGGCGCCTTCCTCTGCTCGCAGCAGGCTGCCGCTGCAATGAAACGCCAGGGCGGCGGCTGCATCGTGAATATGGCCTCGACGCGGGCGCTGATGTCGGAGGCGGATACGGAAGCCTATTCAGCCTCCAAGGGCGGTCTGCTGGCGCTGACCCATGCGATGGCCGTCAGCCTGGGCCGCTACGGCATCCGCGTCAACGCCGTCAGTCCGGGCTGGATCGAAACGGCCGATTGGCAGAAGCTGTCCCGCCGCAAGCAGCCCGTGCACAGCGAACGCGACCGGCTGCAGCATCCGGTCGGGAGAGTCGGCACGCCGGAGGATATCGCCGCGGCGTGCTTATATTTGACCGGCGAGTATGCCGGCTTCATTACCGGGCAAAATCTCGTCATCGACGGCGGCATGACCGTCAAGATGATCTACGAGGAATAATACTTCAGCAAGGAGCTT
The DNA here is from genome assembly GCF_025060755.1 of Paenibacillus doosanensis. Classification (GTDB taxonomy): domain Bacteria; phylum Bacillota; class Bacilli; order Paenibacillales; family NBRC-103111; genus Paenibacillus_S; species Paenibacillus_S doosanensis. The sequence continues at coordinate 90,923 of NZ_JANYUY010000007.1, forward strand.
GTTCATCCATGTGGTTTGTGTTTGCAGCCGCTTCGGCCGTTTGCTTCGGCCTAAGAGGCATATTGTATCAATGGACGTCGCAGCGGCCGATCGACCGTAATCTGCTGCTGCTCGGCGTCTACTTATCCGGCACGATCATAGCGTTTGCCGTGAACGCATTCGTCCGGCAGCCGTGGAGCCCGGGCTGCTGGGTCGGCGTATGGATGGGACTGTTCTCGTTCATCTCCAACGCGTCAATGTACCGGGGCTTTGCCGTCGGCAGAGCGTCGGTCATCGCCATGTTTACCGGCCTCCCCCCTGTCGTCGTCGTGACTCTGGCTTATTTGCTCTGGGGAGAGCGGCTGAATATGTGGCAAACCTGCTCGTTTGCCGTCATCGTGCTCGGCATTTTGATGATCCGCTACTCGAACGACATCTCGCTGCGCAACCTGCAAGGAGCGGGCTGGGGAGCACTGACGATGATCGCTTTCGGCATCACCGATTTGTCTTCGAAGAAGGCGACCATGCTGGGAGCGGAGACGCTCCCTACGCTGATGCTGATGTACGTGACCGGAACGGTGCTGTTCGGCGCCGCTTGGTATGCGGGCAGGCGCAAGCTTGCCGCCGCCCGGGCGATTGCCGCGGCCTCCTCCGAGGTTCGGCAGTCCGTCGCCGAAGCGGCAGCCGGCAAGGCGTCTCCGGCCGCATGGACGGCTCCCCGGACGCTGCTGTGGGGCATGGTCGTCGGCCTGACCAACATCTCCGGCATGATGCTCGTCATGCCTGCGTTCAAGCTCGGCGTCACCGGCCTCGTATCCGTCGTCATTGCCATGAACGTCGTCTTCGTCCTGCTGTATGCCCGTTTCGTCCTGAAAGAACGATTCACCAAGCTGGAAGCCGGCGGCCTTACCTGCGCGCTGATCGGCATTATTATACTGCGCTTAGCGGCCTAATGCGCACGAAAAAAAACTTCAACTTCCCGGCAGCGGAGTTGAAGTTTTTTTCGTGTTACGGGCCGGCGAAGCCGGGCGGCCGGGACGGAGGCGGAGCGGATTCGCCGCAATCGGATAACGTCGGCTTCCCGCTCTCCCGCCTCTTGCCTGACTATTCCGTCCGCCGATAGGGCCGGTAGACGTTCTTCAGCTGCTGCACGACCCGCGTCATCGAATACGATTTTCGCGCTTTATCCCAGGCAACGCGCCCCAGGTTATACCGGTAAATGCGATCGCTGCTCACCTTCTCCAAGGCGCTTGTCAACGAAGCCACATCCCCTACGGGCACAAGAAGCCCGTTATGCCCATGCTCGATTTGCTCGGGAATGCCGCCCACATTCGTGCCGATCAGCGCCAAGCCGCACAGCGCGGCTTCGGCGAATACCGAACCGAATGCCTCGGCCCGGGACGGCAGCACAAACACGTCGAAGAACGGCATGAAATCCTCCGGATGCAGCATATACCCGTAAAAAATGATTTCCTCGTAAATATTCAATTCGATCGCCATTTGCTCCAGCTCCGGCCGAATCGGGCCGTCGCCGATCAGATGCAGAACGAAGGGAATGCCCTTCTTCTTCAGCTCGGCGCAGGCGAGCAGCAGCGTATCGAGCCCTTTGGCCGGCACGAGACGGCATACCGTAATCAGCTGCGGTATTTTGTTCTCGTGAGCCACCGGCCGAAACCGCTTCTCATCGAAGCCGTTCGGAATCACCCCGATCCTCTCGGGTTCTTGCACATATTCCGCCAAGTATTGCTTGAAGGAATTGGAGACGGTTAAAAGCTGATCCATCCGTGCTTCAAGCTCTCTATAGATCGAGGTCAAAAATTTGTGCTCGGGGCCGCTCTCCTTGATTTTGCCGTTCAATATAAGCTCGCGCTCATAACTGGAGTGAACGGTCATCAGCACCGGCTTATCCGGGTACAGCTGCTTCATCACAAGTGCGGCAATCGGATGGTGGGCATGGATCAGATCGAACGATTTGTTCATCCTCAGCTTCGTCCACCAAACATAATCTTTATACGTTTGAATGTATTTATCCACGACAGGATGTCCCGCATAGCGTTCCCAATCAAAAGTTGTGAATTGTACCGGCTCCGTTCCTTTGCCTCTTACACGCTTCGGCAGGGAGAACAGCTCCATTTCCCAGCCCCGTTTGTTGAAGCGCTCCAGCATAAAGGGAATCATCGAAGATACGCCGCCCGGCTGCTCGGGAGGAAAAAACAATGCTTGTAAAATGTTCATGATAGCCTCCGTGATGGACCCGTTAATTTTTCCAACCATTCACAGGAAATGTCCAGTCGATAGGTCGTTTTTTCAAACGATCCTATCTACATCGTATCAGCATTGAAAAGCCACTACAAGGGTATCCGCCAAAAGAAGCGCATGAAAAAAACGGTTGAAAATAAAGTGAAACGCAACGATAGCGGACCTTTTAGCGTATACATAAGGGATTTTATTACATTTTACGGAGGAAATGCTTCTTAATGAAAAAGATAATTTTAGGATTGATACTGGGGAATAAGGTGAAATATGTACCGGCCTCATCTTCGGTCGATTTGCTTGACGAGTATGTCAACTCCTTAAAATAAAACAACCCGTTATCGAAGAGATGCTCCAGGGCATCTCTTTACTGCGTTGACTCCGAATTGCGCGAATCCATGTACGGAAGCTCTCAACATTTATACTCTTGCAGCCGATAAATGAAGAAGTCCGCCGCAAATGAAGTCAAAGCGCATGTATTTTTATATAAAATCGAATGTATGTTTGGTATAATGAATGGTAATCTTCCTTATTGAATGCGAGGGTCCCTGCCGACTATGAATGCCTTTTCCCTGTCCGACTTATGGAACGGTCCCTTGGGAGCCGTCCTCTCTTATACGATTATTTTATCGATATTGCTGGTGAACCTGCTCGTCTCCATCCGCCTGCTCCTGACCCGCCGAAAAATCGGATACTTCTCCCTGATGCTGTCGCTGCTCATTCTAATGACGCAGTACGTGCAGCTGACCGTTTTTGAGTTTACGCAAGATCAAAGCGATGTGTCGAACTTCGTGGCGATGCTGCTCAAGCTGCTGTCGTTTCTGCTGATCAACACCGGCATGTATCAGCTCTACAACCCGACAAAGTGGAAGGATTCCGTCGTGTTCCTGCTCTGCCTTGGCGTCACGATTGCGGTCTCGGCTACATATTGGTTTATACCGGACTGGCTGCAGGGCGGCGGCGAACAAATTCCGATGCTGAAGCCGCTCGGTATGGATCTGTATTTATTTTTGCTCATTTTCGTCAGCTTCCTTCTCGTCAATCCGCGAATCGGGCAGAACGGCAAATATCAGGTCATGCTGACCTTATACTTTTGCTCGCATATGATTCATATGGCGAATATGTATTTGTTCGGCAATAGCCAGACCGTGCTTACCAAATTCGAGCAGCTGATTCCGATGGCGTTTCATCTTGTCTTGTTCCTGTTCATCTTCGAGAGGATCATCGAAATTATGCAGGCGATTTATCATTCTTCCATTACGGACGGCTTAACGAAGCTGTATAACCGCAAATACTTCTATAACCGTGTGGCGCAGCATATCGCGCAAAAAATTAACGTTTCCGTCATTTTCAGCGACATCGACAATTTCAAAAAGCTAAATGACACGAAGGGACATCATATGGGCGATCTGGTGCTGAAACAGGTGGCGCAAATCGTGAAGGAAGAGGCGGAGGAAGTCGGCATATGCGGCAGATACGGAGGCGAGGAGATGGTCGTTCTCGTGACGGACAGCGAAGTGAATGCGAATGAGCTAGCCGAGCGCATACGGACGCGGGTGGAGGCCGAAACCATCGTAACCGTAAGCATGGGCTTCAGCCGCTACAGCAAAAACATCTCGGCGGACGAGCTGATCAAGCAAGCGGACGAAGCGATGTACAAAGCCAAAACGAGCGGCAAAAACAAGGTGGTCGCCTTTTGACGGTTGCCGTAATTAGAAGAGAGTCCCCTTCACCCTGCCGCACGATAAATAGTCTGATGAATACAGGCCCGGACAAGTATGATCGGTTCGGGCTCTATCTATCTTCTATTCTATAACGAATAAAGTGTCCAAGGGCTGTTCGAGCAGATCGCTCAGCCGTTTGGCGGTTGCCGGCCCGACCGATTTAACCGATCGTTCAAGCAAACTGATATACGAAGGACTCAGGCCCGACTGCTTGGCCAGCTCTCTTTGCGACATCCCCTTAATAATTCTCGCCCTCACGAAAGCGTTCGAATTGGTCTTTATCTTCATCCATGAGCTCCCCCTTTCTCCATTGATTTCATTATACTCACTTAATTTTACTTTTGCAATAATAAATGTTTACTTTTGTATCTATATGTAAAACGTTGAAATTACAGATGTTTACTGTTATTATAATAAAGCTAATCATTTGTTTACTTTTGGTAAAATGCGGGTGTTGCGGATGAACTTTTACGAGCAGTTGCGCGATATGCGCAAATTGAAAGGCTTTACCATCAGGGAATTGGCCGATCGTTCAGGCGTTTCCGCAGCGTATATTTCTCAGCTGGAGAACGGCAATCGCGGCGTCCCTTCGCCGGACGTGCTGATGAAACTGTCTGAAGGGCTGAACACTCCCTATTCGGAATTGATGGAAATTGCGGGCTATCTCGAAGCCAACGTCCCGCGAAGCGATAACGTTTCCAAACCGTTGGTCAATCTACGCCGCTTATTGCGCGAGAACGAGCTGATCTTCGACGGCATTCATTTGAGCGAACAGGACAAGGAATGGATTGAACGGATGCTTACCGCGCTGTTCTGGCGGGATAAGAAGCGGCTTGAAGAAGCAGCGGGCGAATCCGGCGATAACGGCGAACCGGGGCCGGAATGACGGCATCCCCCCGGGCTGCAAGGAGCCATTCCGCGGCAAGTTCTTCCGAGCGATAACGAACCGAACGGCACAAAAAAATCCCGCTTTTCCCGGTACTCCATCAAGGAGCGGCCCGGAATGCGGGATTTTCTTTTAACTTTCCAGATGAACCTGGTTTAAACCTGCTTGTATGCAATAGGGTCCGTCTCTCCGGCTTCCGCAAAGCCTTTGAGGCGCAGCCTGCAGCTGTCGCAAACCCCGCATGCTTCCGCCTCGCCGTTATAGCAGGACGTCGTCAAATGATAAGGCACGTTCAGGCGCATGCCCTGACGAATAATCTCCGCTTTGCTCCACTGACCGAGCGGCGTTGCGATGCGCAGCGGCTTTCCTTCGACGCCGACACGGGTGGCGAGCTCCATCACTTCCTGCACCTTCTGAATAAACTCCGGACGGCAGTCGGGATAGCCGCTGTAATCCAGCGCGTTCACGCCGATGTACACGGCCTCCGCCCCCGTTACTTCCGCATAAGAAGTGGCGATGGACAGAAACAGCAGGTTGCGTCCCGGCACGTACGTCACCGGAATTTCGGAGTCCGCCTCCTCCTGAGGCTTGGTCATATCCGGCACCGCTATCGTCTCGTCGGTGAGCGCGCTGCCCCCGAAATCCTTCAGGAAACCGAGCGAGATCACTTTGTGGCGATCCGCCACGCCGTAATATGCGGCGACCTGGCGGGCATTCTCCAGCTCTACCTTATGCCGTTGGCCGTAGTCGAACGTGATCGGGAACAGCTCGTAGCCCTGCTCCTTCGCGAGCCCCATACATGTCGTACTGTCCAATCCCCCGCTTAAAATGATGACCGCTCGTTTCGTTTGCTCTGTTGTCATTTCCGTTTCACACCTTTATTTTAACTTTCATTCATCTCTTGAAATTCGAACTATACCCCGCGCATCGCCGGGTCCCATATGATTTTGTGCAGCTGCATATTCAGCTTCACCTGTGACAATCCGTGATCCAGCATCAACTGCACCAGCTTGGCCGGCGGCATCGTCTCCCAGACCGGACTGAACAGCGGCAGCGCACGGGTCGGATAACGTTCCAGCACCCGCACGGACTCGGCGAAGTCGCGGTCGCTGCCGATGACGAATTTCAGCTCGTCCTGTTCGCGCAGCAGCGCGAAATTGGAAGTGATCATCGCCTCCGATTCCCCGGAATCCGGGAGCTTGTAATCCATGATGTAGCGTACTTTGGGCGAATCGATCCGCTCCATGAACATTGCCAGATCGACGGCTCCGTTCGTCTCGACATGCAGGTCGGTCAAGGTTTCGATCTCTAGCAGCGCCTCGATCAGCGCAGCTGATTTCTCTCCGTACAGCAACGGTTCTCCCCCGGTCAGACATAGATGGGTAGAGCGGTAAGTCCGCACCTGCCGCATGATATCGCCGATTGTCATCACGCTGCCCGCTTCCTCCGGAGGATAGCTGTATTTCGTATCGCACCAACTGCAGCGCAGGTTGCAGCCGAACAGCCGCACGAAGATCGTCGGAAATCCGGCGCGGGTTCCTTCTCCCTCGACCGTTTCGAAAATTTCGACCATCGGTATTTTGATTTCACTCACCTTGCCGCATCTCCCATCATCTCCGAAGTGACGGCCGCATAGCTCGTCGGCGTCTCCCACAGTCTCACTTCCGCCAGTCTGACCGCCGGATACAGTCCTTCGGATCGAAGCCCGTCCGCCAACTGCTCGTACATCCAGACGACCATATTCTCCGCCGTCGTATTCATCGGAGGCAGCGCTTCATTCAAATACCGGTGGTCCAGCCGGTCGATAATCCGTTCCTTGGCAATCCGCTTCATGTCGCCAAAATCTATCGTGATGCCGCGATGATCCGTTTTGCCGCGCATGATCACCTGCAGCTTGTACGTATGCCCGTGAAGACTTTTGCATTTGCCTTCGTAGCAATGCAAATGATGGGCGCTGTCAAACGTAAACTCCTTGGAAACAAGGACTTCCCTGTCGTGATATTTCAGCTGATGCTCCTGAATATCCTCTCCAAACACTTGAACTTTCGCAGGAATTTCATATTCCATTCATGATTCCACCTTCCTGAACAATCCCCTAAAGGAAATAAATCCCCCAAAAGCGACGCCGGTTCTATGAAGCCTATTCCTTATACTTTCGGGTTGCCCCCGGTTATTCCCAGGAAATTGATTACATCCTTCTCCAAAAACCACCGACAATTATATCACGGCGGGTTCACTTCTCACAATACGGAGAAACTTGTATAATAAATGAATGACGACAAAGGAACCGAGAAGGAGCAATGAAAGCAAGATGATTCAACTTCCCGACGCCTATATACGGCAAATGAAAGAACAGCTCGGCGGGGAAGCCGAAGCTTTCCTCGACAGTTACGGCGAGCGACGAACCCAAGGATTGCGAATCCGCCCGGATAAAATAACCCCGGATAGCTTAAGCGAGCTGACGAAGCGATTCGGCCTGACGCCGGTGCCCTGGTGCGAAACCGGCTACTATTACGATGAAGCGTCCAAGCCCGGCAAGCATCCGTACCATGCGGCCGGATTGTATTATATTCAGGAGCCTTCGGCAATGTCCGCCGCAGCGCTGCTTGCGCCCCGGCCCGGCGATGTCGTGCTCGATCTGGCCGCCGCTCCCGGCGGCAAATCGACGCAGATCGCCGGCATGCTGCAAGGGCAAGGTCTGCTCATATCCAATGAAATTCACCCCGCCCGCGCCAAAATATTATCTGAAAATATCGAACGCATGGGCATCACCAACGCCGTCGTCACGCAGATGGCGCCCGATCCGCTGGCCGAGCGGTTCCCGCAATTTTTTGACAAAATAATGGTCGACGCTCCTTGCTCCGGCGAAGGAATGTTCCGCAAGGACCCCGACGCCGTCAGCGAGTGGTCTCCGGAGCATGTGCGCATGTGCGCCTCCCGGCAATGGGATATTTTGCAGGCCGCCGTTACGATGCTGAAGCCGGGCGGCCTGCTGGCCTATTCGACGTGCACGTTCAATAAGGCGGAGAACGAGGACAACGTCGCCGAGCTGCTGCGGCGCTACCCCGCGTTCGAGCTGCTGCGAACCGAACGCATCTGGCCGCACCGCAGCGCGGGCGAAGGGCATTTCGTCGCCTTGCTGCGCAAAGGCGGCGATGCGGCCTTGGGGGCGGCTTCCCTCGCCGCCGCCAAGGCAACCCCTGCCCGCGGCGCCAAGACCGCCGGCAAACGAGCCTCGCATCGCCCCGAGGAGGAGGCGATGCGGCTGTTTGCGGCGTTCGCCGCGGAGGCGCTTCCCGGCTTCGAGCTCCCTCCGGGAGAAGCCGTCCTGTTCGGCGGGCAGCTGTATTGGCTGCCGCATGCCGCTGGCTGTCCGTTCAATCCCGGCTATTTGAACGGACTGAAAGTGCACCGGCCCGGCCTGCATCTGGCCGAGGTGAAGAAAGGGCGCATCGAGCCTTCGCATGCGCTGGCGTTGGCTCTGCCGCGGGGAGCCGCGCGGCAGACGCTGGACTTCGCCGCCGACAGCCCCGAAGTCGATCGTTTCCTGCGCGGGGAAACGATCGATGCGGACCCTACGGCCAGCGGCTGGGCGCTGGTGGCGGCGGACGGGTTCGCCCTCGGCTGGGCCAAGCAGAGCGGGGGCCAAGCGAAGAACCATCTGCCGAAGGGGCTGAGGAGGCTCGGCAGCAGCGCTTAAACGGCGTCAGCGCGGACAGCGCCGCCATGAAAGCTTTCCGCCTTCGGACTGAATCGAGCCGAAGGCGGAAAGTCTGCAGATCGGCCGCTTGAAGCCAAACGCCAAAAAAACACTCCGTCCTCTTAAGCTGCAAGCCTGCTGCCGAATGCGGCTGTCTTGGCTTCGTTTTCAAGAAGAAGGAGTGTTTTTCATGTTTTTATTAATGAACTTGTTCGTTTTCGAACAGCATTTCTTCAAACGGCTGATTTTGGAACAGCATCGTCACATTGAAGGTTTCAAAATCTTTTTCCTTATCGAGCTCCTGCATCAGCAAAGCGACGATATATTCCCTATCGTCGGCATCGCCCGGTTCGCGAAAATCGATAAATCCGGTCACCTGCCGCTGGCTTATATCGATCGTCGCCGTCCCAATCGGCAACCCGCCGTGAGATTGCTGGTAAATTTCGTAGGTCAGCATGTCACCGTCATCTCGCGCCAAAACGATGGAATAATCGTCTTGGTCCATTTCGGCAAATTCCCAATCCGGCTCATCCGCAGCGTCAAGCAAATCCTCATGCGTCAGCTCGATCGTTTCGATAATATCATGATCCCATTCCATATGGAGGACGAAGGAATCCACCTCGTCTTCGTCAAAATCGCTGACCAGCAAATCCGCGACCGCTTCGATCTCATCCTCTTCCGGCTCAAGCATCCAACGAACGCTTCCGCTTACTTCCCGGCCGCTGATGTGCGCATCGCATTCGGCAACCAGCTCCTGCTCCTCGTCGTAAATATGGTACTTCACCTTATTGCGCGATTCGCTGACGACGGTCAGCTCGTAATAAGCGTCCGCTTCGTCCTCGGAGATCAGCTCCTCTTGCACGGAGCCATCCCAGGATGCTGCGCCGTCTTCCGCTTCCAATGTGTATTCATCCAGATCCGCAGGATTTTCATCCTCCAGCCGGTCGTAATCGTTCCATGAATCGTAATCCAAATCCTCCTCTACATTGTCCGCGGAGGATTCCAAACGGTCCGTAGCGATGACGCGGTCGTATTCGCTATAAGTAACCAGCACGTCGCAGGATATAATCCCCATCGCATCGATCAAAGCTTGCACATGCTGCTGCAGACAGGAGATCACCTCAGCTTTCGCATGCGGAGGAAGCATCGCTTGTTCCAATTGGATCGCTCCGCATAGGCGGTCGGACTCGCGGTACACCAGAGTCATGCTGCCCACAAACTGCCCATTCCATAGAATATCGTTCACTTCGCCGCCAGCCGTTCTCAAATCGGGTCTTAGCATAACATCCATTTGTGCTCGCCTCCAATGAAACTATTCATAGTACAGCGCTTCGGGTCATTCTTTGTTAGCGTGTCCCAAGGAAGCCCAAAATATATCCAGCGGTGAAAAACGCGGTACTTCTCCAGATTGCTCTCGCCTCAATAGACAGGAGTCCAAGCAAATGAAGTCATTTGCCATATAATAAAGTAAACCGATAACAAGAACAGCGCACAGACAAAGACACAGCCGCACTCCAACAACAACCGCTGCAAACGTCTTGCTCTATCGGTAAATTAACAAATGGGAGGAATCAGCATGTCCGGAGTTGGAGGATTCTACACAAGCACTGGTGTGATTTTAGTATTGTTCATCCTGTTGGTCATTGTAACCCGCGCTGGCTGGTTGTAATTCCCCTAGCCACTCAACATGCCGGGGTTTAGCCTCGAGCAACCAAAGAAAACGCATTATGCGCATACGCGAATGAAGCTAATTCAGGGAATCGCTGCCTTCCTCTGCACCCGCGCCCTGATTATCTATACTTTGGATGACGAACCACCCCCGGAAGCGGACAACGTTACGGGGAAACCCCGGTGCCCGCAGGAAACGGCCACGCACATTTCCTATGCCAGCACAAAAATACCGGTGCATTTTCATAAAATGCGCCGGTATTTTTCTTGCATCAACGAAAACAAACGTTACTGTCGTACCGCCCCGTAGGTCAGCAGAGCTTGATAAACGCCGTCCTCGTTATTCGAAGCGGTCATGGCGTCCGCCGCCTGCTTCACAGCTTCGGGAGAGTTCTCCATAGCAATGCCTAGTCCCGCGAACTCGAGCATCTCGATGTCGTTAAAGTAGTTACCCATCGCCATGATCCGCTCTCTCGGTATATCCCAATCCTCCGCCAGCTTTCGGAGAGCCTTTCCTTTGGACGCTTTGCCGCTCATAAAATCGATGAAATAGGCGCCGCTCCGAATATAGCGAAGCCCGGCAGGGACGAAGCCTCCCGGCAATTCCGCTTCCATGCGGTCCATCGCCTCGGACGAGCCGAATACGGTGAACTTCACGACTCTGTCTTCGAGCGACAAGACGTCCTCAATCACATGCGGACGGACGAGGAACTGCTCGTACATCTCCTGCGCCTCCGCTCCCAGCTTCTCCACATACATGTCCAGAGCCGTATTGACGTCAAAATGAACGCCGCTGTCGCGGCAGTAGCGGACGAGTTCGGTTATCTCCGCAATGGAAAAACCTTCTTCATGCAGCACCTCGCGTCCGGGCGCACGCACCGTAGCCGCGCCGTTATGCGTGATCAGCACGCCGCTCATCCCAAGCCGTTCCAGAACGGGAATGGCGCTTCCCGGTCCTCTTCCCGTACATAGCACGATGCGCGTTCCTTCCGCCTGGACTTTCTGCAGCGCGCTGCAGGTAGGCCCGGAAATTTCATGATCATCGTTCAGCAGCGTTCCGTCTATATCAAGCGCAATCAGTGAATAATTCATTGGCATCCGCTCCTCTGTCATTTTTTGCAAGCCTTTGTTCAGGCATTCTCGCCGATGCCGGCCCGCTGCAGCTGGAGCAGTTCTTCCTGCGTCAATTCCCGGTATTCCCCGGGCAATAAATACTCGTCCAGCAGCAGGGGTCCCATCGAAATCCGTTTGAGAAAAACGACCCGTTTGCCGACGGCCTGGAACATTCTTTTCACCTGATGGAACTTCCCTTCCATAATCGTCAACTCGATCTTGGATACGATTCCCGCGGCCGGATCGCCCTGACGTAAGATGGTCAACCGACCGGGCATCGTGACGTATCCGTCATCCAAAGTCACCCCTTCACGGAACGACTCGCCGTCCTCTTCCGTGACGGCCCCTTCCACCTCGGCGAAATACGTTTTTGGAACATGCTTGCGCGGCGACAGCAGCTGATGGGCAAGCTTGCCGTCGTTGGTGAGCAGAAGCAGCCCTTCCGTATCTTTATCCAGCCTTCCTACGGGAAACGGGGCAAAATGGCTGTACTGCTCGTCCAGCAAATCCAGCACCGTGCGTTCTCTCGCATCTTCGGTCGCAGATATGACCCCCTGCGGCTTGTTTAGCATTAAATAAATAAATTCGCGATACTGCACCGTTTCGCCGTTCACCGTAACCTGATCCCGCTCCGGATTTACTTGGACGCCGCTGTCTTTCACCGGCTTGCCGTTGAGCCGGACGGCTCCGTGTTTGACTAGCGCCTTGATCTCGCTTCTCGAACCGTAGCCCGTATGGGCCAACAGCTTATCAAGCCTCATTGACTGCTTCAATCTTAAGTCCACCTCCAGCCTGGGGGATAATCGTTTTTCAGCATGCCGTCCAGCCACTTGCCCCAGCCGATCGGATAACCGTCCACACCGACGAGACAATAGCCTTTTTTCTTCTCCATTCCGTTTGCCAGCTGCACCCTCTCTTCCGGCATCTCCAGCGTCTCCCCTTTCAAATAGCGTACGACGGCCGGATCATCGGAGGACAGCGAGATGAACCGGCTGGTCTCCTGCAGTCGCAGCCCCATCGCCAGCGCATGAGCCGGCTCAAACCGCTGCTTCTTCAGGCTCCCCATATACCAGCCCGGGCGAATGACGCGGATTCCGCTTAAGTCGGGCAGCCCTTGCGGGGTTACATAGATGTGCTCTCCGTGCAGGGAAATAGAGTCCACCGGTACGCCCGGGGCCATTTGCCGCATAAACTCGTAAAACGGCTGCAAATCCAGTACCGGCTGCCTGCGCGTCAGCCCTCGCTCCCAGCCGTAACGCTCCTTGCTCCTCGATTTCGCCTTATCCTTGCCTCCGCTCGCTGCGGTCATTAGCGACGGGAAGACGCTTTGCTTCGAGGGCGCCGCCCGGCCGATGCGATGCTCCAATACGGCGACGAAATGCCCTTCGCCGCTAAGCTGATGCGGCCACAGCCGCGCCGCTCCCTGCAGCTGCTGAGCGGCCGCCGCAGCTTGCATAGAACTGACCTCCGTGATGTCGACCCAGCTTGGATTGCCCGGCTGAAACCCATGCCGCATCAGAACCGGAACTACCTGAAACTCAGGATGCGCCCCTAGAAACTCGGCGATCATCAGCTCGTTCTCCTCCGGGGAAAACGTGCAGGTCGAATAGACCAATCGTCCGCCTGGGCGCAGCATCGCCGCCCCCTGCTTCAGCAAATCCCGCTGCATTCCCGCATAGCGGTCCACCCAGGCGGGCTGCCACGATTTGGCCATCTCCTCTTCCTTGCGGAACATGCCCTCGCCGGAGCATGGCGCGTCGATCAATATTTTATCGAAAAAGCCTTGAAACGCCTCTTCCAGTCGCTCCGGCCTTTCGTTCAAAATAACCGCATTTCGGGCGCCGCTGAGCTCGATATTTTTGACCAGCGCCTTAACTCTGTCGGGATGAATGTCGTTAGTGACCAGCACGCCTTCCCCGGCCAGTTTGGCGGCAATCTGCGTCGATTTGCCTCCGGGCGCCGCACATAAATCGAGCACCCGCTCGCCGGGACGAACGTCCAACAGCTCTACGGGTGCCATCGCGCTTGGCTCCTGAATATAGTACAATCCGGCGTGGTAATAAGGATGCTTGCCGGGTCTGTCTTCCTCGCGATAATAATATCCTGTCGAAGCCCAGGGGATCGGGTCCAGCTTAAGCGACGTCATCCCCTGAAATTCCGGTACGCTGCATTTCAATGTATTGACCCGAAGTCCGTACCACCGCGTATCCTCGTACGAAGCGAGAAATGCGGGAAACTCCGTTCCCAATAACCGTTCCATCTTTGTTACGAATGCCTCAGGCAAGCTGCTGCCCATACTCGATGTCCAACTTTCCGCAAATATGCTCAATTTCTAGTTAACTTGAAAAAAGAAAATTTTATCCCCGTCCGTCTGCGATTGATGACGCGCCATCCAATGACCGTCCAACCAGCTGAAGTCCTGATTGTCCCAATTATATTTCTTATAGCTGAACGCTGCAACAAGGAGATCCGGCCGCGTGAACGAGCTGACAAACACCCTCTTGCTCGGCTCGTCGACGAAGGTCACTACGTCCTCCTCCTGCCGCAGATCGACCTGTTTCGTTTTCCAGCGGCTCATATAATAGCTGTTATCGGCAACATTAACGAACACCTGCTCCTCGTTGACCGGAGAGAGCGGTTCGATACATATTTTTCCAAAAACGATATCGTTCTTGTCCCAGCCGTCCGGAACGTCAACCTTGTTTAGTACGGTCATGTTTCCGGTGGTCATGTCGCCGATCAGCCAGCTCACCGTCTTTTTATACGGCTGGCCTTTGCTGCCGGTCGCCATGATATATTTGTGGAGCAGCACGCTCTTCTTGCTTTCGCTGTACCCTCCGAATTCCAGCCTCTCCTTCGAATCTTGTGGAAGAGCGAACCGTTTCAGCAAGTTCCCTTGAAGATCGACCAACTGTACGCCGCTTGAGAGCAGCAGCGTCCGGTTGTCTCCCTGCATTATTTGCTCGGGAGCGCGATCGTAGGTAAAATTATAATACATCTCTTTCCCTTTTGCATCTGTTCCCGGATCGACATAGCCTTTCTCCTGAACAAACGGCTGTTTCACCGTCCCCGCGTTCATATCGATCCAATATATATCGCTTTGATAGCGGTTCGCCCCGAATAGAGCGATGCCGCTGGTTCCGATCGTCTCGAAATGTTCTCCCGCGCGAAGCTCGTTTGAACCTCCGATAAGACGCTGCATTTTTCCCGTAATAAGGTTATAATTGGCAATCCCGTTCAAACTGTCGCGGACGAACAAATGCTGCTTATCCGGAGTCAGCTCGGCGCTGTAAATGACAGGCGGAACGGCCGGCCCGTTGCCGGGAAGCGGTTCGTACCGGAACAGCTCCATGACCGGCGTAATCGTCTTTTGGCTCAGATCAAATTTGTTCACTTGATAAATCCATTCCTGATCCGCGTTCAGCACCGTCGTATACAGAAACTCGTCATCGGATACGAAGCCGCACAGCAGCGTCGATTGTTCGAACGGCTCGGGCGAAGGCCCGTACGTATAGCCGACCGTCTGGGTGGCGTATTGCCCGCTCGAAGGCTCCGCCACAGCTATATCCATTTGCGTCCAGGCTTGCTCTTCCTGGGTCAGCTCCCGCTCGATAAAATAGATCATGCGCCGCTCGTCCGCCGCTTTATATTGCTTCGTCACTTGCGCTTTTTTGACCGTGAGGGCGAACCCTCGGTTCAGCTTGACTTTACCGAGCTGCAGGGGACCGAAATCATGTCCGGGCAAATCCGGATTTTTCTCCTTATAAGCTTCCAATACTTGATAGGCAGGCGGGGATGGAAATAATTTGACGCGGTCTTCGTTCGTTTCCGCCGCGCTTACTTGGGTGGCCCGATTGACGCCCGGCTTACTGACCGAATAAACGGCGGCGAACAATACGATCAGCAGCAGCCCCCCTAAAACAAGCCATACATAAGGATGCACCGTTCTCAATCCGAATTTCTTCAAATTCCATTCCCCTTTAGTCCGCTATATAATGTGAACGCACTGCAAAAAGCCTACTGTTTTATTCCACGCTTTTGTCGAAAATCCTTCCATTATGATGTATGATTATTACAGACATTGAACTGGAAAGAGGGTATTTATGAAAAAGCTGGCTATTTATTTTTCCATCATTATCGTCCTGTTCGGCGCGCTTTACGTGATCAACCAGCAATCGGCAAAAGCCAAGAACGGGAAATATGCGAATAACGTATACGGCATTGCGCCGGACAAGCTGAATCCCGAAACAGTCAAGCAGCTGGACGATCCAAATTACCAAAATATTATATTGCCTGCCGATCTGGATAAGAAGCTGAACAATAAAGAAAATTTCTTCCTGTATTATTTCGCTTCGACATGCCCTCACTGCAAACGGACAACCCCCGTTCTCGCCCCGATGGCCAAAGAAATGGGCGTCGACATCAAGCAGTTTAACCTGGAAGAGTTCAAGGACGGCTGGGACAAATACGGCATCCAATTTACTCCCACGCTCATTTATTACAAGGGCGGCAAGGAAGTGGAGCGGATGGAAGGCGGTTTGGCCGGAGCCGGAGAACAGGGCTATTCCCAGGACGATTATAAACAGTTTCTTTTGAAGTATAAGAGCCAATAGAACGGTCCCGCAGCGGCCTTTCAAAGAAGAGCTGCCCCCATGTCCGTTACAATTAGAAACGGTTCGATGCTCGGTTCCGGGGGCTGCACCTACTGTACTGCAGCTCCCTTCCAGACCGTTCGAGCGCTTGCCCGTTCCCGAGAAAGATACATGGGGAGCGGCGCGCGAAAGCGCTATTTTCGCGATAAAAATCCAGCCTGCAGCCAAACCATTGTCTAAACGGATACGTTGGAGCGTCCTCCGGCGATGATTGAAGTTCCCACTCGCTATTCCAACTCGCCGCCGACTTCCCGGCCGCTTTTTCACCACGCTTTTAATAAGCTCAAACATTCCCGCACGGTAAAAAAGGACCTCACTGCCTGTAAACCTCCCCCATCGTTAGCGGTGTCTAACAATAGGAGTGCAGTTCACGGCAGCGGTCCTTTTTTTATAGTACACGTCAGTCTAAGGTTTTGCCCTACCCGGCTAGTGTTCTTCTCCCGGTACGGGAGGGTTCTCCCGCAGCGCCTCGACCATCGTCTCCAGCTCCGGGTCGGTTATGCGTATGTCCAGATCGTAGAAGTCGAACGGTTGTTCCTCGATCCGCTCCAGCTTCGCCAAATACAGTCGGCTGTCCCGGACCAGCCGGACGAGATCGATCCCCGCCTCGGCCTTCTGCCGGGGCTCCAGCTTCTCCAGCGCGGCGGTAAACAGCTTGACCGCTCCGCTTACATTGCCGTTGCGGTGATGATACAACCCGACCGCCACCTGCAGCAGCCCTTGGTACAAAGGAGCCCGGCCTTCTTCCAGCCATAGCTCCTCCATCACTTCGTGGCATTCGAAGTAATCCCGCGCGACGTTAAAGTAATATACGAATTCCACATAGAGCCGATCATAGGAGCTGTTCCCGATCATCTGTCGTCCCCCTCCCGGCCAATCCGGCTCAAGATTCATCCTGCTGCCCTTTTTTCGCCCGGGCGATGGCTTCGTCGATGTCGCTGAGCAGCTCCTTGAAGAACCACATGTCATCCGTCTCCCAATGCTCGTTGAAGCGGAGCTGGAACTGCGCGGCTTCGCGGACGCGCCTGTAAAAATACAGCTCCTGAATGCCGTTCAGCACTCGGGACACCATATTCGACTTATCCTCGAACAGCTGCTGCGATTCGACGATCTCCTCACGGATGCTGCTCATTTCCTGATCGAGCAAATATGCGGCTTCCGCCGCCTTGCTAAGCCGTTTAATGACATCCTCCGGCAAGCTTTCCCGGTATTTATAATTGAGCGAATGCTCGATCGTAGCCCAAAAATTCATCGCAAGCGTACGGATTTGCACCTCGGCCAGCACTCGCTTCATCCCGAGCGCGGTTTGCACCGGATATTCTACAATCATATGGTAGCTCCGGTAGCCGCTTGGCTTTTTGTTTTTAATATAATCTTTCTCGTACAGCAGCGTCATATCTTCGCGCTGGCGGATCAGTTCGGCCAGCCGTTCGATATCTTCGACGAATTGGCACATAATGCGGATTCCCGCAATATCCTCGATACCGGTCTCGAGCTGCTCCATCGGCACGTTTAATCGTTTGGCCTTTTCCAGAATGCTCGAAATTTTTTTCACGCGTCCCGTTACAAATTCAATCGGAGAATATTCTTCGCGGCTTTTCAATTCGCCGCGCAGCGTCTTGAACTTTACTTTTAATTCCTCTACCGTCTGCTCGTAAGGCAATAAAAATTTTTTCCAGTCGAGACCATCCATCCGTGTTCCTCCATTCCTTTACCTTCTGTGGGCTGAACCGACCGCTTCCGCAATATGCTTGAAGCCGTCCTTCCTGAGGAGTGCCCGCAAACCTTCATTCAGCTTCCGGATTAATCCGGGGCCTTCATATATCAATGCCGTATATACTTCAACCAGACTCGCTCCGGCGCAAATTTTGGCATATGCGTCTTCCGCCGTAAATATGCCTCCCGAACCGATGATAGGAAGCTTCCCTTCCATAGCCGCATAAACGGTATGAATCAGCTTGGTGGAACGTTCCGTCAACGGCTTGCCGCTTAAGCCTCCCGCTTCTCCTTTATGAGGATGCGTTAAGCCCGCGCGCGATATGGTCGTATTCGATGCGATAATACCGGACACGCCGCTGTCTGCGATCGTACGCACGATATAGGTGATCTCGTCGCCCTCCAGATCGGGAGCGATCTTGACAAGAATCGGCTTCTGCGCTCCCCCGTGCTTACGATGCTGCAGCTCCATCTCGTCCTTAACGGCCGCAAGCAGTCTGGACAAATCGTCTCCATGCTGAAGATTACGCAGATCCGGCGTATTCGGAGAGCTGATATTTACCACGAAAAAATCTCCGTAAGCGTACAGCCCGCGGATGCATGCCCGATAATCTTCCTCCGCCTGTTCGTTCGGCGTCGTCTTGTTCTTGCCGATATTGATCGCAAGCGGTATCGAACGACGGCCCGTCTGACGCAGATGCTCGGCCATCGTTTCGATCCCGACGTTATTGAAGCCCATACGGTTGATCAGAGCCGTATCCTCCGGCAGCCTGAACAGTCTTGGCAGCTCATTGCCGGCCTGCGGCTTGGGCGTGACGGTGCCGACCTCCATGAAGCCGAAGCCGATGCTGGAGAAGCCCTGCACCGCCTTCGCATTTTTGTCGAGCCCTGCCGCAAGGCCCACCGGATTGCCGAAACGGATTCCCCACAGGTTCGTCTCCAGCTCCGGATATCGAGGGACTCCATACATTCCTCGCAGCAGCGCCCTGCCTCCCGGCAAACGGCTGGCCGTATGAAGCCCGTCTATCGTCAAATGATGGGCTTTTTCGGGGTCCATCCGAAATAACACCGGTTTTGCTATCTTCTTATAAAGCATGCTTGCTCTCCCCTAACCGTTCTTTAAGTTGCTCTCCTTGAACAGTTTATCGTTTTATCGAGGAAAAATAAAGAGGACAAGCCATGCAAAATGATGTTCTTCACCGGGTCCATTATGATAAAATATGCTTAAATCTATGAAAAGGCAGGGCGGATCTCTATGCACCGAAAAAAACCAACTTATTTGCAGCAGCGCAAACCGCAAGAAACCGTCAACAAAAAAGCGATTATCTGGGTCGGCTCCATATTCGTCGCGCTGATTGTGGTTATGGCCGTGTTGCTCGTCTTTAACAAGTGACGCAGCTGATTTATTGAAAAAGGAGCGCTTCTCTTCATCGCAAGAGATACGCTCCTTTTTGCCGTTGCAGCCCTTCACGGGCTTGAAGCCGTGTCGGCTCAATCAAGCCACTTGTACACCTTCCCCGGATTAGTCTCCTCGCTGGATACCGGCAGGCCGAACGGCGGCTGCCCTCGCTTGATCTCGGTCGGCAGCAGCCCGTGGCCGATCGTCACCGGCGTTCCTAGCGGCGCCATCGCGAACAGCTCCTCAATGTCCTCCTTCAGCATGCGCACACAGCCGAGCGATTGATCCTTGCCGATGCTGGACGGCTTATTCGTCCCGTGAATCGCATACTGCGTATCCGATAAGGTCATACCGCGGCTGCCGAATTCGCCGTTCGATTTGCCGTTCGGATTACGTACCTTCTCCGATATTTCGAAGGTGCCTTCCGGCGTCCTGCCGGCTCCGAGACCGACAGGATAGATTCGTACGATAAATCGCCCGCTGACAAGCGCCAGCCGGTGATTCGACTTGTCCACTACGATGGAGAGCGGCTCGCTAAGCGGCTTGACGAGCCCGCCTGTGCCTACTCCTTCGTCTCCGGCGGAGGAAGCGTCCGAAGCGGAAGCTTCCGCATCTGCCAGTACGGGAGCGGATGCCGCGGCCGCTTGCGCCGCTTGCCCTTTGCGTTCCTGGTACAGCTGCTCCATGAACGGGGTTGCGCCGGACAGCACGTTGTCCGGATAAGGCCTGCTTAAGTCGGCCAAGCTGTCCGCAGCCTCGCCATACTTACGCTCGTATGCCTGAAGAGCGGAATTCAGCACAAGCTCCTGCTCCCTCTGCTGCGACCACGCCCGGTAGACGGCCTGCGGCTTGGCGGGGTCCGTCGGCTGACAGCCGCAGCTTTCGGCATCGTGATATTCGATTTGCTGCTGGGAAGCGTCCTGCCGGGCGGCGACGGACAACAGGATGTCCGGAGGCGTAAGCCAGGAAATCCAATCGCCGCCTGCCGCCGGCTTGCCGTAAGCCAATATGGCGTAACGGTTCAATCTCTCCTGCAGCAGCATTTGCTGCAGCGCCGCCCCCACCCTTTCCTTGGATTTATCGCCGGTCACATAATATACTTTCGTTTGTTGCACTTGATCTGCGGTCATATCCGGAGGAAGCGTGTAGGCTTGCTGACTCTGCCGGGTCTCGGACCCCCATTGCGGTGCGAATACGACGCCCAGCAGCAGAAGCAGAGTCAGGCCGGCCAGCCTCAATCGGCCGAGCAGCTTGTTTCTTTTGCCGCGCCGCTCCCACAAAGTTAAGGACCGCTCCGATTCGGGAGAAACCGCAATCGTCCGGTTCTCGAAGGCCTCGTATATTTCGCCGGCCTGCGTATAGCAGTACAGCGCCTTGCCCCGCTTGCCCTGCGCGTCGTACTCTCGGCCGAGCAAATACCAGGCCATTTTGTTCTGCGGATGCTCCCTGACGTACTTCTTCAAATATAACGGATCATCCAACGGATGGTGCTGAAAAAATTGGCGAAGCTGTTCATCGTGATCCTTCGGTTTCACCTCCGGCCCTCCCTCCCGCTTTCCAGCTTTCTCCCAGTAATATCGGCAGCGGTGGCGCCGTTTTAAAGGGCTTTCGGAAAAACATCGGGCGAACGCTTCCTCCGATTCATGCAAAAGCCCGGCATAACGCTTATGGCTAAACGTCGCCGGGCTTCCCTCGCTCATCTATATCATTCGTTTTTAGCTGTACTCGCAACACATTTACGGATGAACGTCTTCGAATTCCGGAAGCTCTCTGCCGCTGAAGCCGTCCAAATAATGCCGCCGCCGCATGACCGCTTCGAAAGCGTCCGCCATTTCCGGGTCGAAATGCGTTCCTTTGCAGCGGATAACTTCGGCGACTCCGTCGCGGTAACTTCGCCCTTTGGCGTAAGGTCTGTCCGTCGTCATCGCGTCGAAAGCGTCAGCAACGGCGACAATTCTAGCAAAAAAAGGAATTTCCGTTCCGCGAAGCCCCTCCGGATAGCCCGAGCCGTCCATTTTCTCATGGTGGTATTTGGCGACTTCGGTTGCCTGCAGCATTCTCTCGTACGGTTCCATCCGGGACAAGATCCGCGCCCCGATCGTCGTGTGGGAGCTCATGATCAGAAACTCTTCATCGTCCAAACTGTCCGCCTTCAGGAGCACCTTATCCGGCACTCCGATCTTGCCGATATCATGCATTAAGGCCGATTGGTGAAACTGAAAGCAGTCTTCCCCGGAGACGCCCAGCTCTTTGGCGATCCATAGCGAATAAAGAGCCACCCTGGAGGAATGTCCGGCCGTATAAGGGTCGCGCGAATCCAGCGCCAAAATAAGCGAGTGAATAACGCTCATCGACACTCGATGGTCCTTCGCGGCCAAGCCTTTATGTAACTCCTCGGCTGATTCCAGCATGAGAGAAAGCTCCTTATTGCGTTTCTCCAATTCCGTGATCTTGCTGTGCAGCTGCTGTAAGTCGGACACCGTTTCTCCTCCCGGTTCATGACAATCATACCTTTATCATAATCTAAAAGACCTATGATGTGAAGGGAACTCTCGAGCCCCTCCGCCATCATAGGTCTTTTCTCATACGCTTATTGCACCGACTGCTTTTTCCGGACAATGACCGTCCGCGTCGCTTGATCCCATTGCACGTCCAAGCCGATCTCTTCGGCAAAAAAACGCACGGGAACATAGGTCAGATCATGCTCGATGTAAGGAGCGGCATCCGTTTCATGAACGGCTGCAGGCTTGCCTGCTTCCGTCGTCGTCATGCCGGTCTTGCCGATATACAATTCGACGGTCGTCCCGTCCTTGCTAAGCTGCACGCTGCGATCCTCGTCCCGGTAAGTGACGTTGTAGCCGAGCGCCTCCGTAATGGCTCGCACCGGAACCATCGTACGGTCATTGACGATTTCGGGCGGCGCCTCGAACGCTATGATCCGAGAGCCCAGCACGACCTTGATCCCGTCATCCTGAGGCAGGTCGGAAGGCAGCTGATACAAGCTCAGCTTCCGAATCTTGTTGTTATACGAATCGGCGATGAAGATGTCGCCGCTTGCCGTCACCGCAACGTCCGTCGGCCGGTAGAACCGGGCATAACGGTCGATCCCGTCGTTCTCCCCGGTCGGCTTGCCGGCGTCTCCCGCCAGCGTGACGACTTGGCCGCCATGCAAATAACGGATCGAATGGTTCATGCTGTCGGCGATAAGAACGCCGCCTTCTTCCGTCAAGGCAAGCCCTGCAGGATAATTGAACATCGCTTTCTGAGCGTCTCCGTCGGCAAAGTCGCCTGGAACGTACAATTCGGTATTGCCGTACAGCGATCCGCCGGTCGCCGCCGATCCGGTTCCGCCGCCAGCTACCGTCGTCACTTTACCGGAGGAAAAATCCATATAGCGAATACGTTGGTTGCCCGAATCGCTGATGTACAAATTGCCTTTGCCGTCGATAGCCAAACCGGAAGGCTCGTTGAACTTGGACTTGGCGATCTCTCCGTCCGCATAATCGCCTCCCCATACGACTTGCCCCGGAGTTACTTCCACCGGCCGCTTGGAATCGGCGGTCAAGGTAGTGACTTGACCGTCCTTGGCAATACGGCGGATCGCATGATTCAGCGAATCGGCGACATAGACCGTCCCGTCAGGAGCTACGGCGACATCCTTCGGATGGTTGAAGGTCGCTTCCGTCCCTTTGCCGTCCTTGTCGCCGGTTAAGCCGTTGCCGGCCAGCGTCGTTACGCTGCCGGCCGGATCGATCTTGCGGATCGCGTTGTTGCCCGAATCGGCGACATATATATTGCCGGCCGCATCGGCGGCAAGCCCCGCAGGCTGCTGAAAGGCCGAGCGAAGCGCCGTTCCGTCCAGCCTTACGCCCATAGGCAAGCCCTTGTCGTCCCGGCCGATCAGCATGCCGGCGTAAGTCTTGACGCCTGAGCCTGCAATGCTTCGCAGCATATGATTTCTCGCATCGGTAACGAGCAGGCTGCCGTCCCCAAGCGGCAGCAGCGAGTCGGGATTGCGGAATGTGGACTCAAGCCGCTGCCCGTCATAGCTTCCGAAGTCGCCGCTGCCCGAATAAGTCGTCACATCCGTCATGATCTGTCCGTCGCTGCTCAGCAGAGCATCCGCAAAATTCGCCGCCCCCGCGCTCGTCCCGCCGCCCAGCAAGCATGCCGTCATAGCTGCGAAAACGAACAGCTTTCCTGTTTTCTTCATAAGCTTTCCAGTTCCCCTCTACCCTTATTCAATATATTCCTGCTTTTCTTACTTCACGGGAAGTGCGTCCGGCTGACTGGCCAGATTGACCTCGGCGATCACTTTGCCTGTCCGGTCGACCACTTTATAATAGATCAGCTTGACGTTCAGCGAGTTCACATCGCTTCCGGACAAGGCAAGCGGGATGGAGACAAGCGCCTGCTCGCCCGGTACCTCAATAGCTCCGGAGTCCGCTCCGAATGCGGAGGCCGCATAGATGAGCTCCGATTCGGCAGCGCCGGCGGACTGCATAAGCCGCTCGACGCTCTGCGACCGGGAACCGAATACAGTGTCACTGCTGCGAACGACCGTCCCGTCCCCCTTATAGCTAAGCCGGTTATCATAAACGAGATGCGCTTCTACCGCGTAGAAAGCGTTCGGTTTCACGAAATGCTTCATCGCCAAATTCGCCGTAACCGCGTTATTCTGTCTTGTGACCGATTGAAGGAAGATAGCCATGGACTGATCCACCGTTATTTTCGGCACGGCTACCGGAGCGCTGAGCAAGCCGCCGCGGTCCGTCACAATCGTCAAATCATCCAATACGATAACCCCGCCCATGAAGCCGGTCAGCGGAATCGATACTTCTTGATCGCCTTGACCGGCCGCCTCGGCAATCGTTACCCCCTGCCTCATGACTTTGACCTTCGTATCTATCGGCGCCTTCACGACGATGATCGGCGTATTCGTTGCCAGATCGGTTTGCGGGCTGATCAGAATCGGAGCATCGGAAATCGTAATGGCCGGCAAATACACCGGGCTGCTCGTCATGCCGCTTCTTACCGCGACGACTGTCAAATTGTAAGTGCCTTCGGGCAGCGTCTTCAGCGTCAAGGCGACGTCCCGATCTCCCGCCCCGGGCGCGGATGCAAGCAGCTCGCTGCCGTTATAAATCCGCAGTTCGGTATCTTCGGGCGCTCTTGCTTGAACGACTGCCGGATTAAACCCGGTCGCCGCCTGCTGAGGGCTCGTCACCGTCGGACTCGGAGGCTGCTTCAGCGAGGAATGCGATCCTCCGCCTCCTCCGCTTCCTCCGGACGCGGTTGTGCCGCCGCCCTGAGGCGCGCTGTTGGCGGCTGCGCTGTCCAGAAACCGCTGCAGCTGCTCGCCGCTAAGCTGGGACATATATTGAGCCATCGCGCTTTGATTTGCGGCTTCAAGCGCTTTTTGATTCGCCTCGTCGATCTTTTGTTTTTCAGCCATCAGTTTATCCAGCATCTCGCCCAGGCTTTGCTGCATTTGGGCCAGCTGCTGCATCTCAAGAGCCGCCTTGTTGAATTCGGAAGCTTGCTGCTGCTGCTTCAACTGCGCTACTTCAGGGTCCAACCCTGCGCTTCTATCGATTGGCGGAACGTTATTAAGATCGATTTTTCGCTGCTCATTTTGAATCTTTTGGTTAGCCTCATCGATCGCCTTCTCGGACAATTTCCTGCTGTCGACGGCGGCCTTGGCCAAATTTGGAACAAGCGCGTCGAAGTTTTGGGTCACTTTATTCAAATCGTCGTTATTGTTAATCTTCAAAATGCCGCTTGGGTCGAACTGCATCGATCCCTGCTTAAGCTTTTGCTTGATCTGATCATTTTCCTGCTGCAGTCCTTGAATGTTGTTCAGCAGCGCCTGAATAACCTCGGGAGGAGCCGAACTAACGATTTCTTCCGGATTGACGTAGTCTACATTGACGCGCAGGTCGGATACGCCGGTTCGCGAATCCAGATTAATTTGCTGGGAGGGATACACGGTGACATGCTGTCTCTCCTGATTCGGTTTGTCCGCATTTCCCGCATCATAGCTGGTTACGGTCGTAGCGCTGACGACGCCGGCAGCTACGAGCATCGTCGTTTGGCCGGTAACCGGATTTACACTCGTATACAAGTACGTGCCCCGGACTCCCATGACGGCGGTCGGGGTTTCAATCTCGAAATCGTCCTCCGAGCCGACCAGACTCTTGACCTTCGTCCAGGCCGATCCCGCCCAAAGCTTAAACTTGGACGTCTTGCCCCCTCCCTGGTTGGTCAAATCCGATATGGACACTTCCGCGTTTTCGCCGACGGTAATTTCATCGTCGTGATCCGCCGTTCTTAAGACAAGGGAAGCCCCGCTTCCCGTAGAGACAAGATCCCCCTCATTCAGGCTCATATCCTCATAAACCGTATACGATTTGGAGCCTCCCGCCTTGCGCACGGTGACATCGCCGCTGACTTCCGCCACAATCGCTACGCGGCTCGATTTGGCCTGTGCCTGCGGAGCCATAGCGGATGCCAGCAAAGAAAATATGAAACAAAAGACGAGAATTATAGAAAAAAACGATTTGCAGTTTCGCAGCCCAATCCGGTTCGCAGCTCCCACAACCTAACTCCTCCTAAAGACATCATTCTATGAATCTTGCGACTCTATGACTCTATATATTTCATTGTAAAATGACAACCAGCAATTGACAATGCATAAATTGGCGCATTATGACGCCGCCTCCGGTTTTTTCGGCACCGCAGGAGCGGCTTTCCAGCCGGTCACTTCGTACAGCTTGAGCGGTTTGCTTTTTCCCTTCATCAGCTTCTCTCCGACGTATTGATATTCGAAATAAAGCTTGGTTAATTCATAGGTCGCTTCCGATACGAGAATTTGGTTCGGTCCCGTATTGGATTCGATTCTCGCCGCCGTGTTGACGTTATCCCCGATCGCCGTATAGTCGACGCGCAAATAGGAACCGATATTGCCGACGACGACGTCGCCGGTATTGATGCCGATGCCTACGCTGATGGTCACTCCGTATTTGTCCCAAACGTCGGCCCGCACCTGCTCCATGCCTTTTTGAATCTCGTAAGCGGTCTTAACGGCGTAATACGGATGCTCCGGAACGTCGAGCGGCGCATTGTACAAAATCATCGCGGCATCCCCGATAAATTTGTCGATCGTTCCGTGATTCTCAAGCGCCCGTTCCGTAATCAAGTTGAACATCATATTGAGAAAATCGACCACTTCCTCGGGCTTCAGCTTCTCCGACAGCGGGGTGAAGCCGCGCACGTCGAGAAATAAGATCGACAGCTCCTTGCTGATGCCCCCGAGGCGAATATCGGAATCGTTCCTTGCGATCTCCTTGACCAGATCGGGTGATATGTACCGGCCGAACTGCTTCGTAATGTAATTTTTTTGCTTCGTCTCAAAATACGTTTTCATAGAGATATTGACCAAATACGAAATAAGCCCGCTCGCAACGGCTCCAATCGTATCTATGTACAGATCGGTGTAGGCGAAGGAAACGTATTGGACGGCGAGCAGCAGCACGGAGCATCCGAACACGGCGATAACGCCCAGAATCGGCTTCAGCTTCCATGTCAGCAGCCCGAACAGCAAAATCATGAACAAAACCGAAGCGACCGTCCATGCGCCGCCGGCAGGCTGTATCCATTGCTGCTTCAGCAGCTGATTCAATATGTTCGCATGCGCATACACCAGATGCATATGCTGCTCAACCGGCGTGATCCCTTCATCCGAACCTGGGGCGGTATAACCGACAAGCACCATCCTATCCTTGAAAGCGTCGTCCGGAATGGCGCCGCTCAGCACCTTGGCGAACGGAACCGTCTCGAAGTCTTTCTCCGTCGCATCCCATTTGATATACATCTCGGACTTGGGCCGGTTTTGCAGTGCGGGCTTATCCAAATACTTGCCGACGTCCACCCCGCCCAGCTGCGCCATAGCGAGCGCCAGCGATGGGAACACCCCTTCCGGCGTTTCGATCTGCAGCCAATTCGTGCGAATCACCCCGTCGGAGCTGTCGATCGCCGCATTGATATGCGCCTTGTTCGCGTACTGCCGAAACATCGGAATAGGCTGCTCAATCGTTCTGGCAGAGATCAGCTCTCCCTCCTTGACCTTCGTTTTCCGCTCGAAATCCCCTTCTACGCCGGCATGAGACGGAAGGACAATATTATTGTAATGAGATAACGCCTCGGAAAACTGCTTGTCGCTTTCGGGATTGCCGCTCTCGGTATAAAATTCGATATCGAAGCCGATCACCTTGGCTCCGGCCTTTTCCAGTTTCTGAATGAGCTCTGCGTATACTTTTCGATCCCACGGATAAGGTCCGACCGATTTAATAGATTCCGTGTCGATACCTACCACGACGATATCCTCATGCGGCTGCCCGGTCATGGACTGCTTCAGATTAAAGTCCAACGCCTGATTCGATAGCACCTTCCAAAGACCTATCAATAAAAAAACAAAACAGACAAGTACAATAATTGCGTTGCCGGTCGCAATGACAGCGGGTTTGCTGACACTCTTCTTCATCCATGACCCTCCAGACCTAGTTTCGTCCTAATAGTAACACAAATTTTCCATAATAACATAAGTATTGTACGGCTGAAACAAAAAAAGCTTCACCGCTAGGTCTACATACCTAGTGATGAAGCTTTTTTCGTAAAACCGCGCCAATCGGGCGTTATTAGTTGAACGGGCTGTCGGCCACTTTGATAGAATCCGTAGGGCAGCCGTCTTGAGCGTCTTGCAGATCGTCGTACAGATCTTCCGGAATTTCCGTTACGCCTTGGTTGCCGTCGCCTTCGTAAATAACTTCGGCAAGACCTTCGTCGTCGTAATCGTAAATATCAGGAGCCGTCGCGCCACAGGCTCCGCACGCGATACAGGTATCTTTCTCAACCCAAGTGTATTTTGCCATTGTTAATATCCTCCCTAGTTAAAACCTCATAATGTATCCTCAACCTAAAATATAATATAAAACTCCTGAAAGTTCAAATAAAAACTGTCCCGGACGGAAGTCTAGCTCCCTGATTTGACGCGCTCTTGTATAAACTTTCCTATCATTGCAATATCATCCGGATGGAAAAAAGGAACTCCTTCGATACGATATTTCTCCAGCTCCGCAGGAGCGACAACCGCGATAGGCGGTTTGGCGAGCAGTTGCAAAATGCGGGACTGTTCTTCATTGCGGAAAATCGCCAATTGATCGTGTCCGGCCCGCTTGAAGCCCTCGATCAATATGATCTCCAGCGGCTCGGCCTGATTCGACCGCAGCTCGCCGACGAGCTGTTCCAGCAGCCTTGGTTCCCGCCGGTAAACGATGTACGAATCGGGGGAAACGACTGCGGCTGCCGCGGCTCCCGCCGCAATAAATCCGGCCGAATCCGTCCCTTCCGCTTCTTTATAATGCCCATGAGCATCATGTTTAATAACCCCTGTGCGGACTCCCCGTTCCTGGAAATAAGCGATGAGCCGGGAAACAAGCGTCGTTTTGCCGCTGTCCGAGAATCCGGCGAAGCCGATGCATTCCTTCATTTACTCTTCCTCCAATGGCTGCTCCTTCAAATGATCCATCTGCAGCGAGGTTCCTCTGGTCTTGTGATTGCGGATTAAAGCAGAGGGGTCATTGCCGAGCATGCCTGCCGTAAGAACCGCATGTTCCCCGAATTTATCGCGCAGCGCATCCATCGCCCGGTTCAGCTTCTCCTTGGCAGGCTGCTTCTGGTAATCGAATAAATCGAGCTGAATCGGCGCGTCTTTTTTATCGAGCAAACTCTGCAAGGTGATTCCGAGCAAGCGGACGGGCTTGCCTGCGGGCCAATGATCTTCGAACAGCTTGCAGGCCATATGATAAATATCTTCCCGGTTTTCGGTCGGCGCATTCAGCTTCGAAGCCCGAGTAATCGTCTTCATGTCCGGATCGCGAATCGTAATCTGCACCGTCTGCGTCATCAAATGCTGCCTGCGCAGCCGCCGTCCGACCTGATCGGCCAAATTGAGAAAGACGCGATGAATATCCGCCGTCTCCGTATAATTCGTAGGCAAAGTCGTCGTATGCCCGATCGATTTGCTCTGGTCCTGCTCGGGCTCTACGGGTGACGAATCGTCTCCGTTGGCCGCGCGTTTCAGATGCGCCCCCATGATGCCGAAATGCTCTTCCAGCAGCTTATCGCTCGCATGGGCGAGCTGGCCCAGCGTATGAATATTGAGCCGCTTCAGCTTATCGGACGTCTTGCCGCCGATTCCGTACAAATAAGCGCACGGCCGGTCCCACAGCAGCCGGGGAACGTCCCTTTTGCGCAGCACGGATATGCCGCGCGGCTTCTTCATATCCGAGGCCATCTTGGCCAGCAGCTTGTTCGGAGCCACCCCTATCGAGCAGGGAAGCAGGAGCTCGTCGGCGATCCGCCGCTGGATCAGCTCGGCAATCTCAAGAGGAGTTCCGAACTGCTTGGAGCCGGTAATATCGACGTAGCATTCGTCAATCGACATCGCCTGAACGAGCGGCGAGTAATCGTAGGCAATTTTCATGAAGCGTCTGGAAAATTGCCGGTATAAATCGAAATCGGGACGGATAATGATCAGCTCGGGACATAGCTTCTGCGCCTGGCCGACGAGCATCCCCGTCTTGACGCCTCTGCCTCTTGCCGCATAGGAGCATGTCACGATAATGCCCTTGCGCAGCTCTACGCTGCCCGCCACCGCCGTCGGCTTGCCTTTATACAATTCGGGTTCTACGGCTTCGTGGACCGAGCAGTAAAACGCATTCATATCAATATGAAGAATAACTCTTCCGTTAACAGGATATGCTTCTTTATTTTCCATGTTCATACTCGGAGCGAAATGGACCCGAATATCGCCCTGCACGCCGCATGGTGGTGCACCCCCAGAATCATGTTACGTTCAGCATAAATGTTTGCGAAAGCAAGGTCAAGCACGGCGAACCGTCTATTTTTTGAAAACCGTATCCTTCTTTGGAAGGATTGTGATATAATTATTAATTATATTTTGCGCAAGCCCAGTATGACTCAGGAGGACAATCCATGGCTACTACCGTAAAAATTTTTGATACTACCCTAAGAGACGGCACGCAAGGAGAGGGAATCAGCTTATCCGTCGAGGACAAGATGAAGATCGCCCGCAAACTGGACTCTCTTGGCGTTCACTATATTGAAGGCGGATGGCCTGGCAGCAACAACAAGGATATCGAGTTTTTCAACCGGGTCAAGGAGCTTGAGCTGAAGAACGCCAAAGTGACCGCTTTCGGGAGCACCCGCAGGAAGGATACGCTGCCGGAGAACGATCTGAACCTGAACCGGATTCTCGAGGTCGGGGTTCCCGTAGCCACCATCTTCGGCAAATCGTGGGACTTCCACGTGCACCAGGCGATTCAAACGACGCTGGAAGAAAACCTGGCGATGATCTACGACTCCGTCAAATATTTGAAAAGCAACGGACTCGAAGTCATTTACGATGCCGAGCATTTCTTTGATGGCTACAAGAACAATGCGGAGTACGCTCTTCAAACGATTAAAAAGGCGGAGGAAGCCGGAGCGGACTGGATCGTGCTGTGCGATACGAACGGCGGCTCCATGCCTCATGAAATTTCTCAAATCGTTACGGTCGTCAAGCAAACGATCTCCACTCCGATCGGCATCCATGCCCATAACGATTGCGAGCTGGGGGTGGCCAACAGCCTTTCCGCCGTTATGGCGGGCGCCACGCAGGTGCAAGGCACCATCAACGGCTTCGGGGAACGCTGCGGCAACGCCAATCTCGTATCGGTCATTCCGAACCTGCAGCTAAAGCTGGGATATGAATGCATCGGCGCGGAGCAGCTGGCGACCTTATCCACAGTGGCCCGCTACGTTAGCGAGATCGCCAATATGCATTTGCCGGTTAATCAGCCTTATGTCGGCTCCGCCGCTTTCGCGCATAAGGGCGGCATTCACGTATCGGCCATTTTGCGCAATTCCAGCACGTACGAGCATATCACTCCGGAGCTCGTCGGCAACAAGCAGCGCGTGCTCGTATCCGAACTGGCCGGTCAAAGCAACCTTGTGTTCAAAGCGCAGGAGCTCGGACTCGATTTCGACAACGACAATCAGCAAACGAAAAAGCTGATCGAGCAGATCAAAGATATGGAACATCAGGGCTACCAGTTCGAAGGCGCCGACGCCACGCTGGAGCTGCTGATCCGCGATGCCTACGGCAAGCTGGAAGAAGCGTTCACGCTGGAATCGCTCAAAATTATGGTCGTGAAAACGGCCGATCAGCCGGTTGTTACCGAAGCGATCGTGAAGCTGAAGGTGAACGGAGAGACCGTGTATAACGCGGCTGAAGGCAACGGACCGGTAAATGCGCTGGACAATGCGCTTCGCAAATGCTTGATGCAGTATTATCCGTCGCTGCAGAACGTTCATCTCAGCGATTACAAGGTGCGAGTACTGGACGAAAAAGATACGACAGCCGCCAAAGTGCGCGTGCTGGTCGAGTCGACGGACTTCTCTTCCTCCTGGAGCACGGTTGGAGTATCGGGCAATGTGATCGAAGCAAGCTGGGACGCCTTGGTCGACAGCTTCCGTTATGCCCTGCTCGGACAATCCTGTACCGTCGTGCCGGATGAGCACAGAGAACGTGTCGGTTTAGTCAATCATTAATCATACAATGCGAACGCCCCCTTGTCAGGAATCGATATTCCGGGCAAGGGGGTGTTTGTCATTATCCTTGGATTAAAGCTTGGATTCGCTTCTCCAGCATATCCGGGGGCAGAACGTGAATCACCTCGCGCAGATTCCCCTGCCTGTCGACCAAGAAGCTGGTCGGCACGACCAAGATCCGGTACATCTCCGCCGTAGTTCCTTCGCTGTCCAGCAAAATCGGAAAAGCCAGCTCATGCTGCTTGACGAACCGCTTGACATCGTCCAGCCGATCCTCTCTCGTGACGTTGACGGAATACAGATCGAACTGTCCGCCGTATTTATCGTACACCCGCTTCAAGTCGGGAGCTTCCTCAAGGCAGGGCCCGCACCATGACGCCCAGAAATTGATCAATAGCGGCTTCTCGCGCGGGCCTCCCACCCGATATTGTTGGCCGTCCAGCCCCTTCAAGGTAAAGGCCGGCACCGGCTTTTGATAGACCATTTCCTGCGGTCTGCCGCCTGCCGCGGCGCTCGCTTCGGCACTGCGGCTCACTTCCGCCGCTTGATAAACGGCGAGTACCGTCAAGCAAAGCGCGATCAGCATGACGGGCATATTGCGTTTCTTCATGGCTGTCTCCTTTTTCAAGCTGAATACAACATCGTTTGCCGTTCTCTGATTCATTGTAACCAAAAAACGGCTTCTTTAGTTGTCCGATCCAAGGAAGATCATTGAAGAATGACGCCTGTGCGCCGTGGGCAAATTAGTCTTACCATAGCAGCTGAAGAGGAGACTGTCTGCAGATGCAAAAAACAAAATCGCGTAAATTGAACATTACCTTCGAAAGCGAAATTCAATACGAAGAGCCCGAACAACAGACCCAATCAAAAGCTTCCGGCAAGGAGTCCGGCGGAGCCAAAGGGAGCATATGGGAGTTTATCGCCATCGCTTCCGTTCCGCTCGTTCTCGTGCTCGGCAATTCCATGCTCGTGCCTATTTTGCCTCAAATGCAGGAGCAGCTCGGGATCAGCAAATTTCAAAGCAGCCTCGTTATAACGCTGTTTTCCGTAACGGCGGGCTTGATCATCCCGATCTCCGGCTACTTGTCCGACCGCTTCTCCCGCAAAGGGATTATGATTCCTTCCTTAATTATTTATGGAGCGGCAGGCGTTCTGGCCGGGTTCGGCGCCGTTTGGAAATCGTATCCGATCATCATAGCGGCTCGTGCCATTCAAGGCTTTGGGGCTGCGGGAACGGCCGCGATCGCCATGGCTTTGGCCGGAGATTTGTATAAAGGAGCTACCGAAAGCAAAGTGCTCGGATTGACGGAAGCGTCCAACGGAACAGGCAAGGTCGTAAGTCCGATCATCGGCTCCTTGCTTGCCCTTGTCGTATGGTATGCGGCGTTTTTCGCTTTCCCGGTATTTTGCCTGCTGTCGCTGCTGGCCGTCATATTTTTCCTTAAGGAACCGAAGAAGGAGCAGCCCGCGCCGAAGCTGGGGCCGTACTTGCACAAAATCGGCAGCATTCTGAAGCAAAAAGGACGCTGGCTCATCACCGCCTTTTTCACCGGTTCGCTCGCTTTGTTCATCTTATTCGGCGTGCTGTTTTATTTGTCCGATATTTTGGAGGAAGCCCCTTATCATGTCGTCGGCGTAACAAAAGGGTTGGTGCTTGCCATTCCGCTGCTCGGGATGGTCGTTACCTCGTATACGACGGGAGCCAACATTAAAAAAAACGGTACGCTGATGCGCTGGCTGATGAATATCGGAATGGCTTTAATGGCCGTCTCTCTGGGAGCTTGCATTTTTATTTTGCAAAAAAATTTGTACGTGCTCATCGGCTTGCTGACGCTAAGCAGCATCGGCACAGGACTGCTTCTCCCCTGCCTCAATACGATGATTACAGGCTCGGTGGAAAAGCAAGAACGCGGCATGATTACGTCGATCTACAACAGCCTGCGATTCCTCGGCGTAGCCTTCGGCCCGCCTCTGTTCAGCTGGATGATGGATATGTCCCATCAAATCGTTTTTATTTCGGTGACTGCCTTGTCCGTCATCACTTTGGGGCTTGTGTTCTTCCTTATCAAACCGGAAGGCAAGATCAGTTGAGGCGCATACCTGCGAAGCGCTATAATGATCGTAAACTATGACGCGATAAGGAAAAAATCTCTATGGACATGGACCGACCGATCATTCTGCCCGAACCGGTGTATCGCGGCCTGATTCGATACTGTTCGGAGCAAAGCCCCTGCGAAGCCTGCGGCCTGCTGCTCGGCTCCGAGGCGCAAGGGGCGCTGCATATGGAACGCTTCGTTCCCGTCCCGAATATAGCCGAGCGTCCGAAGCATCATTTTATAATGGACCCGGCCGCGCTGATCCCGTTTCTGTATCCATCCCCGGGGGAGCCCGCTCCGGCAGGTATCGTGCACTCCCACCCGCGGGCTGCGGCCGTTCCTTCTCCGGAAGACTTGGCTACGCCTTGGAGCGATATTCCCAGCCACTGGATCGTATCGTTGGCCGACCCTCGTTCTCCGGTCGTCAGGGCTTACCGCTACGAATCCGGAGGGCGCAAATATACCGAGCTGACATGGCGGCTGCTGCGCGGCGGCTCGGGGCAAGCCGGCGACGCAGAGTCGTCGGTGCAATAGATGGACGCGAACAATCCCTTCCTCCTTCTGCACCTGAAAAAACCTTCAGTCCCCTTGGAGACTGAAGGTTTATTGATGATGGCTGAGCTGGGCGTACAGATCGCCGAGCGTATGAATGCCGCGTTCCCGGAACTCCCGCATCAAATGCTGCCACAGCTTGGCGGTCATTACGGCGTCTTCGAGCGCATGATGGCGTCCGGCAATTTCGATTCCGTACCAATTAAGCAGCGTGTCCAGATCGTACTGCTTCAGCCTTGGGTGCAGCCATTTGGCGATCATCATCGTGTCCAGCATCCGGTGCGATAAATTGACCTTGGACGTTCTCCACAAAGCGGAGTTTAAAAAATGTTTGTCATGACCCGTACCGTGGGCAACGAGCACCTTTTGCCGCGCAAATTCAAGGAAGCCTCTCAGCCCGGCGATTAAATCGTCCGCCTTCCCCGCCATATCGTCGGTAATTCCCGTTAACTCCACCACCTGGTCGGGAATCGGGCGCTTCGGATTGACCAAACTGTAAAAAGTTTGATCTTTCCTGATGATGTCCCCATCAACGGCAACGGCTCCGAACGAAATGATCTCATCTCCGTTATACGGCGAAAACCCGGTAGTTTCCAAGTCGAAAACGACCAGTTCCACCGTCTCCAAAGAAATTTCGTATAGCGCATTTTTCCGCTGCTCCTTCATGATGGATCGAATGAAAGCCATCTGCTGCGCGCTTTGCACATCGAACATCGACGTGATAGCCGGAGTGATCCCGCCCATCTTATAGAGATGCCACATTCTGCCCGCAGGTCTCATGTCCTTCATCGCCGCACCACCTAACCTTGTTCAATCTCTTTATGGACGCTTTTCCTCACATATTTCTGCAAATCGCCGCCGATGCGCAGGCAGAGCTTCAGCTCCGCAGTCCGTTCCTTCGTCAGCCGGTCGGCCGGCAGCTTTCCTCTCGTCGTATAATGTCCGTCCTCAAGCTGAAACGGCGTCAGCGAGCGAAGCTTGACGGCAATCGCCAGAGCCTCGAGCCAATCCTGAGCGATCTCTTCCTCGACAAAGCCGCCTTCCAGCAAGCCGGCAATCCGGCCTTCGGTCGATTCGGCGCGAACGCCCTTCTCGATAGCCAGCAGCCGGATTCCGTTAACGATCGGGATATAAGCCCCGTACTTAATATCCACTCCTCCGGCATCTTCGCCGTATCTTTCTCTAATTAATTGACCGAACACGCCCAGTGATATTTTATGATGCAGCGTATTGTGCAGCATATGCTCCAATATAGCGGGATGCCGCTCCGCATACGCATACATCTGATCCATAAGCCGGGAGGCGAGCGAGCGCTCTCCGTATACGGCGCGCATATCGGCCAAAATGAGCAAATACCTGATATGCTCCCAATTCGGGTCGACAAGCCATTCGTGGAGCGTCGATTGATAATGACTCCACGGCTTGCGCCACTTGTCGTTCGTACAGATGACGCCTCCGACGCATAGCGGGTACCCGAGCAGCTGCAAATATCCGCCGATCCGATCCGCCAATATACGGAAGTACGCTTCCGCCGTCGCGGCCGCCCGTTCATCCTCCGCATCTTCGTAAATCAAACCGTTGTCTTGATCGCTCCAGAGAGTCTGCTCTCCCCTGCCTCCGCTGCCGAACAGGACAAACGCGTAAGCCCCCGGAGCTTTCCCGGCTCCTTCCATGAGCAGCGCTTCTTCGGCAAGCCGTACGCTCCGGGCGATAAGCCAATCATGCGCCTGATTCAGCTCCCGGTTCCAATCCAGAGAATGGGAAACGCAGAGATTGCGCTCGAACTCCTCATGCAACCGGTCGCGATATTGACGAAGCCGCTCCATATCCGCGGCCGCCTTGATTTCGGCACGGATCGTTTCCATCGGGAGGCGTTCCATAAAGCATCTCCTTTCCGTTCAAGCATCTTCCGCTCGCCGTCAAAGCCAGGCCCCGCTTGAGCGCGAGCCTGGCCAAAGCTTGTTGCGGACCGCCGGCAGTCGGCCCTTCTCCTTATACCTTATACCGTTTGAGCGCCCCCGGAGCTTGTTCCCGAGCTTTGAGCCGCTTTTTTCATTTGCTCCGGATAGCCGTACGTACCGTGTTCGGACAGGTCCAAGCCGATAATTTCTTCTTCTTCCGTAACGCGCAGGCCGATCATCGCTTTGATCAAGCTCAGGATGATGAAGGACAACACAAGAACGAAGACGAATGCGCCGAATACGCCGAGCGCTTGCACGCCCAATTGCTCCAAACCGCCGCCGTACAGCAAGCCCGCTTTGCCCACGCCCGTTTTCTCGGCCAGCTCGGGCGTTGCGAAAATACCCGTCGACAACGTGCCCCAAATCCCTGCAATGCCGTGAACGGAAAAAGCATAGACCGGATCGTCGATCCCCGCTTTTTCAAACCATTGCGCCGTGAAGAAAGTAATAATGCCTGCCAAAGCGCCGATAATGATCGCGTCGCGGGGAGTTACGAAGGCGCAAGCCGCCGTAATCGCAACGAGTGCCGCCAGTACGCCGTTCAGCATGCTTGGAATGTCCGCTTTGCCGAAGTACATCCAAGACACGACTAGCGCCGCTACCGCGCCTGCCGCAGCCGCAAGATTCGTCGTCAACGCTACGTAACCGAAGAACCCTTCGCCTGTCGCGCTCAATGTCGAGCCTGCGTTAAAGCCGAACCAGCCGATCCAGAGAATAATCACGCCGAGAACCGATAATACTTGGTTATGCCCCGGAATCAAATTCGGCGTTTTATCTTTATTGTATTTACCGATACGTGGCTTGAGCAAGATCGTAGCTACCAATGCCGCAGTCGCTCCTTGCAAGTGAACCACGGTCGAGCCCGCGAAATCCTGCATTCCCAATTGGCCGAGCCAGCCGCCGCCCCATACCCAGTGAGCGACGATAGGATAAATAAGCACCGTGAACAAAATTCCGAAGATAAAGTACACCGGCAGCTTGCCGCGCTCTGCGAACCCGCCCCAGGCGATAGCCAAGGATACGCCGCAGAAAGCGAGCTGGAACAAGAATAAAATGCTGATCGGAATCGGCGACTCGGCGAACAAGCTGATGGAAGCCGTCGCTTGCTCTTGAGAA
Source organism: Paenibacillus doosanensis (assembly GCF_025060755.1). Taxonomy (GTDB): domain Bacteria; phylum Bacillota; class Bacilli; order Paenibacillales; family NBRC-103111; genus Paenibacillus_S; species Paenibacillus_S doosanensis. Next base: position 128,410 of record NZ_JANYUY010000007.1, read on the forward strand.
CCGTCCAGGAAAAATCCGCCCGAGCCTATGAAGCTGTTGCCGTCGCCGAACGCGAAACCGAACCCGATGGCCCAAAAGGCAATAGCGCAAATACCGAAGGTCAAAATGGTCTTGCCGGCAACGTGCCCCGCATTCTTCATACGAGTGGAGCCCGCCTCCAGAAGCGCAAAGCCCGCTTGCATGAATATGACGAGGATCGCCGCCAGCATAACCCATACCGAGTCGATTGCATTTGCCAGCTCTGCCGGAGTCTTGTCATCCGCTGCGAAGGCCATCGTAGGAATGAGCAGTGACAAAAGACCTGTAGATACAAGCATTTTCTTAAACATAGTGACCACTTCCTCTTCAATGTTAATTTATATAACATGTTTTGAAAATCTTAATGTCATTATATACAGCATTTTTCAATTTGACAATAGAATATTTTTAAAAAATCCCATAAATTCCGAAAAATAATCTAACATTTTATGTTCATAATTCGGTTTTTAAATGGAAATTCAGAAAAACAAAGCCATTTTTGTTATATTTCCTTACAATAAAGACAAGCCGTTCGGCTAAATCTCGCGTATTCCCCCCGAAAATTTCATGTAAGATTTCCTCCCACATTCGAATTCACCGCTCCTCTTTCCTTCTATTTACGGAGCTTATTTTTTGCATCGTCAACAGTTTGTCGAACTTATCCCTTTCGTTTCCCATTGACAAAGCATAACGTTTGACTGTACGGTTTGATTTCAGTTATCATAAATACTAAAGAGTATGTTAGAGACATACATACTAATAGATGATTCATTCAGGGAGGGGATACCATGGGGATATGAAGCTTTATAAAATAGGAGAGATGGCTCGCTTGACGAACGTCAGCCCCAGAACGATCGACTATTATACGAAGATGGGACTCATCGAGCCAGAGAAGCGTTCCGATACCAATTATCGATTATACAGCGATGAAACCTTAACCCGGCTCAAACGTATTGAAAGTATGAAAAGGGAGAAATATACCCTCGAGGAAATCAAGGCGAACTTAACGTTGTGGACAAAGGTAAGTCAGGATGAGATCGTGACAGATAAGCTCACAGCACTTCAATTGCATCTGCAGCAGTTGCAGAAAGAAGTCCAAGAAATTCGTCCGATCCTCGACAAGCTGAAACCGTCTCAACTGAAAAACTTCAATAAAGTGCTTACTCCGCACACCGCCGCTTGTATTGAAGCCTTGCTGCTGCTGTTGGGTAAGAGCCCCTTTTCCTAATATATAAGGAGGTCTGCTGCCATGTTTTTTCACCCGATGGATTTTTTAATCATCATTGCTTTTGCGCTTTCTTTATGGGCTCAATTCCGTGTGAAAGGTACCTTCAACAAGTGGGCGGAAGTACCTACCTATTCCGGAATGACGGGGTATGAAGCGGCCCGCCGCATGCTGGACGCCAACGGCTTGCATGACGTGCCTATCGAGCCGGTCCCCGGCAGCCTGACGGACCATTACGACCCGATCCACCGGGTAGTGCGCTTATCCGAGCCGGTATATTACGAGAATTCGATCGCCGCGGTCTCCGTGGCGTGCCACGAAGTAGGCCATGCTATCCAGCATAAGGTACATTACCCGATGCTGACGCTGCGCCACAATATGTTTCCGGTCGTCAATTTCGCTTCGGGCGTTGCGCCGCTGCTCATTTTGGCCGGTTTGTTTTTCCAGCAGTTCAGCTTCTTGCTCGGTCTCGGGATCATCTTCTTCTCCGCGGCCGTCGCGTTCCAATTGGTTACTTTGCCGGTCGAATTTAACGCGAGCAACCGCGCCCGCGATGTAATGGTCGCCGAAGGCTTCATTACGAACGACGAAGAGCGCGGAGTCGCCAAAGTGCTGAATGCCGCAGCGTTGACTTATGTTGCCGCAGCGTTAATCTCCGTTCTCGAGCTGCTCAAATATATTATGATTTTCAACAACCGCAACAACGACTAATTCGGACAAGAAAGAAGGTCCTGCGGTTCATAGAAAAAGCAAAACGCCGCTTGCGCAAAGCGGCGTTTGTTGTCATTGTTTAGGAAATGATGCGCAGCAATTTCCTGTGGATATCCGGGGGCTCCCCCGAAAGTAATGTCTACCCATAGAACGATCCCAGCGGAATGGTTAGACGCCGATCCAGCTGAAGCTGGATGCGGACGGAATAAGCTTCAGAGCATCACGTCACTACCCTGGAAATTACTCTTGGTACCCCATTTCCATTGTCTGTGGTGCCGCGTAGCGGCATGGATGGCTTTTGGGGGATTTGTTCTTCCCGATTGACAGGCAGGAGCTGTTAAGCTATTGGTTATAGCAGAAAAATTCCAGTAAAAATTGCTGGAACACTTCGGCGACCAGCGGAAGCTTCTCGCCGGAGCGATGAATCAGCCCGACGCTGCGCGTCACTTGCGGGTCCGTGACCCTTACTTTGGCCGGCTGCAGCTGGCTGATCTCCGTAAGCGCCATTTCCGGCAGCAGACTGACTCCCATGCCGGCGGCTACCAGGCCGCGTATCGTATCCGTCTCCTCGCCCTCGAAGCCGATTCGCGGCACGAAGCCGGCCTTCGCACAGGCCTCCAGCACGATGTTGCGCAGCGAGTATTCTTCGCTGAACATCACGAACGATTCGTCCCTCAGCTGCTCCAGCCGGATGCTTTGATACTCGGCAAGCACATGCCCTTGGGGCAAAATGGCAAACATCTCCTCCCGAAGCAGCAGCTCGCCGCTGACGTGCTCGTGTTGATCGGGAAAAGGCGATATAAACGCCAAATCGATCTCGCCGTTTTTGACGTCTCTGATCAAGCTGTTATAAGTGCCTTGGCGCAGCCGGAATTTGACGTTAGGATGTTTCTCGCGAAAATGCGCCACCACCGTAGGCAGCAAATAAATGCCCAGGCTGTGCGGGAAGCCGATGCGAATTTCACCCGCTTCCGGATCAAGAAATTCGCGCACTTCAATAACCGCCCTCTCCAGCTCCGTTAACACCGCTTCCGCACGGTGCAGGAACAGCTTGCCGACCGGAGTCAACTGCAAATTGCGCCCCTTTTGCACAAACAAGGATACGCCGAGCTCCTCCTCCAATTGATGTATTTGACGACTTACTGCCGATTGAGCGACATGAAGCTCCTCGGCCGCTTGAGTCACATGTTGTTTGCGAGCTACCTTCACAAAATATTGCAGCTGTCTAAGTTCCACAGCGGTTCTCCTTCCGATTGGACAAGTTCCTTTTAAAAAGCTTATAATAATTGTTGGTGAAATACCAATCATTCTCATTGAAATTTAAGGAGGCCCATTTACAATGGCACAAGAACGTACGGGAGTAGCAACTTTTAAGAACAATCCGATCACTCTGGTGGGACCGGAAGTCAAAGTTGGAGATAAAGCCCCTGACTTTACTGTGAACAAAAACTTGCTTGAGCAAGCGTCACTGGCCGACTATGCCGGCAAAATTAAATTGATCAGCGTGGTACCTTCCCTCGATACCGGCGTATGCGACGCTCAAACTCGCCGTTTCAACGAAGAAGCAGCCAAATTGGGCGACAACGTAGTTGTTCTGACCATCAGCGTTGACCTTCCGTTCGCTCAATCCCGCTGGTGCGGAGCGGCAGGCATCGACAAAGTCGTTACGCTGTCCGACTACAAAAGCAAATCGTTCGGCCAAGCTTACGGCGTGCTGATCCAAGAACTTCAATTGCTGATGAGATCCATCTTCGTTATCGATGCTAACGATACTGTACAATATGTGCAATATCTCGGCGAAATGACTGAACATCCGAACTACGAAGCAGCTGTGGAAGCCGTTAAAAAATTAGTTTAATTTTCCCAATTACATTCATAAACATTCCCCTGCCATGTCAGCGCCGAAGCGGCATCGGCGGGGGAATTTGTTTTTGGTGCCGGGAATGACGCTTTAGCCGTTTTCTGAAAATCTCCGAAGGGGCTTACCACCTGCCGTAACGAACTGATCATGGAAAATTCCCGATCGGCCCCGTTGCTTAAAAAAACACACACGCAGCGAAAAACAGCGGGAGAAGCCAAGCTTCTCCCGCTGTTTTTGGCCGTTACCCGTTGTAACGAGGGGTTTGGCAACCTCCGCCAAAGCAGTCGCTTTTCTTGCCATGATAAACGTCTAACGATGATCCGTTATTCGCTTAAGATAGATCTTTATAAGCACTCAATCGTTTATCCAGCTGCTTGTATATTTCAAGGATCGTGCGGTAATTGGAACCGAGATCGCCCAAAGAGCCTCTGGATGCGGAATAAACGTCGATAGCTGTTTTTAGCGGGTTAATCGAAAACAAAGTTAGCGTGATATCTTGAGTGCGGCCTGTAATTGTTTTTTTCTCGACCACGATTTCTCCCACATTTCTTACTTCATGAAGCAGCTTGTACCCATTCATTTTCTTGAACATGTTGGTTACTTCTTCCCAAACCTGATCCATCGACATTTTATAATATCGGGTTTTCAACGCCGGATCTTTTGCTTTCTCACCAGTGGTTTCATGGCTGCGAACAAGGCCGATTAAGGTGCGCTTTAACAAAGCTTTCCCTCCTCAATGAAGTACAATACAAAATCCGGTTTACACTATCTTTAATCATAACATTGTTTGCCTAATTGAGAAAGTGTTATTTCACATTTTTGACATCTTTATGATATGTATATGAAGAAATGTTACAGCCGTATTACAGATATTTCCTGAGCCAATCGTTTTACATCTTCCACTCGGACAAAGCCGGCTTCAAAGGTCAGCGCATCGGCCGCACCGGCGGCCGCCGCCTGGACAAGAGCACGCTCCATAGAAGCTCCGGAAGCCAATTGCACGGCCAAAGCGCCGACGAACGAATCCCCGCATCCAACCGTGTTGACGGCCCTTATACGGGGCGCCGGCACTTTGTAAAGCGTCCCGTTATGAGCGGCAATACAGCCTTGCGCCCCCAATGAAACGACGGCGCAGGCAATCCCTTGAGCGAGCAGCCGGGCGAGCAGAGGGTACAGCTCCACCTCCCGTTCCAGAGGCTTCCCGAGCAGCCGGGCGACTTCGTGTTCATTGGGCTTGATCAGAAACGGCTTCGCGGCGATCCCTTGAACGAGACCATCTCCGCTCGTATCCAATATCGTCAAGCAGCCTGCGGCTTGAGCTGCGGCAATGAGCTCGCGGTACACGGAAGAAGGGATTCCCTCCGGAATGCTCCCGGAAAAGACGGCGACCTTGGATCGGCGGGCTCCCAGTTCTACCTTCCTCTTCAATTCGGACAATTCCTGCGCGGTGACCGGAGGGCCCGGCTCCAGCAGCTCCGTCGCCTGTCCCGAAGCCTCGTCAATGATCGTCAGGCATAGACGGGATTCGCCTCCTGCGACACGGACGAAGTCATGCCCTACATCCAAGTCGGATAGCATGTCCGTGATCGCTTCGCCGTTTTTCCCGCCTACAAATCCTGTGGCCAGACTCGGCATGCCGAATTGCCGGACAACCCGGGCCACGTTGATCCCTTTGCCTCCCGGATGAACCAGCGGCCTGCCTGCGCGGGTCGCCTCGCCAATGGGAAACTTGGGGACGATATACGTTTTATCGATGGCTGCATTGAGCGTCACCGTCAAAATCATGATCGCTTCCTCCTTAGCGGTCTGCGGATATATAATGGACGTGCTTCTTTCGCCGAGGCCAAAAGGCTCCGCACTCTACTGCAAGCGCATTTTATCGCGGATAACCGCGGAGACGGCTCCAAGAGCGCAGCAGTCTTCCCCCAGGCGGGAATAGGTCACCTGGACGTTAAACGAGCTTATATAGGAAAATCGCGACGCTAGCGATTCATGGATACTCTCGTTGATCCACGGCGCGTATTGCCCCATGGCATTGCCGATGACGATCATTTGCGGATTCAGCGTATGCATCATGTTGCCGATCCCAACCCCCAGGCGCAGCCCCGCCTTGCCGACGGCGGCTATAGCTTCGGGTTCGCCGGCCTGCAGCAGCTTCAGCAGCACGGCGGTGAAATCGGGCGTATACTCCAAACCGAGCGCACCGGCAATCGCCTTCTCGGACGCGTACATTTCCCAACAACCGAGATTGCCGCAAGAACAAGGGCGGCCGTTCAGCTCCATCGTCGTATGGCCGACCTCGCCTGCATACCCGTTATAGCCGCGAAACAACTCTCCGTGCAGCACGAGCCCGGCTCCGATGCCCGCCCCCACGCTTAAGTACAGCATGTCCGAGCAATCGGCCGCCGCGCCGTATTCCAGCTCGCCCAGAGCGGCCAGATTCGCTTCATTGTCTATGATGACGGGAAGCCCGAGCTCTCCTTCCAGCGCCTCTTTCCAATCCAGTTTCTTCCACCCGGTCTGCGGCACGAATAAAATGCGGCTCGAAGGGTATTCCACAAAGCCGTGAATGCCGATGCCTACGCCGACCAGCCCCAGCGGGCTTGCAGGAAGCGCCTGCCGTTCCCGCTTTAATAGCCGTATCAGCTGCAGCAGCACGCGCTCTGCGTCCGCCGCTTGCTCGTACGGGTATAACGCCTTGCGGACAATACGGCCTCCCCTATCGGTAACGATAAACAGCATATTCGTCGACCGCAGGTCGACCCCTATAATATGGCCGGCCTCGTGATTCATCTCCAGCATCATCGGCTTGCGGCCGCCGCTGGAAGCTCCGATGCCGGTTTCCATAATCCAATGCTCGGCAATTAATTCTTCTACCAGCGCAGACACCGTGGCACGGGTTAGCTTGGTTCGCTTGGCGAGCTCCGCCCTGGAAATCGGGGCATGAAGCTTAACTAAACCGAGCAGCGTCGATTTGTTAATAGACTTCAATAAGGAGCTGTCGCCGGACATCGTCCCTCGTTTCACTGTATCCACCATCCGTTTTCTCTACTATGAGGCACATTTATTTTATATAACATCAAGTCAAAAGTCAGCAGGATTTTTGAAACTGCTTCCGAATATATTATATCATGCATTTGTTCATCAAATAAACAAAGTTATCTATTATCGTTTGAGGTGAAAAATAATGAATTATTTTCTGGGGATTGATTTGGGAACTTCCGCCGTCAAATGTATTCTCGTCAGCGGCCAAGGACAAGTGAAAGCCAGCCACAGCACGGAATATCCGCTGCTGCAGCCGCAGCCGGGATGGGCCGAGCAGCATCCGGAGGACTGGTGGACGGGGACCGCGGAATGCATCCGCCGCCTGCTGGAGAAAAGCGGCGTTCAGGGAAGCGAAGTTGCCGGTATCGGCTTGTCCGGGCAAATGCACGGCTCCGTCTTCCTCGATCGGCAGAGGCGGGTCGTTCGGCCCGCCCTGCTGTGGTGCGACCAGCGCACGGCCGCCGAATGCGAATGGATCGAGGAGACCGTCGGTGCCGAAGAGCTCGGCCGGCTAACGGGCAACAAGGCGCTGACCGGTTTCACCGCGCCTAAGGTGATTTGGCTGCGCAACCACGAGCCGGAGCATTACGCGCGGACCGCTCATCTGATGCTGCCGAAGGATTATGTCCGCCTGCAGCTTACGGGCGAGTTCGGCATGGATATGGCCGATGCGAGCGGCACGCTGCTGCTGGATGTGGCGAACCGCCGCTGGTCGCCCGAGGTCGCAGAGCGGCTTGGCATTCCGATGGAATGGCTGCCGCCGCTCTACGAGAGCAACGCCGTGGCCGGGCATCTGCTCCCGGCGGCGGCGGAGCTGACCGGACTGGCGCCGGGCACGCCAGTCGTTGCCGGAGGCGGCGACCAAGCCTGCGGCGCGGTCGGCGTCGGGGTCGTGCAGCAGGGCATCGCCTCCGTGGCCCTGGGCACTTCCGGTGTCGTCTTCGTTCACGACGACACGTATCAAGCGGACGCGGAGTGCAGACTGCACTCCTTCTGCCACGGGGTGCCCGGCAAGTGGCACCGGATGGGCGTCATGCTGGCGGCCGGAGGCTCGTTCCAGTGGTGGAGAAACCACTTCGCTCACGAAGAGCTGGAGCTCGCCCGCAAGGAAGGCCGCGACGCGTACGAGTACCTCACCGAGCTGGCGCAAACCGCTCCTCTAGGCAGCGAAGGGCTGCTGTTCATGCCGTATTTGACCGGCGAACGCACCCCTCATCCCGATCCGAAGGCGCGCGGTGGTTTCATCGGCCTGAACCTGCGCCATACAAAGGCGCATTTGACGCGGGCCGTGCTCGAAGGGATCACCTTCGGACTGCGCGACTCGCTGGAGCTGGTCAAAGCCTCCGGCATCGAGATCAACGAGCTTCGCGTCAATGGAGGCGGAGCGCGCAGCCTATTCTGGCGGCAAATGATCGCCGACATTTTCGGTTATCCCGTCGTAACCGTCAATTCGACGGACGGCCCTGCCTACGGCGCCGCCGTTATGGCCGCCTCCGGCGTGCTGGATGAGGACATCAGCGGGCTCTGCAATCGCTGGATTCAGGTAGTCGACCGGGTGGAGCCGAATCCGGAAAGCCGGCGCGAGTACGAGCGCTACTACAGCATATACCGCTCTTTGTACCCTACCTTGAAGTCGACGCTGCACCAATTAACCGACCTCGCTTCCTCCTAACCTAATGCCCGTACGAAGAGCCCCTGAGAAGCGAAATCCGCTTCTTTCAGGGGCTTCTTTGTCTAGAGAACAAATCCCCCAAAAGCCATCCATGCCGCTACGCGGCACCACAGACAATGGAAATGGGGTACCAAGAGTAATTTCCAGGGTAGTGACGTGATGCTCAGAAGCTTATTCCGTCCGCATTCAGCCTAAGCTGGATCGGCGTCTAACCCTTCCTCTGGGATCGTTCTATGGGTAGACATTCCTTTCGGGGGAGCACCCGGATATCCACAGGATATGGCTGCGCATCATTTCCTAATCAACAAAAAAAAGCCTGTCAGGAAGAATATTCCCAAACAGGCTCTACTGTGCAGTTAACTTCGTTAAATACAAAAAACCCGCAAATGCCGTCCGATTTAGTGTTTCAAACCCGCTCTCGCAGGTGGGTGTCCGCAGAATCGTTTTTGAAGTCCCTTTTCGAGGGCAGGTCAGCCGCGATTCAATGTAGGTCTCCCAAGAAACAGTCATTGGTTCAAAACAACTTAAAACCGAAACGTACATCGCAGGATTTTGTTGTACACTCATTATATGATCTTCTGCGCAGAAAGTAAACCTCGCTTTTGCAGAACATCTTCCCACCGAATTCAATTATTGCTTGCTTGGGTTAGTATTCCCTTCTTCGTCCCGTTGATTCATCCGGTCACGTTCGGAAATGTCTTCCCCGGGGGCTCGTCCTTCTTGCAAGGAACGGACATCGTCCTGAGCGGTTTCCTCCGCTTCCGTTTGCTGCTCCTCCGACGCTTCCGCTTCCTTCTCGGCCAGCTCCTGCTGCTTCGCCTGCAAACGGCCGAAAATCGTATTGAAATGCCAGAACGAAATGACCGCGATAATGCTTCCCATAAAGAAAGGAATCAGAAAAGTAAACTTCGTTAAGCTGAAGTAAATGACAACCCCGTTCAGCACAATCATCGAAACGGAACGCACAGGATGTCCGATCGAAATAAGCACGGCATTTTTAATAATTTGCAGCAGCTTCATGTGTAAGTGGGATAATATGGAAAAGAAATGAAAGAACGAAACGCTGAGCAGCACTGTAAGCGTCAACACCAAATATCTGAGAACGCCTAAGCCGCCCGTTTTTCCATTATAGTAATAAAAATTCGCCGCGATAATGATACCGAATACCAAGTAAATCAAACCGCCCAGCATAGCTTGCTTGAAATTTTCCTTATATCCGCGGAAAAACGTTTTGAACAACGGCACATCCTCTTCACCCGTAAGCCATTTGCGCGCCACGGAGAACATAGCCGCCGTCGACGGGAACAAGGTGAACGGCGAGACGATACCGCATAGCCACAGCATCGAATAAAACTGGTTCAGCGTATCGTCCACTTGCAGCGACATCAGGCCGAACAGAGCAAGAATGAAAAACGGCAATGCGCATATCACCCATAACACATTTATGACGGATAATCGCATAATCCATTCCGAGATGCGGTAAAAGCCCCCCATGATCCCTCTAAATTCCAATAAAAACCCTCCTTAAACTTCTGCATGCTTGCAAAATTATGCTCTTCCTTCTATTATAGCCTATTTTTAACCAACTAGGTAGGTGTCTATGCGCAATTAGCCTCTAGACATATGTTATAGTATCACCCGGAAACGCTACAAGTAAAGGAGGTAAGCAGCCATGTCTTGCGGAGCTAACTTCTGGACTTCCACTGGAACGATCCTCGTTCTGTTCATCCTGCTCGTCATTGTACTTCAAGGCTGTCTCTATTAATATAGGCCGCGTTCGGCCGTCACATTATTTTCCTGTTCATTAAAAAAAGGTGGAGTTCTCCTCGCGGAAAGCTCCACCTTATTTGCATTAGTTTTTGACCAGTTCCTCGTTGCTGCGGGAGGAAGTCGAACGATTGAAGCCGCGGTCGCGGTTGTAATCGCGTCCGCCTTCACGTCCACGGTTATAATCTCTTCCGCCGTCACGACGCGGAGGTCTCGATCCGGAACGATCGCGGTCGTACGATCTTCCGCCTTCGCCGCGGCGTGCGCCGCCTGCCGTACCGTAAGGGCCCGAAGGTCTGCGGCCGGAGCTGCGTACGTCCGGTCTTCTTTTCTTGGCACGCAACGGCTCTTCCGGAGTCAGTTCGATCTCGACTTCCTTCTTGTCGCCTGTCAGCAGCTTCAGTGCGGAAGCAAGCAGGTGCACGGAATCGTGCTGCTCCAGCAATTGGATCGCCAAGCCTTTATATTCGTTGTGCTCGTCTTTTTGCAACACTTCAAGAATGCGTTCAGCCGTCATCTTCTGCTTGCCTTCGATCGCTTCGGCCAGACTTGGCATCGGCTTTCTTGCAATTTTATGACGGGTGATTTTCTCAATGAAATACAGATGATCGATTTCTCTAGGCGTTACGAACGTGTAAGCTGCTCCTTCTTTACCTGCGCGGCCCGTCCGGCCGATCCGGTGAACATAGCTCTCCGGATCTTGAGGCAAGTCGAAGTTGATAACGTGAGTTACGCCGGATACGTCCAGACCGCGAGCCGCTACGTCGGTAGCTACCAGCACGTCGATGCTGCCGTCGCGGAATTTGCGCATAACGTTGTCGCGTTGGTTCTGCGACAGATCGCCGTGCAATCCTTCCGCCGTATATCCGCGTTTTTGCAGGGCTTCCGCCAATTCGTCAACCCGGCGTTTCGTCCGTCCGAAGATGATCGCCAGCTCCGGAGCTTCCATGTCGATCAAGCGGCACAGCGCTTCGAATTTTTGTCTTTCGTGAAGCTCGATGTACGATTGGTCGATAAGCGGAGCGCTGACTTGCTTAGGAATAACCGATACATGCTCCGGATTGCGCAGGAATTGCTGCGCGAGCCGTTGAATGTTAACCGGCATCGTTGCCGAGAACAGCATCGTTTGACGCTCATCCGGTACGAGCTTAAGGATCGATTGGATATCTTCCATAAAGCCCATATCCAGCATTTCGTCCGCTTCGTCCAAAATAACCGTCTGCACGTCGTCGAGCTTGATCGTTTTGCGGTTGATATGGTCAAGCAGACGTCCCGGAGTACCGATGATGATTTGCGGTCTTTTTTTCAAAGCGCGAATTTGTTTCACGATATCTTGACCGCCGTAAATCGGCAGGGAGCGGATTCCTTTGAATCTGCCGAGCTTCTCGATTTCTTCGGCCACCTGAATGGCCAATTCGCGGGTAGGACACATGATCAAAGCGACGATCTTCTCTTCCTTCACGTCGATTTTGTTCACGAGCGGAATGCCGAATGCCGCCGTTTTTCCCGTACCGGTTTGGGCTTGCCCGATCAAGTCGCGATTTTCCATGGCAATAGGCATCGCTTTTTCTTGAATCGGTGTCGATTCTTCAAAGCCCATCTCCGTGATAGCTCGCAGTACTTTTGGCTCTAAGCCGAATTCGTTGAAAGTTTTCAAATGATTTCAATCTCCTTTTACATTAGGGGGTTTATTTGTATTTACCCTTAAGTGCGACTCCTATATCCTTTTATTGTATCTGCAAAATGCGTCCGAAGCATTCGTATTTAAATACGCAAGGCCGTACTTAAGAATATCTTTAGTATTATACCACAAACGGAAATGATATTCCAGAAATTTCAGCAGTGAAACCTTCACTTCCGCTTTATCGTATATAATATGTATAATATGAATGAAAAGATTACGCTCCGAACATATATGCAAAGGAGAATTTGCCATGTCGATTTGGAAAAGAGTCGGTTCCATTATTAAAAGCAACAAGGAAGAGGCGCCCGTCAAGGCGACCAATCCGATCGAAGATACCCAGGTAGGCGATATCGTTAACGTCGATTTGGAAGAATACGTCGTCTCCGGCAAGCTCATTTATTTCGACAGAGGCTTCCCGCCGCACCGGTTCGCCTATTACTTGCAGAACGGCAGCTCGATCTCCTGCTTGCTTGTCGAGAAAGGCCGCACCTACGAATGCTTCCTATGCCATTTTGTCGAAGGCGCGCTGGACAGTCCGCACGACGTTCCGACCGAGCTCGACGTAGACGGCGAATTGACCTATAATCTGGAAAATCACCGCAGCGACCTGGTCCGCGCCGAAGGCAACACCGATTTCCGCGGCAATGACGACGTCATGATCTGGCGCTATTTCGGACCCGAAGGCCGCTACTTCTTCCTGCAATGGCAGGACGGCAAATTCGTTGCGATGGAGGGCGAGAAGACGCCGGCAGGGCAAATCAAGTTTATGAAAGGCAGCCGCTGATCCGGCGGCAGCTTCGTCTCTTAACAAGAAGCGAGCGCAAGCTTGCAATTCATATGGAGGTGATTGAGCGATGAGAACAACGCTTATCGGTTTCTTCTCCCGGCTGAGCGCCCGCTTGAAGCGGAAGTTCGAAACGCCGATGGAAGCACAGCCCGCCGAGTCCGGCAGCTTGCCATCGCCCCGATATTCTTATCCGGTGAAGAAGCGCTCGATGCAGCTGCTCTCCGTTATGCTCGTCGTAGCGCTGATCGCAGGCTGCGGCAACGCCAGCAATTATGTCAAAGATCATTATTCGTTAATCGACGTTCAAGGCCAAGGGAAAAATACGGCGAAAATTTATTCGGTCGAAGGCAAAGACGTGCCTGCGGTTGCCAAGGAATTGGCCTCGCAGGAGAAGCCGAAGGAAACGAGCAAGGAATCGCAAGATCAAATGTTCCTTGTGTACGACAATAAAATCATCAACGTTCAGAAAGATCCGGACAATGCCGGCAATACGCTGGTTGAGCTCGATACCGTGGAGTATGCCAAAGAGCATTACGATTCTTCGTTCCTGCAAGGCTACGTAGCCGCGTCGCTGCTGCAGTCGCTGTTCGGCGGCGGATGGTTTAACGGCAGCCGGGGCAGCTCGGATTACAAGGGGTACACGACCAGCAAGCGGTACGACGATTACGGCAAATACCAGGCGGCCCCGTCTGCTTCCGGTTCCGGATCGACGAGCTCCCCTTCCACCACGGATCGCAAGGGAAGCTTCAGCACCGGCAGCAAGTCGACGCCGTCCACGGGCTCTACGTCCAATAGCGGCAGCTCGGGCAGTTCCAGCAGCTCAAGCAGCTCTAGCTCGATACGCAAAAACGACGGTTCGACTCCGACTTACAAGACGCCGAGTTCAAGCTCCAAATCGAAGCCGAGCACAAGCTCCCGCTCCGGTTCGTTCAAGCGGAAATAAGCGGCGCTTCGCCTCCCAAGCATTGCTCCCCTGACGGGGAGCAATGCTTTTTCAGTTATTTATTTGACTGAAATCGGACGATAATCCTCATACTGTTACTAAAATGATCCGTACTTTTGATGGAGGAATCGTCCGATGGTCTATCAATGGGTCCGCTCCGTTATTATCGTTATTCTCGGGTCCGCTCTCGTTTCAGTCAGCTTCAATATGTTCTTAATTCCCCATCAGCTGTTAAGCGGAGGGTTATCCGGCATTTCGATGATTATCGGCTATTTTACCGGCTGGAATATCGCGTTGCTTTACTTTATCTTCAACCTGCCCGTCATCGTATGGGGCTTGATGCTAATCGGGCGCAAATTCATCGTCCTGAGCGTGGTTTCCGTCATCATGACGACATGGTTTATGGACATATTCCCGCATCGCCCCCTCGCCCAGAACGAGATCTTGGCGGCCGTCACCGGCGGCGTATTGATCGGCATCGGCACCGGTATCAGTATGCGGGCCGGAGGCTCTACCGGCGGATTTGACATTATCGGCTCGATCATTACCCAGAAACGCGACTTTCCGCTCGGGACCGCGCTGTTCGTGTTGAACGGCATCGTCATCGTTACCCTCGGCTACTATAAGGACAATTGGGATCTTGCTCTCTTCTCGATGCTGTCCATTTTTATTACCGGCAAAGTTCTCGATACGATCCATACCCGCCATCTGAAAGTGACGGTATTCATCGTGACGCGGCATACCGAGGCGCTGCTTGAAGAGCTGCTCAAAATCCAGCGCGGCGTCACCGTCCTCTCGACGGAAGGCGCCTATACGAAGCATCCGCAAAAAATGCTGATGACGGTAACGACCCGCTACGAGCTGGAAGAGCTGCGGCATCTGATCCTCCGCACGGCGCCGGACGCCTTCGTCAACATCGTGGAAACGATAGGCATTATGGGCCAATTCCGCCGCGGATAATTGCGGCGAATCCGCAAAATATCCCATATGTTTTTTTATAAAATATGTTATAATGGTGGGAGTAATTTCATTTCATATCCTCATGCTTTACCTGTGTTACTCACGTAAGTCATGCCTGATCTTCTCTAACAGATGACGAGGAAGGGTGATGCTTGTGGAAACAGTAAAGTTATCGACGATTGTTATGAGATTGACTCCCGAGTTGTATCCTTTTCTTAAGCGGTCCGAACTCGACTTTGAGATTGTGCTGCGCAACGGGCTTGAAGCGTTGGAAGCGGAGGATGCGATGGAAATTATTCAATACAGCATTTCCGAAAACCAAAAAGACGCCTTGCTCCACTAGGGCGTCTTTATTTTTTTGTGCCGATGCGGAAAAAATTTGTGGTTTCGTAATAATTTTTTGTTATTTTTGTTTTAATTAATGGTATGATAGACATAATACTAGAAAACGGAGGTGGAACCCTAAATGGGCGCCTTATCACCATGGCATATTATCCTGATCGCTCTCGTCGCTTTACTGCTGTTCGGACCGAACAAGCTGCCTGAGCTCGGTCGCGGTTTCGGTAAAATGTTCCGCGAATTTAAAGACGCTACGACCGGCAACGGCTCCTCTGGCTCGAATGACGAACCTCCGGTTCAAAAGAAAGAATTGGTTTCTGCGGAAGCTCAGCCTTCCCAGCATGACAACGTAAACCAAAATGCACCGAAGTAGCCTGCGGCCTTCTCCGGTGCTTCATCGTGTATGAGAACCATCCGACGTCAAAGTCCGGATGGTTTTTTTTGACATTTTCGCAATAGCTTTAGAAGCCTGGTGAAAAAAGAGCGGAGGGGCCATTTGAATCTGGAAAAGCGTGAGCGTTCGCCTTTGAAAACGGATTCTCTCCACAGAAAAACGAAAAAACAATCCAAAGAATCCGTTTTCAACAACGATTGGAGGATCAAATGGACGCCGCAGCGGACTTTTTCACCACCCTTTTAGAGCACCGCGTCGCTTTTGGGCACTTGCTGCTTCTTGCCGCGCATATACGCATGCGTGCCGAACAGAAGAACCGCCGCTGCGGCCGTCATGACCGCTCCGAAATGGTACATTGCCTGCCCGCCCCAAGCATCCTTTATCACTCCTCCTACGAAGCCTCCCGTAATCCCGGCCAGCCCGAGGAATACCGCCGACAGCATCGCTTGCCCCGTAGAGCGCATCGATTCGGGAACCAAGCGGACGGCATACTGCACGGCAACGATCCAGAACACCGCAAAGGTCACCGAGTGCATAAGCTGCAGCGCTATCAGCGCGGCCGGATCGGAGACCCATCCGTACAGCAGCCAGCGCACCGTATACAGCACCGCTACGATACCGAGCAGCGCCAATTCATGGAAACGATGCAAGTATCTGCTGAGCAAAGCAAAGGTCGGAATTTCCCCCATCGCCGCGAGAGCCCAGGCCCAGCCTGCCATGGAATCGCTTGCACCGAGATCCTTCAAGTACAGCACGAACAGCCCGTCGTTCATCCGGTGAGGAACGGTGAGCACAAACACGAGAAATAAGAACCATAAAAAAGGACCGTTTTTGAGAACACTAGTAACAGCGGTAAAGGAAATACGCTGGCCGCTTCCCTTATCGTCCTTCAAAAATAACAAGAGCGCAAACGGCAGCACCCAGACGGACCAATACAGCCAAGGGATATGCTCTATGCCTCCGAGCAGCTTTAGCGCCAAACCCGCCGTCATCGCCATCAAAGTAAAGCCGATCGACCCCCACATGCGCACGGACCCGTAGGCGATCCCAGCTCGAAGCGTCGTCTTGATCGTCATACTGTCCAGAAGCGGTGCGGAGGACAACATGAAAAAGTAAATGAGCAGCATAAAGAGGAACGACCACGCGTAGCCGTCGGCGGCGAATATCCCTGCGCTGGATGCCACCGTGAGCGCCCACAGCCCTCCGATAATTAGCTTGAGCGTGTTGTAGCGGTCGCTTAAATATCCCCATAGGGGCTGGGCGAATATGGCGACGAACGGCCCGAACATCATCAAGAGGCCGATCTGCGAAGAGGAGTAGCCTTTGAGGCCGAAGTAAATCGGCAAGAAGGGCATAAGAACCGCGGTTGTGGCGTAGTAGGAGAAGGTGAGCCCGCGAAGCGTCCAAATCTGTTTGTTCATAGCACCGGTCCTTTTTTTGGCATAATGACAGACTGCACCGAAAATTCAACAAAATGCGCCAAAGTTCTCTATTAACCTATCGACTCTTTTATTATAATGAAAGATATGATTCTGGCAAGGAGAGATGCGGCAACATGGAACTTTTATTAGCTTCGCTTCTGATGGTGGCTAGCCAGGTCGGAGGAGACCACCCGGACGTCAGCTTCGACCAGCTCGTTCAGGCGTCTCTCGACTCGAAAAACGCGGTCGTTCAGCAAGCCGCCGGCGACTACTTGAGACCCGCGGACAAACAAGACCCGCAGAAGGACGCTCCCAAAGTGAAAGGCGTCTATGTGACCGCCAATAGCGCAGGCGGCTCCCGCCTGAATACGCTGCTGCAGCTGATGGACGAGACGGAGCTGAATTCCATGGTCATCGACGTGAAGGACGATTGGGGCTATATCACCTACGATACCGGCAACCCGGAGCTCGCGGCCATGGACACGACGCAAAAAATCATCCGCGACATGCCCAAGCTCATCGGCACGCTGCAGGAGCATCAGGTGTATCCGATCGCGCGAATCGTCGTCTTCAAGGACACGGTGCTGGCCAAGAAGCATCCCGAGCTTTCCTTCCTTAACCCGGACGGAAGCCTCTGGGGCAACGGGAAAGCGACGCCGGACAGCTTCGTTAACCCGTATAAAAAAGAAGTGTGGGACTACAATGTAGCGATCGCCAAGGAAGCCGCCAAAGCCGGCTTCAAGGAAATTCAGTTCGACTACGTGCGCTTTCCCGAAGGCTTCGAGAAACGGGCGGATATTTTACAATATGACAAGGACGAACGTTCGAGAATTCAGGCGGTCGCCGAATTTGTGAAATATGCCCGCGAGCAGCTCGCTCCGCTCGGCGTGCGGGTGTCGGTGGACATCTTCGGCTACGCGGCTTCGGTGCCGGCGGCGGAAGGAATCGGCCAGGATTTCGAGAAAATTTCCGAAAATGTGGACGTTATTTCGCCGATGATTTATCCGAGCCATTACAGCACCGGCTGGTTCGGCGCCAAGGTTCCCGACGCGGAGCCGTACGTAACGATTAACGGAGCGGTAAAGGATACGATCAAGAAGCTCGAGCCGATCAGCGATATAAAGCCGATCGTCCGGCCGTGGATTCAAGATTTCACCGCCTCCTGGGTTCAAGGCTACATCAAATACGGCAAGCATGAGGTGGACGAGCAGATTCGCGCTCTGAAGGATAACGGCGTCGATGAGTTTCTGCTTTGGAACGCAGTCAATACGTATACGCCGAACGTCGATTACAAATAAACCTTGAGAATACCGTCTACCCCCATCGTTTCGACGATGTCCGGGCCGCGGCCAAAAACAATACCCCTGGGGAACGAACCTTCTTCCCAGGGGTATTTGCGTTAAATAACGATAAATAATGCCGATTATAAGTTCGGGATTTGCCAATCGATCGGCTCCAGACCGATGCTCGTCAGGAAACCGTTCGCCTTGGAAAACGGCTTGCTGCCGAAGAAGCCGCGATGCGCCGATAACGGGCTCGGATGCGGCGAACGAAGCACATGATGCTGCGGATTCGTAATCAGCTGCATTTTGGCCTGGGCATGGCTGCCCCACAATATAAAGACGATGGGCTGCTCTCTTAAGTTCAAATGGTAGATGACCCGGTCCGTAAACCGTTCCCAGCCTTTGCCTTTATGCGAATTCGGCGTCGCTTCCCTAACGGTCAGCACCGTGTTAAGCATGAGGACGCCCTGCTCCGCCCAGCGAACCAAATACCCGTTATTCGGAACGAAGCAGCCGAGATCGTCGCGCAGCTCCTTGAACATGTTCTGCAGCGACGGCGGCGCAGGCACGCCGGGCTTGACGGAGAAGCTGAGCCCGTGCGCCTGGCCCGCACCGTGATACGGGTCCTGACCGAGAATGACGACCTTCACGTCCGCATAAGAGGTCAGATGCAGCGCATTGAAAATGTCATGCATATTCGGATAAACCGTTCTCGTACGGTACTCTCCCTTGAGAAACTCCCGCAGTTCCTTGTAATACGGCTGTTCAAACTCTTCGGCAAGCAGGGGCTGCCAGTCGTTGTGCAAAATAGACATAACTTCCGTTCACTCCAAAGTCTTGTTAATCATTTCCGAAACGTCTTGACCATACCGACAAAATAATTCAGCGTACGCTCCGCCCGATCCTTCGTCTTCTGATCCGCAGGCGCCCCATCAGCGGTAAACGTGCGCTGTTCTCCGCTGATCGAGATCCATTCCGGGCAGTTAATGCCGTGCACGTTGCGCACGATCGTCTGAAGCTGCTGCAGCGAGCTGATGCCGACCGCGCCGCCGGACGAGCTTACGGACAGAACGACTTTGCCGTCAAAATGGTCGAAGCCTACATGGTCCAGCGCGTTTTTCAACACGCCGCTAGGCGCGCCATGGTATTCCGGCGTAGCCAATACGATGCCGTCCGCCGCTTTCAGCGTCTCTTTCATATACTGCAAATTTTTATTGTCGGACTCGATATCGGGGCTATAGAACGGAATTTGCAGCTCATTCAAATCAAGCAAGGTCACTTCGCATTCCTTCGTTTCCAGTACGCTCCCGATATAACGGCAAAGCTGCGTGCTTGTAGCTTGCTTGCGGTTGCTTCCCGCTAAAATGGCAATTTTCATCTGAGTTGGCTCCTTTTTCACTTTACATACATAGTAGTATACAATGTTTTGATAGTCAACCGATCATCAGGCCTATTTTTGCCCGGCGCCGCTTTCCGGCGCATGCCAGCTAAACGCCGCTATTGCGGCAGGATCGTTTCGATAACGTAACCGGAGCCTTTTACCGCGCGTTTCTTCTCGATAATGCTCGCCTCCACGACTTCCGGATTACGGATAAAATGACGCACTAGCTGCTCCTCCAAATAATCGAACGCTTGTGCGTCGTTCTCGGCGAGCAGCGTCACATAAACCTTCTGATCCTTCAATTCGACTTCCAGCTTGTACAAATACATAAGATAAGCCCTCCCGGAGCGCGTCGTTTTGCTTGGATAAAGGGGTAAAGCCCGCGTTTCTAATGGTAACAGAATCCGGCGCGCTTGCATACTTTTTCCGCTTTTCGTTACAATGGAGCTGCTTGACGATTCGTGAAAGGAGATGCATCCTATGCTGTCCATTGGCCAGCCGGCCCCTTCGTTCGAGGCGCAAAGCACGCTGGGTCCCATACGGCTCGGTGACGTATTGGGGAAACGCCCTATCGTTCTTATTTTCTACCCTAAGGACGAAACCCCGGTTTGCACCAAGCAATTATGCGCCGTGCGCGATTCCAAGTCGCAATACGCCGAATACGACGCTCTCGTGCTGGGCGTCAATCCCGGGTCGCTGGAGGAGCACCGTCAATTTTCGCAAAAATTCATGTATGATTTTCCGCTTGTTTCGGATGCGGACGAACGCATACGCAAGCTGTATGACGTCGGCAAAGTGCTATTTTTCATTCAGCAGCGGATCGTCTACGTCATCAACCGCTCCGGCATCATCGTGTACGCCCAAAAAGGTAACAGGCCTACCTCGGAAATATTGGCCGCGCTGCAAGCCGATCGGGATTGAGCCAAGTTTGAGAAAAAACGTCCGGCCTGCAGCGGCCGGACGTTTTTTTAACAGACAATAGGGCCCGCGTCTTTCGGCTGCGGATACGAAAACCGGCGGCTCCTTCCAAGCCGGTCTGGTTCCGGGTTCTTATGCTATGCCCAATCGGCAATCTTGTCCGTTTCTACGAAGCCGCCTATAACGATTATTGGGACAGACGCTTGGTCAGCTCGTAAAGATCCATGTTAAATTCTTTTTTCGTATTGACGACGAGATCGATATCGGTTGTCACCAGCTCGCCTTTAATAACGCCGCAGCCCTTGCCGGATTCGCCCTCGATCAGCTTGCGTACCGCAAAATCGCCCAGCTTGCTGGCAAGAATGCGGTCATTGTGCGTCGGCGCGCCGCCGCGTTGAATATGTCCGAGCACCGTAACGCGAGGCTCGATGCCGTTGCGCTTCATAATCTCGTTGGCGATATCCTCGCCTCTGCCTACGCCTTCGGCTACAACAACGATACTGTGGCGTTTGCCTTGGCCGAAGTTGCCCGTCATCCGCTGCGCCACTTCATCCAGATCGTACGGCACCTCCGGAACGAGAATCGTTTCGGCGCCGCTGGCAAGGCCCGCATACAGCGCGATGTCGCCGCAGTGGCGGCCCATAACTTCCACGACAGAGGAACGCTCGTGGGAGCTCATCGTGTCGCGCAGCTTGTTGATCGCGTCAACGACGATGCTGACCGCCGTATCGAAGCCGATCGTACAATCGGTGAACGGGATGTCGTTATCGATCGTGCCCGGCAGACCCATAGTCTTGATGCCGAGCTTGCTCAGCTTGTTCGCGCCTTGATAAGAGCCGTCGCCGCCGATGACGACAAGGCCGTCGATGCCTCTTTTGCGCAGATTTTCCGCACCCAGCTGCTGGCCTTCGAGCGTCGTAAATTCTTTACATCGCGCCGTCTGCAAAATCGTGCCGCCGCGCTGAATGATATCGCCTACGCTGCGCAAATCCATCTCTCTAATATCGTCGTTGATAAGACCGGCATAGCCGCGCTGTACCCCGAATACTTCCAAACCGTGAAACAACCCGCTGCGCACGACCGCGCGAACCGCCGCATTCATTCCTTGCGAATCTCCGCCGCTTGTCAAAACGGCAATTCTTTTAATAGACATGTAAGGTTTCCTCCTAAGCTTTATGCGCTCCCCTGCTTGGGGAATTATGATGTTTTACGAATCCAGACGCTGTTAATAAAGAAGAAAATCCGTGTCAGCGGACTGCCCTTCATCAGCTCCCGCGAAACTTGCTTCACTTGTTTTTGCTTGCTAACCTTAGGGTCGGACAAATACAGCGCGAGCAAACCTTCGATAATCATGCGGTGAAACGCGGGGTGCTCCAGCAGGTTCGCTTTGTTCCTTGCTTCCAGTACGATAGCGGCTAT
This sequence comes from Paenibacillus doosanensis, assembly GCF_025060755.1. Taxonomy (GTDB): domain Bacteria; phylum Bacillota; class Bacilli; order Paenibacillales; family NBRC-103111; genus Paenibacillus_S; species Paenibacillus_S doosanensis. The sequence continues at coordinate 150,238 of NZ_JANYUY010000007.1, forward strand.
TCGTTCCACGGTTTGATCCATGTCGCGGTAATAGCTGCAAAAATTGAGATCGCCGCCGATTTCGTCTTCCTCTTGGTCGATCAAATAGTCGAGCAATATATGCAATCCGCAAATGTACGGGAAATAAGCGTCGTGAATCGGCGCAACGGCATCCTCGTTCAGACTCGGATTCGACGCCGCCAGAAATAGCATAAATACGCCCAGGGTCGAGCCGGTCGCCGCCGCAAACTCATTCCAGCTTATGGCCTGAAACCGGGATTCGTGCCTGCTCCACCATGCAAGCAGCGCCTCCTCCCGAAGCTCGTGGCGTATATGCTTGTACACCTGTAAATCGCAATATAAGCCTACCAGCTGCCTGACGTGATCCGCTACGAGCGGATACGACGGAAGCAGCTTTAAGCTGGCTTGACACGTCTTGACGAGCCCGTTCAAGTAACCGCCGTCCTCCTGCTCTGCGCGAAGCGAATAATAATCGTGCAGAGGCTCGGCCGGATCGACGGCATCGAGCATCGACTGGTGGAGCATGCGGAAATCGTTCGGGTCCATGGATGTGCTCCGGTCACACAGATTGTCCAAATAGTCGCTGATCGTTTGAAAAGCGACGATGAGCGGTATCAGCACATGGCGCATCTCCAAATTGGCCGCGGCATAAACAGCCCCGCCCTCACAGTGAAACTGCTTGCTCGTCATGCTGTCGATAGCTTGCTTCCTAAGCTCGCGATCGGGAATCGCCTCGGCAATGGAACGCCAATAACGCAGTTGTTCGCGAACTTCGGGCAGCACGTACCGGTATACCCGCATCATCAACTGAATGGAATTGCCGGGGACTAGCGGCATCCGTCGATCCTCAAAACTCAAGCGAACTCCCTCCGGTCTGTTGAAACGAATATTGCAGCAGCAGCTTGATCTCCATCCATTGCAGCTCCGCCAGGAGAGCTTCGGCCGCTTCATCCTGATAAACGGTCACCTGCTGCTCCACCGCATCCGTGAACAGCCCCGGATTCCATACCGGACTCGTCATCAACTGGTCCAGCCGCCCTCTGAGCGCGGCGCTGCCGATGCGGTCCGGATCGTAAGAAATCTGCGCGAGCTTGCCGATCAGCAGGCCGTAGGCCGGATGAGCGCCCGCCATGCGAAACCAATATTTCGCGTTGCTGTAGTCGCCTTCCATCCGGTGCATGACGCCGTGCCAGTAGCTGCCGGTAGCATTATCGATGCTCTGTGACAGCGTGTGGGACTTGTCGAGGCTTTCATTTAACAAATGCAAGCCCGCTTTGACCGCGGAAGCATAAGGAAGCTGATCCGCATTCAATTCGCCGCAAGGCATCTTCGCTATGCGAATATCGAGCAGCTCATCCCATTCTTCCATAGGATAAAGGGAAGGCTGGTGCTCCTTGAGCGCGTTCCACAGCCTGTTTACCGATTCCGTCCATGTCATAGCCTGATCACCTCATCTCTGCCGAAAACTCATAACCTTTATTATATTACAAAGCGGGTTCCATGCCCATCTATTTTGCTATTTTACCATATAAGAACGATTTTCTTCACTATGCCGATGAGATCGGCGGCATCCCGCCCGGAGCTTCTTAATGATGCGCCGCCGAAGGAGCAATATCCTGATTCACCCTAAACCACAGATGCAGCTCATTGATCGTTCCCGCGAGCTCGGCGATTTCGCTGTTTAACTGGCAGGAAATCTTGAAATTATCCTCGACGTCCAGTTGGCCCTGCTTGCGGATAATGATTTTCTCCAGCCGCTTCACCTGATCGGGGATTGTCCCCCGTATTTCCTCCCACCGAAGCAGAATTTCGGCCCGCTCCCAATCGGAATACTCTTCCCATTCTTTCTCCAGATGAGGCAGCGGGATACCAAGACGCTCGTCTTGTAAAAATGTCCATGTCATGGATCATTCCGCCTTTCTATATAGCGCTCTTTTTCATGTCTACATTACTGTACCATGAAGCCGCGATGCTCTGCCAGTAGGAGCGCAAATTTTCCGCTCTGACGGAGCAATTTGTGTGTTATACTAGGTTTCATGATTTGTTAACGTTAAACATAAAAACTAGGAGTCTGTTATGAGTAGCCACCGAGAAACGAGAGTATCGTTCAAACAATTGTTCGCCTTTTTCATCCCGCTCGGGATTTCGGCCAGCCTTGTCACGATCTCTCACGTCATTATTAACAGCACGCTGGCCCGCTCGGCGAGCCCCGAGATCATTATCGCCAGCTACGCCCTGCCGCTCAGCATTCTCGGCATTACCGAGAGGCCGGCCGTTCTGATGCGTCAAACCTGCTCCGCCCTGGTCCGCGACCGGGTATCCTTCCGAGCCATGTCGGCGATCAGCTGGTACATACTGGCCTGCGTCATGCTGCTTGGCGCCCTGATCTGCTACACTCCCATAGGCAAATGGGTGTTTTTGCATTTTTTCGGCGTGGAAACCGCCCTCCTGCAGCCGATGATCGAAGTGTATCAAGTGCTGATGTTCGTCAGCATTTTTTCGGGGCTCCGCTGCTTGTATCACGGCATTATTATTTTCAATATGCGGACGAAATGGCTGACGATCGGCATGGTCATCCGCCTCATCTCCATGTACCTGCTGTCGCTTTATTTTATTCATACCGGGGTTGACAGCGGCCGGGTAGGCGCCATCATCTTCTTGACGGGCATGGTCGTCGAGGCGGCGGTCAGCGTATGGGAGGGGCGCTCGCTGCTGAAGCAAATTCCCGAGAAGAAGCCGGATCATCCGATCGAAAAGCCGCGGCAAATTTTTCAATTTTACCGGCCGCTGCTCTATTCTTCGGTTATCGCGGTCGTGATCGGGCCTTCCGTCAACGCGTTTCTCGGCAAAACGATGGATTTTCAGCTCTCCGTCGCCGCGTTCGCGATTGCGGGCAGCCTGATGAACCTCGTGCAAAGCTTTTTCTCGTATATTCACCAGATCGTGCTGAACTTTTACCGGAAAGACGCGCGTACCGTTATGAGGTTTACGCTGACGCTCGCCTTTATTCCGACGCTGCTGATCGCGCTGCTCTCCTACACGCCGCTCGGGCCCTTATTCATGCAGAACGTGATGGGCGTGAACGAGAGGCTGATGACGGCCAGTCTCGATACGCTGCGCGTCTTTATGATAACGACCCTCGTGTTCCCTTGGCTCGATTTCGGCAACGGCATGATTATGCTGCGGGGAGAGACGAAGGTGATGGTTTGGTCGCAGGCGGCCAACGTGACGGTAACCTTAGTTTCCCTCGTGCTCTGCGTCTTCTGGAGCCCGGGCTGGAACGGCATGGTCGGCGCTCTTGCCCAATCGCTGGGGGTAGCCGCGGAAGCGGCCGTCGTCTGGTTCGTGCTGAGGGAAACGATGAAATCAAGCAATAAAACGCCGTTTCAGGCTACATTCAAATCATAGAATCGAGTGAGTGATCCGAGTGGAAAGTGCATCTCAGCCCCGGCAGCCGCGGTTTGCCGTGCAGCGGGGCTTTACGTTTTCGTTCTATATGACGACCGCCGTCATCGTCTCCTTCTTCCCGCTATACTTTCAATCGATCGGCTACTCGACCGTGCAGATCGGTCTGCTGTATTCGATCGGCCCGATGATCGGCATCGTCTCCAATCTGTTCTGGGGCGTCGTCAGCGACAAGCTGAGCACCGTCCGCAAAATTCTGATCGGCATCCTGGCCGGCCAGTTCCTGCTCGCGCTGCTGCTGTTCCATACGTCCCATTTCGGGCTGCTCATGCTGCTGATGGCGCTGTTCTTCTTCTTCCAATCGCCGACCAGCTCGCTGAACGACAGCTTGACGCTTCTGAGCATCAGCGGCACGAACAAAAGCTACGCTTCGTTTCGCGTCTGGGGCTCGACCGGCTTCGCCTTCGCCTCGCTCGCGTTCGGCCTGCTGCTGAAGCAGCAGGGCTCCGGCTTAACGGTGTTCTTATGCCTCGGTTCGATCGGCTTGTCCTTCCTGCTGTCGTTCTTTCTGACCGATGCCGGAAGCGGCGCCCGCAAGAAGCCGGAGCTGCGCGGCATGATCCAAGTGATCGGGTCGAGGCCGTTTCTGCTGTTTCTGCTGACCGTTATCGTCGTCTCCATCGCCCACCGGTTCAACGACGGGTTTCTGGCTCTGTTCCTGCAGCGGATCGGAGCGGACTCGTCGCTGGTCGGGTGGTCCTGGATGGTGTCCGCCGTCAGCGAAATCCCTACCTTCTTTTTGCTGAGCAAGTACGGGCATCGCTATAAGGAGCTTCCGCTCCTCGCCGTATGCGGAGTCGTCTATTTCATCCGCTTCGCGCTGATGAGCCGGGTCGACAATCCGCTCTGGGTCATCGCCATTCAGGCGATGCACAGCATCTCGTTCGGCATCTTCTTCTTCACCGCCGTCCGTTATATTCAGAACGTCGTGCCCGATGAATACCGATCCACCGGACAAGCCGTGTTCGCCGTCTGCTGGTCGGGCATAGCGGGCTTGATCAGCGGCACGCTCGGCGGCTGGCTGTTCCGCGACTTCGGGCCCCATATGATGTACGGGGTCGGCGCCTGCCTGTCCCTGCTCGCGGTGGCCGGTTTCCTGCTGCTGCACTATTGTCAAAGAAAAGCGTAAACACTTTAAAAGGGTGGTCAACACGTTCGCTGCGGTACCCATTTGATCTTCCAATCGCTCTTGTCCCCGGATTTCTTGAATAATTAACCCTTGAATGGGTTGAAATCCGGGGACAAAGGCAACCGCTGACGCTTTTCCAGATTCAATTGGCCCCTCCGCTCGGTTTTTCACCGGGCTTCTGCCAAATTTTCACCGAGCTTCTACAAAAAAAATTGCGTAAAGTGCAAGAATTTGTCCGAATCCGTCGTCTATATAGTATAGGCGTCGTGTGAGTCAGCTTAAGAGTCCTGCCGCATGAATATGCCGCAGGACTTTTTGGCGTCGGCTTCACCGTCTTGAAGCAGACAGCAGTACCAAGGATAACGGAGGGGTCATGTGCTTGCAGTTAAACATTTATCGCACCGGTTTCGCAACGGAGATGAAGAGACGCCGGTCCTTCACGACATCGATTTCGTCGTCGACAAAGGAGAGATGGTCGCCCTGCTCGGCAGCTCGGGATCGGGCAAATCCACTTTGCTCAATTTGATGGCCGGCTTGATGAAGCCGACGCAGGGCAGCATCCTGATCGGCGGCGAGTCCATCGAACGGATGAGTGAGAACCAGCTGGCGGAATTCCGCCGCACGCATATCGGATTTATTTTCCAATCTTACGAATTGATTCCCCACCTGACTGTGCGGGAGAACGTGGAGCTTCCCCTCGTGTTCCAGGGGATGAAAGCCAAGGCTCGCAAGGACAAGGCCGTCGCCTTGCTGACCAAGGTCGGTCTCGGAGAGAAGACCGAGATGTTCCCGTCGCAGCTGTCCGGCGGCCAGCAGCAGCGGGTCAGCATCGCGCGCTCACTGGTGACCGAGCCTGCCATTGTCTTCGCCGACGAGCCGACGGGAAACCTCGATACGAAGACGGAGAAAGAAATTATCGACCTGCTCATCGAGCTTAACGAATCGCTTCAGATCACCTTCGTCATCGTCACCCACGAGCTGGAGGTAGCGAGGCGGACCCGCCGGGTCATTCAGCTCAGAGACGGCTTTCTGGTCGAAGACGAGCTGTGGGCAGGTGAAGAACAGTGAAGCTGTCCGATTATTTAAAGCTCGGCTGGGAGCAGCTGCGGCGAAGAGTCGTCGTCACCGCGCTCTGCTGCATGGGAATCGCTATCGGGTCGGCTTCCATCATCGTCGCGCTTTCCTTCGGGGAATCGATCAATCATTACAGCAAAGAGCAGATGAGCTATTACATCAAGTCCGACGAGATTACGGTGCGCAGCGGGCAAGCCCCCGAAGCAAGCAGCGGCGACGCGGGCGCCTTGAAGCCCTATGAGCTCAGCAAAGCCAAGATCGATATGATGCGCACGCTGCCCCATGTCAAAGCGCTGGCGACTTATCAGACGTTGGATCAGTTCCAGTTCGAGATCGATAACAAGCGCGGCTATCTTAACAACTTATATGCGACCGAGCTGGACTCGCTGGAAGCGTTCGGTTCCGAATTCGCGCAGGGCGGGTCGTCCGATATGGACAACAGTATCATTCTAAGCTACGGAGCGACGATGGGGCTGATTGACGAGCAATTGTCCCGGGCGTCCCGCAGCCGGGAGCTTCAGAACCAGTTGAGCGAGCGCGAAGCTTCCGACAGCTGGCGCAATCAGATGATGATCCCCTACCCCGTGTACCAAAAGCAGATTATATTGAAGCCGCAGCTGTATTTGTCGAACGGGACGGAAATCGCCAGTCTGCAATTTCCGCTGCGCGTCGTCGGTATTTTGAAAAAGCCCGAAGGGGTGCCCGACGATGTCGTCATGAATATGAAGACCGCCTATATTTCCCCGGCGCTCGGTCATAAGCTGAGAGATGCGATCGCGGAGGAAACGTCGAACGTCGGCAAGAAATCGTCCGGTTCCTCTTCGCAGACGCAGAGCGCGGAGCCTGAATACGGCGAGGTCAAAATCAAGGTGGACGACAGCTCCCGCGTCCGGGAAGTCGAAGAGCTGGTCAAAAAGCTGAAGCTGTCCACCGAAACGAATCTGTACCGCGAAGAGCAGATGCAAGGGGAGCTCGTTATTTTACGCCTTGTATTCGGCGGCGTCGGCCTGTTCATTCTGTTCGTCGCCTCGATCTCCATTATCGTGGCGATGACGATGTCCACCTACCAGCGGCGCCGGCAAATCGGCATTATGAAGGTGCTCGGGGCGAACCTGCGGCAAATCCGCAACATGTTTATGGTCGAATCGGCTCTGCTCGGGGTGCTCGGCGGGATGTGCGGCATTTTATTATCGTACTGGGTCATTTGGGGCATCAACATCGCCGTGCTGCGCTTCTCTCCGCCGAGGTCCGGAGCGCAGCAGGAAATTTTGTTCATCAGCCCGTGGATACTGCCTGTCGGTTTATTTTTCGCCGTGCTGACCGGCGTATTATCCGGCATTTATCCGGCAGTCAAAGCATCCCGCACCGACGCGTTAACCGCAATCAAACGAGATTAGGAGATTTAAGCTCATGAAAAGAAAAACATGGATCACCGCCGCGGCCGCTCTTCTCGTGGTCGGCATTTCTGCGGTCTTATACGTACAGAGCCATTCCAAGCCTGCCAAACAGCAGACCGGCAATCAAGGCGCGCCGTCGCTCACCTTCAAGGTGACCCGCGAGGATCTGATCAATTCGGTCGAGGTAAAAGGCAAAACCTCCTACCAAAACGAAACGTATGTGAATGCTCCGTTCACCGCGGATGTCAAGTCTTGGGCGGTCACCGACGGCGCTCAAGTCAAACGAGGCGACACCCTCTTCGTCCTCGATACGACCTCGCTCGACGATGAGATCGCCCAGCTTCAGGCTAGCGAGAAGAAGCAGGAGCTGGAGCTGAACCTCTCCGAATTTCAGCGGGAGACGCCGGCCGAGCAGGAAGCGGCCGCCGCGGGCAGCGGGCTGACGGAGCGCGAAGCCAAGCAGCGGTATGCCGATGCGAAGAGCCGCGACGTTCAGGAAGAGATCGGCAGGCTGAATCTGCAGCATATGCGGTCGCAGCTCTCCCAGAAAAGCGAAAAGCGCAAAGCCGCCCAATTCGCCGCTCCCGAGGACGGCATCTTCCTGTTCGACAGCACCAAGCAGCCGCAATCCGTCAAGGAAAGCGAGCGGATCGGCAAAATCGTCGATCTGACGAAGCTGGAGCTCGTCTGCTACGTCGGGGAATACGACTTGTTTCATTTGAAGGTAGGCATGCCGGTCGATGTGCGGGTCGACGCGCTCAAAAATACGAAGCTGCAGGGCAAAGTCGAGTACATATCCAAATTTGCCAAAAATACCGACGACAATAGCGACGGAAGCGTCAATACCGCCGCCGCGCAATTCCAAGTACGGATTTCCCTGGAGCCGAACGAGCAGCTGATCGCCGGGCTCAGCCTCACCGCAACGATTATGACGGACAAGAAGCCGGATACGCTTGTCGTCTCGACGCTGGCGATTCAGCGGGATAAAGAGCAGTATTACGTGATGGTGCCGGGCGAGCAAGGCAACCTGGAGAAACGGGAAGTGAAGATCGGTCTGGAGACGCCGGAGAATACGGAAATCGTCAGCGGCTTAAACGAAGGCGACACCGTCATACTTCAGTAATCATTACATTCGGCCGGTGCCGAAAAAAAACGGAGACAGCCGCGATCGGCTGTCTCCTAGTTTTAATGCAATCGGCGGCGCCATCCGTTCAGGCCGTCGGTTGAATCGGCTTGCTTGCATCAGCAGTGCGGTTCCGTCTCGTTCGCAGCTTTTCCTGCAGCCGTCCGAGCGCATAATCGGCCAGGAGCGCCAGCAGCGCAGCCGGGATCGCCCCGGCATAAACCCGAACGTCGTTGCGAAGGGTCAGGCCGGAATAAATTTCGCGGCCCAAACCTTCCCCGCCAATCAACGGGGCGAGCGTCGCCACCCCGACGGCGATGACCGCAGCTACCCGCAGCCCGGCCATTACGACCGGCAGCGCCAACGGCAGCTGCACTTTCCATAATAGCTGAACCGGACTCATGCCTACGCCGCGCCCGGCCTCGACGACGCTTCTGTCAACTTGCTTCAGACCGACGTACGTGTTGCGGATAATCGGCAGCAGCGAATACAGGAACAAGCCGATCACGACCGTGTTAAAGCCAAGCCCGAACACGAGCATCAGCATGGCCAGAAGCGCCAGACTGGGAAACACCTGGATGACGTTGGCCAAGGCCAAAACCGGCCTGGCCAGCCTTTCTTTACGGGCGCTCGCAATTCCGAGCGGTATACCTACGACAAGCGCCAAAGCGATGCCGCATACAACCATAAAAATATGGTCGAGCAACTGAGCCGCAAGATCTCCGGCATGGTCGCCGAAATAAGCAAACAGCCGCATGATCATGTGTCGTCCCCCCTGTTTATGATCAATCCGTTTCTAATGGAAACGGCGAAACTTCGCAATCATCAATCGCATCATTGAAGCAGACCTTGCTCCTTCAAAAAGGCGATAGCGACGTCTTTCGGCGTCTGTTGATCGACGTCCACCTTGTAATTCAAGGCCACGATCGTATCCACGTTAATTTTGCCAACCAGCGCCTTCGCGACCTCTTCCAGCTCCGGATGCTCTTTAAGCAAGCTCTCGTTCATAACCGGGCAAGCGTCGTAAGGCGGGAAGAAATGCTTGTCGTCCTCAAGCGTCACCAAATCGAACTGCTTGATGCGCGGATCGGTCGAATAAGCGAGCACGATGTCCACATCCTTATTGGCAACTGCCGAATAAACCAGGTTAATATCCATCGGATGCGGATCTTTGAACGACATGTCGTACATTTTCTGGAAGGCCGGATATCCGTCGTCCGCTCGTTCCAGCCATGTCGTATCTACGCCAAATTTAAGGTCCTTGGCATACGGCTTGACATCGGATACTTTTGACAGCTTCTTCTCTTCCTTTATATCCTTGCGTACGGTAAAAATATAAGTGTTTTCGAATCCGTAAGGATCGAACCACTTGATGTTGTATTTGTCATGAAACCCGTCCTTCGCCTGCTGAAGCACTTCTTGGCGGTCATGAGACGGTTTGACTTCGAAATGATTGTTGAAAATTTCCCCCGTATACAGGGTGGCCATTTGAATATCGTTGTTTTTCAGCCCGTCGATGACGACCTGGCTGGCGGCCAAATCGGGCTTCACCTTCGCAGTGAGACTGGTGCGGTCTTCAATGAGCGCCTTGTACATCTCCGCCAATATTTTCGTTTCCGTATACGTTTGTGTCCCTATGACCACATCCGTTTTTCCACAGCCCGACAATATAATGGACAGCAACGCGACAACAGTCAATCCGATACCGAAATGTATTTTTTTCATGACTCCTCCTTTGGTTTGAACACGATTTTTCTCAATCGCTTATGAAACGGTCCGGGCCGCGCCTACGGGCTTTGCCTTGCGGGTAACCCGCTTCTCCACGGCGCCGAGCAGCCAATCCGCAAGCAGCGCCAAAATAATGGCAACCGCCGCACCGGAAAAAATAAGCTCCTTCTTGTTGACACCGATCCCGGCGACAATCAGATCGCCGAGACCCCCGGCTCCGATTAAAGTCGCAAGCGTAGTCCAGCTAATGACATACACGGTCGTCATCCGCAGTCCTGACATCACATACGGCATGGCCAGAGGGAGCTGAACGTGCATAATGCGCTGCATTCGCCCGTAGCCCATGCCGCGCGCCGATTCCAGCACCGACGGATCGACGGAGTGAAAGCCGGTGTACGTGTTGCGCAGTATCGGCAGCAGCGAGTACAGAAACAAAGCGAACACCGCCGGCTTCGTTCCGATTCCGAGCAGCGGGATCAGCAAGGCGAGAAGCGCCAGACTCGGAATCGTTTGGAATATGTTGGCGATCGTAAACACAACCGACTGTATCCACTTGATCTTGCTTTGCGACAAATAAATGCCGAGCGGAACGGCAACGGCGGCGCCGGCAATGACGGCAATGGCGGAAATCATTACATGCTCGCCGGCAGCGGCCAACACGTCGGTGTGCCTATCCCGTAAAAAATCCGCATACTGCGTCCAGATGTTATGTCCCGTCATAGACCGGTTCCTCCTTCTCTGCCGGCGCGTACACTTCCGCCATATGGCGGACGACGCTCCCTCTCGTAAGAAGACCGACCAGCTGATTGCCGTCGCGAACGACGGCCAGGTTGGACAGCTGATGCTCGCTCATGACGCCCAGAGCGACGGACAGCGGCGTCCCGCTCTGCACGACATGCTGCACCGGCTTCATCACATCGGCTACCGTCATACCTTCTTCCCCGAACTTATCGAGTACTTGATAAATGGAGACCGCCCCTTGCAGGCGACTGTCCCGTCCGACGATCAGCAAGGAATCGACGCGACGCTTCTCCATCATCTTCAGCGCCTCGGCCAGTCCGCGCGACGGATAAGCGGTTGCCGGCTGTTCGACCATCACCTCGTCGACAATTGGCAGCGCTTCCAAATCGTTGTCCGAATGCAACCGCTTTTTGCCGATGAAGCTTTTGACGAAATCGTTCGCCGGATGACGCAAAATCTGCTCGGGCGTCCCGGTCTGCACGACCTCTCCGTCCTTCATCAGAACGATCGTGTCGGCAATTTTGATCGCCTCATCCATATCGTGCGTTACGAACACGATCGTTTTCCTAAGCTCCTGCTGCAGCCGAATGAGCTCATCCTGCAGCTGCTCCCGGCTGATCGGATCGAGCGCGCTGAACGGTTCATCCATCAAAATGATTTCCGGATCGGCGGCCAAAGCCCTGATCACACCGATGCGCTGCTGCTGACCGCCGCTCAGCTCCGATGGGAAGCGGTTGCGGTACGTATCCGGCTCCATCCCTACGAGCGACAGCAACTCGTCGACCCGTTCCTCGATTTTGCGTTTGTCCCACTTCAGCAGCCGGGGCACAACACCGACATTTTTGGCAATGGACATGTGCGGGAACAGACCGATATTTTGGATCACATAGCCGATCTGCCTGCGCAGCTCGACCGGGTCCATGGCGGTGATGTTCTGGCCGCGAATCTCAATCGTTCCAGCGGAAGGATTGTTCAGCCGGTTGATCAGCTTCATCGTCGTCGTCTTCCCGCAGCCGCTTGGGCCGATCAACACGCTGATCTCGCCTTCCTTGAACTCCAGATCGACGTGCTTCAATGCTTGAAAGCCGTCATCATAAACTTTGCGAACCCCCTGCAATCGAATCATGCGTTCTACCACCTTTTCTCTGAAATCGGGGCAAAAGCTCATGACTTACTGCCGTCTCCGGCACATTCCCCCTTTGTAGTTCCTGAAATGCGAAACGACCGCTTATTTCAAGCCGGCGAAATATCTCCAGGTGGTCAGTGTCGCTTTATGCCCCGCCTGTTGCTTAATGCGCTCGAGCGGCACTCCGCGTTCCGCCAGCCGGCGGCAATAGGTATGCCGCAAATACTGGCACAGTATGGGAAAACCGAGCCGCTCGCTGAAGCCTTCGATTACGAACTGAATGGCCCGCGGCTGCATTTTCCCGGATCGTTCCGTGACGAACAGAAACGGGCTTTCGGCATACTCCCTTTTACCCGCCTGCATTCTTTCGGCCAACCACGCCTGAAGTTTTTGCCGCGTCGTTTCATCTATTGGCACTCTCCGGGCTTCGGCATCGTCTTCATACACGATAAGCGCCTCATTCCGAAGAGATTCCAATCTTAGCTGGGACACTTCGTCTACCCGCAGTCCCGCGTACAGCATTACGGCGACCAGCGCCTCATTGCGCGTTCGTTTGAACGTATTGCGCTCTTTGACCGCAACCTGTACAAGCCGCGCTTCCTCTTCCTCGCTCAACCATCTGGGCGGCTCCGCTTTGTCCTGCGTCAGCAGCCGGATGTGCTCCGCCGGGTTGGAGGCAACTCTGCCTCGCTCCTTCGCCCATTTGAAAAAAGAGCTTACGATCGAAATCGACTTGTTGATCGTCGCATAGCTCGCGTTTTGCTCGTGCAACGCGTAGCTTGCGGAAATGACGTCTTCCGGGCGGATCTGGGACAGCTCCTTGCTCTGCTGCTGCATCCATTCGAGAAAGCGCCGAATTTCGCACGCATATATTTTGACCGTGCTTGCTTCTTTGTTTCGTTCGTGCAAATACATCTTGAATTGTTGCAGATCGGCTTCGAGTCCGCTATCCAGCTGTCCCATTGTTAGCACACCATTTCTATCGGCGGTTTAAATTCTTGCGATGAAAATAATTCTATGATGAATATTGTACATGAACAAATTTGGAACTGACAACCAGGGTAGTTCCGCTTACAGGAGCAGATTTCCGGGTAATCCGCGATGAGCCGACCTCAGTACTGGCGATGTTTACATATGCTCCCCTATAGTCCCGAATCCGGCCTAATACCGTTGTTATATGGAAATTTCATCCACGAGCGCTTCTTGTTCATAAGCCATTACGAAACCGATGCGGCCCATCGCTGCGATAAATGCTTTCGGATCGACCGCCGGAATCGTCCGGTACAGGTTGTTCTGGTTTTTCCTTTTGTCCAGCTGAAGCGCCGCTTTATTTCCAAGACCCGAAAAATCCGAAGGTTGTCAATCCCCGGTAAACCCGATATAATAACCGTAGCTCTTAGTACCAAGTCATAAGGCATGCTTAAACGAGCTTGAAGGGATGAAGCCATGATGCAATTTGAAGATTTTAAAAATGTCGTGCTCGAAAGACGAAGCATCCGCCGGTTTACCGAACAGGAAGTAGCCGTCGAAGATATAAAGGAACTGATCGATTGCGCCCGCTACGCGCCGAGCGATACGAACTCCCAAACCTGGGAATTCATCGCGGTCATGAACCGGGAGAAGATTAAAGAGATCGAGCGGATGACCTGGGAGCAGCTTCATAAAAAAGCAGCCGAAGCGGAAGCTCGCGGATTGAATAAGGAAGCTCGCCTGCTGGTCAAATCGTTCGGCCCTTACGCCACGGCGTTCGCCGACGCTCCCGTGCTGATCGTCTGCCTGGCTACTCCGTATGCATCCAAATTCAGAGACCGGATCTTCGATCCCGTCGCTCTGGTCGACGACTCCGTCTGGGCCGAGGAAGGCATCAAGAGCAGCTGCCTGGCTGCGCAAAACCTGATGCTGGCCGCTCACGCCCGCGGACTGGCGACTTGCCCGATGACCGGTCCGGTGCTGCTCGCTTCCGAGCAGCTGCGCGAATATTTGGATATTCCTGCGCAGTGCCAGATCAATATGGTCATCTCGCTAGGATACCCTGCCGAGCGTCCGGGCAGACTGGCGCGCAAGGAAGTAGACGACATTCTGCGTATTGTGAACTAAAACCCGGATCGGCCGATATGAAAAAGCCGTGCCTCCATTACGGAGCGCACGGCTTCTTCATGTTCCGAAGATAACCTGCATGTTAGCCGATGCGGGCCATCTCCTCGTCTTCGATTTCATAATTCGAAAATACGTCCTGAACATCGTCCAAATCGTCGAACGAATCCATCATTTTCATCAGCTTCTCGGCGTTCTCGCCTTCCACTTTAATCGTATTTTGCGGAACCCAGCTGACGTTGGCTTCGGCGAATTCCAGCCCTTGCCCTTCCAGCGCCGTCTTCACCTTCTCGAACTCGTGCGGATGCGTCGTGATCTCGAAGTGGTCTTCGCTTACCGTCACATCCTCGGCTCCCGCTTCCAGCGCCTGCATCATCAGCTCGTCCTCATCCAGAGGATGCGTTTCGCGGTCGATCGTCAGAATGCCCTTCTCGTCGAACATATACGAGACGCAGCCGGACTCGCCCATATTGCCTCCGCGTTTGTTGAACACGGCGCGTACGTCAGCGGCGGTACGATTGCGGTTATCCGTGAGGCATTTCACCATGATGGCGATCCCGCCGGGGCCGTAGCCTTCGTACATAATTTCTTCGTACTCGACGTTGTCTCCTTCGCCGGTCGCCTTCTTGATAGCCCGTTCAATGTTATCCTTCGGCATGTTAATGCGGCGGGCGCTTTCCATAGCCACTTTCAACGCAAAGTTGGCGTCCGGATTCGGACCGCCTTTACGCGCCGCTACAAAAATTTCGCGCCCCAGTTTTACGAACTGGTTGTTTTTCGCTTGGTCCGCCTTGCCTTTACGGTCTTTAAACAATTTAAACTTCATATCAATAACGCTCCCTATCGATAAGTGTCACCCATTAGTTTACCACCTAGTGAGGTTTCCGGTCAAAGTAACATCCGAATTGAAGCCCTTCCGCGCAAAAGGAGCCCCCGGATATCCACAGGATATTGCTGCGCATCATTTCTTAAACAACGAAAAAAAAGCGCCGCTCGAAAGTAAACCTTCGAGAGCCGCTTCTTCTGTTTGCTATGGCACTAATATATAAGAAAAACATGAATCGGCGCATCGCCAAGATGTAGAACCATCTGCAGCAGATGGAAATTATTCGTGTCTTACGCCGTCGTTTTTAGATCTTATAACTTAATGACGTTAGCTGCTTGAGGACCACGGTTTCCTTGAGTGATTTCGAACTCAACGGATTGGCCTTCTTCAAGAGTTTTGAAACCTTCGCCTTGGATTGCGGAGAAGTGAACGAATACGTCGTCGCCGCCTTCTACTTGAATGAATCCGTAGCCTTTTTCTGCGTTAAACCATTTAACTGTACCTTTCAATGAAAACAACCTCCTAGAAGTATCGCCATCTGAGAGCGAATACGTTAATTATATCATCAGAGTCATTATAAATCAACCTGCAAAAAAGAATCAAGCCGCTTGTTTTCGCTCATTTTCGCAGTGTCAACCGCTCCGTCGAGCCGGGGATAAAAGCCAGGCCGGACAACGATAAATGCGCTTTCACTCCATCTTGTTCCACATCGGAAATTAAGCGGTCCAGCGAAGCGTACCTCTGCTGATTCAGCGAGTACAGCGGGTACACCATTACCGCGCCTCCTTGCCGGCAAACGCGCAGCAGCTCGCGCACCGCCTCCAGATGGAAAGCGTAATCAAACTGCTCCGAATACAAAAATAGAAAATGGCTGCACAGCACCAGCGAAAACGACTCGTCGGCGAAGGGCAGCTTAGGCAGCGCCGCCGCCGTATAGACCGAAGTCCCTTGCGTTTGCGAGTAATGCCCGGCAAATCGCTCCAACGACTGCTCGCGGATAGATCTATGGTTATCCAAACTGCCGTAAAACGACCAGTCATACACATCCTTCAGCTTCTCCAGCTTGGCGGTCGAGCTCTCTATCTCCCGCCTTCCGCGGCTCCTGATGTCCTCCGGCTCCATCGCATACAACGGATCGGCCGCTTGCGCCGCGACGCCCCTGGAGCATGCTTCCGCCACGAAGGACGAAGCGCCTCCCGCCACATCCAAAACCGGCCCTTCGCGGAGCAATTCCCCGGTTAACGCGAACATCCGCTCATACTCGTCGAAAGATCTGCATGTCATAGCCACTCCGCTTTGCTCGTAAACCTTCTCTTGCATTCTCATCTCTCCTCTTCTCTTCTCGGCTCATACTTTTCTCGGCTCAGGGAAATTTTAACATGCATTTCAGCCGCAGGGCAATCTTTTTCATGCACCGCGCCTGCGGTCGATCGAAGCTTCCATTCGCTCTTGCGTCTGCAAAGGCGAGCACTAACGCAGTACACTCGCAACGGACACAGCGGCCGTTATATCAACCCTATCGGCCATTTTGGATTTCTAACGGACACAGATGCAGCTATTTATTGACTAAGCTGCCTTCGAAAGCAATTCGGAGCTATGTAAGCGCCATGGCGTCCGTTACGTTGAAAAAGCATCTGTTTGCGACGAATTTAGCTCCCTCGTGTCCGTTAAAATTAGAAGCGGTTCGATGCCCGGTTCCGGGGGCTGCATGAAAGAGTCAATTTTGGATAAATATTCATGATCCAAATTGGATTCAAATGGCCCCTTCGCCCGTTTTTCACTGCGCTTCCAGGGTTCTCGGGCCGTCAACACTCTTGATTTCCTCCCCTTGTTGCGGTATGATTCACCCGATACCTGCTGAAGAAATGGAGTAAACGGCGATGATTAAAAAGCACTTAATTTATAAAAAAGACAAATGGAACATGTTGACGGTCGAGGTCAACGGCAAGACGCTGATTTTGCGCGAAATCTCCGATCAATGGGGCGAAGAATGCCATACGTTCCTGAGCAGACCGGCGATGATGCATTGGGTCGAGGAGCGTTTTCCGAAGGAGCAATTCGAAGGCAGCGAAGAAGAATGGACCGCTATCATACAGGCTTTCAAGGAAGTCTAACGCTTTTTCGCATGAGAGGGCTTGACTACCGGCTCGTCCTCCCCCTATAATTAAGTCAATTACATAAGATGTCCTCCAAAGGGGAGTAGCTGTCACAGTAAAGTCGTCAGTTCGGGTTAACAACCCCGGCTTTATTGGCAACGATTCGTTGTTAGCAAGACCTTTGCCGCTTAACGGTAGAGGTCTTTTGTGTTTACATGAGACCTTTACCGATTTACGGTAGAGGTCTTTTTTATGTAAACCAATGAACCTGACAAAGGAGTGGAACGAGCATGGAATGGTTGGACCCTACATTTTTCACTGCACTACTCAGCATTATTTTGATCGATCTGGTGCTTGCCGGCGACAATGCGATTGTGATCGGACTGGCCGCAAGAAACTTGCCGAAGGAGAATCAGAAGAAAGCCATCGTTTGGGGCACGGTCGGAGCTATCGCCATTCGCGCGTCGGCAACACTGGTCGTCGTATGGCTGCTCAAGCTTCCCGCACTGCTGCTGATCGGCGGCTTGATCCTTATCTGGATCGCCTACAAGCTGCTCGTCGACAAGAAGGATCACGACAACATTCAGGCGAAAAACCGGCTGTGGCCCGCTATTCAGACGATTATAGTGGCGGATGCGGTAATGGGCTTCGACAATGTCGTCGCCGTGGCAGGCGCTTCTCATGGAAGCTTCCTGCTAGTCATCGTCGGCCTCTTGATCAGCGTTCCGATTATGGTATGGGGCAGCACCCTGTTCATCCGCTGGATGGAGAAGTTTCCCTGGATCATGTATATCGGCGCGGGCGTGCTTGCTTTGACGGCCGGCAAAATGCTGACGGAAGACCCGCTCGTCCACGGCTGGTTTGCAGCCAATCCCGTCGTGAAATGGATTCTTGTGCTGCTGGTCGTCGCCGGTGTGCTGGCAGCCGGTTTATGGCGGAAGATGTTCGGCTCGCTCGTCTCCATCAATGACAAAGGCCAGCTGACGATCCCGCAGGAGCTGGTCGAAGAGGCGAACATCCGCATCGACGACAGCTTCCAGGCGCAGCGCGACGAGAAAGGCCGGCTCGTTCTGGTCAAATCGGGCGGATAATCGCGCCGCATAGCCCTTCGCCCCTCTCCGTGACGGATGCCGGAAGCGTCCCCGGGAGAGGACTGCGAAGGGCTTTTTAAATTGAAAAATAAACCTCTGACCGCCCGAACTTGGTCTCTCAGTCAAAAGGAATTCAGAGCGGCCGCGTCGAATTGGTTTCTATAGTTTCCGTCAGATGAGGTGAATCCAACTTGAGCAATTCCGCATCCATCCTTACATTTATTATCGTATCGTTCTGCTTCGCCTTAATTTTGATCATGAAAAAAGATACGCTGCCGAGCGGCTTCAAACGCCCCCTCGCCATTCTGGCGATCGTGATGGTCGTATTTTCGTTCACGCTCATCGTCTACAGCTTCTTCTCGCTTGGCACGGGGACATGATGAGAGGCCGTGCTTCCCGAAATACATCCGTTCGTCAGCAAGGAAATTTACCTCTAACGCGCAGCCATTCATCTTTGTTTTACTTCGACCGGTAATTTCCTTATAATAAATCTACAATCCGGTCATACTAGGAAAAAAATTGCAGGGAGCGTGAGCGCTATGCGTTTTTTTCCGTTAGTTATGACGGGCGTGCTGTTTGCCGGTACAGTGCTTGCAGCCCCCATGGCGGCCGACGGCATATCCAAACCGAAGAATACGAGGAGGGTTCCGATGAATCAAGTACTGAAACGAAACGACGTTCCTGCAGAGCACAGCTGGAAGCTGGAGGATTTGTTCCCTAACCAGGAGGCGTGGGACCGGGAATATCAAGAGGTCAAGGAAGCTCTGCAAAAAGTAGGCGCCTTCCACGGCAAGCTGAAGGATGCCGCCTCCATCAAGCAATGCTTCGAGCTCGAAGACACCATCTCCTTACATATGGAACGACTGTACGTCTATGCCAACATGAAGCATCATGAGGATACGGCGGAACCTACATATCAAGCATTATCCGACAAAGCGAGCAAATTGAGCGTGGAAACCGGCGAGGCCTTATCCTTTATCTCTCCCGAAATTTTGAGCTTATCCGACGACGCCCTTCACAAGCTGATTAACGATCCCGAGCTCAGCTTCTACAAGCGCACGCTGGAGGAGATGCTCCGCGAGAAGCAGCATGTGCTCTCCAAATCGGAGGAAGCGCTGCTGGCGCAAGTCGGCAACCTCTCCCAAGCGCCGGGCACGATCTTCAGCATGCTGAACAACGCCGATTTGAAATTTCCGAAGGTGAAGAATGAGCAAGGCGAAGAGGTCGAGCTGACGCACGGCCGCTACATTCAATTTTTGGAGAGCCGCAACCGTGAGGTTCGCAAAGAGGCGTTTCAAGCGATGTACGCGACGTATTCCAAAAACAAAAATACGATCGGCGCTACGCTGGCGGCGAATGTAACGAAAAACATTTTTTACTCCAAAGTCCGCAAGTACCCTTCCACTCTGGAAATGTCCTTATACGGAGACAATATCGACAAAGCGGTCTACACCAATTTGATCGACACGATTCACGAGGCGCTGCCGCTGATGCACCGTTACATGGAGCTGCGCAAAAAGCTGCTTAAGGTCGACGAGCTGCATATGTACGATTTGTTCGCGCCTTTGGTGGACGAATTCAAGATGGACATCACTTACGAGCAAGCCCAGGCTACGGTGAAGGAAAGCTTGAAGCCGCTCGGCCAAGATTATTTGAACATTTTGCAGGAAGGCTTCGATAACCGCTGGATCGACATTTACGAGAACGAAGGCAAACGCAACGGCGCTTACAGCTGGGGCGCCTACGGCACGCATCCTTATGTGCTGTTGAACCATAAAGACAATTTGAACAGCATGTTCACGCTCACCCACGAAATGGGCCATGCGATTCATTCTTATTTGTCCGACGAGAGCCAAAAATACCGTTATGCCCAGTATACGATCTTCCTGGCTGAGGTGGCCTCCACGCTGAACGAAGCGCTGCTGATGGACTACATGCTGAAAAAATCGACCGACCCGAAAGAAAAAATGTACCTGCTCACCTACTACATGGATCAATTCCGCACGACGGTGTTCCGCCAGACGATGTTCGCCGAGTTTGAGAAAATCATCCATGAAAAAGCCGAGCAGGGCGAGTCGCTGACGCCGCAGGAATTCAGCAAAATTTATTACGATCTGAACGTCCTGTATTACGGCAAAGGGATGGTTGTCGATAAAGACATCGAAATGGAATGGGCGCGCATCCCGCATTTCTACAACAGCTTCTATGTATACAAATACGCGACCGGCTTCTCCGCGGCGACCAGCTTCGCCAAGCAAATTCTCGAGGAAGGCCAGCCGGCGGTGGAACGCTACCTCGGCTTCCTGAAAAGCGGCGGAAGCGATTATTCCATCAACATATTGAAACGCGCCGGCGTGGATATGTCGACTCCGGAGCCGATCAAGCAGGCAATGGACGTATTCAAAGGCTTGCTTGAGCAAATGGAGCAACTCGCCAAGTAATCCTCGCTGCAAGGCTCAAGGCTGCACGCATGCTACATGTCTGCAGCCTTGTTTTGTTATACGGCCTACGGCCCAAAATGACGAGGGCTCGATCCTCTCCCACATGTCGCCCTACAGGAGGTGTTACATCATGAAAGCCCAGTGGACTATCATTTTCATTTTGCTGTTTGCCCTTATTACCGCTATTTTCGCCGTTATTAATGTAGAACCCGTTAAGGTTCAGTTTCTGTTCACCGAAGCCAACCTTCCGCTCATTCTTGTCATTCTCGGCTCGACGCTGCTTGGCGGACTGATCGTCGGCTTAATCGGCATAACGCGCCAATTCAAGCTGTCGCGAACCGTCAAGCTGCTGGAAAAGCAGCTTGCTGAGGCGAAGTCTCTGCAAGCCGAGACTTCAGTCGTCGCGCCGCTTACAGCGGTCCAGTCTCCGGCCGATTCCGATACGCAGGCGGACCGCCTTGACGATGCCGAGCGGGGCTAGAAACCGCGGTCGGTCAAAAATAGTCCGTTTTTTTCCAATTTTGCATTGAACATTGAAACGGCATTCATTACAATAAAGTCAGATGTATTCAATATTAAGCAATTATGTCCAGGAAGGATTCCTCCCTATGGCCGATCCGTTGAAGGAAGCAGATGCGCTTAACGGTAACTGCGCAGATTTATCCGCTGTACTTGAGAATATTACAGACGGGATTATGAACCTAGATGCACTCGGCCGTTTCACTTATGTGAACAGCGCTGCCGAAAGGATGCTCGAACGGAGCCGAAGCGAACTGCTCGGCACCTTCGTATGGACAAGCTTTCCCGCTGCCGTCGGGACGGCGATCTACGATAATTATTTGGCTGCCATGGCTACCCAAATCCCGGCTTCGTTTGAATTTTTCATTCCGACGCTGAACCGATGGCTTGACGTCCGCGTGTATCCCGGCCGGCATAATTATACGGCATATTTCCGGGATATTACGGCCGACAAAACCAAGGAGAAGTCGCTGCGCGAAAGCGAGGCCATGTATCGGATGATCGCCGACAATTCGACCGACATGATCGCCAGAATTTCCATGGACGGTACGTATTTATACGTCTCTCCCGCCTGCAGGACGCTGCTCGGCTACGAACCTGAGGAACTGATAGGCCGCTGCCTCTACGACCTGCTTCACCCGGATTACAGCCAAGTCCCGTTGGCCGACTTGATAGCGGAGACGGCGAAATGCGGTATGAACCTAAGGGAATCGCTCGCCCGCAAAAAAGACGGCACCTACATATGGTTCGAAACGACAGCCAGAACGATTCTCGATAATTTAGGTTTACATAAAGAGCTGATCACCATATCGAGGGATATATCCGCCCGCAAACACATTGAGAAGCAATTGCTGGAAACCAACGAACTGCTGCAAAAAATATCTACCGTCGACGCTTTGACCGGAGTCGCCAACCGCCGGGGATTCGACGAATGCTTGCAAAGGGAATGGAAGCAGGGCAGAAGAATAGGCGCTCCCCTCTCCCTGATCATCGTCGACATCGACTATTTCAAACGATTTAACGACACCTACGGCCATGCGGAGGGAGATCAATGCCTCAAGCTTGTGGCCGAATCGTTGAAAAAGGCCGCCAGACGCCCCGTCGACTTCATCGCGCGGTACGGCGGCGAGGAATTCGTGATCATTTTGCCCTGTACGGATGCCGCAGGAGCACAGACCGTGGCCGAGCAGTTGGGCGAGCATGTAGAAGAGCTGCAAATTCCGCACAGCCGCTCGGAAAGCTCGCCGTATATTACGATCAGCTCGGGCACGGCCACGATGATTCCTTCCCAGGACGTCGATCCCAAGGAGCTGTTCCTCCGCGCGGACAAAGCGTTATACCAAGCGAAACAGGACGGGCGCAACCGGGTCAGACTATACCAAGTGTCCGAATAAACGCCGAGCCGCAGGCTTCTCAGCTTGCGGCTCGGCGTGTTGGATTTCCGGCAAATCATCCTGCCGGAGTGTTGAAAAAAGCGAACGTTTCCCGTATCTGTGACAGATCAGGAGCGTTTTTTGTTTTTCCTATACAATGATGTACAATGGATTTGGAACTATATGTAAATCCGGAGGAAAACTCAACATGATTATTACTGTCGTGCAGGTCGTCGTTTTTATCGCCGCCTTCGCCGTGATCGGCCTGCTGATCCGCGGGCTCGTCAAAGCAAACTCCCGCAGAGGAAGCAAATAGCTCCCTCTGCGGACGTCAAACGAGCGCAAAGAGCAGCAGGTACAGCAGCATGCAGAGAGCTCCCGCCGCCAGCGAGCTTATCATATTTACCGCATCGTTCGTCATGAACGATGCTCCTCTGATACGCACCGCCTGCGAATCGCAATGGCGGTCTTTCTCGATGTCTTTGCCGCAGACCGGGCAACGGTACATCACTTGCCATACCGCTCCGATCCAAGAATCGATCAGCGAGCCCGCCAGACCGCCGCAAGCGGCGAGCAGCACCATACCTCCAAGCGAAGCCCATTCTCCCTCTGCTGCCGCACCTTGCGGCTGCAGCATAAGGAGCAGCCATGCCGCCAGACCGATGACGATCCCCCCGGCTAGCGACGCGGCAAGCCCCAGGCTCGTAATCCCGCCGGACGTGCCGGCGGGAACGATGCGCCCGGTGACGATGGAGCGCGGCTGTGTGCGGCTGAGCCCGCCGATTTCCGTAGCCCATGTGTCGGCGTTCACGGCGGCCATCACCCCGAGATAAGCCGCCCACCAGAGCGGATGAGGCCACAGGCTGTGCCCTATACAGAGCAGAACGCCGATTCCGCCGTTGGCGGCCACTTGTCCCGCATCTCTGCGCCCCGTCTTGGCATAGCCGCTTTCCACGGCCGCCTTGCGCTTATGCTTCCATTTGGAAAGCAGCGAGGACGTTACGAAAAATACGATTAACGTCCCGAACCAGGCCAGGCTGCCGTAAGCGTACAGCAGAGTTCCTACAATGACGGCCGCGGCTGCGCCGGAGGCGGACAGCGATTTTTTCGCATAAGCTCCCGCTGCGATCAGAAGACTGCAAGCCAAGCCGATTCCCCAATCCAACAAATGCGTCTCCCCCTTATGCAATCCGTGATTAGCGCAGATTTAGTCATCATAAGTCAATGATCGGACCGTTTTCATCCGGATACGGGCGTTCCCTCTCGAAGCTGCACTCCTTCCGGCAGCAGCCCGGCGATACGTTCTCGCAGCGCGGAATCGTGAGGCAATTCCTCGCTGAAAATCGCAATGATGCCGCTGTCGTCGCGGGAGCGGATCAACCGCCCCATCCCCTGCTTGAGCCGCAGCAGCATATAAGGCAAATCGACCTCCTCGTACGGGAATGCCGCCAGCTGCCGTTTGGCCATAAATACCGGGTCTTGCGGCGGAAAAGGCAGCGACCATATGATCACATTGGACAAGGACGGTCCCGGCACGTCGAGTCCTTCCCACAGACTGACGGCGCATAGAACGCTCGGCTCATCCCGCTGAAAGGCTGCGATCAGATCGCTGATCTCCCGGTCGCCCTCGAACAAGAAACTCATGCCCGCGCATTCCGCATAGTTCGAAATCTCCCTTTTGAATCCGCGCAGCTCCTCCTTATCCTTGAACAGCAGGAGCGCCCTGCCTCCCGTTCTTTGCAGCAATCGCACGGCCGTTTTCATTTTCTCCGAAAAGGTGCCGTTATGCGACCATTGCGGAACGACGACTTCCATTTGGCGCTCGTAATCGTAAGACGAGTCGACGGAGAACGATAAATAACGCTCGATCCCGAGACTCTCCGCCATGTAATCGAAGGCTCCGTCCACCGACAGCGTAGCCGACGAGAATACGATCGGCATGTCGGCGCTGAACACCCGCTCCCGCAGCACTTCCTTCACGGTCCGCGGCATGATGACGAGCGACGGTCCCGTTACGCTATCAGTCACCCAGCAGATGAGATTATCGGAGCTCTGAAATAAACTCAATGCCTTTTGCAGCATCTCCAGATGCTCCTCGACAATCCGCAGCTGATATTCGTTCAAGGTGAACAAGGCGCTCTCAAAGACCAATTCCTCCTCGATGTCCGCCAGCAGCTTCTGGAACGAGCCGACTTCCCTCAGCAGTTCCCCGCTCAGTACGACTTGCTTGCGGTCCGACCCGGGAATCGCTCTGCTCTGCCCTTCGAATACGGCAAACATCGCTTCGCTCTGCACGATCGCTTCGTCGATTAGCACCGCCAAGCTTTCGCGCACCTCGCCTTTGAGCAGACGGGTGATCAGTTCCTCGAACACGATATGCTTCAGCTTGTACGTGAGCGCCTTCTGGGCGGCCGATTCGAGCAAATGCCCTTCGTCGAACACGACGGCGCAATGCTCCGGCAGCAGCGGCAGCTGCCCTTCCCGCTTCCGCCCCTCGTAAGTCCATACATGCTCCATATAAAAATCATGGGAGCAAATGATCAGATCGCCCGATTTTCTGTAATGGTCGCGCGACAGCGTTTGTCCGCAGCGGTGGCGCTGGCCGCAGGCGAAGCAGTCCTGGAACGAGTCCCAGTTCATTCGGCTCCACTGCCGATCGTCCAGCTGCGGATACTGCTTCCGGTCCCCGTAGGCGTAAAAAGACTGCAGGCCTTCGCGGAAGCGGACAAATTCGGGGAGCCCGTCGTAAATGTCCTGGTACAGCTCTTCTTCTTCATGTCCCAATCTCGCTTCGTCGAGCTTGGCCAGACATACGTATTGATCGGGCGATTTGCCCAGGCGGGCGTCGATCTCCATGCCCAAGTAGCGGGCAAGCTTGGCGATGTCCCCTTCCGGCTTGACAAGCTGCTCGATTAACGATTCGTCGGCACAGGCAATAACGGCCGGCTTGCGCATATAGCGCGCGTAGCAGACGGCGTACAGCAAATAAACGAGCGTCTTGCCGGTACCGACCCCCGCTTCGGCGAAAATCGTCCGGTTCTCGGCAAAAGCTTTTTCAAGCTGAAAGGCCATATAAATTTGTTCGTCCCGAATCTCGAAACCGGACTCGGGCAGTATGTCGTAAAAAACGTCCGCGATCCAGCTCCCGACCTGCTGAATGAACGGCCGGGAATGATCATAAGTGAAAGGATATCGCTCCAATGGTTATGTGCCTCCGTCATGAAGTGAAATTTGCGCCGCAGCACGGGCATTCGGAATGCGAAATTCACGATCCTCCGCATCTCCCCCTGCCCGAACGACGATAAAAAGGATACTGGATTATACATCCGGTACCCTTGACTATGTTCTCCGATCGAGTTGTTTATAGCTGCGCCGTAAACGTCCCTACGACTTCTTCGCCCCACAACAGCTCCATCCGGTCGCCCGATTGCAGCGCCCCTACGCCGGCCGGCGTGCCCGTGTAAATAATATCTCCTTTACCGAGCCCGTAATGCCGAGCAATGTAATCGACGATCGTCTGCAGATTAAAAATCATATCGTTAACATTGCCCCGCTGAACCTCCGCTCCGTTTTTACGCAAAGAAAACTCCGTACGCTTCACGGCTTCTTCCCCCGGAAAAGGCCGGAATCCGGCAATCGCGGCCGAGTTCAGAAAACCTTTGGCCGGCAGCCACGGCTGGCCCTTCTTCTTAATGACCGATTGCACGTCCCGCAGCGTAAAATCGATCCCCAGAGCCATGGCGTCAATCAATTGATCGACGGAGGCGCCCGGCTTGTAATCTTCGGCTATATGCACGACAAGCTCGGTCTCGTAATGCACCTCGCCGCGGTCTCCCGGCAGCAAAATCGGCTGCCCTTGAATCGCAACCAGCGCATGAGTCGGCTTGGTAAAAATCATCGGCTCTTCCGGAACCTCGTTGCCGAGCTCCGCGGCATGCAGACCGTAGTTGCGCCCGACGCAATAAATGTTACGGATCGATTGCATCATAAATCATCCCTTTGCTCCCATAATGATTGCTCATCTTAGCATAATCGAACGGCAGCGAAATCTCAATGCCCCGTCCCGACATGTTTCAATTGAAATCCAAGCGGTGCGTTTCGCGAAATTTGCTCGGCGGCAGGCCGTTCAGCTTCTTGAACGACTTGCTGAAATGATATTCCTCCAAATAGCCGCAAGCTTTGGCGATCTCCTTGACGGGCAAATCCGAATACATCAAATAATGCTTCGCGTGCTCGTTGCGGATATGATTGTGATAATGCTTCGGGCTCATGCCGACATGCTGCAGAAACATTTTGCGCAAATACGATACCGAGATGCCGAAGCGGTCCGCCAACTGCCCGATCGTAAATTCGCTGTAATAGGACGTTTCCAAATAGTCCTTGACCATGTCCATCTTGGATGCCGCCGAATCGCGGACAGCCGCTCCGTTATCGCTCGTCGCATGCAGCTCGTGAATCAGCGCCAGCAGCCTGGCGCAGGCCAGCAGAGCCCCTCCCTGGGCTCCCGGCACCCAGCAGCGGTATATATCGCGAAATTGGCCGCTCAGCCGCATGCTGCTCTCCAGGCCGAACGACCTTAGGAAGGGCAGCTCCAACCGCCCTACCGGAGCGACGAAGGTCCACTCCTTGTCGTATCCGACCGCGGCGCAGTCAAACAAAATCATTGTCATCCGCAGCGGAAACCGGCCGTCCGACTCCATGGACATCGCAAGGCCGGGAGGCATATAGGCAAGCATGCCTCCCTCAACCGGATACGTCTGCTCCGTATGAAACGTTCCTTTGCCTTCGTGAATCCAATACAGCGTATGCGCTCCGATATTGTTGCGCTTGTCCGTCCACCCGGGAGCCGTCGGCTTATCCAGCACCCAGTGAATATGCA
This sequence comes from Paenibacillus doosanensis, assembly GCF_025060755.1. Taxonomy (GTDB): domain Bacteria; phylum Bacillota; class Bacilli; order Paenibacillales; family NBRC-103111; genus Paenibacillus_S; species Paenibacillus_S doosanensis. The sequence continues at coordinate 177,340 of NZ_JANYUY010000007.1, forward strand.
GATGCAGCTCGTTCAGATCATATGCCACCCGTGCTCCAGCTCCCTTCGGAAAAACGAGCTTTCTTTGCTAACTATACCGAACCGGAAGCGATTTGTACAAGTCTTGTTCTCCTTTTACCCATTTTCCCGGCCTGCGGCCTTTTGTTACAATGCAGCTGTAACCGTAAGCAGCGGCAAGTATCGAACCGCCATATTATTGAAATGCCCAGGAGGTATAAAAAATGATCAGAACTTTTACGGAGCATCGAATCAGACAAACCCGGGAGCTTGGCGGACAATGGGAATTCATTACCGATCCGGCGGATCGGGGAATTCGCGATCAATGGTATGCACAGTTCCCCGCCGCACAAACGAATGTGTTCGTCCCGGCCTGTTGGAACAATGAATTCGGTTTGTACGATTACGAAGGCGTCGCTTGGTACCGCACGACGTTCGAGCTCGCGTCCATAGAACATATCCGGCTGCTGTTTCACGCCGTATTGGGACATGCCGACGTCTATCTGGACGGACAGCATCTCGGCTACCATTACGGGGGTTACACGCCTTTCGATTTTGTCGTCCCTTCCGCGTCGGCGGGCAAGCATGAGCTGATCGTACGCACCGACAGCACGCTAACCCGGCAGACGATCCCGATTGACGCAGTCGACTGGTATCATTACGGAGGCATTATTCGCCCCGTCGAGCTGCAGCTGCTATCCGGCGTCTACATCGATCATCTCGGCATCGGGTACAGCCTGGACTCCGGGAACCGGGCCGACGTCACCGTCTCGATGCGCCTGCGCTCCCTCTCGGCGGAAGAGCAGGACGTGCCGCTCGTTCTGTCGGCGGAGGATCATGTATTTCACGAAGAAGAAGTACGCGTTCCCGCAGGGCAAACCGTGACCGTAGAGGTGCGCCAAACTTGGGACGATGTCCGCTTATGGAACGTCGGCCGGGCCGAGCTGTACCTGATTACGGCTTCTACAGGCTATGACGACAAGACCGACCGGATCGGCTTCCGCCGGATTGAGGTCAAGGACCGGCAAATCTGCATTAACGGCCGGCCCGTCTACTTGCAGGGCGTGAACCGGCATGACGAGCATCCCGAATGGGGCTTCGCCTTCCCTCCCAAGCTGATGAAAAAAGATCTCGATCTGATCCTGGAGCTCGGCTGCAATTCGGTGCGCGGCTCGCACTATCCGCAGAGCCCTTATTGGATCGATCTGCTGGACGAGCACGGCATCGTCTATTGGAGCGAAATTCCGATGTGGGGCGCGTTCCTGCCCAAGGAAGTGACGACCGATCCGGTCTTCCGGCAGCGGGCGATGCGAATGCTTGAAGAAATGATCGAGCGGGATATTCATCATCCGAGCGTCGTGTTCTGGTCGATCCACAATGAGATCGATACGACATGCCAGGAAGCGATCGATTTGTCCGTCCCGATGATCGAGCGCGTTCGCAGTATGGACAGCTCCAGACTGGTCGCGTACGCGACGATGCATCCTCTGAAGGATGTGCTGCTGCCGCTCGTGGACGTCATCGGCATCAACAAATACCACGGCTGGTATGAGGGCAATGTCGAAGGATTCCAAGGAATGCTGGACGAATTTCACGCCTATGCCGAAGCGATGGGAGCCGGAGACAAGCCCGTGCTGATGACGGAATTCGGAGCGGCCGGCATTTACGGGGACACGGGCTGGGAGCCCCGCCTGTTCAGCGAGGATTACCAGGCTCATGTGATTCGGGAGGCGCTGCGCATTTTCCGCAGCGATGCCAAGGTAAGAGGAACGTATATATGGCAGTTTGCCGATATACGGGCCGACCTGAAGAGCGACCGCGGCTACTTCCGCGACCGGGCGCGAAGCTTCAACAACAAAGGGCTGCTGAACGAATACCGCAAGCCTAAGCAGGCTTACCGCGTCGTCCGCGATATATACCGCTCGGCGGCGGATAGCCCGGCGAAACCGTGAACGCTGAGCGGCACGCTCGGGCTAACGAAGCGGCTGCCTATTCGTATCGGGAATAGCGGCTCGGCCGCATTCGCCTGCACATGCGCAGGATTTCCCATAAAATAGGAGCCCGGGAAGGGAAAGCCCAGGGCTCCTATTCTATTGCATCGCCGCGCGGGCGATATATGCCGTTCGACTGGCCGCTAGCGCCCGTCAGTCGCCGTCCTTCGCCGGGGTCGGCGAAGGCTTAGGCGACGATTTGGCCGTCGGCGTCGGTGTGGGCTTGGCAGCCGGTTTGGATGACGGCTTCGGCGTCGGCTTGGTCGATGGAGTCGGCGTCGGGGACGGTTTCGTCGACGGCTTCGGCGAAACCTTCGGCTTGTCCGTCTGCTGCGGTTTGGCGGAGCCTCCGCTTCCCGCCGTAATGCCTGAGGACGGCGAGCCGCCGGATTCTTTCTTCGGCTCCGTCTGTTTCTTCGCCGCGGGCGTCGGCGTCGGGGTCGGCGCTGGCTTGACGGGCTCCGCTTCCGTGACGACGCCATCTTTATCGACGCTGGCATTGATCGAGATGCGCCCCATTCTCTCGAACAGATTGGCGCCGTCCTCATCCGTCATCCGTACAGGCTGCGCCCATTTGGTCAAGATCGGCACCATTTGCAGGCTGCAGCTTCCTTCCTTCGTGCATTCCGCATCGAGCACCATGCTCTCCCATGTCTCGGGAACTTCGTTGGTGGTGAAGATGAAATTGCCCAGACTATAGGCAATCCATTTGCCCTTATACCGTTCGAAGCCCTGAAGCACATGCGGATGGCCCCCGATCACAAGATCCGCACCCGCGTCGATATACTTGTGGGCAAGATCGGTCTGCTCCTTAACCGGGCGGTCCTTGCGTTCGATTCCCCAATGCGCAATGACAACGACAAGATCGGCCTGCTCGCGCGCTTTTGCAACCGCCTCGAGCGGCAGCTTGGCGTTGTACGTCTCGGCCACGCCCGGTTTGTCATTGCCCGCATACCAATCGGCGTTCTCCGCTACCCGGCTGAAGCCGAGAAAAGCGATCTTAATGCCGCTGCGCTCCATGATGACGGATTGATACGCCTCATCGCTGTTGCGGCCCGTGCCGACCCGCTTCATGCCGGCCTTTTCCAATTCGTCCAGCGTATCGAGCAGCCCTTCGGGGCCGTAATCCATAATATGATTGTTCGCCGTGTTGACCAGATCGATGCCTGCGGCTTGCATCACGGGCAGCGCCTGGGGCGAAGAACGGTACACGTAATCCTTGGACTCGGCGGTGCCTCTCTCGGTCAGCGGCGTCTCCAAATTCGCTACGGTAATATCGGCCGGGGTCAAGAAGTCCTTCACATAACGGAACGGATAATCCCAGCCGTTCTTCTTGAGCAAATCCTCGACCTTGCCGGCGAACATCACATCGCCGATAAACGTCAGCTTGACGCCGGATTTGATCTCGGACTCCTGCTTGGACGCGTCGGGCTGTACCGCCTCCGTCGGCGGCTGACCGCCTTCTTGAACGTTCGTCGCGGCCGGAGAAGGTGCGGAGCTTGTTCCCGAGGGCTGCTGCTGAACGGGGGGAGCCGCCCCCTCAGGCAAATCGTCGCGGGATAGCCAGTTCATTAAATAACTGAAGGAAACGAGAGTAATAACGGCCAAAATGGCCAGCGTAATCCAAGTTTTCTTATTGTTTTTGTCTTCATCCCGATGCTTTTGCGAACGCGTTTCTATGATGATCTACCCCTTTGTAACCAATGCGATCCAGCGGTTTCCACCGTCGCCGGCATGGATCTCCCGGCTTAAAGCTTGCCTAAAATTGATTCGAAGCAAAATAGCTTCTAGACATTATACCAAATATTGCTGCCCCGGTCATCGAACGAAAGTACGAGCCTTGGTTTATAAGAAATGTCCGGCCTTTGCAAAAACGGGAATATGGCCCCCGCCGTGCGCACTCCCCTCCGGCACAAGGAGCAAACAACAAGGGAAAGCTGTTTTTTACCGCAACAGGGTGTCTCTTTGGCGCAAAAATCCTTATAATGGAAAGATGGAGAGCTTTCAAGCTCGCAAGTCGAGACAGAATAGGAGTGCTTACCGATGGAAAAAATAGCGGTCATTTCGGATATTCACGGCAATTTGCCCGCGCTCGAAGCCGTCGTGAAGGACATCCGCAGACGGCGGATCAAACGTATCTTATGCCTCGGTGATTTGGTCGGCAAAGGTCCTCAACCCGCCGAAACGGTAGACCGGGTCCGCGAAATATGCGAGCAGACCGTGCAGGGCAACTGGGATATCGGCATCAATCGCCCGCAGGACAAAGCCGCCGGCATCTGGCAGCAGGAGAAGCTCGGAGCGGAGCGGCTCGATTATTTGCGCAGCCTGCCCTACTGCATCGATCTGCAGCTTAGCGGCAAATGGCTCCGCCTATTCCACGCGTCCGCGCTAAGCGTCGATCATCGTGTCCCCCGCAAAGCGCCCAAAAAGGATAAGCTGTCGCTGTTTCAGCATACGGCCATGACGGGTATGCCGCTTGGTTCGGATTCGGAGCCGGACCGCATTCCGGATATCGTCGGCTATGGGGATATCCATATTCCTTATTTGCAAACGATCAAGACGAAACAAAAAAAAGGGCTTATCGTGTTCAATACGGGCAGTGTCGGAGCTCCCTACGACGGGATTCCGGCGGCTTGCTATACGATTGTCGAAGGGATTCCCGAATCCGCAGCCGCAGGGCCTTACTCCATTCAAACGGTGAGGGTGCCGTACGATATCGACAAGGCGATAGCGATCGCCGAAGAGACGGGAATGCCGGGAATCGAGCGGTTTCGCTACGAAATGAAGCACGGCGTGGAAATGTAGCCGGTCACTATCACTATCCGGTTTACATAATCCTAAAATGTGAGGTTTTCTCCTGCCTATGATACAATAAAGAGAACGCTCACATGCGAGATTCGTTTCTGCTCCAACGCAGCCCATACACAGCAGGAAAAGAGGAGAACCCTTGTGGCCAGATGGAAAATCAACTTGATCGTGCTTTGGATCGGACAGTTTCTTGTAATGAGCGGCATGACGATGATCACGCCTTTTTTGCCGCTGTACATACAAGATTTGGGCGTGCATGACGCCCATCAGGTAGCGATGTGGTCGGGCATTATTTTCGCCGGCAACTTCGTCACCTCGTTTTTGTTTCAACCGCTTTGGGGCGGATTATCCGATCGCTACGGCCGCAAAGTCATGCTGCTGCGCTCCGGCTTCGGCATGGCGATCGTCATGACGCTGATGGGCTTTGCGACGAGCCCGTGGCAGCTGCTCGCGCTGCGCATCGTGAACGGCGTCATTTCCGGTTTCATGCCGGCCGCCGTCGCCCTGATGTCCACGAATACGCCGAAGGAGCGGATCGGCTTCGCGCTCGGCACGCTCCAATCCGGCGGGGTGGCGGGCTCGATCCTCGGGCCGTTCATCGGCGGCTTGTTGGCGGAATGGGTCGGCTTCCGGCCGATCTTCTACATTACCGGCCCTCTGCTGTTCTGCGCTTCGCTCTTGGCGCTCTTTCTGATCAAAGAGAACTTCGACGCCGCGGCGGCCAAAAAAAAGCCTGCCATTTCCACTATGGAAGGCTTCAAGGAATTAAAAAAGACAAAGCAGCTGCCCGCGCTGTACGCCGTAACGTTCGTCATTCAGTTTTCAATGCTGAGTTCGATGACGCTGGTCCCGCTCTTTGTACAAGAGCTCCACGGCAACGGGTCGATGCTCGCCTTCTATGCAGGCCTGGTCAGCTCGATCACCGGCTTCTCGAACATGATCGCCTCCCCGCTGCTCGGCCGATTGAGCGACCGGATCGGTTCGGTCAAAATATTGGCGATTTGCCTGGTCGGCGCCGCCGTCTCCTTCGTGCCGCAAGCGCTGGTTACGAACATATGGCAGCTGTTTGCCGCCCGCTTCATGCTGGGCGTCTTTATGGGAGGAATGCTCCCTTCCGTACAAACTCTAATCAGCAAGTTCGCTCCTAAAGGAATGGAAAGCCGAGCCTACAGCTTCAATACGAGCGCCACCAGTCTCGGCAACATGCTCGGGCCGATCGTCGGGGGCGTCCTGTCGGGCTGGATTCACATTCAAGGTTTGTTTATTATGGCGGCCGTGTTTCTGTTCGCCAATGCGATCTGGGTACGCAAAGCGCTGTTTCCCGGTCGTTCAGGCACAGAGGAAAACGCGGGCGGGACCGGATAGACGATTTTTATTTCGGAGGTGCTTGGATGAAAGTGAACGTGAAAAAGGTTCTGTTAATTATCGTCTGCGCAGAGCTGATGATATGGTATTGGGCCCAGCTCGACAGCATCGAGCAAAACGGGCAAGTCGTGTACCATCATCAAACTAACCGCGACACGGAAGCACCTCAGAAAGCGGCCGTCGATCCCGCCGAAGCGGTGAACAAATCCCCCAAAAGTGACGTGATGCTCTGAAGCTTATTCCGTCCGCATCCAGCCTAAGCTGGATCGGCGTCTAACCATTCCTCTGGGATCGTTCCACAGGATATGGCTGCGCATCATTTCCTAAACAACAAGAAAGCGTCTTAACGATTATCGATTGAAAATCCCGCATCCAACCGCATTTCATGGCAAAAAGCGCGCCAAAAAAACCGCCGAAGCCCGACTTCTTCACGATGGCAAGAAGCAAAGCTTCGGCGGCTTTTTCGTTGCGGCGCCGCTTAACGGACCCGGGCGATTGCCAGCCCGTCGTATGCAGGCAGGATGACGCCTTCCAGCCGCGGGTCGCGCACCATCCGCTCGTTGAATTCGCGCATCTTGACTACGCGGTTTCCCTTCGCCTCCGGATTCATACTGTCGCCGTGCAGCAGCGTGTTGTCTCCTACAATGACCGCTCCCGGATTAGCCAGCTTGATCGCCCATTCGAGATAGTTCGGATAATTGCCTTTATCGGCGTCGATGAAATACAGGTCGAACCGGTATCCTTCTTCTTCCAGCCGCCGCAGGCTGTCCAGCGCTTCGCCGGTCCGGTATTCCACCTTATCGCCCAAACCTGCTGCGGTCAAATTCCGCCGGGCGACCTCCGTATATTGCTGCTTAAGCTCCAGCGAGACCAGCTTGCCCCGCTCTCCGAGACCGCGGGCCAGACAAATGCCGCTGTATCCTCCCAGCGCGCCGATCTCCAGAATCCGCTCGGCTCCGGTCATCTGCACAAGCAGCGTCAGCAGCTTGCCGTACCCTCTGGCGATCGAAATTTCCGGCATGCCTTCGGCCCGGATCGTTTCAGCCACCTTATCCAATTGCTCGTCCGCTTCGAGCAGCGACTCGACGTATTCCTCCGCACTAAGCTGCGCCATGATCCATTTCCTCCCGCCTCATTGTATAAACGCATCGTTTATCCTATACTAGACTATTGTATGGCTTTTCCAAAGCGAGTTCAACTTCAAGAACAGCCATCGCTAACGATTATATTTCCGGCGTCCGCAAACCGGGCGCCGGCTTAAGAATACGGAGTGAAGTTCATGTCAGAGATTCATTTAATCGCCACCGCCCCGATGGGGCTGGAGGCCGTCGTAGCCCGCGAAGTCCGCGATCTGGGTTATGACCGGGTGACGGTCGAGAACGGCCGCGTCCATTTTATCGCAGACGAGCTGGCTATCGCCCGGGCAAACCTGTGGCTGCGTACGGCCGACCGGGTTTTGGTAGTGATGGGGCAATTCGAGGCCCGTACCTTCGACGAGCTGTTCGAAGGGACCAAAGCGCTGCCGTGGCCGGACTGGATTCCGGAGCATGCCGAGTTCCCTGTCGAAGGCCGCTCCCATAAATCGCAGCTGTCGAGCGTGCCCGCCTGCCAAGGAATCGTTAAGAAGGCGATCGTAGAGAGCATGAAGCAGCGCTATCATACGGAATGGTTCGGCGAGACCGGACCCAGATACGTGATCGAGATTGCGCTGCTGAACGATGTCGCTACGCTCACGCTCGACACGACAGGCGCCGGGCTGCATAAGCGCGGCTACCGCAAGCTCGTCACCGAAGCGCCGCTGAAGGAGACGATGGCGGCGGCGCTCGTGCTGCTGAGCCGCTGGCAGCCGGAGCGCCCGCTCTACGACCCGTTCTGCGGGTCGGGGACGATCCCGATCGAGGCGGCGATGATCGGGTGGAACCTGGCGCCGGGGCTGCGGCGCAGCTTCGCCGCCGAAGCGTGGCCCGTCGTGCCCGAGGACCTGTGGTCCGAGGCGCGGGAGGAAGCCTACGATCTCGTGCGGGACGATATCCCGCTGGAGATCGCGGGCTCGGACATCGATAGCGCGGCGATCGATGTGGCTTTGGCCGCCGCCAAGGCGGCAGGGCTCGCGAAGGAGCTGAGCCTGAAGGTGCTGCCGGTGGCGAAGGCGCAGCCTCGCGGCGACTACGGCTGCGTGATCACCAATCCGCCGTACGGCGAGCGGCTCGGTGATCGCGGCGAGGTCGAGAAGGTAATCCGCCAGCTCGGCGGCATGGCGTCGCAGCTGCCGACATGGTCGTTCTTCATCCTCAATCCGAACAAGCAGATCGAGCATTACATGGGCCGGACGGCCAGTAAAAAGCGCAAGCTGTTCAACGGCCGGATCGAATGCCATCTCTATCAATACTTTGCATCCGGCGGACTGTACGGCTGGCGCAAAGAGAAACAAGACAACCCCGGAACGTAAAGTCCGGGGCTTTTGCCTTATATTTTATTCCCTGATTTCCGCCTATCCCAAGGGCTAACCCGATATTTCACCGGACTTTTAAAAAGGTGGTGAAAAACGCCCACTTCGCATGCGAAAGCATCTTCCGATCGCTCTTGTTCCTGGATTTCTTGAATAGGTAAGCCCGTGTAACGGGGAAATCCGAGAACAAAGGCGAACGCTTACGCTTTTCCAGATTCAAATGGCCCCTCCGCTCTTTTTTCACCACGCTTCTAAAAGCGTGGTGAAAAAGTGGCATTGTACAGTCATGACACAATAGAAATGGTAAAATAAATGGAACTGATCGATGAGAAATGAGGCCAAAACTTATGCTAGTTTCCAAACGCCAAGGCACCCAACCTCGACTATTTCAAATGGTCGAGATGGAGGCGCTTGTTCCCCA
>NZ_JANYUY010000082.1 GCF_025060755.1 Paenibacillus doosanensis
CAATTCGGACGCCTCCAAGTGCAAGGTTTTTCACGGGTTAGCCTTCGTTTTCCTTGCACCTAAATTCGACAAAAGAGGCGCCAAACCCTTGTTACTGTTGAATTTTTGATTTGTTCAGCAAGCCCTAAATACTGTCATAACTAACAATAACAGAGGGGGTTTTTCCAATTGATCTAGAGGGTTTCATCAATATGAGTCTGTTGTTTTTTACACTTGTTCTTCCAATATGCTTTGTGATCTTTAGGGTAAGCAAGGTTTCTAAAAAAATTTTAATATTTCAATCTCTGGGTGTAGGGTTTGTGTTATACGTCATTTCATCCGCTGTGTCTTTTTTTGTGTATACGGATGCTTTGAATGTTCTCGTCTTCTTGTTTCTTTATACATTGGCTTTTATTTTGAGCAGTCTGATTAATATTGGATTCATACTCATTAGAAAACGTAAAATATGATTTTTTATGTTCCCCGCTAACCCCAATGTGAGAACAATGCAAAAGAATATTTGTCAAAAGGAAACTGCCGTGGGTTGCGGCAGTTTTTCGCTGTTTCGGCGCTCTTGACTTTTTTTGATAAAACCAGCTTTACATTTGGCCAATATCAAATTCCTTTAATTTGACAAGTTTTTTCTTCCCCCTATTCCCTTTTGTAATCTTTACTTCCCCATTTTCAATTGTTCTTTTACTAATAAAATCCCCTGTAAGCAAATTATAGTCGTCTTCATCGTTACCCATTTCATTTTTAACTGGAAATGACGAACCCATTGTTGCGCCAATTAGATACCAATCATTATCTTGAAATCTAAATCGATATCGGTTATACCACTTGCTGCTGCTACCTCCGAAGTCACTAACTACCACGGACCCTCGATCTATAGTAAGGCTATCAAATGGATCTCCAAACACTCCGCCTGCATCTGCAGGAAGAACTACGTTTTCCGCAATTATTGAAAGTGAGAATGTGCTATCTTTGTTCCCAAAGGCAATTAGTAATGATCGGGGAGGTGCTTTCTCGCTTTTTACAGTTTTCTCGATAACCATGGCGACATCCTGAATACCATCATTATTCAGATCGCCTGTAGCTTTTACAGGCTGCTCTCTGTTCACTAATATGTGCCAACCAGTTGGAATTAATGAAGTTGTTTTTTCATTATTTACATGATTTGAAACGCCAAGATTATCGGACTTTACGGCCTCCGTTTGTTTCACTTCGAGGTCAGGAGACCTATTATTCGATAAGCTGACAGCATGACCATTATTACAAGCTGTTAAACAGCCTAAAAATGCGAAACATAAGAGAGTTCTTTTTATCATTGTCTTCACCCTATAAAATTTTTTTAAAGTCAAAAACGTAGAAGCAACGCCCCTTCGTTTGATTTTAACTATTCTAGCAAGCTTTGTATAGATGTTTGCAATATTCATCTTGGCTGTCCATTTTCCTAAAAAAATTTATAAGAACATTTATGGCAGGGTCAGTTGTTGCAAGGCACTAACGGATAACGATAGTTTAATGAACAGGCAGCAATTGTACATTTATCTCTTCAAAACTCAACTTTCGGTGCGACCAAGCCTAGGTTGTGAAGTTTAGCAGGTGGGAATCCTGCTTGGAAAGGCAAAGCCAAGCCACCAATAGCGAGTCTTGGACGGCTGGAAGTAATTTCAGACGTTAAGCGTAGACAGCCAGGTAGTAGGCCTAAAAGTGACTGAGCCTCGAAAAGAGTAAACCGGAGAGGTCGACGTTTTCGAAAGTACGGAAGACAATACTCATTCATGCGTTAAGGGCGAGGATGAATGAGCTCTCCCGGGGTCGAAGAGCTAGGCATGCTATACAATGACTTCACAGCAACTTGGGAGACCCTGTCCATTCTTCACAAGAGAAGTATGGCAAACAACCGATCAAAAGGGAGGAAGCCAAATGATGGACAGGGAGTCGGATCACCGCGTACTACCGATGAAACCGAGTAATGTCGGCGGAGGGAAGGCGGTGACATATCGTCATGCTCCACTCATTCAAGAAATCGTAAGCCGTGGGCTGCATGTTATCGGTATGGTAAAAAACGACAACAAGCGCTATCTGGTGGATGGAAAGCGCGTTGATCTTAAAGCGTTGTACACCGCAGCACCGCGGGTAGAAGGGAAGAATGCTACCATTCTGCGTTGTATCCGGACACACCTCGTACCGGGCATTCCAGTTATGGTGGTGTTTGTTCGTCATCGTTCCAAAAAGAACGAGTGGCTGGCCATTCTCTCCACCGATCTGACGCTAACGCCTCAAGAGGTCATTCGCATTTACAAAATGCGTTGGGACATCGAGGTCTTCTTTAAGTGCACCAAATCATTATTGCGTCTGCAGAAGGGGTTCCAAGGACGCTCTTATGACTTGCTTGTCAGCCACACAACCATTGTTTTTACTCGCTATATTGTGCTCGCATGGCAGCACCGACAAAGTACCGATCAGCGTTTCTTGGGCGGCTTATTTTTTGAGCTTTGTGATGAAGTCGGCACTTTGGATTGGACCGTGGCCCTCCAACAATTACTCGGATTGATCACCGAAATCGCAACAAAGGCGGGGAAGAAAATCAAAAAACTGATCAATAGTCAACTCCAACAATTTATTGCCGGTTTGCCCAGCTATATCAGTGCTTATCTGACTTTTTAAAGCTGCGAAAGTTGAGTTAATAAGGGATAGTTCATTAGAGCCTGTCTTCAAACTTAAGCCATCCATATCATAATCGAAACTAATGTCAAAAAAGCCTTGAACGTACAGGCTAATTTCTCAAACCGTGTAGCAATGCGACGATAATGCTTAATTTTATTAAAAAAACATTCTACCCCGTGGCGTTCTTTGTAAAGCCACCAGTCGCAATCTCGCTGAACACGGCGAGATTGCGACTGGGAATCACGGGATTGGCTTGTTGACCCTGTAGAAGATCAAGGATTGCATTCGTATCGTATCCTCGATCCGCCAAGACATTGGTTCCGGTAAGTTCCATGGACTTCAGCATTTCGTAGCCCGTCATACAATCATGACTTTGTCCGCCGGAGAGTTCAAAACGCAAAGGGTTACCCAGTGCGTCTACGATGGCGTGGATCTTGGTCGTGAGTCCGCCTCTGGATCGCCCGATGGCTTGAAATTGCTGCCCCCTTTTGCCCCGGCTCCATGCTGATGAACGCGAACGATGGTTGCATCGATCATCACATTCTCGAAGTCGGGTTCTATCGAAACATGCTCTAAAATCTGCTCCCACACACCAGATATTTGCCAGCGGCGAAATCGGGTGTATACGGTTTTCCAGGAACCATAATACTCCGGTAAATCGCGCCAAGGCGCGCCGGTTCTTGCAATCCACAGCATGGCATTCAACATCGTCCGATTGTCTTTTGCTGGCCTTCCGCCTTGCTTTTTTCGCTCGGAGGGCAGCAAGTCTTTAATTATTTCCCATTGTTCGTCGTGTATTTCGTATCGTCTTCTCATACCCTGATTCTACCATTATTTTTACTTGATTAATAGTTTGAAGACAGACTCTAATAAATAACTTAGTCTGAGAAACAAAATTAAAGAGTTCTTTCTGATAAAAAAATATCATAGTTGAAATAGCGCCAATGAAAACACTTCATTTGCTTGTTCATCGCTATTGATATTTTGGTTGTCATCCAATCTGTATATTTCAGAGGGTACATAACGTTAATTTCAAAGGAATTCTAAAGTAACGTCTGATTTTAGGCGTTTTTTTGTTATCCAAACGAATATTTTGGTCTTTACAGGTAACACTTGTGCATAGAGTAGGTTAAAGTAGCGGTTTAAGTTTTGTTTAAGATTTAGTTTAAGTTTGTTAGAATGGAGGCAAGAGGTGATGTTCGTGTCTACAAAACAAGAGCGCCAACTGCTCATTGAAAAGAGCGCGCAAATACTTGAGGGTACGATCAAGCAAACTGATCCAGAGTTTTATCGCGCGCTCAGCAACATGCTTCATGATTACATTGTTGTGACTAACCCTCGCAGGAGTGTAGAATTCCGAATGGATCTTATTGATTCGATTCGTTTAATGGCGGAGATTGTAAACCATGCCCAGCCGGTTAAAGTGTACACTACGGGTGAATTGGCCCGTATCTTTGGTGTTTCGGTGCAAGCCATTAATAAGTGGATAGATGAAGGGCGTTTCCTTGGGTATAGACGAGAGGGGAAAAATCGACATAACCGAATTCCTGAAACGATTTCTTTTGTTATGAGAACCGGAGAGATGATTTCGGTCCGCGAAGTTGTTGACATGTATGAACGCCAGAATCAAGAGCATGAGGTGGTGGAATTGAATCCTGATGAGCAACGGGATTCGATATTAGACGAGATTTCTAGCTTTATGAGAAAATATGGCGGTACATACGAAATGACACTTGGCGCTAAGGCAGAACGGACAATCCGTGAGGATCGCGATGCGTCGATTTGGCTTGCGTTGCTTGATGAGCTGAGGGAATTGAATGAAGCGAAAAAGTGATGATCTACACGGAACGAATTTTGATTTTTTAAAACGCGCTTTCCCTGATCTTATCGATTCGATCGAGGACGGTTTTTTCGGCGAAGAGCCCAGTAAGGGAGCATTTGTACGTAAAACCATAAAGTTCATGGACGGAACTTACATGACAGTATTTGAATTGATCGAAACTAGGACGGGAAAGAAGAAAAAATACCAGTATGATTGGGAATCTCAACGTGGAAAGTTGTGGAAATGGCATAATGAGCCTCACGATCAAAAGCTGCATCAAACCGTAACTGAGTCTGATCACATGCACCATAAGCCAGTCGGAATGCATGAAGAGCGGAGGTATCCTAACTTCGGGCACCATGATTTGTATACGATTATGGAAACTATATATACGATCAGAGAGATTGAACAGCAAAAACAAACAGACAAGCTCTGATGATTTCACTGAGGTCTATCATTCAACCAAGCTGGCCCCCCAACGGAGCCAGCTTTTAATATGTTCCTTAAACCTTCTGGCAGAATGCTAACGTTTCCTAATAAAAACGCAGTTTCCTCTTTTTCACCAGCCCCCTCACCCATAATGAACAGACCGGTACTGGCTTGGAGACACGCCCTCCCGCTTGCGGAAGGCCCGCGAGAAGTTATTTTCGTCGACAAACCCGACCTGCGCGACAATGTCTTTGATGGAAAGCTGGCTATCTTTAAGCAGTTCTTTGGCTTTCTCAATGCGAATTTTGGAGACGTACTGCATCAAGGGAAGACCGTTCTTGGTCTTAAAATATCGCGTGACATAGGATGGCGTCAGGGACAGCGCTTCGGCCACGGTAGAAAGGCTGAGATTGCAATCCATGTAATTGTCGGCCACATACGCGAGCATCGCATGATACAATCGGTTATTATTGGAGTCTTCGCCCAGGCTCTCCTGAATGCTGCTGGCCGCGTCGAGAAGCGTAGCGCAAGCTTCGGCCACGGTTTTGGATTGGTATTCGGTCAGGGCGTCCAGTTTATATTTGATCGCTTCGCGATGCGATAGCGGGATGTTATTGACGAGCTCGTTCAAGGTGAAAATGATTTTTTGAAACGTGAGACGAAAGGTCGGCGCATCTTCGAGCCGGGTGAAGCGCGCTTCCAGCTCCTCAATCAACAGCTCCAGCTTCTCCGAGTTTTTGGAGCAGACGGCAATGTGGAGCGCTTCAGCCAAGTCGGAAATATGACGCTTGTCCGTGTCGTTATTCTCCATGTTTTGCTGCGACAATTCAGAGGGGGTAATAATGGACTGCTTGCCGGCAAAAATCCGATACTCCGCAAGCGCTGTGGCCGAGCTGAACGATTGATGCAAGTCATTGGTAGGCTGCGGCTCTCCGACCGTGCAGGATATCGACAGGGAGAAATGCCGTTTCATAAAGGTGATGATCTGCTCGGCGAATTCGCGGCTGCGAGCCTCCCATTGATCTTCAAACTCTTTATTCCACGAAACGATCCCCACTATGCCGTTATCGATAGCCAGATCGAGGGCATAATTCACGCCATGCTCGCCGGATAAATTCTCCAATACATTGCAGATCGCATATTTCATCAGCCACTGCTCACTCAGAGGCTCCTTGCTAACCTTGGCATTGTAATCGTCGAAAATAATGACGAGCACGCTGCTGATGTTGCGCGTACCGAACAATTTATGAAGCGTGCTTCGGTTATTCGGGGTCGTATTGTCTACGTTCAATTTCCCCATTAACAGGGCCAACAGCAGCTGGTTCCTGGTCAGAACCTCCTGATTATGCATCTTATTGGACAAATGGATGGTCTCGTCTCTCATCTGCTCGATATAGCGGGTAAGCTGCTCTAATTCATTGCTATCCTCTGCAATGGATTTGTCGGCTGATAATGTAGGGAAGCGGCTGGACAGCTCCTGAATCGGCTGATAGCTCTTGCGGGCCGCTCGGAAGCAAAGTACGAGTCCCAGTGTCAGCGACAGCAAAAATATGCTTACGGACACGCTGAGCGCCGAATAGTATTCATGAAAATAGGCATGACGCCGAATCGCATTGACGACAAGAAATTTCTGTTTCTCCGACGTTTCCTGCAAGAGCAGGTAGCCCGGGATGCGTACGTTCGAGTGGGCGGCATGGGCAAGCTCATTCCAGCCCAGCTCGGAATTTCCTTTTATATAGAAGATAGGCATGTTGTATTGGTCAAACACGATCAGGCTGCTATCGCTGTCTATCGTCGTTTGGAAATTGCTTAGCAAAGCGGAATAGTTCAGCTTATAGATCATAATCCCGCTGGAATACGGGGTGTTGTCAAGCGGAACCAGGAGCAGCAGCACTTGCTCTTGGGCGTCATGCTGACCTTCGTTGGCGAGCGAGGATAGCAGCATGGGCGATCTAAGCTGGCCCAGCTTATGCGCCAGAATGTCTGACGCGATCCGGCCCTCGCTAACGAGCTGGCTGTAGCTCTCAGGGGTATAGATGCCCGTGTCGGTGAAAATAACATTTTCAAGAGCAGGATACACCGGATTCCGGTAGAACAGACCGATCGAATCCAGATCGGCGGACAGCGTCTTCAGCTTGGAGAGCTCAGCGGCAATTTCATACGGATATTGCAGCTGCTCCTGCAGTTGATAGGGAAGCAGTTTGGTGTCATGTGACAAGGTCAATGTCAATTTTTGCAGGTCCACGATTCGCGTGTCCAGCAGGTCGGTCATATGCGCCATCGATCGATGCGTATTGTCCGTAAGGCGTTGATAGGTATTGGAGAGAGAAATAATATTGGTGAATAACAATAACAGGCCGGTTACGGCCAATATCAGAAGATGCCTTAGAAGAAATTTTCGATAGAGCTTGGACTGAAGCGCTTTCCTCAACATCAACACATCCTATGCGCAAATAGATCTTCATGTCTTCACGAGTATACGAATATTTGGCTCTGTTATCAATTCTTTTGGCGCAAGTAGCAAAAAATGACGGGTGACTGAAAAAAATGCAGGGTGCAAAAACCGCGCAAAACCGACTTTTGCGGCGAAAGGGCAATTATCGCTTCTTGTTGGAAGCTCGCAGCATTCCTTATAATCGGAGCCATGGGAAGACGATTCAGGCGCCGAATCGATTCTGAGCGTAACAACCAGATTATTGGCATGACGAAGGAGGCCTGTTAGATGGCTGCGAAATCGAAGGCTGCAACTGCATCTATCCCTGGGTCTGGCTCCAAGAGACTAAGGATGCGGGGCAACTGGGACTATCTGATCTTTGTCATCCCTGTTGTCTTGTACTTTCTTCTCTTCTGCTACACACCTATGTATGGCGTACAGCTGGCATTCAAACGCTTTAACCCTGCGCTGGGCATTATGGGCAGCCCTTGGATCGGCTTGGATAACTTTGAGAAGCTATTCCATTCGTTTCAATTTTTGCGCATTCTCAATAATACGTTATTGATCAATTTGTTCAAAACGCTGATCAGCTTTCCCATCCCTATTATCCTTGCGCTCATGTTCAATGAGATGAGAAGCGAACGATGGAAGAAGACGTTTCAGACCATCACGTATGCTCCATACTTTATCTCCACCGTTGTCTTTGTCGGCATTATTAATTTGTTTCTGGGCGGGGAGAACGGGTATCTGAATCATGTACTGGAGATGATCGGCATCTCGCCGCTTCCTTTCCTGACCAGTCCGGATTACTTTCCCGGCGTCTATATCGGTTCCGACATTTGGCGCAATAGCGGATGGAATTCCATTATCTTCATCGCGGCATTAGCCGCCGTAGATCCTCAGTTGAATGAATCCGCGCAAATTGATGGAGCCAGCCGGTGGAAGCGAATGATTCATGTGAATCTGCCGTGCATTATGCCTGTTGTGATTATTCAATTTATTTTGCAGATGGGAAAAATGATGACCCTCAGCTACGAGCGCATTCTTCTTATGCAGAATAGCCTGAATTTGGAACGATCGGAGGTCATCTCCACGTATGCTTACAAAGTAGGTCTCATCAATATGGACTATGGCTTTTCCACGGCTGTAGGTCTGTTTAACAATGTCATCAACATCATTTTGCTGCTCGCGGCCAACAAGATTGCCAAACGATACAGCAGCAGCAGTCTGTTTTAAAAGGAGATGTGAACGTGGAGGCCGTTTCTCACAAAATTCGGGAATCTAACGGAGATCGAATCTTTCTAACCTTTACTTATATACTGATCGGGCTTCTTGTGTTAATCGTGCTGTACCCGCTGCTCTACGTAGTCAATGCCTCGTTCAGCGATCCCAAGCTGGTCATTAGCGGGAAGATCGGGCTGATCCCGGTAGGCTTCAATCTGGAAGCTTACCGCCGCGTATTTATGAATGCGGAAATATGGATCGGATATCGCAATACGGTGCTGTATGCGGTCGTAGGCACCTTCGTCAATATTACGCTGACCATGATGGGGGCCTATCCGCTGTCGCGCAGAAATTTCCCCTGGCGCCGCGGGCTGATGATCTTTATCACGATTACGATGTTTTTCAGCAGCGGGATTGTGCCGATGTATCTTCTTGTGAAGAACCTGGGGCTGTACAATTCGATGTGGGCTTTAATTCTGCCTTCGGCCATTAACGTCTATAATATGATTGTTGCTAGAACCTTCTTGGAAACGAACATTGACGAGCAGATTTACGAGTCGGCCTACATGGACGGCAGCAGCAATATCAAATCGTTTTTCTACATTGTACTGCCGCTTAGCGCGCCCATTATGGCCGTTCTCGTACTCTTTTACGCCGTCTATCATTGGAATTCGTATTTCGAAGCGATGATTTATTTGAAGGATCGTTCCTTATATCCGCTTCAGCTCTTCCTGCGGGAAATTCTGGTTATGAACCAGTCGGATAACGTGATGATGGATTCGATCGAGATGGATACGAGCAAGTTTCTGGTGGCGGAGGGCGTCAAATATGCCGTCATTATCGTATCCAGCGGTCCGATTCTGCTGCTATATCCGTTCCTTCAGAAGTATTTTGTCAAAGGCATGATGATCGGTGCGTTAAAAGGTTAGCCTAAAAAAAGGAGATGACGAACGAATGAAGAAAAAGAAATTGACAATGCTTGCAACCGCAACGCTGATCGCCGCGATTCCTGCGCTGAGCGCTTGCAGCAACGATAAGCCGGCAGAACCCGCTGCCCAAGGCGGAAAAGAGGTCTCGGCCAATATTACGAAAACGGGAATGCCGATTGCCAAAGAGCCCGTTCAGTTGAAGGGGCTTGTCTCGAAGTATGAACTGGTCAAAGACTGGAACGAGCATAAAGGCTTGAAATACTATGAATCCAAGTCGAACGTCATGATTACTTGGGATTCCGTGCCGCAAAACTCGTTCGAGGAACGGAGAAATTTATTGTTTGCTTCCAACGATCTTCCGGACTTTGTGATGCGGGCTAATTTATCCCCTCAATTGATTACGTCCTATGCCGCGGCAGGGCAAATCATCCCGTTGGACGATTACATTAATGCAGGCTATGCTCCGAATTTGTCCGAGCTTATGAAGAACAATGACGGCATTCGCAAAGCGATTACTTCGGCGGACGGCCATATTTATTCGCTGCCCAATATTAGCGAAGCCGACGGACGGATTAGCTCCTCCTGGCTGAATCAAAAGTGGCTGGACGCATTGGGGCTCAAGATGCCGACAACTATGGACGAGTTTTATGAAGTATTAAAAGCGTTTAAGGAGAAGGACCCGAACGGGAACGGCAAAGCGGACGAAATTCCGATGTCGGGCTATAAAGAAGGCAATGGCAGCAGCGGAGACGAATTTTTCAGATCGTTCTACGGAAGCTGGGGCTTCGGGGGGAATTCCGGGATCATTGCCCCTTATATGGATGTAGATAAAAACGGGAAGGTTCGTTATATCGCAACGGACAACACGTTCAAAGAGATGCTCACGTTCTTCAATAAGCTCTGGAAGGAAGACTTGATCGATAAGGAAATATTTTCGCAAAATATGAATCAGGAAGTTGCAAAGATCGATAGCGAAAGAATCGGTTACGTCGCCAAAGGTAACAACAATCTGTGGATGGGCAAAAATCGCAGCAATTACGTCCAGAACCCTGTCTTGAAAGCCATTGACGGCCCTGTCTATTGGACGGGCATTAGCCCTAAAGTTCGGGATACCGGCTCCTTCGTCATCACGAGCAAAAATCCGAATCCTGCCGCAACGCTGCGCTGGGGAGATTATTTCCTGAGCGAAGAAGGAACGGCGCTGGCCCGGCTGGGGATCGAAGGCGTCACTTATACGGTCGGCAGCGACGGGTTCTACAAGCTGAAGGATGAATTCGCCAATAATCCCAAAGGGCTTACCGTCGATGAAGCGCTCTCCGAATATACCATTTTCCAAGGCGGCGGCATCCCGCAGCGAGTCACGCAAAAGGTGGACCAAAGCGCAGCGGTTCTGCCGGAGATGATTAAGAATAAGGATGTTATTCGTCCTAATCTGGTGCCGGAAGAGAAATTGATGATTCCGAATTTCACCGAACAAGAGAATATTGAATTGAGCTCTTATGCGACCGATATTAAAGCGTATACCGACGAGCAAGTCATTAAATTTATTACGGGCGCCAAACCGCTCAGCGAATGGGATAAATATGTAAGCACCTTGAACAAAATGCAGCTGGATAAATATATGGCCATCTATCAAGCCGCTTATGACCGCTGGAATAAGAAGTAATCCGCGAATAGGGAAAGGGAGGTTAGCTATGAAATTTTACGGCACCAGCGCAGCCGAGGGAATACCGAATCCCTTCTGCTCCTGCTCCGTTTGCGCCAATGCGCGCGTGAAAGGTGGCGCAGAGATTCGCCGCCGTTCGATGTTCCGAATCGATGAACAGCTCTGCATTGATTTGGGGGCGGATGCTTTTCAACAAGCGATTGAATTCGGAGACTTTACCAAGCTTCAGCATGTATTGGTCAGTCATACCCATGAAGACCATTTTAATTACATGATGATGAATGTTAGAAACATGTCGATCGAACGGTTGAAGGAGCCGCTGAACTTTTATTTTACGGATCAAGCCTATGAAATTGTCAATTTCTATCGGCAGAGCCGGCCCATCATGAAAGGGATGACGTCCGATCTGGAGGCACGCGGCATCGTGGCCTTCCATAAGCTGGAGTTCAACGAAACGGTAACCATCTCCGGAATGGAAGTGACCCCGCTGAGAGGCAATCACTTGGGCAATATGGGGGAGAGCTGCGCCAATTATCTTATTCAACAGCAGGACGGCCAGAAGCTGTACTATGGCGTAGATTCAGGCTGGTATCTTCCGGAAACGTTCAAGCTGCTGGAGAACGCGTCGCTGGATGTGCTGATCAGCGAATGCACCTTTGGACTGACCGGCGGGCGCGGGCTCCATCCGAACGGCCATTTGGACGCATTCAGCTGCATGGAGCTGTTTCATAAGCTGCTGGAGCAGGGAACTCTGCATGCCGACTCCCGAATTTATCTCACGCATATTAACCATTTTACTTCTACGCATGCGGATCTTGTAGCCTGGTTTCAGGAGCAGCAATTCCCGTGTCCGATTACGGTGGCATGGGATGGAATGACGATTTGACATTTGTACCCCTAAAAATTCGTTTAAACCTTGATGGGCTTTGCGCCCGTCGAGGTTTTTATTTTGCCATTTTGGAAAGTTTAAGTTTACTAAAGCGTCAGCGTAGTGAAGATAGTTCCTATTGGCGATAAAAAAAACGACAGCTGAGCATGGATAATACCGGACGGAAACCGAAGTCGAGAAAAAAGTGGAAGTGAGTTCAGAGTAGAACAGAAGAGGAAATGGGTATGAGGTGGAGAAGCGATAGCGGCCGCCTTTGAACTTCGTGTTGACACCATTACATACAAATTAAAATAACACGAAGTTCAACAGCGGTTGGAACCTCATACCCAATTTCCTCCCTACGCTCAAACGCGTGGGTTTAGACAAAGACTTAGCCGCAGGCTCAGATTTTCTTATTGTTTAGGAAATGATGCGCAGCAATATCCTGTGGAAATCCGTGGTCTCCCCCGAAAGTAAAGTCTACCCATAGAACGATCCCAGAGGAATGGTTAGACGCCGATCCAGCTTAGACTGGATGCGGACGGAATAAGCTTCAGAGCATCACGTCACTTTTGGGGGATTGGTTCTTTGCCGCTGGTCTTCAGTTTACAGATGCTTCCGAACTAATAACACCTGCCGATAACTGTATAATCATTAGCACAGATAATGACTGAAAGCGCTTCAAATGGCGGTATCACCCGGATATAATAAGGGACGACAAGATTCTAATTTAACATAAGGAGGTCGTATGGATTTACACGAATCTGGACTTGCAGCATATATGGACCAGCCGACAGAAATTCAAATGAACACACTCAAGGACTTGGAATTGAAAGGAAAGTGAAAAATGAAGCCTCGCAAGCTAAACAAGATCTTTGCCGTCATTCTTACGTTTGCTTTAGTGCTAAGCTTTCTGCCGCAGGGTTATGTGCCTACAGCTTTGGCAGCCGCAACTAATTTGCCTTCCGGCTGGACCGATGTGGCGATGAATGATGACATCTCGAGCGGAAACGCAATGGTGAAATCGACCAGCGCAGACTATGATAGCGCGACCCAAACCTTTACAATCGCAGGTTCGGAAGGTAAGCTGCAATCCGCCGGCGATTCGGCTTATTTTGTAAATACAACGGTCAGCGGGGATTTTGTCGCGACGGTCAGAGTGGCGTCCTTTGCTCCTTTTGGAACGCCAAAGACCTCGACTACGCCTCAAGCCATACTGATGCTGAAGAACGGGACGACAAAGACTAGCAATGGATTTTTCGCGGTGTTTAACAACACCAACGTTCTGGCATACAAGCGTAATCCATCTTCCGGGACTGTAAACGCGTCTCCGGCAATTACGGATACGGCTCCTTTTTACTTGCGTTTGGAGAAAGTCGGAAATCAATATAATACTTATTATTCGAAAGACGGCAGCTCCTTTGGAAAGGCTTATGCTACCATTACCGACTCTTCGTACGTAATAGACAACGCTAACAACAACGCCACTTTGAATATTGGTCTTGCGGTTACGGAAGCCAATGCAACGTTTGACCATCTGATGATCCAAAGACCTGACGGAACGGTGCTCTTCGGCTGGGACCCGGCGACGCCGCCAAATGCGCCGACCGATTTGACGGTAGTGAATCCGGGCAGCGATGCGACTGTCCAGTTGTCCTGGACGGCAGCGAGCGGTGCGGCCAGCTATACGATTAGACGCGGTACGCAAGCCGGCGTATACACGGATCTCGCTACGATCCCCAGCAGCAGCACAACTTATGCCGATACGACAGCCGCAAATGGAACTCAATATTTCTATGTTGTGACGGCGAAAAACGCCGCGGGACTTGAGAGCGTGTCTACATCGAATGAGGTTTCGGATACCCCTGTATTGCCGAAGCCTAGCGCTCCAACCGGCTTGACCGCCAAGGCGGGAGACACCCAGGTTATATTGAATTGGGATGCTGTGGCCGGAGCCCAAAGCTATACGGTTAAATATGCAACGGCCAGCGAAGGTCCCTACACCTCTGTGACGGGCATTGCATCCAACTCGTATACGTTAACAGGCTTAACGAACAATACAACGTATTACTTTACGGTTTCTGCTGTGAATGACGCTGGTCCGAGCCAAGATGCAGCAGTAGTGCAGGCGACACCGGAGACATTGCCGCCGCCGCAGGCGCCCACAGGTGTAACTGCGACCGGGGCCGACGCCAAGGTAAACGTATCGTGGAGCGCTGTAAACGGAGCGAACAGCTACAAAGTGAAGCGGAGTACGGACGGTCAGAACTTTACGACTGTGGCTTCAGGCGTGACAGAGACTAATTACACGGATACCGGCTTGACGAATGGTACGACTTATTACTACGTTGTTACGGCTGTCAATCCCCAGGGTGAGAGTGGGAACTCGGCCGTAGTCTCCGCCGTTCCTGCGCAGCCGGTTGCCGGCAGCCCTGTCATATCCAAGAGCGGAGGCTGGTTTGAAACGGCCTATGTGGAATGGGGGCCCGTAACCAATTCCGAAGGTTATAACGTATACGTGAAAAAGGCAGGTGCCTCGGATTCGCAATATGTGCAATTGGATAACCAATTAATCCGCCAATACCCTGCTTATTGGAGAGCAGACGCGGTAGGGCTTCCGGCTGGAGATTATGTAATGAAAGTGGAAGCGCTGCAGCCAGATGGCTCAAGTACTGCTGCCGTTTCCGATGTATTATCGGTCACGAAGCATGATAGATCCGGATTTGCTTTTTCCTCTCAGTCGCCATTTAAAACCGGTTCAGGCGCTTATAATGACGATGGTTCGCTTAGAAGCGGCGCTCAAGTTATTTATATAACATCGGAGACGGCGCGAACCGTAACTCTTGATGTCATAACCAACAGTAAGGGGACGAAAACAACAGCTAACGGTATAGGCGACATTTTAAAACAAAGGCAAAAAGGCTATGATAAAACGCCTCTCGATATCCGATTCATTGGACAAATTACAAAAGAGGATATGAAAGACCAGCTTAACTCCTCCGGATATCTCGAAGTAAAAGGAAATTCGGCTTATACCGAAATGAATATGACGCTTGAAGGCATCGGAGAAGATACCTATGCGTACGGATGGGGATTCCTGGTAAGAAATGCCGGTAATGTAGAATTGCGAAACATAGGCATGATGAGATTCCCTGACGATGCCTTCTCAATGGATACCAAGAACGTTAACATTTGGGTGCATAATAACGATCTTTTCTACGGAGATGCAGGGAGCGATGCCGACCAAGTCAAAGGCGACGGTTCAACCGACATTAAAGGCAGCTCGACGTATATCACGGTCTCGTACAATCACTACTGGGATTCCGGAAAATCTTCTCTGTCCGGGTTGAGCGAACCATCCGAATATTTTGTAACCTTCCACCATAACTGGTTTGACCATTCAGACTCCCGTCATCCACGCGTAAGAGTGGGAACGATTCACGTATACAATAACTACTATGATGGAGTCGCAAAATATGGCGTGGGCGCTACGACGGGAAGTTCCATCTTTGTAGAATCCAATTATTGGAGAAACGCTCATGATCCAATGATGATTTCTTTGCAAGGCACGGATATTAGAGACGGCGCTGCTAACGGCACATTCTCGAGTGAAAGCGGAGGCATGATCAAAGCCTACAATAATGTTATTGATAATCCCAATAGTCTGATTTATGCCAATTCCGATGCAGGAACAGCTCCGGCTAATCCGACATCATTCGATGCCTATTTGGCCTCGTCGAGAAATGAAACGGTTCCAAGTTCCTACAAAGCATTAGTAGGCGGAACAGCTTATAATAACTTTGATACTATGATCGAAACGGCAGTCAATCCAGCAAACATTGATGATGTAAACCTGATTCCGCAAGTGGTTACGGCAAAAGCCGGACGCCTCAATCAAGGGGATTTTACTTGGCAGTTCGATAATTCGGTTGACGACGCATCGTATGTCGTTAATACAGCTTTGAAAAACAAGACGCTTAATTACAAGACTCAGCTTGTAGCTGTAGGGGGCAATTCAACGCAACAGACGACCCCGGCGCCAGGTGTGCCGACGGACCTGACGGCGACGGCGGGCGATGCGCAAGTAACACTGGCGTGGACGGCAGTGAGCGGCGCGGCAAGCTACAATATCAAGCGCAGCACGACGAACGGAAGCGGCTATACGCAAGTAGGCACAAGCGAGTCGGCTTCGTACACAGATACTAGCGTGACGAACGGCACGACCTACTATTATGTGGTGGAAGCGGCCAATGCGAGCGGTACGAGCGCGGCATCGGCGCAAGCAAGCGCAACGCCGACAGCAGCGAACACCGGTGAACCTGGCGAACCCGGCGAACCCGGCAGCGGCATTACGTTGGTGAATGATAATTTTGAAAGCGCGGCAACGTTGGATGATTTGGGCTATTCCGTAACCATGCCGACTCCTTCTGCCGGAACGGCGCTCGATGCATCCATTGCGGCTCCGTCGACAGCTCTGAAGGGAAGCACGAAGAGCCTGTATCTGCACGATACGGATAAGAGCGCAAGCCCGCAGTTCGTGAAGGTGAGCAAGTCGTTTGCACCTCAAGACGGGGTGGTAACAGCCGAGTTCGATTATATGCTGACAGCAGCGGCAAGCGCGAGCAAAGTCATCCGTCTGTTAAGCTCGACCGGAGCTTTAGCCGTTGATATTCAAACCGCCAAAAACGGATCGGCTACGGTATTTTCGTACAAAACAGTACCGGATGGGCAGTCCTCGGCTGCGGATAATTTTATGGCAGGATATGCAATCAATACTTGGTATCATTTCAAAATCGTAGCGGACGTATCCGCACAAACGGCGGATGTATACATTAATGGAACGAAGCAAATTACTACGTTGCCATTCTACACAGCAGCAGTGGAGGATATCGGTTCGATCGAAACATTGACGCCGGGCTCCAACACGATTGACCAGTATTTGGATAATATTTCGATTACGGCTGTAGGAGGAACTCCTGAAGTTCCGGTACCTGCATCGCCGACAGGATTGACGGCAGCGGCGGGCAACGGTCAGGTCGCACTGGCGTGGACAGCGGTCAACGATGCGACCGGCTATAACATCAAGCGCAGCACGACGAGTGGAAGCGGCTATACGCAAGTAGGCACAAGTGAAACGGCATCCTACACGGATAGCGGCTTGACGAACGGAACGACCTACTACTACGTAGTGGAAGCGGTGAACTCGGCGGGCAAGAGCCCGGCATCTGCAGAAGCAAGCGCAACACCGGCAGCACCAGTGCAAGCGCCGGAAGCCCCAACGGGCCTGACGGCAGCGGCGGGCAACGGTCAGGTCGCACTGGCGTGGACAGCGGTCAACGATGCGACGGGCTATAACATCAAGCGCAGCACAGTAAGCGGAAGCGGCTATACGCAAGTAGGCACAAGTACAGCGGCGACCTACACGGATAGCGGCTTAACGAATGGCACGGCCTACTACTACGTAGTGGAAGCGGTGAACTCGGCGGGCAAGAGCCCGGCATCTGTAGAAGCAAGCGCAACACCGACCGCACCGGCGCAAGCGCCGGAAGCTCCAACGGGCCTGACGGCAGCGGCGGGCAACGGTCAGGTCGCACTGGCGTGGACAGCGGTCAACGATGTGACCGGCTATAACATCAAGCGCAGCACGACGAGTGGAAGCGGCTATACGCAAGTAGGCACAAGTACAGCGGCATCCTACACGGATAGCGGCTTGACGAACGGCACGACCTATTACTACGCGGTGGAAGCCGTGAATTCGGCGGGCACGAGCCCGGTATCCGTAGAAGCAAGCGCAACACCGACGGCACCGGCGCAAGCGCCGGAAGCTCCGACGGGCCTGACGGCAGCGGCGGGCAACGGTCATGTCGCACTGGCGTGGACAGCGGTCAACGGTGCGACCGGCTATAACATCAAGCGCAGCACGACAAGCGGAAGCGGCTATACGCAAGTAGGCACAAGTGAAACGGCATCCTACACGGATAGAGGCTTGACGAACGGAACGACCTACTACTACGTGGTGGAAGCCGTGAACTCGGCAGGCAAGAGCCCGGCATCTGTAGAAGCAAGCGCAACACCGACAGCATCTGTAACGATTACCATTCCATCCGTAACGGCAAGTGTTTATGCAACGGGCGCTTCGTCCCGAGTTGATATTACTTGGGCGACGGTGACGGGAGCGACCTACTACAACGTGAAGCGTTCCTTGTCGGCAAGCGGTCCGTTTACGAATATTGCGACCCATTTGACGGCGAACTCTTACGCGGATACCAATGTAACGAACGGCACGACCTACTACTACGTCGTAACGGCCGCTAACGAGGCAGGCGAAAGCGAGGCTTCGATGGTGGCAAGCGCGACGCCGGTAAACAGCACGAACAGAAAGAGGAGCGGCGGCGGCTCGTCAGTAGGAGCTACGAGCAGCAGCACGGTAACCTTGAATAATGACGGTTCCGTCTCCATCAGTACGACGGCGGAGTCGCAGAAGACAACGGATGGCAAAACCGCAGCTGTAGTTACGCTGGACAGCGCTACGCTGGATCAAGCGATCAATACCAGCACGTCCAATAACCATAAAGAAGTGGTGGTTGAAGTCAAGGGGGATGGAACGGTGGCGCAAGTCATTCTTCCGGCCTCGTCCTTGCTGAACGCTTCCAAGCAATCCTCGGATATGGTATTGGTAGTGAAATTCAATAATGCGACCTATGCCCTTCCGATGAACCTGCTGAATATCGATTCGCTGGCCAAATCGATCGGAGCGGACGTGAAGGATGCGAAAGTGAGCATTGTGATCGAACAGGTCAGCGGCAGCCTGGCAACCCAGATTGAGAACGCAGTGAAGCAAGCTGGAGCGCAGCTGCTGACCCCAGCGGTCGATTTCACAGTAACGGTTGAAGCCAACGGAAAGAGTGCCTCCGTCAACGATTTCGGCAGCACCTATGTCTCCCGCACGCTGGAGCTGAGCGGTACGGTGGATAGCAAGCAAGCGACAGCTGTGATGATTGACCCGGCTACAGGCGAAATGACTTTCGTACCGGCAACCTTCCAGGCAGCCGACGGCAAAATGAAAGTGACGATCAGCCGTCCGGGCAACTCGATCTACTCGGTTGTACAGTTCAGCAAATCGTTTGCGGACATGAAGGATCACTGGGCTAAAGACGACGTCGAATTACTGGCATCGAAGCTGCTGGTCAAAGGCCGCACGGAAACCGCGTTCGATCCGCAAAGCTCCATTTCCCGCGCTGAATTTGCGGCGTTGCTGGTGAGAGGCTTGGGACTCGGCGAGGACAAATCAAACAAGTTCAAGGATGTATCGGCAAATGATTGGTATATGGGCATCGTCGGAGCCGCTGCAAAAGCAGGCTTGATCGAAGGAGACGAGAGCGGCAAGTTTAACCCGAACGCCTCCATCACCCGCGAGGAAATGGCGGTGATGATTAACCGGGCCATGGCATTTGCAGGCGATAAAACGAGCGGTGACGTCAATCGGCTGAATGCATTCAAGGATGCCGGCGCGATCAGCGCATGGGCGAAGGATGCGGTAGCCAAAGGGGTTACGGCAGGGCTATTGAACGGCAAGAGCGCCAATACGTTTGAGCCTTCCGCAACCGCTAACCGTGCCGAAGCGGCTGTCCTGCTGAAGCGCCTGCTGCAAACGGAAAGATTCATAAACTAATAGATTCCAAAGGGGCTATCCCAATTGTCATCGCAGATGACGGGGATATGCCCCTTTTCTCGTCACATTTTAATTGGGGAAACTGCTACAATGATTGAAGATAGAAAATCCCGGCCGCGAGCAAAGCGCTCCTAACCGGGATTTTGAGCCTTTCTTTATTTAAAGTCGTCGCCCGTCAAATAGTTATGGAACGGACGGTCGACCCAGAACTTGTACGTGCTGACGCGGACGTTCGGATCGATTTGGCGGAAGCCGGCGACGATGCCGTCCGACTTGTCGCTTAGCGAGAACGATTGCGCGTAATAAGGGCCGTCGGCAGTGATTTTATTATTGGTAATCACATCGTAATCGTTCAGCTCGGTCAAGGAGTAATAGAGCGGCTGCCACCAGGAGCCGGCGATCAGACCGGTCGTATCTTCGCTGTTTTTCTTGGCGTATTGCAGCACGACCGGCTGGAATTTGGCCTTGTCCGCTGCGCTCGCGAATTCGAAGGCGATGTCGTACTCCTTCGCCAAAGCGATATAGTTGCCGTTGGCCAGCTTCTTATAATGCGTCGTACTGGATGGCGTCGGTTGACCCCACTCGATCAGATGTACGAAAGCGGACGTCTTCGGTTCAAACTGCACTTTGGCTTCGATGCCTTCGCTGCGCAGCAAGCCGATCAGCTGTATCGCGTGCTTCAGATCGGAATGGCCGTACGTCAGGGACAGCGAGTCGACGAAGTTGGAGTTAAAGCGCGAGTCCTTCAAATTATAGCCGGTAACCAGTCCTTGCTCCAAAGCGGCGTTGACGATGTTCTCCAGTTCGGGCGCTTCGATAATATCCGATGTATTGTAGGCGTCGGTCAGCTTCGCATAGATAGTGGCATCGGAAGATTGGCCGATATAGTGCTTATACTGGCCTTGGGCCTCCAGCACATGTCCGATCAGCTGCTCCGCCAGCTGCTTGGAGGCGTTCGCGTCCAGCTTCAGATCGCCGTATACTTCCGGGTCGACGAGGCCGGCATCCCTTGCCGCGGCAATTTCCTGCGCTGCCGATAGCGACACGAAATCGCTCACGTCGAGCGCCAGCGGGGCGAGCGATTGGGATACTTTCGGCTGCGGGTAGGAGTAGGCCAGCTCGGTGACGCCTGCCGCCTTCACCGCAATGAAGACGGCTTGCAGCGCCGAAAGCGGCTGATCGGCCGATACGGACGCCGAGGTCAGAATGCCCCGCTGATACAGCGCTGCCGCCGAAGCATAGTAGGGACTGGTCGCCGAGAGATCGCTGAAAGCGACGGTCGTTTGGCTATCCGGCGCGTAGCTCAGCGAGCGGGCGATAGCGTCGATGAATTCTCCGCGTGTCGGCGTCTCCGACAGGGTCACATTGAATTTCTCTTTCAGAAAGACGCCGTACTCGCTCGATGCTTGCTGAGTTTGTACAAGAGCGGCCTGAATCGGAGCGGAAGCCTCCGCTTGAGCCTCGGCGCCGAACGCCGCGGGCGCCGGAACGGTCAGCAGCAAGGAAACGGACAGAGCTGCCCCGAGCAGTGTATTCGGTACGGAAATCGTTTTGAACATGATGCATTCCTCCAACTATGGTTAAAATTAAATAATACAAATCCGATCGACTATGTGGGATTTTTCTATGAATTCTATCACCCGTCTGACAACCTGTCAATAGCGCAAACCAGGCGAAGCCTACTACACCGTCAATCCGGAATCGATCTTTGTGGATCAAGGGGAAGCCCGAGAGATAAGCTGGATGGAGCCGACGGCCGGAGGGACGATGCTGTACCATGTTATGACGTCATCGCCGAATGTGACGAAGGACGAACTGCTGGCGGTTGCCAATGGGTTGTCATATTTTCCTCAACATCCGTATTATTGATCTCTAGTATATTTCTCTAACTCGGCAGTTAATCTGGCATTTTCCCTCAACAATCTTTCGTTCTCATCCAGCAGCTTTTGAACGTCCGGGAGCTCTTTGCCGGAAAACCAGCCGTACAAATCGTCTCTTCCTGCGTACTCCGGCAATGTTTCGCGGATCACCCACTTAATGTGCTGTCCATTATCGGCATAATAGGTAGGTACCGTTTCCATGACGGATTGCTTGAACTCCAGATGCTTCTGATAGTCTTTCGCCACGACAAAGTCGTAATGCTTTCGTCTTAAGGCTTCGTCCGTAACAACAATAGCAAATCTTGGTTTGCCGATTTCTCCGGCATAATCATATTCCCAATGCGTATAACTCTTCGATTCATCCGGAAGCAGGGTGCCGTAGAATCCACCGATAATGTGGATAAATACGTCGGATTCATCGATCCATTTCTTCGTCATCTCCAATGGATTTTCCTCGAAAAATCGCTCCACTCCGGTAGGAATGTGACCGGCTCTAAGTATAGCCTGCGCAGCGGCTTGACGTTCCTCAAGCAGGTCGTAGCAAGTAGACGATATGAAAACTTGCAGTTTTTTTCTCATAGGTCACCTATTTTCAATGAAATTAGTATAAATCATACCGTCGGCTCGGTTTAGTTGTAAATATTTTACTTTATTTAGCGGAACTTTTCTATCGATTATACGTCACAAAGATATAAGCGAACTAAAAAAGGACCTAAAGCTGATTAAGGAGACCACAATGAATAATTATATAGCTTGTGAAATTGCAGGAATTCCCTCTCTAATTATAAATCCATGTGAAAAAGCAAGAGCTACAGTACTTTTATATCACGGTTGGTCATCAAAAATCGAGGACTATTTGTTCTTTGCATCGACTATCTCCAGTTGGGGATTCAAAGTTATCGTTCCCGAACTGCCTGATCATGGGGTGCGCGGAAAACTGAACTATTTCGATACTCAAGTATTGCAAGCTAATTTCTGGAATGTCGTGCTTCAAGGGGTTAAGGAAGCAGAGAGTATAGCAACCGCTTTGGCCGCAACTGATGATATTATCAGTATCATCGGTCATTCGACAGGCGGTTTTATTGCTGCCGGTGCACTTTCAAAAGTGTCCTTCCTAAAGTCCGCCATAGTTATCAATGGTTCATGTGCCTGGGTCAAGTTTGAGGAGCTGTATCGTGAAAGAGATGGACGAACTCCATTAACGGATGCTGAAAATATTTTCTTGAAAGAACATGACCCTCAGTACAAGCTGAATTTTGGGGATAAAAAAAGACTGCTATTGTTACATGGTAAGGAAGATAGCACAATCCCTATCGCAAGCCAAAGGTACTTTATGAATGAAATGTCTGATGTGTCAGAGGAATACTTGCAATTAATTGAGTATTCCGGGGTCAATCATCAAATAACGATTGGAATGCTTGAAAAATCTAAGGCGTGGTTGAACAAGTTTCCTGAAGCAGGGACTCCGGTAGATGTAAAATAAAATAATACCCAAGCAGCAAAGAAGCGGCCGCGAGATGATCTCACGGCCGTTTTGACATGGCAGCACTTGTTACGGACATGCCGCAATATACCATAGTCCGTCATATCATGGAGAAAATGGTTTGGAGGTACCCGATCTCAGGTTGCGGCGAGCACAAGACGTTCTCAGCCGCAGGGACGTATACAGCGCCTTTTAGACGGCCATCTTTTAATATACTTCTCACAGCGCCCTACTTTGCTATAATAAGGATATGTGCCCTACATGCTATATGGAGAGCAAATGATACATCAGGTCGGGGAGGAACGCTGCTTATGTTCAGGCACTTATCATCCAGCTATTGGGTCCGTCTTCTGCTGCTGACGCTGCTCATCGGGATGATTCCGGTGATTGCGCTTGGGAGCCTTTCATTTTTGCGAGCCAAGCAAAGCGTCCAGGAGAAGGTTAACGACAGCAATATGCAGCTTCTTCAGCAGACACAGCTCAATGTGGAACAAGTGCTGCAGCTCTTTGAGAACCTGATGACACAATATATATCTACTTCAACGGTTCATGAAGCATTGCAGACGCCGTTTTCGCCAAACAACTTCGTGCTTCTCAACGAACTTGTCGGCGGCCTAAACAAGATCCAGCCTTATGAGCTCGGAATAAAGAATGTATACGTCGCCAGTCTGGACAATGATTGGGTGCTGTCGAACGAAGGCTACAGCCCTTTAGATACTTCGCCGATTCGCAGCGTCATCTATGAGTATGCCAAGTCGGAAAGCCGTTCCTTTTGGAATGCGTATGTTCCCGGGTCCGGACAAGAGGCCGAAGCCGATTCGGGAGGCAATCAGGTGCAAGAAGCGATCCCGGCAGGCGTGCATCTGGTCAAGAAGCTGCCGATCAACCGGACACAGAGCACGGGGCTGATCGTGGGGGAAATTTCTGCCGCCAAACTGGAGAAGCTGGTCTACAACGAAGCCGAGGAGCGGGAGACCCTTATTCTGGACTCTGAGTTCCGGCCCTTGACTTCAGCCGTCGGAAGCGTGCTCAAGACAACCGGCGAGTGGCGGCCGGCGGCAGAGATGATCCGCGGGATGCCTGAAGCCGAGAAGGGGCACTTTATCTTCAAGGCGAACCGGGAAACAATTAGCGTCAATTTTACCAAATCGAATTATAACGGCTGGTATTACTTGTCCTTTGCTTCCTTGGACGATATTACCAGAGATTCCCGATCGATCGGCTGGTATACACTTTTTATCTCGCTAGGGACATTCGTTCTCATTCTACTGCTCGCCTGGATCGGTTCCAAACGAATGTATATGCCCATTCGCCGTGTTCTGTCTGTAGCTGTAGATCATGGCGCCGCCGGCGACCCTCCGCAGCATAAAGATGAATTGCAAGTCATCGGAGAGTCCATTCATCGTCTGCGCACATCGCAGACGCACATGAAGGATCAGCTCCGAATCCATTCCAAGCAGTTAGAAGTCTTCTTTATCCGGCGGTTGCTGCAAGGAGAGATTCGTCCCAAGGAAACGAAGGAGCGATTGGCTCAGTTCGGGTATGAGCAGGGAAGTGCCGAGCTTGCTTCGGACATGCCGGAAACAGGAGCAGCCGCTAGTTTATTCGCTGTCATGACTGTGCAGATCGATTCGCTGGATTATACGCGGTATCAGGATCGGGACGTCGATCTGTTGATGTTTGCCATCGGCAATATTACGAGCGAGCTGATCCCGGCGAACCGGCGCTTTGAGCCCGTTGTCATGGTCGACAATCAAGTAACGATCTGCCGCAGCTGCGAGCCGGACGGACATGATTTTGAAACGGAGCTCTATCATTACGCTGAAGATGTACAGAGGAGTGCGGAGCAAATTCTCGGGCTGAAGGTAAGCGTGGGGATAAGCCCCCCGTATCCGAGCATTCATGATTCGCACCAAGCCTATAAGCAAAGCCTGGATGCGTTAAATTATCGTTTGCGATTCGGAGAGCAAGCTATTCTGCTTTATACGAGTGTATCGCCTGAATCGCGTTCCGTAGCCGCTTATCCCGATTGGCTGGAGAAGGAGTTAATAGACTCCATTAAAACAGGGGACAAGGAGAAAGCCAGAGGGCTTCTCAATGAATTTGCCCACAAAATCATTGCGGATTATTTGAGCTATGAAGATTTGCAAATGGTGCTTACGCGTCTTCTGATCGACCTGCTAAGGGAAGGGCAGGAAGGCGGCGAATCCGCTACGGAGCCGTTGCCGGTTCTAGGTAAACCGCTCCTTGATCATCTGCAGGAGCTCAAGACGGCCGCAGACATTGAACAATGGTTCTTTGCTCATGTGGTTGAGCCGATGATCGACACGCTGCTGCATCAGTGGGAGAATCGCAATAAAAAAATATCGGAGCGGCTGCTCGATATCATTCATAATGAATACGATACGAACCTGACGGTCGAGCTGTGCGCATCGCGGCTTAACTATCATCCGAACTACGTGAGAACCGTCTTTCGGAAGGAGACCGGAAGCAGCTTTAGCGACTATTTGTCCCAGTATCGGCTCTCGAAGGCCAAGCAGTGGCTGGTGGAAACGGACATGAAGATCGGCGAGATCGCCGAGAAGCTGCAATACCAGAACTCGCAAAATTTCATAAGGTATTTCCGCAAGATGGAGAATACCACGCCGGGACAGTACCGCGAGAAGCACCGGATAGATTGAAGGCGCGTGCTGGTCGATCCCTTAGAAGAGCCTCCGAGTGAGGCTCTTTTTGTTGTTTAGCGTGCCCAGAGGCACGCATCTTCTAGCCGGTGAAAATCCGGTCGCGGGAGGGGCCAAGCCCCCGCGTAGCTAGGATGCCTGCGTACGGCGAAATCTGTGCGTAGAAGCGCGTCGACGAAA
>NZ_JANYUY010000083.1 GCF_025060755.1 Paenibacillus doosanensis
GGGAAAGTCCAGTCCCTTTTGCAATTTTCAAGGTGCGATTTACTGGAAATCGAAAAGTTTGCGGCCAGTTCCCATGGGAACTGGAAATCGGCTTAAAACTTGGTTCTAGAAATACTATACGAGGAGGATGATTTTATGAGTTCCGCATTTTGGTTAACCAATGTTTTGCTGGAAACGGGCTATCAGGTTGAGCAGGGCGTCATTGCAGGCACGAATACGGGATGCTTTCATCTGTTGATCCGGGACGGGAATATCGCGCAGATCGCGCCTTCCGATACCGTCATTACGGACGGGCTGCCTCGCAAGGACGCGCGGCGGCGGCTGGCGCTGCCTTCTTTTGTAGAGAAGCATTGCCACTTGGATAAAACGATGCTGGGCGACCGCTGGCGTGCGGTAACGCCGGCAGCGAATATCTTCGAACGGTTTGAGATCGAGAAGGAAGTGATTCCCTCGCTGCGGACGACGATGCAAGAACGCGCGGAAAGGCTGCTGGAAATATATTTGCAAGCCGGAGTGACGCATGTGCGCACCCATGTGGATATTTTTCCGGAGGCCGGACTGAACCATCTGCATGCCGTGCGGCAGGCGCTGCAAACGTTCGAGGGAAAGCTGACGTACGAGATCGTCGCATTTGCGCAGCACGGATTATTGCGCACGAAGGCCCAATCTTTAGTAAGGGAAGCGCTTCGCGAGGGCGCAAGTCTGGTAGGCGGCGTCGACCCGGCCATGGTGGACGGCGATATCGAAGCGTCCTTGCAGGCAATGGTAGAGCTTGCGGTAGAAGGGAACGCAGGCATCGACCTGCATCTGCATGATCCTGACCACCTGGGGGTTTTTACCATCAAAAGATTGGCCTGGCTGACCAAAGAAGCCGGCCTCCAAGGCAAGGTTGCGGTTAGTCATGCCTTCGGGCTCGGTGAAATTTCACCGTCCGAGGCGGAAGCCATGGGGGACATTCTGGCCGATGCGGGCGTCGCCGTCATTACGAGCGTGCCGATGGGCCGAAAGTTCCCTCCCGTAGGCTTGCTGCGCGGAAAGGGGGTTGAGGTGGCCGTCGGCTGCGATAATATTTTCGATGTATGGTCGCCCTTCGGAAACGGAGATATTTTGGAACGAGCAGGCCGTTTGGCGCAAATATCCAAATGGGTCGACGAACGGTCGCTGGCGCAGACGCTTTATTTCATTACCGGCGGCAAGACGCCGCTTGACGATGAAGGCAATCAGGTTTGGCCGAAAGTAGGAGACGAAGCGAGCATCGTACTGGTGGAAGCTTCATGCTCTGCCGAAGCCGTTGCAAGAAGATCGAAACGAGCGGCTGCTTTATTTAAAGGTACCGTCGTTTCGGGCTCTATCCAATCGGGGACTATCTAATCAGGAGCTATCCAAGAGGAGGACTCATCCATGAAAAAAACATCTGCTGCATTAACAGCCTTAATGCTGTCCGCCGTCCTGGGAACGGCATCGCTTCCACTTCACGTACCGCAAGCGCAAGCTGCCGCAGCGGCGCTGTCCGAGCAAGACATCCAGCAAGCGGTGAATAAGCTTCACGAGCTCCGCGTTATGCAAGGCTACGAAGACGGTTCGTTGCGGGCCGAAACGCCAATCAATCGCGCCGAGCTGGCGAAGCTGCTCGTCTTGACGTTTGCTCTGCAAGGCAAGGCGGGACAAGGATCGGGCTTCGCGGATGTAACTCAAGACGACTGGTATTACAGCTACGCCGCCGAGACGGCAGCGCAAAACCTGATGCCGTCGGAAGACGGCCAATTCCATCCGGGACAAACCGTGACCGGCACGGAGCTGGTGCAGATCGTGTCCAAGGCGCTAAGCCGCGACGCAAAATCCGTGAATTACTGGTCGGAGAGCTTCGGTTCGGCCGATCATTCTGTCACCCGCGGCGAGGCGGCATATCTGTTGAATATCGCGCGTCAAGCGATCCCTTCGGCCGACGCCCAAATAACGAGCGTTCGCTCGCTGAACGCCATTACGCTGATCGTCACCTTCGACGCCCCGTTAACGGCCGAAAATGAACTGTTCGCCAAAGCGAAAGAAGATTTCGCCTTTAACGACGGGCTTGCGTTAACCAACCTGCCACGGCTCAAAACGGGATCGGTCGCCACTTATATCGTGCCGACCTCCGTTCAAAAGCCGGATACGACATATACGTTGACGTATAAAGGCAAGGAGGCCGGGACGTTTACCGGCAGCGCCCAGAAGCTGGACATGACCGAGGCAAGGCAGGTTACCGGCGATACGTTCGAATTGGAAGCACTCAAGACGAACGGAGTCGTAGACTACGGATATGTCATCTCCGCTTACAGCGCCGGCCGCGGAGCCGATGCGTTCGTGCTGGATGAAAACAACAGCGCAGACGGCCGCACTTACCAGATCATTTCCTCGGGTCAGGCAAGAGAAGTCACGATCGCGCCGGAAGGCGGACAGCCGATCGTAGCGAGGTATGTTCCGTTCACCCAATCGACGGACGGCAAGCAAGAGCCTAAATTCCGCTTGCCTGAAGGCCAGACGCTGCAGCCGGGAACGAAATATACCGTAACCTCGGATTGGGCGCAGATGGCGAGCCCGACATTTACAGCCAAGGAGATTGCTCCGCTGGAAATCGCCAAGGCTGAGGCTATCAGCGAAACCTCGATCGCCGTTACTTTGTCCGAGGACCCGCAGGACGAGCTGTTCTCCGGACGCAGTGTGGAATTGACCGATGCCGACGGCCATAAGCTGACCGCAACGTATAAATATTCGAGCCGCAAAGGCGCAACGGGAATATTCGATCTGACGCAGGACGGCAAGCTGGCCAAAGGGGCCTCGTATACCGTCGTTCCGGTTGGCGATTGGGCCGTATCGTCCGAAGTAGGGCTGAAGGCGTGAGAATAACGTCGCTTCAAGCGGCAGGAGACAACGCTGAACGGGCCGCATTTTAAGCGGAGCTGAATCAATGAAATAAGAAAGGCGTGCTATTCGGAGCTTCCGGGCACGTCTTTTTGCTATTTTGGGAAATAATACACCGGTATCGATGATACGCTTTATTGTTGCAACGAACGGTAGGAACAAGAGCGCTTGCTGTGTTAGAATGATGAACAAAGTTGCCTTGGGGGTGGACATATGGGGCGCATCCTGACTATAGCAAGCCGATGGAATACAATTCGCCACAGAATTTTTTTCTCGATTTTGCTCTTTTTGGTTATTCCTTTCATTCTGACTTTTTATTGGGTGGATAAACCGCTGGAACACGTCATTGAAGAGAAGATTGGCGAGTCGGCCCGTGAAACGCTGTATCAGGTCAATTTAAACGTTGGCTTGTTTCTTGACGATATGCTGAAGCAAGCCGTCGACATTTCGACTAACCCCAGCATTACCGAGCTGCTGAAGGAGCCGGACAAGTTCAGCGAATACGAGAAGCTGCGGCTGAAAGATACGGTCATCAACAAGCAGTACAGCTCCTATTATACGGATACGTATGTGACGCTCATGGATGTGTACGGCCATTGGCAAAGCACCCGGTATATGGAGGAAGGACTGTACCGGCTGTACACGGAAGCGCCGTGG
Organism: Paenibacillus doosanensis; assembly: GCF_025060755.1. GTDB lineage: Bacteria > Bacillota > Bacilli > Paenibacillales > NBRC-103111 > Paenibacillus_S > Paenibacillus_S doosanensis. The sequence goes on from NZ_JANYUY010000083.1 coordinate 3,559, forward strand.
TATCGGGAAATGCTTGGCAGGCCGTTTCAGCTTCGCTGGATGTTTACGGGCGACAATTATGTGTACTCGGATCGGCGGCCGCTTATCACCTTGGTCAAAACGATTACCGAGCTGCAGACGAGTCAAAATATCGGGATGCTGCTGTTCGGCGTAGCGGAGAAGGACATCCGCAAATATTTGACGCCTTTGGACGGACAGGTTTACCTGATCGATCAAGCCGGTACGGTCGTCTCCAGCCCGGCAGAGGATCAAATCGGCCGTAACGTAGCCGAGGAAAACTACATATCCAGGGTCAAGGGGGAGCGCAAAGGGCAGGTCATTGTCCAGAAGGAAGGAAAAAAGTGGATTGTAAACTACGATACCGTGGCCCAGAACGGCTGGAAGATCGTTCAGATTATTTCTTATGATACCGTATTCAAAGAAATTTTTAACATCCGGAGGGCAAATATTATAATTGTTCTGTTAATTTTCTTCGTGTTTATGATGATAACGCTGTCTATCTCGTTCAGCATCTCGCGGCCGTTGAAGCTGCTGAACAAGCGGATGCAGGAAGCGGAGGAGCGGGATTTCAACAGCGTCCTGCTCGTTACCGGCCCGCAGGAGATCAATACGCTGATTTCGACCTATAACAAGATGGTGAGGCAGATCCGGGAGCTGCTGCAGCGACTGAAGGAGCAGTATCAGCAGAAGGAGGATATGCGCTTTCGCGCGCTGCAGGCGCAGATTAATCCGCATTTTATTTTAAACACAATCAATAACATCAAATGGATGGCCTATATCCGCAATGAACGCGACATCGGCGACATGCTGTCCAACCTGGGAGGGATGCTGGAGGCAAGCATCGGCCGCGGGGACAGTCTGATTACGCTGCGTCAGGAAATGAGCTATATCGAAAATTACATGGCGCTGATGAGGCTCAAATATAATGACAAGCTGCTGCTGAAGACGGATATTCCCGAAACGTGCTGGAATCAGGAAGTGATCAAAACGATGCTGCAGCCGATCGTAGAGAACAGCATTTTGCACGGCATCGAGCCGCTGCCCGGCCAAGGGGAGATCGCGATTCGCAGCCGGATCGCGGAAGATCGGCTCCTATTATCCGTAGAGGACAACGGAGCAGGCATGACGCCGGAGCGGCTGCGGGAAGTACAGGAATGGCTGGCCGATACGTCGCCGGAGCCATGGTCCAAGCGAATCGGCATCAAAAACGTGCACGAGCGGATTCGTCTGCAGTACGGACACGAGTACGGACTTGTCATACAGAGCGAGCTGAATAAGGGAACGAAGGTTCAAGTCATTTTGCCGGTTAAGCTTGTCGAGGAGGGGAGAGAGTATGACCGTTAAAGTAATGCTTGTGGATGATGAAATCCTAGTTCGGCTGGGAATCAAATCGCTCATCGATTGGGAGCGGCACGGCTTCTCTTATGTAGGGGATGCGCCGGACGGCAAGAAGGCGCTGGAGGCGATGGAAGAGACGGTGCCCGACATATTGCTCACGGACATTATTATGCCGCAGATGAACGGCCTGGAACTGATCGAAGAGGTGAGAAAGAGGTTCCCGCATACGAGGATTATCGTGCTGAGCAGCCATGACGAATATGAATATGTGCGCAAAGCGATGAAGCTGGGCGTAGACGATTATATTCTGAAAGCGTCGATGAAGCCGGACGAGCTGCTGGAGCTGCTGCGCGAAACGGCGCTGAAGATTGAAGCCGGCTATGCCGGCGTAAGGCAGAAGCTTGCCGGGAACAAGGCGCAAGAGGGACAGGAAAGCGGGGCCGAATGGCTGAAGAAGCTGCTGGATAGGACTGATTCAGATCCAGCGGCCGGAGTGGAAACATCCGGCGAATGGAAGGCGGGCACTGCGGCGGATATATCCGTGCCGGCAACGCTCGGCAATGGCAATTTTATCCTCGTGCTGCATATCCATCTTCCGCCGGCCGCGGCCTTTGACGACGCGTCTTCCATCCCTACGCTGATGAATCTGGTTCAGCTGGAAATGGATCAATGGCTCCTTGCTTGCCCGGTTCATTACAGGGAGCGGGAGATTGTCGCGCTGATAACGCCGCCGGAGCATTCGTCCGGCATCGACGCGCAAGCGGCATGCCAAGGGTTGATCAGCGCGGCCAAACGGTTCCTCGGCATCTCGCTCAGCGCGGGCGTCAGCTTGACGTTCCGGGAGCCGGGAGAGCTTCGCGCGGCTTACAAGCAGGCGCTGCAGGCGGTCAGTCTGTACTATTACGAAGGCAAAGAGAAAACCTATGTGTACACCAGCGGTCTGGAACGGAGCCACGGCGCGGCCAGTTTATCCCAGGACGACGAGAGAAGCTTGATGCGGGCTCTGCAGTCGATGGACGAGGAGCGGCTGCGGGAGACGATTCACGGTTTATTCGACCGGCTTCAGGAGGAACGGATGACGAAGGAGAACAGCATCCAGTACGGGCTGCAGATGCTGCATATCATCCAGACGGCATGGAAGCCGTTCGGAGAGGACGGTTTTGAAGGGTTGGAGGGCCCGCTGTACAGGCAGGTGCTCGGATTCGAGGAGCTGGAGGAGGCGAGACGTTGGTTTATCCGGCTTGTCGAAGCGGGCCTGGAGCGGATTAGAAGAACGCATAGGGAGCCTTACCACGACGAAATACGCAAACTCATCCAGTATATGAAGGAGCACTATATGCAGGACTTGTCGCTAAAGCAGGCGGCGGAAATGGTCAACATGAACGAAAGCTATTTAAGTTATTTGTTCAAGAAAGAGACGCAAACCGGATTCACGGAATATTTGAACCGGCTTCGACTGGACAAAGCGGCGCAGTATTTGGCGGAGACGAGCCTCCCGAGCTATTTGATCGCGGAGAAGGTCGGTTATGCGAACATTAATTATTTCGGCCGGATATTCAAGAAAATAACCGGACTCAGCCCTCAGCAGTACCGGTCCAAATGCCAGAACCAAAATAAGTGAATAGGGCATCCAAAAAAAGTGAACGTTATCCGCTCTCTCTAAACAAAGTGAACAATGAGCGAAATAACGTTCATTTTTGCGGGCGGAGGCGCGGGCTATAATAATGGATGTAAGCGATTTACGAAGCTTAAAAGGAGGGTCAATATGAGAAAAACATTTGCATTGCTAATGGCTCCCGTACTTACGGCGGGGCTCTTGTCGGGCTGCGGCGGGAATACGAACGCACCGGCCCAAGGCGCCAAAGAGAGCGGTTCGTCGTCTGCGCCGAAGGTGGAGCTGACCTGGTGGGTCGTCCAGGATGAAGACGCCCAGGGCAAATACTACGATGAGATGATCGACGCGTTCCAGAAACAAAATCCGAACGTCAAGATCAAGCGGGAAATCATTCCCACGGACAAAATCAACGAGAAGCTGAGCATCGCGGCGAACACGGGACAACTGCCGGACGTGCAGCAGGGCTCGATCTTCTGGCCGTTATCGTACGCTTATAAAGATTTGATGGTTCCACTCGACGATATTATCGACAAAGACGATTTTGACGACGCGATCCTGAAAAGCGTATCGGTGAATAATAAAATTTACATTTATCCTAACAACACGGTTGCGATCGGTCTTGTCGTCAACAAAGATTTGTTCAAGGAGAAAGGCGCGCTCGATCTGCTGCCCAAAAATATGGAGCCGTGGACGATGGATCAATTCCTGAAGGCGGCCAAGGCGGTGACCGATCCGGCCAAAGGCACTTACGGCTACGCGATGTACGCAGCGGACGTGCTTGGCGATCAGGGGCATCATGCAATGCTGTGGGGATTCGGCGGCAAATCGTTCAGCGACGATAACAAGAAAGCGATCCTGAACTCTCCGGAAGGGATCGAAGGGCTGAAGTTCTACGTAAATCTTGTGGACGAGAAGGTCGTGCCTCCCGGAGCGGCGGGCCTTAAGGCCACCGAAGTCATCAACAACATGTTCCCGCAAGGCAAAATCGGGATGACGATGGGCAATATCGGACACATCGGCGCCTTCGAGAAGTCGTTCACGGACGGCACGAACAAGCGCTTCGATATGGATCTCGTACCTTATCCGACCAAAGACGGCAAGGGCACCAATTCCGTGCTGTTCGGTTACGGCACATGGGTGTGGAAAACGAAAAACACACAAAATATCGAATGGGCGAAAAAGTTTACGCAGTTCATGAACAGCAAGGAGAATATGGCGAAATTCGCGGAAATTCCGTCCGTCGTGCCGACCCGTAAATCGCTGGCGGCCAATTACAAGGAGGATTCCTTCCAGGCCAAAACGATCAAGCTGTTCAAGTACGCCGGCAATATCGGGGTGAGCGTGCCCGGCTATGCCGAAACCCGCTCTGCGTTTTATCCGGAGCTGCAGGCTGCGCTGACCAAAGCCAAGACGCCGGAGCAGGCGCTGAACGATTGGGTCAAGAAAGCCAACGACATTATTGAGCGCAGCTCCAAATAACCGTATTCGCTATGCTTTTGCAGGCCCCGTATCGTCTTTTGCGTTCATTCATGAGCAAGCTCGTATGGGGCCGCATCTTTTACAACGAAAGAGAGGAGTGATTATCATGTCGTCGAAAGCGGTCCAACAGGGGAGAACGATCCGCAGCGAAGCGTGGGGACTGTTTTTCATCGCTCCTTTTGCGATTTTCTTTCTCATGTTCGAGCTGTATCCGATGATTCGCGCGTTTTACTTAAGCTTGTACGATTACGGTCTGGGCAAGCAAGCCTGGGTGGGCCTCGATAACTACGTCCATTTGCTGACGGACAGCGTGTTTCTGCGCTCCGTCGCCAATACGTTCGGCTTTGTAGTCGGGTCGGTTCCGCTGACGTTTTTCTTTGCGTTGTTTGTCGCCACAGTCATTTATAACAAAAACAAGCATATCGCTTCCTTTTTCCGCGGCGCCTTTTACTTGCCGATCGTCGCATCCCAGGTTATTTTATCGATCGTTTGGTCATGGATTTACAATCCGGTGAATGGGGTCGCCAACTATGCCCTGTCGCTGGTGCATGCCGGTCCTTACATGTGGTTGTCCGATGAACGGCTGGCGCTCCCGGCGCTCGTTCTGATCGTCGTCACGTTCAACGTAGGCCAACCGATCATTTTGCTGCTGGCCGGTATGGGCAATATTTCCCCGGAATACTATGAAGCGGCCGATATCGACGGGGCATCCGCCTGGGAGAAGTTCAGGCATATTACGATGCCGCTTTTGAAGCCGACGTCATTATACATTCTCGTTATGGCGACGATCTGGGCTTTCCAGACGTTCATCGTCGTTCAGATGATGACCGGTGGAGGACCGAATTACGCCACCTCCACGATTATGTATTTGCTGTATAATACGGCCTTCGTATACGGGCAGCTCGGACTTGCTTCGGCGATGGGCATCATTATTACGGCGCTCATCTCGATCGTAGCTTTCGCGCAGTTCAAGCTGATGAATTCGGATATGGAATTTTAAATGAAAGGAGGCAGTCTTATGACGAATGCGGCAGCCAGAACGATAAAATTCACCGCAGATGCCGCGCTGTATTTTTTCGCCGCACTGTTCTTATTCCCTTTGTACTGGATGATTACGGGGGCGTTCAAGGATCAGACCTCATCCGTCAAGTTTCCGCCGGAGCTCGTTCCGAGCCATCCTACGCTCGTCAACTTCAATAAGCTGATAACGGACGGATTGATCTTCCATTGGCTGTACAACAGCGTGTTTGTTTCCGTCGTCGCCACCGTCGGCGTATGCCTTGTCGCTTCCATGGCGGGCTATGCTTTGACGAAGCGGCAGTTTAGAGGAGCCAAGCTGGTTTTTACGATCATTGTAGTCGTCATGTTTATTCCGAGGCAGATCACGCTGGTTCCTTTGTTTACGATGATGCGGGATCTGAATTTGGTGGGAACGCTGGCGAGCGTTATTTTACCGGTCATCTGCCTTCCGTTCGGGGTGTTCCTGATGAAGCAGTTCAGCCACTCCGTGCCGACGGAGCTGTTGGAAGCGGGCCGCATCGACGGCTGCAGCGAGCTGGGCCTCTTCTTCAACATCTTCCTTCCCGTCGTCAAACCGGCGATCGGAGCGTTAGCGATCTTCGTGTTTACGTATGCGTGGAACGATTTCTTATGGCAGCTCGTGATGCTGAACGATCAGAAGCAAATGACGATCAACGTCGGCATAGCGACCATGGTGACGGAATATGTAGCCAATTACGGCCTCCAGATGGCCGCAGCGACGCTGGGTTTTCTTCCTGTGTTCTTAGTGTTTATCGCATTCCAGCGGTACTTTGTTAAAGGGATTACAATGGGCAGTGTAAAAGGCTAGTCAAACAAGTCGGAAAAGAGGGGCATACAATGGAAAAAGTGACATACGGTGTAGTAGGATGCGGCTATTTCGGCGGGGAGCTGGCCCGAATCATAAGCCGCATGGAGCGGGCGCGGGTAGCCGCCGTCTATGGGGGGACAAGGGCGAAGTCGCTTGCCGAAGAGCTCGGCTGCGACGAAGCGGCGGAGCTGGGAGATCTCGTCCGTCGTGAAGACATCGATGCGATCGTCGTGGCAAGCCCGAGCCATATGCACAAGGATGCGGTGATGCGAGCGGCCGAAGCGGGCAAACACATTTTCTGCGAAAAGCCGGTTGCGCTTTCGCTTCAGGATTGCGACGAAATGATAGCGGCCTGCCGCAAATCGGGAGTCGTGTTCATGGCCGGGCATATTATGCATTTCATGAACGGCGTGAAACAGGCCAAGCAGTGGATCGCCGACGGCGAAATCGGTCGCCCGATCGTCTGTCATGCCGAGAGAACCGGCTGGGAGGAACGGCAGGAGGCCGTCAGCTGGAAGAAGAATCAGAACGCCTCCGGAGGCCATCTGTTCCATCATATTCACGAGCTTGATTTCCTGCAGTCGATTATGGGTCCCGCCGAAGCCGTCACAATGGCCGCCGGAAATTTGGCCCATCAAGGCGAGGGCTACGGCGATGAGGACGACGTGCTGCTGCTGACGCTGGAATTTCCCGGCGGCGCGCTAGGGACGATGCAGTATGGTTCGGGATTTCGCTGGGGAGAGCATTTCGTCAAAATTAACGGAACCGAAGGAGCCATTCTGCTCGATATGACGCGCTCCAAAGTTCAATTGAAAAAAGGCGATCAAGTGGTGGAAAGCATGCTGAATTATTCGGAGGAAGAGGATCGGGAAAGATCGCGTTCTTATCGGAAGACCGACGGCGGCGTCGCGTACGGAACGGCCGCCTCGCAAATCCCCGGCTGGCTGCAGACGGTGATGAAGCTGGAGATGGAAGCTTTCAGAGATGCAGTGCTGGGCAAGGAACCGGAGTCTGGATTGAGCATGCTGTTCGACGGCTCGGCAGGCAGATCCTCGATCGCAACCGCCGAAGCCTCGCTGCGCTCGGCCCGGACGAAGCGGCGGGTCATCATCTAGCGGTTAGGGGGAAGGGAGCATGACGTCGATGGTGAACGTCGGTATTATCGGATGCGGCAATTTCGGCGCCGAGCTGGCCCGAATCGTTGATTCGTTGGAAGGTATGCGCGCCGCAGCGGTCGTCGGAGGAGCGGATGACAGCGCCCGGCGGCTCGCGAATGAGCTGGGCTGCGACTGCGAGGCGGACGCCGGTAAGCTCGCGAGCCGGCCGGACATCGATGCGATCGTCGTGGCGAGCCCGAACTTTCTGCATAAGGAGCATGTTCTGTTGGCGGCCAAACACGGCAAGCATATATTTTGCGAGAAGCCGATTGCGCTGTCGCTGGCTGACTGTGACGAGATGCTGCGGGCTTGCGAGCACGCATCCGTCCGCTTTATGGCCGGACATATTATGCATTTCATGGGCGGCGTCCGCCGGGTGAAGCGGATGATAGCGGAGGGGGCGATCGGCCGCCCGATTGCGGTGCACGCCGAACGGACCGGCTGGATGGAAGGGGCCAAAGACGATTGGAAGCACCGTCCGGAGTTAACCGGCGGCTATTTGTTCCATTATATTCATGAGCTGGACCTGGTCCAGGCCTATTTGGGGCCGGCCCGCGAGGCGTTCTTGGCGGGAACGGGTCTGCCCGGCGCAGCAGGAGCGGGCAGGCACGACATTTTGCTGCTCAGCCTGAAGCTTCAAGGCGATGCGCTCGGCACGATGCAATACGGTTCCGGATTCCGCTGGGGAGAACACTCGTTGAAAATAAACGGAACCGAGGGCGCCGTTCTCTTCGATTTCAAGCGCTCGGAGATTATTGTCAGAACGCCGGATGGGATCGAGCGCTTCGGCATGAACGGCTGCGCCGAGGAGGACGAAGACCGCGTCCGAAGCTATCTTGCCATGGAAGGCAAGATAGCGTTTACGACGGCGAACGACAGGCCGCCGCTGTTTCTGAGAGGGCCGATGCGGCTGGAGATGGAATGCTTCCGGGATTGCCTGCGGGGCAAGCCGGCAGCCGGCGAATTCGCGCCGCTGTTCGACGGCACATCCGCCCGCTCGTCGATTGCGACGGCGGAGGCGGCTATGGCTTCGCTGCATACCCGGGATTGGGTTCAAATCTGAATGACTATATATGAAGCGGGAGATGGGGAAAGTGAGTTCTTACGATCTGGATCGGTTTAAAGGCGTCATTATCGCGATGTACGCTTGTTATGATGCGGAGGGCAAGGTGTCCGCGGATGCGGTGAAAAAGCTCGCCCGCCACTATGCGGACATCGGCGTGCGAGGTCTATACGTCGGCGGCAGCACGGGCGAAGGCATGCTGCAAAGCGTCGCCGAGCGCAAGCAAGTGCTGGAGGCGGTTATGGAGGAAGTTCGCGGGGAGCTGACGATTATCGTTCATGTAGGAGCGCCTTCGACCCGGGACAGCGTGGAGCTGTCCGTTCATGCGGAAGCGGCAGGGGCGGATGCGATCTCCGCGGTTCCGGCGATTTATTACCGGCTGTCTCCGGACAGCGTGGAGCGGCATTGGCAGGCGATGATCGACAGCACTTCGCTGCCTTTTATCATCTATCATATTCCGCAAACGACCGGGTTCCAGCTGTCGACCGCTTTGCTGTCCAAAATGGCGTCGCAGGACAAGGTGATCGGCGTGAAAATTTCCTCGGAGAGCACGTATGAGCTTCAGCAGTTCAAAGCCGCCGGCGGGCCGGATTTCCTTGTCTTCAATGGACCCGACGAGCAATATTTGGCGGGGCGGAGTATCGGCGCCGACGGAGGAATCGGGGGGACTTACGGCGTTATGCCGGAGCTGTTCATGAAGATCGAAGACTGCTACGTCCGCGGCCGGATGGAGGAGGCGAAGGAATGGCAGTTCCGCGTCAACGAAATCATCTCCGGCCTGCTGGCAACGCCGTCCTTGTACGGCGCCTGCAAAGCGATCTTGCGCTTGCGCGGATTCGATTGCGGTCAGCCGAGAATGCCGCTGCTGCCGATTCATGAGCAGGATATGGCTCCTATCGCCGAGCTGAACGACAAAATTCTGCGATATATCGAGCTGGCTCAAACCAGTTGAAAGAGAGGCTGATCAGCAATGAGCGGAAGCAACGCCATATTTAGCGGATGCGGCTTGATCGTATCGTGCCAGGCGCTCGAGCACGAGCCGCTGCACGGCGGAGATACGATGGCCAAGATGGCCAAAGCTGCGCAGCAGTCCGGAGCGATCGGAATCCGCACCAACGGAGTCCGGGACATTCGCGCCATAAAGGAGACGGTGAGCCTGCCGGTGATCGGGATCATCAAGCGGGACATTCCCGGCTCCAGTGTGTTTATTACGCCGACCTTAGAAGAAGTGAAGGCGGTCATCGCGGCAGGAGCGGATATTGTCGCCATGGATGTCACCGACCGCGAAGGGAGATTGGAGCAGGCACGCTTCCTGATCGATTATGCGCATCAGGCCGGCGCGGCGGTAATGGCCGATGTCTCCACGTTCGAGGAAGGCGTAGAAGCCGAACGGCTCGGTGCCGATTTCGTCGGGACGACGTTATCCGGCTATACCCCGTACAGCCGGCAAGCGGAGGAGCCGGACTTCGAGTTGATTCGCCGGTTGAGCGCGCAGCTGAAGACGCCGGTCATCGGCGAAGGACGGATCTGGACGCCGGAGCAGGCGGTGCAGGCTCTCGAAGCCGGGGCGGCTTATGTCGTCGTCGGCAGCGCGATCACCCGCCCGCAGCTCATCGCGGCGCGCTATGTAGACGCGCTGAAGAAGCGGCTTTCATAAGAAGGGGGAGAGCAGCATGAGCCATATTGTATTCGATGCGGATGCTTCGTACGCCGTCGGCGTCGACGTGGGCGGAACCAAGATCAATGCCGGGATCGTCGACGCGCGCGGCGAAGTGCTGCTTACGCGCAGCATCGCCACGCAGGCGGCGGAGCGGGAGGTGCCGGAGCGGATCATCCTGGCTGTCGAGGCGGTTATCGCGGAGTTCGGCAGCACTGCCGCGGAAGCCATGCAGGAGGCTGTCCGATTGAAGGGGATCGGCGTCGGCACGGCCGGACAGGTGGATTGGGAACAGGGCAGCATCCGCTATTCGTCCGGTCTTATCCCCGGTTACGGAGGAACGCCATTGAAACGGCTTCTACAGGAACGCTTCGGGCTGCCGGTATGGGTGGACAACGATGTGAACGTGCTTGCGCTGACGGAGCGGACGCTTGGCGCGGGGCGGGGAGTGTCCAACCTGCTCTGCCTTGCCCTCGGCACCGGGGTAGGGGGAGCCGCGGTCATCGACGGCAAGCTTGTTCACGGGACATGGGGCGGGGCCGGGGAGTTCGGCCACCTGTCCGTCGATTTTGACGGACCGCCGTGTGTCTGCGGCAGCCGCGGCTGCTTGGAGCAGTACGCGTCGGGCACAGGCATCGCCAAGCGGATGGCCGACAAGCTGGCGGCGCTTGGCATAACCGAGCCCGCCATCGACGCACGGACGACGGTCGACCGTTGGCTGGACGGAGATCCGGCCGCCTCGGAGGTGATGCGCGAGACGTTCTCCGCGCTCGGTTCCGCCATCGCGTCGCTGATCCATACATTCAACCCCGAGGTGATCGTCATCGGCGGAGGCGTTGCCGAAGCCGGCGAAGCGCTGCTAAGCGAAATCACCCGGGAGGTGTCCCGGCGGACTATGCCGTCCATGCTCCAAGGAGTCAAGATTACGCCCGCCTACCGCGGCAATTGGAGCGGCATGATCGGCGCGGCTCTTCAGGTATGGGCATATGAAAAAACGGGCACGGCATCATGATCATTGGCAGAGGTTCATCGGAACAATTGGCCTTATCGCCAAATATCGTCAATAACAGGTAAGGACGGATAAGGGGGGGCTTCATGCTCGTTGGAAGCTTGAACGAAGGAATGGACGGACGCTTTGGCATTCATCCTGCGATCGCCAAAGCGCTCGATTTTTTGCAAGCGACGGATTTTCGCCTGATGGATAACGGAAAATATGCGATCGACGGCGAGCGTATGTATGTCAATATAATGGAACTGATCTCCAAGCCCGGATCAGGTGACGAAACGGATGCGGAGAAGCATCGGCGGTATATCGACATTCATTATTTGCTGGAAGGGGAAGAGACGATCGGATGGGCGTTTCATCGAGAAGGAATGATTCCCTCGCAGGTATACGATGAAGAGCAGGATTACGCTTTGTACCGCGATGCGGCGGATGAACGATACATCGACTTATCCCCCGGTATGTATGTCATTTTGTTTCCGAACGAACTGCATCGTCCGGGATTATGCAAAACGGCTCCTATGCCGATACGCAAAGCGGTGGTCAAAATCGAGGCGTCGCTGCTGGAGCGGCGCTAAAATAACGAGACTGTTTCGGCGCAGCGGATGATGTCGGGACAGTCTCGTTGCGCAGAGGAAGCGAGCTGGGAATAAATTGGACTTTACAATGCGTTTCAAATCGAGTTAAAATAAGGTATAACTAAATAGTAGTTAATGTCGCTGAGTTTTCTTTTTTAAGAAAAACGGGGGACCCAAGTATCATGGGGTGAATCAATGTGCAGTCAACTGCATGTTGTAGGGCGAATTCTCACTGCCCGAATCCGACAGCTAACCTCGTAAGCGGAGTGGGAAGGATAGATTTGCTTATTAAAGCACAAGGTCTACCCTTGTGCTTTTTGTGCACCCTCCAAGCAAAAAAAGTCTTCCCGCCTCAACTGTTGTACAATTTGAGAGGAGGATTTCACATGGTCTACAAAGAAAAGCTGCTGCATTTGTTGGATGGATTGAACGAGCTGGATCAGAAGGCTGCCTATGAATATATTCAATCGCTTGCCAGACGCAGCTCGAACAAGGCAGAGAGTAAAGAAGTCGTCCACTTGTACGGTAAGGATTATTTTATCGTACCGGATTGATGGAAGTCTTGCCGCTCGCACGTTCTTTGATGAAATGAAACGCTAGTTTTATGCATAAGAGAAGGATCGCCTGATCTGCCGAAGCCAAGCCGCTTGGGAGAGAGGTGATCCTTTTTTGTTGTTGACTAGGACAAGTTTCCGTGATTAAGATTGTCCCCGGATTCTGCGCTGTACTGTCTCCAGCACTTCACTCCTAGCGTTTTGAATATGCTGCATGCATCTGGCGGCTTGTTCCGCGTACCCATGCTTGGCATCGCTGTCCTTCATCGACGCGAGGTTAATATCTACGGTAAGCAGAGCGGATTGCGCCGCCGCTTCAAACAGAATCGCTCCGATGCCCAGATCGGAGATAACGTTCTTGTTGCAGGCTTCGGCAATGCTGCAAGTGTGCTGCATCGCCTGGCTGCAGACGTCCATAAGGCGAAGCGGCACTTCGACCGCCGCCGTCGTCGCTTGGCCGATCGTCTGCTGCCGCAGCCGTTTTTCTTCATCCGTGCTTTTGGGAAGCTTGAGAGCCTCCATATACGTATCGAAGGAGCGAATATCGTCGGCGAGCAGTTGTTCGCAGACGCTGCTTAAGTCTGTCATTTTTTGAAGAACATCTGTCATTAACGGCTCATGCTCTGCGAACTTTTCTCCCGTTGAGAGATTGCCGACCATAGAGGTCATAGAAGCGCCCAACGCGGCAACCAGAGCGGCTACGCTTCCGCCGCCGGGCGTAGGCTTGGAACTGCCCGCCTGCTGAATAAAGCTGCGAATCGATTGGTCCCATGATATTGCGCTCATCATAGTTCCCCTCCTCTTGCCTGAAGCTGAATATCGACGGCTTTGAGCAAGTTTTCAAAAAGCAGAGCGGTCGTTAAGGTGCCTACCCCGCCCGGCACCGGCGTGATGGCAGCGACATGCTCAGCCACGTCCTGAGCTACATCGCCGATCATGCGGCCGTTGTCCCCTTCATTGATTCCGGCGTCGATAACGACCAATTCGGAATGAACCATATGCCGGTTAACGGTTTCGGGACGGCCGACGGCGACGAACGCAATATCGGCATGCCGCAGATGCGCTCCGATGTCCGGCGTGCGGGAGTGGCATACCGTAACGGTAGCTTGCTCTCGCTGCAGCATGTGGAAGAGGGGGAGACCGACCGTTTGGCCGCGCCCGACAAGCACGACATGCTTTCCTGCAAGACGGTAGCCGTAATGCTTGAGCAGCCGGATGCAAGCCTGCGGGGTGGCAGGATACAGCCCGATCTCGCCGGTTATTGTAGCCAGCTTGTTATCCGGCGTGATGCCGTCGATATCTTTAGCGGGAGAGACGGATTTGACGATTGCTGGTGTATTGAGGTGATCGGGCAGCGGCAGCTCCAGCATCATTCCGTGCACCTCCGGGTCCTTATTTAGGCGGTCGATGAGATCGAGGACTTGCTTCTCGCTTACGTTTTTATCGAAGGTGTGCAGCTGGAACTGTACTCCCAGTTTGTCGGCGACTTTCCGTTTGGCCTGGGCATAGTAAGCCGAGGCCGGATCTCCGTCGACCAGCAGAGCGGCGAGCTGCGGCCGAACTCCCTTGCCGTTCAGCTGCTCGACGCGGGTGCGGACCGCTTCGTATACGAGATCGGCCGCTTCTTTTGCTTTCATCATAACAGTCATTTCGAATACCTCCTGTACTTGAATATCGTAATGAGCGGAGAAAACAAAAAAAGCATTCCAATAACCGCATCGAAGACGCAGCTATTGAAATACTTTTCCCAGGCGAACGGCACGTTCCTATTGTATGCTCCCTTGTGGTTGATTCCACTTTCATCGCCAGTCACATACAAACTATTTATATGTAAGTGTAACAAATTGCAGCGGGGATGGGAAGTGGGCAAAATATTCGAAAATGATGCTTAATCGCTTTATTGCGGCTGCGGATCGCCGGACCGGCGACGGCCGGCGCTGTTTTCGCTGCGATCAGAGCGCTGCGTTGCGGGATGCCAAGCGAAGCTCGATCTCCCGGATGAATTCCCGGGCCGCTGCCGCCAAACGCTGCTCCAGCTCTTCCGCAAGCTCGAAAGAGCCGTCTTCGTTGCGCTTAACCTGGGAATCCAAAGCAAACACGCCGGTGAGCTGGGTTCTGGCGCCTAACGCAGCAAGAACGGGTTTGAGCGCATATTCCAGAGCGAGCAGATGAGCGATTGTGCCGCCGATGGCGACGGGAAAAATGACTTTGCCTTCCAGACCTTTTTGCGGAATCAAATCGAGGAAGGTTTTGATCACACCGGTATAAGATGCCTTATAGATCGGCGTAGCGACGATAACCGCATCCGCTTCGGCGACGCTTTGATTGGCGGTGACGATCGCCGGGCTTTCGAAATTCGTATAGATCAGATCCTCCGGCGGCAGATTGCGCACGTCGATTGTGGCGATATCGAGGGAAGCGGCGTTCAAATGGGTCTGAACGGCTTGCAGCACTCCATTCAAGCGGGAGCTTGCGGACGGGCTGCCGGAAATGACGGTTACTTTGGACATAAGTTTCACTCTCCTAAAAATATGGTTTGGAAACATGGAATCCGGCCGGATTAATCGTTCCCGCGCAGCGCAAAAAAGACTCCGGCCCTTACAAGGGGAGTCTCCAGCCGTCTGGTCGACTTACTTATGACTCCTCCGACTCGGGTTCGGCTTGCAGCCTGTTTTTTCTTGAAAAATCGGATGCGATAAAGGAGGCTTTACGAATGTTACGTAAATCGTAGCATTGCTTCCCAATAGGCGTCAAGAAGAAAGTTGATAAAATAGATAAGAATTATTGGTTTTATGCTGTAAGCAGGAGATTTACGTTCCTTACGAAAAATATTGTTTGTAGAGAGTTTACATTTTTAAACTTTGTGATAATATAGAAATATTCAGAATGTTCAATAAGCGATGAAGAGAATCCACGCAGCGGCTCTTATGTCCAGAGAGCAGGGGGAAAGCTGAAACCTTTGCCGTAATCCGCTAACGTGCCGTCATCTCCGAGCTTTCGCTCGAAAGCCTGTCGGTCGGCTGTATATCAGCCGGATGGGCAAGTAGTCCCGAACGGAATAGCACACGTTATCGTGCTGTAGGTAAGGAGCATCCTTACCTCATGAGACCGCTATCGCAAGATGAGCGGTGAATCAGGGTGGTACCGCGAAAATGACCCCTTTCGTCCCTATGTACGGCATGAATATGCCGTCGTCAGGATGGAAGGGGTTTACTGTTTTCCTAAGCTCAGTTTTAAACTTATAAAAGCGATGAAGAGAATAAGCGCAGCGGCACTTATGCCCAGAGAGCAGGGGGAAAGCTGAAACCTTTGCCATAATCCGTTAGCGCATTGTCATCTCGGAGCTTTCGCTCGAAAACCTGTCGGTCGGCTGTTCATCGGTCCGGTAGGCGAGTAGTCCCGAACGTCAGTAGCACACGTTATCGTGCTGTAGGTAAGGAGTGACCTTACCTCATGAGACCGCCGTCGCGAGATGAGCGGTGAACCAGGGTGGTACCGCGAAAATAACCCCTTTCGTCCCTATGTCCGGCGTAGCTATGCCGGCAGCAGGATGGAGGGGGTTTGATGTTTTTCTGGCTCAATTTTAAATGAAAAAAGCGATGAAGAGAATAAGCGCAGCGGCACTTATGCCCAGAGAGCAGGGGGAAAGCTGAAACCTTTGCCATAATCCGTTAGCGCATTGTCATCTCGGAGCTTTCGCTCGAAAACCTGTCGGTCGGCTGTTCATCGGTCCGGTAGGCGAGTAGTCCCGAACGGAATAGCACACGTTATCGTGCCGCAGGTAAGGAGCTTCCTTACCTCGTGAGGCCGCCGTCGCGAGACGAGCGGCGAATCAGGGTGGTACCGCGGAAAATAACCCCTTTCGTCCCTAAAGTACGGCTATTATGCGCCGGCTTGAGATGAGAGGGGATTTTTATTTTATGAGGAGGCACCTACTTATGGAACCTATCCAAACAGATCCGATTCAAACAGCGCCGTTCCGGACCCATTCCGGCGCAGCGGAAACAGGCAGAGCAGGGGCAAGACGAACTGAGAGCAAACGATTCGAACCGAACCGGACAGAAATCGGCGGACCGGACACGAATCGAGCGGACACTCATCGAACGGAGCCGGCCCGCGAAAATGCAGTTCAAGCCGAACGGGCTGCAGCTCAGCCGAATTCAGCGGCGCAGCATCACGCGGCCGAACTTGACGGACGCTTGCCTCATCCTCCCTATCAGGTTCAAGAGGGAGATCTTGTCACCGGGTCCGAGGCTTTGCTGCGCGGGCTGCTGCTGGAGGGCGTCGAATGCGTCTTCGGCTATCCCGGCGGCAACGTACTGTATATTTACGATGCGATGGTCGGCAACCCGGAATTTAAGCATATTTTGACCCGCCACGAACAGGGGGCTATTCATGCGGCCGACGGGTATGCCCGCTCGACCGGCAAGGTCGGCGTTTGTATAGCTACTTCAGGCCCGGGGGCGACGAATCTGGTCACCGGCATCGCCACGGCATATATGGATTCCGTTCCGCTCGTCATCATAACGGGCAATGTTCCGACTACCGTCATGGGTACGGACGCTTTTCAGGAAGCGGATATTGTGAGCATTACGATGCCGATTACGAAACACAGCTACTTGGTGCGGGATGTTCAAGAGCTGCCCCGCATCATTCATGAAGCTTTTTACATTGCAAACACAGGGAGGAAAGGGCCGGTGCTTATCGATATTCCGAAGGACGTATCGAATCATCAGCTGATTTATAAGCGGCCCCTACAACTCGACATTCGCGGGTATAAGGCGGAGTCACGGATAGAGCCGGATCAGATCGACAGGCTCGTTCAAGCTGTACGGGAGTCGGAGCGGCCTGTAATCATCGCGGGAGGCGGCGTCGTATACTCCGGCGCATCGGAGGAGCTGATAGAATTCGTGAACCGGACGCAAATTCCGGTAACGACGACACTGCTCGGTCACGGCGGTTTTCCGAGCGGTCACGAGCTGTGGATGGGCATGGCGGGTATGCACGGGACGTATACGGCGAACACGGCTATTCAGAATGCCGATCTCATCATCTCCATCGGCTCCCGGTTCGATGACCGTCTCACCATGAAATTAGAGGGCTTCGCACCGAAGGCGCGGCAAATCGCGCATATCGATATTGATCCGGCGGAGATCGGCAAGAATATCAAGACCGATATCGCCTGCGTAGGTGACATCAAGGCGGTTCTGCAGTACGCCAATACGAAGGCGCAGCAGGCGGATTCCAAGGTATGGATTGCAACGATTCAAGCTAATATGAGCAAGCACCCGCTCAACTATGAAGATTCCGATACGGAGCTTAAGCCTCAATTCGTCATTGAAATGCTGCAGGAGACGACGCGCGGCGAAGCCATCGTGACAACGGACGTTGGACAGCACCAGATGTGGGTAGGCCAGTTTTACCGGTTCAATCAACCCCGTTCCCTGATTACTTCGGGCGGCCTCGGAACGATGGGCTTCGGATTTCCGTCGGCTATCGGAGCACAAGTAGGGAATCCCGGCCGATTGGTCATCTCCATTAACGGGGACGGAGGGATGCAGATGTGCGCCCAAGAGATGGCCATTTGCGCCATCCATAAGATTCCGGTCAAAATTGTCGTTATCAACAATCAGGTTCTGGGGATGGTGAAGCAATGGCAGGAGCTGATTCACGAACAGCGGTTCAGCCATATCGATCTGGCCGGCAGCCCCGACTTCGTGAAGCTGGCTGAAGCCTACGGAATCAAAGGGCTCCGGGCCCGCAATAAAGCGGAGGCGTATACGGCTTGGCAGGAAGCGCTGGAGACGGACGGTCCTGCGCTGGTCGAATTCGTTGTTCCGAAAGAAGAGAACGTATATCCGATGGTGTTCAGCGGGAAGACGTTAGATCAAATGGTTATGGGGGATATCGAAAATGACAAATGATAAAAACATACGCAGCTATACGATCTCTGTATTGGTGAATGACCAGCCTGGGGTGCTTCAGCGGGTATGCGGCCTCTTCGGCCGCCGCGGCTTTAATATTGAGAGCATCACGGTCGGCGGCAGCGAACAGGCCGGATTATCGCGAATGACCATCGTCACGACCGGCAACGAGACTACTCTGGAGCAAGTACGAAAACAGTTGGGCAAGCTGATCGACGTCATTGCCATTACGAATCTGAGTTCCGCTCCCGGAGTGTCCAGAGAAATCGCTTTGATTAAAGTGAAAGCCGAGCCTGCCTTGCGTCCGGAAATTTTCGGAGTTGTAGAGACGTTTCGCGCTTCCGTCGTTGATGTCGGACCTAACTCTATCATCGCGCAGGCAGTAGGCGAATCGGATAAAATCGAAGCGTTCGTCGAGCTGCTGCAGCCTTACGGCGTACTGGAGGTAGCCCGCACCGGCTTGACGGCGATGGTTCGGGGGGACCAGCCGGAGGCTTGTGACGTACTTCTGGCTTAAGGCTGATGCAGCCAGGGCTTGTTCCCGGCTTGGCTTGGAAGCAGGCTCTTAAGTTTATTCAGTACCGCCATTCCCCTACACCGTGCCGCATGTTCGCTAATACAGCCAAAAAGCCGAAGACATCGGTCGACAGCCGGGTAGGGGGACGGCGTAATTCTCATTACAGTTTGCATTGAGAACTATAACGTGATAAATTGATATTCTTGCGAATTCATCCAACTTAAAATTTAGAAGTAAATTACTTTAAAAAATATGCTTGCATTTTGTAATTTACTTATGTTATATTAACTGAGCCGCTGATGAGGCGGTGAGTAAAGCGAGCCGAATTGCTGACCATCGGATTTCGATCGGTAAGAAAAAAAGCTTGCAAAGAGATAAACGAATGTGATATATTAGTCAGGTCGCTTTCGACGGATGTCGAAAACGAACGAAGATTGTCCTTTGAAAACTGAACAACGAGTGAGTGTTAAATAGAGAATGAAAATTCTCGCTAGCATTGAATTTTGAGCTTAAGACAAGCTCTGTTATAACGAAAGGTGCTTCGGCGCCGGTCGTACTTTAATGGAGAGTTTGATCCTGGCTCAGGACGAACGCTGGCGGCGTGCCTAATACATGCAAGTCGAGCGGACTGTTCCTTCGGGAACAGTTAGCGGCGGACGGGTGAGTAACACGTAGGCAACCTGCCTGTAAGATCGGGATAACTATCGGAAACGATAGCTAAGACCGGATAGCTGGTCTTCTCGCATGAGGAGATCATGAAACACGGGGCAACCTGTGGCTTACGGATGGGCCTGCGGCGCATTAGCTAGTTGGTAGGGTAACGGCCTACCAAGGCGACGATGCGTAGCCGACCTGAGAGGGTGATCGGCCACACTGGGACTGAGACACGGCCCAGACTC
>NZ_JANYUY010000084.1 GCF_025060755.1 Paenibacillus doosanensis
TCGATACGTCTAAGCCTACGTATTTTATGGTATCCTTCATAGTACAGACTCTCCTTTGCAATTTAGCTCTGATTTTGGTTTTGGTTTAGCTTCTACTACACCATTATTCCCAAAATTAACCTAAGACATTGCACTGACGGGGAGTCTGTCTCGTTCATGATAACTGTTGAAATCGGGGGGGCCAAGGCGACCGCTGCGTTTCTCCGGAGTGCCCTCGCTTGCTCCGCCTGCTTTTTCACCGTTTTCATTTAATATGGTGATTTCGTCGTAGCCTGCGGTCGATAGAGGCTTTCCCTCGCTGTTGTAGCCGGATTTTTTTCATTTTGAACCCTGAAGCGGGGAAAATCCGTCTGTCTACAAAAGCGACCGCTTACGCTTCTCCAACTCTATCGTCTCTCCGGCCGCTTGTTCCCCACGCTTTTAAAAGTATGATATAAAGGTTCGCTACCGCGACGCTTCTTTAATCGCTTTCAGCCGCTTCATCACGTCGTTGCCGCCCCGTCCGAAATAATCGTGCAGCCGGTTGTATTCCTCATACAGCTTCTCGTACACGGCGACATTTGCCGGAATCGGCTTGTATGTCTCTTCCCTGACGCGCGCCATGCGGCTCGCCGCTTCAACGATCGTGTCATATCCGCCTTGGGCAGAGCCCGCGGCAACGGCGCCGAACATCGCCGCCCCCAGCGCCGGAGTCTGCTTGGAGTCCGCAATCTTGATCTCGCGGTTGGTCACGTCGGCATAAATTTGCATCAGCAGCTTATTTTTTTGAGGAAGCCCGCCGCAAGCGTACAACTCGTTGACTTCTACGCCGCTATGATGAAAGGCGTCTACGATTTTGCGCGTTCCAAAAGCGGTTGCTTCCAGCAGCGCGCGGTAAATCTCTTCCGGCTTGGTCAGCAGCGTGCAGCCTACGAGCAGGCCGGTCAAGTCGGTATCGACCAGCACCGACCGGTTGCCGTTCCACCAATCGAGCGCCAGCAGGCCGGTTTCCCCGGGCTTGTAGGCAGACGCCCTGCGCTCCAGCCATTCGTGCACGTTGACGCCTTCCGCCTCGGCCGCCTCTTTCACATAGGCCGGTACCCCCTGCTCGACATACCATGCAAAAATATCTCCGACCGCCGACTGTCCCGCCTCATAGCCCAAGTAACCGGGGATGATGCCGTCTTCGACGACGCCGCACATGCCTTCGACCTCGCGCTCCTCGGTTCCAAGCAGCATATGGCAGATGGAGGTGCCCATAGCCATGACCAGCTTGCCCGGCGTAACGACGCCGACGCCCGGAACGGCCGCATGCGCGTCCACATTGCCTACCGCGATCGCGATGCCCGGCCTAATCCCCATCAGGCTTGCCATCTCCGGGGTCAGCTCTCCCGCCTTCGTCCCGAGCGGCACGACTTCTCCCCGCAGCTTGGTGCGGGTCAAGTTCTCCAGCCTTGGGTCCAGTGCCTTAAAAAAAACGTCGCTCGGATATCCGTCCTGCTTATGCCAGATCGCTTTATACCCGGCCGTACAGCTGTTGCGCAGGTAAGTTCCGGTCATTTGCGAAACGACCCAGTCCGCCGCCTCCATAAATTGATCGGTCTTATCGTAAATATGCGGGGCCTCATTCAATATTTGCCATACTTTGGCGATCATCCACTCGGAAGAAATTTTCCCGCCGTACCGCGGCAGGAATGCTTCTCCCCGCTCTTTGGCGATCTCATTGATCCGGCTTGCTTCCTCCTGCGCCGCATGATGCTTCCACAGCTTCACCCAGCTGTGCGGATCGTCGCGCAGCTCCGGGTTCAGGCACAGCGGCCTGCCTTCGGCGTCGACGGGCAGCATCGTGCATGCCGTAAAATCGATGCCGAGTCCGATCACGTCGCGCGGGTCCACTCCCGAAGCCTTCATGACGGCCGGAACGGAACGCCGCAGCACTTCGATATAATCGCCCGGATGCTGCAGGGCCCAATCGTGCTTCAGCTCAATATCCGAGTACGGAAGCCGCTCGTCGATCACGTTATGCGGGTACGGCGTCACATGATCGGCAACCTCCGCGCCGTCGGACAAATCGACGAGCACCGCACGGCCCGATTCGGTTCCGTAATCTACGCCAATCGCATACTTTTTGCTCATTGCCTCATTCGAACCTCCTTGTGTAGGGGACCCATCCCCTCATATGTAATCGCATTCATCGTTCCAGCCCGGAAGTCCGGGATTTAGTTCTGCATCCAGCTTACTTTTGTCCGTAATACGCATTCACGCCGTGCTTGCGCAAAAAATGGCGGTCGAGCAGCGTCTGATTCATGGCCGGAACTCCCGCCTGCAGCGAGCACGTCCGATGGGCGATCTTAGCCACTTCCTCCAGCACGACGGCGTTATGAACGGCCTCGTGAGGGTCCTTGCCCCAATTGAACGGAGCATGGCAGTGCACCAGCACGCCCGGCATTTGATTCGGATCGCGGTCCTTGAACGTTTCCACGATTACATTGCCCGTCTCCAGCTCGTAAGCTCCCTTGATTTCGGCCTCCGTCATCGGTCTCGTGCAAGGAACCTCCCCGTAAAAATAATCCGCATGAGTCGTCCCCAACGCCGGAATGCCGATCCCCGCCTGCGCCCAGGAGGTTGCCCACGGCGAATGCGTGTGCACGATCCCGCCGATGTCCGGAAACGCCTTATACAAAACGAGGTGGGTCGCCGTATCGGATGAAGGCTTCAGCTTCCCTTCCACAATGTTTCCGTCCAGATCGACTACGACCAAATCCTCTACCCGGAGCCGTTCGTAAGGAACGCCGCTCGGCTTAATGACGACGAGGCCGAGCTCGCGATCGATACCGCTTACATTTCCCCATGTAAACGTAACAAGGCCGTACTTCGGCAAATTAAGATTCGCTTCCCATACGGCCTGCTTGAGTTGTACTAACAACTTGTATCATCACCTTTCAATAAATGAATGAGATCGATACATTTATTATATAATTGTACGTACAATTTTACCACATTTTTTTTCGGATGATTCCTATTGTTTTTTCAAATGGCTCTCCGAACCTGTCAGACCGGAACCGGTCCCGTCGAATCTCTGACGATCAGTTCGGGCTCGAATACGACAGGCTCCGCCGTGTTCGTTCTCCGCTCGATCATCTCCGTCAGCAGCTGCGCGGCAGCGGCCCCCATCTTCTCCTTCGGATGGGCCAGCGTCGTCAGCTTCACCTCGGTAGCGACGGCCAAGGCCGAATCATCGAAGCCGATGATGGATAAATCCTGCGGCACGCTAAGCCCCGCTTGTCTTACGGCGTCCAGCAGCATGACGGCAAGCTCGTCGTTGTAGCAAACCAGCGCCGTCGGCCGCTCGCTGCCCGCCGCCAGCATGGCCAGCGCGGCTTCCAGCGGTTTGCTGCGTTTGGTCTCCGTCGTATAGTGGATTACCGACTCCGGCAGCAGCGGAACCTTATACTCCTGATGCGCCCTGATAAAACCCTTCAGCCGGTTGACGCCCTGCAGATCGTCCATCTTGAAAAATCCGGCCAGCCTAAGGTGGCCCAGCCTGATCAAATGCTCGGCCGCTTGATAACCGCCCGCTTCATCGTTCATCTTAATGTACGGACAACTAATTTCAGGATAGCTTTCGTTAATCATAATATAAGGAATTCCCTGGTAATTTAGCGATAAATAATAATTCAAATTGGGATTGCCCTCCGCGCTCTTGGTCGGCTCGATGATCAGCCCGCTCAATGGCTCGCTCATCATCATTTGCAGGCTCTCCTGCTCCTTCCGCTTGTCGTTATCCGTACTGGAAAGCAGCATCCTATACCCTTTGCTGCGGAGAGCGGCCTCGGCTCCCCGGACAATATGCGGGAATATGTAATCGGATATGTACGTCGTAATGATACCGATCGTCTGGACATCCGGATTTTTCTTCGCGGCTTGCGGACTCGATACGAAGGTACCTTTCCCCTGCACGCGATAGATCCACCCGTCCTGCTCCAGAACGCCGAACGTCTGCCGGACCGTTTGCCGGCTCATTCCGAACTGCTCGGCGATTTCATTCTCCGTCGGCATCCGGTCGTTCGGCTTAAGCTTGCCGGATTGAAGCCAGGACAATATCTCCTGCTTCAGTATCATATATTTGGGCTGCTGCTTGCTGCTGTCTGTCATAGGTCACCTCAGTAAGAACCGCTGTCAAGGCTGCTCGTTCGAATTTTACGTACATTATAACATTATTCAAAGTTGTATGTACATATGCACCCTTCCACAATTTTCCATCCCATACGTGCGCATCTTCTTTTCGCAACTTATTTGCGGTATGCTCGTAAATAGGTATCGGAGGATTTTGGCAAGATCATCTGGAGAATATTTAGATATAGAAGCGAGGATGAAGTCATTGAAAGCACTACGATGTCTATTTTTGTTCATGTTAAGTTTACTGGTTCTGGCCGGCTGCGGTTTGTCCGCAGGCCAATCGCCGGCAGCCCCGACAGCCCCGGCCGTCCCGCAAGCGCTCACCAGCTTTGAAGCGGTCGCAAGCTACATACAAGAGCATCACAAATTGCCGGATAATTTCATTACAAAGGAAGGCGCCAAAAAACTCGGCTGGGACCCGCAAAAAGGCAATCTGAACAAAGTCGCGCCGGGCAAAAGCATCGGAGGAGATGTCTTTCAAAACCGGGAAGGCAAGCTGCCGAGCAAAAAAGGGAGAGTCTGGTACGAAGCCGACATCAATTACAAATCGGGACAGCGAGGCAAAGATCGAGTCTTGTTTTCCAACGACGGTTTAATCTATAAGACGGAAGATCATTACGAAACGTTCACACCGATCAAATAAACGGCGAGGGGGGTTCTGGAACTATGCGCAGCATTATATTGGACGGCACAAAAATCGAAACCCGCGAGCAGCTTCATGCCGTGTTGAAACAATCGCTGGCATTGCCCGATTATTACGGCAATAACCTGGATGCGTTATGGGATTGCATGACCGGCTGGGTCCAAATGCCATTAACGGTCCGCTGGCTGCATTTTGAGGAAAGCGAAAAAAAGCTCGGCGACTACAGCCGGCTATTGCTCCAGCTCTTGGAACAGGCGGAACAAGAAATCGCGGGCTTCCGCCTGCAGCTTGAATAACGGCTCGACCTTCTCTTGATGAAAAAAACGGCACCTCCCGGTTCAGCTCCGATGCTGACGGGAAGTGCCGTTTTTAAGCGCTGCGCAGTCGCAGTCGGCGCATACGCTGCCGGTCTTCGCGAACCGGCTTCGTGCCGCTTCAGACCGTTAGTTGGAAGACGCCGTTTCCAGCACGCACGCCTTCCATTTTTCCAATTCGTTAGTGCATATCCAAACCTGAGGGTATTTGCGCCTCAGCTCGCGCATGTCCGCCTCATCGTCGATCGTCCAGGCGATCACCTGAATCCCCTGCTCCTCGCACAGCCGCACGTAGTCGTCGGTCAAATAAATGTATTTGACCGAAATATACCGGGCATCGAGCTCCCGGGCGAACGGGAATACCGAAGGCGTCGCTCCGTAAATGACCAGCCCCAGCTCAATATCCTTGGACAGCTGGCGCATGCGCTGGATGGAATAGTGATCGAAGGAGGTCACGAAGACCTGATCCTGAACGCCGCATTCGCGCACGGTTTCCAGCACCTTCTCTTCCAGACCCGGATACAGATCGCCGCTTTGCTTCAGCTCAATGTCCACCTTGGCTCTGCCCTTAGCCAGTGCGAGCACGTCCTTCAGCAGCGGAATTGATTGCTCTCCGCCAGTGCGAAGCCGCTGAAGCTCCTCCCACGTATAATCGACCACGCGTCCTTTTCCGTTTGTCGTTCTGTTGACTGTAGGATCGTGAATGACAACCGGGACGCCGTCCTTGGTCAAGTTCACATCCAGTTCCAAATGGCTGAACGACAAATCCAGCGCAGCTTGAAAGGATACCAGCGTATTTTCGGGATATTTCTTAGGATACCCGCGATGGGCCAATCCGACGATGCTCATGGTTCACCCTCCTGCTTATTCGTTCATTTTCAACATTTGAATGCGGTCCAGCGCATAGCTGGACGATTGCTTGTACATGCTTGCTCCGGATTCGAACAACATATAGAGCGTGCCTTGAGAATAGACGATCCCTTCGGACATCGGCGGAACCGGCTTCGTTTCCTGCTTGTTCTTGCTGTCCAGAAACCATACCGGCACAGATTCGGAGCCGATCGCCGCCTGCGTATGAGGCTTCTCCGACAGCACGTTGGCATGCTGGATAAGCGAGCTGGCCGCATTGCGGCCCGACGATTGGCTGAGCAGAATTTTATTTTTCAAGACCGCCATCCCCTGCACGCTATCCGGCAAAGACAAGATGTAATCCGGCGTGACCGGCTTGCCGTCGTCTTTCGACTTGCCTGCGGGAAGATCGTCGGTCTGCTCGTCGAGCTTATATCCTACGGCCCAGGCTTTATATTCCTTATCGTCGCGGTTTGTCATATAATGCGACTTCTCCGTAGGATAATCCTTGCCGGCAAATTCGCCGGCCCATAACACTCCGTCGCCGTAGGTCGTAAAGGAAGCCCTCGTCTCCGTATGGATCGAGCCGCCGAAGGTCAGCTTGCCCTCGCTGCCCGCCTGAACGATATCCTCCAGCTTAAGCCGGTATATATCGTTATCCGATGAAATCCATACATGGCTTCGGCTGACCGTTACCCCTCCGGCATGACCGGTGTAAGGCTTATCCGCATCCTTATACAGCTCCAGCACCTTTATCATCGAACCCGTTGCGGCATCGATCACGGTAAGAAGGCTGGGAAGTCCGTTCTCGCGATAATGGCTTACCAAAATCCAGTTTTTCTCGTCGATGAAGCCGATTCCTTGCGGAACCGCCTTTTGCATCAGAGCCGGAACGACCGGTCCTTGCTTGGCTTCCTGCAGAAAAGGCTTAATCTCGGGAATATCGACGCGGATCTTGATGCCGGCTTCTTCCTGCGTAATCTTGCCGTTCGCCGCTCCCGCCTGACTCTCCGGCTTCTTGGCTTCGGCGCCGGCCGCCTGGGCCTGCGGTTTCCCCGCGGTCGCCTGCTGAGCTTGCTGGCAGCCGACCGCACTCATACACAACAAACCGGATACTATGATCATAACCGCTTTTTGCTTCACTGGACAGTCTCCTTTTGAAAAATGCGCATTCAGCTGGTGTAAATCCCGTTATTTGAAGGTCGAATTGGCCATCGCCGCCACAATATGCTTTTGCGCAAAGACGAAGACGACAACGATCGGCAGAATAACGACGACGCTGGCCGCCATCAACAGATGGAAGTTGAGCGCTTCGTTCCCCGCAATCGAATCCCGCATCATCGCGATACCTACGGTAAGCACCCGCATCTGATTCGAGTTGGTCATGACCAGCGGCCAGAAGTACGAGTTCCAGCTGTGAATGAAGCTGATGACCAGCAGCGTAATGACCGTCGGAAACGCCATCGGCAGCAAAATCCGGTAGAGCACCTGGATGCGGCTCGCGCCGTCCACCTTGGCCGCCTCGATCACGTCGTTGTTAATCGAGCGGAACGTCTGGCGCAGCAGGAAGATGCCGTAGGCCGATGCCGCATGCGGGATGATGAGCGCATAGAACGTATTGATCCATCCCAGCTTCGACATCATGACATAGACGGGCACGAACGTAACTTGATCCGGCACGATCAACGCCGCAAGAACGAGAATAAACAGCTTCTCTCTTCCTGGAAAATTCCCTTTGGCAAAAGCGTAAGCGGCCATCAAGCCGATGTTGATCTGCAAAAAGATGATGCCTACGGTCTGGATCAGCGTATTGGATGCGAATCTCCAAAACGGAATCGCGTTAAAAGCGTCAATAAAGTTTCCCCACATCAGCTTCTCCGGCCAGAAGGTCGGCACGGCCAGCCTCAGCTCGAACGGAGTTTTGAGCGCGGTAATCAACATCCAGTAAACCGGAAAGAAAATGAGCACTGTAATCAGAATGGCAACTGTATACCGGGAGGTTACCCATAGAGATTTAGTCATAGATCTATAACCTACCCTTCATAATGAACTTTCTTCTTGGACACATACATCTGTACCATAGTCAGCAGCACGATGATGAGGAAGAAAATAATGACTAGCGCCGAAGCTCTGCCTGTTTTGAACTCGGAGAACGCCATCGTGTAAATCCAGTACACCATTGCCTTGGTCGACTCCAGCGGTCCCCCGTTCGTCATAACGTCGACGGATTGGAACACCTGCATGGAGGAAATGAAATTCGTAACGACCAGGAACAAGGTAATCGGCGATAGCATCGGCAGCGTAATATGCCTGAATTGCACGAACTTGCTCGCTCCGTCGATGCTGGAAGCTTCGTAATACTCGACCGGAACGCTGCGCAGGCCGGCGATGAAGATGATCATCGCGAAGCCTACTCCCTTCCATACCGATACGATAATAAGCACCCAGAGCGCCGTGCGCGGATTTTGCAGCCATTGTACGGGCTCCAGGCCGAACAGCTTGATCAGCTCATTCATCAAACCGTACTGCGAGTTGAATATCCACAAAAACACCATCGATACGATTACCATTGAAATGTAGTGCGGCATAAAAATCAGCATCCGCAGGAAGTTGAAAAATTTCGATTGAACGTTGAACAGCAGCGCGAGCAGCAGTCCGATGCCGAGCGTCAGCACAACGTCCAGAATCGTGTAAGTAAACGTAATTTTAAGCACATTGTAGAACGTATCGTCCGTCAGCAGCTTCGTATAGTTTTCCATCCCGATAAATTTCTTTACCGGTTTTGTCATATTCCAGTTCGTGAAGCTAAGGTAGAACGAGTTGACCAGCGGGTAATAGATAAACACAATCAGGAACGCCAGAGCAGGCAAGGCGAACGAGAAATCTTTCAGCGCCTCCATCATGCGGAAGGCGGACCGTCTAGGCTTGCTCTTGTCGATGGCCTCGGTCTTGGAATTCAATTGGGTACTGCCGGAAGACTTCATGGTACCGCTCCTCTCGGGGCTTACTTATAATCTGCTATAATCTCGTTGATTTCTTTAACGGAATCTTTCAACAATGGAACTGGGTCCTCGTTGTTCAAAACCATCTTGCCGACAATTTCTTTATACACGTTGCTGAATTCCGGATAGGCAGGATGCTGCACGCGCGGTGCTACGTTGTCGAAGTTTTCGAATACGGCTTTGTATTGCGGCCATTTTTCAAAGTATTTCTTGCCTTCTTCCGTATTGACGACCGATTTATGAGTCGGCAGGTAGCCCGTGTAATCGGCCCACTTGATGTTGTTTTCCGCTCCGACCATAAACTTGACGAATTTCCATGCGGCTTCTTTTTGCTTGGCCGGCGCGCCGTCCATAATGACGATCCCCGCTCCGCCGATATGCGATTTTCTTTCCTTGTCGCCTGGAATAAACGATACGCCTACTTCGAATTTCGCGTTTTGCACATAGGTCTTGATGATTGCGGAAGAGTGCTGAACCATCGCGACTTTGCCTTCCAGGAACATTTGTCTCATAACGTCGGATGCGCCTTTGCCGTAGCCCATTTGCATCGAGCCGTCTTTAATCCATTTCTGGAAGTTTTGAATCCATCTCATGCTGTCCGGTTGATCGAAGCCCGACTTTTCGTCTTTGGTCAAGATCGTGCCGCCGCCGTTCGTAATCCACGGATCGTAGTACCACGTATCCCAGCCGGGAACGGAGAATGCGTATCTGGTCGTTTTGCCGCTCTCCTTCACGGTCACCTTTTTGTTAAAATCTTCGATTTCGCTCCATGTTTGCGGAGGCTTCACGCCCAATTGATCCAGCATCGTTTTGTTGTACACCATTACGCTCGTGCTGACGATCAGCGGGAATCCGTATTGCTTGTCGTTATAGGAATACGCTTGGAGCATCCCTTTGGAGAAGTCGTTCAGATCGACGTTATCGCGTTTGATGTACGGGGTCAGGTCTGCGAATACGCCTCCGTCGGCGAAGTTCGGCAGCGCCGACACTTCCACGTTCGTGACCGCCGGTACGTCCTTGGCCGCCACCGCAGCCTGCAGCTTTTTATGCAAATCGGTATAAGCGCCCTGGAAGACAGGCTCTACCGTAATGTTAGGATATTTTTTGTTAAATTCCTGAATCATGTAATTGACGCCGGCCATCTGCTCATCCGAGTGGGAATGCCAATATTGAATCGTGATGGGGGAGTTGTCCTCCGCCGCTGCTTTGGCATCTTCGATCTTTCCCGAGTCTGCGCCTCCGTTGGAACATCCAACGATGGAGCCGAATAATGCAGCTGATACCGCCAAGCTTACCCATTTCTTGTTTTTCATGCTTGTTACCCCTCTCGTTTTTTAAAGAATGCGTTTTCATCGACTTACACCAAGACTTCACAAGCGATGCATTTGCGGACATTTGCTAAAAAAGACAGCAAAAAAAGATCATAGAGAACAACAAGAGACACTTACTGCGTGTGCACAAATGGCGCAGTCAAACCGGTGTCCCTTGGATTATCTCATGATCTCCGCATCCAAGTGAAAGTATATGAAGTTTTGTGAACCGCTTACTTACCTCAAAAGTATGACATATGGTCTGTAACTTGTCAATGCTTTGTCATGTTAATAAATTATTAATCATACCATTAATCCAAACCACATACAACTTGAATGTTTATTTATGGCATTAACTAACCTGCGAGCGCGAACGCGTTTCGAAGCTTCCCGGCATTTTCCAGTGGCTGGATTCGAGCGAGATGACATCGCCTCCCCCGGCAGCGGAAATATTTTCAATCGCCTTCGTCAGCTTCTCGGCATGGGTCGTTTTGACGCTGAATTTGAGCTCCATGATCATATCCGTCCAGCCGGAGCCTTGCGGAGATTCCTCGGATTTCATTTTGACGTTGACGATCTGAACGCCTTGTTCGCCGAATAAAGACGATATTTTGCCCATGACGCCGGGCCTGTCGAATACCTTGATGATCACTTCCTGCTGCCTCCGGTTGCGCATCAGATGCTTCTCCCACTTGTTCAAGACGAACAGGCTGAGGAGCACCATGACCGTGGCCAGAGCCGCGCAATAAAAGAATCCCGCCCCTACGCACAAGCCTATGGCCGCCACGACCCAGATCGAAGCGGCGGTCGTAAGTCCGGAAACGGTCGAGCCGGTCCTGAGAATCGCGCCGGCGCCGAGGAAACCGATCCCGCTGATCACCTGAGCCGACAACCGGGCCGGGTCCGTCCTGACGTTGGGCTCCGCTATGAACTGGCTGAAGCCGTAAATCGACAGCAGCATAATCGACGCCGCGCCGATGCAGACGAGAATGTGCGTGCGCAAGCCTGCCGCATGGTTGCTCCATTCCCGCTCGAAGCCGATCAGCCCGCCCATGACGGCCGCAGCCAAAATGCGCAAGGTCAGCTCCAAATGCGTTATATGCCAAATCGGATTTAATACCGTATACATATGCCCGCCCCTCCTTAAGACGAGACCGTCTGCAGCTTCTTCTGGGTGGAAGGAAGCTCGTGAATATTGCGGAACAGCTGATTCAGCATATCCAGCTGCATATCTTTCTGCATCGGGTCGAGCTGAAGCATATCGTTCATCAGCTTCTCCACGATGTTGCGGTATTTCTCCGCCTTGGCCAGATGAAAGTACGACCAGCCGGAGCGAAGCCGCAGAAAGTCGGCGGCGGTTACCGTCATCTCCTCCTGAACGGAGTACGTAAGCTGCGCATGAAGCCACTGCAGCTGGGCCGGGAGATTCTGCTTCCGCGACTCGGGCAAGTAGTTCAGAATCCGCAGCGCATTCGATCCGTACGTATCGACCCACTCCTGCATCGTCTGCCCGTCAATGCCTTGGGAAATTCCCGACTGAAGCATCTCCCGCTTCCACTCCGCGAAGGTGACGCCGTCGCGCTTCTCGCCCCCGGTAATCGTAATTTGATCCGTCGTGCATGCCGGATACGAGCGCCCGGTTTCCCGCTTCAGCTCTCCCGCAACCAGGTCGACGACCTTCTCCGCCATTTTGCGGAAGCCTGTGAGCTTGCCGCCGGCGATCGTAATCAGCTTGCTGTCCGAGACGAAAATTTCGTCTTTGCGCGAAAGCTCCGACGGCCCTTTGCCTTCCTCGTAAATCAGCGGTCTTAAGCCGGCCCAATGCGATTTGATATCCCCCGGCGTCAGCTTGATCGCAGGAAACATCGCATTGACGGCACGGATCAAATAATCCCGGTCCTCCAGCGTCGTTCTGGGCTGGTCGATCGATTCCGAATAAGCGGTATCCGTCGTTCCGACGTAAGTAATGTTGCCACGCGGAATGACGAACACCATCCGCCCGTCCGGCGTATCGAAGTAAGCCGCCTGCCGCACCGGAAGACGATGATAATCGACGACAAGATGCACGCCTTTGGTCAAAAACAGCCGTTTGCCCTTCAAGGAGCCGTCGAGGCTGCGCACCTGATCCACCCACGGCCCCGCCGCATTGACGATATGCTTGGCCCGAATCATCTGACGCAGCCCGCCGATCCGGTCGTGCACCTCCACGCCGACAGCCTTGCCGTTCTCGTAGATGAACTTCACCGCTTCCGCATAATTGACGATTCGCGCTCCCCGCTGCACCGCCGTCTTCATAATATCCAGCGTCAAACGCGCGTCGTCGGTGCGGTATTCGTAATAGAGACCGCCGCCCTTCAGCCCTTCCTTCTTCAGCAGCGGTTCCCGCTCGATCGTCTCCTTGCGCCCGAGCATTTTTCTCCGCTCTTTGCGGGCGACTCCAGCCAGCCAGTCGTAAATGTACAGTCCGATGGAGGAAGCGAAGTAACCGTAAGTGCCTCCCTTATACACCGGAAGCAGCATCGGCGCGGGAATGACGAGGTGCGGCGCGTTTTTATACAATATGGCCCTCTCCCGCCCGACCTCCTGCACCAGCTTGATCTCGCCCTGCTTCAGGTAACGCAGCCCGCCGTGGATCAGCTTGGTCGAACGGCTGCTCGTTCCCGATGCGAAATCGTTCTTCTCCAGCACTCCGACCCGGATTCCCCGGGTAGCCGCATCCAGTGCGATGCCCGCGCCCGTAATTCCGCCGCCGATGACCAGCAGCTCCAGCGGCTCCTCCGCCATCGACTGCAAAATGCCCCGCCGGTTTTTTGCCGAAAACTCGGTCTTCCCATTCAAATTGATTCGCCTCCGTTACAAATAAAAAAACCTCCGCGAAAAAGAACAACCTGGCATAAGCCGGCCGCACTTTTCCAAAGAGGTTTCTCCATAGTCTCATCCCGCTTTGAATCCGATGCACATCAAACCATATGCAATTGTCTAACTCTCTCGCTGCCCTTGCAAGCGGGCGCTCACCATAAATCCGACTTGCCGGCCGATACGGCCAGAGCGCCGGCTCTCAGCGCTTCGTCGATCTCTTCCTGGTTGCCGACGAGTCCTCCGGCGATGATCGGAAGCGGTGTCATATTCGTCATCTCGCGGACGATTCTCGGCATGATGCCGGGCATGACTTCGATCGCATCCGGCTGGCTCTGCTCCACGGCCTTGATCCCTCTGGTCACGGCGCTGCGGTCGATCAGAAAAATACGCTGAATCGCCATCAGCTTATGATCCTTGGCAACCCGAATCAGATTGCTCTTCGTGGATATGATGCCCGTCGGCTTGATGTTCTGGGCCATGTACGCGACGCCGCTCTTGTCGGGCGCGATCCCGTCGATGAACTCCATGTGAGGAAACACATGCTTCCCTGCTTCCTTAATGCGGTCAACCAGTTCTTTCATATTAAAAATGGAGCCGGTCAGTAAGAAAATGATGTTCGCTTCGCTTTTCAACGCAAGCTCCAAATCTTCTTCTCTTTGAACTGCTGCAATGGTCTGATGCTCGACCAGATCGACAATCGGATACATACGTCTCCTCCTTTCAAAGGTGACACCATTATACCACGAAATGTCTACAGCCGGACGATTTCTTTGATGCTCGGAATAACATGCGCCGGCTTGTATTCCGATGAGGCGGCCATTTCGGCGGTGGCCACGCCGGTCAATACGAGCACGGATTGCATCCCGGCGTCGTTGCCCATTCTGATGTCCGTCTCGAGCCGGTCTCCGATCATGAAGCAATCGGCATACTGGAGGCCCAAGTGCTCGACCGCCGCTTCGGCTGCGATCAGCGAAGGCTTGCCGACGACGAGGTCGATCGATCTGCCCGTAGCCGCTTCCAAAGCTGCGATGAACGTTCCCGTATCCGGGATTTGACCGTGATCCAGCGGACAGGTGGCATCCGGGTTGGAGGCGATAATTTTGGAGCCGCTTACAGCGGCCTGGTACACGATGTTCAGCTTGTCGTAAGTAAATTGCCGGTCCCAGGACAGAACGACGTAATCGGGATTGACGCTGTCGCCGGTCAAGGCGATGCCGTGGCTTTGCAGCTCGTCGTGAATCGGCTGCTCCCCGATGACGTACACCCGCTCGCCGGGAGCCATTCTTTTTTGCAAATAGCGCGCTACGATCAGCGAAGAATTAAGCACATCCTCCACACTCGTCGGTATCCCCATCTTGGTCAGCTTCTCCGCATACGACTGCCGGGTAGCGATCGGTTTATTGGATAAAAAGACGACCCGGTCCCCGCGTTCCCGCAAAATTCGAATGGCTTCGGCTGCGCCTTCGATCATTCTATCTCCCAGATAAATGGTGCCGTCCAGATCAAATACGTATCCCCTCATGCTCTTCTTCCTCGCTTTTATTTAAAAATAATACAAAAAACCCCTATCCACAGTAAACACACCTGTTCCCCGCAAGGGAAGGCATGATTACGGATAAGGGTTTCTCCATCTACTCGAACCTACCGTATTTCAATGCATTGAATTGATTTGAATTATAGAGGGGAACTCCCCGTTTGTCAACGAAAACTTAACAAATTATTTTCATCCCGTTCTCCTCTTGCCAAAAACCGCATTTGGATTTATTGTATGTTCCATGACATGGGAGCTAATTTCTCATATCGTCAATCCATGAACCAACAGGAGGCCGAAGATGAATATTATTTGCATGGGAACCGCCAGCGCAGCGGGCAGCGCGGACAGGGACAATACGTATTTGCTCGTTCAACACGAAGAGGACTGTATTCTGATCGATGTCGGCGGCAATCCGCTCGGCAAGCTGAAAAAACTGCGGATTCCGTTAAACCGCATCAGCGAGGTTGTGTTCACCCATTTCCATATCGACCACATTTACGGCTTGCCGTCGCTTCTATGGGGAATGTGGATCGCCGGACGGGAAGACGCCTTGACCATCCGCTGCTCGAAGAGCAACGAAGCTCAGCTCCGCAGCCTGCTGCACAGCTATCAGACGGCAAGCTGGCCTATTCGTTTCGACATTCGCATCGCTCTGTTCGATGACGGCGCCGTAACGCAGCTGTTCGACAGAAACGGCCTGACGATGACCGCCTTCCCGAGCCTGCATGCCGGACCGACCGTCGGACTCAAGCTGGTTCACGACGGAAAGGTAACGATCTACTCGGCCGATACCCGGCCAAACGAATGGATTCGCGAGCAATCGCCGGTACATACGCTCATCCATGAAGCGACGACGGCGGCGGATTCCTCCTCCCAAGCGCACTCCAGCCTGGACGCCGTGCTCCGGTACTATCCGGTCGAACGCATCGACCGCATCGTCATCGTCCATTTGAGCGATGACGAGCCTTACGAGGCCGTGCTGGATTCGTGTCCCGAACAGCTGCGCCGCAAGGTTACGCTCGCCAGCGATCTGATGACGATCAGCTTGTAAGCGCTATTTCACCCGTGCGATCGAGAATTTCGTTCTCCGCCGTAAAATCGTGATTGGACAGCATAATGAGGGCAAGGCCCTGCTCGGGGTATTGCCTGAATTTGCTCCAGCAGCCCGGCAGCCAGCCGCCATGCCCGCGGAAACGATCGTATACGGACCAGCCGTAGCCGTAATGCCGGCGCGGGCTGGCCTCGGCATGACGTCGGAACATCCGGGCGAGAGCGTCTCCGGAAACGATCGGATTGGCATAGAGCGCCCGGTCCCATAAAAGCAGATCTTCCGCAGTGGAGTACAAGCTGCCCGAGCCTTGGAAATTATGGATTTCATAGTACCGCGCTTTCGTCAAAACTCCGGCTTCATCCTTCGTATACCCGTCAGCCAACCCGGATACGATGCTTTGCGAATAAGCGCTGCCGGTCGAGGTCATCCCGAGCGGTTCCAAAATCACGCTCCGCAAAAATTCCCCGTAGCTCTGCTCCGAAATTCGCTCGATCAACGAGGCGAGCAGATTGTATCCAGTGTTGCCGTAAGACCAGCCCTTCCCCGGCTCGAACAGGAGCGGTACATCCTTGATCAGCGCCAGCATGTCTTCCGTTCGAAGAAGGCTGCGCTCCTCTCCGTTCGCAAAAGCCGGCAGCTTCTCGAAGTCGGGAATGCCCGACGTATGCGTCATCAGATGATGCAGCGTCGCCTTCACCGGCAGCCACGGGCATGTGAAATAGCGCCGGACGGAATCGCCCAAATCCAGCTTTCCCCGCTCGGCCAGCCATAAGATGCCCATCGCCGTAAACGATTTGGAGATGGAGGCGATGCGAAACTTCGTATCCGGGCGGTTCGGTACGGCATGCTCGCGGTTTGCCCATCCGTAAGCCCCGCTTAGGATAACCTGTCCGTGCTGCGCCACGAGTACGGTACCGCTGTATTGCTGCTCCTGAACATAATCCGCAAAAAGCTCGTCCAGCCGCTGTTCAATCGACATCCTGAATCACTTCCCCCGATGGTTTGGTCTGAGAAAAACGTCTATCCATATGTATGGCGATGCGGTACGTCGAATTCCCGTTACTTTGCGCAGGCGCCGATCTACCTCCGAAGCTTTGCCGGTGCCGCATGGTTTAGCGGGAACCGGTGCGCAGGACGGCATTGCAAAAGCCGGCCTCCCGCCGGTGCCTGCGGTACA
This sequence comes from Paenibacillus doosanensis, assembly GCF_025060755.1. Taxonomy (GTDB): domain Bacteria; phylum Bacillota; class Bacilli; order Paenibacillales; family NBRC-103111; genus Paenibacillus_S; species Paenibacillus_S doosanensis. The sequence goes on from NZ_JANYUY010000084.1 coordinate 16,898, forward strand.
CCCTCGGCACGCGCTTCGCTACGGCGCATACGATTTCGTAGTTAATCGTGCCGGCGAGCGCGGCAACCTCATCGATGGAGGCGCCCGCGCCGTCCCTCGGATCGCCGCCGTACACGGTTACTTCATCGCCTACGCGGACATCCGGCAGGCCGGTGACGTCCACCATCGTCTGATCCATGCAAATCCGGCCGATGATGGGGGCCTGCCCTCCCCGGATGAGGACGCAGCCGCGATTGGAGAGCGAGCGCGGCAAACCGTCCGCATAGCCGATCGGAATGGCCGCGACCCGGATGTCGCGATCCGGCCGGTACGTGCAGCCGTAGCCGACCGGCTGCCCGGCGGCAACCGGCTTCAGCGAGGCGACCGCCGTCTTGAGCCGGAACGCCTGCTTCAGCTCCAGCCCGGCGGCGTTCGCATCCGGAGCGGGAAGCAGGCCGTACAGGCTGATCCCGATCCGGATCATATCCAGATGCATCTGGGGAAAGCGCAGCGCCGCAGCGCTGTTGCAGCAGTGGGCTATCGGCACGGACAGCCCTTCCCGCCGCAAGCGCTCCACGATGCCGGTGAAGGCGGCGAACTGCCGCTCCGTATACGACGGATCAGGCGCGTCGGCATCGGCGAAATGGGTAAATACGCCCTCCAGCCTCAAGCCCGGAATGCTCGCCGCCTTTCGCGCCAAAGCGAGCGCTTCGTCCGCTTCCGTCACGCCGAGACGGGACATCCCCGTATCGATTTTCAGATGGACCGCAGCTTCCCGCTGCAGCCGCTGCGCGCAAGCGGCAATGCAATCCAGCGCCTTGCCGGTGAACACGGTCAAAGCCACGCCGCTTCGCACGGCGGCTTCCGTCGAACGAGGCGGCGTATAGCCCAGCACGAGGATCGGCAGCCCGATCCCGGCCTCCCTCAGCTGCAGCGCCTCGTCGAGGAAGGCGACGCCCAGATAGTCCGCCCCCGCTTCCATCGCCGCAGCGGCGGCCGCTGCCGCTCCGTGGCCGTAGCCGTCGGCTTTGACGACGGCCATCAGCCGGCAGGACGGCGACGCGCAGGCTTTGAACGCAGCCGCATTATGGTAAATCGCGTCGAGCGATATTTCCGCCCGGGTATCCCGATAGCTGTACATTCCTGTTCCTCCCCGTCTTGCCGCCCGCTAGATTGCCTTCTCTACAGGAACGTACTCATACTGCAAATCCTTGGCTACGGCCGGATGCGTAATACACCCGCCGGCCGTATTGACGCCTTTGGCCAGCGCCGCATTGCCGCCCACCGCCTGCTTGACGCCGTAATCGGCGATTTGCAGCGCGTAAGGCAGCGTCGCGTTCGTAAGCGCAAATGTGGATGTTCTCGGCACCGCTCCGGGCATGTTCGCCACCGCATAGTGGACGACGTCATGCTTCACGTATACGGGATCGTCATGCGTGGTGATGCGGTCGGCCGTTTCCACGATGCCTCCCTGGTCGATGGCGATATCGACGATCACGGAGCCCGGCGACATCGAACGCACCATCGCCTCGGTAACCAGCTTCGGCGCTTTCGCTCCGGGAATCAATACGGCCCCGATAACGAGGTCGGATTGCTCTACCTCCTGCGCAATATGCTCTGTATTCGACATCAAGGTTTGAACTTCCCTGCCGAACAAATCGTCCAAATACCGCAGCCGCTCCGGATTGACATCGATGATCGTCACCTCGGCGCCGAGCCCTGCGGCAATTTTGGCCGCATGAACCCCGGCCACGCCGCCACCGATCACGGCGACCTTCCCCCGCTTCACCCCGGGAACGCCGCCGAGGACAAGCCCCTTGCCGCCGTGGGGCTTCTCCAGAAACTGCGCGCCGATTTGCGCCGACATACGCCCCGCGATCTCGCTCATCGGGACGAGCAGAGGCAGCGCGCCGCCTTTCTCAACCGTCTCGTAAGCGATCGCCGTGACGCCTTTGTCCGCCAATGCGGCAGCCAGCGCAGGCTCTGCCGCCAAGTGCAGGTAAGTGAACAGCGTCAAACCCTGCCGAAAATAGCCGTACTCCGCCGCAATCGGCTCCTTCACCTTCATAATCATCTCCGAAGCGGCCCAAACCTCCTCGGCCCGGTCGCAAATACGCGCCCCCGCCGCTTCATACTGCTCGCTGCTGAGACCGCTTCCAATACCGGCGTTCTTTTCTACATAAACGACATGTCCTCTGCGGACCAGTTCCGCTACGCCGGAAGGCGTGAGAGCGACACGGTTCTCATTGTTTTTCATCTCTTTAGGCAAGCCGATTTTCATTCCAGTATTCCTCCTCCAGTCGGGAACCCTACTCGCTTTACGCATGACTAATAGCAGGTTGCGAAGGTGTGTTCCGCTCGTACAGTTAGGATTATAGGATGAATGGAACGCTTTGGCTTCGTGGAAATTTGAGAAAAATCGGCCGGCTTTTTGTGGAAAACCAACAAATGGCTTTTTAACGGGCCAGCCGGTCGAGCTTCAGCTCCAAATACGCGGTCACTTTATGATCGGTGTTTTTCAGATCGATTCCGCCGATGTCTGAAATTCGTTTGAGCCGGTAATTGAGCGTGTTGATGTGAATATGCAGCGCATCGGCCGTCTCCTTCAAGCTGCCGTCATGCTGCAAAAACGCGGATAACGTTTCTACCAGGCAGCTGTGATGCTCCCCATCGTACGCCTTTAGTCGAGGCAAAAAACGGCTTTCATGACGCCGCGTCCGATCCAGCTCCGCCATCGCCGGCAAAAACCGGTAAAATCCCAGCTCTCCGTATTGACGCGTATGCGCCAGCGCTTCCGGAAACCGCTTCTTCAGCTCGAGCACGGCAACGGCTTCCTGCCAGCCCTGCTCGACCATCGTATAATCGCCGTACTCGCTGCTGCTCGCGCCGTCCTTCGGCCCTGTGCCGAACCGCTCCGTCATTTGAGCGATAAAATCGCCGATAAAATCGCCTAAGCCTGCGGCGGCGTTCTCCCTTTCATGCGCTTTGTTGCCGCCATCCGCGGCCGTGAGCAGCACAAGCTGCATGCCGTCGGGCACATGGAACAAAATTTTCACCCGCTGCGTCGTAGTTATCATATATTGAATACGCTGGAGCAGCTCTCCGGTAATTTCCCTCGCGAATTCGAATACGCTCACCCGGTAGCTTGCAGGCAGTGCAATGTGCAGCTGCTCCGCCCGCTCCCTGATCGCCCCGGCGGATTTCAAATGGCCTGTCAGCAGCTGCCAAAACAAATTTTGCTGCCCTTCCTCTTCCTTGCGCTTCTGAATTTGCAGCTGCAGCATCAAATGCTTGGACGCCTCGGACGCCTTCTTCAATAGCGAATAATCGGCTTGATCGAGCCGGCGGTTTTCCTCCATCACCCAAATATAGCCGAGGATTTCGCTCGCTTTGCGAATCGCTATCGCAATCCGGTCGCCAAGACCGACATCGCGTACGGCCGCAATGCGCACTGGCTCCTCGCTTTCCATCAGCCGCTGAATGACGCCGTTTCTCCACAGCGCCCCGATGACCTGCTCAGGGACGCGTCTTCCGATAATCGTCGCTATCCGCGCAGGGTCGGTATGGGGGCTGTGGGAGCTGTAGGCGATCAGCTGATGATTGGCATTCTCAATCGTCACCGGACATTGCAGCACGTCACATATCATATCCGCAAGGGTGACGAAGCTGTCAAAACGGCGGTCAAACGGGTCTTTCTGTATCGACATATACGGCTTGCTCCCCGGTCTCACGTTAATTTCTGGTCTGCTCCCATTGTAAGACAACGGACGTTTCGGAAGCAATATGCGAAATGGACAAATAGGACAAACAGGACTTAAGCGATGCTGCCGCTCAAGTCCTGTCCGTTTCCTCTCGCAGGCGGCAGATCAAGCCTCCTAGGGCATCCCGTTTCCGCTCCTCCTTACTCCTCTTACTCCTCGTCCGCAAAACTGATGACGGCCGTGTCGACTCCCTTCGCCTTCCCTAAATCGGGCGTGTCCACCAGGGCCACTGACGAAGCTTCGGCGCCATGCAGCTCAAAGACGATAATTTCATTGGCGCCCTTCTTAAGCAGCGGGCCAGGGACATACAGCGTCTTTTGCGGACCGCGCTCCCAATAACGGCCCAGATGAAATCCGTTCACGAAGACGATGCCTTTACGCCATCCGTCCAGACGGATGAACGTATCGGCCGGCTCCTCCGCCTCTACCGTCCCGCGGTAGAAAGCGGGGCCGCTCAATTCTCCCGTCTCCTGGGGAATGTCCGACCATTCCAGCGCCGATGCCCAAGACCCGTTCAGCGGAAGCGGATAAATATCCCAGCCGAACAAAAACTGATTATCGAGTCGGACTCCTTCGGTAATCCCTTTATAATCTTTCAGCAGCGGGCCGTAGTTGATGCGGCCCATGTTCTCGACCAGAATCGTCAAGCTCGCTCCTTCAGACGGAATATCCACTATGAGCGGCTGCGGGTTCCATCGCTCGACGACGCCGACGGGAACCCCGTCCACAAAGACCTGCGCCCGGTCGTGAACCTCCTGCAGATGCAGCTCTTGCCCGCGCCGGGGACCCGAAACTTGCGTCGTGTATACGATATACCCGTAATTTTGTCCGAGCTTCTCCATCGGCTCCGGATTCGTACGGGCGATCTTCGCGGACAGCTTCTCCAGCTGACCGAATAGCCCGGCGCAGCTCGTCATGGCGACCTGACCGTAGCTTCGGCGCGGAATCGACTCCGGCAGCGGGATATCGCGGGCGGCGATGCCGTGCTTCCTGAGCACCTCACGCACCGCCCAATATTTGGGCGCAGGCTCGCCCCACTCCGTAAGCGGAGAGTCGTAATCATAGCTCGTGACGGTCGGCTCGTACGTCTTAATATGATTAGCTCCGTTGTAAAAACCGAAGTTCGTGCCGCCGTGGAACATATAGAAATTGACCGAGGCGTCCGCCTCCAGCATCTCGTCCAGCACGGCCGCCACATCCGCCGCATCGCGGGTATGATGCCCCTCCATCCAATGATCGAACCAGCCGTTCCAATATTCCATGCACATCAGCGGCTCGTCCGGGCGGTACTGCCTGAACTTCGCGAACGATTCCGCCGCCTTCGAGCCGAAATTGACGGTGGCGAGCACGCCGTCAAGCGTACCGCCCTGCAGCATCTGATCCGTCGGGCCGTCGGAGGTAAACAGCAATACGTCGACGCTGCGATCGATCAATCCCCGGCGCAGGTAATCCAAGTAGCCGTGATCGTTGCCGTAGCTTCCGTATTCATTCTCGATCTGCATGGCGATAATCGGTCCGCCGTTCGTGCAGAGCAGCGGCTTCAGCTGAGGAATAAGCGCGTCATAATATGCGTCGACCTTGCTTAAATAGAGCGGGTCGGAGCAGCGCAGCCGCATGTCCGTATAACCGAGCAGCCAGGCCGGCAAGCCTCCGAACTCCCATTCCGCGCAAATATACGGGCTGGGCCGGACGATGACATGCAATCCAAGCTCGCCAGCCAGCCGGATAAATTCCGCGACGTCCGCGATGCCGTCGAAGCAGAATCGCCCTTCCTCCGGCTCGTGAACATTCCAGGCCACATACGTTTCCACCGTATTGAAGCCGCATGCCTGCAGTTTCAATAAGCGGTCTCTCCAATATTCCGGCACGACGCGAAAATAATGAATAGCTCCGGAGATAATCCGAACCGGTTCTCCGTTCATAACAAAGCGGTTTCCGTTTACTTCAAACTTTGCGCTCAAGGGCATACCTCTTTTCCGAAATCCGGGCCATGGCCGCTCCGCTCTTGTTTCACCGAACTTTTAGAGCCGCCGTTCTTCCGCCCGGATTTCTGCTCTGTATTCATACTAGCTCTATATTAAAAAGAGCCGGCGGGAAGAACAATGACCAAACGTGGCGACTGCATAACCATTTGTGCAGCAAAACATGCTATACTGTACCTTATTGGAACATCCGGTGAAAAAGTCCGCTGCGGCGTCCATTTGATCCTCCAATCGCTGTTGAAATCGGATTCTTTGGATTGTTTTTTCGTTTTTCTGCGGAGAGAATCCGTTTTCAAAGGCGAATGCTTACGCTTTTCCAGATTCAAATGGCCCCTCCGCTCTTTTTTCACCGCGCTTTTAAAAGTGTGGTGAAAAAGTCCCTGTTATTACAAAATGAAGCCGTCAAAGTTACCAAAAAAACGGAACCCTGAGCATGTAGTGGAGCAAAGATACTGGGGACAGCCTGTTATCTTGGCGAGGACGGTGCAGGAAAGTGCACCAGCCCGTGGCCTTCTGGCTTTGAATCGGCACAGTCGCTTT
>NZ_JANYUY010000085.1 GCF_025060755.1 Paenibacillus doosanensis
GGGAAAGTCCAGTCCCTTTTGCAATTTTCAAGGTGCGATTTACTGGAAATCGAAAAGTTTGCGGCCAGTTCCCATGGGAACTGGAAATCGGCTTAAAACTTGGTTCTAGAAATACTATACGAGGAGGAACCTATGATGCAAATTTCAATGAACCGCAAGCGCAAGCTGAAACGATCGGGTACGATGCTGCTGAGCTGCCTGGTGGCGAGCTCGCTGCTTATTCCGCTGCAGGCCGTCGTAAGTCCGGAGAGGGCTCAAGCGGCAGGACCCGCAAGGCAGATGGAAAAGCTGGACCGAGGGCTGGTGGCCGTGAAGACGGGCAACGGAGTATTCGTCAGCTGGCGCTTGCTCGGCACGGAAGCCGCCGCCACCTCGTTCAATGTGTACCGTAACGGCACGAAGCTGAACAGCTCGCCGATTACGGGCAGCACGAATTATCTGGATTCGGGAGGTACGACCGGCTCGACTTATTACGTCCGGGCCGTCGTCGGAGGGACCGAGCAGATCGCTTCCCCAACGGTAAGCGTCTGGGGGACGAATTATCTGACCGTTCCGCTGCAGAAGCCGGCGGGCGGAACGACTCCCGACGGCGTTAATTACACGTACAGCGCGAACGACGCGACGGTGGCCGATCTCGACGGAGACGGGCAGTATGAGATTATTCTGAAGTGGGACCCGTCCAATTCCAAGGATAATTCGCAGGACGGCTATACCGGGGAAGTCTTCGTCGATGCGTACAAGCTGAACGGCACCCGCTTGTGGCGGATCAGTATGGGCAAAAACATTCGCGCTGGCGCTCATTATACGCAGATCATGGCCTATGATCTGGACGGCGACGGCAAAGCCGAGGTCGCCATGAAGACGGCCGACGGCACCAAGGACGGCACCGGCGTGGTGATCGGCAGCGCAACGGCGGATTATCGCAATTCGGCCGGGCGGGTATTGAGCGGACCCGAATATTTGACGGTGTTCCAAGGGACGACGGGCAAGGCGCTGGCGACGGTTAACTACGATCCTCCGCGCGGCAATGTCAACGACTGGGGCGATAATTACGGCAACCGGGTGGACCGCTTCCTGGCCGGCATCGCTTATTTGGACGGACAAAAGCCGAGCCTCGTTATGGCCCGCGGCTACTATACCCGGACGGTTCTCGTCGCCTACAATTGGCGCGGCGGCCAACTGACGAAGCTGTGGACCTTCGACTCGGACGCTTCCGGCAACTCCGCTTACGCCGGACAAGGCAACCATAACCTGAGCATCGCCGACGTCGACGGGGACGGCAAGGATGAAATTATTTACGGCGCGATGGCGGTCGACGATAACGGCACGGGCTTGTATACGACCGGATTGGGGCATGGGGACGCGATGCATCTGGGCGATCTCGACCCGAACCGTCCGGGGCTCGAAGTGTTCCAGGTGCATGAGAATACTTCCGCCGCATACGGGCTGGAGTACCGGGACGCGAAGACCGGGCAGACGATCTGGGGCGTCTATGCGGGCAAAGACGTAGGGCGAGGCATGTCGGCGGATATCGATCCGCGTTATCCGGGCGAAGAAGTGTGGGCGAACGGCGGCTTGTACACGAGCACCGGAACGAAGATCGGCTCGACGCTTCCGTCTTCCACGAATTTCGGCATTTGGTGGGACGGCGATCTGCAGCGCGAGCTGCTCGACGACATCCGCATCGATAAATGGAATTATACCAATTCGACGACCAGTAATCTGCTTACCGCTTCGGGAACCGCGTCCAATAACGGAACCAAGGCGACGCCGACGCTGCAGGCCGACCTGCTCGGCGATTGGCGGGAAGAGGCCGTATGGCGCACGACCGACAGTACGGCGCTGCGCATCTATACGACGACCGATGTGACCAATTACCGGCTGTGGACGCTGATGCACGATCCGGTCTACCGTCTCGGCGTCGCCTGGCAGAACGTCGGGTATAACCAGCCGCCGCATACGAGCTTCTTCCTCGGAAACGGCATGAGCACGCCGGCGCAGCCGAATATATACACCCCTTGAGATAAAAGTAAAAGTAAAGGTAAAGGGCAAGGATTGCAAGGACGTTGAAATAGACGGGACCAGCGCCGATGGATGGCGCCGGTCCCGTTCTTTTCTTATCCTAGAAGCGTGGTGAAAAAATTCAAATGGCCCCTCCGCTCTTTTTTCACCACCCTTCTAGAGGCCCAACGTTCTCTTTACGATAGAAAGGAAGTGCGATGTGTGTTTGTATATGTATTTAATTGTATATAGTTGTCTTTAGTTGTATTTTCTATTGACTAATTTGCAAATCCACATACAATGATAGGTGATGGTGCTTTTATCGTGGTTACAAGATCATGGTGGAGAGGGATGACGATGGTATGAATCAGGTGGAGAGCAAGGAAATTCGCAGGGCGATTATTATAGGCTGGGACGGAGCGGGAAGCTTCGTAGAGCAGGCGGAGACGCCGGTGCTCGACCGATGGATGGCGCGGGGGGGAGCTACGTTGGGGGCCCAGACGGTATTTCCCACGATTAGCGCGGAATGCTGGGGATCGCTGCTGCACGGGGTAACGCCGGAGAAGCACGGGTTGAATAACGATAAGGCGGCAGTCGAGAAATATCCGGGCGATTCCCCGTATCCTTCCTTATTCCGAGTCGCGCATGAGGCGTATCCGGAGCGCAAATTGGCTGCCTTCACCTGCTGGAAGCCGATAATGGAGGGCATCATCGAGGAAGGGATAGGGGTGCATAAAGTGTCGATGCCCGATCCCGAGCTTGCGCAGGCCGTAGCGGATTATATCCGAAGCAACCCGGATGTGTACATACTGTTCGTTCAGTTCGATCTGCCCGATTGTGCGGGGCATCAGTACGGGTACGGGGAGCCGGATTATTTGCGGGCGATTTCCGAAACGGACCGGATGACCGGCGTCATTATGCAGGCCGTGGAGGATGCGGGTATGCTGGAGGACAGCCTGATTGTGATGACGACGGATCATGGCGGCGGCGGCGTCAATCCGAAAGGGCACGGCACCGACCATCCGCTCGATAAGACGGTGTTCTGGACGTGCTCGGGCCCGGGGATAGCGGCAGGCTCCGCGGTGCCTGAAGGGCTAGGGCTGATCGATACGTCGGCGGTCGTCTGCCGGGCGCTGGGTTTACCGATTCCTGGGCAATGGGAGGCGCGGGTTCCCGAAGGTTTGTTCGGCGAGGCGTAAGCAAAAAGACGGTGGGCTTAAGGAAACGGGTAACCGTTCCAAGCCCGCCGTCTTTTTCTGGTGCAGGTGCAGGGAAACAATCCCACTACCTCCGCTTAACCGGGGGATGTTCCTGCAAGCTTATTTATACACGACCTCTAGCGTTACTTCGAGCTCCAGGGAGCCGCCCGGCTCAATCCCGCGCAATCCTGTCACTTCGGCAGGCTGATCGATGTTCGGAGCGTTCGTCACCCAAGTGTACGGCTCCAGACAGATGAAATCGCGGGCTTCCCCTTTCGTATAAATGACCCATTGCTTGAATTCTGCGGAGCCGCCGTAGCGGATTTCCGCGCGGTCGCCGGATAGCACGGCAAGGCAAGGATTGCCTTCGCCGATTTGGAAGACGGTGTCCAGATTATGCCCTTCCAGCCGTTCGCCTTGCAGCAGCGCCTCGTACTTGCCGAGCGGGATTAGATGCCCGACAGGAATATTGGCCTCGTCGAGCTCCCAGATGCCGCTGACGGGAACCTTCAGCGTCCAGCTCTCCGGCTTGCCGTCCAGCAGGAACCATGTATGCAGCCCGTAGCCGAACGGAGCCGGCGTCGTTCCCTGATTAAGAACTTTCAGCCGATGGCTTAAGCGGCTGCCTTCCAGCACATAAGTGACCTCCAGCACCAACGGATGCGGATATTGACGCTGGACATTGGCGTCGTCTTCGAGACGGATGGACGAGGTAATGAACAGCTTGCCGTCCTGTTCGCCGGTTGCCGTAACGGTCCATGACTGGCTGCGCAGCATGCCGTGAATATGGTGTCCGGTAGCGTGATTCACATCGAACTGGTACGACTGGCCCTTGAATTCGAACTTCCCTTGGCGTATCCGGTTCGGCGGCATAAGAATGGGCGTGCCGTACTGCACCGGCTGCTCCGCCATGTCGGACGGCGCTGCGGGGACGCGCAGCATTTCGCGCTGCAGCGTTTTGTCCCAAATGCTGTATACGTTGTTGCCGATGGCAGGGCAGATCGAGACGATAAGTCGATCGTTCTCCAGCGTATAGGCGGGTGTTCCTTGCCAATCGATTTGCTTGATCATAAGATGAGGTCTCCTTTGCGCAAAAAGGTATATGGGATCGGATTCGTTATGTAACGACGCCTCCATTGTATCAAAACCTTGTACGATCTGTCATGAGGCATTGGAGACCTTGCCCGGAAGAGCGGTCAATGACAAGAGCGGGCGTTTATAATGGCGAGTGACATGTTAGATGCTCATGTGCCGAAATCGAAGTTCGGATAGACGTATTGCGATTTCGCGGGCTCGGCTTTGGCGATTTTCTCGACTTTCAGCATCATGATTTCCATATCGTTAAATTTGGTTTTTTCAATCGTTCCGGTTACGGTTACCCAGGAGTCGTCGGCGAAGTTTTGGGCGCGGTCATACTGTACGAGAACGCCGAACGGAGTGGCGTCGGCGGAGCAGCATTGAACCGAGAAGCGGCCGACGACGAATTGATTGTCCTTCATATCCTCCTGCCTGTAGACGAAGCCGGTCATCTCCATTTTTTTGCCGACAAAGCGGTCCATGTACAAATCGACGGACGTCAGCGTCTCGATGAACAAATCTTCCTTGACTTTGATCAGATCCGACGTGTACAGCTGCTTGGCGAATTTGGCGTACTGCGCCGTGAATTTATCCGACGGGAACAAGTCGTCCAAATTGCCCGAAGCGGCATCGGCGGTTCCCCCGGGTGCGTTAGTTGCGGCATTTCCCGGCTGCTGTGCCGGTGTGCTTGGCGCCGCAGCGCCGCCTGCGGGCGGATTTTGCCCTGTCTGCGGCGGAGAAGAGGGGACAGCGGCCGTAGCGTCCTTGCGTACGGAGCCTGCGCTGTTCAGGTTCATTCCCTTCTTGGCGGCGAGGCTGCTGCCCATCGACGTATCCGGGAGCAGAAACCCAAGCAGCAGCGGAATGGCGAATAAGCCGTAAATGACGGCATTTTTGAGCACGGACCGCGAAGGGGTATGATCATGGTCGCAATCGCATGAGGCTGCGCTCCCCCACATGGAACGGATGGCCAAATACACTTGATACACCGCTATGGCGTAGAAGCCGATCGCCGACCACTTGACATAATCGACCATCCGGGGAGCGATGTAGAACAGGATATTGTCCGTTTTGATCAAATAAGCGATGTATACCGCGAATCCGAACAAAATGGCGGATTTAATAAATTGATGAAGGCCCAGTAATCGCGGACTCACAGACGGCACGCTCCTTTAAGTGAGAAATAAACGCTCGAACAGCAGGGAACATACGAAAACGACAACGACGATCAGTACGGACAGCGCGGCGACGAACCGCGTCTTGAAGGCGGACAGCAGCATCAGCAGGCTTTTGATGTCCAGCATCGGACCGAAGACGAGGAACGTCAGCAGCGATCCGGTCGAGAACGTCGAGGCGAACGAAGAAGCCACGAACGCGTCCGAGGTAGAGCATAAGGACAAAATAAAAGCGAAGGCCATCATGAACAGATGCGATTGAATTTCCCCTTGCCCGATGGATACGAGGCTGTCCCGGGAAATGACCGTCTGCAGAGCCGCTGTGATGAGCGCGCCGAACATTAAGTATTTGCCCATCTCGAAAAATTCGTCGGAAGCGTGGCCGAGCACGCCCAAGATGCGCCCCGTAAATCCGGTATGCCCTCCGTGCGAATGATCGTGATTATGACCGGCGTGATCATGAGCGTCGTGATGTAGATGAGAATGTTCATGATGCGAGTGCGCATGGTCATGCGAATGGCTATGTCCTTGAGGCTGATGCCTTTGCTGAACAGGCAAATGTCCGCGGTGGCTCTGGCCTGCATGGCGATGAACCTGCCCGTGGTCATGACCGTGGGAATGCGTATGTAGATGGTCCCGAGCGCTCGGAACGACCGGGATGGATGCGCCGCGCAGCGGGTTCGAGCGGACGAATTTATAGATGATTAAGCCGATGGCCAGCGCTACGATAAAGGCGAGTCCCATCCGGGAATAAGCGACTTCGGGACGGCTGCGGAAAGCCATGTAGGTCGAAGCGTAAACGACCGGGTTAATGATCGGTCCGACCAGGATAAAGACGACCGCCACGTAGACGGGCATGCCTTTGCGCAGCAGCCGCCGGATGACCGGGATCATGCCGCATTCGCACAGCGGAAAAATAATGCCGACTACGCAGGCGAACAGGATGCCGAGCAGCGGATTGCGCGGCACAAGACGGCGGATCGTCTGCTCGGACACGAACATCTGGAGCACGGCGGACACGAGTACACCCAGCAGCACAAAGGGAAATGCCTCCAGAATGATGCTCAGAAACAGCGTCTTGAAGCTCTGCATCGCCGGACTGCTTAGGAAGCTGAGGTCGAGCGGCTGCTTTTGGGTGTAGATGAGAAACAGCATGACAACGCAAATTAGGGTGAGCACATGGGTGCTCCAGCGCATGATGGATGTGTGCAATGGACATTTCTCCCTTTGTCTTAATTCGTAATAATTATTATTATATAATATGCGGGATAAGCCGTATATAGGACATGCAACGCAAGAAAAATTCCGCCGGGCGGGCGGATGCGGCGCCTTAAGGGAGATTTCGCAAAAAGTTGACATGGCCAAGCCGTTTGTTTATGATAAACAACAAGCAAGCTTTTCACATGAGTCACATTTCGATAGACAGCAAGCGATGACAGGAGCAAGTAGGCGGCATTACAGTCTTGCAGAGAGCCGGTGGGTGCTGTGAACCGGTAGACGGATGGCGTTGAATGGGTCCTTGAGCTGACGGCTGAACGATGCGCAAGTAAGCGGGGCAAGCGGCAGGCTTGTACGCTATCGGCGCGGTTAGGCCGGTCCGGGTACTCTCCGTTATAAGAGGTGAAGGCTTCGATTCCGATCCGGAACATATTCCGGCGAACGTCGAGGCAAATTAGGGTGGCACCACGGTCCTTTCGTCCCTTGCGGCGGAAGGGCCTTTTTGCGTGGGGAAAAGCAGCAGTATCCATCATATTTAGGAGGAATCACATCATGAAAAGAGTATTATCCGGCATGCAGCCGAGCGGACAATTGACCTTGGGCAATTACATCGGGGCGTTGAAAAACTTCGTAGCGCTTCAGCACACGCATGATTGTTATTTTATGGCGGTCGATCTGCACGCGATTACCGTCCCTCAGGACCCCGCGGCGCTGCGCGAGCAGAGCGAAGCGGTGGTGGCGCTGTACATTGCGGCCGGCATCGATCCCGCCAAATCGACCGTCTTCCTGCAGTCGCATGTGCGCCAGCACGCCGAGCTCGGCTGGATGCTGACGACGCTGACCTATATGGGCGAGCTGGAGCGGATGACCCAATTCAAGGATAAGGCGGCCGGCAAAGACTCGGTCGGGGCGGGTCTCTTCACGTATCCTTCCCTGATGGCCGCGGATATATTGCTGTACAACGCCGATCTGGTTCCGGTAGGAGACGACCAGAAGCAGCATTTGGAGCTGACGCGCGATTTGGCGCAGCGATTCAATCAGCGCTACGGCGACACGTTCACCGTTCCGGAAGGATATTTCCCGAAGGTGGGCGCGCGCATCATGTCGCTGGACGACGCTTCCAAGAAAATGAGCAAAAGCAGCGCGAACCAAGGCAGCTTCATCGCCATGCTCGATACGCCGGACGTTATCCGCAAAAAAATAAGCCGAGCCGTAACCGACTCGGGCCGTGAAGTGAGATTCGATCCCCAGAACAAGCCTGAGGTCAGTAATCTGATCAGCATCTACGCCCAATGCTCGGACAAGACGATCGCCGAAATCGAAGCGCAATACGAAGGTCTCGGATACGGACCGTTCAAGAAAGAGCTGGCCGAGCAGGTAGTAGCTGTTCTGGAGCCGGTTCAGCAGCGCTATCAGGAGATCCGTAAATCCGGAGAACTCTACGATATTTTGCGTCAAGGCGCCGACAAAGCGTCGCAGCAAGCGGAGAAAGTGCTCACCCAAGTGAAGGAAAGAATGGGCTTTATCGTTCTTTAACCGCCATTTCGCTTTCTCATCTTGGCTTTGACGACGAAGCCGAAGCCGATAAAACCAACGGACAATATCGTAAATAACAACACGAGCCAGACGTTTCCGAGACTGAGAGCGAGGCTGATGCAGGCCAGAAGCACGGTGCCGACGACAGCGAAGAAGAGGGCTAGTCCTTTGTTCATGCGGGTTGTACCGCCTTTCCGAAGAGTATTTGAAAATCGGTAAGATTTTTTCAAAATGTGTGAATAGTTTTTGGTGTACGTCACATAATAACTTTGCAAGCTTGCAAATACATCAAAGATATCATTCAGATTGAAAGGAGTGCTGATCATCATGGCACAAGGACAATCCGGCAACAGTAACACATTGGTAGTTCCACAAGCTTCCCAAGCTTTAGATCAATTGAAGTATGAGGTAGCTCAAGAGTTGGGTATTCAAATCCCACAAGACGGGTACTACGGTTACATGGCATCTCGTGACACGGGCGCGATCGGTGGTCACATCACTCGTCGTCTGGTCCAAATCGCTGAGCAATCGCTGGCAGGTCAATTCCGTTAATCGAGAATGGTCACAGACATAGAAGCTCAAGGAGTCACTCCTTGGGCTTTTTTGTTGTATAGGAAATGATGCGCAGCAAATTTCCTGTGGATATCCGGAGGCTCCCCCGAAAGTAATCCGGAGGAGGCGCTGGCCCCGCAACGATGAAAAAAAAGGGCCGCCTCCGCAGTCCGATCTTCCGTCTGTTCTGCTAACTCGCTTCGCATTCTACGTATTGACGCGCAGCTTCTTCTCCAGCCTGGAATCGCTCAGCCATCCGACGTATGAATCCAGCGGGTTCAGTTCCTTATCCAGCATGACTACCGCTACGAACGGATACTGCCTGCGGTGGCGGTATCTGACGTCGGCCCAGCGCACTTCATACCCCCATTCATGATGGCGGATATCGGCGCAGGCGAAGGAAGTGAAATATAAGAACGCCGCGATATCGCTATGCTTTTTGGACGCTTCCACCGCCGGATGCACGGCGCAGGACGTTTCGTCGACCCATTTGATCGTATTGTGGCGGTATTCGCCGAGCACGAAATGGCCGTTCTTTTTATGCTTGACGATTTGCCATACATATAGATGAAAAGTAGGGATCAGGTAGTACCGGTCGCCCTGCTCATATCGCGTATCCTTTTGGTACAGATGAGACTCCAAGTAATGATGATACCACGATCTCCAAATATAATACACTGCTAAGAACAGGTATAAAATGGGGAAAATGGTCGCCGGGTCCGCCAGATGGACGCACCATATAAAAATAGCGATAACGTGGGAAATAAAAATGACAGGGTCGAATATATGAATGATGTTCCACGAAACCCACTTTTCCGAAAAGGGTCTGAGCGCTTGCGTTCCGTAGGTGTTGAACAGGTCGATAAAGACGTGAAACGCTACCGCGATAAACACCCACATCGCCACATGCCAGACCGGCAGATTGGCGAAGCCGAGCATGAGCCCGAGCGTAATGAGCGCCGTCCAGATAAACAGAGCCGGCAGCGAATGGGACCGGCCGCGGTGGTTCTTAATGTACGTCGCGTTGTCCTTAAGACGCAGCAGCGTGTCCGCATCGGGAGCCTGCTGTCCGAGCACGGTTCCGATGAGCACGGCGGTAGCCACCGTAGGGTCTGAGGCTACGACGGGATCGACGTATGCGAGACCGGCCAGACCGAATCCGATCACTAGATGTGTTCCGCTGTCCATGATGTTTTTCCTCCTAAGAGCTTTCCGCAAGGAAAGCTTTCTTCGTAAGCATGTACTGAGCTTTCCGCAAGGAAAGCTTTCTTCGTAAGCATATGCTAAAGCTATAGTTATACGATTCGTAAGGCACGCCCGTTTTCATATGATTGTGAAAAGCAGGCGGGTAAGCATATTATTAGTGTATCATTTTCTACATTAAAATAAAGCAATGGGGGTCAAAAATATGTCCAAGGTATTTGTTGAATATCAAATCTTACCCGATTACAGGCCAAATTATTCAAAATGGTTGAAGGACGTGCGGGCGAATTATCCGGAAGTTGAATTTTATGAAGGGACGGACCAGCCGGGGGTTATTGTCGAAATTTGGAGCGGAATGACGGAGGAAGAATTTCGGGCGATGAAGCAGGTCAGAGCACGTTCGGAGCAAGACGCGGCGGCGCTGCCGGAGGGCGGTCGTTTTGCCGTGACGGCTTGGAGTGAGCTTGAACAATGGGTAAAAGGAGGCGCGGCCAAAGTCCATATATGGCAGTTTGAAAAAGTAAAATAGTCCATTTTTTGAAGCAAGTAAATCCATGGTAACTTCTATCCAATCGCGGTAATCTTATCAATAGCCTTATAACAAGATACGGCTATCGCTTGAGATGACGGCTTCCATACGGAAGCTCGCGGGGGGAAAACGGATGGAGAGGCAGAATATTTTTTGGAGTCACATTAAGAGGAACCGATGGGCGTACTTGATGGGATTTGCATTATTGTCCATATCCAGTATGCTTCAGCTGCTCATTCCGCTTTTGCTCGGCCAGTTTACCGACAAATTGCAAAGTTCGACCTTGACTTACAACGAGACGATAAAATTCGCTTTATGGATGTCTGTTGTCGGCCTTGGAATCGCGTTCTTTCGTTCGACCAGCCGAATTTATTTGTACAGGTTATCCAGAATGCTGGAAATGCGCGTCAGAGGGGAATTGTTTCACCATTGGGAGAAGCTGTCTGCCCAATATTTCAACAATCAGCGGATCGGCGATTTGATGTCGCATGCAATCAGCGACGTAGGCGTCATACGCGAGGTTACGATGCAGGGATACTTCAATATAATGGAGGCGGCCATGCTGATCGTCGTTTCCGTCATCGCCATGGTCAGCTCGGTCAATCCGCTTTTGACGCTCGTGACGATGCTGCCGCTGCCCTTGCTCAGTTTGCTTGCTTACCGGTTTAACAGCCGCATCCAACGGCAGTCGGTGGACATGCAGAGGGCTATCTCGGATTTGACGAGCCGCGTACAGGAGTTTACGGCAGGGATTCGCGTGGTCAAAGCGTTTGTGCAGGAAGAAGAGGAGCGTAAGCTGTTTACTAAGGACAATCAGCACGCGGTAAATATGAACCGCAGGTTCGTCCGCTCCAACTCCTTGTTCGGCGCGCTCAGCTCGGGCATCGTCGGCTTCAGCTTCCTCGTCTCGGTTATATTCGGGGGTGTGCTGGTGCTGAAGCATGTCATCACGCTGGGCGAATTCGTTGCGTTCAATACGTATTTGTCCTTGTTAATGGGACCTATAGAGAATCTGGGCAAGGTCGTCAACCTGATGCAGCGAGGCAAAGCGTCGGAGATGCGCTTGATGGAAATTTTCAACACACAGCCCGATATCGTGGACGATGTGATGGCAAAGCCGGGGATCGATCTTATCGACGGCGATATCGAGATCCGCAATTTAACGTTTTCTTACCCGGAGGCGAGCCGTCCGACACTTAAGAACATATCGCTCAAGGTGCGCAAGGGCAGCAGTCTGGCGATCGTCGGAAGAGTCGGCAGCGGCAAGAGCACCCTGGTTCATTTGCTGGTCAGACTGTATAATCCGCCGCAGGGTACGGTGTTTATCGACGGGCGCGACATTCATGAAATTCCGCTGCAGACGCTGCGCGGGCAGATCGGGATCGTGCCGCAGGATCAATTCCTGTTCTCCTCTACGATTCGCGACAATATCGGCTTCGATCCGAAGCCGTATACCGATGAGCAGGTTGTCGAAGCGTCCAAAGTCGCTCAAGTGTACGATAACATCGCGGAATTTCCCGAGCAGTTCGACACCGCGCTCGGAGAACGGGGGATTTCCCTCTCGGGAGGCCAGCGTCAGCGCGTGAGCATTGCCCGGGCAATTATTAAGCGTCCGGCGATTCTCATCTTCGACGACAGCTTGTCCGCCGTAGATACGATTACGGAAGACTTGATTCTCGAAGGCTTGAAATCGGTTATGAACAAGCGGACGACAATCATTATCGGCCACCGGATTTCCTCCGTGCAGGCCGCCGACCAAATTATCGTCATGGACGAAGGAGAGATCGTAGAATCCGGAACGCATGAGAAGCTGCTGCGGCAAAACGGGATTTATGCGGATATGTATCATAAGCAGCTGCTGGATCAGGAGGCCGAAAGGCAGGAAGGCCGGGACCGCGGCGTCGGCAAGGGCTTTGCACAAGGGGGAGCGGGAGCATGAATATCCATTCGGAGAGAGAAGTCAAGTCGTTCAAGGACAGCCAGCTGTTGTCAAGACTTATGTCCTATGCTGCACCGTATTGGAAAATGATTCTGCTGTGCATCCTGCTGTCGTTTCTTATCGTCGTAGCGGATTTGGCCCGGCCGTATTTGATGAAAATAGCCATTGACGGCCATATCAACGGCTTGCATAAACCGATGGTCGCCGTCGCCTCCGGCGATGCGGCCAAGCTTGAGACGTACGGCGGCTCGACCGCCGCTTGGAATGGGCAGGATTACGCCCGGCTGGAGCCGGAGAAGGCGGCGTCGGCCGTTTTGCCGGAAGGGGCGGAGCCGAGGCAGATTGTCAGCATCGGAGATCAAGAGTATATGATCGCCGGCTGGCTGCCGGCCCAGCAGACGGAAGTGACGCTGGCCGAAGCCGCGGACGGTGACCGCGCCCGGCTGTCGGCGAACGGGAAGCTGTACGATGCTATCGTTATGGACGATGAAGCTATCGGCGCTTTTCAGAAGCAGGACTACAGCGGATTTACGCGTCTCGGCATTCTTTTCCTGCTCACGGTAGTGACCGGGGCGATTCTGAACTATTTGCAGAGCAATCTGCTGCAGTTCACCGGGCAGACGATCATCTTCAACATTCGGCAGCAGCTGTTCCGCCATTTGAGTAAAATGTCCATGTCGTACTTCGACCGGAATCCGGTCGGCCGGCTGGTCGTTCGCGTCACCCAGGATACGGAATCGCTCAACCAGCTGTACTCCCAGGTTGTCGTTAATCTGGTCAAGGATGTTATTTTCCTGCTCGGCACGATCGCCATTATGATGCAGATGAGCATGAAGCTCGCGCTGCTGTCGTTTGCGGTCATTCCGTTCCTGGCAGTGATGACATTCTGGTACCGCTCGGTCATTAGGGAGGCGCAGCGCCGATCGAGGGTCATCTTGTCCAGGCTAAACGCCTTCCTCGCCGAAAATTTATCCGGCATCCGGATTACCCAGCTATTCATCCGCGAGCAGCGGCAGTGGGAGCAGTTCGACCATCATAATACGGAATATTACCGGGCGGGGATGCGCGGAACGGTCATTAACTCGATCTTCCAGCCGGCTATCGGCTTTATCGGCAACGTTGCGATCGCCCTCCTGCTTTGGTACGGGGGAGCGAGCGTGATCGAGGGGGGCATCACCTTCGGTATCGTGTACGCGTTTACGCATTATGTCCGGCAGTTTTTCCAGCCGCTGATGAGTCTGGCGGAGAAATACAATCAGATTCAGACCGCAATGGTAGGGGCCGAACGAATTTTCGATATGCTCGACGAACAGCCGGCGATTGTCGACGCGCCCCGAACGAGAAGTTTACCGAAGCCGGCCCGCGGCGAAATTACGTTCGATCATGTATGGTTCGCCTACAACGGCGAGGATTGGGTGCTGAGGGATGTCAGCTTCACGATCCAGCCGGGACAGACCATCGCCTTCGTCGGAGCGACGGGAGCGGGGAAAAGCTCGATTATTCAGCTCATCAACCGATTCTACGACATTCAGCAAGGCAGCATCCGGCTCGACGGCGTAGATATCCGCGAGATTCCGCTTGACGAGCTGCGCCGCAGCATCAGCATCGTACAGCAGGACGTATTTCTGTTCACGGGGGATATTGCCTCCAATATACGCCTGAACAACCGGGACATCACGGACGAACAAGTGGAGCAAGCCGCGCGCATGGTGCATATCGACGAATTCGTCCGCGATTTGCCGCAAGGCTACGGAACTCCGCTGGGGGAGCGCGGCGTCAATCTGTCGCTCGGTCAGCGCCAGCTGCTGTCGTTCGCGCGGGCTATCGCGTTCCGTCCCGAAATACTAATCCTCGACGAAGCGACGTCGAACATCGATACGGAGACCGAACTTGTCGTGCAGGACGCGCTGCATAACATCTCCGCAGGCCGGACGACGCTGATCGTCGCCCACCGGCTGTCGACGATTCAGCATGCCGATCAAATCATCGTTATGCATAAGGGCAAAGTACGCGAGATCGGCAACCATTATCAGCTGCTGGCGATGCGCGGCTATTACCATCGTCTGTACGAGCTGCAGTATAAGGATCAAAAGCCGATGCAGAAGGCGAAGTAATATTCAAATCGGCGCGATTTATCGTAGAGAGTGCAGCCACTCCTATTCCTTGCGGGGAAAAGGAGTGGTTTTTTTGCGGAAAATTACCGTTTTTCGTTGAAGATCAGTATTGGATTGCGGTTCTGATAATAGCGTTTTTCGTAATTTATTCATCAACGATTAATATCTTATTTTGTTGTTTAGTGATTTTTGTTAATTATTTATATAGAGGGGACACGCTGTTGAATGATCAAATTCTAATCGGAATATGTAAAAACTTT
The DNA here is from genome assembly GCF_025060755.1 of Paenibacillus doosanensis. Classification (GTDB taxonomy): domain Bacteria; phylum Bacillota; class Bacilli; order Paenibacillales; family NBRC-103111; genus Paenibacillus_S; species Paenibacillus_S doosanensis. The sequence continues at coordinate 14,804 of NZ_JANYUY010000085.1, forward strand.
AGTTTTGAATAAAAAAACCTAAAAACGAATCTGATTAACGACAGAAATCGAAAACAAAAGATCGTTAAATGAAAATAAACATTTACAAATAAAAACAATTGAACTAAAATAATAACATGATCTTAGCTTTAACCGATGCTTGCAGCATGAGAAGGCATCATGATTTCGGTTAGAGCCTTTATTGTATGCGCATTCATAAATGGGGTTAGCCGGTATTTTAGCTTCGTGAATATCAGGAGGTGAACTTGAATAGGTGTTGAAGCTTTGCAATTGTAAAAGGGAGTTTCCAGGAAGAGTCTAAAGGCGTATCGGGCGTTAATCCAAATCGGGCTCGAAAAAAGAAAATCAAATCACAGCCAGCTCCTTGGCTGGCTTGAATTGTTGTAAAAGGAGAGGGATTTCTCTTGGCATCCATAGAGTTCGTGAAGGTAACCAAGTCGTTTGACAAGCACGATGTGATCAAAGACTTGGATTTAAAAATTGAAGACGGGAAGTTTACGGTTCTGGTCGGTCCGTCAGGCTGCGGGAAAACGACGCTTCTTCGTATGATTGCCGGAATTGATCCTCAGACCTCCGGTTCGGTGCTTATAAACGGAAAAGATGTCACGCGAATTGCACCCGGTCAAAGAGGAGTAGCCATGGTGTTCCAAAACTACGCCATTTACCCCACGATGTCTGTTAGGGAAAATATTGAGTTTGGACTCAAAAACAATAAGGTGGGCAAGGAAGAAAGAACAAGGCTCGTGGAAAGCATCAGCGCTACGGTCGGTTTGAACAGCTACCTTGACCGCAAACCGTCGACTTTATCCGGCGGACAACGCCAGCGCGTCGCGTTGGCGCGCGCCATGGTGAAGAAGCCGTCGGTGTTTCTGATGGACGAGCCGCTCTCCAACCTGGATGCCAAGCTCCGGGCGCAGATGCGTATCGAATTGATCGAGCTGCACAAAAAACTCGGCACTACCTTCGTTTATGTAACGCACGATCAAGTGGAAGCGATGTCCATGGCGGATACGATCGTTTTAATGAATCAAGGCTTGATTCAACAAGAGGCGCCGCCCGATGTCATTTACCGTCAGCCTAACAATTTGTTCGCCGCACAATTTATCGGCGTTCCGCCGATGAATGTCGGAGAACTGGGTACAAACGGAGTGAAATTCGGGTTCCGTCCGGAGAGCGCGGTATTATCTCTAACTCCCGCCGATGTCCATTATTGTACGCGGGGCGTGATCGCAACTAGAGAAATGCTTGGTTCGGAAACGTTGTACCAGGTGAAAACCGGCAGCCACTCCTTTATGATCAAATGCATCGAGGACCGGTTTAACGTAGATCAAGAGGTTTATTTAGGCGTTGAGGCGTCCAAGCTGTTTTTCTTCGGGGCGGATGAAAACCGGCTTCAAGAGAGCGATAGCGGCTTCCGTACGTATTTGGAGGCGCTGAGGGGACAAAAGCATGGATAAGAAAACCGTTTTGGAAAAAATCCGCCCGTACTTGTTGATTGTTCCGGCGATGATCGGCATCTGCTTATTTGTTATTTATCCTATCCTTTATTTGATTTATTTAAGCTTTTACAAATACAACCTGCTAAATAAAGCAAGGAGCAAATTTGTCGGGTTTGACAATTTCATGCAAATCTTTAGCAGGGAAGATTTTTATCAGGCACTGACAAATACGGCGCTTTATACGGTCGGCGTCGTCGTGCTCACCATGCTGCTTTCCTTGTTAATGGCGTTGTGGCTTAGCAAGCAAAAGCGGTTTAACGCATTTGTGCAGGCAGGTATTTTTACGCCGCATATCATTTCGATCGTCTCGATTGCGCTTGTATGGCTATGGCTGATGGAGCCCAGTCAAGGCTTGCTTAACTACATACTGAAGGCTGTAGGGTTACCGCCCTCCCAGTGGCTGCAAAGCTCGAAGACGGCGCTTATTTCGGTTATTATCGTTTCGGTGTGGCATAACATCGGTTATTATACGCTCATTATTGTGGCTGCGCTGCAAAGCATACCGCCTACCATTTATGAAGCCGCTGCGCTGGATAATGCCAGCAAATTCAAGGTGTTTTACAAGATTACGATTCCGCTGATTTCGCCGCAGCTGTTTTTCATCCTGATTATTATGACGATCGGCTCTTTTAAAGTGTTTGATACGGTGCAGGTCATGACGGGCGGCGGTCCTAATAACGCGACCAGCACGCTTGTATATTACATTTACGAATACCGCACAACGAATATTGGTTATTCGGCGGCGACGGGTGTGATTCTTATGGCTATCATCGGAATTTTAACCTTTGTATACTTCCGGGTGTTATCCAAAAAGGTGCATTATCAATAAAGCACGATAACCAACAAAAAAGGAGAATCCCTACTTGAAGACTTATGAATTCAGTTCCTTGAAGTCGGTATTGGAGATTATCCTGAAAGCGGCCGTATTAATGATATTTATCGTCCCGTTTCTATGGATGATTTCAACCTCGCTTCAGACCTTTGAGGAAACGATGGCGTTTCCGCCCACAATCATACCGGAATGGCCCCAATGGATCAATTTTGCGGATGCGATGAAAGCAGGACCTTTCTTGACGTACGGAAGAAACTCCGTGATTATAACGGTTTCCATCATTGTTATTCAAATGATTGTTATGATACCGGCGGCGTATGCGTTTGCCAAATATCAATTTGCCGGACGGCATCTGTTATTCGGCTTTGTTTTGCTGGCTTTTATGATTCCCGGCCAGGTAACCTTTATTCCGATTTATTTAATGATGGCGGACTGGGGGATCGGCAAAACGCTGCTTCCGCAAATCATTCCGTTTATGACCAATGCTTTCGGGATTTTTCTGCTGCGTCAATATTTTATGCAAATTCCTGAAGAAATCATCGAAGCGGCCAAGCTGGATAATGCCAGTGAGTTTAAGATTGTTTGGAGCATTATGATCCCGATGTCGAAATCGGCGCTTGCAACCATTGCGTTGTTCAGCTTTGTCACTCATTGGAACGATTATTTTTGGCCGCTTATTATGACGGATACGGCCTCAATCAGACCGCTGACGATCGGTATCGCGATGCTGCGGATGACCGAAGGGATCAGCAATTGGAATATCATTATGGCGGGTAACGTCGTTTTGGTTGTTCCTATTCTTATTGTGTATTTGTTCTGCTCCAAGCAAATCGTTAAAGCGTTTGTTTACTCTGGTATTAAGTAACGGTCGCTTTCTATTTAACCCAAATACGAGACGAAACGGGAGGAAGTTCAAAAATGAGCAATAAGTTAAGTGTCATGATGACAGCACCGCTAGTACTGAGCCTGTTGGCAGGCTGCTCCGGAGGTACGCAGCAAGCGAATGAATCCAATCCGGCTGAAACGGCAAAAACGTCGGAGTCCGCTAAGGCGGGAAAGACGACCGTTCAGTTCTGGCACTCCTTAGGTGGGAAGAACGGGGAGTACATGGATAGCTTAATCCAACGCTTCAATGAGAGCCACAAAGATATTGAGGTTGTCGGTACTTTCCAAGGCAGCTATGATGAAACTGTAACCAAGCTGCAGCAATCTATTGCCGCCAAAAAAGGACCGGATATTACGATGCTGGAGCGTGCTTACGTTGAGTTTTTTGCAGATGCGGATGTGCTCGAAGATCTGAACCCGTATCTCAAAGGCTCCAATTTGAGCGAGGATTTTTTCATACCCGGATTTATGGGACATTCGACCTTTAATAAAAAGCTGGTATCCCTTCCGTTAAATCGTTCGACTCCGATCATGCATATTAATAAAACCTTGCTCGACGAGAAGGGACTTGCCATTCCGACGACTTGGGATGAATTGCAGAAAGTATCCGAAGCGCTGGTCGTCAAAGAAAATGGGCAATACAAACGCTATGGTATGACGATGCCGTATGATACTTGGTATCCTTTGGCGATGATTAGTCAAGCCGGAGGAAAGTTCTTCAGCGATGATAAGAAAACGGTTGACTTTGTAGAGAACGGGGTCGGACTGAGAACGTTCAAATTTTTGAAGGATCTTCAAAGCACAGGTGCGTTATACTATCCTCCTGCCAAAGATTCCGGCGAGATTACCAATCAGATGTTCATTGATGGTAAAGTAGGTATTTTCTATCAATCGACAGGCAACATCGGCAGCTTCAGCGGTATCGTTAAATTCGATTATGTAACCGCATTCTTGCCCAAGGACAAAGTATTCGCTAATCCGACCGGGGGAGCCAATATAGCTATGCTGTCGTCTGCCGCCGATAAAAAAGCGGCTTGGGAGTTTATGCGCTGGGTGGAGACGGACCCGCAGGGAGGCCTGCAGTTCATTTTGCAATCCGGATACTTGCCGTTTACAAAAGCTATGGTCGAATCTAAAGAGATTAAAGAATTGTGGGCGAAGGAGCCTAACCGTAAAGTTGCTTACGATCAGCTTCAATATGCGGTGGATACGAACAAGGATGTTGCTTGGCCTGAGGTAAATAAGGAATTCTTGTCGGCAACCGAAGCGATTATGTATGATAGTAAAGATATACAATCAACATTGTCGACCTTTAAGAAAGAAACCGATAGAATTCTGGCGAAATAAACGTGAGGAGCGGACTTTCATGATGACAGCGGATCGTAAAGGAGCAAATCAAAAGGTTCACTGGCAAGCCCATCAAAGCACAAATACCGAGGTGCCTGAGAACACATTGGCGGCCATGCGATATGCCTGGGAGCTGGGCGGCATTCCGGAACTTGATATTAGGCAAACTGCCGACGGCGTTATTATCGGTATGCATGATGCAACGCCGAAGCGAACAACCGACGCACCTGAATCGCAGCGGGATCGGCCGATTTCGGAATGTACGTTTGACGAGGTTCAACAATGGGACGCGGGGATCAAATTCAGCGAACCGTATAGGGGGGAGAGGGTCCCTTCGCTTGCTCAAATCTTCTCCGTGTTAGCTCAATACCCTGAGCGTGAGCTGTATCTGGATTTCAAAGAGGTCGACTTGGAACAAATGGCATTGCTTATTAAGGAATATGGAATTGGACGACAAATTATTTTTTGCCACTGCGATCATGAGAACTGCAAGACGGTTAAACGGCTAGCGCCCGAGGTGCGCACGATGCAATGGATTTCCGATCAAACGGTTGATTTCAGATTTCAAGAGACGCGGGAAACCGGGTTCGCCTCCCTGGACATCGTGCAAATTCATTTGGTCGATGACCGGGCGGATGGAGGATGGAGATACAGGCTGCAGCGCGAGTTTTTGCAGGAGGCGCTTACGCATGTGAACGAAGCCGGATTGGAACTGGAAGTATTGCCGTTTCACTTCGATCAGGACTCCATGTTCGAGCTTCTGGATATGGGGATTCGGCGGTTTGCCGTCGACGAACCGAAAGTGTTTGTGGAAACGATTGATCGTTATTTCAACAGATAAACGGAATAGCTAGTCATTCCCAAATGGATTGGGTATGTACGAGGGGCAGGGGCAAAATCCTTGCCTCTTTTTGTTATATGAAAAACCTTAGTAAAACTAATTTTATATATATTTTTCGTTCATCGTTCTTCATGTTAGCATTAGGAATAGAAACGGGGCAGCGAGGAGGGATGGCGGTGAATCGGCTTTTGACGCTCCTATTGGTTGTGCTGCTGGCTGCGTGCCACACGGACCCCGGATATTCTCAGAGAGTCATGGAAGAAGCGCAAGCTGACAAAGGGAAGGTGAATGCATTGAATCAATCGTTGATTGTATCGGCAGAGACAGGAGATACGGATAACGTATTAAAGCTGCTCCAGGAAGGAGCCGACATCAACGCCACGGACGAACGCGGCAGAACGGCCGTCATGGCGGCAGCTTACAACAATAAGGCGGATACGGTCAAAGCGTTGATCGGCCATGGCGCCGATATTAATCTTCGCGACAGCAGCTTAAACAATGTGCTCTTGTATGCCGGAGCCGAAGGCTATCTGGATATCGTCAAGCTGGCGATTGCCGCCGGGGCGGATACCAGGCTGACGAACCGGTTCGGGGGAACGGCGCTGATCCCGGCTTCGGAACGCGGTCACGTCGAGGTGGTGCAAGAACTGCTGGCCCATTCCGACATCGACGTCAATCATATCAACAACCTGCATTGGACGGCCTTGCTGGAAGCGGTTATTTTGGGCAGCGGCGGAGAGCGGCATCAGAGCATCGTACGGCTGCTGGTCGACCATGGAGCCGATGTGAAGCTCGGAGACAGGGACGGGATCACGCCGCTGGAACATGCGCAGAACCGGGGCTTCCGGGAAATTGCGGCGATCCTGCAAAAGGCGGGGGCATAGAACGATGACGGAGCATAGCTACTGGTTAATGAATGTGCGATTGGAAGCCGGCTTCCGCTATGAGAACGGCGCGGTTACGGGCACGAATACGGAGCTGGTTCATCTTCGCATTGGGAACGGGAGCATTCACGAGATCGTGTCAGCTGACGCTGCGCCTCCGCAGACGGATTTGCTCCAGCGGGACGCCAACGGCCGCTTAATGCTTCCGTCGTTTCGGGATATGCATATTCATCTCGATAAAACGTATTACGGGGGCCCTTGGAGGGCGCCGACGATTCCTGCTAAGGGGATATGGACGAGGCTTGAGGAAGAGCGCGAGCTTCTTCCGCGCCTGCTGCCTGTCGCTGAAGAAAGAGCCAAACGATTGCTGGAATTGCTGATCCGCTCAGGCACGACGCGCATTCGCGCGCATTGCAATATCGATCCTGTGATCGGGCTGCGCAATCTGGAGGCTACGATGCGGGCGGCGGAAGCCTACACGGATAAAGCGTCTGTCGAAATTGTCGCCTTTCCGCAGCACGGATTGCTGCGCAGCCGCTCCGTCCCGCTCGTGAGAGAAGCGCTGCGAAGCGGAGCTTCGCTGGTCGGCGGCGTCGATCCGGCAACCGTCGACGGAAATATAGAAGCGTCTTTACACGCGGTAATGGAGCTTGCGGTCGAAGCCGATGCGGATATTGATCTTCATATTCATGATCCTGGCCATCTCGGCATCTTTACGTTCCGGCGGCTCGCCGCGCTGACGGAGGAAGCCGGCTGGTAGGGAAGAGCCACCATCAGCCACGCTTTGGCATTGGCCGACGTCTCGCCTGAGGAAGCGAAGGAGGTCGCGCAATCGCTCGCGCTGCGGGGCATTGCGATAACCTCGTCCGTTCCGCCGGGCAGAACGATTCCGATCCCTTTATTGCGGGAGCAGGGAGTGCAAGTGTCCCTCGGCGATGACAGCATCACGGATCACTGGTCGCCTTTCGGCAAAGGAGACAGCTTGGAAAAAGCCGGGGCGTTAGCGGAACGATTCGGCTTAAGCGATGAGCGCTCGCTCGGACAAGCGCTTGGCTTTATTACGGGGGGCGTCACCCCTTTGGACGGAGCGGGCAAGCGGCTGTGGCCGTGCGCGGGCGACGCCGCCGATTTCGTTCTCGTCGACGCAAGCTGCTCGGCCGAAGCGGTGGCAAGGAGAGCGGACAGAGCCGTTGTCGTATTTCAAGGCAAGTTGGCGGCCGGATCGCTTGCGACCATGAAATAAGCAAGAAGTCCAGCGGTATGATGTCAAGTCCCCGAATCGGTCGAATTGGAAATTTTCTTGGCTGTAACAGCTGGGAGTGCCGAAAAAAGGACAGCTCAAACTGAACCCAGCGAAAAATCGAGATAATATCCAGATTTTAACTGGGAATTATGCCAGGGACTTTAGCAAAGGAGGCGTTAATCCTTCGCAGGCGTCACCTTCTTCCGTGGCGTATAGAGTTGGCCGTTGCGTAGCAGCAC
>NZ_JANYUY010000086.1 GCF_025060755.1 Paenibacillus doosanensis
GCCCGGGGCAGCGGTCGCGTCTGCCGCTGCGGTCGCAGGCGCCGCTGGGCTGCCGGCATCAGCCGGCCCGGCCTCTGCGCTGCCCGCGGCGCGGGCAGCCAGCGCGCGGGCGTCGACCTCGCGCAGGACCGCCTTGTCGGCGCGGTCCTGAAGCACGACGCGCAGCGGCCAGCCGTCGCCGCTGCCGCCATGGGGCGGCTCGCTCAGCTGCAGGCACGTCCGAAACGGCGTGCTGTCCGTCTGCCAGCCGATCGATACGAGCCAGTCCTCCTCGTCCATCCACAGATCGGCAGGCAGCTTGCCGCGCTGCAGCAGGGGATACGTCGCCTCCAACTGGCGGATGCTCTGCCGCAGCAGGCTATCCTCCTCGCCCCATTCGGGGATAAGGCGGTCCATCCACTGGCGGGCCAGCTCGGATATGCCGTTCTCGGTCACGGGTTCCGGCAGCTGCAGCTTCCAGCCGAGCTCGCCGGCCTTCCACTTGGCGAAGTCGGGCATGCAGCGGCCCTGGACGAGCGCATCCTTCACGTGCGGCGCAAGGCTCATCAGCTCTCGCAGCTCGCCGCTCCACTCCAGCTTCGTGTGAGAGACGGCGGCGGGGCTGCAGAAGTAATCCAGCGCCTCCAGAGCGGATAGCTGAAGCCCTTCGACGTTCATCGACTCGGCCACTTCGATGAACGTTCCGTAGAACGAAGGCTCATGCCATGCGAACAGCAGGCTCTTCAAGTCATGGGCGTCGCAGATGCCGCCGTTGTAGCGCGAACCCCACAGGAAAAAGCAGCCGGGAGCGATCCACCGGGCGTGAACGTTTATCGCAGTCGTTGAGGTATCGATCATGGAATCCACTTCCCTTTCCGCAGCTCTTCTTGCAGCGCCCTGAGCCTGGCGTACCGGGTCGCAAGACGGTAGATGTATTCCTCCCACGTATTCTCCCTGTCCAGCTTTTTATAGTAGGCGTGCAGCTTCTTAAGCAGCTTGATGGCCATCTTGTACGCATTGCGGTTTTTCTCCGCGATGCAGCGCTCTACCGCCTGATGGTATAGCGGCAGCAGCAGGGAGGGGTTATGCTCCTCCACCGTCTTCAGATCGAGCGTATATAAATCGATCGGCGAGACCCGATTGGCAATCTGCAGGTCGACCCACGATTTGAACCGGCCTGCCTTCAGCAAATAGGAGGTGTAAAAATAATACGTGCGCGGCAGCAGGGCGATCATCACGTCGACCCATTCTCCATCGTCCGGCTGACGGCTGACCGCTTCCATCCAGTACGTGCAAAACGTTCGCAGCTCCTCCTGCTGCGCCCGCTGCATTACAGGCAGCATCCAGCGCAGCCATGCGAGCATCCGGTCCCACTGCTGCCGCTCGTAGCAGCGGTGCAAATAGAGGAACGAGTCGCGCGCTTCCCGTTTGCTCAGTTCTTCCAGCATAGCGCGCGCCTTGTCGTCATGGCCGTCCATAACGTCAAAATGCGCCAACGCCACCAGCAGCGCATCGCGCCGACGCGGCAGCAGGGAAGTTTTCGAGAGCAGGAGCCGCAGCCGCTTTTTCTCCTTGTCTATCCGTTCCGGGTAGTCTGCAAGCAGAGACCAGATGCTGCGGTAAGCCATCAGCCAGTCGAGCGGAGATTCCTTGCCGCTTAGCGCGATGTCGCCGAGCATGGTCAAGGTCTCATCCAATGCGCCCGCATGACGCTTCGCGAGCTGCCCCATGTCCACCCCCGGAAGCTGCTTCGCGAGCTGCTCCATACACTGCTTAGCCGTCGTCTTACAGCCCGTTTCAATGTAATAGGACATGTAGGAGGTTTTGGTTTCCGAATAAAACTGCTCGATTTTGCGCATGGCGAACAGCAGCACATGCAGGTCGTAGAGCCCGCGCAAGGTTTGATCCCAGGACGCCGCCAAGGGCAGGAGCGATTCTTGGGAGGTGCTGTAGAACAGCTCGATCGAATGCTGCTGCGACAAGGAATAGCCGTAAAATTGCTGATCGAAGAAACGCTGCCAGACGGAAGGAGGCTGGCTTGGTTTGGGGGCTTCCAGCCTCTCTGCTTTTTTCTCCGGTTTCGAGGCGCCCGTACGGGATTGCTGCTGGCGGTTTTTTACCATGATCGTCTGTTTCAAGTGCTGTAAGAGCAGTTCCGGGCGAGCGAAGGACGCATATAATGTGAACAAGGTAGCGGCCATATGCTTGCAGCAGCCTTCGTGAGAGCAGCCGCATTCGCTCTTCTCGAAACGGTCCATGTCCAGAACAACCTCGTACGATCGGGAACCGCCGACGAGCGAGTGAATCTCCACGCCGTGCAGCAGTTCGATATTCGATACGCGGCCTTTGTGGTAATATTCCCACCCTTGCTCCAGGACGGCCAGCTCGAAATCATGCTGCATCCGTTCGATCAAATAGTTCATTCGGTTTTTCGGGATTTGCAGCTTCAGCATAGGAAACGTTCCGCCTCCGAACTTTTTGTGTATCCTTACAGTGTAACAGATTTTGGGTTCAAATGCTTTATTTCCGTCGGGTTGCATGAGAAGGATTTTTCAGGTTAAAATGCTTAATAAGCTTTTTCATTCCATTTCCATCCGGAAGGACTGAACTGATATGGGCGTTAAATTTGCACGCGAATATAATGACATTATTGACGATTTCACCCAAGCTTTACACAGCATCGACGAATGTTACGAGTTTCTGGAGATGACTTCGGAGGACTGGAACGGGCTGGATAACGAAGAGCGCCGGGAATGCATCAAGACGCTGGCCGACGATTTGTTCTACGGTCTCGGCACCGAGTCGAAAATGCGGGTAGGCAGCTGCACCGTCAGCCATGACCGCGAGAAGCATGTCATTGTGATTTATCATGAGGACCAATTGATCAGCGTCGTTTATTTGTTGTAAGCGTTTGAAGTACCGCGGCGCATCCGTCGGTCGGCTGGACAGCCTATGATCCACGCGGAGGTGTCAGTCCGAACAAGTTGGCGGGCGAACCGGCCTGAATCGGCAGCGTCAAGGCGAGCGCCGGGAGCCGCGGCATTAGACGGAAGCTCCGGAGTGCTTCCACACCATGCAGTGAAAGGGCTCCATGCCTGTCGGCGTCATTCGTTCATAAGTGTCCGTATGGACAAATCCGGCTTTCTCATAGACGCGGTACGCGCGAATATTCCAAATCAGCACCTCCAAATCAATCTCATCGGCAGGTGCTCTTCGTGCGGCTTCGGCGGCGATCGCCCGGACAAATTCGGCCCCGTAGCCTTGACCGCATAATTCGGGCCGCATCCCGAGACCGAGGCGGGTGACGCCGACCATCGGAAAAAATTGGGCGAAGCCCACCAATTCTCCATCCGTATCCAGGACAGCGCGATATTGCTCCTCCCGCAGCTGAGGATCGGCGAACTCCTCTTGTTTCTTCAGCATTTCCTCCCATGAGGGCCAATTATAAATATCGTAAGGTACGGGGTACCTCCAAGTGCATATGTCGCGGCAGTGTTTTTCCGTCAAAGGGATGATTCGTAATTCGGCAGCTGTATTCACGGAGGAATCGACCTCTTTTCCAGTTTATTTCCATACTTATTGTACCTACAGAGAGCCCGTTTGTCGACCGGAGCCTCTAGGCCGATTGTCGTCTTGTATAAATCCGTATTTTGCTGCACCCTTATTCCGTGTATACTAGAGTATAAAAACATCCAAGTCCGGTGAGCTTTCGATCCGGAGGAGCCGCCGGCATGACCGGAACGGACCCGGAGCGATACCGAATTTCGCCAGGCTTCCAAACTCCAGTAAAGGAAGTGAGCTTTCGATGCAGCATATCGTAAGTCAGGAATGGTTGTTCGAGCATGGAACAGACGAGCATATCGTGATTGTAGACTGCCGGTTTGCTCTCGGTCATCCGCACTCAGGAGCCGAGGCATACGCCGCTCTGCATATTCCAGGGGCCGTGTACTTCGACCTGGAGGAAGATATGTCCGCCGCCAAGAGCGCGCACGGCGGGAGACATCCGCTGCCGGATTGGGAGGCGTTTGCCGCCAAGCTCGGCAAAGTCGGAATCGACCGCGACTCGACCGTGATCGCCTACGACGATCAGGGGGGCGCGATGGCCTCGAGATTCTGGTGGATGCTGCGCTATCTCGGGCATGAGAAGGTGTATGTGCTCGACGGGGGCTTTGCGCGTTGGAAGGAATCCGGCTATCCGGTAACCGACGAGCCGCCCGCCGCGCATCACGAGACGACGTTCACGCCGAAGCCGCAAGAGCATCTTGTGCTAAGTATGGAGGAAGTGAAGGAGCGGATCGGCCGGCCGGGAACCGTGCTGATCGATTCCCGCGAAGAGCGCAGGTATTTGGGGCTGGAGGAAGCGATCGATCCGGTCGCCGGACATATTCCGGGAGCGAAGAACTACTTTTGGAAAGACAGCCTGGACGATCAAGGCGGCTGGAAGGACGGAGCGAAGCTGCGCGAACGGTTCGCCGCGCTGCAGGACGCCGATGAAATCGTCGTCTACTGCGGCTCCGGAGTGACGGCCTGCCCGAACGTGCTGGCTCTGGCCGAAGCCGGCTTGCCCAATGTGAAGCTGTATGCGGGGAGCTGGAGCGACTGGGTGTCTTACAAGGACAATCCGGTGGCGACGGGGAAAGAGTAAGGGGCGAGAAGGCCGCGTCGGACGCGGATTGGAGGGCCGTGACAGGCTTGGGACGAGTGACCTGCCTGTTGCGGCCCTCTTTGGGCTTTTCTGTCGATATCGCATATGTTAAAATTGCAATAGAAAGACCGAGTGCGGCGAACACTCGGCCTATACAATTGGCTTGGATGGGATGCCCTTCAAGTTCATGAATAGCGTAAAAACCCACCTTTGGCCGCTAAACCTTGGGGTGGGTTTTTACTTTCTCTTATAGTTGTTCGCGATGGCTTCACCTCCTTTTGAAGGGAAACCACGCCCAACCAAGATTCAATTGTACAACCCTATCTTAACGCTTGTTCAGTATGCGATCAAGCCTACAGCTGATCTTTGTGGCTTCTTCGTTATCATGCAGTATAATTCGTAACAAGGAAGTGAGATCTATGGAAGCGCAGCATATTATCTCCAATATCGTCGACAGTTTAAAGCAAGTCACCGGAGTGAGCGCCCTGGTACTTGGCGGTTCAAGAGCAAGGGGGACTGAAAGCCCCAACTCGGATATTGACATCGGTATTTACTACGATTCCGGCAAAGTGCTGGACATAACCGGGCTTCGCCGGGTTGCGGCTGCATTGGATGACGATCATAGAGCAAATTTAGTGACGGAAATAGGCGGCTGGGGACCATGGATTAATGGCGGCGGCTGGCTGAAAGTGAATCAGACTCCGGTCGATTTTTTATTCCGCGATCAAACCAAAGTGTCGCAAGTAATTGAGCAATGTGTCGGGGGAGATATCACCATTGACTATCAGCCAGGGCATCCCCACGGATTTGTCAACTCGATTTATTTTGCTGAGATAGCATTATGCAAAGTGTTATGGGACCCTTCGGGGATTATAGGACAATTGAAAAGTAGAACCATTCCATACCCATCGGCTTTTCAAAAAGCGATCATTCAAAAATTTTATTGGGAAGCAAGCTTTTCTTTGGAAAATGGATATAAAGGGATCTACAAAAAAGATTTATCTTATATCGCCGGATGCTGTTTCAGGTCGGCAGCTTGCTTGAATCAGGTTTTGTTTGCAATTAATGAAACCTACTTCATGAATGAGAAGGGGGCTGCTGCCATTGCCGATTCGTTTGACGTCGCGCCAAGCGATTACTCCCACAGAATCAATCGCATTTTTACCTTGCTTTCAGCAGAGCAAGACGGCTCGAGGAAAGCTATAGGCCTGCTGCGTGAACTAATTGATGAAACGGATCATCTCATGAAAACCAAAATGCCCCTGAGATAATCTGTTTTGGAGCCCTCAGGGCACAGGGGGATGGAGGTAAGAAGCTGGGGCGGCTGGATGACTTATAAAGGTAACCCGTTGGCGACGGGGAGGCAAACTATACACGATGAGAAGTTGGCGTGCAGCGCTTTTAAAGGCTGTGCGCCTTTTTTTGATGTTGAAGGAGCGGGGCTGAAGAGGAAGCATTCGCTTCGCTTTACGGTCACGTAATGATTTTTCAAGTGCATCCAAAGATTATCGGAGCGCCGCATTTCCCTGCGAAATCCGGCGTTTGCGTTGTCACGAATTGATTATAGGCGGTAAACGGGGGACCCGATAAGATAAATAGCGAGGCAACCAACACTACGAAAAAAGAGGTGTGAGACATTGAACAACCGGGACGCAAGCGCTGTCCGCGTATTTGACGCCGGACGGGCTGCTGGGCGGCGCCGCGCAGCATAATGCCGGCGGCATGAAGCTGCAGCGCGGCGGCTATCGGGTCATCTCCCAGATGGGGTTAGGCTTATGGGCGCAGCTGTATGCGTATGTGAATGCGGAGCGGGGGGCGTAGCTATGGGAATGAATCGGCCGCAAAGGTTTAAAGCTGGCGGAGACCGCTCTATCCGCTGGCAATTTGGGAAAATTAGCGAAACTAAATTCAACTGCCGGCGTCTCATGGTAATAAATTCATTTTGTTACTTATTAAGGGGTGTGCTGCGAGTTGAAAAACTTTTTGATAGGCATGATATTTGGAGTCGTTATTTCATTGGCAGCGGCGGTGTCCGCTTCGGATTCTATCCGGGCGACGATCTTCCCGGTCAATTTCGATATCAACGGGCAGACTCGTCAGCTGGACGGCGAGTATTCCGTTCTCAACTATAACGGCCATATTTATACGCCGGTGCGATTTATAGCGGAAAGCTTAGGCGCGGTCATCGATTATGATGCCGATAAGAAGCAAGTATGGATAAAACAAGGAGACCTCGCTTTATATGATCGCAATTTCAGCGGCTTCTATGTCGGAAATTTAATTGCTGTAAAAGAGGGGACGCGTACAAAAGTAACCGGGCAAATGAAAGTACAAACTCTTCTGGAGGAAGAAAACGCGGTCGAAGCCAGTCTGACGTTTTACAATAACAAATCGGAGGTGATCGGCATAGCCGGAATTTCATCTCCTAGCTTAGGGAGGAACGTGCAAACCTTCGAAAGTTACGCCGATGGAGATATTACCGGCTATACGACGGTAACCCTGAACATAAATGCAATCAATGGCCGGGTAATCGGCGAAAATACCAGCCTCAACGATACAAAAATCCCTTTGACGCAAATATTGAATAATGATTTCAATCATATTGCTCGAATTGAGATTCGATATATGGATCGATCTCTGCTTGAAATTAAAGACAGCGACGTTATTGACGATATCGCTGCAAGGTTGAAAAGCGTGGAGTTATTAACCGCCTTACATCAAGATAAAACGGCAGGCTGGATGTATTATATGGACATTTATACGGGAGAAGAGAAGGTGAGGTATATCAACACTTTGCAGTTAAACGGCCGCAGATACCTACATTCCAGCGCAACCGATTCACTGGATGCATTTATTCTTAGTTTGCAGAAATAAACCCATTATACAAAAGACATGAACAATAACTTCTATGTCGGGAAACAAGCGTCATTTTATCAATGATGCTTGTTTCTTTTTTTGTAAGCTTTTCGGCTTCAACTAAATAAACCTTGTTTCCCGGATACTGTGAGTGTTCAATGGTTTGCCTCCATTTCGAGGTGTGGTTGTGATAAAAATCACATCGCTAAATTTTTCCGCTTCTTACAATGTAAACAATCACTTGCTGGACAGCTTGTAAAGAAAGTCGGGATGACTACGTTTGGAGGACACCACGATGACGATGAAACATTTATTTGTTCCGGGAATTACTGTTTTAAATCGGTTTAGTTACAAGGTCAAATTTCTGCTGATCGGGAGCTTACTGGGATTAATTCTAATCGCCGCGGCTTATTGGATCGTTAGTCAGCTGAATCAGCGTATCGACAACGACCGGAGCAGGGTCGAAGCTATCGCCGCCAATCAGAGCGTAACGGTCTTAATCGATCTAATGCAGCAGCACCGCGGCACGGGCACGATCTATTTAAACGGGGACAAGTCGGTGCAGGACAAGCTGAAGCAGCTGGAAAATCAAATCGGCCAAGCGATCGGCGGAGTGGATGAAATAAACAAGACGTCAGGCAGCCGCTATGCCATGAACGAAAGATGGGGCGGGTGGAAAAACGATTGGAGCAGCCTCTCGTCCAAGTACATAAGTTTAACGAGCGCGGAATCGTTCGAGGCTCATTCGCAGCTCATCGACAGCTTGTTGATCATGCTGACCGAAATCGGCAGCAGGTCGGGGTCTTTTTTAAGCGATGATCTGATGGTCGATTATATGAGCAATAATGTGTACACTACGGCGCCTTATCTGATGGAGAAGATGGGACAGGCCCGCGGGCTGGGCTCGGGAGCCGTAACGGCTAAGAAGGTCACCCCGGAGCAGCAGAAGTCGCTTACTTCGCTGCATGCGCAAATCGAGGTATATTTTGAGCGGATGAAGCTGGAGATGGGCAATGCGCTCACTCAGGATGCGGCAGCATCAGAAGCGGTGAAGCCATTTTACGATCAAGCCCGCGGTAGCACCGATACCTTTTTTACGATGCTGGATAAGGATGTGTTGGGCGCGCCTTCCATTACGATTGCATCGGCTGACTACTACGATACGGCGACCGGCGCGATTAGCCGCACGTATCAATTGCACCAAAAAGAGCTGGAGCTGCTTGCGGGCAAGCTGCAAACCAATATCCGCGAGATGAGCGGCGTCAGAGCGGGATTTATAGCGGTCATCGCCGTCCTGCTGCTAGCTGCGCTCTATGGCTTCGTAGCTTTTTATTTCTCCGTATCGGATGCGGTGAAACGGCTGAAAACGGCAGCGCAAGCTGTAGCCTCCGGGAATCTGCACGCCCGGGCGGACCTTCGCACGAGGGACGAAATGCGCGAGGTTTCCGTTGCTTTTGACGCTATGGCATCCAATCTGCAAGAGGTGATCGCTCAAATCCGTACGAATTCCGTGGAAGTGGCGCGGCTGTCCGGCGAGCTGGCCGAAGGGGCCAAGCAGCAGGCAGGCGCATCCCAACAAACCGCCGCCCTTATTCAGGAGGTTGCGGCGGGAGCCGAGGAGCAGATGGCGAGCTTCGACGAGAGCCGCAAGGCGATGGCGGAGATGGCGGGCGGCGTTCAACGGATTGCGGAGGCGACGTCGCAGGTGGCGGAAATATCGCAGGACGCAAGCGGTTTGGCACAGCGCGGGCTTGCCTTGGTGCGACAGACGATCGGCCAAATCGGCAGCATTGCCGACACATCCCAAGCGACGGATAGGGCGATTCGCGAGCTCATCGAGCATTCAGAGCAAATTAGCGGCGTCGTCGATTGGATTGCCGGGATCGCTTCGCAAACGAATCTGCTGGCGCTTAACGCCTCTATTGAAGCGGCCCGCGCGGGCGAGCAGGGCAAAGGCTTTGCCGTCGTTGCCGGAGAAGTGCGCAAGCTGGCGGAGCAAACGCAGCATTCCGTGCAACAGATTGCGGAGCTCGTTGGAATCATTCGCAGCCATTCCGCCAGCGTGAAGGAGGCCACGAGCCAAGGGATGATTGAAGTCGAGCGCGGTGTGAAGTCTGTACGGGAGTCCGTCGAGCTGTTCGAGGCTATTCTGGAAGGGACGCAGCATGTTTCCGGTCAAGTGGAGGAAACAGCGGCCGTATCCGAGCAAATATCCGCAGGAACGGAGGAGATGCTCGCCTTTACGGAAGAGTTGGCTCGTATTTCCGCCCACGCGGCGAATCAGGCTCAAGGGGTGGCGGCTGCTACGGAAGAGCAGTTGGCCCAGACGGAGGTCTTCTCGGAAATGGCGCATCGCCTGGGCGAGATGTCGGGGGGATTGCAGCGAATGATTCAGCATTTTAAATAGTCTCTAGACATAGAAGGCAGCGGCAGGGGCGAATCTGTCGCTGCTTTTGTTAGGCTGCCGTTCATGATAGGTTTCCGCAGTTTTGTTTCTGCCGGTCCGGCTCAGTTCTTGGCATATTGATTCATTTTGACGGTAGATTCTCTTACGATGAGCCGCGGCTCGAATTCCACCCGCTCATATCCCGTCGTATTCGGATACTGGATGCGCTTGAGCAGCAGCTCCGCCGCGAGTCTGCCTACTTCGCTGCCCATGATGGAGACGGAAGTGATCTGCGGCGTCGTCACCGTCGCCCACAGATTGTTGTCGATGCCCGCCACCGCCACGTCCTCCGGTACTCGCACTCCGAGCTCCTTGAGCCGGTTGACGATGCCGATAGCTACCATGTCGTTCACTGCGTAGATCGCGTCCGGCATATTTTTGAGGCTGTAAAAATAGTTCGCCGCCTGGCGGCCCGTTTCAAACGAGAAGTCCTCTCCGAAATAGACGAGCGACGGGTCGACATGATTCAGCGACTGCTCATAGGCAAAATAACGCTCCTCGATCTTCTGCTTCGGCGCGCC
Organism: Paenibacillus doosanensis; assembly: GCF_025060755.1. Classification (GTDB taxonomy): domain Bacteria; phylum Bacillota; class Bacilli; order Paenibacillales; family NBRC-103111; genus Paenibacillus_S; species Paenibacillus_S doosanensis. The sequence goes on from NZ_JANYUY010000086.1 coordinate 10,448, forward strand.
GGCATAAGCGATTCGGCTGCGGCCTACTTGCTGCAGATGCTCCATTACAAGCTTGCCTTCCTGGCGCGCCATACCGACAATATCCGCGTTTAACTCCTCGCTCATTTTTTTACCGTAATTAATGACAGATACCGGAATGCCCGCCTGATTGATCATCGGCTCCAGCTGTTTAGGGTAGGCCAAGGGCATTATGACCAGCCCGTCCACATGCAGCTTCTCCAGCTCCCGCAGCGTCTCCAACTCAAGCATCGCGTTGCCGAGCGTGTTGATCTGCACGACCCGGTATCCGTGCTGCTTGGCGGCTTGCTCGACCGACCAGGCGATATCCGGAATAATCGCATTGCGAATATCCGGGACAGCCAGCGCAATCTGGCGCGTTTGGCGAATCTTCAGGCTTTGGGCCGAGGTGTTGGGAATGAAGCCCATCTCCTCAACGACCTGCAAAATTTTGGCCTTCGTCTTGGCGCTGATGCCTGTATGATTGTTAAGCGCCCGGGATACGGTGGCGATGCCGACGCCGGCCCGTTTGGCGACATCCTCGATCGTCAGCTTTTTGGTGTTCGTCATAAGGGAAGGTTCCTTTCGTTCCGGAATCGTTTCCATGGTATTTCTGACTATTCTCTTATCTATTCTTTATTATAGCATAGCGAATCCACTGCAAAACGAGTGAAGCGGCGAAAGCGACCGAGTCATTATTAACGCGGGAAAAATGCGCCCGGGGAACGATTTGTCATTTGACAGTTTGACGTAATTGTGACATGATAGTTACCGGAAACGTTTCCTATAACGGCTTTCAAAATGGGAAAGCCCTATCAATTATTTCTTAATTCCTACAGGGAGATGACGAATATGCAAGCGTTAAGATGGCATGGTGTGAAGGACTTGCGGGTAGAAACGATCGATGAGCCTGCTCCTAAGAAAGGACAGGTCAAAATTAGAATCGAGGCATGCGGCATTTGCGGAAGCGATCTGCATGAATATGCGGCAGGTCCTATTTTTATTTCTGAAGGTACACCCCATCCACTGACGAATGAAAAAGCGCCTATCGTTATGGGGCATGAGTTTTCCGGCCAAATCGTAGAGGTCGGTGAAGCGGTAACCCGGTTTCAAGTCGGCGACCGCGTGGTGGTCGAGCCTGTTTTCTCATGCGGCACATGCGATTCTTGCAGACACGGCAAATACAATCTTTGTGAAAAAATGGGTTTCTTAGGCCTCGCCGGAGGAGGCGGAGGCTTCTCTGAGTATGTCGCGGCGGATGAGCACATGGTCCATAAAATTCCGGACAGCCTTTCTTACGAGCAAGGGGCTCTCGTCGAGCCGTCCGCCGTTGTGCTCTATGCCGTCCGTTCGAGCCAGCTGAAGGTGGGCGACCGCGCGGTGGTGTTCGGGACAGGCCCGATCGGATTGCTGCTGATCGAAGCTTTGAAAGCATCCGGCGCTTCCGAGATTTATGCCGTCGAGCTGTCCGAAGAAAGACGCAACAAAGCCGCCGAGCTGGGCGCCGTTGTGCTGAATCCGGCAGACACTGATGTGGTCGCGGAAATTCAGCGCCTAACCGACGGCGGAGCGGACGTATGCTATGAAGTGACAGGCGTTCCTGTCGTATTGAACCAGGCGATCGCTTCGACCAAAGTAAGCGGTCAAATTATGATCGTCAGCATTTTCGAGCGCGAGGCGTCGATTCATCCTAACCTAATCGTGCTGAAAGAACGCAATATTGCCGGCATTATCGGCTACCGCGATATTTTTCCGGCCGTGATCAGCCTGATGGAGCAAGGCTACTTCCCTGCGGATAAATTGGTGACCAAACGGATTGCGCTCTCCAATATTGTGGAAGAAGGCTTCGAGGCGCTGATTAAAGAGAAAAGCCAGATCAAGATTATCGTGTCCCCGAAGAGCAAGTAATATAAGCGCGGAACATAAAGCATTCATTCTTTCCTTTGTAAAATAAATAGCGGGTATGCGCACAAGCGCGCTGCACCCGCGCCAACGACGAAGAGGGAGCCTATCGAGGCTCCCTTTAGCGTTTTCTAATGAAAAGCCGCCTGGAAGAACTTAGGGCTTGGTTACCCTTCAACAATCGCCTGCACGCCATAGGCGTTGCCATTCGGGCCGTCGATTTTCTTCGGAGCCGCCTTGGCAGATGATGACTGTTCTCAGCCGATTTTACCTATGGACCCGTAGCCCAAGCGGATGTGATACGGATTGTTGCTAAATTGACAGACAAACGGAGCCCGTTTCTAGGTAAAATGGAAGTGCGGCCTGCCGCTGAATAGGGGAAGGGGCTTTGAGGCTCCTCAGATCGAGGTACACTACAATGACCAAAACAAAGCTGATGTACCGCTTCATGATGATTGCAGTCATGGGACTCATTATCTATTTTATATATATGAATTTTATAAAAGATCCCGGAGCGTCCGCATTTCTAAGCCATAAAACCGGGGCAAAGCGGCCCGTGCAGCTTCCTGTCTGGCTTCCGGTCATGTATGTCCATGTTGCGTTCGCCTGCTTGGCGATGCTGACGGGCCTCATTAATTTTTCCAGGCTGATCTGGGAGAAGCGCCGCAGGGTTCACAGATGGAACGGCTACGCGTATTTGCTTAGCGTCGTTATCGTAGACGTCACCTCCGGGTACATGGCTCCTTATGCGACCGGAGGCAAGCTTACCAGCATCGCCTTTAACCAACTAAACGCTTATTGGCTGATCGTGACGATTGCGGCGCTGGTCATGGCCAAAAAGAAGCGGATCGACCGCCATCGGAGATGGATGCTCCGAAGCTACGTTTTCTGCTTTACGAACGTGCCGATTCATTTCATTACCTGGGTTTGCTATGCCGGAGTGGGGCTTTCCTATACGGTGAGCTATACGATCGGTGTGTATGGCGCAATCGTGCTGCTCGTGCTGCTTGCGGAGCTGATCGTTCGGACGGGTTTTAAGCAGAGCGGATTGTCGAATCTTTGAAAAAAAGAAGATGCCCCATTGCGAGGCATCTTCGCGTTTTTTTTGAACGCGGTTATGAAGTCAAGTTAACGTTCAGGTGCGTTTATATGATGTATTAAGCAGCGGCGATAATGCCATTGGACTGGAGGATTGTCTGCGAGTAATCGTCTGCAGGACGTTGGGAAGCGTGTCGAAAAAAGGCCAGCCCTGGCGGCCGTGCCAGGAGTTACGTTATTAGCATTGATCGGGAAGAGAACGGTGTCCGTGCCGATTCTTTTGTCGCGTTTTTACAATACCTGCCGTCCCCCAATTCATATAATAGAGACGCTGGCTTAGTGAAGCTTGCACCATTCCATCAATGAACGGAGGACATGTCTTGGATCTTAAATATGTCATTTATGTCGGAGCAAAGCCTGAGGACGTTTGGAACATTTTTGTAAAACCCGAAGCGACGAAAGCGATCTTCTTCGGCTCTACGCTCGAGTCGACCTTCGAAGTCGGAGCGCGGTATGAATATGTCGGACCAGGCAGTGACGGGGATGAGACCGTGCATGTGTACGGCGAGGTGCTGGCGTTCGAGCCGTACCGGCTGATGAGCTTCACCGAGCATCCCGGGCCGTCTTACCGCGATAACCATGAGGAGCTGGAGACGCGAGTCACGCTGACTCTGGAGACGGTGGGCGGCAGCACCAAGGTGACGCTGATTAACGATCAATGGCCGGACAATCATCCGTCTTACGAAAATACCAAAGAGAGCTGGCCGATGATTCTCAGCAACATCAAATCATATGTGGAGACGGGCAAAACGCTCGATTTCGGCTGGTAAGCCTAAGCGAGCAAAGCCGAGGCTGCCGGAATAAAGGAAGGACCCCGCGTAGGGGAGGGGATAAGGCTGTAATAAGCTGAGAGCGGCTTAGTGCAGCCTTTTTTGCTTGTGTAATGCATAACATAAGTCATAAGCTCGATTTGATCCAAGAAGCTAAGTTAACTAGGGCTAGAAAGTAATCCGCGCTGCTTTCGGTTCTGCATGCGGGCTGCCCAAGCTGCTTAAACGCTGCTCAATAGCGTATTCGTCGGGATAGATCATCATATAGCGAGTCATCCCGACGAGGCGAAACAAGGCTTCGGATGATTGCTGTAAACCGTAGGCAAACACCCGCGAACCGTCGTCCGTAACGGCCCGGGCCAGGCGAACAAGCGCGGACAGGCCGCCGCTGTCAACATAGCCGGCTTTTTGAAAATTGATAATCAGCGTCTTGGTTCCGCCTCTTAATCGGGTTCGCTCATCGCGATAAGTCAACAAATCGGCTCCAGCCTCCGCTGTCACATCCCCGCGGAGCTCTAGGACGAGCGAGCTTCTCGAATGCCTGCTTTGGATCAAGAGCGGGGTTTTATTATGCGGGAGCTTCTTGTCTTCGGGAGATCTCCCGTCAGAGCTTGACGCTTCCTTGCCGGCGAATGCGGCATTCTCCAGTAAGACCTGCTTCGTTTCCGGAAGAGGCTGGCTTCCCAGCTCGTCACGGCACAGCCGCTCCCATTTGGCATACCACCCTCTGGCTTCGAGCGTCCTGCCGGCGGCTGTAAGCAGCCGGATCATCTCTGCGTATCCTTCCTCCGCTAATGGGCGAAGCTCAATGCCTTCCCGGCAGCAAGACTCCGCAAGATCGTTTAGGCCGCGCTGGGCGTAATGAACGGCAAGCCTGCGCACAATCCCGCTCTGAGTATCCGCCAAATAATCGCGATATTGATCAAGCCAATCCGAAGATTGCAGCTCCGGCACGAATTCTCCGTACAGACGCCGGGCGCGAACATACTGTTCCGCAGCGAGCTCGCGATCCGATCCCCATGCCTGATCCCCGGCCCGGACGAGGTTCAAATAAGCAACGACATCGACATCCTGAATCCACTTGGTATCGAGACGGAGTACACCATCCTGGTTTTGAATTACATCCTCCATATTCAATTCCTGCTTCAAGGTTTGTTTCAATTGATGAATCATGACATACATATGATTGTTCATTCGATCCGCGCTTACGTCCGGCAGCAGGGCAACCATAACGCGCTCCTTGGGAGCGGAGAAGTGAGGCTGCGTCAGCAAATAGACCAGCAGCACCATCGCTTTCTTGCGCTTCCATTTCATACTGGGAAGCTCGGTGCCGGATTTGGAAAAGCGCAGTTTACCGAAGCAGCTAATAAGCCATCCCGACCCGGAAGGGGCGAGGGAGGAGCTGTGGTTGGGAGGCGAGCAAACGCAGACCGTTTCTTCCCACCGGCGAGCCCATGCCGTATGTATAGGGTTTCCGGACAGCTCCAGCCATGATTTCAAAGTCCGCTGCCAATGCTTCGCTTCGTTTTCATGATGTTCAAGCATGGCGGATACGTAACGCAATCCGGCAATTTGAATCTGTATGGCGATGTCGGGCCGACAGTGCTCGGCGATTTCGTTGACTAACTCCCAATCTTCCGAGGCGCCCGGGGAGCTTGCAAGCAAAGCCGATTCCAGCCGCTTGAGTCTGCAGATGACGGACCAAGGATAAGGCAGAAGCTCGGCGTCAATGGACGAATAGATTGCCGAGGCTTCGTTCCATTGGCAGGCTTGGCTGTAAGCCAGCCCTCTGGCCAGCTGTCCGTACGGCTGCAAGCCGCTGCTTAGCGCTGCTTTCTGATCGATCCGAAGCAGCAGCTGCTCTCGAACAGACTCATCCATCCGGTCCCCGCTGTCCAGCAGCGAAGCAAGGCCTGCCTCGGCATAACCGAACGCATCTCCCGCCTCTAGATATAAAGACTGGGAGAGGCGGTACCATTCGCTTTGTTTCGGCATATCATCCGTTATAAAAGCTCCGCAAGCGAGCGCATACATCCCATTTCCGCCGACGCTGGATGAATTGTACATAGCCTCTGTTTTCAAAAAAGCCAAGATCGTGCGGGCGTCCTGCCACTCGCCTATCCGCAAGCAGACGAGCGTTAATTGGGACAAGGCGTCCAGCAGTCTCGCTTGGAAGGTTTGGGAGGCGAAGCCCTGCACTGCATCCTTGAAGTAAGAGACAGCTTCGTTTAACCGGCCGCGGCGATAGCAATGCCATCCTTGCTGCTGAAGCAGCAGCGGAGAGGTTAGCAGCAAGGCATCGGGAATCGAGGATAGCGTTTCCGGATCGATTTGGCCCCCATCCAGAATCGTGCGTTCCATTTCGAAGATAGCGTCTGTAAATTGAGGTTCATTGATAAAGGCTTCGCTTTCCTGCTGCAATGGACACAAATCGATTCACCTGCCGACAAAATTATACTTTATTTACCAAAATGATCATTACCATTTCGACAGTGAGGAGGGAAATCCTTTTGACATATTAAAAAGCCGATGGCCATGGAGGCCACCGGCGGTATTTCATGTTACGGATATTTTATCATCGTGAAGTTCACGGGAGTACTGGTTTCCTTACCGACGACGGTAGCGGTCAGCGAAAACAGATCTCCTGCTCGAAACTCCCCGGAAAGCAGCTGGATCGAAAAGCTGCCGTCTGCAGCGGCGGTAGTTCTGTACCTGGACGCCATAGCGTTATTGGTAAGCTCGATGAGCGCGCCGGGCTCCGCCGTTCCCTTAAAATAATCGGTTCCGAACATATCATTGTTATAGGTAGGAACCTCAGTTTGCCCGTGAGTTGCCTGGACAGTGAGCACGACAGGATCGCTTTTCGCTTTACCGTATGTTTGGGCTCTCAAGAGCAGCTGTTTGCCTTCGCTAAGACCTATATAGGAATCCAATATTTGAGCTGCTGAGTATTCACCGTCGGCCCGATCCGAATAAAATGTAGCGATGGGGCTTCCCTTCTGCCGAGCTATGGTAAAGGTGGTGTAGCCCAGGCTTGGCCCCACTGTTCCGTAAAGTGCGTAGGCGTTGGGATATACATTTCCGGTCACCGTGGGCACGTTCGTTTTTTCTGTCGCCTGCACAGTAACATACACAGGCTTGCTTGTCGCTTGCCCCAGCTTGGTTGCCGTCACCGTTATGACATCCCCGGCATTTAACGTGCCAGCTTCGATCACTCCCAGATCAAAAGAACCGTCATCCAGAGCTGCTGTTATCGGTATTGTATAGCCGGTAACCGTTGTTGCTTTGATAATCGCACCGGGTACCGCAAGGCCGGTTAAGGATGCCACCGTCGCCGAATTGACCGTAGGGGATGGCGTTACCCCCGTCGTCGGTTGTACAGCGATGCTTAGTGGCTCGCTTGGTTTTTTGCCGAACGCTTGGGCTACTAATTGCAGCTGCAGTTCGGTTCCGGTGGCGCTGAGTCTGGCAAGATCGCCGTTCAACGATTGCTCCGAAAAGCTGCCGTCCAGTTGTACCGGAATATTATATTCAAAACGATAAAAAGGATTTGCATTGGATAAAGTTAGCATAGTCCATTTTCTAGGCATTCCCGGTTCCGCTTGTCCGCTGATGTCGATACCGCCGTTGTCATAGATGCCCCCTGTTATCGTCGGCTGAGCGGTTACCGGAGCGGCTGAAACGGTTACTTTGAGCGGAGTGCTGGTAGCTTCGCCGATGGACGTTGCCGTGATCGACAAAACGTCCTCAACTTGATTAGCTGAGTTTCCATAGCTAAAATAGCCGTCAGGCCGTGAAGGAATGAAAGACACGCTGCTATAGTGAGTGAGATTGGTTACGTTCACTATGGACTGGTACGGGGCCCAACCGCTAACGAACGCATCGTTGACAACATCCGCTACAACCTGAGCCGTCTGACCGTTTATCGCCTGCACGATAATAATAACCGGGTCGCTTTTGTCTGCATCGAATGCTTTGGCCGTCAACAACAATTCCTCGCCGGCGGTTAGCTCCACATGGTCATATTCATTTGAGCTGAGAGAGAAGGTGCCGTCTTCATTTACATAACCGTTGTCTATTTCGGTACCGTCTTTTTTAGATAATAGGATGCTGATGGTCGAATCCGGATCACTTGCTTCAACAACCCCCTGCAGCTTCCAACCATTTGTATATACGGCGCCGGTTACTGTAGGCTTAGGCGTCTTAGGAGTTGTTTGAACAGTAAATCGGACCGGGTCACTTACTGCTCTCCCGATGGTCATAGCTGTCAAAATCAGTTGTTCACCCGCTTGAAACGGCTTTGAAACAGATATACGGTAGTATCCGTCAACGCTGCTGTATACTCCTGCCATAGGTTCATTGGCGCTGTTTGCGAGTTGTATGAAAACATACGGTTCTGCATAGCCTGAAACCATATTTGTATTTTCATAAACATTCCCGGTGACCGCAGGCGGTTGCGTTTGTCCCACAGTGGGCTTGACGATCAATTCGATTGGATCGCTTGCAGGCTTGCCGTATTCCTGGGCGGTCACATTCAGTTGTTCACCTGCTGTGAGCGTAGGAATGAGATCAGTAGCATAGCTTGAAGTCATCTGAAACGATCCATCAGAATACACATTGGTTCGGGTGAGCTCAGTGCCGTCCTGCCTAGATAAAATAATAGAAGTCGAACTATATGCACTCCCTGGTGGCATACTCCCCATCAGGCTCCATCCATTGGTATATATATTGCCTTTCACCGTAGGTGTCAACGTTACTGGATAAGCCTGCAAGATGATTCGAACCGGGTCGCTTGCGGCTTTACCGATGGATTCGGCCGAAAGGGTCAGTTCTTCCCCTGCTTGATGATGCTCATATATGGAAACGGAGTAGTAACCGTTCTTCTTATTAGCAATCGTTGAAGATAGGATGTGATCGTGATCTCTTAAAACAATCCTTGCTCCGGGCTCAGTGTAGCCTTCAATGGAAGTTGTAATATCATACACGCTTCCGATTACGGTAGGAATTTGGGTTTGTCCTTGAGTAGGCCGAATCACCAGCTTTACCGGATCGCTGTTTTGTTTGCCGGAGTGCTGAGCTGTCAGCCACAGTTCCTCTCCCGCTGTAAGCGCTCCTCTTGGCTCCGATAAGGTGCTGGAGTCCAAAATAAAGCTTCCATCCCAATTAACGCGGGTGTAATCCAGAAACATTCCTTCTTTTGTTTGCAATACCACGTCTGTCTGAGAAGACGGTGCCCCAGGCTCGGCAGTGCCTTGAAGAAGCCAGCCGTTCGTATATACTGCCCCTGTGACGGTCGGCATAGCCGTTTTCTGCTCAGATGCTGCGGCAGCGGGAACAACCTTCACTTCATTGGAGGCTATTATTCCTCCGTCAATAGTTGCTTTTATGATGAAATAATATTCGACATCGTTTTGCAAACCGGCAGCATGATAGGCGGTCTCTGTTACGGTAGCGGGTACATCCTTGTAATAACCGCTGATTCTGGAACTGTAGACTTGGTATACGACGCTCGCTCCGATCGAATTCCAAGACAAGTCCGCTTGCGCATCTCCAGCCGTAGCCGTGACCATGATCTTCGCTGTTGTCGGGGCCATATCCACCGTTACCGGAACGATCACCGTCTTCCCTTCGTAGCTGGCCTGAATCTCGGTTATGCCGTTAGCCGCGGCGGTTACCATTCCGCTTAGGCTTACCGCCGCTACCGACGGGTCGCTGCTAAGGAATGCGGCCTGCTTCGTCACCTCGCGGACGTCCCCATTGGAATAAGCGGCGGAGATCTTCAACTGCCGGGACGAGCCGGACGCGCTGAAGACGATACTCGCCGGTTCGGCGGAGAGAGAGACGAGAGCGGGCTGCGGCTCTACCGTGCTCTGCTGCGCCAATACAAGCAGCCGGAATTCCACATGCCGTTCCTGATTGTTCTTCGTCAAGGTGACGGACAGAATGACCTCCGCATCCTTCTCCCCGGCCGCCGGGCGGGTCACGATACCGGTTGCCGTCAGTACGGCGGGATTGGAGCTGTTCCAAGCGAAAGCGACGCCGCGAGCCGTATCGGCCGCTGCGAGGGTCACATTGCGCGTAACGGCTTCCTTCGCGTCGTGATCGGCAAATCCGATGGACACGTCGCGGGAAGCGGCGTCCAGAGCCAGCTCCGTCATCCGGCTCTTGGCTTTAGGCAGCGCTGCCGCATAACCGGTAATGTCGTCAGCGGCAACGCCGAGCAGGATCGCGTTATTCGCCAACGTCTCGGCGGCGGCGATCTGCGATTCGATAGCCTGCGAATAGTCCGTGAAATCGCCGATGGCGGCAATGGCGGCGGCCGCGTTGTTCTTTAACGCGTCGGTTAATGCTGGGGCCGCTTCAATGACCACGCCGGGCGATGCGATGATCGGCACGGCGCCGAGAGCAGCCGCGTCGCCGTCCAGCTTCACGTTCGCTTCCAATCGAAGGGAAGCGATTCGGGAATTAGTTATCTGCAACGCCGAGCCTGCCGCTTCTTGGGAGACGGTTACCGACCCGATACCGCCTTCGCCGGTCAAGGAGATCGATGCGTTAGGCGCCGTCACTTGTACCGACTCCAGCGTAGTTCCCGCATCGGTTGTTATCGCTGCTGCATTGGAGCTGATGATCAGCCCTGCGATGACCGTCGTGCCGCCGTCTTTGGGCGCGGCCAGCTTGATGCGGGCGCCTGCGCTTTGGACCGTCACCGCTTCGCGGATCGTTCCTCTAAGCTCAACCTCTTGTCCGGCAGCACCTGAACCGATCACGATCACGCCAAGGCTGCCGTTAGCGGATTCGATAATGGCTTTGGACTGAACGTCCGTATTCGTGACGGAGGAGCCTTCCAAGGATTCGATGCGAACCGGGTTCGTCTGGCTGCCTGCCGCCATTCGTAACGTTTTTGCGACAGTGTTTCGCAGTTTAATCGAATTGGAGCTGCCGGAAGCAACGACGATGTGCTCCGCTTCCACGTTTTGCAGCGTGATTTCACCGTCTTTGCCCGGGTTTAGCGTCAAGGTGCCGGTTACGACGGTTTTTTGGGCTCCGTCGGCGGGACCTGCGGTGCCCGAAGCGGCGATGGTCAGGGAGCTGTAAGTGCCGCCGCGGTTGATTTTGGTCAGATCGGATTCGGCAGCGCTGTCTCCACCGCGAGATCCGCCTCCGCCCCCGCCACCGCCGCCTACGGCGGCCGCTGCCGCGCCTGTAATCGAATGGCCGGTGTCCTGCCCTTGATAGCTGAGCTTGTACACCGTGCCGGCCGTTTGGACCGAGGTGGTCAATACGACGACGGAGGCGCTGCCGTCCTTTAACGCCGCGCTCGTAACGCTAAGCCCGTTGTCGAAGGTGAAGTCGGAGGCGGCGGGCGCCGCGATATTGTGCTGAAAGGCGACCTCGACCGTGCTGTTGTTTATAACCGACACTGAGCTGATCGCAGGCTCCTGGCGGGTCTCTGAAGCCAGCGCCTTGGCTTTCTCGATATAGACCGAGCGCTGGGTCATGAATTCGTAGGCCAAACGGGCTAACGCTTGTCTTTGCGCATACTCCTTAGGCTGGAATACGAACGTACCGTCCTGCGCCTCCATGCCGCCGACGAACCCGAGCTTGAACGCGAGCGATACATGAGGCTGCGCCCAAGAAGAGACCGTGCCGAGGTCAGCCAGCTTGGCATCGGCCGGCAGTTTCTGCGCTTCCTTCTCCAGGCCCATAGCGCGGATGAAAAAGACGACCAATTGTTCTCTTGTCACATTGGCGTTCGGAGAAAATTCAGTGGCCGATGTGCCCTCCGTAATGCCGGAGTCGATCAGCGCGCCGACGTAGCCGTTATACCAGTCGGCTGGCTCGACATCCGTAAAGACGGACGACTTCTCCGGTTTTTCTTGAAGTCCTAGAGTCAGGACCAGAATTTTGGCCAATTCCGCGCGGGTCATGGCATTGCCAGGGCGGAAAGACCCATCCTGGTAGCCGCTGACGATCCCGGCGTCGGCCAAGCTTTGGATTTCCTTTTGCGCGTAGGAATCCGATAGATCCGTCATTGCGACGGGTGCGGCTCCGAATGCCATGACCGGCATCAGCAGGCTGCACAGCAGCAGCAACGACAGGGCTGCGCCCAGTGTCCTGCGCATGGATTGCGATAGCATGATTGCTCCTCCTCGTATAGTATTTCTAGAACCAAGTTTTAAGCCGATTTCCAGTTCCCATGGGAACTGGCCGCAAACTTTTCGATTTCCAGTAAATCGCACCTTGAAAATTGCAAAAGGGACTGGACTTTCCC
>NZ_JANYUY010000087.1 GCF_025060755.1 Paenibacillus doosanensis
AATATGGACTTAAAACGCTCTTGTAATCTGCATGCACATGAATGACGAACATCGGAAAGCCGTATGAGGGAAAACCTCACGTACGGTTTGATGAGGAGGGGCAGATTTCTCTGCCCTTTACTCTAGGGAGAGGAATGGTTAGACGCCGATCCAGCCTAGGCTGGATGCGGACGGAATAAGCTTCAGAGCATCGCGTCACTTTTGGGGGATTTGTTCCTGCTTGCTCCCTTGCGGGAAATGCAGCGTGACCGCGGTGCCCCAGCCTTTTTTGCTGACAATCTTGATGCCGCTCGTCTCCCCGTATTGCAGCATGATCCGTTTATTGGTGTTGCTGAGTCCGATATGGCGTCCGGAGTCTTCCTCTGCATGGAGCGAGGCGCGGATTTGCAGAAGCCGCCGCTTATCGATGCCGCCCCCGTTGTCGATAACGGTTACCTTGAGCGTATCGCGCTGCATACGGAACTTGACCTTGACGAGCAGGCGGGACGTATGCTCCATCCCGTATTGGAAGCTGTTCTCAAGCAGCGGCTGCATGCTCAGCTTGATCACTTCACAATCGCGGAAAGGCTCCGTCTTGTCCCATATCACCTGAAACCGGTCTTTATGACGGATTTGCTGAATTTCTACATAGCTCTGCGTATGCGCGATCTCCTCCTCCAGCCGGACAACCTTCGTCGAGGAATCCAGCGTATATTGCAATATCGCCGTCAAGAGCTCGATCATGCGGCTGGGCGCATTCGTGGAACGGGTCAATTGGAACGTTTTCCAATAGATCGAATTGAGCGTGTTATACAGAAAATGGGGGTTGATCTGGGATTGCAGCGCCTTGAATTCGAGCGCCTGCATCCGGTACAGCCGCTCGGAAAGCTGGATTTTCAAATACTTTTGCTCCAGAAAGCTTTCCAGAATATGCGTGATGATGAAGGCGTAAATATCATGTCCCTGATTCGGAACGTTCTCCATCGAATCCGGGGCGTCGGCGGATTCGAGCAGACGAAGAATGCCGTAAACTTGCCGGTAGTTTTTGCCGGTCAGCCATAAGGCGGCCAGCGCGCACAAGATCAAGGCGGCGAGCGCCAGCAGGCAGGTGATGACGATCAATGTGAACGATAAGCTGTACAACGATTTGCGCGGGACGACGGAAATGAGGTTCCAATGTAACCGCGGCGCTTTCTTGACGGTCAAATGATAGATTCCGTTATCGAACTGCAGCGTGTCGAATTGCTCGGGCAGCCGCAATGACGGAAGCATCTCATCGTATTCGGACTCCCCGGATTGCATGATGACCCGGTTCTGATCGTCCGTAATATAAAAGCTGCGGTTCGGATATTCGCTGATGGACGGGAACGATTTGACAAAGTAGTCCGGAAACAAGTTCAAAACGATAACGCCCTTCTTGCTCGCGTTGTTCCGGTCGTTGATTAATTTGTAAACGCTCACGACACGGGTCGGGTCGCTTTCGAAGCTGTAATTGTACAGGCTGCGCACTTCGGTTGTAAAGCCCGCCGTATTCGAATCGTTCAAATAGCTGTCATACCAGCCTTTATCCAAATAAGACTGCAGGTTGACCAGACCTTCGCGCGAGCTGAGAAACCGCTGCTGGTCGTTGGGATAGTAGACGTAGATGGAATGCACGTACGGTCTGGAATTGGCCGACACATCGATAATATGCTTGAGATAGTACAGCGCGTCCGCATCTTCGTAGGAGTAGTTGGGCTTGGATAAAATGTTGTGGAGCTTGTCCGCGATTTTCGGATTCGTATTGAAGGATAAGCTGAGCGAATCGATCTCCGATGCAACGACCTGAAACAGCTCGTTATATTGATTCAGCAGCTTTTCCTGATTTTGTTCGGCATCGACGCGCGTATAGCGCTGCGACAAAATGATCGATAAGGAGCCGAGCAGCAGCAGCGGAATTAAACAAAGGGCCAAAATATTGCGCAAGTTGTTGACGAAAAATTTGATCTTTAACGACCGGCCGATATGCGGCTGCTTCAAATTAACGCCCATTTTTGAACTGCCCCGGTGTTATGCCGTGAAATTGCTTGAATGCCCGAATGAAGTTTTTCGGATTGGCATAGCCTACCGCCTCGCTGACTTCAAACGCTTTCATATATCCGTGCTTTAACAGCTCCGCCGCTTTTTCCATTCTTACCTTCAGAACGTATTCGGAAAAGTGCATCCCCGTTTTTTTCTTGAAATAGACGCTGACGTAGCTTGAGTTCATCTCCACCGTTTCGGAGACAAGCTGCAGGGTCACGGTGCGGTAATCCGCGTTCACGCATTTGACGATAGTGGAAATAACCGGATCGCCCCAGCCTGAGCCGGGCAGCGCTCCGCCATGCTCCGCCGCTTCCGCGGCAAGAGAGTCCTTCGCTTCGTCGAGAGCCGTCTTAAGCTGGGTAAATACGCCAACGATGTCGTCGTATTTGGCCGGCTTCAGCATATAGTGGGACACGCCGTAAGTCATGGCCTCCCGGGCGTATTCGAAATCGCGGTAAGCGCTTAACAGCACGATCCGGACTCCCATCCTGCGCTGATGAATTTGCTTGCACAGCTCCAAACCGGACATCATCGGCATTCGTATATCGCACAGCAGCACATCCACCGGATTCGCTTCCAAATAAGAGAGCGCCTCCAATCCGTTGCCGGCTTGATGAACGACGGTAAAGCCGACGGATTCCCACGGGAAGCAGTTGCACAGCGTGTCGCGCGTATCTTCTTCGTCGTCCGCAGCCAAAATTTTATACATCCGATTTCACCTCACGTATCATTATAGCAGATAATGGGCAGATGAAAATCTAAAATAATGATACTTTTCCCCAACGAGACAAAAAAATGTAAACGTAATCAATAGGAGAGGACCTTTTGTTGTGTTTGTTTCCGATGCTATGATGAAAGCGTCAACACTATAGACTTAGGGGGAATCAAGTTGAAGAAATCGGTTAAGAGAATCGCTTCCACTCTCGCTATTTGCTCCGTGATGGGTATGACGCTAGCCGCTTGCGGGGGAAATTCAGCCGGCGATCCGCAAGCGCAGAAGGGAAGCGCGGACGGCACCAAGCCCGTTACGCTGCGGTTCAGCTGGTGGGGGAACGATACTCGTCACCAGGCGACGCTGAAGGCGATCGACGCTTATACCAAGCTGCACCCGAACGTCAAGATCGAAGCGGAATACACGGGCTTCGACGGCTTTTACAACAAATTGCTCACTCAATTCGCAGGCAGCACCGCTCCCGATTTGTTCCAGTTCACTTATGAATGGGATAACGACATGTACGATTTCCTGCTCGATCTGAAGCAGTCCAAATCGCTGGATACGAGCGGCTACGACCCTTCCGTGCTGAACAATTTCGCCAATTACAAGGATAAGATGGTCATGGCGCCGGCCGGAGCGACCGCTACATCCTTGTTCTACAATCAAGCCTTCTTCCAGAAATTCGGCATTCCGGAAACGACGGAATGGACTTGGGACAATCTGCTGGAAATCGGGAAAAAGGTTCACGCCCAGGACCCGAACGCGTACCTGATGTCGGCCGATATCGACGTCATATACAAATTGATTTTGCAGCCTTACGTAGCCCAGATGACCGGGAAAAACTGGATCAATGACGATTACACTCCTGCATTTGACAATGCCGCTTTGACCAAAGGGCTTGCATATTTGTCCGAATTGTACAAGGGCGGCGTTCTGGAACCGTTCGGCGACAGCTCGGCGTTCGTCGGCAAGATGGAGCAGAATCCGAAGTGGATTAAAGGCCAGGTCGGCGTCTTGTTCGACTACATCTCGGCCTTCGATAAGTATAAGCAATCCGTGCCCGACGGCAAGCTCGGCGTAGCCGCTTATCCGATGGCTCCGAACGCGCTGCAATCCGGCAACCCGATCGCGGCGGGAACAGGCTTTGCGGTGAATAAAACGTCGCCGAACGCGGAAGAGGCGGTTAAGTTTATTAACTGGATGGTAAACGATAAGGACGCGGCGCTTATCCTCGGCGCGCAGCGCGGCATTCCGGCGACGAGCACGGCCAGGAAAGCGCTGGAGGACGCGAAGCAGCTTGATCCGAACATTACGAAGGGGCTGGACCTCGCGGCCAAGCAGAAGACGATCGCTCCTAACGTCATCAGCATCAATGCCGATCTCGCGCAAATTGCCAAAGATACGCTGCAGAAGCTGATTTATCAGAAGGAGACGCCGGAGCAGGCGGCGGACGAAATTGTCAAAGCTTACGGCTCCAAGCTGACTGCGTTAAAGAAATAAGAGCCTGACGCTGCAGGAGCCCGAATCATTCGGAGAGAAGCCGCCTTATACGGCGGTATTCTCTCCGTTACCAAATGACCGGCATGTTTGAACACAGAAGGGAGTCAGAATATTGAAGCAGTCAATGAAGTTCACGAATGCCGCTTGGGGACTATTGTTCATTTCTCCGTGGATTATCGGATTCGCATGGTTTCAGTTTTATCCGCTGCTCTTGTCGCTGTATTATTCGTTTACGGACTATTCGATCGTGAAGGCGACGCATTTCGTCGGTTTGCAAAATTACGTAACGATGTTCAAGGATGATAAAGATTTCTTCCCGTCGTTGCGCGTAACCCTCTTGTATACTTTAATGGCGGTGCCGCTCAAGCTGGCATTCGCTTTATTCGTAGCGATCATTCTGAACTCCAAAGGGAGATTCATTAACGTATATAGGACGATGTACTATTTGCCGTCCATTTTGGGCGGAAGCGTGGCGATCTCGATTTTATGGCGGTTCCTGTTTATGCGCGAAGGTATCGTTAACCAGGCACTGTCCTTTTTGCATATACCGTCGATCGATTGGCTGGGCAGCCCGAACGTGGCTCTCTGGACGATCAGCTTCCTGGTCGTATGGCAGTTCGGTTCTTCGATGGTATTGTTTCTCGCCGGGTTGAAGCAAATTCCTACCGATCTGTATGAAGCCGGGATGGTCGACGGGGCGAGCAGGGTAAGAATGTTTTTTAACATCACCATGCCGCTGCTGACGCCGATCATATTGTTTAACCTGGTCATGCAGACGATAGGGGCTTTGCAGGAATTTACCGCCGCTTTCGTCGTGACAAACGGCGGGCCGATGAAGTCGACGTATTTGATCGGAATGAAAATTTACGACGATGCCTTCAAGCTGCTGCATATGGGGTATGCGTCCGCCTTGTCCTGGGTGCTGTTTGCGATCATTCTGATTTTGACTTTGCTTATTTTCCGTTCATCCAGATCATGGGTGCATTATGAAGACGGGGGGAAAATGTGATGATGCTGCAATACGGAAAGCAGCCTACGGCTGCCGGCAGATGGATCAAAAATTTGCTGCTGCTCGCATTCGGCCTGCTTATGATCTATCCTCTGATCTGGCTGTTCTTCGGTTCGTTCAAAACGAACACCGACTTGTTCGGCTCGCTGTCGCTGCTCCCGAAAACGTTCGTGTGGGATTCCTACAGCAAAGGATGGCAGGGGACGGGGCAGTTTACTTACGGCACCTTCTTCTTCAACACGCTGCTGCTCGTCGTGCCGACCGTATTTTTTACCGTGGTGTCCAGCGCGATTGTCGCTTACGGCTTCGCCAGGTTCCAGTTTCCGCTCAAGAGCGTGCTGTTCGCGCTGATGATTTCGACGCTGATGCTGCCGCAAGCGGTCATTATTATTCCCCGGTATTTGATCTTCCGTAATCTGGGATGGCTTGACGGGTATTTGCCGTTTATCGTGCCGGCGATTTTTGCCTGCTATCCGTTTTTTATATTTATGCTGATCCAGTTTTTTCGCGGGCTGCCCCGGGAGCTGGACGAATCGGCGGTTATGGACGGATGCAATCCGGTTACGATTTTGTTTCGAATTTTGCTGCCGCTCTGCAAGCCCGCATTGTTCTCGGCGGCGATCTTTCAGTTTATCTGGACGTGGAACGATTTCTTCAATTCGCTTATTTTCATCAACAGCGTCAAGAAGTATACGGTTTCGCTGGCGCTCCGGATGACCATCGATTCGACCGGAGGGACGGTGGAATGGAATCAGATTATGTCGATGTCCGTCGTCGCCATTTTGCCGCCGCTGCTTATCTTCTTTATGTTCCAGCGCTACTTCGTAGAAGGCATTGCCACGACGGGGATTAAAGGTTAACTTGCGTTCGGAACGAAGCGGACGCGGGAAATCATCGAAGGAAGGGTGTTAGGCTATGCCGCAACAGAAAAAGCAGCAGAAGCTTCAAAAACCGAATGTCATTGTGTTCTTTACGGATCAGCAGCGCTGGGATACGACCGGACTGCACGGCAATCCGTTAGGGCTTACTCCCCATTTTGATCGGTGGGCTGCGGAAGGGACTCATTTATACAATACGTTCACATGCCAGCCGGTCTGCGGGCCGGCCAGAGCGTGTCTGCAAACCGGACTATATGCTACGGAGAACGGATGCTATCGCAACGGAATTCCGCTTCCGGACAGCTCCCGCACGCTGGCTCACGAATTTTGCGATGCCGGTTATCGAACCGGGTATATCGGCAAATGGCATTTGGCGTCCACGAGGACGGAGCCGGTGCCGGAGAAGCTGCGCGGCGGCTACGAATATTGGCTCGCGGCCGACTCTCTCGAGCATACGTCCGACGCTTACGATACGATCGTTTACAACAACGACAACGAGCGGGTTAAGCTGCCGGGGTACCGGGTCGACGCTTTGACGGACGCGGCGATCCGCTATGTGAACGATCATCAGGACGAGCCGTTCTTCCTGTTCCTCTCCTTCCTGGAGCCGCATCATCAAAACCGCAGAGACGATTATCCCGCGCCGTCGGGACTTGAGACTTCTTACGTCTCCGCCTGGACGCCGCCCGACTTGGCAGCGCTCGGAGGAACCGCGCAGCGGCATCTGCCCGGCTATTACGGGATGGTCAAGCGGCTGGATGAAGCGCTGGGCCGCTTGATGGACGCATTGATCAGTCTCGATCTGGCGGGCGACACCATCGTTCTCTTTACATCCGACCACGGCTGTCATTTCAAAACGCGCAACGAAGAGTACAAGCGCTCGTGTCACGACAGCTCGATCCGCATTCCTGCGGCCGCCTGGGGGCCAGGCTTTCAAGGCGGAGGGCGCGTCCGCGAGCTCGTCAGCCTGATCGATCTGCCGCCGACGCTGCTGGATGCGGCGGGGCTTGAGGTGCCCGAAGCGATGCAGGGGCGTTCGGTCATGCCGCTCGTCAGACGGCAGGAGACGGAATGGCCGAGCGAGATGTTCGTGCAGATCAGCGAGTCGCAGGTCGGACGGGCCGTGCGCACCGAGCGCTGGAAATACAGCGTAAGCGCCCCGCGGCGGGACGCCATACGGGATAGCTGCAGCGACCTCTACGTCGAGGAATTTCTATATGACTTGCAAGCCGACCCGTGGGAGCTGCGTAACCTTATAGCAAGCGAAGCTCATCGGGAAGTGAAGCAGGTGATGAGAGAGAGGCTCGTTCGCCGAATGATCGAAGCCGGAGAAGCGCCTCCACGCATAGAGGCCGTCCATGAGCATGCGATAGGGCAGCTGAAGGTACTGGAGGACGAGTGCCGGGCTTGAAGCCGGACAGAGGATGAAGCATAAGGCAAGGGGCTGTCTCCAGCCGGATGCTTCCCACACCGGCTTCCGTCGCTCCCGGACATTGCAGATAAGACCGGCATTAGCCCGATATAGCGACCCGACCGCCGCGTCCGCCGGATTGCCGCCGCATAAAAACGCCGAAGCCGCCCGGCCGCAGAAGTCTGCGGCCGGGCGGCTTCGGTATGGAGCGCGGTTCGTGCTGCCCGCGGAGGCTAATCAAGCTGAGGCTATCAGCCAGCCAGCCGCGGTACAGTCGGCATCGCGCGATTTACTCGGCTGCGGCTTGCAGCACGATCTTCGCCGCTTTGCCGATCGGCGGCAAGCTGCGGGTCATCACCGGGCTGTAGACGGCGATAACTTTGGCGCCTTGCGTCAGCTTGCTTGCGTCGACGGCTTCGCCTTGGATATCGGTGAGCTTCGTTTGCTCGGACAACTGCAGCACGATCTCGCCGGGCGATGTTTCCGTTAATCCGGCACCTTTGATCAGCAGGCTGGTCGAGCCGTCGCTTCCCGTACGGACCTCTTCAATCGTTCCCGACGTGCCCAGCATATCCTTGGACTCAGCGCCGCTAATCACGGTAAGCTTGTACGTCGGCGTTTGCGGAGGCAGGCTGAGCGTAGCGGCAAGGGAATGCTCCGCTTCGACTTCCATGCCGACGGCAAGGTCGGCGAAGGCGAGCGCCGCGCCCTGCGCATCTTCGTATACCGTATCGTCCGATACGTTCAGCACGATGCCGTCCACGGCGACGCCGTTAAGCTGAATCGAGCGGTGACCGTCGGTGTCGCGGATTGCGGTGATGATCCCTTTGGTTTGGGCGGTCTTTTTCACTTCGCTGTTAGAAATCGTCACCGCCGCTCCTTCCGTCTGAACTTGCGCGTTCAAAATTTCGCTTACGAACGAAGCGGGAATATATAAGGTATTGTCGACGAGCTCGGGAGCCGCGCCTAACGTTTTGATCGCTTTATTCAAGCTGTACTGGTCTTCGCCGGTTTTCAAATGCGCGGAAGCAGCGCCTTGGACCAAGTCGACCGAGGCGTCCGCCTGGTTCCACGTCAGCGTAAAGCCTAACGCTTCGGATACGGCGCGGAGCGGCAGCATAGGCTGTCCGGCTTTCAGATAACCGGCTACCGCCAGCGGTTCGTTATTTAACGTAATTTGCACCGGCGCGGCTATAGGCTGAGCGGTTACGACCGCCGCCGCAGGCACGGCGTCGCCGGGAGCGGCATAAGCGGCTCCTCCGGTTAATGTCATGGAAAGAGCGAGAAGAGCTGCGCTTCGTTTCATTGCTTTGTTCATAAATACGTTCTCCTTTAAGTGTGATCATTAGATGTAACCAATTGAATTACAATAGCATTGACGGAACTTCAGCCCGATTTGTTGCAGTTTTCGCAGAAAAAAAGAAAGAGCATTCTCCGGCGGACCGAAGAATGCTCTCTATTTTAACATTATAGCGTTTATAAATTTCGGGGCTCCCCGCAAAGTACCTGAATCCGCTTCGAAGCCAAGGCCCCACTTTGTGGGGTTATTTTAACCCCAATGATCGATCAATGAGCGACTTGGTTGTAGGTCATGATCCAGATGGAGCCTGCGACGATCGTCAGCAGAATAATCAGACCGAGCACCAGAGCCATGATGTTCCAGCGGGCGTTCTCGCCTTCCTTCAGATGCATGAAGAAAGCGAGCTGAACGGCGAACTGCAATATCGCCATGATCAGAATAACGGCAATTCGGGCCGTTTCGCTGAACATATGGTTCATGATGACAACCAGCGGAATGATCGTGAGCACGATGGACAGAATGAAGCCGATGACATAAGATTTGAGCGATCCGTGCGAACCGGAATGCGCGTCATGCGAATGGGTATTGGATTGACTCATCTTACATCACCCCCATCAAATAAACTACCGTGAAGACGAAAATCCATACGACGTCCAGGAAATGCCAGTACAAGCTGATGACGTCGACCTTGCGCTTGGTCACGGACGTAATGCCGTGTTTTTTCAGTTGGAACATTAAGCCGATCATCCAGCACAAACCTAAAGATACGTGAAGTCCGTGCGTGCCGACGAGCGTAAAGAAGGCCGATAAAAAGCCGCTGGTGGAGATCGTAGCTCCTTCATGGGTAACCATGTGCACGAACTCGTTGACTTCAAGCGCCACAAACGATGCGCCGAGCAGCGCGGTAACGGCCAGCCAGCCGATCAGCTGGTTTTTGTTGCCTTTGTGCATGGCGAGCACGGCAAGGCCGCTCGTGAAGCTGCTCGTCAAGAGAATGAACGTTTCGGCGATAATGCCCGGCATGGAGAACAGCTCTTTGGCTGTCGGTCCTCCGGCGGTGTTACCGTGGAGGACGATATAGGTTGCAAACAAAGATCCGAATAAAATACAGTCGGTGATCAGGAATATCCAGAAACCGAACGTTTTGAGCGATTCATGATCGTGATGATCATGCTCGTGATTATCGTGTCCGTGATGCGCTGCCGCATGTGCCATTAGACCTTCAGCCCCCTTAGTGCAGCTTCCGTCTGCTTAATTTCATCTACTGGAATATAGTAGTCCGTATCGTAAGAGAACGAACGCGCCAGCATGCAGAGGAGCACGCCGATCATGGCCGGAATGGCCAGCCATAGCCAGCCCCATACGAAGCCGAAGCCTGCAAAAAACCACAGAGTCGACTTGATGAACGGGATAGCCGAGTTTTTCGGCATATGAATCGGCTCCAACGGCGCCGTAGGCTCAGGCTTAGCGCCTTGAGCGAGTTTTTGCTTCGTTTCCCACCAGTCGTCTACGGCATGCACTTGCGGCAATGTCGCAAAGTTGTACATAGGCGCAGGCGAAGGAATAGACCATTCGAGCGTGCGGCCGTTCCAGGCGTCGCCGGTCACGTCGCGTTTATGATGCTTGATGCTGTAGGCGATTTGCCATACTTGGAAAATGAAGCCGATACCCATCAAGAAGCCGCCGACGGTCGAAACCAGGTTGAGCGGGCCCCAGCCCATATCGAAATCGTACGTGTACGTACGGCGAGTCATACCGTCCAGACCCAGGAAATATTGCGGCATGAAGCAAACGTAGAAGCCGATGTTCCACAGCCAAAATGCCCATTTGCCCAAATGCTCGTTCAGACTGAAGCCGAACATTTTTGGCCACCAGTAATACAATCCTGCGAAATAACCGAACACGACGCCGCCGATCAGCACTTGGTGGAAGTGCGCGATCAGGAAGTAGCTGTTATGGAACTGGAAGTCGGCCGGCGCTACCGAAAGCAGCACGCCCGTCATCCCGCCGATGACAAAGCAAGGTATGAAAGCGACGGTCCACAGCATCGGCGTAGGGTAGGATACCCGGCCGCGGAACAAGGTAAACAGCCAGTTAAAGACTTTGACACCTGTCGGTATCGCGATCGCCATCGTCGTGATGGCGAAGAAGACGTTAACGTCGGCGCCCGAACCCATCGTGAAGAAGTGATGGACCCAAGTAAAGAAGGACATTACGCTTATTATAAGCATGGCAAAAACCATCGAAGAATAACCGAACAGCTTTTTCTTGGCGAACGTGGCGACGACTTCGGAGAATATACCGAACGCCGGCACGACGACGATATACACCTCGGGATGTCCCCACATCCAAATCAAGTTGATATACATCATCGGGTTACCGCCCATATCGAGCGTGAAGAAATGCGCTCCGAAGAAGCGGTCCAGGAATAGCAGCGCCATAGTGACGGTCAAAATAGGGAAAGCGAAAATAATCATGATACAGCTCGACAATACGGACCAGGTGAACATCGGCATTTGCATCAGCTTCATGCCTGGTGCGCGCATTTTGAGAATGGTGACGATAAAGTTAATCCCTGTCGCCAAAGACCCGATACCGGAGATTTGGATACCCCAAATATAGAAGTTTTGGCCTACGCCCGGGCTATGCGAAAGCTCGGACAACGGAGGGTAAGCCAGCCAGCCTGCGTCCGGCGATCCGCCGATGACGAAGGAAACGTTGAACAGCATAGCGCCCCAGAAAAACATCCAGAAGCTCAGCGAGTTCAGGAACGGATAAGCGACGTCGCGGGCGCCGATTTGCAGCGGCACGACGACATTGAACAAACCGAACATGAGCGGCATCGCCATGAACAAGATCATGATGACGCCGTGAGTTGTAAAAATCTGATTGTAGTGCTCCGGCTCCAGGAACGAAGCGCCGGGAAGGGCGAGCTGCAGACGCATGAGCAGAGCGTCCACCCCGCCGCGGAACAGCATAAGGATCGAACATAAAATATACATGATGCCGATACGTTTATGGTCGACGGTAGTAAGCCATTCGCGCCACAGCCAACCCCATTTTTTGAAATATGACAGCACGAACACGATGGCTACCATGGCGAGCGCAATACTGACTTGTGCGCCAAGAATCATCGGGTCGCCGGTTACGAAAAACCATGATGCAAAATCTTTAATTTTATCCAGCATGTGAGTGCCCCCTTCCTTTCATTCTATTGTGCAGCATGTTGACTATGATCCTGTTTCATATCCGTACTGCCGGAGTCCATCCCCGATTTCTTCGGATCGGCAGCCTTAGGCTGCTCCTGTTTGGCGGCTTCTCCGCTCTCTGTCGATCCGTGATGGGCGTGACCGCCGCCTGTGACGTATTTGGTCACGATCCGGTTGAATAATCCTTCAGGGAAGGAAGAGAACAGCTGTCTATCCGATGTGCCCGGCAGCGCCAGCTGATTATAGCCTTCCTCAGTAAGAGGATTTGATTTCTTCTTCACTTCATTGATCCAGTTGTTAAATTCTTCATTCGATGTGGCATGAACCTGGAACTTCATGTCCGCAAAGTGCTTGCCGCTGAAGTTGGCTCCGGTACCGAAGTAATCGCCTTGCTCGTCGGCTTGCAGGAACAAGGTCATCGCCATGCCGGACATCGTGTACATCTGCCCGCCGAGCTGAGGAATCCAGAACGAGTTCATCGGCGCATCCGACGTTAATTCGAATTTAATTGGCGTGTCTTCCGGAATCTCGATGTAGTTCACCGTTGCAATGCCTTGTTCCGGGTATGTGAAGAGCCATTTCCAATCCAGAGACGTCGCTTGAATCGTAATAGGCTTTTTATCCGATGCGATAGGCTTAGACGGCTCCAGTGCATAAGTGTCGCGCGCTGTGAAGGCGGCCAGAGCGATGATGATGACGATAGGAATGCCCCACCATACGATCTCCATTTTCGTGCTGTGCGACCAGTTCGGCTTGTATGCGGCCTTGTTATCCGGCTTGTCGCGGTACCGCCATACGATATACGCGGTTAAGATCAGAACGGGCACCAACACAATGGCGCACAAGATCGTCGCGATAATAATAAGATCTTTTTGACCGGCAGCTATCGGTCCTTTCGGGTTCATAACCATCATGGATTCGCAGCCCGAAAGGAGTACGATCATGGCCAGAAAGAGCAGCGGAACCGCAATCCGAGCAGCCTTTTTCGTTAGTCGCATGTAATATCATCTCCTTGAAATATCTCCGAACGCCCCGGATTACTGACTTGTGAAATATTGAACGTTCTTGTCTATGACTAAGATAACAGATAGTCGGTCCGATGTGTGAGCTGTTAACAAATACGTCAAGGTTTCGACTTTTTTCCGTAAAAAAAAGTTCACGAAAAAGATGAATGTAAATTAACGGAAAACAAAAACCCCTCTAAGATTTGCTCTTAAAGGGGTTTCACTGGGAAAAGCCTAACAGACTTTGGGAAATCGTAATCAATTATTTATCATCCGATTGCTCGGCGCGAGAATGAACGAGATGAATGGCGGTGCGAATGACATAAATATGAACGCTGCCGACCAGGAATCCAATCCCTACCATTAGCGAGGTATTGTGATCGCTGAAATGATGCAAATTAAACAGACACATTAGAACGCCGATGCCAAGAATCGTCCAGGCAGCCGCTGTCATCCAATTAACAAGCCGCTGCACATCCCTCTCATTGTGGCGCACGCTGCTTACGGATACGGTTTTCGTCGTCATAATGATCACTTCCATTTCCTTTGTAAGTGTTTTCTTTGTTACCAGTATAACATACTATACACAATTTGTTCAAGGAATGTTCGATTTTTTATCGCAATTCGGACAAAATTAGATGAAGGCCGACTTCTTCGGAAGTCAGGACCGGCATTTGTCCGATAATATGTTAAAATCCCCGATTTATAAGGGTTTTATGCGCGGCTTTATCCAAATAAAAGACAAGGCTGGACAAAAATATTCCTTCCCATAATTTGATTTAATGGACATTGTGTATAATACTTCACAAAATTGATGATTTGGGTGTATACTCTGTACATAGCTTCTAAACAAAAAAAGGAGAGGAAGATAGTCATGGGACGTTTATCGGGAAAAGTAGCCGTTATCACTGGAGCTGCGCTGGGCATGGGTGCGGCGGAAGCCAAATTGTTCGCGCAGGAAGGCGCTGTCGTAATCGGAACGGACGTGAAGGAAGACGTGTTGCAGGAAGTGATGGAGGAGATCCGCGGCGCCGGCGGACAAGCTGTAGGGTTGAAGCATAACGTCGCTTCGGAGGAAGAGTGGAAGCAGGTCGTTCGGGAAACGGTGGAACGGTACGGCAAAATCGACATTTTGGTCAATAATGCCGGCATATCGACGACGAAGACGATTGCCAACATGGGGATGGACGAATGGGATAAAGTGATGGACATTAATTTGTCCGGCTGCGTACTCGGCATGAAATACGTCATACCCGAAATGCAAAAAGCCGGCGGCGGCTCGCTGATTAACATTTCTTCGATCGGCGGCATCGTCGGGATGGCCGGGACGAGCCCTTATACCGCAGCCAAAGGCGCGCTGCGCGCTTTATCCAAATCGGCCGCGGTCGAATACGGCAAAGATAAGATTCGCGTCAATTCGGTACATCCGGGCATCATCGTCACTCCAATGACGGAGCCTTCGATGAAAGACGCGCTGCCTTATTACCAGACCTATACGCAGCTTCCTTATTTCGGGAATCCGGAGGATGTGGCTTACGGCGTGCTGTTCCTCGCTTCGGACGAAGCCAGATTCGTTACCGGTTCGGAGCTGGTGATCGACGGCGGCTGGACGGCGCTGTAACGATCCATGTTCCATAAAGAAAGACCGCTTGTTTAGCTTGAACTGCGCCTCCGATCGGCAGATGCGATCTGCCCGGCCGGGGTTACGGTTAATGGCTATACGGAGCGGTCTTTTTTTGTTTGCTCGGACCCTTAATCGCTCATCTATGAAGGGGCGTTTGATAGATGTTTGTTCACTGCGGGTTGCGTCTGCCGGGAATGCGGATGTAAGGTCCGTGAATGGACAGATTCATAAGCTGCGCGGCCATATCGGATTCGGAATAGGGCATCTGCCGCTCCAGCCACCAAATGATGACCTCCAAAAAGGCGGACTCGACGTATTTCACGACGACCTCGCGGCGCGCGGTCAAATTGCCGTCGTCCGGCTCGGTCCGGTCAATCCCCCGGGACACGAATTCATGAATGACTTTCAGCAAGCCTTCGGCAAATGGAGCAACCCTGTTTTTGACCAGCATCGCGGTATAGAAATTGTAATGAACGGAGATGTGATGGAACAGGCGGACAAAGCTCGGATGAGGCTCGCCGCTCAAGTAGTCGAAGCTCCCGTAATCCGATTCGGCCACGTCGACTTGCTCGCGCAGCTCGTTCAATAATTCGTCGATGCATTGGGTCAGCAGCGCTTGTTTGTCCTCGTAATGAAGGTAGAAGGTGGCCCGTTTGACGGTGGCGCGCTCGGCGATGTCCTGCACCGTAATTTGCTCCAGTCCGCGCTCCTCCATTAAATCGATCAGCGCCGCGCGAAGCAGACGCTGCGTCCGGATCACTCGGGGGTCTTTTTTGGCATGGGTCATTGTTCGGCTGATGTCTCCTGTTATTGATACTGTATTTCTATTATATATAGAAGAGTCGTTGAAATACATAATATCCCGTGAACATTCCGCATATTTTGATCAACCATCAAAAACCCAGCTATCTTACATTAAGAGCTTCACATAGCACTGCAACGCTGTGTCCCGAAAAAAGCTGCAGCATCGCGATTTTGTTGATGAGCAGTGTTAAAAAGAGGAAATAATAATCTAGTGATCATTTGCGATTATTAGATGTATGTTTCCAATGGAAGCTGACAAAAAATAATCCAATCATTATAATTGTTTCATGTATCCAAAAACAGCGATAGGAGGACGGCATGCAATTTCAATCCGTGTATAATGATGGGGAATTATTTCTTCCGAAGATCGAGTTAAATATGGCATGTAACCAATTGCTTGGCATTATAACAGACTTGAGGCGAAAGCGGATTTTAATGAATCAATTGCGGGATCGTTCCCAATATTATATATTCCGAGCTCAACAAAACGAGTATATCCATTTAACAGTGGAAGAATTAATCACGTTTCTAATCAACGTAACAGAGCGGAATGAGCGTGCCGCTCTATTATTGGATTATTTTGCTTTAAAAGAAGACCGGAAGGTGAAAATCAAGAATCTAAGCCCATCCAAAAGAATGTATGTGACCTTGCTGCGTGTCTATTTTGCGCATCAGCCTACACTCGTATTGGAGGAGCCTTACTTTTATTTGGAAGAACAAGATCGTCGCCAGTTTAAACGGATTTTGGATGATCTTTCGAAAGAAAAGCAGATTTTAATTTTAACTTCGAATTTTGAGGATGCCCTTATTTCCTGTGATGTCATTTACCGGTTAAATGAGCTTGGCTTTCATCCTTTGGATATTCAGGACTCTGAAGAAGATCAACAGGAAGCGCAGCAGCAGGACTCGGCCAATATCACCTTACAAAAGATTTATACCAAAAGAAATGGCAAAGTCATTTTATTTAATCCGCCTGAAATTGATTTTATCGAAAGTGTAGAGGGCTCGATACTTGTTCATGTCGATGGCGAAAATTATGACTGCGCTTTGACGTTAACCGAGCTTGAGCAGAGATTGGCGGGCTTCGGGTTTTTCAGATGCCATCGATCCTACATCGTTAATTTGCAAAAAGTAAGAGAGATCATTACATGGACGAAAAATAGCTACAGCCTACGATTACATACTGGCAAAGATACCGTTGTTCCATTGTCTCGAACAAAATTGCAGGATTTAAAAGCACTTCTTAACCTTTGATTCCGCGTCAAAGATGGCTCAGTCAAGCATTCCAGGGTACAATTCAGAGCAAAACAGCTACATTTCGGGGGATTTAGATGGCTGAGGGCATGCAATCTCTGTATAGTTAAGCCATTAACTCTTAAGGAAGTGGTGTGAATGGCTGTTATTCAGGTCGAACATATTGGGAAGAAATTTGGACAAAGGGACGTACTCTCCGATGTGTCTTTTTCCATCCATAAGGGAGAAATTTTTGGTTTTCTAGGACCGAGCGGTTCAGGAAAAACAACATTAATAAAGCTGTTAACGGCGCGGCTAAATCCGACAAGCGGACAAGCAAGCGTATTTAACGAGCCATCGGAAATGATGCATCAGTCTGCACAGAAAATGCGTTTTGGCATTTTGACCGATAATAGCGGTTTATATGAGAGATTAACAATCGAGGAAAATCTGAATTTGTATCGCCAGCTATATGATTTACCGGAATCTTCAATGGATACGGTGCTGCATTTTGTAAACTTAAGCGGGGAGCGAAAAAAGAAGGTGAATCTCCTCTCCAAAGGGATGCGCCAGCGTGTCCTGTTGGCATGTGCGATTATTCATGAGCCGGAATTGTTATTTTTGGATGAACCCACCTCGGCGTTAGATCCGATCAATACAGCACACATCTATAAAGGATTACGCTCTTTAAATGAGAACGGAACAACGATTTTTTTAACAACGCATGATATGGCTGAGGCGGAATTGCTGTGCAACCGTGTAGCCATCCTGTATCAAGGACAAATCCAAGCCATCGGCACGCCCAAGGAGCTTAAAAAGCAGCATCGGGATAATGCCGTTCGCGTAGAACTAATAAACGGGGAAGCATATGAACTTCCGATCAATGAGGAAGCGGCTGACAAAATAGCTCATTGGATGAAATCAGGATTAATTGATCGCTTAGAGACGAAAGAACCCACTCTAGGCGATATTTTTATCAAAATGACAGGAAGTGAGCTGTTATGAGCATCTCATTGAAACGTGCGCGAGCGATATTCGTGAAGGATTACAAGGAGTTTTCACGCAATTACGCCATCTCCATTATGCTGATTTTCCCCATTATTTTAGCCCTTCTTTTTCGCAGCGCAGGCCCGAATTTGCCTGGAGCTATCGGTTTCCTTCACAATATTTCGTTTGTTCTCCTAACGTGTTTTGTACAAGCATGCCTGATTGCGGAAGAAAAGGAACGCAACACGTTACGCTCATTAATGATGACGCCGGCAACGATCATAGATGTGTTAGTCGGTAAAAGCGCGTTAGTTTTTGTCATGTCCGCTGTTGTTCTGATTATTTCACTATTTATATTTGGCTATGAGCCGGCTAGCCTATGGGCGTTTGTGGCAGCAAACATTGTTTCCATTATTTTATACACAGCGCTCGGAACGATCTGCGGATTATATTCCAAAACGCTGCTTGACGCTTCCTTATCGATCCTTCCTGTGGCGATGATATTCTCCGGGGCGCCATGGGGAGCGGTAATAGCGGATGATTATCCGATCTTCAAAGTGCTAGATTACATGCCAAGCAGCCAGCTTGTGCACTTGCTAAATGTACCCCAAACGGGCTTTACGACAGGAGACTTAATGAAGCCTCTCCTCATTATTTTGGCATGGACGATTGTATTAACGATTGTGTCTGTTGTTTTGTGCCAGCGGCGGTTAAAGGATGAGTAGAATGAGGAGGGAGCAAACGTTACCTGCACAAGCTTCAGCGATTGAATTCGAAGAAACAGTAACTTTGTCGGATAGATTCTTAGAACAGCTGCGAAAAAGCAAACACCTCCAAACCGGACCCGGCAGGAGGAAAAAAACGTAAAAAACGACAACCCCGACTCTAAGTTAAGCCATGGCCGGCACTGCGGACAAATAGTATGATGGTTGGAAGAGCTTCAACATTCAATGAAAGAGAGGGTGGATCGACTGATGTTGAATCAAGAAGCATGGATGGAAGAGATTATGGGACTGGACGTATTGGATACGCATACTCATTTGGTCGGGGATCGGCTGGCGGCGCGGGATTTCTGGGAAATCGCGCATTATTTTTGGCTGAATCGGGAGATGCAGGCCGGAGGCTATCCGGCTAATGCGCTGGAGCTGACGGAGGAAGATAGAATCGCCGCCTTCCTGCCGGCTTACCGCGCGACGCGCAATACGCTGATGAACGGGGTGTTTACCCATATTTTTCGAAATTTGTACGGCATTACGATTTCCGACGAGCAGTCGATCCGCGACGCCGACGCGGCGGTGCGGGCATCCGCCATGCGTCCGCAATGGGCGCAGGAGGTGGCGGACAAGCTGAACATTCGGGCCTTCGTGACGAATATTCCCGAGCATGCCAAGTTCAACGGTATGCGGCGGGATGCGATTGTGATTCCGAGGATTGACGGGAGATTGTTCGAATGGACTAGAACGGTTCACGAAGCTGAGTCGCCTGTGCAGGCATTGGATGCTGTGAAGCAAACTATCCGGCAGCTCATATCCGAGTTCAAGACGCAGGGCTATCCAGGGATCATGACGACGCTGCCCGGCTACGATGCGCAGGCGAACCGGGATTATTCCGTAACCGAGGGCGCGACGCGGGATCAGATGATGATGGTGCTGCTGCACGTGATTTGCGAGACGCTGGAGCAGCACGGCATGTTTCTTCAGCTGTTTCTCGGCGTGGAACGGTCGTGGTGCGGTGAGGCGGTGCCGGCCAACGACCCGCAGCGGATATTGAAGCTGTCCGGCTTGTTCGAGAAATATGCGATCGCGTTCGAGCTGGTCGTCGCCTCGGAGATCAATAATTTGGACGTCGTGCAGGCCGCCTGGAATTTTCCGAACGTTCATGTCGGAGGCATGTGGTGGTTTAATTTCCGCGCCAGCACGTATCGCGATAGTATGCAGTACCGGCTCGAAGCCATTCCCGCTATAAAAAGTTCGCTGATCGTATCGGATGCGCGCTGCATTGAGTGGAGTTATGGTAAAATATACTTGGTTAAAAAGCTGATAGGCGAATTTTTGTATAAGCAGATCGAAGCCGGCTGGTTGGATGAAGAGACGGCCTTACAGACTGCCAAAGGCTGGCTGTACGAAAGCGCGGCCCGCCGCTACGGGTTTAACGGCTGATCGTCCGAAGAAGAAAGCGTATACTTCCGAAGTCGGAAGGCCGAAACCGGTGGCGAGAACGCGGCCGTTTGCGAAGGAGAAGGGAGCAGAAATCGATGAAGGCATTGTTGGTGGGACTGGGGAGCGCGGGGTTCTCCTGGTATAAGAAATTAAGAGACAGAGGGCTGCTGGCCGCTGTCGTAGAGATGGACCCGTCGATGAAAAGCAAAATGGAAGCGGACCCGTTTCCGTTCTATACGTCGCTGGAGGAAGCGCTGCAGAAGGAGAAGGTCGATTTCGTCGTGAACGTGACGTCGCCGATGGCTCATACGCCGGTAAATAACGCCGCTTTCGACCGCAAGCTGCCGGTTCTGTGCGAGAAGCCGATCTCGTTCGATTATAATGAATCGATAGAGGTCGTCAGACGCGCGGAGCGCGAAGGGATTCCGTTTATGATTGCCGAAAATTACCGCTGCCTCGCCTCGGTCCGCAAGCTGAAGCAGGTGCTGGATTCGGGAGCTATCGGGCGGATTTCCACCCTGGACGTACTGTTTTACCGTTATCATCATGTGGAGCGCAAATATACGGTCAGCCTGCTCGACGATATCGGGGTCCATCATTTCGATATGATCCGGTATTTGACCGGAGCGGAGGGAATCTCGGTGTATGCCGATATGTACAATCCGATCGGCGGCTGGGAGGAAGAAGGCGCCGTCATTAATACGAACGCCGTTCTGGAGCTGGAGGGAGGCATTAAGGCAAGCTATACCGGCTCCATCGCTTCCCGGGGCGTACAGACGCCGTGGATGGGCAACTGGCATATTGAAGGAACGGAAGGGATGATCGAATACAAGGATCAGATCATCCATGTTGTTCGCGGCGACGCTGTGGAGACGATCAGCGATTTCAGCGGCGTTCACGCTCCGGATGCGCTGACGGAGTTTGTGCGTTCTCTTGAAGAACGGCGTCCGGGTGAAACCAGCGGCACGGATTATTTGAAGACGCAAGCGCTTGTCCATTATGCCAAGCTATCGAATGAAGAGGGGCGCAGAGTGCCTGTTGTGCTCCCGTAAACCGTGTAAGGAAAAGGTCGCCGCTGCCGGGGTATCTATAACCGGACGGCGGCTTTTTGTTCAACGATGACGATGGTGCGGAGGAGGATGCAGAATGTTCGGGAGAAAATGCTTGGCCGCTTATTTCGCTTCATGGGCGATGGTGCTATGGCTGTCTTTTCCTTATTTGAGTTTGGGAGGCGGGGCTCCGCAAGCTGCGGAACACTACTTGTCGTGGGCAGGGGTGATCGCGTTATATGCGGTACCGGTTATTTTCGTTTACGGCATTATCGTTTCCGTGCTGCTGGAGCTGGCGGCCCGCAAGCTTAAGGCAGCGGGTCCGGGAGAATGGATCGTGTCGGGTCTTCTTCATACCGCTATGGGCTTTGCCTTCGGCTTCGTCGTTCAGTCGTCCATGTTCGCGATTATGGGGGGCTTGGCCGCCGTGCTGTTCTTCGTCTTCGACCGGTTCGTTCCCTGGTTTCTGCAGTTTGGCCGAAAGAGAACCCGGGCCGCGGTGCTGGCTACTCCCCTGCTTTTATTCGGGCTGCTGGCAGGCGCCGTGTATGCGGCCTCCCCGCCTCTGCCTCCGTTCACCGCTGCCGATGCGGCTGCATTCGCCACCTCGGGCAGCGGCACGCTGATCGACCTGTTTCCCAAGCAGGAGGGGGAAGTAAGGAAGCTGCAGATCGAAGGCTACGACGTGGAGCGGGAAACGGCGGTAACGCCAATGAAGGGGAAGGAGCGGTACCAGGTCGATTTTATCGAGCGCTGGAGCAAAGGAGCGGAGAACGGAGAGCACCGGATGAGCTATGAGGTGACGCGCGGCTCGATGGGAGCGCATGGAGGCGGGGGCGCGGAGCCTCCGTATCGGCGTTAAACGCAAGGTCTTTAGAAGCGTAGTGAAAAAAGAGCGGAGGGGCCATTTGAATCTGGAAAAGCGTAAGCGTTCGCCTTTGAAAACGGATTCTCTCCACAGAAAAAACGAAAAAACAATCCAAAGAATCCGTTTTCAACAGCGATTGGAGGATCAAATGGACGCCGCAGCGGACTTTTTCACCATCCCTTT
Organism: Paenibacillus doosanensis; assembly: GCF_025060755.1. Lineage (GTDB taxonomy): Bacteria > Bacillota > Bacilli > Paenibacillales > NBRC-103111 > Paenibacillus_S > Paenibacillus_S doosanensis. The sequence goes on from NZ_JANYUY010000087.1 coordinate 21,977, forward strand.
AGGAGTCTGTCCGACGAAACAGGAAAAGCATAGTTTCGTCGCGAAACTTAACTGTAATCTGTTTATCTGGTAAAAAAGGGTGTGTGGTTTATGGCAAAATTTAAATCTTACTCCACGGAACAAGGTGAATTGTTTCCGATGTATTTGAGCGATTGGATCCCTGAAGATCATTTAG
>NZ_JANYUY010000088.1 GCF_025060755.1 Paenibacillus doosanensis
CTCGCGCACTTGGCGCTGCTCGGCTGCGCGAGCCTCGCAGGCGGCCAGCTGCGCGCGCGCTTCCTGCGCGGCCGCCGCCGCAGCCTCCAGCGCGGCGGCGGCGGCGTCCAGCGCCTGCTGCGAGGCGTCGCCGAGCCCGAGCTGCTCGGCCTGCAGCTCCTTGATCGCGATGTCCGTTTCCTTGAAACGGACGGACGTCTTGGCGCTCAGCTGGTCGCCGTACGGCTCCAGATGGAACAAGCGCTGCAGCATCTGCCTCCGCTCGCTGCCCTTCAGCGCGAGAAATTCCGCGAACTTTCCTTGCGGAAGAACGACCGCCCTCGTAAAATCCTGCATCGACAAGCCCAATATGTCCTGAATCCGCTGATTGACCTCGCCCGCTTTATCGGCCAGCACAACCGTCTCCTCGTCCTGATAGCGGATGAGTCGGCTTACCGTGCTGTTCACCGATACGTCCCCGCTCCGCTTGAACTGGCGATCCACACGGAACCGCTGCGTTTTCGGGGCGTGACCCAGCTCGAACGTAAACGAAACCGACAGCGTCTGCTCCGCATGATTCATAATGCCCTGCGTCCCCCCTGCCGCCCGCTCCACCTTGCCGAACAGCGCCAAGGTCATCGCATCGAGAATCGTCGATTTGCCGCTGCCCGTCGGCCCGAAGATGCCGAACACCCCCGCGTCGCACAAGGCGGTAAAATCGATCTCCTGCGGTTCGCGATAGCTTTGCAGCCCCGCCATTTGCATATGTATAGGTCTCATGTCCCCTTGTTCCTCCTCTCCAAACCGCTTTGCTTCCGGGCAACAAGCCGGGAACGGCCGCCCGCTATTGTCCGTGCGGCTCTTCTATGCCGCCAAGACGTTTGCCCGGCCGCGATTGCGGTTCATCCGTTTTTGCTCCCGAACCGCTGCGCGGCACTCATAGGATGCCATCCGGGTCGGTTATTGCGCCTCCTCCGCTTGCGGCACCTCCAAAAGCTCAAGAAACAGCCGGACAAGCTCCTCCTCCGGCTCCGCTCCCCCGGTCTGCCGCGCATAATAGCGGCGGAACAGCTCGTCCATCGGCATGCTGCGGATCGAGACGGCGGAAGCCGCGGCGGCCTCCATCTCCGGATAAATCGGCCGAATGTTAACGATCCCCTCATGCGCTTTGCGCAAGGCGTGGATTTGTTCCATCGACATCGCTTCCGTCATATGAATTTCCAAATCGATCCACGCCTGCGCGTCGCGTCCTTCCGCGAGCCAGCCGTGCACCTCGGAGAGGCCCTGCGCCGCCTTCCACCTCACGAGCGGCCTGCCGCTGGACAAATACAGTTCCTCCATAGACGGAAGGCCTCCCGGCTCCACGTCGAATACGGTAACGGATTTGGCTTGGCCCGCTTCCGAAAAGCTGTAAGCGAGCGGCGAGCCGCTGTAGCGCATAAGCGAAGGAGCCTTTATATTTTGCGGCCGGTGCAAATGGCCGAGCGCGACGTACTGAGCTCCGACGTCGAGCGCCGCCGTGTCGACCGTGTAAGCTCCGCCCACTTGAATCGGCCGCTCGGACTCGCTTTCGGCGCCGCCTAGCACATAAATATGACTCATCAGCAGATTGACCGTATCGGGTCGGAAATGCTTCGCCTGCTGCGAAGCGATATACTTGACGCGGTCGGAGTAGGCCGCCCGCAGCATCTCTTCCTGCGCATCGTCGGACAAAAGCTCTTTCAGCCGCGATTCCGAAGGATACGGCAGCGAGAACAGGCAAGCCAGTTCCCCCGTCCGTTCGATTTGTATCCGTTCGATCCGGTCCTCCGGAAGCCCGGCCAGACGAACGCCCAGCTTTTGCGCCAAAGGAGCGGCGGCAGCCAGACGATCGGGATGATCGTGATTGCCCGCGATGACGGCGACGGGCCTGCTGCCGTTATCCGCCAGCCTCGCCAGCGCGTCGTAGAACAACTGCTCGGCCGCTGCCGGAGGATTGACCGAATCGTATACGTCCCCCGCAAGCAGCACCAGATCGATCCGCTGGTCCTTCGCCAAATGGGCCAGCTCGTCCACGAACGCCTCCTGCTCGGCCAACCGGCTCCGGCCTTCCAGCGTCCTGCCGAAATGCCAATCCGCCGTATGTAAAACCCGCATAACCTCTCTCCTTTCTAACGTACGTTTACATTTCCAGCAAATGCGGTCCGTCGAATAAAAAGATATACGTTCCTGTGACCGGCTTCTTCCATATTCTTTCAATTGCTTGCCCGTATAAGTCCAGCTGCAGCCGATAGCGTTCGCGCACCGCTTGAAGAGCGGCTTCCCCGCCGCCTTTCAGATGGTCGGTTTTGTAATCCAGCAGCACCAATCCGTCCTGCTCCTCGAACACGCAGTCGATAACCCCCTGCAGCAAAATCGTCTCTCCTGCCGTCGCCTGATCCGCTCCGGCATAAATCTCGCCGGCCGGAAGCCCGTAGCTGAACGGCACCTCGCGATGGACCGAAGGCGATTTCAGCATTCGCTGTCCTAACGGGCTTCGGAAAAAGGAGACGACGACATCCGGGTCCACCGCCTCCCGCTGCGCTTCCGTCAATAATTGTTTACGCAGCATCTCGGCTAAGGTCTCACGAATTTGATTGGCCGTCGGCTCCTCGTCCAACCGGATATATTGCATAACCGAATGGAATACCGTGCCCCGCTCGGCGGCGGTCAGCTTGCTCTTCTCCATAAACCGCGGTCTGCGGACAATGGCCGGCCGGTACTCCTGCGGCGTTTCCTTCTGCAGCCCCGCGAGCATCGGCGCTTCCGGTTCGCCCGACATCATCTCAAGCAGCTTATGATGCTCGGACAGCCGCTTCAGCTCCGTCACCGATGTTTTGGACAGCAGCGACGACGCCTTTTCATGGGAATAAGCCCATGAGAGCTTGGACCAGACCTGAGCTTCAAACCGGTCCGCTTCTCCTTCGGGACCGTCCTCTACAGGCTCCAATCGAAGCACCGCCTGCCTGCGTTCCTCCGCTACCTCCTGAACGGCCGCAGCCTCGGCGAGCCCCGCATACGATTCAGGACGCAGGAAGTGAACGAGCCACTGAGAACGATCCTCCGTCAGCCACGCCGGACAGCGATACGTTACTCCGGCTCTTTCCCTCAGCCTTTCACCGTCGGGATGCCGCATCAAAGCCGGGCCGATCCAGTCGAGATAACTTTTCGCCTTGACGGTCAGATCATCGGGCAGCAGCATTCCGTCATGCTCCAGCACCCTGGCCCAGCTGTGCAGCAGCTTGTCCGTTCCTTTGACCGTAGCCAGCAAATAGAGCTTTTCCCTGGCCCGGGTCAAGGCGACATACAGCACCCGCATCTCCTCCGCCAGCATCTCCATCTTCATCTTTCGGCGTATAGCCAGCCAAGGCAGCGTCGGATAGCTGATCCGCGTCTGCGCATCCATAAATTTAGGGCCGAAGCCAAGGTCTTTGTGCACCATAAAGGGATCGCTCAAATCGCGCTGGTTAAAGCGCTTGGCGGCCCCGGCTACGAAAACGACCGGAAATTCCAGCCCCTTGCTCTTATGGATCGACATGATGCGCACGACATCCTCCTGCTCGCCGAGCGCGCGGGCGGTTCCTAAATCTCCGCCGCTATCCTTCATCCGCTCAACGAAGCGAAGAAAACGGAACAGCCCCCGGAAAGAGGTCGCTTCATACTGGCGGGCCCGGTCGTATAGCGCGCGCAGATTCGCCTGCCGCTGCGCGCCGCCGGGGAGCCCTCCGACGAAATCGTAATAGCCCGTTTGGCGGTAAATGTTCCAAATCAGCTCTGACAGCGGTCCCTGCTTCGCCGCCTCCCGCCATCCTCGCAGCCGGTTTGCGAACCGCACCAGCTTGGCTCTGGCATCCGCCTGAACGGCATCGTCCGGACGGCTCGCCGTCCGGTATGCATTTCCTGCGCTCTCGCTCGCCGCAGCCGTTTCCATCCAGGCTACCTGCAGACCGGAATTGTTCTCGCCGGCTTCCTCCTCCGGGATCGCGGACAACAGAGAATTCCCTTCGGACAGATCCGCAGCCGATGACGACGCTTCGGGGTCCTTTATAAAAGCTCGTACGGCGTCATAGAAGGAGCCGTACTTGCCCTCGATTCGGATGCGCGCCAGCTGCTCCGTATCCAACTGGACGATTGGCGAACGAAGCACAGCCGCAAGCGGAATATCCTGATACGGATTGTCGATCACTTTCAGCAGCGACAGCACCGCCTCAACCTCCGTCGCCGAGAAATACCCCGTACTCAGCTCTGCATACGCGGGTATTCCCTGCAGGCGCAGCTCCTCAATCAGCACCGGCGACCATTGCTGGGTAGCCCTCAGCAAAATCACCATATCGCGGAACGTAATGTCCCGTCTGCCGCCCGTCGACTTGTCGAACACTTGAAATGCCGGACCGCCGCCGGTTCCGAGCAATTGATGAATTTGCGCCGCTATCGCGCGCGCCTCCAGCTGGACGGTCTCCAATTCCTTCGCTTCGCTCGCCGGGTCCAAGCCTTCAGAAGCTTCCCCATTCGCATCCGCCTGCTCCGCCGTTGGCGCATAACCGCCGTCGCGGTCTCCGGCATCGGCGCCATCGGCTTCGGAACGATCGATAATGATAAACTCGGCGGCTTCCGGACCGTTGGACAAGCCGGGCCATTCGGGATAATACGACGCCCCGTATTTCAGTTCGGCGCGCTCGTCATAGGCGATTTCGCCGACGGTCTCGCCCATCAGCTGCTTGAAAATATAGTTGACTCCGTGAACGACCGACAGCCGGCTGCGGAAGTTTTGCGCCAGATCGATGCGCTGTCCGGGATCGGTTCCGTCTTTTTGATAATGCTTATATTTCTCCAGAAACAAGCCGGGCTCGGCCAGACGAAACCGGTAAATGCTCTGTTTTACATCCCCGACCATAAACCGGTTCCCCGGCCCTGTTCTCGAGATTAAAGCAACGATCGCTTCCTGTACCCGGTTCGTGTCCTGGTACTCGTCAAGAAGCACCTCGGCGAAATGCTCCCGGTAATGGAGCGCCGCCTGGGAGGGCTTCAGCTCTCCTGCCGCTTCTCCGTCCTCGGCCAAAATATCCAGGCAATAATGCTCCAAATCGCCGAAATCGACGAGCCCTTTGGCCTTCTTCGCCTCCTGATAACGCCGCCCGAACTCGATGACCAGCTCAACCAGCGCCTTCATGAGCGGAGCCAGAACGGATAATTCCTCGTCATACTGCTCGGGCGTGCGCTGAAACAGTTCTTCGCCCAGCTCCGTCAGCTGTTCTTTCGCCTGATTTCGCAGCTCTTTCACTTGTTCCTGCAGCGCCTTATCGTACCCGTCTCCTCTGCACGGCTTCAGCTTGCCGAAGGAAGTTCCCTGAAACGAGTCGTACAGATGCTCCCAAGAGTAGCCCGCCACATCCTGTAAATACCGGACCGCATCGAGATCCTCGCGGAGATTGACCATATAAGGCTCCGGACCCCCGGGCTGCTCCGCCAGCCGCATCGCCTCGCGCAGCGTCGAAGCCACCCCTTCCAGCTCCAGCTTTACCGAGGCCAGCAGACTAGGCAGCCACGGATTCGGCTTGCCGCCGGCCCGCACGAACAGCTCCGCCATCTCCCTCAGCCACTCTGCGGGTCTCGGATGGCTGCGCGATTCGTCATACAATCGCTGTACGAGCCTGTAAACAGCGTCGTCGCTCTTCTCTCCGCCAAACCATTCCACCAAACGCCAAAAATCTCCGCCCTCTTCAGCCAAGCCGTACTGCTCCTCGAAAAGCTCCTCGATGAGATCCTGCCGCATCAGCTCGCTTTCCGTTTCGTTCGCAATGCGAAAGCCGGGGTCCAGCGCGATTTTCTGATAGTGGGTATGAATGACTTCCAAGCAGAAGGAATGCAGCGTAGTAATCGAAGCCCTGCCGATCAAAGCAAGCTGTCTGCGCAGATGATCCGAGCCCGGATTACGCTCCAGCGCTTTTTCCAGCGCCTCGCTGATGCGATGCCGCATCTCGGCCGCAGCCGCATTGGTGAACGTAGCCACAAGCAGCCTGTCCACATCCACCGGTTCCCGCTCGTCGGAGATGCGGCGTATGATCCGCTCGACGAGCACGGCGGTCTTCCCCGAGCCTGCGGCCGCAGCCACCAGCATATCATGGCCGTGAATCGCGATGGCATCCCATTGATCGTCCGTCCAGACGGCCCCTTCCGGTTTAGGTATCCTGTTCATCATCCGGCTCGCCTCCCGTCATATCCAGATTTTCGAACCATTCCAATTGCTCCATATCCAGCGTCTTCTCCCCGCTTGCTTCCGCCGCAGCGGCTTTCGCTTTTTTGGCGCCCGCTCGGGCCGGCCGGAACGGCACGATACGCGGAGCAGGCTCCGCCTCCACCCGTTCTTTCATCATCTCCATAGCGCGATCCTTGCCCATAGGCTGCAGCACCCTATAGCCGTTCGCTTCGAATTGCGTATCGAATTGACATACAGGCTTAAACGAGCAGTGGGCGCAAGCCGTCTCGGCGCCCATCCGGTACGGCTGTATCGCGACGTCTCCGCCCGTCATCGCCTCTCCGATACCTTTCATCGTTTGCCGTACATAATCCCGCAGCAGCTTCCACTCGGCGTCGTCGGCGACCGACGAAGATTTATAGAAGCTGCCGTCGTTTTTGAGCGCCACCGGAATAAGCTGCGAATGGCCGCTCGCTCCGCTTAACGTGCTGTCCATCATTCGCGCCGTTTCCGCATCCGCCCGGACAAGCCCTCTCGTCTTGAATTTTTTGCGCAGCTCATCGTCCGCTTTCTCCGCCGAAATCCGGTTTTTCGTCTGCAGCAGCGGATTATGTACATGGAAATACAGCACTCCCGCGGGCTTCGCTTCCGTACCCAGCCACGTCTTGGCATGAGTCATAATGACGTCGAGATAAGTCAGCATCTGCAGCGATAAGCCGTAGTACACCTCGGCCAATTGAAGCGCCGTCGGACTCGATTTGTAATCGATGACTCGCAGCAGCGTTCCCTGATCGGTGTCAGCCCGATCGACCCGGTCTATCCGTCCGCGCACATCCATCCGAATGCCGTTCTCCAGCTCATAAGATAATGGAGGAATCGGCTGTCCCGCCCCGAACCCGATCTCCAGCCCGATCGGCTCGAACTGCCCGAATTTGGCGTGCTGGCCCAGCATGAGCGCCGTACGACCGATCACCTGCTTCAGCTTGCGCGCAATATAATGATAACGGCGGGAGCTGAGCAGAATTTCGCTCTGCAGCCTCGGGGCGAGCGTGTCGACGACGCTGCCCGCCGTGACCAGACAATCTTCGGCCGTCAGCTTGCCCCATTCGTTCCCGTCCTTGGTCACCTGCTCGGCGAACAAGCTCAGCGCCGCATGGAACAGCTGCCCGATATCGGGCGCCTCCAGCCGGAATATTCGGCGTTCCTGCAGACGAAGCCCGTGAGAAGCGAACTGCGAGAACGGACAGGCTACATAGCGCTCCATCCGAGACACGCTCGTCAACACATGATCCCCGTACAGCAGCTTGCTTGTCAGCGGGCGCAGCCCCTTCGCTTCGTTCGTATACAGAAGCGCCTGCAGCATAAGCCGCAATCGGGCGCTCCAGCCCGGCTGCCGGACGAACCAGTTGTAAACCGACCACCATACCGGCGACATCGGCTCGCCTTTCATCCATTGCTTCAGCTGCACTATCAGGTAGGACATCGCCTTGTGCGGATGCGACACATAATCGAGCTGCTCCGTCATCGTCATGGATGAAGCCGGCTCGGCCATAACGAGCCGCTCCTTGACCGACGGGAACATTCGCTTCATATGCCGGATGACATCGGAAGCCAGCAGCGACTTTCCTTCCTCGTCGGCCAGCGGATAACTGAGCCACAGGCAGTGCGAAGGCGTGCAGAAAGCGCAATAGATGAGAAACTGCTCGTCAAGCAGCTTCCTGCGGCTTCCTTCCGCCATCGGCAATCCGAGCGCGGTCAAGTTCTCCCGCTCCGGTTCGCTCAGCACGCTGTCTTCTTTCATTTTGGCCGGGATGACACCCTCGTTGACGCCGAGCACAAATACATGCTTCATACGGCCCGTTCTCGTCCGGTCCATGCTTCCGACCAATACCTGATCCAGAGACGGCGGCACCAGCCCCAGCTTAATGCTCTCCATCCCGGTTTCGAGCAAGCCTGCGAACGTTTCCGCCGACGCCGTCTCATCTCCCAGAAGCTCGACCAGCTGATCCAGCATGTCGATGATGCGGTCCCATACCTGCGAATGCTCGCGCGCTTTCTCCGGCTTGCCTTCGCGCACGGCCTTCTGGCTCCAGCTCTCCAGCCGTTCAGGTACCTGCAGCTCCGTCAGGAGACCGTACAACGCTTTAACCTTCTCGGCTATCGTCTTCGCCCGCTTCATCCGTTCCTGAAACGCGTGGAGCGGATCGGCGATTCTTTTCCGGCAGGCGTTCATTTTACGCAGGAAGGCCGCTTCCGAATCGGTTCCCGCCCCCTCGGGCTGCTCCAAGCTCGAGCGCATAGAATACGTCCATGGCTTCCCGTCGAACCATTTCGCCCCGCGAATGCCGAAGGCGAGAACATAGTTTTCCAGCTGATCCATCGAATGACGGTCCGGCGCATTCTCCTCCGCCTTCTCATCATGCTGCAGCGGGAGAAAAAAATCCGTCTTCACACAGCGGAATACGGCGTCGTATTTCCAATAATGCAGGATGACTTCCATCGACGAGCGGATAAGTTCAACCAGCGGATGATGCATCATCGTCCTCTTATTGTCAAAGAAGTGGGGGATGCCGTAGTCCGTGAACGTCTCTGCAATCAGCTCGCCGTATGCCTCAACGTTGCGCACCGTGACCGTCATGTCCCGAAAGCGCAACCCTTCCTCGCGGACGAGACGGATCATCTCGCGGGCCGCTCCCTCTACCTCCGCCCTCCGGTTGACGGCCGCCGTCAGGCGTACGCCATCGATTGCGGAAGCCGCAATCGCCCCCGTCATCCCCGGATAAGGCCGTTTGACCCGCTGCTCGAAGGCGCCTTCCATATAGGCCAGCATCGGGCTTGCCGCAAATCGCGCCGGCGGAGAGCTCCCGAGAATCAGCGTCTCGCGGATCGGCACATGCAGCGCCTCCAGCCGTTCCAGCAGTTGAAGCATCGTTCTCGCCGTAGGATGAAACAAATCCAGCTCATGCGGCTTTTCCCCAAGCCGGTACTCCCGGTCGAGACAAAGCGTCAAGGCGACTTCCCGGCAGCTGGAGGCGAGCTGCTCAATGACGGCAAACTCCTGCGGCGTGAAGCCGTGGAAGCCGTCGATCCAGCATTCGGCCCCGCGGATATACTCGGACTGCGGAAGCTGCGCGGCGAGCAGCGTCAAATAATCCTCTCCGTCCAAATAAGCTTTGGACAGCTCCTGCTCGAATTCCCCGTAAATCAGCCGTAAATCATGCAGCTTGTCCAGCATCGATGCGGGCTGTTCCTTCACGGCCGAGCTGTCCATAAACGCCGACAAGCCGTCCGTCGTGATGCAATACCGCTTAAACTCCTTGAACAAATCGCTTACCTTTTCAATGAACCCCATCTGCTCCGCCGTCGCGGAGAACAGCTTCAAGCTGTCGCGATGTTTATGTAAAATTTTATAAATGAGCAGCTTTTTCCCCGTATCGTCGATCGGCAGCCGCGCCGTGCCTCCCACTTCCTGCATGACCCGCCACGCCAGCCTGCGGAAGCTGAGCACTTGAGCGCGCAGCGTTCCTCCGAGCTCCGGAGCGGATGCCAGCGCATACTCCGCTTGAAAGGTAGCCTGCTCCGGCACCAGCAAAATGAGCGGCCGCCCGCTCGGCGACTCGATTAGCCTGTCTTTGACGCTGCGCAAACAGTATTCGCTTTTTCCGCTGCCGGCTCTTCCCAGCACAAACCGGATTGCCATGCCTGCAACCTCCTTATGTATGCCGATTTCATATATAAAAGCTCGAGTGCCCGCGATTAGGAGCACGTATTCGCCATTTCCCTAACTCTACTATTCTATCAAAAAAAGTCTTTTAAAGGGAAAGGGATGTTTTGGTTTAGTATAGCATAACCGGCCGAGCTAAAACATACGTTCCCTTTTTTTGCAAAAAAAATCGCCCGGACGGCTCCGGACGATCTTGCTTGTTTTAAACCATGCTTCGGTACGTTTACCGCAAATAAGAGACAAGCGGTTCCATTCCCGCTTCGCGGATGCATCGGACGACCAGCCTGGCAATCTCCACGCCTCCGGCTTCGCAAAAATGCGTATTATCCTGAGCGCCTTCCGGCAGGTTCGGATATTGGCCGGGCTCGGCCCACATGAAAATCCGTTTCGTTGCCTCTTCGCCCATTTGCTCGAATAACGCTTGGCTATGGGCTGCCAAGTCCAGGAAAGGGACCTGCTCCGCTTCCGCCAGCCGCCTCATGGCGCCGATATATTCGCCGTGCGTGTTTTCGATGCGGCCCCTGCTGTCGAAAAACCGTCTATGCATCGGAGCCACCAACACCGGATAAGCCCCTCGCCGCCTCGCGCCGTCAATATATTCGCGCAAATATCGCGGATAGGTCGACTCCGGCTTCGTGCCTCCTTCATTGTCCTTCTCGTCGTTATGGGCAAACTGAACGAACAGATAGTCCCCCGGAACGATTTTATTCCAGATGTTGTTCAGCCTGTTTTCCGTAATAAAGCTTTTGGAGCTTCTGCCCGAGCGCGCATGATTCGATACGGCGATATTGCCGTTAAGCAGGGCGGTAATCATTTGTCCCCAGCCCGCATAAGGATACTGGCCGGAAGGCTGGTCCGTCACCGTAGAATCGCCCGCCAAGTACATCGTCGGCAGCTGGACGCGCTCCACCTCGACCGAACGCACGCCCGACGCTTCCCCAGAGAACGCAAGCTTCAGCTGCCCGTCGGCGACATGCGCGGCAAAGCTTTTCGTGACAAACTCGCCGAGCCCCGTCCGGATACGGTCCAGCATCAGGCTGCCGAGCCCCGCCTTCACGGTCGTTACGCTCTCCCCGCCGGCGCGGCCCAAGGCTACGGACACCCGATAATTTCCGTAAGGCACGTCGATGAGCAAGGTGGGCACCGCTTCCGGAAAATAATCTCCGGGCCAGGAATCGCGTAAATCCTCGTTTTTGGACGGCTGCACCGAACGCGCGAAACCGTACCCGGTTAACGGGCTGTACGGCGTGAACGGGGCCAGCTTAATGGCATCGTCCGTCGCATGCTCTTGATCCAGTGAGAATCGGTAATGAACGTTCATGGAATCCTCCTACTATGCCAAGCGCGGCGCGGAATTATTGCTCCAGCCACACGGTTTTGCCGGTGTACGGCTCTCTTTTTCCGGGCAGCTGCTGCATATCGGGATAACCGACATAAACCAGCCCCACTATTGCCTCCGATTCGCCGAGGCCGAACGCCTGCTTCATCCGCGGATGGTAAGCGGGTTCCCCGGAACGCCAGATGGCGCCGAGCCCAAGAGCGTGAGCGGCAAGCAGCATGTTCTGCACGGCGGAGTGCGCGGCGGCGAATTCCTCCATCCGATTGACCGCCTGCGAGCTGGACGGAGAGACGGCGACGGCGATGACGACAGGGGCGCGAAACGCCTTGTCTCCCGCCTTGCGGCGCAGCGTCTGCACTTCCTCCTCCGTTCCCGCTTGCAAGGTCTCGGCGGCGATATCGGCGTAAGCGTCGGCCAATGTTTGCCTGCCCGCGCCGGTCATGACGAAGAAACGCCAAGGTTCGGTCGCATGATGGCTCGGCGCCCAATTGGCCGCTTCGAGCAAAGTTTCGATCCATTGTCTGTCGACAGGCTCCTGCTTCACTCTGCCGACGCTGCGGCGGCTGCGCAGAGCTTCTCCGAGAGACATGGATAAAGATATGGTCAACGGTTCTGCCATCCTAAGTACCACCTTTTCTTGAGACTGGGAAGAACATCCTATACGCTTTCAATTAACAACATTGAGAATAGTTATCATTTACATTATAAGTGCTGCGCTTCACAAATTCAATAGCCCGCTTTTGTCTGAAACGGTAAAAAGCCGCCGCCAAGACCCGTTCAGCGAACGTCTTAGCGACGGCATCCGTCCATGCGCGTAAGCTTATTTGCTGCGCACTTCAAATATCGCGAATTTCAAATAATGGCCTTCGTCCACGCCCAAAATGCGGGGATGATCCTTGCCGGCGCCGCGGAATTCGATCAAGCGCAATATTTTCTTGGCATCGGCCGCAGCCGCATGAATCGTCTCCAGAAACAGCTCAGGCTTCATATGGTACGAGCAGCTTGCCGTCACGAGATAACCGCCTTCATTTACCAGCTTCATCCCGTGCAGATTAATATCTTTATATCCCCGGCAAGCTCCTTCCACGGCGCTCCTCGTCTTGGCAAACGCGGGCGGGTCGAGAATGACCACATCCCAAGTCTGGCTTTTTGCCGTCAGAGGCTGGGACGTATCGACCTTCTTCTTGCCCGCTTGCGCCCGTTCGCTGCGCTGATCGAGGGCTCTGACCTGCTCGCGCAAATATTCGAAAGCATCGGCAACTACGAACTCGACCCGGTCGTCGAAACCGTTCAAGGCGACATTGTTGCGCGCGCTCTCGACGGCATGCTCGGAGATGTCGAGGCATGTTACCTTCTTGGCGCCGTATTTGCACGCGTTCAGCGTGAAGCTGCCGGTATGCGAGAAGCATTCCAGCACGGTCGCTCCGTCCCACCAAGGGAACGTAACCGGCTTGCCGCTCGCGTTGACCGGTATCCGCACCATCCCGCCGGAGCCGTCCTCGGCAGGCATGTCTTGAAGCGCAATCCCGCTCCGCTTGCCCCATCCCTGCATGAGAGGGGCGATAGCCGCGCGATTTTCACGCTGGTCGAAGAAATAACCCGTCTTCTGGCCCTGCATAATATCGATATCGAGCAATAGCCCGTTTTCGGTAATCCGGACATGCTGCGGACATTCCCCGTACAGCAGCCCCGTTCTTTGCTGCATCCCTTCCAGTTCGCGCACCGAGACATCGCTGCGCTCATAAATCCCCGCCGGCTTCACCACTTCTGCCAAGGCGGAAATAATGTCATCCCGAACGCGGTCCATGCCCAGCGTCAAAATTTGCACGACCAGCACGTCTTCAAACCGGTCGACAATGAGTCCGGGCAGAAAATCCGCTTCCCCGTAGACGAGCCGGTACGAACGCGCTCCGGGCAGGAACCGCTCCCGCTGGTCGAGACAGCGGCGGAACCGCTCCGCAAAGAATGTCTGAGTCATCTCTTCGATCGGTTCATAGGAGACAACCCGCACGACGATTTGCGAAGCGGGGTTCCAATACCCCGTTGCCGCATACTGCCCGGCATGATTATAAATATGAACCACGCTTCCGGGTTCGGTCTCCCCTTCCATCCGCTCTACTTCGGTTTTAAATACCCACGGGTGGCCGCCCTCCAGCCGTTTTTTTCTTTTTTTATGCAAAAATATAGAAGCCAACGTATTTGCCCACTCTCTTTGTATATAAGTTGAGGAATTGCTATGAAACCCGGCAAAGCTTCCGCGTAACCGGGGCTTTACCGGGCTTTACGGCAATTAGGTTACCTCGTACCCCAATGTATGCAAAGCTTTTTTCAAAACCGAATCGTTATTGCCATAGCCCGAATGCGTCTGCTGATGCCACGCTTCCAGCGGATGAAGCCATTCTACGCCGCGGATTTCCTCGACCTGGGCCTGCAATGATCCGCCGGTCGCCTCCACCAGGAAATAATGCACTTCCTTGTCGACCAGCCCTACCCCCGACATCGTAAATTGATATGTAATCGTTTCGATGGGCTCCACAATCGCTCCGACAATGCCCGTTTCCTCCAAGATTTCTCTCAGCGCCGTCTGTTCCACCGTTTCTCCCGGCTCCATTTTCCCTTTGGGAAGCGTGATCTTGCCATAGCGATCCTGAATCATCTGTACGTGAATTTCATTTCCGTGTTTGCGGAATACAACCCCTCCTGCTGAAATTTCCTTCATGCGGATTCACCCTTTCCGGTTAGTTGAGAAAGAATAAGGATTTCATCCTTCATAAGGAATGAAATCCTTGATTCTGTACGAGTCGCTTCAAAACATTAACGGCAGCATGCTCTACGGCACCGTCTCAGACGATCATCGCCCGGGACAGCTCGGGCGCTCGCACCAGCTGGCCGCGGGATTCGTTGACGCCCGCTTCCGTCAGCTTCACTTGGCATACGCTGCCGATCATATCTTCGCTGCCTTCGAATACAAGCTGCACATAATTATCGGAGTACCCCATGATTAAGCCGCTGTTTTCTTCGCCTTTATGAGCGCGCTCCGGGATAACTTCGAGCACCTGGCCGATCTGCTGCTTCGCGTAAGCGAGCTGCATGCGCTCGGACAAATCGATCAGCTCATGAACGCGGGCGTTCTTCACTTCCTCGTCGATCTGATCTTCCATTCTGGCCGCCGGAGTGCCCGTGCGTTTGGAGTACGGGAATACGTGCATTTCCGAAAACTGCATCTGCTCCATGAAGCGGTAGCCCGCACGGAACATTTCCTCGGTTTCTCCAGGGAAGCCTACGATGACGTCGGTCGTAATCGCTACGCCCGGCATAATGCGGTGAATTTGTTCAATTTTGCGGCCGAACTCGGCGGTCGTATATTTACGGCGCATTCTTGCAAGCACCGAATCGTCTCCGGCCTGCAGCGGAATATGAAGATGGCGGCACATTTTATCGGAGCCCTTCAGCGCCTCCAGCACCCCTTCGTTGATCTGGCTCGCTTCGATCGAGCTGATCCGAATACGCTTCAGCCCGTCGACTTTATCCAAATCCCACAACAGCTTCGCCAAGCTGTAGTTCTCCATATCTTCTCCATAGCCGCCGGTATGAATACCTGTCAGGACAATTTCCTGATAGCCCGCATCGACGAGCATGCGCGCCTGCTTCAGCACGCTTTGCGGCTCCCGGCTTCTCATCAGCCCGCGCGACCACGGAATAATACAGAACGTACAGAAGTTGTTGCAGCCCTCCTGAATTTTCAGAAACGCCCGCGTCCGGTCGGCAAAATCAGGCACGTCCAATTCTTCGAATTGACGGGTCTTCATAATGTTGCGCACCGCATTGATCGGCTGACGCTCCTGCTGAAGCTGCTTCACATAAGGAATAATCTTGTCCCGGTCCTGCGTCCCGATGACAAGGTCCACGCCGGGTATGGCCATAATCTCGGCAGGAGAAGTTTGCGCGTAACATCCGGTTACGGCAACGATCGCCTCCGGATTGCGGCGCACGGCGCGACGAATCATCTGCCGGCTCTTCTTATCGCCCGTATTGGTAACGGTACAAGTGTTAATAACGTATACGTCGGCGGTCGACTCAAAGTCTGCCTGTTCATAGCCTTCGTGCTTGAACAACTGCCAAATCGCTTCCGTATCGTAAAAGTTGACTTTACAGCCTAACGTATGAAACGCAACTGTAGGCATCTTCGTTATCCTCCCATCTCTCCGGTTTCGTACAATATGCAAGTAAGACCGACCATCGCGGCCGTCTCCGTGCGCAAAATGCGCCGTCCCAAGCTGACGGAGCGGCAGCCTGCCGCTTCCGCCGCCTCCACTTCCTGCTCGGTGAAGCCGCCCTCAGGCCCGATAATCAGCAGCAGCTTCACCCGCTTCGTTCCGCCTGAATCGCCGCCAAGCCCGGAATCTGAATCTATACGAAACGCTTTGCCTTTGGACAAAGCTTCTTGAATCTGCGTTCTGAACTGCAGCCCTTCCTGCTTCTCATAGCATATCCATGCGGCATCCGCTTCTCCCGCCAGCTTCAGCAGCTGCTTCCAGGCAAGCGGCGCTTCGACGGCAGGAATCCGGTTGCGGTGGGCCTGCTCGGCCGCTTCCTTGGCGATCTTTTGCCAGCGCTCGATCCGCTTGCCTTCTTTTTTGGCGTCGAGCTGCACGACGGTGCGTTCCGAAACGAACGGAATAAACCGGTCTGCGCCGATTTCCGTCCCTTTTTGAATGACGAGCTCCATCTTATCGCCTTTAGGCAAGCTTTGCGCAATCCATACTTCGACGGAAGGCTCGTTGTTCATCGCAAGCCGCTCGACGATATCGGCAATAACGCGGTCCTTCTCGGGCTCGCGCAGCTTCACCAAGGCTTCCCGGCTAACGCCGTCGCTGACGATCAGTTGGTCGCCCGCCTTGCCTCGCATGACGCGAACGATATGATGAGCATCGTCGCCGGTTATCGTCACGAACGTATCGGCAAACAGCTCAGGTGCAATAAAGTAACGCTGCATCGTTTTCTCTACTTTCTTTCTATGGTCAATATGCTGCAAAAATAAAAAACGTCAACTTTCATCATACAACTTTTTTTGTAAAAAAGCCACTGCTTACAGCATTCCCCAGCGTATTCCGCAAGCGGCGGGACGCCGTCAGCCCCATAGCGCTCCCCGGCCAAAAATCCATTCCGCTATTTGCTGAAACACCATCAAAATATTGCCCTGAAGGGCAAATACCGGACCGATCGTTATCGCACGAATCGGCGGAATGAAAAACATCAGCAAAATCGCATAGAACAGCCACTGCTCGTAAGCTTTAATTCTCATCATGATCGACGTCGGAAGCAGGTCTTCCAAAATCCGGTATCCGTCTAGCGGAGGCAGCGGCAGCAGGTTTAAGATGAACAGAAAAATATTTTGCATCACCATTAAGCTGAAAAAGATATGAACCGCCTCGGTAACGCCGGTCGACGTATGGTCAAGAGCATGAAACTTTAACAGCAGCAAATAAAAAACAATTAAGCTGATGAAGCCGAGAATCAGATTGCTGACCGGTCCTGCCAAAGAGACGATAATGCCCATCAAGCGCGGGTACTTAAACCTGGAACGATTGACAAGCACAGGCCGCGCCCAGCCTACCCCGATAATGAGGAAAAAAATCATGCCGAGCCAATCCATATGCACTCTCGGGTTTAACGTGAGCCGGCCCATGGAACGGGGAGTCGGGTCCCCGAACCGGTCGGCGAAAAAAGCATGTGCAAATTCGTGAATCGTGAAGCCGATCAGCAGCACGATAAAAACGAACGGCAGCTGCTCGACGGGATAAGCCAGAAAGGAGCTCCAATTCATCGGCGGCACCTACAGCTTCCGGGCGATGATAACGACCCAATCCTGGTCTTCATGGCATTCGGTTACGGTGAAGCCAACCTCGGCGAGTCCTTTTTCCACATCGTCCTGTTTACTTTTGATAATCCCCGACACGACGTAAGTCCCGCCGGTTTCCAAAACATCGTAGACGTCCTTCACAAACAGCAAAATAATTTCGGCTAAAATGTTGGCGACGACAATCCGGACCGGCAGCTTCACGCCGAGCGCGCTTCCCGCATCGCCGGCCGCACTCTCGCGAAGCACGCCCAAGAGGTCGCTCAGCTTGACGGTAATTTGCGATTCCAGTCCGTTCAGCCGCGAATTCTCCGAAGCGCTGGATACGGCCACCGGATCGAGATCCAAAGCCAGCACATGCTTGGCACCCAGCTTGGCCGCCGCGATGGCGAGCACGCCGGAGCCCGTGCCTACGTCGATGACATCCTCGCCGCCTTGAATGACCTTCTCCAGCGTCTTCAAGCATAGCGAGGTCGTCGCATGCGTCCCTGTGCCGAATGCCATCCCCGGGTCCAGCTCCAAAATGATTTCCTCCGGTCCCGGCGTATATTCTTCCCACGTCGGTTTGATCGTCAGCCGCTCGGAAATGCGCAGAGGCTTGAAATACTGCTTCCAGGCGGTAGCCCAATCTTCGTCGTCGACTTCCTTAAGCTCATAGGTCGGACTGCCCGTATCGATATCGAATTCGGCGAGCTGCTCGACGGAGCGCTGCAGCGAATCCATAATGGCATCCATATCCGTGCCTTCGGAGAAATAGCCCTTAATGACGGCGCGGCCTTCCGGAATATCGTTCAAGGGCAGCTCATACCATTGCCCGAGAGAGGTGTCCCTCTGTTTGTTCAATGTGCCGGACTCCTCTATGGATACTCCGCCCGCTCCTAATTCATGAATAAAGTTGGTGATCATTTCGATCGCTTCTTCTGTCGTATTTACCGTAATTTCATGCCAACGCATGTCTGAATCCTCCCTAAACGTTCGACTAAAGCAATGCACATAATTCCCAGTATACAATAATTCGGGCTAAGAACATAGTCCCGCCTCTCCTGCGCAGCCTGCCGCAATCTGCTTACAGTAGGTTTCCCCGCAGGCGGACATCCCCTTGCCGCCGCGTCAACGCTTGCGGGATTGACGATGATGAAATGAGAAAAAGCACCCTCCAATGAAAGAGAGTGCTCTATTTTCAGTGCTATTCCTGAGCCGCAGCTGCCGCCTCAACCACTTCGAACCGGTTGACGGAGCGGAATAACCGTTTGCTCCCGTTCTTGCCGCTAATCGTAACATGGTCGGAAGAAAATCCGGTCACTTTCCCGGGCGGATAAATGTCCATTCCGCCTTGAGTCGCCTTCACGGGGCAACCCATCTTTTGAGCCGTTTCAAAATCATGATCATCCACTAATACATATCCAGCCTGCAATTTGACTCCTCCTCGTATAGTATTTCTAGAACCAAGTTTTAAGCCGATTTCCAGTTCCCATGGGAACTGGCCGCAAACTTTTCGATTTCCAGTAAATCGCACCTTGAAAATTGCAAAAGGGACTGGACTTTCCC
>NZ_JANYUY010000089.1 GCF_025060755.1 Paenibacillus doosanensis
CTAAATGATCTTCAGGGATCCAATCGCTCAAATACATCGGAAACAATTCACCTTGTTCCGTGGAGTAAGATTTAAATTTTGCCATAAACCACACACCCTTTTTTACCAGATAAACAGATTACAGTTACGTTTCGCGACGAAACTATGCTTTTCCTGTTTCGTCGGACAGACTCCTAGAAGGGTGGTGAAAAAGTCCGCTGCGGCGTCCATTTGATCCTCCAATCGCTGTTGAAATCGGATTCTTTGGATTATTTTCCTATTTTTCTATGGAGAGAATCCGTTTTCAAAGGCGATCGCTTACGCTTTTCCAGACTCAAATGGTCCCTCCGCTCTTTTTTCACCAGGCTTTTAAAAGGGGGTAAAAAACGCCGACTGTCGCATTTGGAAATCATATCCTCCATTTCTTTATATATGAAACGAAGCGTTTTGAAAAGAGTTTTCTTCCTCTATA
Source organism: Paenibacillus doosanensis (assembly GCF_025060755.1). Classification (GTDB taxonomy): domain Bacteria; phylum Bacillota; class Bacilli; order Paenibacillales; family NBRC-103111; genus Paenibacillus_S; species Paenibacillus_S doosanensis. Next base: position 452 of record NZ_JANYUY010000089.1, read on the forward strand.
ATTTTTAGCGAAGCAAGCTTTTTCCCATATTGCAGCTATTGCTCCCGAATGAAGAATGCAGCCAGCAGACCGGCGCCCAGGACAAACGCAAGCATCGTAAACGTAAAAGCATAGCTTCCCGCGTTCATCAAAGCGATGGATAGCACCGGCCCCACGCTCGTTCCGGCAAAAAGAATAAACGTATACACCGACACCGCTATCCCGCGGGCCGCGCCCCCCAGGCGGCCTACAAGCGCGACCAATGACGGGACCGCAAGAGCGATGCCCGCTGCAAAAAGAACGCTCGTGCCCGCTATAAGCCATACTTGATGGAGCCAGCCCATAACGAGCAGCCCGATAACGGATATGAGCAGCCCTCCGAACAGCACGCTTCTGACGCGAAACTGTTTGGCCAGTCTTCCCGCAAAAGGTGAGACCATCATCCCGATAATCCCCAGCGACCGGATCGCCAAAATATGCCCGGCATCCAATCCAAAATCCGAACCGCTCAAATAGCTGCCTAACACCGTGTACATACTTACAAACGACATGAGCAGGACGAACGCGACGGAATAAGCCAGCAGAAGATTTTTCTGGCGGATGACCGGCCCGATTTGTTTCAAAGGCTCCAGGATGGAAGCTTGCGGGCGGATTATGTCGCCATTAGGCAGCAGCCTCAGCACCAGAACAAACGTCAGCGCATACACCGCCGCCAAAACATAAAATATCGCGCTCGCGCCGTAATGCGGGCTTATCATACCGCTGAGCACCTGACCGACGATACCGGCTACGAGAAAACCCGTACTAATAAACCCGATCGTCGTGACCCTCCTGCTCTCCGGAAACATCTCCACGGCATAAGCGAGCGCAACCGGAGAAAACGCCGCCGCTGCAGCACCTTGCAGCCCCCGAAGCGCCACGATCCATCCGAACCGGTCTACCGTTCCAAGCAGCAGGGAAATCAGCGCCAACGCCAGAAGCCCGAGCACAATGACCCGCTTGCGGCCGTATCGGTCCGACAAAGCTCCGTACGCCAAGCATCCTGCGGCAAAGCCTAACGAAAATACGCTTCCTGCGGCGGTCGCTTGCGAGGGCATCAGATCATATTTCTCCGCAAACAAAGGAATTAACGGGATCGTAACGTACAAGCTCGACATGACCGCCAAACCGGTCCAGCTTAAAATGACCGTCATCCGTGTATAAGGCCGACCGGCCTCCTCTTGCCTACTGTACTGCAGCATAAAGCACCTCATTTTCCGTTTATTGTAATTAGGCAATCTAACTATATGCGCAAAAAAATTTATCTTCCTGCGTCCAGCCGTTTCTCTATTGTATCGTTCAGCTTAAGCAGCACCTTCTCAAAAACCGCGCGTTCTTCCGGTTCCAGCACTTCCACCAGCGAAGCGCAGGTGCGCCAGAACGCCGGCAGCAGCCGTTCTACCAATTCCTTTCCCTCCGGCGTGATGCTGACATGGATCATCCGGCGGTCCTGGTCGCTCTGTTCGCGGGCAATCCATTGGCGCTTCTCCAGCCAATCCAGCAGAGCTGTGGCCGAAGCCCGGCGAATCCCCAAGCGGGCCGCGATCGCCGACGGCGTGATCATTCCCTTATCCTGGTGCAGTATTAACAGCAGCAGCAAATCCAGCTTGCTTTCGGTAATGCCGTAGGAAGCCAACTCCTCATCCATCACATCGAGAATATGATCGCTAAGCCAAAGCATGACAAGCCCCATATGCGCGGACTTCGCATCCGTCTCCGGCGCGGCCGTCCGTCCCATCAACTGTAAATAAGGCTCAACGCCCAGCCTGGGCAGCCGCTGATCTGTCGGTTGATCCTTGGACGTCTTTCTTCCCATATGTCCACCCTTTTGCCATATAATTAGATTATCTAACTATATTTAAATATAAACGCATCCTGCGCATTTTGCAAGGGGAATTATATGCTCTCAGGATACGGCAAACATGAGGAAAGCGGCGCATAGCACCCGATCGACCGTGTGCCAAGCGAAGTAACACGCGCCGCTCCCCGCTTCCATCACAACGCCTTCAGCGTATCGGCAAGCCAATCGAGCGCTTGGGCCCCGCTGACTTCATGCCCGCCTTCATGGATATGGCTGTCCAGCAAATGCTCGCAGCCGAGCTGCTTGTATAGAGCATTCAACTCGCGGATCGCTTCGCGCGCCGTCTCAACCGGATAAATTTTATCCTGCATCCCCGTCTCGATAAACAGCGGCCGCGGAGCGATTAACCCGAGGAAATCCGGCATTTCTCCGGCCTGAAGCAAACCGGGAATATAATTGCACAGACAATGTCGCACATGCAGTATGCTGCCGCGATACGTATTCGGATAGAGCCCGACCACCGACGCCCGAATGCGATCATCCAAAGCCGCCGACAGCGAGGCTACCGTTCCTCCGCCCGAGTACCCGATATTGCCGAGACGCTGCGAATCCACTTCAGGCCGGGTTATCATATAATCCGCCGTGCGCAGCGCCTCATACGCTCTTAAACCTGCCGTCGTCCTGCCGGTCATCAGCAGAGAGACCGACAGATTGTAGCATGAATTTTTGAGGTCGGGGTCGTTCAGCGCCACATCCCGTGCCAGCATCCGGCTGCCTATTCCCGCTTCATCCGGCGCGATCACCACAAGTCCCCTGCGAGCCAGCTCCAACGCAAGATTATCCCCGGGTTTTCCGGTAACCGGCGCCGGCGTGCCGTCAGGCAGCAGACCGACCATACGCTTGCCGCCATAGCCGTGGCCATGCCAGAGCAGCGCGGCGGGAAGACGCTCGCCAGGCCTAATATGCTTCGGAATGACGACATACGCCGGCATCCGCAGTCCGTCCAGCGTAGTAAATTCGACATGCTCGCGGATCACTTCATCCAGCTCCACCCGTTCGGTCACAACCGGATCGAGTCCCCCACCGTTCTCCGGCAGCGGAAACTCGCCAAGCAGCTGCTTCAGCCGTTCAATCAGCCGCGCCCTTTTCTCCTCCCATGTCTCGTCGCGACCAAGCGCCTCCCTGCTTTGCTGCAGCGTATCATACAGCCTGTCAAGATATCCGTCCGGATGTAACATACAAGCGGCCTCCTCGGCAATTTATTGTTGGTTGAGGTTGACTGACATGCAGTAAAATGATAACGTTTTCTCGCACGTATATAACATAACACACAAGAAATGGGCGTGCTAGATGATCGTAGATTTTTTCCGTGATCCGGCGCTTGCTTGGATGATAGTTTTCTGGGATATGGGCTTGATCCTGAAGAAACGCCCTCCCTCTCTTTGGCATAAGTTTTGAAGCCGATCCAGTTTCCTGATCGCTCAAACCGTTTATAGCAACCAACCTAATCGTTGTTCCTTGGACAGACTTGCCCATGTATTTTTCATAACCGGCTTTGCAATTATCCATTGCTTCCATATCTCCAGCGCTTCAGACGGTGGTCCGCCGTGAAGGGCACCGGAGACACTCATAGTGATTTTTTCCTGCGATGTTATATCATGATAAAAAGAAATTGGCTTTTCTGGGGTGAAATAATAAGACCCCCTAGGATCGCCACCTTGTCCCAGTATGCTAAAATGCATCCCAAATATTTTGAGCCTTGCAGACTTACAATGCTGAACAAATGCCTCATCAAACCTCAATCCAGATAAAGTTATTTCATGAAAGTGCTTCTCTCGACTTGCATAATAATCCAAAAAACCTATAATATCCTCGCAATATCCGATAACCAAACCGCTTTCATCGTCGCGTATTGAATATTTATCCATAAAATGAAGCTCCTGCATCAAATTTTCGTTATGATGACTTGCCAATTCATAGCTTGCATGGAAGCTACTCTTGACGATTGTTTTCATTTCGCAGTAAAATCATCACGATCACGTTCATTACTAATTTCCGGGCGTATTTATGCTCATTATTTATTTCAAATACTCTATTAGCCCATTGCATAAAACCCCCAGGTTTAACTTAGTCTCCAATTGGTCATTATTTATCGATAGCGATTGTTGATAGTATGATTTTGCAGTCTCAAATTCGCCATTCTGGCAAGAATAAACACCTAAATAATAGAATACATCTTCACACCCAGGATTCATTTCTCGAGCTCGTTCAAAACAAAGCAGTGCATTCTCAAATTCTCCATTTATTGCAAATCAACTTGCTCATTCAGAAATTAATCGTTGAACTTTGCCATTAATTTCTCAATAATTTTTTTCGTCTTATTCTTTCCATATTTATTATATAAGCTTAATATATGTTCATCGATTTCCCAGTCATATAGCTTAATTTCGTTTTCTACCATTTTCAATTCTTCGATTATACTTTTTCCAATATTTTCATTTTCAGAGGTTTCGAATAAGTCTATGAGTTCCTCAACACTAAACGTCCCTCCTGCGTTGATTCCTTCCAAATATTCTTTAAAAAAGTAGTGTATCGCTTGAAAATTTTTATTCATACCATTCCCTCTTCACTGTGATTAGATCGGCAGCTATCAGAGTACCTTGATAGAATGAGTTTGAAATTTAGATGTACTTAAGGGTCCCCTGACTTAATCTCATAAAATAATCTTCTTCCATGCTTTGTGTATAGAGTTCGATAACATTATCCTCTGTATCCTTAAAATACACTCTTTTGTGAATGCCTCTATTTACAATTTTTTTGTCTATACCATTGTCATTTAGGACAGTAGTTGCCTGTTCCATTTCGTTAATTCCAACGATTAATGCCATGAATTCCACCTTCATCAGTCCATGAAGAAATTGAGGATTCTTTTTCAATCCGCTCTTCCTTGTTAAACTTACGTGGTTACCATAACCCCAATCTTGTGGGTCCACCAATATATAACCAAGTAGCCCATATTTCATTTGCACCTTCTGTAAACTGACCGTTATTATATCCCCATTCTTGAACTATAAGGAATCCTATCTTGCCTGACCAAAATTCAACTGCACGCTTCATATCATTTACTTCTAAGGCGATTTCAGACGCACCCTGAGATATAATTTTCACAGAAGCTCCCCGCCTTCTCGAAATAAAGAGGTACCTACACAGATATTCAAAGGTCCCTGTTCTAAATGTAAATTTATCTTAAAACACAAAAAAAGGGCAACTTTTATTATAAGATTGCAGGCCAAGATCGCTTGGCTGAAGCCGGTCAAGTTATCCGCGCAAACGAGGAGAGTATCTTGTACGCTACCTAAACATCAATTGCACAGTTTAACGGCCTATCTCTATGTGATGTTGCAGATGCTAGTTGCACTGGCTATTATGCCTGACTACATTCCGCCTTATTATTAAACTATCTATACTCCCCCGCGCTCTTCGGTAACTTCCACCTCCTCGATTTCCTCCATCCAAACTACGGAATCGTCCACCTACTAATGATTGTTCATATGGATTTTGTAAAAGGCTTGGCGGTACTCGGTCGGGGTCATGTTCTCGTATTTTTTGAACAGCCGCATGAAATATTTCTCGTCCCGGAAGCCGACGAATTCGGCGACGTCCTTGATGCTTTGCGAGCTGCGCGTGAGCAGCTCCTTCGCTTTGGACATTTTCATCAAATGGATGTACTCCTGCAAATGAAACCCCGTCCTCTTCTTGAAGAAGCGCGACAAGTAATCTTTGTTGTAGGTGAATTTCTCCGCGACGTCGCTGACGGATATATCTTCTCTCATATGTACGCGAATCCATTCGATCATTTCGGAGATGATTTTGTCCCCTTGCGGCAGCTTGGAGGAATTGTAGTAATCTTTGATCATTTGCTCGGACAGCTCGATCAGCAAGGATGTGGCGATGTAGTGGGCGGCCTGCCGCGTGTAGTAGTTGGAATTGACGACATGCTGCAGCTGCTGGAACAGGATGTTCACCCGCTCCACCCGGGACGGCGCGTAGAAGAGCGGGATGTACGCTTCGGAGAACATTTTGGCGGAATCCGGTTTGTTGAGCTTGGACAGCTCCTCGGATAACTGATGCTCGTCGAGCAGCGCATATTCGCGGTCGGCCGTGAAATGAAACCAATAAAACGAAATGCCGCTCTCGCACATCCGGTACCCCTGATGCATTTGTCCGGGCAGGATCAGAAGCACGTCGCCGGGCTTCACCTCGTACTCCGCCTGGCCTTGCGATATGTACAGGCACCCGCTGATCCCGATAATGATCTCGAAGGAATCTACGATTCTTCGGGAATGCGTCCAGGGAACGTCGGAGACGAACAGGCCTCCCGACACAAACTCCGCGGGCTTTTCAATATTGATTTTCAAATAGTTCACCCGTAATTCCCTCCTTCAAGGATTTTGTCAAAATGGATCGAATCATGGAAGCGCTTTTATATAAATCGAATTTGTCTACCTAATGTGAGTGTCCCGCTACTTACAAGTCTTCGTTCCGATGCTAAGATAGGATTATAGACGAACTAAGGATACCCGCATCAAGCAATCGATGTTTGCCTTCACTACATTTTTTTGAAGGAGGGTCTGTTCATTGAAAAAGCTGCGAATGGCTTCTGCGGTTTTGGCAAGCTCGCTATTGTTTACAGCATGCTCTAACTCGAATGCAGGCACCGGCGGCAGCTCCGCCGATAAGGGGGCGGCTCCGTCGAAAGGAGCGGATGGAGAAACGGTGACCTTGAAGTTTATGGGCTGGGAAGCCAGTCCCCTGGAAACCCAATCCGTCAAAAAAGGGCTGGAGCAGTTTATGAGCCAGCATCCGAACATTAAGGTCGACTACCAGCCCGTGCCCAACACGCAATATCCGCAAAAATTGCTGACGATGCTCGCCGGCAACGCCGCACCCGACGTCTTCTTCCTCGGCGCTACGGAATACCGTGCCTTTCAGAAACGGAATGTGCTGCTGGATTTGACCGACAATTTCAACAAGGACATGTCGCTGGACGACTTCGTCCCCTCCTCCGCCCAGATCATGAGCATCGGCGGCAAAATTTACGGCGTGAGCAGTTGTATCGTGTCCCCTGTACTTTACTACAACAAGGACGTATTTGACAAAGCGAAGATTGCGTATCCTCCGAGCGATCCGAACAAAGCCTGGACGTGGAGCCAATTTGTCGACGCCGCCAAGAAGCTGACGGTCCGTGAAGGCGATAAGGTCGCGCAGTACGGGGCGTTTGGCTTCGAAAACTTTTATGTGGGCACAGCAGAAATTTTATCCAACGGCGGCAGTTTGTTCAACAAGGATTATAACAAAATGAACATCAACACCCCTGAAGTGAAACAGGTGATGCAGAGCATCTTCGACCTCCGGGTCAAGGACGGCGCCTCGCCGACGGCCAAGACGCTGGAGAGCGTAGGAATGAAAGCGAACCAGATGCTGCAGACCGGCAAAGTCGCGATGGTGGCCGACGGCTCCTGGGCGCTTCAAGAGCTCGCGACGATGGGCTTCCCGATCGGGGTAGCCGCCCTTCCGACCTTCAAGGAAGCCAAAACGACAGGTCAGGCGCACGTGCACGCCGCTTCCGCCAAAACCGCCCATCCCAAGGAAGCTTGGGAACTGCTGAAGTTTTTGTCTTCCGAGGATTACCAGATCGCCAATATTAAAGAAGGGCTGTGGATGCCGAACCGCAAATCGCTGTACACCGAGGATGGCATCAAAAAATGGTTTAACGACAAAGTCCATCCGGCCGGCTTTAAAGAGCTGATCCCCTACTTCGCCAACGCGGATGCGTATCCCTTCCCGATGATCACTCAAAATAAAGTCAATGACATCATCACGGAAGAAACGGATAAGCTGTGGTATTCCGGCCAAAGCGTCGACGATACGTTGAAAAATATCGAGACGCGCTCCAACGCCGAGCTCGCCAAATAACCCGAACCGCAGAGCCTCCTTACCTGAGTACGGTAACGGAACGCTCTAGGAGGCCTAAGAGGAAAGAGGTGATTTTTGTTGATGAATGCTCCCGATCATTCCGGTCCGGCCGGAGCGGAAGCCGTACGTCCCGCAATCGGCCGGGCCGGTCTCGCCAAGACGCTGCGCAAATGGTTTCAGAAGGACGGCGCATGGGCGCTGCTGCTCCTGCTGCCGAATATATTGGGATTTCTCGCTTTTACGCTGATTCCGGTGCTCGGCTCCTTCCTGCTCAGCTTCACGTCCTGGGATATGCTCTCGCCCATCGAATGGGTCGGCACGGATAATTACGTCAACCTGATCAAGGACGAGACGTTCGTCAAAGTATTCTGGAATACGATCTACTTTGCGGGAGTTTCAGTGCCTCTCGGCATGGTCATCTCGCTGCTGCTTGCCGTTGCGCTCGACCGAAACATCCGGTTCAAGAAGTTTTACCGGGCGGCGTACTTTCTTCCCGTCGTCTCGTCGATGGTAGCGGTGGCCGTCGTATGGCAGTTCATCTACAATCCGGAATACGGATTGCTGAACTACTTTCTCGGGCTGGTCGGCATCCATGGGCCGAACTGGCTGACCAGCACCGCTTGGGCGATGCCCGCCGTCATCCTGACGAGCATATGGAAGAACGCAGGCTTTAACATGCTCATCTTCCTCGCCGGTTTGCAAGGCATCTCCGAGAGCTACTACGAGGCAGCCGAGCTGGACGGGGCAGGCAAGCTCCATCAATTTCTTTATGTGACGATTCCGCTGCTGTCTCCGACGACGTTTTTTGTTACGGTGATGTCGTTTATCGGCTCGTTTCAAGTATTCGACACGGTTTTCCTGATGACGCAGGGCGGCCCGGCTCGTTCTACCTCCGTCATCGTCCATTATTTATACGAGAACGCCTTTAAATATTTCAACATGGGCTATGCCAGCGCAATGGCTTACGTTCTGTTCTTCATGGTGTTTATCGTAACGCTCGTTCAGTTCTGGTACCAAAAAAAGTGGAGCGTCTACTAAAGGAGGGAGCTTGCGATGAAAAAGCAGACCGCGCTGAACTTAACCGCCCACTTGATTCTGATGGCCGGAGCGGTATCCATGATCCTTCCTTTCCTGTGGACGGTAAGCACCTCCCTGAAGCAGCTGAGCGAAGTGTTCGTGTTCCCGCCCAAGCCGTTCGGTCAAGAGCTCCGCTGGGACAATTATTGGCATATTGCCGACCGCTTTCCGTTCGGCGTTTACTTTCTGAACAGCTTGAAAATTACCGTCATCATCGTGATCGCGCAGCTGATTACGAGCTCCATGGCCGGCTTTGTCTTTGCCAGACTGCGGTTCAAGGGCCGCGATACGCTGTTCGCTCTGTATCTCGCTACGATGATGGTGCCGGCGCAGGTGATGATGATCCCGAATTTTATCGTGATGCGGCATTACAATCTGGTCGACACCCACTGGTCGCTGGTCCTCCCTGCGCTGGTGTCCGCCTTCGGCACGTTTTTGCTGCGCCAGTTTTTCATGACCGTGCCCGCCGCCCTGGAGGACGCCGCCAAAATGGACGGCTGCACGCCGTTCGGCATGTATTGGCGGATCTTCGTTCCGCTGTCCCAGCCTGCCATGGCTACGCTCGGCGTCTTCGTCTTCATGGGCTCATGGAACGATTTTCTGGCGCCGCTGGTTTATATTAATTCGCAGGAAAAAATGACCCTACCGCTGGGTCTCGCCTCCATGCAGGGCATGTATTCCACCGATTGGCCGGTGCTGATGGCCGGTACCGTGATCACGATGATTCCGCTGATCGTCATCTTTTTGCTGGCGCAGGATTTCTTTATTAAAGGCGTGACGTTATCCGGTCTCAAAGGCGAGTAAATTTATTTGCGAAAGGACGATCCTATTCATGGAAAAAACAACCAAACCGCTCAAAACCTTTATGAAGCCCGCTTCCCTCAAGCAGGTGCGCATGACCGATACGTTCTGGTCCTCCCGGCAGCGCAATGTAACGGAAACGGTAGTTCCTTACCAATGGGACGCCTTGAACGACGCCATTCCGGGCGCCGAGCCGAGCCATACGATCGAAAACTTCCGGCTGGCGGCCAAGGAAGCGGAGGGCGAATATTACGGCATGGTGTTCCAGGACAGCGACCTCGGCAAATGGCTGGAGACGGTCGGGTTCGTGCTCTCCACCCAACCGGACCCGCAGCTGGAGCGGATCGCCGACGAAGTGATCGACCTTCTGGGACGCGCGCAGCAGCCCGACGGTTATCTTAACACCTACTATACCGTCAAGGAGCCCGGCAAACGGTGGACGAATCTCCGCGATAATCATGAGCTTTACTGCGCGGGACATTTGATGGAAGCGGCCGTCTCCTATTACGAGGCGACGGGCAAGCGCAAGTTTCTCGATATTATGAGCCGATATGCCGACTATATCGCCGAGGTGTTCGGCAGGGATGACGGCCAGAAGCGGGGATATGACGGGCATCCCGAAATCGAGCTGGCGCTGATTAAGCTGGCGCGCGCCACGGGCAATGACGCCTATATGGAGCTCAGCAAGTTTTTCGTTGACGAGCGCGGACAGCAGCCGCATTTCTTCGATCTCGAAGCCGACGAGCGCATCGCCGCCGGGGACTTGAGACGGGACACGCCGGGTCAGAAAAAGCGGTTGTACGATTACTTCCAGGCGCACCTGCCGGTACGCGAGCAGCGGACGGCGGAAGGTCATTCCGTGCGGGCCGTCTATCTGTACAGCGCGATGGCGGAGCTGGCGGCGCAGTACGGCGACGAACAGCTGATGAACGCCTGCAAGGAGCTGTGGCAGGATACGGTCCGCCGCAAAATGTACGTCACCGGCGGGATCGGCTCCTCCGCGTTCGAGGAACGGTTCACCGTGCCGTTCGATCTGCCCAACGACCGCGCCTACACGGAGACATGCGCCGCTATCGGCCTGATGTTCTGGGCGCAGCGCATGCTGCAAATCGAAAAAGACCGGCAGTATACCGACGTCATGGAGCTGGCTCTGTTCAACGGTGTCATGAGCGGCATCTCGCTCGACGGCAAAAGCTACTTCTACGTCAATCCGCTGGAGGTATGGCCGAGCGCGGCCGATTTCCGCAATGACATGAAATCGGTCAAGGTGACGAGGCAGCCTTGGTTCGGCTGCGCCTGCTGCCCGCCTAACATCGCCCGGCTGATTGCTTCGCTGGGGCAGTATCTATATTCGCAGCAGGAGGACGGCGGCGAAATCTATGTTCACCTGTATGCGGGAAGCGAGTTCGAGGCCGAAGTGAACGGTAACCAAGTACGTCTGTCGCAGCAAACGAACTATCCGTGGGACGGACAGGTGACTCTGGAGGTGACTCCGGCGGAGCCCGGCGAATTCACGGTGGCGCTGCGCATCCCCGGCTGGTGCAGGCAGGCGGCCATCCGCGTAGACGGCCAGGAGGCCGACGCTGCCGCTCACGATAACGGATACGTCAAGCTGCGCAGAGTATGGCAGCCCGGCGTCCGCATCGAGCTCTCGCTCGATATGCCGGTGGAGCGGATGTATTCGAGCCCTCTCGTCCCGGCAAATGCGGGCAAAGCGGCCCTGCAGCGCGGCCCCGTCGTATACTGCCTCGAAGAGGCCGACAACGGAGCCAACCTGCACGATATTGCGATTGCGGCCGATGCCGAATTCGACGTCCATTTCGACGAGAAGCTGCTGGGCGGCGTGGCCGTCTTGAGCGGTATCGGAACGCGCAGCGTTGTGCCGGCGGAGAGCGGTCAAGCGCTCTATACGACGCAAAGCTACAGCCGCACGGCCGTCCCTATTACGGCGATTCCTTATTTCGCCTGGAGCAACCGGTCACGCGGAGAGATGACCGTCTGGATCAGGGAGAACGGTTAAGCGGCGGTTACCTCCTTTATGCCCTGCGGGTCAAGGGATGTCTTACTGTCACATCCAAAGGCTGCTTGCGGAAAATCGGCATAAAAAGCATCTGCCGCTGTCGCGTCCAATAGATGCCAATCGGCTTCATTCCGCTGCACGATGCAAAATGACCGCATACAAAGAGCGAGGTCCCCTTCCGGAGACCTCGTTCTTTAATATTTTTTCACAGGATAGAAAATCGTAGAGGCAATCATTCAATCAAACCGAATCACAAGCTCAACGATTTCCGACCGGCTCGCCAGCCGGATCGGCGGTCCCCAGCTGCCGAAGCCCGACGAGACGACGACATGCATCGCCTCTTTGCGCATATAACCCCAATCCAGCTCGAACAGCCTGCGGGTAATCCAATGGTTCGGGGCGAATTGCCCGCGGTGCGTATGTCCGCATAACAGCACGTCAACCCCGGCAGCCGCCGTTTGGGCGAACTGGTACGGCTGGTGATCCATCATAATAATCGGACGTGAAGAATCGGCGTCCTTCAACAGCTCGGCGGCGCTCAGCCTGCCCGAGCCGCCCGATCTTTCCGCGGTTCTGTCTTTGCGCCCGGCGATAAGGACGGCATCCTGAACGCCGACTGTCTCGTCCCTCAACACCTTGATGCCGATAGCCTCCATCTGCTTCACATATTCCTCGATATGGCCGCCGTAGTACTCATGGTTGCCGAGCACGGCATACGTGCCGAGCGGCGCCTTCAGCCGCCGCATCACTTCGGACATGCCGTTGCGGATATACGGCTCGATCGAGTCGTCGATCACATCGCCCGGCAGCAGAATAAGATCCGGCTTGGTGTTTTCCGCATGCTTCACCAGCTTGCTTAAATGCCGCTTGCCGACGATATTGCCGAGGTGAATGTCCGAAGCCACCATCACCCGCAATTCCTTCATGCCGCGGACTTGCTTGTTCACCTCAAGCTCGTACTTCCGCACCACCGGAGTCCAAGCGTTCCATGAGCCGCGCAGCAGTAAAATAACGAGAACGGCGGCTGCTCCCCATGCAAGAACGGGAATATATACGCCCGGCTCCGCACCCGCCAGCTTGCACGCCAAAGCGATCAAATCGGCGGCGATCAGCAGCAGGAAAGCGAATTCCATCACGGCAAAGTAATAAGAGCCGATCACTTTGAGCAGCCGTCCGAGCGGCCCCTTCAATAAGCGCGACCTGCCGATCAAGTAGGAGAAGACAAGGACCGCAAATAACACCCAATACAGCGTCATAGGAAACGCTGCGCCGTAATGCGCCAGAAGAAAAGCGCCGTGCCCGCCGATATAACCGTTGATAAGAACAAAAAGCAGCAGTACTGGAATAAAATTCATCTGTCCCCGGTTCCTCCGTCATGTCCATTTCCAACATTATATTACGTTCCGGCACCGGTTCTCAACTGCTGCGTCCGGCGAATGCCTCCCTCCCCTCGCGCAAGAGCGGCAAAGGCGGAAAATTGCTTTTCCATTTCTCCCCTTGCGTCAGCATATTATCGTATTAACGTGCGTTCGGCAGCGGCAGCTCCTCCATCCGAAACAGCGATCTGAGTTCCAGCCCCTCGTTTCCAAGGTTAATTCTTCCTTGGAGGTCCCGTTCAATGACGCAGAGCACATGCTTCACTTCGGCTCCCAAAGCGGCCAAGTCGCTGCGGCTGAGCAGGATTTGCCCTCCCGTCGTCACGACGTCTTCAATGATGCATACGTTTTTCCCTTGGACGGCTGCGCCTTCCGCCAGCTTACAGGTTCCGTAATCTTTGGCCGCTTTTCTTACGAACGCCGCCGGCAGCCCGGTCCGCAGCGAGAGCGCCGCCGCAATAGGAACGCCGCCCAGCTCCAGCCCGGCAAGCACTTCGGTTCCTGCCGGAATCATCGCGGCCAATTGCTCCGCAATAACCGAGAGCAGCTTCGGGTCCGATTCGAATTGAAACTTGTCGAAATAATGATCCGCCGTGCGTCCCGACCTTAACCGGAATGTTCCCGTTACATATGCGGCCTCCACCATCGCTTCAGCCAGCTTGTTCTTCTCCATCATGCGATCCCTCCGTTTTTTTAGCGCCGTGCGATGCGGTCATGCGCGGCCTGCGGTCATTAAGGCTTCCGCTCGTCATTGCAGCCGGCGTCCGGCCGCAAAGGCGTCCGCGATGCCGCCCCGTCTCCAGCCCAGCTCTTTCGCTCACTGTGTCACCGCGCTTTTCAATCCTTTTGCATCATACCAGCCGTCAAGCGCTCTTGAATATGTCGATAAGGACAAAAAAAATACCGACTATTTGTCGGTATGGACAGTTCAATTATTCCGATTGCAAATAATGATATATTTTCAGTCCCATATGAAGCAGCAGCCTTTCCTCCGCGTCATGCACGCGGCAGCCGGTCAATTGAGCGATTTTATCCAGCCGGTATTTGATCGTATTGACGTGAATGTACAGCTTCTCCGCGGTGTCGGCCAAGGAGCCGTTACAGGCAAAAAACTCGGATAACGTTTCCGCCAGCCGGCCGCTGTGCATCCGGTCATATTGAACGAGCGGGCCTATCGTTTCCTCGTACAGCCGCTTCAGTTCTTCTTCGTGATAGAGCGGATGGAGCAAGCGGTACACGCCCAAATCTCCGTAATATACGCAGCCTTCCTCCGCCTGGGATTTAGAACCTAGCCGAACCGCTTTCACGGCCTCCCGGTAGCCTTGGCGGATTCCTTCCAGCCCCTCGTAACTTCGGCCGATGCCAACAACGCATCTTTGAGCCTCGAACTCATCCGTCAGGCTGGCGCGAAGAGCTTGCGCGATGTCCATCCGTCTCTGTTTCCCCGCCCCTCGAGCATCCGGGCCTGCCTGCTCCGTCCCGGCCTCAGGCTGAGGAATCAGCAGTACCATCGCATGTTGGACAAAGGCGATCTCCGGCTTGCGCGAGCTGCGGCGCAGCACTGCCTCTTCGGCCCTGCGGATCGCCTTGCGTCTGCGCTCCGGGCTCCAGGCTTCTTCGTGCCCGACTCCCGAGGCGTTCTCTTCCGCGCTCCCGTGCCGCTCCTGCATCACCACGCAGAGAACGTCGAAGCTGCCCCGCAAGTGAAGTCCCAGCCGCTCCGCCTTGCGCAGCGTCTCCTCTCCGCCTGTCCATTCCGAGGTCAGCAGCTCGGTTAAGATGTCGTTTCTGAGCATATACTGCTGCTCGGCCCGGGTCAGCACCTTATAACATTTCAGAGCCATATACAGCATCATCCGGTCCAGCATTCGCACATCGCTCTCGACAAGCGCCCTCGCCGTAACCCAGCACGTCATCTCGCCGAGCAGCTCGTCATGCAGCAGCAGCGGCGTAACAATGCAGTCGGTGAGCCGGCCGTCGAGCATTCTTTGCATCCGCAGCGGCCGCTTCACCGCCTTCAGCTCGCGGTTCTGGGCGCGGGTGAGCGGAGCCGCCTCCAGCCCTTGCGTCAGCTCCAGCTCGGGAAGATCCGAGCCGATCGTCACCCTGTTTCCGATCATATGCTCCAGCGCCCGCACCAAAGCGGGGATTCCGCTTCCTCCGAGCGCCAGCTCCTTCATCCATTGCGAGAACGCTTCGAGCTGTTCTCCGCCTTCTTTGCGCTGTAATATCGCGGTCATTAGCGGAGTCATGATATCCAGATACGACACCTCGGGAGCAATCTCGATAATAGGCAGACCCAGCCGGTCTCCCGCTTCCAGAATCGGGGCGGGGATGGCGTTCGCATATTGCCCGGTCTTCACCGCCAGCGCCGCGCAGCCGATCGCATCGAGCTGCTCCGCCAAACTGTGAATCGCTTCCTCATCGTCCTTGATCGGGTAGAGGCTGGTCAGCAGCAGAACGTTTTTTTGCAGCCAGCGGACCACATCGGGAACCTCCATCACAGCGACCGAATCGATAATCCGGTCCAGACCGTCCTTACCGGCAGCCGCTGTACAGCGGGCGAGCCCTCCGATTTGCATAGCTTCTCTGACGGTGATGGTCACAGACGCTCCTCCTTCAAGCCGGAATACAATATTTTCAAGCTATGCTTTATAACGTATCCGCGCATTCGCCTCCTATCATAGTACAATTCACGACGGCCAACAATGGCGGCGCAAAAAAATAAATAAACACGATTGACAGATAACTAAAATGCGCATATGATGTAAATGAATAATTCATTCAATTTATATCCGCAAATATAGGAGGCGTTTTTTTATGCAAATTCAAAATAAACCATGGTCCATCCAAGGAAAATATGTCGTCATTACGGGAGCAACCAGCGGCATCGGTCTGGCTGCAGCCAAAGAGCTGGCTAAACGAGGCGCCCATCTGGGGATCATCGCCCGCAATCCGGATAAAGCCGCTAAGACGGCCGCACTGCTGCGGCAAATAGCCGGCAGCGATAGTATGGTAGACATCTTTCTTGCCGACATGTCCTCTCAGCAGTCCATCCGCCAGGCCGCCGAAGCTCTGCTCTCCAGTTGGCCGCAGATCGACGTGTTGATCAACAACGCCGGAGCCATGTTTATGGAGCGCAAGCTCACGGAAGACGGAATGGAGATGACCTGGGCCGTCAATCATTTGGCTCCCTTTCTGCTGACCACGCTGCTTATCGATCGATTGAAACAAAGCGGCGGACGCATCATCACCACCGCCTCCTACGGGCACAAAATGGCCAAAGAAGGCATCCGCTTCGATGATCTCACCGCCGAGCGCTGCTACAGCCTCCCCCATCGACTGCTTCTTGGAGCGAGCGTTCGTTATGCCGAAACGAAGCTGGCCAATATTTTGTTCACCTCGGAGCTGGCTAAACGGCTGCAAGGAACCGGAGCGACAGCCCACTGCTTCAACCCGGGGCTAGTATCGACCAACTTTAATCAAGGCAACGGATGGGCCGCCCAGCTGACCATGGCTATAATGAAGCTGTATTCGCGACCGCCGGAGAAAGGCGCCGAAACCTTGGTCTGGCTCGCCGATTCCGACGAAATCAGCGGTCAAAGCGGTCATTACTATACGGATAAGCAGATCGACGTGCCTAAACCTCACGCTCAAGACAGCGAGACCGCCAAACGTCTGTGGGAAGTCAGCCTGGAGCAAATTCAGTCATAAGCCCGGCCGATTCCCGACATCCGAAATCGGTTCATCCTCATCATGGTGTCTGCCGCTGCGTGCAGCATAACAGGCCTCCTGACGCTGTACATGCTCCGTACTGACAAAAACAACGCTTCGATCAGCATGCTGATGTTTTCTACGCTCGTATTGGCCGGATCGACATTGGCAATCTTGCGGTTTTATGGATGCTGCGGCGAAAAAGAAGCGCCCGCTCCGGTTCCTTCCAATGAGCTGCGGCAAAAAAAGACCTTCGAAATCCGCTGCAATCGCATCGGTTCGAAGGTCTTGGGGTTAGTCGTTAGCAGGCATTTCGTTGAAGAAGGTGATGTCGTCGATCGGCAGCCGCGTCGTCGGATGTCCCGGTTCGGCAGCTTTGCCGAGCGCAATCAGCATGATCGGGATGTAGCGGTCGCTGATGCCGAAGGCTTCTTTCAGCTTGGCTGCGTCGTAGCCGCCCATCGGAACCGTGTCGTAGCCGTGCGCGCGCGCCACCAGCATCAGCTGCTGGGAGACGATACCGCCGTCGGTATGAATGATTTTATGCAAAATCTCTTTGGGCAGCGCGCCGTACATGCTGATCGTTCTTTCCGCGAACGATTGGGCCCGGTCTTCCGGCATAAAGCCGCGTCTCGCCGCTTCTCCGTAAACTTCGTCGGCTTTTTTATAGCCTTCCGTATCGCCGAGCACTGCGATGACCGCCGCCGCTTCAGTTACCTGAGACTGGTTGAAGGCGATCGGCAGCAGCTTTGCTTTCAGCTCTTCCGTCTCGATAACGAGGAACCGCCAAGGCTGAACGTTGGAGGAGGAAGGGGCCAGCGCCGCTTCCTGCAGCAGTTCCTTAATTTGTTCGTGGGTCAGGCGAACCGACGGGTCATAATGGCGCACCGAGCGGCGCTCGCGAACAACATCCGTGAATAGCGGGGAACTTGCCCCGATTTGAGTAGAAGTTGACATTGTAAATCCTCCTCGTATAGTATTTCTAGAACCAAGTTTTAAGCCGATTTCCAGTTCCCATGGGAACTGGCCGCAAACTTTTCGATTTCCAGTAAATCGCACCTTGAAAATTGCAAAAGGGACTGGACTTTCCC
>NZ_JANYUY010000090.1 GCF_025060755.1 Paenibacillus doosanensis
ATCCGTCAATTGGGCTACGTGGCTATCTTTCGCGATGTCGACTCCCACCACCGCATGGTGTGGGGTTATACGGTCGATTCGTTGATTTATAGTGGCATTTCGGTTAAACTTCATAATAAGACGCCTCATGATGGGTTTTTAGGGCCTTGACCCGTGACACCCCCATCATACGAGGCGTCCCTGTTTTTGTCCAAGGCCAAATATTAGCCTCTACAGGAATGTTTACTTCCGATCACTGTTGAAATCGGGGAAAAAAGGAGACCGCGCTTACGCTGCTCCAACTCTCTATCGACTCTCCTCTCGTTTTTCACCACGCTTCTAAAAGGGTATTGAAAACAAACAGCCTGCCGTCGATAGAGGTTTCCACTCGCTCTTGGAGCCGGATTTCTTTCATGTTGTACCTCTCAAGCGGGGAAATCGCTATACAAAGGCGGCCCGCTTACGCTTCTCCAGATTCAAGCGGCCCTCCGCTCTTTTTTCACCGGGCTTGTAATGGTTGCCGGAAATTTCCGGCTCATCTCTTGTTATTTGCCAGCCGATGTTTTATATTGACATAATAGCAGGTCAAAAATAAAAGGGGTGAACGGACAAGATGACTCCGCGCACGAAGGAACAAAACGAAGAGATCCGGCTGCGGCGTCTGGCGCAAATTCGTAGAGCCGCTGCCGATGTGTTTTTGAATAAGGGCCTTTATTGGAAATTCGCGATGTGGCCGCGCAGGCGGGACTCGGCTATGGCACGTTATACCATTATTACAGCAATAAAGGCGATTTGCACCCCGATTTGTTATGGGACGCGTTGGAGCGGGCCGGGGAATGGCTGAAGGCCCCGCTGGAGGTCCCGCGCGTGGCTACTTCCGAGGAGGCGGCGGCGGGCGGGCATTTCGGCTTGGCCGCTGCGGCTGCTGCGGACACTGGGAGCCTGGCTGCCGCGGATTCCCGAAGCCGAGGCAGCGACACCGCCGCTGCCGGCGTCCGGCTGCTGCAGCTTTGGGCGGAGGACCGCGCCCTGTACCTGCTGTATAAGCTGGCCGGGGAGGACTTCGCCTGGCTGCCTGAAGCTCGCTCGTCCTCGCTCTCGGCCGCCGTTCGCCGGGAGGTGCTCGCGCCGCTAGGTGCGCTGCTGGAAACCGGACGCGCGGCGGACGGGGCTGCCGCTTCCCGCGGAAACGCGGCGGGGCGCCGTATCAGCTGCAGCGCGCGGAAATGCTGCTGGCCGCCTTGGCCGGCTGCGCCTCGCATTCGCTTCGCCGCGGAATGCTGCGCGAGGAGGCCGGGGATATCGCCCGGTTGTTATAATTATAGAATGAATAAGGAGCGAATGAACAAAAGATGATCATTTTAAAATCACCTAAGGAAATCGAAGCGATGAAGCCGGCGGGCCAAATCGTTGCGGACTGCTACCGCGAGGCGGCCAAACTGATTGAGCCTGGGATCACCACCCGGGAAATCAATGACTTTGTTGCCAGACACATCACCAAGCTGGGCGGCAAGCAGTTTACGAAAGGGTACAACGGGTTCCCCGCCGAAACCTGCACCTCGGTCAACGATGTAGTGGCCCACGGCATTCCTGCGAACCGGGAGCTGATGGACGGCGACTTGCTGAAGCTCGATATCGTCGTGGAATACGGCGGATGGTTCGCCGATTCGTGCTGGTGCTATGCGGTGGGCAATATCCGGCCGGAGGCGCAAAAATTAATGAAGGTGACAAAGGAATGCTTGGATCTGGGGATCGCCCGGGCGCTCCCGGGGGGCCGGCTCGGCGACATAACGTCGGCGATTCAACAGCATGCGCAAGCGAACGGATTTTCGGTCGTACGCGATTTGCTGGCGCACGGGATCGGGCGAAGCCTGCACGAGGAGCCGAGCTACGAGCATATCGGCGTAGCCGGCAAAGGCGTTCGGTTAAAGGAAGGCATGGTGTTTACGATTGAACCGATGATTAACGAAGGCACGTTCCGTATCACGATCGACGACGATGGGTGGACGGCGAGAACGGCCGACGGCAAGCTGTCGGCGCAATATGAGCATACGATCGCAGTCACGCCGAACGGACCGCTGATTTTAACTGCCCATTAAGAATAAAGATGAACGGACGGGGATGCGTTCTTTCAGGAAATAAATCGCCTCCCCCGCCTGCATAGCCTGATGAAGCTCGTAATCCGAAACGGCGAAAAAGCGCTGCGCCCAGCCTGGAACAGAGAAGCCTCTTTTCACATGGTTTATATTTACCGATTCACGAAAGACCGCATTGTTATGCGGTTTTTATGATAACTTTGGCATCATCTTTGCAGCCTTCCGGCTACCGTGAACAGTACCTGTTCCCCTTTTTGACACAAAACATGCCCCCACTGCACCCGCTTACAGTTTACAGTTTAACGAAATAACGCTAGCTGTTTTTAAATATTCCTTTACAGGAATATTCCTTATAGTGTATATTAAAAACACAAAGAAGATAACCATAGTGATGAGGGAGATGATATGATACCAAGAGATCAATACTTAACGAGGTGAACGACATGTCAGGAAAGAATCCAGGCATGGACCTGATGACGCTGAGCGCTTTGGCCGAGCCGAATCGTATGCATATCGTCGAGCTCTTGCGCGACGGCCCCTTGACGGTGGGGGAAATTGCCGAACGGTTGGGGCTTCGTCAGCCCCAGGCCTCGAAGCATTTGAAGGTGCTTAGCGACAATGGAATCTTGGAAGTGAAGGCCGAAGCCAACCGCCGGATTTACAAACTCAGGCCCGAGCCCTTCCAAGCGCTGGATTCTTGGGTTAAGTCTTTCCGGCGCATCATGGAGGACAGATTCGACAATCTGGAAGACTACTTGCGGGAATTGCAAAACAAAGAACAATCCAAGGACAGTCTTAAATAAATGAGGAGGAAATACAATGTTAAACAACGCAATCGTTTCAAGGATAGAGAACGATCGGGTGCTGGTGCTGGAGCGTATTTTCGATGCGCCGCGCGCCCTCGTCTTCAAGATGTTCCAAGAAGCCGAGCATCTCAAACACTGGTGGGGGCCGAAGGGCTGGGAGCTGCCGGTTTGTACCGTCGATTTCCGCCCCGGCGGAGTTTGGCATTACTGCATGAAGTGCATCGATCCGAACCAAGGCTCGTTTTACGGCATGGAATCTTGGGGCAAAGGCATTTATAAAGATATTGTCGAGTCGGAGAAAATTGCGTACACCGACTATTTCTCGGATGCCGAAGGCAACCTGAACGATTCCATGCCTGCTACCGAAATTACGATCACCTTCATCGATCTGGGGGGCAAGACGAAGCTGGTCAACCATGCCGAATATGTGTCCGCAGAGGCTCTCAAAACCGTAATGGATATGGGGATGCTGCAGGGCATTACGGAAACTTGGAACCGTCTGGAAGAGCGCCTGAACGAAGTCAAGTGAGGCCATAGAAGGACGCTCTCCATGAAACCACGCTAAGAGAAGGGATGATGTCCATGAACGTTGGGTCTGCGAAAAAAGCGGCGGCCGATTGGGTAACGAATCATGCCAGCCGGACGGAGGGCTACCGCGGAGCGTACTTCAGCGGCTCCACAGCCGTGCTGCCGGACGAGGCGGAGCTGCCGGCGTCCTCCGACGTCGATGTCATGATCGTGACTGCCGAGGCCGCCCCGCCGCTCAAGCCGGGGAAATTCATCCATCGCGACGCGCTGCTCGAGGCCTCCTATATTTCCTGGCATCAGCTCGCTTCGGCAGAAGAGGTGCTCACCAACTATCACCTGGCGAACGGCTTCCGGACCAATACGATTATTGCCGATCCGACGGGACATCTGCACAGCCTGCAAGCCGAGGTGTCCCGGCTCTTCGCCCGGCGGCCTTGGGTCAGACGGCGCTGCCTCAACGTCCGGGAGAAAATCGAGAACGGTCTGCGCGCTATCGATACCGCCGCTCCGCTGCACGATCTGCTGACGTCGTGGCTGTTTCCGACCGGCGTGACTACGCATTTGATCCTTGTAGCCGCCCTGCGCAATCCAACCGTACGGCTGCGTTACTTGGCCGCCCGCGAGGTGCTGGAGAGCTGCGGCCAGGAGAGCCTGTACCTGGAGCTGCTGGAGCTGCTCGGCTGCGCGCATCTGACCGCGGAGCGTACGGAGCGGCATCTCGATGAGCTCGCCCGAACCTTCGACGCCGCAGCCGCTGCTTCCAGGACGCCGTTCTTCTTCAGCTCCAACATCTCCCCCGCGTCGCGGCCGATCGCTATCGACGGAAGCCGGGAGCTGATTCGCAGAGGCTTTCATCGCGAGGCTATCTTCTGGATCGCCGCGACCTTCGCGCGCTGCCACAAGATTTTGGCTGCGGATGCTCCTCGCGAGCAGCAGCAGCTTCTTCCGGCCTTTGAAGCCGTCATAGCCGATCTGGGCATCCGGTCCAGGGAAGACTTCCTCTCCCGCGCCGCAGAGGGAATCGGCTTTCTGCCCCGGCTGTGGGAAGCGGCTGAGAGCATTATGGCGAACAATGCGGAGATTCAGCCGGGCGATTAAACGTGCGGCGAGAACCGTCGACTCCGCATGCGGAATCATCTTCCGATCGTTGTTGTCCCCGAACATCTCGAACGGTCAGCTTTTAAGTTAAAAATCCGGCCCGCTCATCCTCAGGATGAAGCAGGCCGGATCTTCGGCATTATTTTTTATTAAAGCTTTGTACTTTGGCGTACCATTCCTGAGCCCGCTTGGTGACCTCGTCTCCGCCCGACTGCTTCCACTTTTGAACGAATTCGTCGAATTTCTCCAGCGGCCATTCCCCGATCACGATTTTAGCCAAATACTCCTGGAACATCTTGTGCGACTGAATATCCGGGAAGCCTTCGTAAACCGAGCTAGGCATACCGTCTCCGGCGATTCTCCGGGCATCCTTCATACCGACGGCGAATATATCCTTGATCATCTTCGCCTGATCCGCCGTATACAGCTGATCCAGCCGTTTATCCATCGATTCCTTCGTCGTGAAATTGAGCATGCCGAGCGCGATCGGCTTATCGTCGGTTTGCGGCAGCAGCTTCTTCTTGCCGTCCACTACCTCATGCTGCAATCCCTCCACGCCGAACAGGTTAAACTCCTGATTAGCCGGATCGTAGAAGAAGTCCAGCAGCTTCAAAGCGTACTGCGCCCGTTTCTCCGCAGCTTTCGGAATGATCCACTCCGCTTCGCCGATGCTCTTCTGCGTAATAAATCCGGTAAATCCGTCCACCTTCGGCAAAGGCAGACCGGCTACATAAGCGTCCGGCGCCGTTTTGCGCATCGCATCGATCTTATCCTTCAAGCTCGCCGGAAGATGGTACCAGTTGCCGACCAGATTGTTGTTGATTTTGGCCTGCCATACATCGCCTTTGTTCAGGAAAGTCTCGTTATCGAGCAGCTTTTGCGCGTATAGCTCGCGGAGGAAGGCGATGGCTGCCTTCATATTTTGGGAAGTGCCCGCGTAGTTGATATTCCCGTCGTAGACATCCCACTCCGGCTTCCCTTCCCACATCGCGACGCCGTACATCGCGAACAGATGGTCCATCCATGTGCCGAACTCGCGGCCTGTCGTAGGAATTTCGTCGGCCTTGCCGTTGCCGTTAGGGTCCTGATCCTTGAACGCCTTCAGCAAAGTGACGTACTCGTCCTTCGTCGCCGGCATCGTCAAGTTTAGCTTATCCATCCAGTCCTTACGGATCATCGGCACCCGTTCGGGAATCATGTACACTTTAGGCACATAATAAATTTTGCCGTCCGGCGAAGCGGTGCGCACGACATCCCAAGCTTCCTTCGGAATGCTGTTCCATACGTTCGGCGCGTATTTCGGCAGCAGATCGTCGAGCGCAAGCGCTCCACCCTGCTGAATGAGCGTCTGCTCGACGCCGCCGATCGGACGCATAATATCCGGCAGATCGCCCGAAGCGATCATCACGTTGATGCTTTCCGCAGGGTCGGCTCCCGGGGGACTCGTCGTCAGCACATATTCCACGCCGGTCTTCTGGGCGATATATTGTACATGAGCGTTGCTGCTGTCGGGCATCGTTCCTTTGCCGAGATGCGTTTTGTACACCTTGATCTTGACCGGACCGCCGCCCCCGTCCGCAGCGGCGCCTTCTCCCTGGGACGCTCCCGAACCGCCGCAGCCGGCAAGCGATACCGCGGCCATCATGACGGCCGCAGCAGCGGCCAGTTGTTTCTTTCTTTTATTGGACATAGTAGACCCTTCCTTTCTTACCTCTTACTTATTGGATTGTTCTCCCATGATGCCTGAACCTTACAGCCCGGCCTGCCTCATGCGAATGCCGCCGTTTCCCAGCCGCATCCGCCCCGGCCCGCCGGACTATGCTGCTTGTATATTCAGCCGAATACGGCCTCCTATCCTTACCCTTTGACGGAACCGAGCAAAGCGCCCTTAACGAAATATTTTTGCAAATAAGGGTATACGAGCAAAATCGGTACCGTCGCAAAAATAATCGTAGCGGCCTTCAGCGTCGTCGCATTGAAATCGAAGCTGCCTACCATCTGATTGATGGGCAAAATATCTTCGGTGTTGATCAAATATTCCCTCAGCTTCATCTGCAGCGGCCACAGCTTCGCGTCGCGGATGAACAGCACGGCTCTTTGGAACGTATTCCAATAGCCTACGGCATAAAACAAGCTTACCGTAGCGAGCACGGGCTTGGACAGCGGCAAGTAAATTTGAAACAAGATCCGGAAGTCGTTGCAGCCGTCCATCTTGGCCGACTCCTCCAACTCCTGAGGAATCCCCATAAAGAACGTGCGAATAATAATCATATTAAAGGTGCTGATAAGACCCGGAATGATCAGCGACCACAGCGAATTTAACATCCCCAGCTCACGGATCGTCAAGAAAAAAGGAATCATCGGCGCATTGAAAATCATCGTAATGACGATGAACAGCATCACCTGCTTGCGGATAAGGAAAACCTGCTGTGCGAGCGGATAAGCCGTCATGACCGTGAACAGCATGCTGAGCAGCGTACCGACGACGGATATATAGATCGTGACCCAAAACGAGCGCCACAAATCCTGCTTATGCAAAATATAATCCCATGCCGCGGTCGTAAACTCAACCGGCAGAATGAACACCTGCTTGGCGTCGGCCGCATACGGCGAGCTGAACGATACGGCCAGCATCTGTATGAGCGGAATAAGCATGGTCAGCGAGGCGGCTCCGAGCAGGACGACGTTGATCGCCCCGAATGTTTTTTCTCCCCATGTCTGCTTCATCACCACAACCCCTGTTCCATTTTTCTGGCGAAACGATTGAAAGTCCACAGCAGCGCGAAGCCGATGACCGACTGAAACAGCCCGATGGCCGTCGTTACGCTGTACTGCGCCTGCAGCACCCCTGCCCGGTACACATACGTTTCGATAATGTCTCCTACCGAATACGTCATCGGAGTCAGCAGATTGTACATCTGTTCGAAGCCCAGCTCCAGGAAGTTGCCGATCCGCAGCAGGAACAGCACCAGGATCGTCGGAAACAGCGACGGAATCGTAATGTACAGCGTCTGCTTCCAGCGGTTCGCCCCGTCGACGACGGCCGCCTCATACAAGTGCGGATTGACCCCGGCCAGCGCCGCAAGATAGATGATCGTCCCCCAGCCGACTTCCTTCCATATGCCCGATATAATGACGATCGAACGGAAGTAGCGCTCCGACTGCATGTACAAGATCGGCTCGAAGCCGAACCAGCCGCGCACATTGTTAACGATCCCCTTGTTAGCCAGCAGCTCGAATACGATCCCTCCGACTACGACCCAGGATAGAAAGTGCGGAAGATAGAAGAAGCTTTGGTACGCCCTCTTCATCAGCGCCGAGCGCAGCTCGTTGAACAGCAGGGCCAAAATAATCGGCGCCGGAAAGCCGAACACCAGATGATACAGCGCAATCAGCGCCGTATTGCGCAGCACGTTGTAAAAATCCTTGTAGGTAAAAATAAAGCGAAAATTGTCCAGTCCGACCCAAGGGCTGTCCAAGATGCCCCTCATAATCTGATATTTCTGAAATGCGATGATGCTTCCCGCCAGCGGGACATATTTGAACACGATAAAAAATACGATGCCGGGAAGTATCATCAAATACAGCAGCCCGTGTTTGCGAATGTTTTCAAGATAGCGATTTTTCGATTTTGACACTCTCATTGCCGCTGCCGGGTTATTCATGTTCTCGCTGAGCGTCGCCCTGGCCATATGCTACCGACCACCTGTCTGTGAATTTGTCCGTTGACGCTTTCATCTTAGCCCGCGGACGGGCCGGAGACAACGAAGCGTTTGCCCAGCGAATGCGCAAATAACACAAACGGAGCGGCCGCTGGAAGATCGGTTGGTCGCCTGCGGCATCGGTTGATCTTCAGCGGCGTGGACGAAGCCCCGGTGATCCGGCCGGACGGAGAAGGATTAGCGCGTCTCCCGCCCGCGCATCCGCAGAACAATAATTAGGTCGGCATCATGCAGCCGGCGCCATGAGAAAACCATCTATCGATATCCGTTCCAACATGCCCAGGCCGCGTTCAGGCAGTTCTACCGTCAAGGGAAATGCTCTTTATGAAAAAAAAGCCTCCCCGACCGGCCGCGGTTGCCCGCATCCGTCGAGGAGGCTCTTTTGCTGTATGGATATGGCGCTGCGGCTGACTCCCGCTCCCGCCGATTAGGAATTCAAGCTGTTAAAGGAAGCGTCGTGATTGCGCATCAGCTCCCGGTATTTGCCCGGCGTAATGTCCTTATATTTGCGAAACACGCGGATAAAGCTGTTCTCATGCTGATAACCGACCATCAGGGCGATATCGGATATTTTGCTCCCGGTTTCAAGCAGCAGCTCCGCCGCGCGCTCCATGCGCAGCTTCGTGAAATATTCGTGAATCGTCTCGTTCGTCTCCTGCTTGAACATTTGGCTGGCCAAGCTCACGCTGATGCC
Source organism: Paenibacillus doosanensis (assembly GCF_025060755.1). Taxonomy (GTDB): domain Bacteria; phylum Bacillota; class Bacilli; order Paenibacillales; family NBRC-103111; genus Paenibacillus_S; species Paenibacillus_S doosanensis. Next base: position 8,924 of record NZ_JANYUY010000090.1, read on the forward strand.
GATCGAAGCGGCGATTTCCTGGACGCCGATATTTTCGCCCAAATGTTTCTTCATATAATCGATCATGCTCTGTACCATAATAAATTCCTTGCTCTGAATCAGGTCGCCGAAACGGCTCACCAGCGCCCGAACCTGCTCGGACATGCCCTCTCCGATGTCTTGAAGGCTCATCGTTTGATAGGAACGGTCGCTGTCCGGCTCCTCCCAAGCCCCCGTTTCCTTACCGTGCGTCATCCGGTTCAGCTTGGCCGTGACGGCGTTCAGGAAGGAAAGCGCAGCCGAAGGATACCAGCAATGCTCCCGGATGTCGCGAAGAAGCCGTTCCGTAATGCGCAGCGACCGTTCCTCGGAGCCGGTCTCGATCGCCCCGGTCAAATCGCCGATAACCGACTCTCCGGCGAACGTCTCTCCCATCTCGTGATCGGCCACGGCTTTATACGGGATGACACAGCCATAGCCTTGGTAGAGCCGATAGCTCAGCGCGTTCTCCGCTTCGTGAAGCGCCAGCTTCAGCCGCCCGACCTCCGCGTAGGGTTGGCTGATGCCGGCCGACACGCTGAAATGAAGCAGCCGGCGAATGATCTGAATCGTCTCCTCCACCTTTTCCTTGAGGGGAGGCGCCTCTGCGGACGAAGGCTGCAGCACCACCGCCGTCAAGTCCCGGCCAAGATCGAGACAGACATTCCGCCAGCCGGCGGCCAGCAGCTCGGAGGCGATATTGGCAAGGGCATATTTGAGCAGCAGATGGTCTTTTTCCGGAAAATCTTTGCCCCATTCCCGGTAGCGGTCGATGGAAATGACGACGACCGTAAGCGGAGCGGCGGACCATTCGGAGAAATAGCTCCGCCATTTCTCGGCGATTTCCTTTTTGGACTGAATATTTCCGAGAAACATATCGTAGACGAACTTCGACGAAGCTTCGGGCATCGTCTGCCGGATCAGGCTGGACAGCTTGGCATGATCCTTCAGCAGCTTGCCGGTAACCTTCTCCAGACCGATCAGATCGGAGCGCTCCTCGTTCTGCCCGTAGGTGGTGAGCATGCTGCGAATTCTCCGCACCGGCTTGAACGCCAGCGAATGCGTATACATAATCGCCGCCGCTCCCAGAATGAGCGCAATAAACGAAACGGCCAGCACGACATCGCGAATGGTTTGGGATTTCGAAAGCAGTCTGTCCTGGGAAACAATCGATACATAATCCCATTCCGTTACCGGCGAGCGGGCGTGTGAAACCAACAGCCTCTCCCCGCTCGCATCGCTCCAATCTCCGAACGGCTCGCCGTTCAGCTTGGCCAGCGCCCGATGGACCTCATCCGTATCGACGGGCTTCCCTCCGGCCGAATAGATCAGATTGCCCGCTTTGCCCAATATGACCTGCGCCCGGCTGACTCCCGACACATACTCGGGCTGCATATTTTGAAATAAGGCGTTGCCTTTGAAATTAATCGCCACGATCCCTTTGAATTGGCCTTGAATGAGCACTTTGCGAAACAGCGTAATTTTCGTCGTCGGAGTGCTCACTCCCGAGCCCGGCGCTTCCCTCGATTCGACCACCATCAGCTTATCGCCGAACCGATCCGCCACATCAACCCAGCCCGAGTCGAGCATGGTGACGCTGCTGGAGCTGAAGCCTTGCGGATAGGCAACGAAGCTTTGCCGATCCCGATCGTATATATAAATGCTGTCGAGATAAGGAGAGTTGACCAGCAGCGTCTCCAAAAATTGATACAGCTGATTAATATTGTTGTATGAATTTTGCGGCTGCATCGTCAAAAAATTGTACACGTTCGACTGCAGCGCAATCTTGATCGCGATATAATTCGTATCCTGAATATATTTATCGATATAATTCATCCCGATTCGCAGCGACTGATGCTGCGGTTCGCTTAATTCGCTTTGCAGCACGGACTTGGAAGTGTAATAGGACGTCAGACCGACCGCGAGGATGATCACGGCAACGAATACCGTCAAAAGGGTGACGAGCCGCGTCTGCGTATCCGCCCAACAATATTTAATCGAGTTCAGAAATCTGCCCATCTTCGCCCTCCGCTTCTGTGCAGCCTAGTCGTCTTGGAATCACGCGCTTCGGGTTCCATCGTTGCCGCTTCTTCCGAAATGTTCTCTTCGTTATAAGTATGGTTCAACGCAGCGGACGGAAATCCCTTTTTCCCTAGAGGAATTTGGTTAATGGACCCGCTTTCCGTCCATGGTGCCAAGAAACCCCGTCACATGGGTCATGCGCGGGGTTGTGGTTGATGATATTCTTAATCTTAACTCTCCCCTTCTGCTCCTTACAACCATTCGTTTCGCCATCTCATGCGCAATTCGCCCATGTCCGGGATCTGCTGGAGAATTGATTGGTCGGCTGCAAGATCGGTTGATGGCTGAAGCGATTGATGACCGCGGCGATAACCGGCAAAAGCCCTTCGGAATGTTTGCATCCTTGACGTAACCCGAAAAGGAGCCCCTCAGCGGGACTCCTTTACGTTGGACCGGCATTTCGTTTCGTCCGTTATCTTTTTTAAACCAATTTGGCCTGGCTCGTAATGACTCCAAGATGAATCGCTTCATGCATCAGGGCAAAGTTGATCAGCTCGCCGGAGGTGAGAAATTGGAACGGGCCCATGACAAACGGCGATGACAAACGCTGCTCCAGCCGATCGGGCGCAAGCTCGGACAGGAAGGATAGCTGCGCCGTCAGCAGCTGCGTCAGCTCTTCCTTCGAGGGCGGAGCCGCCGTCCAATCCGAAGGCTTCGTTCCGGAACCGAACAGCAACTCATACTGAGCCGGAATCACGGTCGGAACGCCCACGGCCAAGGTGCAGTATTTATCCATCCAGTACACGATATGCCCGGCATTCCATCGAATCGTATTCGAGAAGCCTTCCGGTTGCATGTCGAGCTTCGCCTCCGCAATGCCTTGAAGCTGACCGATCACGATTTGCCGCAGCACTTTACCCGTATTTATAATCGATTGTGTCATTATTGAAACGCCTCCTTGGATTGGTTGGTATCTGTTTCACCTTCACAACCACAGTATACCTGCTCCTCCGCGGGGCAACCATCGCCAGATTCCGATGCAATCGATCGGTTTCAGTAATGATTCGCCGGCCGCTTTTGAGCGCCGGACGTATCCGTTATAATAACGACAGGAGAGCGATTGCAGAAAGGGAGATGAGAGAAATGGAGCTTAGACAGCTTGAATATTTTGCTGCCGTCTGTAAGGAAATGCACTTCTCGAAGGCCGCGGAAAACCTGTGCACGACACAGTCCAATCTCAGTCAGCAAATCAAGTTTTTGGAGAACGAGCTCGGAATGCCGTTATTCGACCGCATCGGCAAACGGATCGCGCTGACGGACGCGGGGAAAATCGTACTGGAGCAAAGCCGGCTCATCTTTGAACGGGTAGGATATATGCAAGGGGCTCTCACCGATCTGAAGCGAATGGAAGGCGGCAGGCTGGACATCGGTATTCTCCCGGGCGACGGGGACCTGCTGTTCGATTCATTGCTGATCGACTTCCACCTTGCCTATCCCAAGCTCTCGATAAGCGTTACGGAAACGATGGACGTGTACGAACAGGTCGTAGGCGGCATAAGAGATCTCGGCGTGACGACGGTGCCAGCTCACCCGGACAGCCGCATCGCCGTTATCCCTTTATTCCACGAAGAGTTTGCTTTGGCCGTCCGTTCGGATCATCCCGTCGCCAAATCCAAGGCGATCCCCTTCGAACAGCTGCAGCAGCTCAAGATGGTGACGTTCGGCCCTGAGCATCAAATTACGAAGGTCATCCAAGCTTGCTGCCAGGAGAAAGGGATCACTATCGACAATCCGATCGTCACCTCCACGCTGTCGACGCTCCTGTCCCTGGTCGAACAAGGGATCGGAGCCTCTATTCTTCCGCGGCTGCTGCTCGATTACCTGAACCGCGACGGCATCTCGGCGGTCAAGCTGCTCCAGCCTACACCCAGTCAAGACATCTGCATCATTTATCGTACGGACAAGTTTATGGGGCAGGCAGCGAAGCTATTTATAGACGGATTGCAATCCTTTATTCGGCGCGTGGAGAAGCAGAAAGAGACCCTGGCATAACCTTCAGAGTCTATTTAAAAGTGCGGCGATTTCGTCGCGGCCTGCGGTCGATAGAAGCTTCCACCCGCTCTTGCAGCCGGATTTCATCTTCAAGCTCTTATGCGGGGAGGAGCCGTCTTCACAGGCGACCGCTAACGCTGTTCCAAATTCAAATGGCCCCTCCGCTCTTGTTCGCCTCGCTTTTAAAAGGGTGGTGAAAAAGTCCGCTGCGGCGTCCATTTGATCCTCCAATCGCTGTTGAAAACGGATTCTTTGGATTGTTTTTTCGTTTTTCTGTGGAGAGAATCCGTTTTCAAAGGCGAACGCTTACGCTTTTCCAGATTCAAATGGCCCCTCCGCTCTTTTTTCACCAGGCTTTTTAAAGGTGCCTTTTTTTATAAAATGAACTACGAGCTCGGCAGTCTCCTTTTGATAATGGATTTCCTTATGGCCGTACGGCAAGATGGTAAAATCCGTAAGCCCGTCATAGTAAACCGAGCTGACCTCGACGCGGCCGTCGTTATCGTCGTTAAGCAATTTTCCAAGCAACAGATTGTTTCTATTCCCGGCGATAGCCCCGATTTCAATGCCGGTTTCCTTAAGGTTGAGCGAATCTATATATTCGGGATGCAAAGACTGCAGCGTCTTAAATATTCGAGTGGATGTCTTGGAAACTTGATCGGCGTAGCTCGCCAGCCTTGTTCCGCGGTTTGGCGTCGCAATCAGAACACATTTATGTACATAGTCTAAATATCTTGTATCGGAAAGAAACTTTCTGATGACCAGTCCGCCGCTGCTATGTCCTATGCTCAATCTTTTCAAAAGTTAGCGGCAAATCGACCGACATACACTCCAGCCGATACGCCGATAGATAGTCTTCCAACACTCTCATGTCTTTTTTACTTTTATTGAAGCCATGAATGAGAATTGCTTTATTGAACATGTTCCCTCCTGCGGTGGCTGACATAGATCAACATGCCGTTCGGCCTGACTTCACCAGTAGTTCTCTACATCTAACTGTACTAAAAACCACCCGGTTTGGACAAATAAAAAATAATATGCAAACTTTCTACTATTCTGCGGAAACGTGAAAAAGGGAGCTCTAAAGCTCCCCTTCAAGGTACATCAATGCATCGCACTCATCGCTGTGCGGCTGACGACGACACGACGGATGAAAAACGCTACAGCCAAGCCGATAACCGTGACGATCATCGCAAAAAAGAATACGTTCTGCGAACCGAATGTCATCGCGTTCGCCATCTCGGCCGGAGCATTCGGAGCCGTCGATTCATGCAAGTACTTTTCCATCCCTTTGGTCAGGATGCTGACGGCAACCGCCGTGCCGATCGCGCCTGCGACCTGCTGCAGCGTGTTCATCACCGCCGTGCCGTGCGGATACAGCTCCGGCGGCAGCTGGTTCAGACCGTTCGTCTGCGCCGGCATCCAAACCATCGATATGCCGACCATTAATCCGATATGCAAGGCGACGATCAAAGCGATCGAAGAAGCCAACGTAATGCCGGAGAAAAACCATAGCACGGCCGCGACGATAAAAAGACCGGGAATAACGAGCCATTTGGGTCCGTATTTATCAAACAAACGCCCCATGCGCGGCGATAAAATGCCGTTCAACGCACTGCCTGGCAGCAGCATGAGTCCAGCAGCGAACGCGGATAACTTCATCCCGTTCTGCAAATACATCGGCAGAATGATCATGCTCGACAAGATGATCATCATGCAGGATAAAACCATCAGCAGCCCGACGATGAACATCGGGTACCTGAAAACACGCAGGTTCATCATCGGCTCGCGCATCCATATTTGCCGCAGCGCGAACAGCACGAGCGCAATCATCCCGACGACAATGGATTGGACCACAATCGGGCTGCTCCAGCCTGCTTCGCCTTCGCCCGCCTTACTGAAGCCGAACACGACGCCGCCGAAGCCGATCGTAGACAATACGATAGACAGCAGATCGATGTGCGGCTTCGTAACCTCGGTCACATTTTCCAAATACTTGAGTCCTACCAGCAGCCCGATGACCAAAAACGGCAGCGAGAGCCAGAAGATGTAATGCCACGATAAATATTCGATCAGAAGACCCGCCACCGTAGGCCCGGTCGCCGGAGCAAACATGATGACCAGACCGACGAAACCCATCGCGGCCCCCCGCTTCTCCGGCGAATAGACGATAAGGATCGTATTGAACATGAGCGGAATTAACAATCCCATGCCAATCGCCTGCAGTACGCGGGCCGCCATTAACATCTCAAAATTAACTGCCAGCGCCGCAATCAGCGTACCGATAATCGAGCTCGCCAGCGAGGCCATAAACAATTGCCTTGTTGTGAACCACTGCAGCAGCAATCCCGTCATCGGCATCAAAATGCCGAGCGTCAGCAAAAAGCCTGTCGTTAGCCACTGCGCCGTCGCGGCCGAAATGTGAAACACGTCCATTAAATTACTTATTGCAATGTTGAGCGCCGTCTCGCTGAACATACCTACAAATCCGCAGATAAGCAGCGACGACATGATGGCCCTCGTATTATATTGTTTCATTGTTCGCTTCCACTTCCCTCTCCTGAAAAATCTCTATTTATAAGCGGCTCTGTCTATACCCGCCAACTGTTACGATAAGTGTAACAGTTGTTTTTGTCAATACCAAGAGATTATTTTATTTATAAAAAAAATTTCGCGGATTATACTTTTTCAAAATTCGTTTGACAACAGCGTTTAGATGCTATACACTTCTCACTATGATAAACCATGATGAGCTTTCAAAAGAAAACATTAGCGACACCCTGCTGGATTTATTCAAAACGTTCGCTAAGCAGGACAGGAAAAACAGGGATTATGGTGTCGATGAGCCTTTATTTCATTCCGAGATTTATACGCTGAATGAAATTAGAGAGCATGAAGGCATCCATATTACAGCACTGGCCGAACGCTGCGGAGTTACGAAGGGGGCCATCTCCCAAGTACTGAAAAAACTTGAGCAGAAAGGACTCGTCATCAAGGAAAAGGACGTTCGCAACCAATCGAGGCTCATTTTAAAGGTGACCGCAAAAGGGGAAATTGCTTACGCACGCCATTTGGAATATCAGAACCAATTCAAAGAAAAGGTCGTGCAAGTATTAAAGGATGCGCCCGACGATAAGGTGCGGATGATCAAAGATTTTTTAATCCAGCTTGAACAACAATTAGATGATTAAATTTTTTTCAAAAATGTGTTTAGCATCTATACTCATTACCAATAAAATTAATGGAGGTTAATTGATGGAGCCGCTTATCGTACTTGTTGCCGTCACGCTTATCATTCTCGTTGCAGGAGCCGCCGGGATACGGCGTTTGCGCCCTTGGCCCGTTGCGCTTCGGGGCGGTCTTGCCGCCATGTTTATGCTTACCGGATCGGTCCACTTCGTTTACCTTCGATCCGAGCTCATTCGTATGGTTCCTCCTGTCTTGCCCTATCCCGACTTGATCGTAACGATCACCGGTATACTGGAATGGGCCGGAGCCATAGGCTTGTTATGGCGTCCCATGGTCCTCTGGGCATCCGGCGGGCTCTCGCTGTTGCTGATCGTCATGTTTCCCGCCAATCTCTACATCGCAATGAACGGCCTCGCGACCAGCCCGGAGGACGCCCTGGTCCCCCGCACCCTCATGCAAATTGTGTTCCTGTCCGCAAGCCTCGCCGTTTGGAACTATTATCTCCGTCATCGATCTGCGCGGAAGTACGGCGGGAAAGTAGGGCATTCCAACAATTAATTTTTTTGATGGTTCAGATCCAACCGCTCATATAATGTCATCAAGCTTTCGGCCACCGTTTGATGAGCCGTGTCGATAACGATGTGATCCCGATCCCACATATCGTATTGGCGGCTCTTCACCTCTTCCCACGTAGGCAGAACAAACCCGGGAATATCGGCTGTGCGCGTATCGATCCGATGCTTATGCTCTCGTTCATCCGAGCAGACCACTTCGATGTCCATAAACGGAATGTCAAGAGACTCCGCAACGCTGCGCCAGGCTTGACGCGTTTCATGAACGGGATTGACCGTATCTGCTATCACGTCGAGGCCCAATCGGAGATTTTGCGCCGCAATCCCGTAACACACTATGTAACCTGCAGGTCCTTCAACCCAGACTCCCGCAGTCCGCATCGCCTGCTCCACAACATCCACCCGGAGATATGCGGCCCGCAGCTTTTCGGATAAGGTTGCGGATAACGTGGTCTTCCCGACGCCCGGCAACCCACTAAAAATATAGAGCATGAAACTCACCTCCTACAAAATAGCATACGCGTCTATTTGCTTCATTGCTTAACGAAGTCACCAGTTTTTCCCCGCGGCAGCCTGAGGACGCTCCCATACTTTTCGCTTGGCTTGCATCCTCCATTTCGCTGGGCATAGCAGCAGACCAAGACTTGAAAGCAACGCCCTGCTGCGCTGTAACAACCCATCCTATCATCTTATCAAAACAAGCGGTTCCATCTCTTGCAGCGTCGCATGTCCCCATTGTTCAATCAGCCTGCAATAGCTTGCCGCATCTTGCATCTGCGCGGCCACATCGGCGATTGTCATGGGCCAGGCCACCTTGGAAAGCCGTGGCGCATCCGCCAGTCTTCGAATTTCCTTGGTACGTCCGGGGCCTTGAGCGGCATCCCGGCGAATCATCTCCGTGCTGCGGCCTTCCTCCAAGTATTGTCGCAGCCCATTTTGCACCCAGACATACGATTCATCACTGTAGCCCTCATGTTGAATCATATAACAGGCAACCGTGAGAAAATGAACCCTCCCGTAATGAACTGCACCCCAATTGTTAGACACAAGCTAACAATTGGAGGTGCAGTTTTTTATGAGTAGATTCAGTGTGAAGGAGAAGTTCCAGGCCGTACAAGATTATTTGTCAGGAAAAGAATCCTATTCTGAGATCGGGGCACGCATTGGAATCGATTACAAGTCCGTTATTAAGTGGGTAGCTTTCTATCGTGCACATGGTATGGAAGGTTTAGCTGC
>NZ_JANYUY010000091.1 GCF_025060755.1 Paenibacillus doosanensis
AGGGGGGAGTTATCCCCATGTGGATATTGGTTTCAAAATTTCGCTGGTCCCACTCCCACTTATTCACAGTTGTTGATCCGCTCCTGGATGATCGCCACCGCATTCTTATGCGCTTTCGAAATTCAGGATAATCGATATTGGAATGATGAGCATGATAGCATCCTATCGTATAGGGCATAGAGCCGTTCCTCCTAATCGAAAGGCAAAGGATTTTGCGTTATGGTCCGGTACGGATTTGCAAAATCGGAAGCCGAAGTCGTTCCGTAGGTCGATCTGCTGACCGTCGATTTGCCCGAGCCGCTTCCCGCAGCCGGCTTGCTTCCGCTCACGCTCCCGTTCCCGCGCCCGCCGCCGTACGTGGAGCCGGTCACCGAATCGTCCTTGGCGCCTCTGTCCGTAAAGGACGGCACCGTCTCCCCAAGCTGCTGTTTGAGCAGCATGCTGGCCTTCTCAATGTCTTCGTCCTTCACTATGACATACGGACTTACCCACTCGCCTTCCAAATTCATATAGTTAATCTTGGAAGGGTCCATATGGAAATACGTGCTGATCAAATCGCGGATTTGCACGGCCGGTACATCCGTACGCAAGTGATTGCCCAGCGTTTCGATAATTTGCGAAAGCTTGCTGATCCCTCCGGCGCTCTTCAATGCGCCCAGCATTTCGCCCATCACCTGCTGCTGCCGCTGATTGCGTTCGAAATCGCTCGACTCCTGCGTATCGCGGTTCGACTTGCGGTACCGTACAAAGTCCAGCACCTGCTTGCCGTCCAGCTTGGCGATCCCTTTTTTCAAATTAATATTCGTCCCGTCTTCGTCGTCGACATAGCGCATATCCATATCCACATTGATGGTCAAGCCGCCGAGAATATCGACCGTTTGACGGAAGCCGTCAAAGTCTATAGTTGCCGCATAATCGATAGGAACATCCAGCAAATCGCCGAATAGCTGCTTCGTGTTGTCAAAGGCGGTATCCTTGTTCAGATTGTAAAAGTACGGATAATAATAATTCGCCTTCCGCTCGGGCAATCCTTCCGGACCCAGCTCCATATCTCTCGGAATCGATACGAGCGCCGCCGACTGATCGTTCGGATTAACGGTTACGACCATAATGACGTCCGAGTTCAAGCCGCCCGCATTTTCTCTGTGGTCAATGCCCATTAATAGAAATGTAAGCGGTTTAACTTTGGCCGACTGGGCCTCCGCTACCGGTTCGGGCGTCCCGATTTTATCGATGACTTCACTTGCATCCTTATAAAGAACGGCGGCATAGACTCCTACCGTCGCGACACCGACCAACAGACAGGACAAGGCAATTTTGACAATCTTTTTGTACATGGTGACTGCATCCCTCATTTCAGAACAGAGCCCCTGTTTGCCGCAGGGGCCGATTTCCATCATTTCTATGCAGAACATTACTTTCGGGGGAGCCCCCGGATATCCGCAGGATATGGCTGCGCATCATTTCCTAAACAATTAAAAAGCCGACAATTACGATTATATACGTTCAACCTTAAAATAAGATGACAAAAAGGTTAAAATTTCGCTGCCGCTGTCAAAACTTGCGGTAAAAAGTCGGCTAATGCTTGTCGCGCTTGTGGCATGCGAACGGTGAAAAAGCCTGAACCGCCGGCTCTTGCGGCAATTCAGGCTGTTTGCGCACGCTGCTGGTCACTAGCTTAAGCGGCGGTTAACGCATCTGCTTGGGCTGCTGGGTGTTGTCCCCCACGATTTCGACGCTTTGCAGCGACTGGTTCAGCTGCTCCTGAACCTGCTTCAGCTCCTGTTCATGCTGATGGTGATGAAATCCGAGCTGCGCATCGATCTGGCTTTGCGCCTGCTGCACGGCGCGCTGCGCCGTTTCCAACTGGGCAACGGCGCTGGCCAGCTTATTCGGGTTGGACTCCAATTGCGCATGACGGACGGCCATTTCGGCGTCTTTGGCGACTTGAATGGCTTTCTCGGCGTTATCGATGACATGACGCAGCGGCATTTGATGTTGGTTAACCTCTGTCATGGGGCACTTCCTCTCGGTTGAATTCTCAACCTTAAGATGCGCCGAAACGCCAAGCTTCATTCCTTGCTTCATTCCTTGAGCGCCAATTCCCGTTCAGCGCCGCCGCTCGTAAACGACGAATTCGTAATCGTAAGGATTTTTCTCGTCCTTCGGCCCCTTTTCCCTGGAGACAACCGTCCACTCGGCCATATCGATGTCCCCGAAGAACGTATCGGCCGCAAACCGGTGAGCGATATGCGTCACATACATTTTATCCGCCACCGGCATCCAGCTGCGGAAGATGTCCGCGCCGCCGATGACGAACAATTCTCCTTCCGCTTCCCGGCCGCCGCATACTTGCAGCGCTTCTTCAACCGAATGAACGACCTCGCAGCCTTCCGCGGCAAACTTCGGGTCCCGGGTCATAATGACATTACGTCTTTTGGGGAGCGGCCGCCCGATCGATTCGTAGGTTTTGCGTCCCATAAGGATCGTATGCCCGCTCGTTACTTTTTTGAAAAAAGCCAAGTCCGCCGGCAAGTGCCAAGGGAGCTGGTTGTCCACTCCGATTCCGCGTTCTTCGTCCATGGCCAAAATAAAAGAAATGATCATCCGTCTAGCCCCTATCCTTGAGGTATTTGAAAATGATGAAGCTATGATACCATAGGCGGGAATCGTTCCTCAATCGGCAATGAGACGGGGCCGGCGGCTTGAGTCCCGCGTTGCAGGTTTTCCGCTAGCCTCGACTGGCTTCGGCTTCAAGCTGTTTAAATTTTTTATGAATATAATAATGTTTCGGACAGTAGCCCTTCGACACGGCATACTGCTTGCAGTTAATCCACCCGCATTGCTTCGGTTCTTTTTTGGACTTTTTGCGGACTATGAGCGGGCTGCCGTTGCGGAGCAAACGCTGATGATGGGTAGAGCACAGCTGTTTCGCTTTGACCGGACGGTCGCAGCCTTCAATTGAGCATGATTTCATGAAGAGCTTTTCCTCTCTTGCCGTTGAAATTAACCTCCCGGCTATGCAGCGCGGGACAAGACCATTTTGTATTATACGAGGAATCAAATGAACGTTAAAACCTTTTGATCGCCGAATCGCATCGCTGATGTTGACCGCAGTCATGATTTCGGCGGTTTGGGACCAAAATAGCAAGTGAGGTTAAACATTTAAACCGCGTCGGCTTAAACCGCGGCAGCCGTGATTTTAACCGCAGGTGCCAATTTTAGGAGTTCTAACTCTATACAAGGAGGCCTCCATATTGCTGACCATCGAATCCCTCGTACGTATAGTGAAAAAACCGATGGGCATTATACGAATCGACGATACCAAGCTTTCATTCGTGGAAATCAATGAAGCGCTTTGTCTCATCTCAGGGTTCAGCAAAGCGGATTTGATGAAGCTCGACCCGTCCGTACTGCTGACCGAAGACCGTTCCGTTCCTCCCGCCTCCGAGCTGGCCCAGCTCCGGCAGCGCCAATATATACGAAAGGAAATATCCATTTTCTCTCAAAACAAGTCGGTCGTCTTTTTCGAAGTGGAAGCATATCGGATGGACGACGGCGACGAGCGGCTGCTCATTGTGTTCGCGGAAAATATTTGCGCTAAAAAATGGATCGAGAAGCAAATCGAGCGCAGTCCGGTTCTATGCTCCGGCATATTGAACAGCTCGAATTACGTGGAACGGTTCGATGTGTATTTCGACCCTCAACTGCGCTCCAAAGCCGGGTTCGAACACATGTCCGTATTCGAGCTGATCGCCGCCGAGGATCATCCGAAAATTCGCCAGGCGCTGGACGAGGTTCGTCTTACCCGGCAAACCAAGGAGCTGGTGCTAAGGACCAGCAGGCTCGCTTATTTTCAACAGGAGCTGGAGCTTAAAATGACGATGTGCCCGTTTTTCGACGGTTTCGGCGCCATTCAAGAATACGGTTTTGTCATCAGCCAACTGCAGCCTTACGAGGAAACCGCCGAGCCTTCCGTAAAACTGAAGGTCATTATGGCGCAAAAAAATATTTCCGCGCAAAACCTGTCCGAGGCGACCGGCATATCCGCCCAGACTATCTCCAAGCTGCGCAACGGCAAAATCGCGCGGCCGCAGCTGCTGACGGCCCAGGTCATCGCCTCCGAACTCGGCGTCCACGTGGCCGACATTTGGACATCGACGAGAAAATGAAATTGGGCCTCGGGCGCGCCCCGTTCTCGGCAGTGCCTTCTCTGACCGGGCCCGCTGAAGCAACAAAAAAGCGGCCCCCCGGATGGTTAGGGAGGACCGCTAAGCTGACGCAGATTAAACGGAGATCGGAGCCTTTATACCGGGATGCGACTGATACCCTTCGATGACGAAATCTTCATAGCGATAGCCGAAGATCGAATCCGGCTTGCGGACGATGCGCAGCTTCGGCAGCGGGTACGGCTCGCGGCCAAGCTGCAGCTTCGCCTGCTCCAAATGGTTCAGGTACAAATGAACGTCCCCGCCCGTCCAGACCAAATCCCCAGGCTGCAAATCGCACTGCTGAGCAATCATATGCGTCAGCAGCGCGTAGCTGGCGAGATTGAACGGCAGTCCGAGGAACGTGTCTACCGAGCGCATCTGGAACATGCAAGATAGCTTCCCATCGGCTGCGTAAAACTGAAACGCATAATGGCAAGGAGGCAAAGCCATCTTGTCGACCTCCGCCGGATTCCAGGCTACGACCAGATGTCTGCGCGAATCCGGATTGCGCCGGATCTGCTCCACCACTTGGCCGATCTGGTCGATATGCCGCCCGTCCGGCGCTGGCCAGGAGCGCCATTGCGATCCGTAGACCGGCCCGAGATCGCCGTTCTCGTCGGCCCATTCATCCCAGATAGTGACCCCGTTCTCGCGTAAATACCCGATATTCGTATCCCCGCTCAAAAACCACAGCAGCTCGTGAAAGATCGATTTGACATGAAGCTTCTTCGTCGTCAACAGCGGAAACCCTTCCGCTAAATTCATTCTTAGTTGCCTTCCAAAAACAGAAATCGTCCCTGTGCCGGTTCGATCTTCCTTACGAACGCCATTCTCCAATATATCGCTAAGCAGATCCAAATACGCTCTCATCGTTCACCTCTAATGATATTTTCTTCGCCGCGGCGCATGAAGCTAGTACATATCATTATATAACGAGTCCAGGTTTTTAACTATAGTACACCTCTCCAAACTAAGGATGCGCTCAAAACAAGCTATTCATCACGTCGTTATTGCTCCTTTAACCCTTTGCCCATTCCTTTCAGAAACCGGATTCCAAACCCGATCGCGCGGTTGATGTCCGGATCGTTCATCACTTTCAGCAGGTCGAACATCCCGACTTTTTGGGGAGATTTCAGATGCTCCTTCGCTTCTTCCATACCGGAGGAAATGCTGCCAAGCAGCTTTTTCGTCACCTCGGGCTCCATCTCCGCCAAGACTCCCGCTGCCCCCATGACATTATTGATCATATTGGTGACCGGTTCCCGAGTCGCCTGTTCGACGGCGATTTGGGCGATGTCCGTTTTGGCTTTCAACATCGCATGTACCGCTTCGAGAATTCCGCTGTCATGCAGCTCCCGAACCAGCTCAAGCGTCTTTTTGAGTGCGGCGTCGTGATCGGCCAGCTCGGCGGCGAGCTGATCCAGCGATTCCTTTTTCTTTTCTTCTTCTGTGGGAATGTTCTTCTTAATTGTTGTAATAGGCTTTGCCATGCTTGACCCCCCTTATTCTTGATCTACCAAGGAAACATAACCGGGACGATTCCATTTCCGCTGCACTTCGACCCCGTTTTGCGGATGGCGTCTTTTATTTCGCGGGCTGGTTTTTGGCAGCGGATTGCTGCCCTCCAATTCCAGAATCTGCATCCGAACCTTGGTTTGCTTGTAAGCCGGGGTATGCGTTCGGATATCGACTGCCCCTCCGGTTAACAGGTTAACGGCGTTTTCATGGCTGGTCGAATGCATCGGAACGTAAATGCTCTTCCCCTCCACCCGGTCAGATACGACGGCTCGCAGCTTGATCGCTCCATAAGGCGACTCCAGACGCACCAAGGTGCCATCCTTGACACCGCGTTCACGCGCAAGCTTTGGCGATACTTCCACAAATACTTCGGGCAGCTTACGCACAATCCCTTTGGACTTGTTGGTCAGATTTCCTTCGTGAAACTGTTCCAGCAGGCGGCCGTTATTTAGCGTCAAGTCGAATTCTTCGGGAAACTCCACCGGAGGAATATAGTCGAAGAGAGCCAGACGCGCTTTTTTATCCGGGAAGTTGAAGCCGCGGGTATGAAGAATAGGCGTGTTGCTGCCGTCGGGCGATCCCCAATGGAAGCTGTTCCAGCCCGCCAATACATCGTAGTCGCACTGAGAGAAGAACGGCGTGAGCAAAGCCATCTCTGCGAAAATTTCGCTTGGATGCGCGTAATTCCAGGCAAATCCCATATGTCTGGCAACTTCTTGGAAGATCCGCCAGTCCGGCCTGCTTTCGCCTTGCGGCTCAAGCGCTTGATATAACCGCTGTACGCGCCGTTCGGTGTTTGTAAACGTTCCTTCCTTCTCCAGCGACGGCGCAGCGGGTAAAATAATATCGGCAAATTCCGCTGTCTTGCTAAAAAACACGTCCTGCACCACAAGGAAATCGAGCTTCGAGAGCATGTCCTGGGTATGTCTGGAATTCGCGTCCACCCACGCCATCTCTTCGCCGGCTATATACATGGCCTTAAGCTCGCCGCGATCGATCGCCTCCAGCATTTGAATATTGTCAAGACCAGGTTCGCCCGGGAGCGCAACGCCGTAGGCCGCTTCAAATTTGGCGCGAATACCGTTATCCGTAACCGGCTGGTACCCCGGAAAAATATTCGGCATCGTTCCCATGTCGGATGCGCCCTGCACGTTATTGTGGCCGCGCAGCGGAAACGCTCCTGCGCCGGTACGCATAAAGTTGCCGGTAACAAGAAGCAGATTCGCAATCGCGGCGGACGTATGAGAGCCTGCGACGTTTTGCGTGACGCCCATTCCCCAGCAAATCGCCGTTCCGTCCGCATCGCGAATCATTGTCGCTATTTCTATCAAAGTTTCTTTGGCAATGCCGGTTTCCTTTTCGGCGAAATCGAGAGTGAATCGTTCCAGAAGCTTCACATATTCCGGATAAAAATTCACATGTTCTTCGATAAATTTCGGATGATGCCAGTTCTGATCGATCATGTACTTGGCGACGGCCGATAACCAGACGTAATCCGTTCCTTGCTTCGGACGAATGAACAAGTCGGCGCGGTCCGCCATTTCATGCCTGCGCAGGTCAACGGAAATCAGCTTTTGCCCATGCAATTTATGCGCTCGCTTGATGCGTGTGGCGAGCACGGGATGAGCTTCGGCCGGGGCGCATCCAATGAGGATGACGAGACCCGCCAGGCTAAGGTCCTTGATCGTACCGGAGTCGCCGCCGATTCCTCCGGTCTGCTGCAGGCCCCAGGAAGCCGGGGATTGACAGTAACGGGAACAGTTATCGACGTTGTTGGTTTGGAAAACTTGCCGCGCTAATTTCTGCATCAAATAGTTTTCTTCATTGGTGAACTTGGAAGAAGAAATAAATCCAAGCGCATTGCTTCCGTACGTTTCTTTGATCGCTCCCAGCTTGCTAGCCATAAGGCTTAACGCTTCTTCCCAGGTCGCTTCAACAAACTCTTCCCCTTGACGAATTAAAGGTTTCGTCAGACGTTTCTCGCTATTGACGAAGTCCCACCCGAATTTCCCTTTCACACAGGTCGAAATCCCGTTCACAGGAGCTTCGGATACGGGCTGAACCTTGAGAATGGTGCGCCCTTTGGTCCAAACCTCGAACGAGCAGCCTACGCCGCAAAACGTACATACGGTTTTCGTTTTCTTGGTGCGGGTTTTACGCATCGCGGCTTCCGCCTCGGAAATGGCGAAGATGCCGCTGTAACCGGGCTCCACTTCTTTGATCAAGCTAATCATCGGATTAAGCAGGTCGTCGTCGATTCCGCTCATAAATCCGGCTTCGCCCAGCATCGATTTTTCCATTAAAGCGTTGCATGGACAAACCGTTACGCATTGGCCGCAGCTGACACAAGAGGAATCGTTGATCGCGGCTCCGTCGTCCCAGATGACGCGGGGGCGTTCGGCTTCCCAATCGATGGATAGCGTTTCGTTGACCTGCAGATTTTGGCAAACCTCCACACATTGACCGCACGCGATACATTGATTGGGATCATAGCGATAGAAGGGGTGAGACATATCGACTTCACTCGGATCGACCTTTGGTTTATAAGGATATTTTTGATGTTCGATTCCCATCATTTCCGCGGTGTTATGAAGCTTGCAGTTGCCGTTATTGTTATCGCAGACGGTACAGTACAATAGATGGTTCTCCAACAGCCGGTCCATCGCCTCGGTCTGTGCTTCTTTGGCGCGCTCCGTAGACAACTGAATGTTCATTCCGTCCAAAACGATCGTAGAACAGGAGCGCACAAGCTTGCCGTCTGCTTCCACAATACAGGTATCGCAGGTTCGAATAGGATCTACTTCCGGAACATAACATATTTGAGGATAAGGAATATCGTTTATGTTGATTGCCTCAAGTATAGTTGATCCGGCTTGAACATCGTACTCCTTTCCGTTCAATGAAATTTTGACTGTGACCTCGCTCATGATAAATACTCCCTTCACATGGTATTGCATAAAAAAACTCCACCATAAGAACATGTGTCCGACGTTAAGGCACGTGTTTCTTATAGTGGAGTAGTCATTCAAGCATCTTCATACTTAAACGCCAATCCGACATCATAAAAAGGCATTAACGGCAAACAGATTCACTGCCTGCGCATCAATGAGATTAATAGATTGATGTTATTATAACTCCGATTTTCAAAAAATCCAACCATTTCTGCCTGTTAAATTTGAGACTTTTGCAATCCCTATGTTTTTAGTATCCTATTTAGTATCAAGCCATTGATTTGGATTCGAAAGAAGGGAAGGACAAATGAAGAAGACAGCGGCATTCAACGAGCTTATCAGGAAAGTTCGAAAAGATTTGTTCAGCAAAGGACCCGAACGCATTCATACCACCTTCGTCGACAACATGGCCGTCACGATGCTTCATGGAAATATGACGCCTACAGAAAAATTTATCGCCAGCGATCCCGACGGCAAAGACATGGTTCATGCGGCTCGAACCAAAATGATTCAAAAAGCGTACACGACGGATTTCACGGAGCAGCTGGAGCAACTGATGGGAACGAAGCTGGTCCATCTCTTTTCGGATATGAAAGTGGAGGAAGACATCGCCATTTCCGTTTTTGTGTTCGAAGATAACATTCAAGAGCCGTAAAGCCTGCGCCGATCTTCCCCAAAAAGTTCCGATTTGTCATTTCAACCGAACCTTATTATAATAATACAAATGAATAAGTTTCCTAGACTGATTCCTAATCCGAATGAAGTGTTGCCGGTGGCCGGGAATGCTTTATACACGATACTTAGTGTTAGATTGATTTCCCTATACGTCATTGTAGGGGGATTAACCAGCATTGACAGACTCTTCCTAACGATGAGTTTGTTGATGCTGTTTTTAATTTCCAAAAGGGAAGTGGATAATGTGGATGTAGTCGAGAATAGGCGCGGAATCATCCGTTTTCATCATGGCGCCGTCGAGCGTGTGCAGGACAAGATCGTGACCGAATACCCTGTAACCATTAAAATCAACGGGGAAGAGTTTGCCACCATGGTCTGTTCGCCGGAACACATCGTAGATATGGCCATCGGCTTCCTGGCTTCTGAAGGTGTCATTCAACGTTACGATGATATTGATGATATTTGGTTTGAAGACAAAGCGGGCTTCGTTCATATCAAGACGA
Source organism: Paenibacillus doosanensis (assembly GCF_025060755.1). Lineage (GTDB taxonomy): Bacteria > Bacillota > Bacilli > Paenibacillales > NBRC-103111 > Paenibacillus_S > Paenibacillus_S doosanensis. The sequence continues at coordinate 9,859 of NZ_JANYUY010000091.1, forward strand.
AAAAAATGAATGAGTTTTATCAAAAATTTCATTCGAAACGTTATATTACCTCCTGCTGCGGAAAAAGCCGTCAGGGCTTCTATTTTATCAACGACGCCAAAACGGCAAAAGTCATGGCGGCTATCAATGTGACTTTATCATTCGACGATTGCTTTCGTTTAATGGGGCTGATGCAAAGTTCGGCAGAGATTTTCCAGGAGACGGGAGGAGTCCATAATGCCGCGCTTTGCAATAAACACGACATTATTTTATCGAGAATGGATATCGGCAGGCATAATGCGCTGGATAAAATTTACGGATATTGTTTAATTCATAATGTTTCATTAACAGGGAAAATTATTGTATTTAGCGGGCGCATCTCATCCGAAATCTTATTGAAAGTTGCCAAGATCGGATGCGAGGTCGTTCTTTCGAAATCCGCCCCGACGGAGCTTGCTCTTCAACTGGCGGATGAACTGGGAATCACAACGGTCGGATTTATTCGCAATCATTGCTTAAATGTGTATACTCATCCTCAAAGGATTGAGGGAATTGCTTTGAATCAATGAGACATAACGATACATGGAGGTGACCACACGATGGAGCATCAATTGAAAGACTTACGGCATCGTACTCTGCGGGACTTGAGAATATCCGTTACCGATCGGTGCAATTTTCGCTGCCGCTATTGTATGCCTTCTGAAATTTTCGGACCGGACTATAAATTTTTACCTGGGGACAGCATATTGACCTACGAAGAGATGACCCGTTTGGCCCGGATTTTTGTCTCTTTGGGCGTCAAAAAATTGCGTATTACCGGCGGAGAACCGCTGATGAGAAAAGATGTCGCTTCGTTCATCCGCGCGCTAAGCCGGCTTGAAGGCGTTGAAGACATAGCCATGACCACCAATGGCGTGCTTCTTCCCAAATACGCTAAGGAGCTTCGGGCGGCCGGTTTGATGCGGGTTACCGTCAGTCTCGATTCCCTGGACGATCAACGATTCCGCTCGATGAACGGCGGGAAAAGCGGGGTTCAGCCTGTCTTGGATGGAATTGATTCGGCGGAGCAAGCAGGAATGAAAGTGAAAATTAATATGGTTGTTCAAAAGGGGGTCAATGATCAGGATATTTTGCCGATGGCAGCTTATTTCCGTGAAAAAAAGCAGACTCTTCGCTTTATCGAATTTATGGATGTCGGCAATACGAACGGCTGGAAGCCGGATAACGTTGTAACCAAAAAGGAAATCCTGGAAATCATTCATGAGAAGATGCCTCTTGAGCCTGTGGACGCCCTTTATCACGGCGAGGTCGCTTCACGGTACCGCTACAAGGGGAGCAATGAAGAGATCGGAATCATCTCGTCCGTCAGCGACGCTTTCTGCTCTACCTGCTCACGCGCAAGGATTTCCGCCGAAGGAAAGCTGTACACTTGCTTGTTTGCTTCCCGGGGCCACGATTTGCGTGCGCTTCTTCGATCGGATCAAACGGATAGCGAAATTGTCAGGTTCATTGAAGATATTTGGCAAGCGCGGTCGGACAGCTATTCGGAAGATCGAATGATCCATTCGCAGCAGCTGCCCAAAATAGAAATGTCGCATATTGGAGGATAGTCTCGTGCTTGTTATTCAATAATTCCATGATCCAGAATTTTCAAAGCCGGCGATACCGTAACGGCCGCCTTGGCAAATGCAGCCGGCCAGTTCTCCTCTACCGTCTGTCCATCTAAAAGCAGAATACTTTTCCCGTTTAAAAGGGCTTGTTCAATTTCCGGCCATTTGTCTACCTTTTTGATTTGACCGACCGACACGGAAGACTCCCAGAAGTCGTTTTCATTCCATTCCTGAAACAATAACGGGCGTAAAATATCCGTATTAATCGCCGTTTTATCCGCAAGGCCGTCCATATACACCAGTGCCGTTTCATGCCCTGTCTTTAGCCGTAACGTTCTTATGACCAATTCCGGGATTCCGTTAAAGAGTGCGGACAAATGCTGCAAATTTACAGAAAGCGAAGAGGCAATAGTACCGTTAAGTACATCATCTGTCTGCTGCTTTGTACGGTTATCCTGACTCCCTCTTAGCCAATGATGGAAAAACCCCATACTCCCACCCAGTTTCCGGTTAAATTATCTTAATTTAGTATGTAAAGTGAGTGGTGGGAATATACCGCAACGGTCAAATTTGCTCGATGACCGGCTGGTTGCCGAACGATTCGCTCATCAGCAGTGAGATCAGCTTGGATGCGGTATCGTCTGGAGTTGACAGCATTCCCTTGTCCTTGAATGAGGAAAACATGGCCGCGCTCGGAAACCGTACGGTATCCGCTCCTCTCGCTTCTTCCTGCAACGCCGTATCGATTATGCCCGGCCATACCGATGCAATGCGAACTCCGTCATCCCCTTGTTCCAAGCCAACGCTTCGAGCGAATGTGTCGAGCCCGGCTTTGGCTGCGGTGTAACAGCTCATCCCTGAAATGAGATGCTTCACGGAGGCTGAGGAAATATTCAATATTCGGCGGTCCGCCTTAGAGCTTCGCGTTCGCTCCATAAAGCTCGAAGTCAGAATCATCGGAGCAAGCAGATTGACTTGCATGTTATGCGCAATCGCTTCGGCGCTGCATTCTCCCATTCGAGATAGCGGGGCTATGACTGCCGCGTTATTAATCAAACAGACCATTTGAGCACGAGGGAAATCGATGCAGGCAAGCATTCGGTCCATCAACGCCTCCAACCCTTCCCACCGGCTGAGATCGTATTCGAAACCGTAGAATACTCCTCTCCCGTCGCCGTGCTCGCTTCGTGCCGGGCTTCTGGAAATGCCCAGAACCGTATGCCCCGAAGCCAGCAGCTGCCGGATTAAAGCCAAACCGATCCCGCGGGATGTTCCGGTTATAATAAAATATTTCATACCGCATATCTCCTCTCATTGATTTATAATCAGATATTATGATCTAGTGCTAATATCTAGTAACAAAATTATCCTTTATCCGAAATATTGTCAACATCCCGGCGCTAAACTAAGATATAATGAATAACTGTAGACAGATAAGAAAACGGGAGAGGATCATCATGTACAAAATGCTCGCTATCGATATCGACGATACGCTGATCAATGAAGCCAAACAAATTACCGAAGGCACTCGTCAGGCGCTTGAGGAGGCTATGGCCCGCGGCGTGACCGTAACGCTGGCGACGGGGCGCATGTACGCTTCGGCCAAGCAGCTCGCCGCCCAACTGGAGCTGAACGTGCCGCTCATTACGTATAACGGCTCGCTTGTCAAAAATTCCGGAGACGGCAGCATCCTGTATGAAAAAGCGGTGCCACGCGACGCCGCCAACATCATTTTCGAATATTGCGCAAACAACGGGCTTCATCTGCAAACGTATTACGACGATGTGCTCTATGTTCAAGAGGATAACGACAAAATTAAAGCGTACGCGGAATTATCGCGAATCCCTTATACGGTGTACCCGAATTTCGGCGAGCTTGCGGACAAGCCGGCTTCCAAGCTGCTCATTATCGACGATCCGGCCCGGCTGGACGAAGTAGCCAAAGAACTGCGCAGCTTAATTCCGGGTCAAATTCACATTACCAAATCGAAGCCGCATTTCCTGGAAATTATTAACTGCGAAGGCACGAAAGGCGATGCGCTGCGTTATTTGGCCGGGCAATTCGGCTACGATATGTCCGAGGTCATCGCCGTCGGTGACGGCTCCAACGACCGGGAAATGCTGGAGGCGGCTGGCCTTGGCGTCGCCATGGGCAATGCCGCGGCATCGCTGAAGCAAATCGCCGATTATGTCACCCTCAGCAACAATGAAGACGGAGTCAAGCATGTCGTCGACAAATTCATTTTGCAAACTGTCTCCTGATTGCCGTTCTTATTGAATACAAAAGAAGCCGCCTTCCGTATGGGTACGGAAGGCGGCTTTTTGATTTTCGCACGCTCTTTTTGTAAATATTGTTGTTTGTCAAAAAGGAACATTCATAACCTGGGGAAAAATGGGTATTCTATAGTGAAATACAAATAGGAGTGTTTTCCTATGTTTAAATATGTTCTGCTTTACATTTCGCTCTTGTTGAGCCCCGCATTTAACGTAAATACTGTCGGGGATAGTTCGGCCATTTTATCTGAAATCAAAGGAAAGACGGACTTCAGATTGATGCTCCCAACAAATAACGAATGGAAGGTTATAGTTAAACACCCGTACCCTCTTGACTATAGCAAAACAATTACAATGGTCAGGCTGCATTACTTTGACGGCAATGATAGTTATGTCATTGGCGTTGAACAGCATAGGGCAAATGGCTACAAAATTACCAGAGAAAAGATGGTCATAGACGTAAAAAATAAAGAAGAGAGAATAACTAAAATTAAAGAATATTTTATACCGAGTCAGAGTGGCGAACTAATTATTCTTAACGGCATTGAAGCTCGATTTGAGGCATGGGCCAGCACCGACAAAGGCGGGATACTAAGATGGGTCGACGGCGGTACTTATTTTGAAATGGACAGTCTTCGGTTGACTAAAAATGAAATGATTGATTTGGCTAAATCAATGAAGTAAGGGGCCCGGGTTTTACGCATCTCCGCAAAAATGAAACAGAAATAAATGATTATCAATAACTTCGTCCCTGTTCCGTTCCCTTCGCTCACTTAATAGCCGCAAGCGCGTATGCCTTGTACTGCTCCTGCGGGCTGGAGATGAGCACATTGCCGCCGTGGCATACGCTGACGAGCCTCGGATTCAGCTGAGCGACGACGGCCCCGCTCTCGACCGCTTGCTTCATGTCCGCCGTAAACATCGGCATCGGACGGTTCAGCCGGCCCCGCTTCTCGGTGAACAGATCGCCGGCCAGCAGCACCCCGTCTTGTTCATGATAATAGGCGACATGGCCCGGAGAATGGCCCGGCGTGTGAACGGTCCTGAGCCCCGCCGCGGCTGCGGCCCGATCGTCCAGCGGCTGCACCAAACCCGGCTCGGCCAGCTTCTCCGCCTTGCTGCGGCCCGGATAAGGGAGCCGGCCTTCCATATAAGGAATCTCCTCGGCGTGGGCATAGACCGGGACGGGGAACTTGCTGCGGATGCGAACGATGCCTCCGGAATGATCGGAATGCCCGTGGGTCAGCAAAATGCGCTGCAACGGGGCGTTCAATTGGCGAAAGCATTTTTCGATACCGCCTGACATTAAAGAAATGCCGGTATCGACCAGCGTTAATCCATCCTCCGATTGCACCACCCATGCGCTGACCGTAATGCCGACCCAAATGCTGCACTTCCAAATATGCTCTGAAATTTGAACGGTTTTCACAAAAAATTCCTCCCCGGTTTGGATTTGCTTTGGCCGCCTGGTCAGCCGCGCTGCTCCAGCTTTGCCTGCATGCCCAGCAGCAAAATATCGATCGCTTGATCCAGCAGCGGAAGAATCCGCGCCAGCAGCTGTTCCAGCGGCTCCTCGTTCTCCGTATACGTCGTGACCATCCCGTGCAGCATGTAATAATAAATCCGCGTATAGTTAATCTTCTCTTCGTCCGATGCCGGTCGGATGACCCGGTTCAATATCTGCGTGAAGCAGCCGAATATCCGGTTGCGGCGTCTGTTGATGTCGGCATCCGGATTGGCCTCGTCGACGCGCACCGATTTGACGTTAAGAATGATCGTTACCATGCTTTTATGCGACAGACAGAATCGCAGAAACTGCCGGCTGACTTCTTTCAAAGCCTCCGTGGAGGAGAGCTCCGGCCGATTCATGACGGCTTGCATCGTTTCCTCCAGCACCATCAGAGGAGGAAGCGCGAGCTGCTCCAGCAGCGCCTCCTTATCCTTGAAATACAAATAGATCGTCGTATGGGAGCAGCCGGCTTCCTTGGCAATCTCCCTCATCGTCACCGCATCGTAGCCTCTGGCCGTAAACAGCCTCCCCGCCGCATCTCGGATGCTGCTTTTCGTCTCCTCGGAACGAAGCTCCTGCCGCGTCTTCCTTCGCTGCTGTTCCATCAATTTAACCTCCGCATCTTTTTATAACCAACGGTTACTAACCTATGGTTACATAATAACCAATGGTTACTTTATTATCAAGCCCCTTTTCGAAAAAATTTTTTCGTCTTCCTTTCCGGCAGCCGCTCATAATTATTTATCCGCTAAAAAAATTGCCGCACGCCCCCATCCGTCGTCACCAACCGGGCACAGGCGCATATCGTGTAGTATCGAAAGCTTGGGCTTTGGCCCGTGGAGGCGATTCTACATGGAAGTTGCCATTTTATCATTACACTGGGTTTACCTGCTGTTCATTATTCTCATTATCGGCTTCATGGTGTTCCGGCGCGATACGACTCTTCTTTGCATCGTCGGCATCTTTGTGCTCGGGATTTTGTCCACCCACTCGCTCAGCCAGTCCGTCAGCGGTGTGTTCAACAGCTTCATCTATGCCATCAAAGAATTGATGGGCACCATATTGATCATCTCCGTCATCGTCTCGATGAGCAAAGTGTTATCGCGGACCGGAATCAACGAAGCGATGATTTCGCCCTTCGCCCGCTTCATCCGCACTCCGGCGCTCGCCTTCTGGATCATCGGCGGCCTTATGATGGTCATCTCGTTCTTCTTCTGGCCCTCCCCTGCGGTCGCCCTGATGGGCGCCGTGCTGCTTCCGGTGGCGCTGCGGGTCGGTCTGCCGGCGCTCGGCGTCGCGGTCGCCATGAACTTGTTCGGCCACGGGATCGCCTTATCCGGCGATTTCGTCATTCAGGGCGCGCCGAAGCTGACGGCGGACGCCGCCGGCATTCCGGTAGGCAGTGTTATAGAGGCGAGCGTACCGCTAGTTATTGTGATGGGCGTCGTAACAACGGTAACCGCCTACTGGATGATGCGCCGCGATATGAAAAGCGGCAAGCTGACGGCCCGCACGGGCCTGTCCGCGGCGCAGGTCGATCCGCCCGTCCGGGAAGGCTCCGAGTCTTCCTTATCTCCGTCGGGACGGGTACTGTTCGCGATTCTGATCCCCGTGCTGTTCATCGCCGACGTAGCCGCGATGTTCCTGCTGAAGCTGCAGGGCGGGGACGCCACGGCTCTGGTCGGCGGAACCGCGCTGTTTATTATGCTCGCCATCTCCATGGCGGCGCACAAACAGCGCGGCCTGGAGAAGTCGGCCGATTATTTGGTCGAAGGTTTGCAGTTTGGAATTAAAATTTTCGGCCCCGTCATTCCTATCGCCGCCTTCTTCTACTTGGGCGACTCGGCGTTCATCGACATCTTCGGCAAAGTGCTGCCGGCCGGATCGAACGGCCTTGTCAACGACCTCGGCGTCGCTTTGGCGCATGCGGTTCCGATCAACAAAACGGTCGGCGCGGTTACTTTAACGACGGTCGGCGCCATCACCGGACTCGACGGCTCCGGCTTCTCCGGTATTTCTCTTGCGGGCTCGATCGCCAAGCTGTTCTCGGCAGCCATCGGCTCCGGTATCGCCACCTTGACCGCCCTCGGGCAAATTGCCGCCATCTGGGTCGGCGGAGGCACGCTGATTCCTTGGGCGCTGATCCCGGCTGCGGCCATTTGCGGAGTCGATCCGTTCGAGGTCGCCAGACGCAACCTGAAGCCTGTTGTGATCGGTCTGGTCGTAACGACGATCGTCGCTATTTTTCTGCTGTAGCGCTAAGAGCGTGGTAAAAAAACAAGCAGCCTTCGGTCGATAGAAGCTTCCACTCGCTCTTATAGCCGGATCTTTTTCATTTTGAACCGCTACAGCGGTGTAAATCCGTCTACAAAGGCGAACGCTTACGCTTTTCCAGATTCAAATGGCCCCTCCGCTCTTTTTTCACCAGGCTTCTAAGAGTCTGTCCGACGAAACAGGAAAAGCATAGTTTCGTCGCGAAACTTAACTGTAATCTGTTTATCTGGTAAAAAAGGGTGTGTGGTTTATGGCAAAATTTAAATCTTACTCCACGGAACAAGGTGAATTGTTTCCGATGTATTTGAGCGATTGGATCCCTGAAGATCATTTAG
>NZ_JANYUY010000008.1 GCF_025060755.1 Paenibacillus doosanensis
GCACAGAACAAACATCGGATCATCGACGATCATATGGTGAAGCGCGTCATCCAGGGAGAATTGTCATAATTCTCCCTTCCTTTTGTATCTCACGCGGACAGATTGACCGTCACCAGCAGGACAACTTACGCCGTCAACTGTCGGACATTATACGTTAGCAGTAACAATAGGGAATCTTCCACTGTACAGGGATTGTAACAGGATTTATGCCTATTTTATTAAGCCTTTGGATCAATTTGTCAAAATCGTTTCCTTCATAGTCCTCTCTGGCCTTCCATATCCCCCTACGTTCATTAATAAGTTCAAGGAAAGCCACCAGTTGTTCTTTAGTCTTATCGGTTAATTTGGCATTGCCTCGAACTTGAGCTTTTGCCCCAGCAAGAGTAAAATAATCACCTAAACCTATAAATTTATTATAATAGAATTTAATTGTTTTAAGGCTTCTCTCTTTGTCCACGAAATTCACCAGTGATTTAGAATCCCAATCATTGGAAATTTTCATGTAATCAGTTTTGTTCTTTAAACATTGCACTTCAACACGGATTAGATTCTTTGCATCTTCAATTCGTGAATAATTATCATGCTGTCTACTTAGTTGAGATTCTTTATCATAAATTTGAAAATTAACAGAGTTGCCTTTTAAATAAAATGAATCATCATAGGGTTTCCAACGATGCCCTTTTTCGTCTTGCTTTCCTCCAAGTACAAACCCATTTGGAACATTGGCCCGCTTTATTAACTCAATATAGTAAACCTTGAATTCAGTATTGATATTCACCGCGAGGTCAATTCTCCTTACTTGGTAAGTGTGTAATAAGTCAAAATCAAAGCGTAAATGTTTATTTTTTCTCCGTTTTTGGAACACCTCTTTTATAGGTTTTAATAATTTGGTAAAGAGCTTTGAGATAAGCGTATACTCAGAACCCGAAGTTATTTTCAAGAACTCGTTTGCATCTTTTAGCCGTTGAGGATTAATTACAATACATATCTCATCTTTATGATAATCACAATATCTGGATTTCAAAGTAACCTTCACCCCATGCGCATCAAACAAAGTGAACCTATAGGCGTTTTTTCCAATTTGGTAAATTGACGCGGTTGTTTTAGAAGTTACTTTATTCAAAGCTTTTTGTAAGCTCCAAAATGTTGGTGAATCTAGTTGTTTATGCAATTCTACTGTATGAAAAGACATCTTGGTGATACCTCCACTCGCATTTTTGTAGGCTATAAATTAATCTAATAAAACTGGAAATCCCTTCTACTATTTCTATAAATATCTGTAGATAAAAACTAATCAATATATATATCTATCACACCCTAGATCCCGTTTATTTTCTTGCCTACTTTGTTCAGCATTGATTCAAGAAGTTAAACCTATTGAGATGTACTAAAGCAAATAAAAAAATACACAGCAGCGACTTTCCGCTCCTGTGTATTCCATGATCAGTCATCTGACGAACTCATTAATTCGATACTTCTAAATACTTTGGAAATTTCCTTTTTGATTCTTTTTTCATTTTTCTTGTCGTAATCGTAATCATAATTATCTTCTTCCCTCTCCCTTTCACTTACGCGTATATCATACTGGTCCATGATTAATTGAATAATCTCAGGTATCATGTTCGCATCAAAGGTAATCACTCTACATTTTATTTGATTGACCATTCTGTGTATAGCAGTAAATGGAACTGTTACACCACCGCTAGTAATAATATAATTAGCATTACTGAGCATTTTACCGATCTTTTTAACTCCAATTACTGCTGATGCTCCATTTTTTGAACGTATATTTTCAGAAACTAGGGAATAGACATATTCCCAATGTAATTTTAATTCATTTGTGTCAACATCATAAATGCCATAAACATTGTTATCTAAATTCAATTTATTGTAAAAGCTCTCATCTTTCAGCTCTACAACAATTTTGCCTTCGCGGATAATTTCCTCTAATTCTCTAAGAAACAACTCCAATTCAGGATCGATTATAGATTCACTTTGATATTGAAGAAGCTCTAGAAAAATATCTTTAGCCTCTTTACACTTCTCAAAATATTCCTCTGGAGTGATGAATCCTTTTTCCTTTCCATAAGATAAATAAAAATTAAAAGCATTGATCAGATGGGCAATACTATCGACATATCTCGCATGGGCCACTTCCGATATCTCTTTTCTATTCTTCGAAAAATCCTTAAGATAGTCATCAATAAAATGATGATTCAGTTTTCCAGCAAGCCACTCTAAGTAATAACTTATGCTTGTAGGAAGATATAAACTACCTTCATATTGTTCGAACTTTTTAATTTTTTCAATATCAAAGCCATCTTCTGAACGATTAAAAATATTATCCATTTTCACTCGTATTGTACGAGCTATGGTTGATTTATTCTTTTCCGTGATTTCAAGAAACTTCTCTCCTGTAAATAAAGCCATTCCTTTCGGGACAATATCATACTCTACCGATAATTGTCTATCACCAAGCCATCTTATCACTGACTCTACCTTTTCGTCTGTTCGATATTCATTTACTTTGGTTTTTGACGTTCCATAATCGTCTATTATTGCTACACAATCCTTATATTTTAAACAAGTTGATTTAATTACATTCTTATATGAATCTACACGCACGGTATTTTCTGTATCAAAAATTCTTGTGAATAAATTTGAGATTCTTGTTTTACCCAGTCCGGTTTTACCATGAATCCACATTGCAAAATTAGGCGACAACTCTTTTGATTGAATTAATGGTGTCGTCACTATAGATGTTAGCACTATGCCTAGCAATGCATGTGTAAGTTTTTTATCACAAATGCTTAACATATTCAGACTCTCTAAAAATGCCTCTTTGGGATCTAGTTTAGGGTCTCTTAATAGCTTAAACCCATTTGCTGTTGTCCTCACTTGTCCAGTAGTATCGCCAATACAGCTTCCCTCAGATAAAAATGACCAGCCGTTATTATAGTAATGCCAACCTATTGAATCATACTCCATGACTTTTGGAATTTTTTGCTCCGATTGGTTCATAAATCTGATAATTGATCTATAGTTCCTCTTCTCATTTGGATAGATTTCCCCGTAAGGATTCCATTTTTTTAACCATTTTGTGTTGTGAATTTCTTCGAAGGGCACTTCTACTTTATCCAATAAAGTCTCATTGTTTACAATACCCGTAAAAACATACTTATGTTTTCGAATATTTTCACCATCGCTAATTAGTATAATTTCATGTGGGATCAATACAAAATTGCAAATTGGTTCAAGTCTTTCATGGTTCCAAACACAAAATTCTCCATCCTCATTGATCTGAAAATCGTTATCACAAAAAGTGCTTTTGAATTGGTTTAGTTTTTCTCGAATATAAAATATATTTTCCTGCATAATGGATCTCCTTGAAAATAAAATTAATGGTTGTAAAAATATGAATATATGATTTATTATATCACTTTACTTCATATTTTCATATTTTTTATATTAATTTTAAAAAAATTATTAAACTCAAATAACGTTACTTAATCACTGTAGATTTTATATAACTATACATAAACAATGAGCTAATAGTAATATATACTATTAAAAATCTATATTATTACATTGAATAAAATGAAAGGATGATTTTAATGTTTAATCAATATGACGATATTGTCCCAGTTGAAGAATTAATGGCGATACTTTTTATTGGTCGAAATAAAGCATATGAATTATTAAAGTCAGGTCAAATTCAATCCTTCAAAGTGGGTAGGGCTTATCGAATCCCTAAAGCATGCATTCAAGACTATGTCTTACAAAAAGTAAAACAAAAAGCCAATGATTAACCCACTCACTATTTTTGGTAGTATTTAAAAACAGTAAGGCTAATAATTACAAGAATTGACTCCACCAGACTGGGTCCAACAAACAGGAACAATAGTTACCAAAATAACTATTCAAGCTGCTCAATAGAGCAGCTTTTTTCTTTGGACCAACAATTAACAACGAACTCTTTCAAACCTAGCAAATAAAAAATAATTTCATCCCCAACAGTGAGATAGCAGTAAAAATTTATTTCCAAAGGAGAAATCAAAAATGCCCGTTTATAAAAATGAAACAGCAAAAAAAAACCAATGGTACTATTCATTCCAAGCCAAGGATTCTAGCGGTAAGACGAAAACCTATACCAAACGCGGTTTCCGCACAAAGAAGGAAGCCGAGAATGCTGAAATTGCAATCAAGGACTCAATGAACAAAGGAACATATATTCAACCTTCCAAAATTACATTTGGACAGTACCTGATAAATTGGCTTGATGCCCGAACAGATTTAAGGAACTCGACGAGAACTGGATATGAGATGATTATTCGCCGACATATTACCCCAGCTCCAATAAGTCAAACACCACTATCAGAGATAAATGCCATGACTATCGAAAACTTTATGAAACAAGTACACGAAACCGAATATTCGGATAGCTTCAAACGAAATATATTCAAGGTCATTCACAAGTCGCTTCGTGACGCAGAACGGAAATTATTGATTTTGAGGAACCCTGCCTCCTTAATCAGCAAACCTAAAGTCGCAAAAAAAGAAATGAACTATTGGACAGAAGAGGAAGCAAAAGCGTTCCTCCAAGCCATCCATGGTCACAGACTACGGGTTATCTTCGTATTGGCTATTCATTGTGGAATGCGAATGGGTGAAATTAGGGGATTGCGTCTCTCGGATATCGATCTAAAACGCGGAATTGTTTCAGTAAGGCATATTATGGACTCTGAAAGGAACCTCCAAATCGGTACTAAAACAAATGCAGGCAATCGTTCTATCTCCTTGTCACCTTTTGTAATCAAGGAAATCGATAGACGAATTCAAGCGATTCATCAGGAACGGAATCTTGCTGGCGATAAGTACGAAGATCAAGGTTTCCTTGTTTGCACGAAAAAAGGTAGACCTTATCTAAAGCATAACTGCCGCGACATATGGGTCAGGCTTCTTAAGAAAACTGGCCTGAGACAAATACGATTTCATGATTTACGGCACACTTGCGCGTCACTCCTGCTAGGACTCGGTGTTCATCCTAAAGTAGTCCAAGAACGGCTTGGACACTCATCTGTACAAATCACTTTGGACACATATTCACACCTTGCTCCTAACATGCAGCAAGACGCAGCAAACGCTCTGCAAGATCTTTTAAAGTAACCAAAAAAAACGAATCATTTCAAAATCATTTCAAATGCTCTTGTTCCCCCTTTTTAATATCCACCTACGCCCCGTAAACCCTTACTGTTAAAGGGATATTTTGCGCTGCACAAAAAAAGAGACCCGGCCAACGGGGCCAGGTCTGAAAGTGTTTATATATTAAAAAGGGGGTCTTGTTAATTATATTACACAACTAACATGTTAAAACGATAACAGAAATATTTCAATTGTGTAACAAATGAGAAAGCGCTTTCCGAATTTCTCTCGACCGAAGGATGGTGAAAAACGCTGACTATACATGCGAGAGCATCTTCCGAGTAGAACAACAGCGAAAAAGAGCGGCCTAGCGGCCGCTCGCTTATTTCACTGCGGTTTTAAACCGCTTGTATAGAACAGGGCTTATCTTTCGTACCAGTAGCCTTTGATTCCTTTTTCCAGCCGAACCAATGCTTCCAGATAGTAATAGTCGCCCCAAATCATATAGTCGTCCGGCGCGTTATTGCCTCGGACATGGTAGGAGCCGTGCTCCAGGAAGCCTTCGGCATCCGGCTTACCGATAGTCGCGTAGCCGTTCACAAGACCTTTCAGCGAACGCTGCAGGCCGTCTTCGAGGAACGCGCGGTCCGGATCGTCGGCGCTCAGATGAGACAAGAGTTCAATCAGTCCCGCCGCCGTAATCGCCGACGCAGAGCTGTCGCGCTCCGTCTTATCGTTCACCGGCACGTTGAAATCCCAATACACGACGTCGTCTTCCGGCAGACGCTCCAGGAAGTAGCGAGCCATCCGTTTGGAGGTTTCCAGGTACAGCGGGTTTTTGGTGTAATGATAGCTGAGCGCGAACCCGTATACTCCCCACGCTTGTCCGCGGGTCCAGGTCGAGCCGTCCTGGTAGCCTTGATGCGTGCCGCCCCGGATCGATTCTCCGGTCTCCGGATCGAAGTAGAACGTATGATAGGAGGAATCGTCGCCGCGCACCAGGAATCGGCGGGATTTGTCCGCGTGAATGACAGCTACGTCGCGGTACTTTTCATTGCCCGTTTGCTCGTACGCCCAATAAAGCAGCGGCAGGTTCATCATGCAGTCGATAATGATGCGTCCGCCGTTCTGCGGGTCGCCTGCGGGACCCCAAGCCTGAATGTATTGCCCTTTCTCTCTCCACCGGGTCATCAGCCAATCGGCCGCTTCCAGCGTCAGTTGCTTGGCAGCCTCGTCGCGCTCGATAATCCACTGCGCCTTGGAGGACAGCGAGTACAAGAAGCCGATATCGTGGTGATCGATCGCGACTTTGCCGTCCATCCGCTTGCGGAAGCTTGTTACCGTCTTCTCAGCGGCTTGCTTGAACACCGGATCGCCGGAGTATTCGTAGCACAGCCACAAAATGCCGGACCAGAAGCCGTCCGTCCAATCGTCATTATCGTTGAGCAAATATTTGCCGTCGTTGCTCACATGAGGGAATAAATCCCCGTATTTCTCAATGTTCGCTCTTGTCTTTTGCACTGCATCTTCAATCGCTTGCTTCCACATACTCATGTCCTGTCTCTCCTCCTGTATAATCGCTTTTTTTGTCGGGAGCATGCCGCTTCATTGGCAGCAGCGGTTTGCCCGTCTGTCGGTCTTGGCTTATGTAGCCGCCGTCGATAAACGCGGAATCAAGGTCAGCGGGATGCGAATCTCGTGCCCTTCGCGAAGCGCCTGCCGCTCATGCTCCTCGCCGGCCTTCTCATCCTCTCCCAGCTGCCGGAGCATCAGATCGACGGCCAACCTAGCCTGCTGGCTGTACGGGATATCGAGCGTCGTGATCTGCGGGTAGCAGGAGTGGGAGACGACATCGTTGTTGATGCCGAAAATTTTGTACTCCTCCGGCACCCGCAAACCCTGCTCGATCGCTGCGGACATAAACCGAAGCGCCACGAGATCGTCAAAGGCGAGAATGCCGACCGGCCCGTCCCCGCTCATCTCCCGGGTCATGCGGACCAGCTCGGCCATCGGCTGAGGGTCCGCTTCCAAGACATAAGAGCGAATTCCGTCTCCGGCCTCGGCAGCCCCTTGGCGGAATCCTTTCAAGCGCTGCTTGTTCGTCTCATGCGCCCGCGACCGCCCCAGATAAAACAAAGACCGGCAGCCCTGCCGAACCAAATGCCGCACCGCTTCCAAACAGCCTCCGGCAAAATCCAGATTGACCGCTCCGGCAGCGATGTCCTGAGGCCAATTCCAGCCGTTAAACAGCACAAGCGGAGTCCCGTCGCTAACGATATGGCGCGTCGTATCCGTAGACATCGCCAAGCCGTGGCAGAACAGCCCGTCCACCCTGCGCTGAAGCAGCACGTCCAAATGCCGCTTCTCCATGTCCGGGTCGTAACCTCCTGCCGAGAACACGGACATATGGTATCCGAACCGGTGCGCCGTACGTTCCATCACTTCGGCAAAAAGCCCGTAGTAGCCGATAAAACCGGGGACGATCAGTCCCAGCTCGTAAGACTTCTTGCGGCTTAGACTGGCCGCCATCACATTGCGGCGATAGCCCAGCTCTTCGGCCGCCTTCTCCACCTTACGGATCGTTTCTTCGGCCATGGGCACTTTGCGCCGGTTCAATACATTGGACACAGTAGCGATGGAAACGCCCGCTGCTTCCGCTATATCTACTATGGTAACGGAACGGTGTTTGCTCATAGAGAACTTCCTTTTAATTTAGGTTTAAACGTTTCAATTAAAACGTTTAAACTAATTTTAATAATAATCGTCCGCTTCGTCAAGAGCCTCTTTATTGGCTCTTAAACAACAAAAAAATCCCTCCCGCAAGGAAGCTCCTCGCGAAAGGGATTTGCCCTATCGTTCTATGATTACATGCCGAGCCATTTCTTGAACAAATGCTTGGTTGTATCTTTGTTCATCGCAGCGATCGAAGTCGTCAGCGGAATGCCTTTCGGGCAAGAGCGCACGCAGTTTTGCGAGTTGCCGCAGCCCTCGATGCCTCCGTCTTCCATCAGCGCTTCCAGACGTTCTTCCGCGTTCATTTCACCCGTCGGGTGAGCGTTAAACAAACGAACTTGGGAAACCGCCGCAGGCCCGATAAACGTCGTTTTGTCGTTGACGTTCGGACAAGACTCCAAACATACGCCGCAGGTCATGCATTTGGACAATTCGTACGCCCATTGGCGCTTCGATTCGGCCATCCGCGGTCCGGGACCGAGATCGTACGTACCGTCGATCGGAATCCAGGCTTTCACGCGCTTCAGCGCGGAGAACATGCGCTCGCGGTTAATGACCAAGTCGCGTACGACAGGGAATGTGCTCATAGGCGCGATGCGCACCGGCTGCTCCAGCTTATCTACCAGCGCGGAGCAAGCTTGGCGCGGCTTGCCGTTGATGACCATCGAGCAAGCGCCGCACACTTCCTCCAAGCAGTTGGATTCCCAGCAGATCGGCGTCGTTTTCTGGCCGGTTGCATTGACCGGATTACGCTGAACTTCCATGAGCGCGCTGATCACGTTCATGTTAGGGCGGTACGGCACTTCGAATTCCTCGGTATAAGGCTTGCTCTCAGGCGAATCTTGGCGTGTAACGATAAACTTGACTTTTTTTCCGGCCGTAGTCGTTTCTGCCATGATTAATGTCCTCCCTTCTTGTCTGTCGAGTAGTCGCGTTTACGCGGCTTGATCAGCGACACGTCCACATCTTCCCAATCGATCGTAGGGCCGTCCGGCGTCCATTTGGCCTTCGTCGTTTTCAGGAAATCCTCGTCATTGCGTTCAGGGAATTCAGGTTTATAGTGAGCTCCGCGGCTTTCGTTACGCAGCAGAGCGCCCAAAGTCATCGCATGGGACAGCTCCAGCATGTTCCACAGCTGACGGGTGAAAGCGACGCCCTGATTGTTCCAGCGAGCCGTATCCGTCATGCTGATGTTGCGGTAGCGCTGCTTCAGCTCGTTGATTTTGGCAATCGTTTCTTCCAGCTTCTTGTTGTAACGAACGACCGTCATGTTGTTGGTCATCCATTCGCCGAGCTCTTTGTGCAGAACGTAGGCGTTTTCCTTGCCTTCCATTTTCAGCAGGCCTTCGTATTTGTCCGTATGTCTTTTCTTCTCGCGGTCGAATACGCTGGAGGAAATGTCGTCTACATGCTTGTTCAAGCCTTTAATATATTCGATCGCTTTCGGACCGGTAATCATGCCGCCGTAAATCGCAGACAACAGCGAATTCGCTCCCAGACGGTTCGCGCCGTGGTATTGATACTCGCACTCGCCACAGGCGAACAAGCCCGGAATGTTGGTCATTTGATTGAAGTCAACCCACATTCCGCCCATCGAATAGTGAACGGCAGGGAAGATTTTCATCGGAATTTTGCGCGGATCGTCGCCCATGAATTTTTCATAGATTTCGATGATACCGCCCAGCTTCACGTCGAGTTCATGCGGATCTTTATGGGACAAGTCAAGGTAAACCATATTCTCGCCGTTAATGCCCAGCTTCTGGTCTACGCACACCGCAAAAATTTCGCGGGTCGCGATATCGCGGGGAACCAGGTTACCGTAAGCCGGATATTTTTCCTCAAGGAAGTACCAAGGCTTGCCGTCTTTGTAGGTCCAGATCCGGCCGCCTTCGCCGCGAGCGGATTCGGACATCAAGCGAAGCTTGTCGTCGCCCGGAATCGCCGTCGGATGAATTTGAATGAACTCTCCGTTCGCATAGTGCACGCCTTGCTGGTACACCGCGCTCGCCGCCGTACCGGTATTGATAACGGAGTTCGTCGTTTTACCGAAAATGATGCCGGGACCGCCGCTGGCCAGAATGACCGCATCGGCTCCGAACGTTAGAATTTCCATGCTGCGAAGATCCTGGGCCGATATGCCGCGGCATACGCCGTCGTCGTCAAGAACCGCTCCGAGGAACTCGTAATGCTCGTACTTGGTCACAAGTCCGGCTGTTTCCCAGCGGCGTACTTGCTCGTCCAATGCATACAGCAATTGTTGACCTGTCGTTGCTCCTGCGAATGCCGTACGGTGATACTGCGTTCCCCCGAAACGGCGGAAATCGAGCAGGCCTTCAGGCGTACGGTTGAACATAACGCCCATCCGGTCCATCAAGTGAATGATGCCGGGCGCAGCGTCGCACATCGCTTTAACCGGCGGTTGGTTGGCAAGGAAGTCGCCGCCGTATACCGTATCGTCAAAATGCTCCCAAGTGGAGTCGCCTTCACCTTTCGTATTAACCGCACCGTTGATGCCGCCCTGGGCGCACACGGAGTGGGATCGTTTCACAGGAACCAAAGAGAACAGGCTAACGTGAACTCCGGCTTCCGCGGCTTTGATGGTAGCCATTAACCCGGCCAAACCTCCACCGACTACGATTACTTTTTGATTAGCCATTGTTGTTCACTCCTCCTTAACCTTTAGCCATCTGCGGCACGTTTTGGAAATCCGGGCTTACAAACGCGCTCAAAGACATGATAAACATGATCGACATAATAACAAACACTACCATCCAGATCACGCTGGATACCCGCTGCGCCCGAGGTCCGATCGTAACGCCCCAGCTAACGAGGAACGACCACATGCCATTGCTGAAATGGAATACCGCGGACACAATGCCAATACAGTACAGCACAAAATAAACCGGGTTCGATGCAATGTGATGCATTTGGACCCCGATTTCTTCTTGAGGCAAGCCGAGCGTGATTTGCAATCTGGTTTGGCATAAGTGGAATACTACGAACAAGAACGTAATTACCCCAGTTACCCGCTGCAGGAAAAACATTTGGTTGCGGAAATAGCCGTAGTTGGATACGTTATTCCGGGCCGTGTAGGCGACATAGAGGCCGTAGATCGCGTGGTATGCGAGCGGCAGCCAGATCCCTACGATTTCCAGGAGCAGCATTAAAGGCAGCTCGTGCAGCCAATTCACATGCTCCATGAACTTCTCAGGTCCGTTAGTCGCCGAGTAGTTCGTCAGAAGGTGTTCGATCAGGAAGAACCCGACCGGGATAACACCAAGCAATGAATGCAGCTTGCGTGAAAAATACGAATTACGAAACATTGAAATCCTTTCCCCCCTCAAAAGTATGTAGGTTGTTCACATGTGTTGACAAAACCAACCTTCATTGTACTCCCGCAAGAAACAAGCGTCAACAGCATTTGCTACGCCTATTTTCCATGGTTCGACATTTTTTTATGCAAATGTCTGCGAAAAAATGTGAACAATAAGTGACTTACACCATACTACTCCATTATCGCTTATAATGGAAGTGCCGATTATTTATAAACTGTTATTCAGTTTTGACATATGCAATGAACTTAATCACTTAACCGCAAATTAACCGTAAAAAAAGACAAAACGCGAAGCGGGAAGCCGAGCGCCGGGCCGGCTCTTCTCTTTCATCTAAAAGCGTGGTGAAAAAGAGAAAATCCGTATTCACACTTCCGAATATAATGGAAAGAAGGTATTGTTCTTGTTCGAAAATATCGATATTTTCGCCAAAGTCGTAGAGCTGGAGAGCCTGAACAAAGCGTCCGCGGCGCTCAATATCTCCCAGCCCGCCCTGTCTCGCAAAATCATGAAGCTGGAGGAAGAGCTCGGCGTCGATCTGTTCCTAAGGAAAGGCAAGCGGCTTGAGATTACGCGCGCAGGGCAAATCTGTTATGAATACGCCATCGAGCAGCGCCATTTGGAGCGCAAGCTGCTGCGGTCGATTCAGGACTTCAAGACGACGGTCAAGCCAGCCAGCATTATTATCGGCGCTTCCTTGACGACGCTGCAATCGACGCTGCCCGATCTGATTACGATCTATACGAAGACGTATCCGAATACGGACATTAAGGCGGTAACGGGCAAAACCCACGAGATCGTGCCGATGGTCAAGGACCGCAAAGTGGACATCGGCCTGGTCGCCTCCAAGATCGAGCATCCCGGCCTCAAATGCATTCCGCTGTTCGACGATCATCTCTGTCTGGTGCTGCCGCTCGGGCATCCTTTCGTCGACAAATCCTCGATCGAAATCGCCGATCTGCACGAGCTGCCGATGATTCTGTTCTCGCGCGGCACCTGGTACCGGGTGCTGATGGACGAAATGTTCCACCGCTACGCCATTGCGCCCGACGTCAAAATGGAGATCGATTCGTTCGAAGCGATCATTCGCCTCGTCTCGACGTGCAAGACGGCGACGCTGCTGCCGGAATCGTATTTGCGCAGCAATCTGGTCAAAGACAACGAGCTGGTCGTCCGCTTCATTCCGGCGCTCGAGCAAATGACAAGAACGACCTCCCTGTTATTCACGGAAGAGGTCGTCCATCATGCGTCGGCCCAGCAGTTTATCGAGAAGGCCAAGGATTACTTCAACCGGCCGGGCTGATCTTAAGGCCTCGGCTGCAGCCGCTATCCTTCGTCCTTCTCCTCGATGCCGAGCATTCGCGCCGCATAAGCCGTCGTGCTCGCCTGCAGCAAAATTGTCAGCAGTACGGCAAGGAAGGTGACCGAGGCGATGACGTCGGCGTACTTCACGCCCAGCCCCGCCGCCATTCCGGACAAAGCCGCCGGTATGACGCCGGTCTCCCTCACCCAGAACATAAACAGGATCTCGCCGCGCTTCCAACCCGCCTTGCGATCGGGCAGCGTGCAGGCAAGCACTGTGAGCGGCCTTGCGATCAGGATGAAAACCGCGATTACCGCCAGACTCGGCCACAAATTGGCCGCGATGATGCGCAAATTCACTTGGCTGCCGAGCAAAATAAAAATCAGCATCCTCATAATGATCGTCATGTTCTCGCTGAAATGCGTCATTTCCTTCAGCTTATCGTTCAAATCCAGCTTGAATATATCGGCGTTGCCCCAAATAAGTCCCGCCGTAAAAGTAGCCATAAACCCGCTGACATGCAGCGCATCTCCAACCCAGTAAGCTCCGAGCGCCGTCACGACCAGCGCTATCGCCGCATAATCGCGCAGCCAGCCGAGCCTGAGATGGCCGGTGATGAAGGCCATAACCAGCCCGATCGCCGCCCCCGCCGCAATGCCTCCCAGCGCCGTGCGAGCGAAATCCTCCAGGCTGCCGGCCAGCGAGAAGCCTTGGCTTCCCGTAATCACGGCAAGGACGGAGAACGTAAGTATAGAGCCGGTCGCATCGTTGAAAGCCGATTCGCTCTCTACGGTTTCCCGCACCTTCGTGCGAATGCGCACCTGCTTGAACACGGGAATGAGCGTCGCCGGATCGGTCGAGGAAACAATCGCCCCGAGCAGCGCCGCATAGACCATCGGCATTCCCAGAAGCCAATGGGCGGACAGCGCAACGACGGAACAAGTAATCAGCACGCCCGGCACGCTGAGCAGCGTGACCGTCAGCCATACTTTTTTCAGCCCTGCAAGCCGGATATTGCGCCCTCCGTCGAACAAAATAAGCGTCGAGCCGATCGTCAATATGAACTGGTTCGTAAACGAGCTGCTCGTCTCGCTCACCCAATGCAGCCCTTGCCCTACGATCATCCCGGCGATGAGGAACAGCGCCACATCCGGCAGCTTCATCAGGCCCGCCAGGCGGCCGAACAGCATACCCAAACCAAGAATAAGAATTAATAATAACAACACATGGTGAATCATCTCTGCGGCTTCATTGTTCATAGTTATAAATTGATAACTTCGCTCTCGAAGGATTCGATTTGATCATTCGTTCCGATAATGACCATAACGTCCTGTTCTTCCAGCATGTCCGCCGCGCTAGGGGCGATGATGACGCCGTGCTTCTTGTTGATCGCCACAACGCTGCAGCCGTACTTGGCCCGCGGGTCCAAATCTTTCAAGCACCGTCCGGACAGCCGTTTGGGCACGGACAGCTCGACGATCGTATAGTCGTTGGACAGCTCGATGTAATCGAGCAAATTCGGCGAGACCAGCTGATGCGCGACCCGAATTCCCATATCCCGCTCCGGAAAAATCACCCTGTCGACGCCGATCTTCTGCAGCACCTTGCCATGCAGCTCGGAAAGCGCCTTGGTAACGACCGTCTTGACGCCGATATCCTTCAGCAGAATCGCGGTCAAAATGCTGGCTTGAATGTCGTCGCCGATCGCCACGATAGCGCAGTCGAAATTGCGGATGCCGAGCGATCTCAGCACGTCCTCGTCCGTCGAATCGGCCGTCACGACATGTGTCAGCGTGTCGCTCATCTCGTCGACGGCTTCCTCGTCCTTATCGATGCCCAGCACCTCGTAACCCAAATTGATCAATTCCTTCGCCAGAGAAGAGCCGAATCTGCCCAGCCCGATGACGACATACTGACTACGTTTCATTGTTTTTGTACCCCTATCCAATCGTAATTTTCCCTTCCGGGTATCTATACAGCTCTTTTTCCGTTTTCGGTCCGAGCGCGTATGCCAACGTAAGCGGCCCCAAGCGGCCGGCAAACATCATCAAACTGATCAATATTTTGCCGACGAGGCTCAAATCGGTCGTCATTCCCATCGTGAGACCGACGGTGCCGAAAGCCGAGGTCACTTCGAACAAAATCATCAGAAACGGGTGCCCCTCCGTCGTCGACAAAATCATCGCGACGAACACGACGAGGAATAGAGCGATCATCGTCAGCGTGATGGCTTTCAAAATCCGGTCTTTACCGAGGCGGTAACGGAACAGCACGATGTCCTCTTTCCCGCGCACCATGGCGATCATCGCGCCGATCAGCGTCGTGAAGGTGGTCGTCTTGATCCCTCCCCCCGTCGAGCCCGGCGAAGCCCCGATGAACATCAGGATGATCATGAAAAATTGCGTCGCCTGGCGCAAGCTGCCGAGATCGACGGTATTAGCTCCCGCCGTCCGCGGCGTCACCGACTGGAAGAAGGCGGCCCATATTTTGCCTGACCAGCTCAGCGAGCCCAGCGTCTTGGCATTGCTGTATTCAAATATATAAATGACCAGGGCGCCGGCGATAATCAGCGCACCGGTTGCGCTAAGCACTACTTTGGAATGGAGCGACAGCCGCTTGCGCTTTTTGAACTCCAGCAGATCCGACATGACGACGAAGCCGATGCCGCCCAGCACGATAAGCCCCATTGTGACGAGGTTGACGACCGGATCGCCCACGAATGAGGTTAAGCTGCTGAACGGTCCGTTAACCGAACCGAACAAATCGAAGCCTGCGTTATTGAAGAACGATATCGCATGCCAGAAGCCGAAATAAATGCCCTTGGCAGGCCCTAACTGCAGCGACCAGCGAATCGAGAAAATAATGGCGCCGACCAGCTCGATGGTCAGCGAATACCGGATCACTTTGCGGATCAGCCGCACGATCCCCTCCATGCTTCCCTGATTCAACGACTCCTGCAAAACGAGCCGTTCCTTGAGAGAAATTCGTTTTTTCAGCGCAAAAGCAAACAGCGTCGCCATCGACATAAATCCGAGCCCTCCGACCTGGATCAGCGCGATAATGACGATCTGTCCGAACTTGGAAAAAAACGTGCCCGTATCCACGACGACTAGCCCCGTAACACAAGTCGCCGAAGTAGCCGTAAAGAAAGCGTCGAGAAATGGCAGCGGCTCTCCGGAGGCGGAGGCGACCGGCAGCGAGAGCAGCGCGGCGCCGATCAAAATGATGGCGGCGAAACCGATCACGAGAATTTGCGGCGGAGTCAGCTCGATTTTTTTTATGGCGGATGTCATATTTCACCTCGGCGAATGTTTTAGGGCAACAAAAAAAGACACTGGAAACCCAATGTCATCATAATAGGTTCCTGCGATAGCCTACGAGGTTAGCTGACGGATTCGGGTCACAGCACCCTATCGTTTCCATTGCGATGTTTCGTCGGCAATGGAATCGAATTCACCCCTTACTGCAAATGGTTCCCCCGTTTTCGATAAGAAATTCGGCTTCGTATTCAATTGATATGAATTATAATGTTCTTTCATTATAAGTACAAAGTCGCTTTGGCTCGAAATCAAACGATAAACAAGTCAATACTTGACCTGGCATGAAGCGGGGGAAGCCTCCGCGCTGCTTTTCAGCGTTTTGCCCCTCGTAGCTCGTAATTTCATTGGATTTCCGCTGTGCATCTATGCTAAGTTTAATGAATACAATGTACTTATATTCCATACCCTTTTCACAATATCGCCCATTCTACGGTAAGGAGAATTTCATAGTGAAACGAATTGCGGAATCTTCTCTGCTGAAATTGGCAGTTTTCGGAATCATCCTTTATTTGGCCGTCCTGTTCGGCTCCTCTTGGCTGCATCCGGAGGATGCCGCGGAAACCGGCGAGTCGCTGCCGAAGGTGACCAAGCAGCAGGCGGCGGACGCAGCCGTCCGATTCGTACGCGACCGCTTTTCCCTTGCGGAAGACTATGCGGCGAGCACGCTGTTCCAGTCCCACTCGGACCGCAGCGGATATTTGCAGAAGGAGCAGCTGCTGGAAACTTATCTGAAAAGCTATCCGGACTACCCGATCGACTATTTCGAAGTCGAAATTAACGAGAACGGCACAGGGAAAACCTACTATGTAGATGTGGATTTCGCGAATCTGCGCATCCTCGGCTGGTCGGCCTTCACCTCCCCGGCGGCGAAGCGGCAGACCGTCTCGTCCGAAGCCTCCAATCCGCGGGAGGCGGCCGAGCGGACGATGGCGGAGCAGGGGTATTCGCCCGCCGACTTTAGCGAGGCAAGCCCGCTCGACCCCGAAGACCGGCAAAAAACGTCGGCGCTCGGCACCGGTTTCGTCTACATAAGCAAAAGCAAGCAAATCGGCGAAGCCAGGCTGCGGCTGCTCCTGGCCGTATCCGAAGGAAAGACGACCGCGTTCCATGCCGACTTCGGCATTCCCGCCTCGTTCAAGAGCTGGCAGGACGAGCAGAACGACAATGCTTCCACGATGACGCGCATCAGCATGCTGGCTTCGCTCCTGATGGCGGCGGCGGCTCTGGTCGTCGTGATTCGCTACCGCAGGCAAATCACCTTCCGCCGCGGTCTGTTTCTGACCGCCTCGTTTCTGGCTATCTACATCACGAACAATTTCAACATGATTCCGGCGCTGCGGACGATGCACTCGAACGGACCGTCGCAGTGGGAGGCGACGTTCAATCTGTGGTTTCTGAACATTGTCATCGCGCTGATGGCCGTCAGCGTCTACTTCTCCTTCTTGGCGGGCAGGCATATGTGGAAGCTGCGCGGCTGGATCACCTGTCCGGTATGGGCTGACGACGGCTTCGGACGCCATGCAAGAAGCGCTATGTTCCGCGGCTATCTGCTGTGCCTGTTCATTCTCGGCATTCAGCAGACGCTCTACTTTATTGCCGGCGAATATTTCGACGTCTGGGCGGTCAACGATCCGTCCGACTCCGTGCTGAATATGACGGTGCCCGGCCTGTTCCCGCTGATGGCGTGGGCCGCGGCGATTTCCGAGGAAGCGGTCTACCGGCTGTTCGGCATCGCCATCTTCCTGAAGCTGGTCAGAAACCGCTTCGCGGCGGTATTGATCCCAGGCATGATTTGGGCGCTAAGCCATACGCAGTATCCGATTTATCCCGTTTATACGCGATTTATCGAAGTGACGATCATCGGTCTCATCTTCGGCTATGCCTTCCTGAAATACGGGTTTATGACCGTGCTGTTCGCTCATGCGTCGATGGACAGCATTCTAATGGGGCTGTCGCTGTTCGACGGGGAGCATTGGACGATCAGCGCAATCGGCTTGTTTTATATCGTCTTCCCCGCTTTGATCGGCTGGGCGGCTTATTGGCTCCACGCAAGGCTGAGGCGTTCTTTTAAAAAAACCTAGCTTCTCCGCTCCTTTTTCACCTTGATACGACTCTAATGCGGAACAAAGACGCCTTCCCTGCCTGAGGAAAGGCGTCTTTTGTTGATTGAGATTGCCATTGTATCGCCGATCGCTGCCGGGAGCCTGCGACCGCGGGAATGAAAGCGTCGAATCGCTGTGTTCAAAGCCTGAGCAAGCGATCCCGCCTCGCGCCCGACATCCGGTTCTATCCCGTAGAGCACGCGGATGCCCGCGGCTAGCCCGCTATTACGCCTCCTGGCCGGCTTCCTCCGCTTCCGGGGAAGCGTCATCGGAGGAGTTATCCTCGGCTTCGCCGTTTAACGACTGCAGAATTTGCGCAGCGAGCTTCTCGCCGATACCAAGCGGCTTGAAATCTTCGATCGCCGCTTCCTTGATCTTCTTCAGCGAGCCGAAATGCTTGAGCAGCGCTTTGCGGCGCTTCTCGCCGATCCCCGGGATGGAATCGAGCGTCGAGACGATCATCGACTTGGCTCTCGTCTCACGGTGGAAGGTGATGGCGAACCGGTGAACCTCGTCCTGAATGCGCTGCAGCAGGTAAAACTCCTGGCTGTCCCGCGGCAGCTGCACCACCTCGGGAGGCTCTCCCATCATCAGTTGAGCCGTCTTATGCTTTTCGTCCTTGACGAGCCCGCATACCGGAATATAGAGGCCCAGCTCATTCTCCAGCACGTCCACCGCAGCGGAGATCTGCCCCCTGCCTCCGTCGATTACGACCAGATCGGGCAGCGGCAGGTTCTCCTTGAGCACACGCTCGTACCGGCGGCGCACGACTTCGCGCATCGTTTCATAATCGTCGGGGCCTTGCACCGTGCGAATTTTATATTTGCGGTATTCCTTGCGGTCCGGCTTGCCGTCGGTAAAGACGACCATCGCGGATACAGGGTCCGAGCCTTGAATATTCGAGTTGTCGAACGCCTCGATGCGGTGAATGACGCCCGTGCCAAGCCATTCCCCCAGGTTCTCCACCGCCTTGATCGTCCGCTGCTCGTCGCGTTCGATCAGCCGGAACTTCTCTTCCAGAGCGACCCGGCCGTTGTCGCAGGCCATGTCGACCATATTTTTCTTCAAGCCGCGGCGCGGAATATGAATCTTCACCTTCAACCAGCTCTCCAGCGCCTCCTTGACGTCCGTCTTCAGCGAGCCTGCCGCCGCTCCGTCCTCTTCCGCAGCCGGCAGCTGCGCTTCGGCGGCAGCGTCCCCTTCTTCCTCTCCCGCCGCCGGCTCCGCAGGCAGAAACACTTCCTTCGGCAGCGCGGGATTATCGCTGTAATATTGCGTAATGAACGAGATGAAATCCTCGTATTCATCCCCGTAATAAGGGAAAGTCGACGTGTGCCGTTCGATCAGCTTGCCCTGACGCATATACAGAATTTGCACGCACATCCAGCCTTTATCGACGGCATAGCCGAACACATCGCGGTCGACGGCGTCAAGCGTCGTAATCTTCTGCTTCTCCATCACGGCGTCGATATGCACGATATGGTCGCGCAGCTCCTTGGCCCGCTCGAAGTTCAGCTCCTCCGCGGCTTCGTGCATTTTGCGCGTCAAATCCTGCTTGATCTCGTCATGCCCGCCGTTCAGAAACCGGCTGATCTCCTGAACCATCCGCTCGTATTCCTCGCTCGCCACCTCATACTCACAGGGTGCGACGCATTGCCCGAGGTGGTAGTACAGACAGACGCGATCCGGCAGCGTCTTGCATTTGCGCAGCGGATACAGCCGGTCGAGCAGCTTCTTCGTCTGCTGCGCGGCAAACGCGTTCGGATACGGACCGAAATATTTGCCTTTATCTTTATATACTCTGCGCGTCACTTCCAGGCGCGGATGCTTTTCGTTCGTGATCTTGATATACGGGAACGACTTGTCGTCCTTCAGCAGCACATTGTACCGCGGGTGATACTTTTTGATCAGATTGCACTCCAGAATTAACGCTTCCACGTTGCTGGCCGTCACGATATATTCGAAATCGACGATTTCAACTACGAGCGCCTGCGTTTTTGCGCTGTGGCTCCCGGTAAAATACGAACGCACCCGGTTGCGCAGCACTTTGGCCTTGCCTACGTATATGATCGTGCCTTCTTTATTTTTCATCAGATAACAGCCGGGCTTCTCCGGCAGCAGCGCAAGCTTGTTGCGAATTGCCTCCGCTCTTTGCTTCCGCTCTTGATCCCCTTCAACCATCGCCTTAGTTCCACTCCTTTCCCCTAAACAGCAAAAAAGCTCCTTTTCCCAGCATAGCAGAAAAAGAGCTTTTTCTCATTATGAGTTTTCTGTAGAAAACGATTATTGATTGCGAGTTACCACATTTTTCAACGCGTCCTTGGATTGGAAGCCAACCACTTTGTCGACCGGTTGTCCATCTTTGAACACGATCAACGTAGGAATGCTCATAACTCCAAAGCGCGATGCGGATTCAGGGTTGTCATCGACGTTGACTTTAGCGATTTTAACGCTATCCCCCAATTCTTTATCAAGCTCTTCCAATACAGGAGCGATCATTTTGCAAGGTCCGCACCAAGGCGCCCAGAAATCAACAAGAACCGTACCGGATCCTTCCACTTCGTTAGTGAAGGATTGGTCCGTTACATTTACGATAGCCATTGTAAGCTTTCTCCCTTCGACGGATAAAATGTTGTCAACAAGTAAAGTATACCACAAAGCACCCCATTTTCAACCGCGGCCCGCCCGTCCATCTGTTCCCATGGAACCGCAGCCTTCCGTGAACAAATTGTCCAAAAAACGTCGCACAATTGTCACTTTCACCTGCTTTACAATGAACTCTGAAGTTGGGTATACTATGATTAACTTAGTACACGCACAAGCTTGACAAACATGACTTATGCTTATCAAGCTGCCCGCTGGGCTGCCTTTAAGGAGGATATTCAAACATGAGCGATTCCAAACACCCTGAATTGCATGTAATGGAAGAACCCACCAACGACTTTCTGGATGTTGCCTCTGCTTTCGGCGCATTCTTCGGAGTTCTTCTTCTGATCGCGGTCATAGCTACGGTCATTCAAGTGATGATCCGCTAATCCGCCCGACTTGCCTTTGTTATCAAAAGTCTGTTCTGCTGCACAAGCGGGGCAGGCTTTTTTACCGTCCACAAAAAAATCCGGCCGCACATGACAGATGAACGGCCGGAACTCGGTTGCAGCTATAGGTTATGTTGACTTGCCGCGCTTGTTATACCCGTTGACCAGAATGACGTCGACGAAAGGCCGGATGCGGTCCATAATGCGGCGTCCTTTGAACTCCTCGTCGCCTTCCTTGCTCGTGAAGCTGAAATGCTGCTCCAGCGCGGTCAAATCGTGATTCGACGTAAAAAAGGTCGGCTTCCGGTTCATCCGGTAGTTCAGAATGGCTCCCATCACATGGTCCCGAAGCCAAGGATTGAGATTTTCCGCGCCGATATCGTCGAAGACGAGCAGATCCGTCTCCTTCAGCGCATCGATCGTTTCCTTCAGCTTCATCGGGTCCTGGAACATCGCCTTTAAATCCTCGGCGAAATCGGGCATATAGACGATAGCGCCGGTATAGCCGCTTTTGGCCAGCTCATGCAGCATATAGCACATCAGAAACGTCTTGCCGGTTCCGAAGCTGCCTGCCAAATACAAGCCCTGCTTCTGCAATCCCTCCTGCTTCGTCTGCAATATATAGCTGATCAATCGGTCGACGGCCTCTTCCCTGTCCGGGTCCTTATCGAAAATTTCCATTGAAGAGTAGCCCTGCGACAAGGCCCGCTCGTCGACGTAGAAGCTGCGAATGCGGCTGCGCACAACCTCCTGCGATTGCTGGGCGATAAATTTTTTGCACGACACTTTGTAATCGTACAGACGAGGCTCGCCGCCCGACGTCTCCACGTTCAGCATCGTATAATGCCCGGCGAAATCGTTCGGGCACTTGTCGAGCCCGGGGCATTCCGAGCATGTCTTATGCTCGGATACATATTGGTACAGCCGGTTCATATTGATCTTTAACGTATGATCGTCAAGAACCGGATATTTGACCCGCAGCTTTTGAATCAGCGGATCGGTCAATATTTGCCGGATTTTCTCCTCCGCCTGCCGGCGGTATTTCTGATTCGGTATAGAACGCAACACTTCGCCGAGTGATTCCATGGCAAGTTTTCCTCCTTCCCCGTCTGCGCGAGCGACTTAAATAACAGCGCTGTCCCCGGCCTCTTCGCTGATCGGCCGCATTTACGCCGCTTCATGGGCGATATTGGCGTTTGCCGCGGCTTACAGCTTCCCGTCGAGCATTTGCGCCCGGCGGCGCATTGCCTCGCGCTCCTCCGCTGTGCGCCGGGTTGCCGACGCGGAGGTGTCCTCTACAATAGGCAGCTGCGGCTTCTGCTTGACCCGGGCGCCTCCCCGCTGTCCGCCTGCATTCGCGGATGCGCGGCCGCCTCTCGGAGCCGTCTTGTTCTCCTTGTATCTCGTCTGCTCGCGGATATATTGCACCGCCTGCTCGTAAGTGCCGACCTGCTTGGCCAGCATATCGGTGACGCTGAACTCGATGGACGCTTTCGACCATGAACGTTTGTTCACGTATAAATAATGAATAAGTACGTTGATAACCTCTTCGCTGAGGCCGTAGTTCAAATCGACTTTGGCCAGCGTGTCGAGCAGCCCGTCCGGCACCGTTCCTTTGGAAAAAATTTTCTCCAGCAAATACGTGTACGGCTCGTTGCGCAATATATAGTTGTACTGATGCTGATTGCATTCGCCTTGAAAAATATCCGGCACTTCGAGATAAAACTCCATCTCGACCGCCTTTTCGGCGGCGGGCGCCGGAGCGGCCGCCGTCCCGTCTTCGGCTCCTCGGCTCTGCTCGACTCTGGACAAATACCGGGCGCGATCTTCACTGCGCTTCTTATCCTGACGGAACACCAAGTTCGCCTTATGCTGCAGCAAATCGAGCGCGATCTCGCCGCCCGCGTCGAAGATGCCGTCCTCGTCGAGCAGCCGGCACATATCCGTCAAATACAAGCCGTATTTCTTCGCCACATAATTGATCTTCGCCATCTGCTCGGGCTCGTACTTCAGCCGCTCCACAAACTCGCGGTTCGCCGATCCCCGGGGAAAATGCATAATAATATCGGAATACTGGAAGCCTTTAATCACCACCTCGGGTCTTTCCGCAGGATCGGGAGCGGACGGTTCGAACAACGCCTGCTCCAGCTCGTAATCGACGACCTGCGTATTGAGCCGGAAAAGCTCGTAGAACGGCACCGACAAATTTTCCGAATTCGCCTGCTTCAGATCTTCCGGCTCCGGCTGCACCAGCTCGTCCCGCAGCGAGAAGACCATATACTTGCCGACCTTATCCCGCAGCAGCAGCGTCAAATGCTGGTTTTTGAAAAACTCGCCCGGCGCCAGCGGGGCAAAGAGCGTGTATTCGTACACGTAATCGTCCGAAGCCTCGACAAACCGCCTTGTCGTCTTAAGCAGCCCGATCGCTTCCAGCTTCGAGGTCTGCTCGATAAAAAATTTGCGCCCCCGCTCCCCGCTCTCCAGCTCCAGAGCCAAAAACAGCTTCCGCTGCTGCTCCATCAGCGAACAGCCCGCCTTGTCCGCTGGCAGCTGCTGGAGCAGCGTGTAATAAAGGCTGATCGCAAACGCTCCGACCATCGGCTGATAAATGGCCGCAAGCATTTTCATATCCAGACTGCTTAACGCAAAATCGCGTATCACATAGAAACGGTGATACTCCGAAAAATGCAGCATATTCGTAATCCGCATGTACTCAAATCCCATCTTTGGTCTAACATAGTAACCTCCATTTTACCACAGAAATCGACACCTGGGCGATTGTCGGCAAAGAAAAAAACATGGCAATCCGGCCTGCGGCGATTTCCATGTTTTTCCGGTTTCCGGTATCGTGCCGGATGCATCTATTCGGCGATAATTTCCTTCACCCTGCCGACGATGCCGTCCGTCAGACGGACCTTGATGCCGTGCGGATGGCTCGGCGAATTGGTCAGTATGTCTTTGACCACTCCGTCGGTAAGCTTGCCGGTGCGCTGATCCTGCTTTTGCACGATGCGAACCTTTCGGCCGGGGACGACGTCTTTGCGAAGTTGACCGTTCATTCCAATGCCCCCTTTCTCATCCGGCGCTAGTGCAAGCGCCGCCTAGAACATTTTAAAGCCTTTCTGACGAAGCGATTTGATCGTCGAGCCGCTTAGGATCGCCCCGATCAGGCCGCCGATTGCCGGGATATAGTCGGCCAGCGAATATTCCGATAGGTTGGAGGCAAGCGAGCCCGTCTCCCATCCCCAATAAATGACAAGTCCGATAACGAGTGCGATATAACCGTAGATCGGGAACCAGGTCGTTTTCATCAGCATGTTCAAAATAAACCCGAGTCCGAAAAACAGGACGAACAAGAGTACAGTCACGATAATCAACTGCAGCAAGTCGGCCAACTCCTTTATTCATGAGCTTTAGAAGTGTGGTGAAACACGCTGACTGCGCATGCAAAAGCATCTTCCGATCGCTGTTGTTTCCGGATTTCTTGAATGGTACGCCCGTGAAACGGTTGAAATCCAGAAATAAAGGCGAGCGCTTCGCTTCTCCAGATTGCTTTCGCTTGCTTCGTTTGCTTGTTCACCGCACTTTTAGATACAGTTATGTCTATTTTATATAAATTTCGGCTCCGGGTAAAGTGAACGCTTCATGAACGTGAAAGCTTGCAAATTTATTTTTCTGCGGAAAAAAGCGGCTCCAAAATTTGCCCTTTGGGATTGATTTGGATACAATGAAACAAGTAAAAAAGCGATAACGAATTTATATACAAAGGAGTGTCTCCCATGAGCGATGTAGTAAACACACTGGAAGGCTGGTATTCGCTGCACGATTTCCGCGCCATCGATTGGAATGCATGGAAGAGCCTGACACAACAGGAAAGAAACCGCGCCGAGGACGAGCTGTACAGTCTGCTGGCTCAATATCAAAGCACCGAAGACCGGAAAGAGGGAAGCACGGCGTTCTACAGCATCGTCGGCCAGAAGGCGGACTTCATGTTCATGCATCTGCGCGAAACGCTGGAAGAATTGAACGAGCTGGAAACCGAGTTCAACAAATCGATGTTCGCCCAAGTGACCGTTCCGACCTATTCCTATGTGTCCATCGTCGAGCTCGGAGGCTATATGGCCAAGCCCGGCGTCGATCCGATGCAGGACCCGGACATTTTGGCCCGCTTGAAGCCTACTTTGCCCAAAGCGAAGCATGTCTGCTTCTACCCGATGGACAAGCGCCGCGAAGGCAATGACAACTGGTATATGCTCTCTACCGAGGAACGCCGCAACTTCATGCGTTCCCACGGGATGATCGGCCGCAGCTACGCAGGCAAAATCAAGCAGATCATCACCGGCTCCATCGGTCTCGACGATTGGGAATGGGGCGTTACGCTGTTCGCCGACGATGCGCTGCAGTTCAAAAAAATCGTCCATGAAATGCGCTTCGACGAAACGAGCGCGCGCTTCGGAGAGTTCGGCGACTTCTATGTCGGCAACCTGCTCGACCGCAGCAAGATGGAAGCTATGCTCAAGCTGTAAAACCGTCTGCGGAGGAGCTCTCCCCCCGCATATAATGAGAAAAATACCTTGTTCGAGGGATGCGATCCGCCCGAGCAAGGTATTTTTTTGTGTTAAGGCAGCGCTGCAGGCGAGCCTAGCGCCCGC
Source organism: Paenibacillus doosanensis (assembly GCF_025060755.1). GTDB lineage: Bacteria > Bacillota > Bacilli > Paenibacillales > NBRC-103111 > Paenibacillus_S > Paenibacillus_S doosanensis. The sequence continues at coordinate 25,620 of NZ_JANYUY010000008.1, forward strand.
CCTGCCGTTTATTCGTCGTCATCGTCATCGTCGAACCGCGCGTCGCGGCTTGCTTCCGCCTTGCTGGCCAAATAAGCTTCCGTATCCCGGTCACGCTGCCGCGACTTCTCCTTCAGCCGCTCGATCGCGGGCATGATGAGGATGTCGATTTCCTTTTGCACAGTATAGACCAGATCGTACCGCGTCTGAGATTCGAGATAATGCCCTACGTCCATCAAAGCGTTGTAACGATCCAGCTCGTCGCGCGTCAGCAGTCCGCGTACTTGCACGCTGCAGTGACGCATAGATTAAAACCGGCCTTTCTTAAGTACGAGCGGAATCCCGCCGATAATATATAAGTAGCGCATATCGACGAGCTTTTTCATCACCGCGGCGGTTCCGCCCTTCAACTTGCGGGAACCGACGATGCCGATCGCTTCGCCGCGGCCGAGAGAAGCCACGGTGCCTTTGCTTTGATAGACGAAGCTCTTAAGCTGCTCGCCTCGGATCGAAGCGACCAGATTGTGCGCGCACACATCGGCCTGCTGCATCGAAATTTGCGCCGTAGGCGGGTATGGACGCCCTTCGGGGCTCATTACGATCGAACAGTCGCCCAGCACGTAGATGTTCTCGTGGCCCGGCGCCCGCAAATAGTCGTCGACCTTGATGCGTCCGCGCATCGTCTCGAAACCGGCGTCGTCAAGCATATGATTGCCGCGGATGCCCCCGGTCCACACGACCGTAGCGGCTTTGATTTCTTCTCCTGTAGCGAGCGATACGCCTTCCGGCGTACATTCTTTGATCGCTGTCGCGATTTTGAACGTTACTCCCTTATTTTCAAGCACTTTCATCGCGTATTCGACAAGCTCCGGATCAAAGCCCGGCAGCGCCGTCGGCGCCGCTTCGATATTATATATTTTGACAATGGAAGGATCGACGTCATGCTCCTTGCACAGCTGCGGAATCCGGTCGGCCAGCTCGCCGACGAATTCGATGCCCGTAAATCCGGCCCCGCCGACGACGAATGTCAAATAATCGGTGCGCGACGGCTCGCGTTTGAACTTCGCAAATTGATATTCGATATGCTCGCGAATGAAGCGGACGCTGTTAATGCTGCGGATGCTGAGCGCATGCTCTTTCAGTCCCGGGATGCCGAACGTCTCCGGCTCTCCGCCTAGTCCGACGACCAGATAATCGTAGGAAAGCGTCCCTTCTTCCAGAATAACCTTCTTCTCGTGAGGCCGAATCTGCACGACAGTCGATTTTACGAAATCGATCTTGAATTCGTCGATCAGCTTCAAAATATTTACCCGTGCGTTCTCCGGATTATCCGTTCCTGCCGCCGGCATGTGCAGATGGGTCGTAATGTAGTGGTAGTCATGTTTGTTAACAAGCGTTACGTCCGCTTCGTTATAATTCAATTCTTTTTGCAAACGAATAGCCGTTACGATGCCGCCGTATCCTGCTCCCAAAATGACTATTCTTGGTATTCGACTCATGGTTTAATCCCTTCCATCACGTTATTTTCTGTCTTATTGTATGATTTCACAAAACCGATTGTGAAAAATTACACAAACCGAGCCGGAATGTATTATTCTGAGATCGTTTAGGCTGGAAATAAGCAATATATCATCGTTTGTGTATCTTGAAATAGATCGGTTTTAAACAGTTCTCATGACATGATATAATGTATGAAGCCAAATAGCAAGCTTTATTTTCGAACAAAAAGAGCGAAACAAACCCAGGCGGCACAAGGTACGGCGGGAATTCTCCGGTTTACTGACAATTGGTCGCAGACAGCCTTGGATGAGGATTTCTCGCTAGCGCTTATGTCATTTGAAGGGCTGAACCAATCCCCCAAAAGTGACGTGATGCTCTGAAGCTTATTCCGTCCGCATCCAGCTTCAGCTGGATCGGTTAGACATTACTTTCGGGGGAGCACCCGGATTTCCACAGGATATGGCTGCACATAAATTTCCTAAACAAAAAAAAAAGGAGGCAGGTCAACTGACCTGTACCTCTCCGTTATAGTATTCCAAATTAATTTTACGGCGTCTAATCTCTGCCAGCAGCAATTCGAGAAATTCTTCTTCCAGTTTCAAGTTCAGCGCTTTGAAGTACGAATCGATTAAAATTTCATTGCTCATCAATCTCATACAATCACCTTACTTCGTTAATGTAAAATTATATTACCACGCCCCCATAATTAGAACAAGTGTTCCGTTATCCACAAGCTTTTGTGTATATCCTGTTAGCACATTGTTAATAAGTGTAAAATAAGGGGTAAACATGGGCTGTATAATGTGGACAGATTTATACACAAGCTATCTCCCGTTTTTTCGATAAAAATATATGATCATAAAATAAATACGGCAGCCTCTCCTTTATCGGATAGACTGCCGTGCCTAATATTGACGTAAAAGTGAGACGAAATACGACGGCTGCCCCGAAACGATATCCAGGGGCAACAGGGAATCTTCTACATTCCCGCTTCCGTTAGCTCGCTTTCCTTGTACACCGGTCTTCCCGGCCGCCGCTTCGGTATTAGGCGGTCTCCGACTCCGCAGCATCGGCGGGCGGACTGATTCTCAGCTTGCGCTTCTGCATCGATTTAAACTCCAATTGCGGTTCATACACGATATGAGGATCGCTGACATCCCGCGAGTCATTCCAGTAGCACTGCACGCTCTTCCCCGGTTCGGCGCCCCGGAACATTTTGCAGCCCTGACAATACGTCTTCAACTGGGCGTCATCCAGCGAAACCACCTTGTTGCGCAAGCAGCAGTACACATTCCCCGCCGCGTTCGCATAATTCATATGATCAACAAATGCCATATTGCATCATCCCTATTCACGTTGGATTTTCTCATAGTTTTCTAAGAGTACTATGCATTATATAAGAAAGCTTTTAAAAAGACGCTCGAAATTTGCAGCCGCTCCAAAAAATTTTCCGCCTATCTTCCGCTCGATTTCTGTAGGTTCTTATCGTCTTATGGCTGCTTGGCGCAGCGAAAGCTTGAACGAATAAGAAATAACCTCCCAAAACCGAGAGAAGCGTCAGCTTTGAAAGGTTATACCCTACTTTATCTCACTTTTAACCCGAAGGCAATTGTCAAATGTATTCCAAGCTAGGAAATGCCCTCCTTAATGTCACCGCCATCACAGTAATCCTTTAGCATACGTTCCCTGCATAAAACAAAAACCTCCTCACCGGTTTGATGCGATATCAACCGTTAAGGAGGCTTGATTAACAATCTATAAGCGTGCAAATTAGGTGCTCAAACGCCGATACTCCACGTTACGCTTCGACTTTATCGTCGCATTTCTCAGGCGCGCCCTCTTCGTCCTTCACTTTGAAGGAAGAACCGCAGCCGCAGGAAGCAACCGCGTTGGGATTATCGATGGTAAAGCCCCCGCCCATGCCGGCGTCTTTGTAGTCGATTTCGACTCCATACAAATATTTGGCCGAATCCGCGTCGACGACGACCTTCAAGCCGTTCATTTCGAAGGTTTTGTCGTCCTCCGCTTCCTTATCGTCGAAGCCCATGCCGTAGGAGAACCCGCTGCAGCCGCCCTCTTTGACGCCGAGGCGCAGGAACAATCCAGGAGTTCCTTCGTTCTCCAGCAATTCTTTAATTTTATCGCTTGCCGATTCGCTGATTTTAATCATCGTATTATCCTCCCTTACGGAATATATAGTCAGCGCCCTCCCTCATGCGGAAGGCCATGAAAGACGCACTCGCCTTGCCAAGAAACATGCCCCGAAAGCTCATAAAGCTTCTACCTCTACAGTATACTCCTATTAAGGTTTCACCTCAAGGACTTCTATCCCTTCCGCGCGTCAATTTGACGGCCCGAAGAAGCCTTGACTCCATTTTGTCCAACTGTGTATTGCCCCGCCTTCATATGAGGTTTATAATAGATAATATTGTTTCGTATCTTCCTGCTATAAACATCCAATTTCGCCCGGTTGTTTGACGGCTGGCGAATGCGCATGTGCAACCTTTCACAACCTAGAATCGGCTGTTGACCTTAGTCATGTCCACGAAGCATTTCAGGGCATTTTTTTCGCTTGCGCCCATGAAGCGCTGCATTATTCGGAAACGCTGGTTTCATGCGTGCCAGACACGTATTTTTTCCTATATTATATCGATTATACGGAGGTGGCTTTATGAGCATCGTAATCACCAATCCCGATCAGCGGATGGCCGAAATTGCAGAAAAAGTAAAGCATGGAGAAAGATTATCCCTGGAAGACGGGGTATTCCTCTACCAATCGGAGGATTTGCTAACCATTGGTCAATTAGCTAATGAAGTGAACCTGCGGAAAAACGGTAAAAAGGTGTATTTCATCGACAATATGAGCCTTTATTTTACCAATGTGTGCGAGGCCCACTGTGCGTTCTGTCATTTCCGCCGCGACGAAGGCGAGGAAGGAGCCTATACGTTAAGCCCGGAAGAGATGTTCGAATTTATCGACGCTCATATCCAGCCCGGCTTGCGCGAATTCCATATCGCCCAGGGCCATAATCCGCATGTGCCGTTCGAATATTATGTCGATTCGATCCGCAAGCTGAAGGAGCGTTATCCTCATGTGACGATCAAAGCGCATACCGCGGCGGAGATCGAGTTTTATTCGCGCATCAGTGGGTTAAGCTATAAAGAGGTTCTGCAAACGCTGATGGACGCCGGACTGGAGACGCTGACGGGCGGGGGCGCGGAAATATTGTCCGAGCGTTACCGCAAAAAAATGGGCGTCGGCAAAGCGACTACCGACCAATGGCTCCAGGTTCAGCGGGACGCTCACTCCCTCGGCCTCAAGACGCATGCCACGATGCTGTACGGCTCGATCGAAACGCTGGAGGAACGCATTCAGCATATGATCCTGCTGCGGGAGCTGCAGGACGAAACGAACGGCTTTATGGTGTTTATTCCGAACTCCGTGCAGCCTGCCAGCGTCAACGCCGGCATCAAGCGCCGCGTATCGGCCTTCGACAATCTTAAAACGCTCGCGATCAGCCGTCTGATGGTCGATAATATTCAGCATATTAAAGCCTACTTCATTAATCTGGGAACCCAGCTGACGCAAATCGCTCTCACCTTCGGAGCCTCCGACGTCCACGGAACGATTGTGAAGGAACGCATCAGCCATGCCGCCGGCGCTCTGTCCCCGGACAGCATGACGCGCGACGAGCTGGTCTGGCTTGTGAAGGGAGCCGGGCGCATTCCGGTTGAGCGCGATACATTCTATAACGAAATCAAAGTATACTGATTCCACTTGCCTGCCATGGTGTGCGCATAACAGAAAGGGTTAATGACTGATGAAGAAAATGGTTATTTTGGGCGGAGGGTACGGCGGACTTACCGTCGCTACCGAGCTGCTGGAAAAAGATTTGCCGTCGGATACGGTGCTTGTGCTGATCGACCGCATGCCTTATCAAGGGCTGAAAACCGAATATTACGCTCTGGCTGCCGGCACGATATCCGACCAGGACATCCGCGTCCAATTCCCTGTCGATCCCAGGCTCATCCTGAAATACGGCGAAGTGACGGGCGTCGATCTGGAGCAGAAGCTGATTTTGTTCGAAAACGACGAACCGCTCTCGTACGATTGGCTCGTTATCGGACTCGGCTGCGTCGATAAATATCATAACATCGAGGGAGCCCAGCAGTTTTCTCAAAGCATTCAGACGATGTCCTCGACGCGCAAAACGTATCAAGCGGTCAACGATATCGCCCCTTACGGGCAAGTCACGATCGTCGGCGGCGGTTTGAGCGGCGTCGAGATGGCGGCGGAGCTGCGGGAGAGCCGCGCGGATTTGAATATCCGCATTCTGGACCGCGGGGGCAGCGTATTGTCCGCGTTCCCGGAAAAACTGCAAAGATTCGTGCGGGATTGGATGATGGAGCATGATATCGAAATGCGGTCGCATGTTGGTCTTACCCGTCTCGAAGGGGGCATTTTGCATAATCAGCAGGAGCTCATTTATACGGACGTAACCATCTGGACAGCCGGCATTCAACCTAGCCCGATCGTGCAAAAACTACAGCTGCCCAAAGATAGCCAGGGGCGGATTATTATTAACGAATACCATCAGATCCACGATTACCCCGAGGTGTACGTGATCGGCGACTGTGCGTCGCTGCCGCTCTCTCCGAGCGCTCAGGCGGCGCAAGGCCAGGGAAAACAAATCGCGGACGTGCTTCGCGCCGTATGGAGAAACGAAACCCCTCGGCTCGGCAAAATCAAGCTCAAAGGGGTTCTCGGATCGCTCGGCAAAAAATCCGGCTTTGCTCTGCTCGGCAAACGCCCGATGACCGGCATCGTGCCAAGAGCCATCAAGAGCGGCGTGCTGTGGAGATCGAAGCGGCATTTCGGATAAAGCCTTATGGCTCACTCAAAGAGATCGAACATCGCTTCGATCTCTTTAATTTTTTGCTCTACCTGCAGCTCCAGCTCTTCCGCGCTGGCCGCGGCGACGATCTCTCCGTTGACCAAAGCGAACGGAAACAGATAGCATTCTCCGCAGTTGCCAAGACAGCCGTATTCGATGACATCGTATTCGGGATTGTTCTCGAGCTTTTTCATGAGCTGATCCGTTCCGTGGTGCATATTATTCGTGCAAAATTCGATGATGGGTCTCATGATTTCATCAACCGCCTTGTTAACCATTTTAATTTTGAACCCGATGTAATATAATATAGAAATAGAAAGGAGTTGAACCAAATGAGTGAAAATGCACAAAGCACCATGTACGATGAAGTGCTGGAAGTTTTAGATAAGCTGCGTCCGTTCTTGCAGCGCGACGGCGGCGACGTCGAACTGGTCGATGTTGAGGACGGCATCGTCAAGCTGAAGCTGATGGGTGCCTGCGGCAGCTGCCCGAGCTCGACGATTACGCTGAAAGCCGGTATTGAACGCGCTTTGCTCGAAGAGGTTGAAGGCGTTCAAGAGGTTGTCCAAGTATTCTAATTCCATCTTTTTCGAAAGATGAACCGAAGGCCTGTGCGCGCTATGCGCCAGGTCTTTTTTTTCGTTTAGTTCGCTCCCGGAGCGTGCGCCCCGACAATCGTGCGGATCGGGTCCAAACCGCCGGATACATCCATCATGTTGCCGGTAATAAAATCGGAACGCTCCTCGCACAAAAAAGCGATCACCCTGGCAATATCTTCTCCAGCGCCAGGGCGGCCGCGCGGCGACTCTTGGTCAACCTCATGCTCCACTTCCGCAATCGTCTTCTCTTTATTGGCTCCGCGAATATCCCCGGGACAGATCATATTGACCGTAATGCCGTTCGCCGCTTCCTCCACCGCCAGCGTTTTGGTGAACGAAACGAGCCCGACCTTGGCGGCTGCGTATACGGCCCGGTGCGGCCAGCCTCTCGCCTCGGCGGCATGTCCGAAACCGAAATGGACAATTCTGCCCCAGCGGTTTCTTCTCATCAGCGGCAGCACCAGATGATCAAGCTGCATAACCCCGAGCAGGTTGCCGTTCACTAAATATTCGATCTCCCGCAGCTCATACTCCGCGAATAACCTGCGTTCCCTAATGAACGGACCCGCATTGTTAATTAATATATCGATGCCTCCCAGCTCTGAGACGGCTTGTTCCACAAGCTCCTTCATTTGGCCGAAATCCGCCACGTCGCCGCGGATCGCCAAACAGCGAACTCCCTTGACCTCTATGTGCGCTTTAAGCTCTTGAGCTTCCCGATCGCTGTTGACATAATTAATGACAATGTCACAGCCGGCATCGGCCAGCGACAGCGCCGTCATTTTGCCCAGTCCTTTGGCGCTTCCCGTAATGAGTGCGACCTTCCGCTGTTTCTTCATTCCCGTGTCCGCCCTCCCCTAAATTTTCCCCACGCCAATGTATATGTTAGGTGAGCAATTGAATATGCCCGCGGCTCTGGCTCTTATGGACTGGTTGCCATAAGTATAAAATAACCGCGCGGCCTGTTCAACCTATTTTGAGCTAGGGTGGGGATATTGGCCGGAAGATTCGGACAAATCGTAAATATAGGAGAAGGCTTGCCGCACCGCTTGATAGGTCATATCGCAGCCGTGCTCCAGGTCGGCCAAATGCTGCTTGATGTCCTCCGCTTTGATGCGCAGCTCGGCCCCCTGATGCTCCTCCGCCGCCTGAAGCAGGTCATCGAGCAGGTCAGCGTTGATCGTATGGATTTCGAGATTTCTTTGCTTCCGCAAACGTTCCACCGGTTCCTTATACCGCTCCTTCAGACTGTAGAGCAGCTCTTCGAGCTCGATATACAGACGGTTTTCATGCATGTTCCGCAGCACGGTGAAGTACGAAAAGCGGGACTTGATCTCCTCCGTTTTGAGCCGAAACCGCTCGTTCATAAACTGCCCGAGCTTGTCCAGAATGGCGAACATCCGGATGATCGTATTTTTATAGAAATAAAGATGGCGATGATAGTGATCCAGCTCATCCTGATCCATCTCGTCGACATAGACGGACGATACCAGGCTGCCGCACCGTTTGGCCGCATAATGGCTCTGCTCCAGCTCGTCGAGCGAACGGAGGAAGCTGCCGCTCCAGATCAAGTACCGCCGCTCTTGCAAATTCCGCTCGCCGGCAGGCAGCGAACGTAGCAGCCGAACGTACCGCTCGATCGCTTCGTTCGCCGCCTTGATCTCTCCCGTATCTTCGCGGCGCGGTTCATTGAATAGCGTCCTTAGGATGTTGACGCACCTCCCGTTAAACATTTAACAATACGATTGTGTTTATACAAAAATGTACACTTGTTCGCCCGCTTGGATCTTTGCTCATAGTACTTGTAAGTATGCCCAGCAAGGCGGCTGGCTACTTCTCAAGCTTGTAATCCGGGCTTTCTCCATGTATGCGAAAAAACCGGCACATAAGGCAGCCTGACGCTGCGCCGTGCCGGTTGATATGAGAAAACGTTAGCGACGATCCGCTTCGCGCGCCGTGCCTTAAGTAAAATACGAGCTCCAGCGCTGGTCGACGAGCTTCACAATATCTTCGCGGGGAATCAGCTCGTCCGGGTAGCCCGGCTTCATTCTCGCGTCGATAACGATCGGCAAATCATAGGCCAGATGGTGGCCCTGGACATGAGTTCGGGCATAGATGTCGCTCGCCGGGTTAAAACGGGTAAACACCGTCCACAGGAACGCCGTCTGATCGCTTGCGGCGGCGGATGCGTCGTCGACGAGCACGACGAGCGGCCATGCGCTCAGCTTATCGCCGGAGGCGGCGGCGATGCGTCCGGCAAGCTCCGGCTCCTTCTCGTACGAAGCGCCGGAGATCAGCAGGCAGCCGCGGCAGTATACGGCGGCATCCTCGATCTCGGGGATGACTCCGCCCTCGTAGCTGCCCGGAAGCTCTCGCACCGGCTCGCCTACGCCGAGCATCAGCGCCTTGCTGCCGTGGTTGAGCCGCCCGCCCGTATAATCGAGCGTATCATGGGATGTATTGTTGAATATGAACAGGTCGCGGTACGGGTCGAACCGCTCCAGCACCGCTTCCAGCAGCCGGTCGAACCGGTCGAGCGGAACGGCCTGATCGGTGACGATCAGGAACTTGGTCAGCGTCAGCTGGCCTTCGCCGAGAATCCGAAACGCGGTGCCCAGCGCTTCGCGGCTGTAGCTCTCGCGCACGACCGCGGCCGCCAGCGAGTGAAACCCGGTCTCGGCATACGTCCACAGCTCCTTCACGCCCGGCATCGCCATCGGGAATGCCGGAGACAGCAGGCGCTGTAAAAATTCGCCGAGATAGTAATCCTCCTGACGCGGCTTGCCGACAATCGTGGCGGGATAGATCGCGTCCTTGCGATGCCACACATGATCGACGTTGAACACGGGGAAATCATGGGTGAGCGAATAGTAGCCGTAATGGTCGCCGAACGGCCCTTCAGGTCTTCTCACATGCGGCGGAACCGAGCCGCAGAAGGCGAATTCGGCTTCGGCGACGAGACGGTGGCCGCCGTGCGGGTTGTCGGCCACCGGGAGCTTCTGCCCGAGGATCAGCGATGTGAGCATCAGCTCCGGCAGATGCTCCGGCACCGGCGCGATCGCCGAGGCGATCAGAGCCGGCGGGCCGCCCAGGAACACCGTGACGGGAAGCGCGCGGTTTCGCTGCTCGGCTTCATAGTGATGGAAGCCGCCGCCCTTATGTATTTGCCAGTGCATCCCCGTCGTGCGGTCGTCATACACCTGCATACGGTACATGCCGAGATTATGATGCCCGCCGTCCGGATGCTCCGTATAAACGAGCGGCAGCGTGAAGAACGGGCCGCCGTCCTCCTGCCAGCAGGTCAGCACGGGCAAGCCGGCCAGCGGCGCCTCCTTGCGGCACTGCTGCATCACCGGCGCCGCGGACGCAGGTACGGTTTTGGTGCCGACCTTCATCAAATCCATGATGAGTCCGCGCTCGTTCCACAGCGCTTTCGGCGTCGGAGGCATCAGCGTATTCGTCGCGCCGATAATCTGCTTCATGAACTGCTCCGGCTTCGGTCCGAAGGCGAGATCGACTCTGCGGCTGGTGCCGAACAAATTCGTTACGACGGGAAACGAGCCGCCTTTGACATTCGTAAAAAGCAGAGCGGGGCCTTCCTCGTCGATGACCCGGCGATGGATTTCCGCCAGTTCCAGATTCGGATCGACGGGCGCGGAGATTTCAACCAATTGATTTTCCTTGCGGAGCGCATCCAAAAACTGACGCAAATTCGTATAAACCATATCGTTAATCTTCCCCTTTATTCGCACTTATTCCGCGTTCGGCGTGCAAAAGGCTTACGCGAGCAGCACCAGCTCCGTAAGCCTGTCATATCAGCCGATTGTTCTCTTGGACTGCAAGGCAAGAACGCATAAATAACTCAGGACGCCGAATAACGCCGAAATCAAGATCGTATGCAGCATGCTCGCCAGCAAGTACCAGTCATAGCCGTAGGACAGCGTCACATAACCGCCGCTCAATATTTGCAATACGACCAGAATCAAAGACCACTTCGCCGCCTGAAACACATTGTTCTGCGTCTGCATGCTCCGGCGTACAACCAGATAAAACCAGATGATGAATACCAATAACAGCGCGGCTCCGAGCCGGTGAATAAATACGATAAGCGTAGCTCCCGTCAGTTCGGGAATGACTTGTCCGTTGCATAGCGGCCAGCCGTAGCAGCCTCCGCCCGAATTCGTATGCCTTACGAAGGCTCCGAGATAGACGACGATATAACAATAAATCGAGATCAGCCAGATCGCCGACCTGATCCCCGAGGTCAAAGGGGTTCCTTCCCGCGAGAGCATGGTGCCGAATCGCGTGTACACCAAAGCCAGCAGCAGCGTAAAGGCGAAAGCGACCAGCGAAATTCCGAAATGAAGCGCCAATGTAGCCGAGGATTGCGGCCAAATGACGGCCATCGCTCCCAGAATCGCCTGCAGAATCGTAAAAAACATCGCCCCGCCGACGAACCATTTGGCGTCTTTCCGTTTGCCATAGACAAAAACCAGAATCAGGTTCACCAGCAATATGATACCGACTATGCCGGTCACAAAACGGTGGCTGTATTCAATAAAGGATTCGATCGTGTAGGCCGGCACGAATTTGCCGTTGCACAGCGGCCAGTCGTCGCCGCAGCCGCGTCCGGATTCCGTCTTGGTAACGAGCGCGCCCATAACCAGAATCAGGAACATGCCGTACATGCTTGCGAAGGAAAAGCGTTTAAGCCATTTTTGCATATTCATGTTAGTGAATCACCCACTTTTTAGGTCTCGACAAGAAGAGACAAATCAGAACGCTCATGTTTCATTATAGCCATAAAACCAAACCAAATCCATGCGGAAATGTTACAAAGCATTGAAGGTAAAGGTGAACAACTCGCTACATAACTGTAAAAAAAGACCCCGTCCGCCAAATGAGCGGACAGGGTCAGCCGAGCGCCTGCTCCGGCCTGGATTATCTCGGCAAAGCGTCGGCGATTTCCAGCGAACGGTTGAGGAATTGCTCGATTTCATCGCGGGTTTTGCGCAGCTTGCTGACGAAACGGGCAAGCTCCTTGCCTTCGCGGAAGGCGATGAAGCTCGGAATGCCGAGAATATTCAGCTTCTCGCACAAATCAGGCACCTCGTCGCGATCCAGCTGGATGAAATTTAACCGGTCCTTATAGGCTTCCACCACTTCCGGCATGAACGGATCGATGAAATGGCAGTCTTTGCACCAGGTCGTTTTGAAAACGGCAATCGTCGGTTTGACCCCAGCGATTTTTTCTTCGAACGCTTGCTCGGATTTAATTGGTTCCATAACAAATACACCGCCTTTGGCATGAGTCTTATCAACACTTATAGCATGCCTATTCCGCCCGTGTCAACGCCCGTTTCCGTTAGTGGCAATTGTTAGCACTTTACAGTTATTTCTAAAAGTGATATCATAAAAATATCAAATCAATATTTAATTGATTCCATCACATAATAATTCGACAAAGGAGCGAGACAATATGAAAGAACAAAAAGCATGGGTATTAAACGGCTTTATCGGTGTGCTGTTAATCGTCGTACTGGCCGTCGGAGGAGTTCTTCTGCTCATTAACGACAATGTTGTGGCCGGTATCATTCTGCTTATCGCGGCGGCGGCGCTGATGTCCGGCATTGCAGTCGTACAGCCGAATCAAGGCTTTATCGTCACTTTCTTCGGAAGCTACATCGGCACGATCCGGGAAAGCGGATTATGGCTGACCGTTCCGTTCTCGATGCGCAAGCAGGTATCGCTGCGCGTCCGCAACTTCAACAGCGCCAAGCTGAAAGTCAACGATATCGAAGGCAATCCGATCGAAATCGCCGCCGTCGTCGTCTTCCGGGTCATCGACTCGGCCAAAGCGATGTTTGACGTCGATAAATACGAGCAGTTCGTAGAGATCCAAAGCGAGACCGCGCTGCGTCATGTCGCCAATAAATACCCGTACGATGTGTTCGACGTCGAAGGCTACTCGCTGCGCGGCAATTCCGAAGAAATCGCCCATGAGCTGAGCCGGGAGCTGCAGGAACGTCTGTCCGTCGCCGGAGTCGAAGTGATGGAAGCGCGGCTTACCCACCTCGCCTATTCCACGGAGATCGCCAGCGCCATGCTGCAGCGGCAGCAGGCGACTGCCATCATCTCGGCGCGCTCGAAAATCGTCGAGGGAGCTGTCGGTATGGTGCAGCTCGCGATCGCGCAGCTGCAGCGGGAAGGCGTCATCGAGCTTGACGAAGAGCGCAAAGCCGCTATGATCAACAATCTGCTGGTCGCTATCGTATCCGATCGTTCCGCTAACCCTATCATTAACACGGGCAGTCTGTATTAGGCCTGCCTTAGCGCCGGCTTGCATTATGGCACCGAAGAAAAACTTCGCTCTCCGGCTGGACCCGAAGCTGTATGAGATTCTTGAGCGTTGGGCGGCTGACGAATTTCGCAGCGTAAACGGACATATCGAATTTTTGCTGCGGGAAGCCGCGGCCAAATCCGGACGTTTGCCCGGCCCGCGCCCTTCCGCAGCGCCCGACGATGTCCCGCACGGCACGGAGCCTCCCGGAGATTCGTAAAAAACGCGCATAACAAAAAGCCTGATCCGGCGGAATCAGGCTTTTTGCTTATTCTCATTCATGCCGCGCTGTATGCAGGGTAAACTAATCGCGAGTGATGGTTACCATCTGAAGCTCTTGATCCCAAGCGACTTTGGCTCCCATGCCTTCGGCAATTACGCGAATCGGCACGAACGTCGTTCCGTTCTCCAGCTCGGCTTCAACTTCCATCGGAGTAATCGCGCCGTTAACCAGCGCTTGCTTGCTGCCGATGTTCAGCTTGATCACCGTTCCGGTGATCGAATCGGCAATCGTCACCTGCTGGGTAGCAGGGTCCCAGGCTACGTCCGCGTCCAACTGCTCGACGACGAAGCGCGCAGGCACCATGACATTGCCGTTCCGGTTGTACGGTTTGACAAAATCACCGTCGTAATAGGATTCTTCATCCATAAACATGGTAATTTCTTTTTTCGTTATTTTCAAATCGTTCTTAAGCAGCCGGTACAACTGGGAATCGGGGTTCAAAGCCGCCAATATTTTGCCTGGTTTATCCAGCGACGTCAGCTCCAATTGTCCGCTGCTTGTATCGATTGCATTAACCGTGACCGGCTTGTTAATATTCCACAGCTCCGACGTCATCGTAATCTTCAGCCCGTCGATCGCACTGTACTCCGAGCCCAATTGGGTCAAGGATACCTCCATCGACGTTTTGCGCGGCATCAGATCGTTGTCGACGTACATATCGTATTTGACGTACTGCTTTTCGCTAAGCAGCTTTTTGAGCTCTTCGCCCTGGTAGCCGTTCAACGCCTCGTTCAACGATTGATCGTAGTTGTCGACCGCTTTTTGCAGATTGGTCTTCAAGAACGTGAAGGCAAATTCTACAGCCAGCGTTTTATTGTTCAAATACGGAGCGATCATGTCGTTCATCGCGCTGCTTCCGCTGCTGTCTTCCTTCATGGCCTGCTGGGCAAGCGGCAAGACCATATCATAGATTTGGCTGAGAATATCCTTCATGCCTTTCTCGTCCGCCAGCAAATTTTTCAAAAACGATTTGATAAGATCGCTCACTTCATTGCCGCGGATCTCGGCATGGACGCGTTTCAAATACAATCCTTCGTTATGAATCGTTTCGGTCGCGTCGGATACCGCAATGTTTTTCGGGTTCGGGAGATTCCCCGTAATGTACGACATAAAGCCCGGAACGAAATCGACCGATTTTTTGTACAGCTGCTTGAACTGCTCTTGCATTTCTTTGGACATCGTTTCCTGGGCCTTTTCCATGGCCCCTACGCTGTTATGTACGACAATCGGCTTCTTCGCTCCGTCTACCAGGAAGGTGTAATCCTGATCCGACATGACCATTTGGAACGGAATTTTGCCCTTATTGTATTCCAATTCGCCTTTGACGGATACATGAGTTCTATCCTGCTGGTTGATTTCCGTAAGATTCAGCTTCACCTTGCTGAACAGATCAAGAAGCTGCTTCTCCTCCTCGGCCGGCTGCGCCGAAGCGTTCGGGATCAGCTCCATCGTAACGGTCTGAGTGCCTTGCGAGGATTGGACCGCGTAGTTGTTCTGCATCGCTTTGTTCAGATCGAACCCGTTAACGGACTGGCAGCCTGCGGTAATGATGAGCATGGCAACCAGCAGAAGGGAAAGCAGACGGCGTTGCATTGTTCTGTTTTTCATTGCTTACCTCCATAAAATGATATAAGTGCTCCATAGCATCGAACATAAATCTATACGCAAACTATGGAAAAATGATGCGGCCGACACATATATTTATTACGACAGCCGACGCCCGATTCCTTTTTCTTACATGAAAAACACGGCAAACTTTAATTTTGAAAGGGCTGGAGCAGGCATGAACCAGGGTAAATTCAGATGGAACGGCTGGGATCTGCTGGAGAAGCTGGCCGATGCGCCGCACGAAATTGTCCAATGGGCGAAAGGCAAAACAGGCACCTTGCTGTATGAGAGCGCTCAGCTCGATCATATGACCGGCATACGGCTGACAAGCGACGCCGTCGACGAGCTGCGCGCCCGTCTGAAGAAAGGCCGCGGGAACGCAGAATACGAGAGGGAGCCGTCTGCTGCGGAAAGCGCGCTGCTGGCCCGGATTCGGGCAGCCGCCGTCGATTGGAACCGCAACAACGTCACAAGGACGCAAGCCTATCTCGATATGTACCGGAGGCATCCGGAGCTGCACTGGTCGCTGCTCGCGCATATGGTGTCGCGCAACGGCGGCTGGAACATGACCGATCTGAAGGGGGAGCTGCTCCCCTATTTGCTGAACGAAACGCGTCAGAAGCATGTCTTCGCCTTCCTGGAGCGCGCCAACGCGCTCATATTCCATGACTCCTATCCGCAGCTCCTGCTCTATGAAGCCAGCCTCAAAGCGGGGAAACCGCTGTTTCGGCTGCTGCGCCACCTTCAAGTTTCCTCGTTTATGCGGCCGGTTTGGGAACAATTCTGGGAGCGCAGGGATTCGGCTCTGCTCACGGTAGCGATGATTGTCAACGAACAAAATTTTATCGAGTCCAGAGTCGTCCGCCATCCCGTCTACCGGGAAACCGTGCTCGACACGCTTCTTATTCACGCTCAACTGCTGCTCCAGCTTAATCAGATCGTTCTTCCTTACCGCGATGCCGGACAGCTCCGTCTCGCCGGCTTGGTGCTCGAAAACTTCAATCATCTAAAGGAGCGGATTGAAGTCGGAAAAAGACTGTACGCCATCTTATTCGGCATTCCGGCCGTAGCCCAGGGAGCGCTGAGCTTCGCCGCAAGCACGCGGCACAGCGGATCGCGGGCCGATTATTGGCCTCATCTGTTCTCCGCCGTCCGCCATTTCCCTCCGGTCCCGCGCGGACAGCTGAAGGAATGGCTTGACGGCTGCAAACTCCGCCCCGGCGCATCGCCTCTGTACAGCCCCCGCCTGAGCGACGTCTGGAAGGACTGCCCGTTTGCGGCTTGCGAGCCCGGCGATTGGTACCGGCATGACGACCGCGAGCAATGGCTCGCCTATTTGTCCTCGACGGAGCCGCCGTTCTCCTTCGAAATGACGCATGAATATTGCTTCGGCTTGAACAAGATCGAGCTGGCCGTCCTTGCCGGAGATTTGCTGGAGTAACCGGTTAGCCCGCTCCAGCTCCGCCAGCCGTCTTTCTTCTTCATTTCTTGCTGCCGTTTCTTCAGACCGCTTCTCCCCCCTTGCTTCCTTACTTCGTCTTCTTGTTCGCCCCACCTTTTGGAGTTATATTGAGTTATTGATTGATTTGTTGATTTATTGTTGACTTTTGTGGTTTGTTGTTGCAAATTAATGAAGAGGCACTTGGGGAGAGGATGAGAAGTCATGTCGAAGACGGAAGCGATTATTTTTGATTTGGATAATACGTTATTGTGGGATGAAAGAAGTATTGACGAAGCCTTTGAGGCGGTCTGCCGGTCCGCTTCCGCGGAATCGGGAGTTGATGCCGTGAAGCTGGAGCAGGCGGTGCGGCTGGCGGCCGAGGAATTGTTTGCTTCCATGGAGATCTACGAATGGGCGCGTCAGATCGAGGTCACTTATCTTGAAGCATTATGGGGCCGCTTCGAATCCGAGCTGCATCCCTCGCTTATAAAGCTGAAACGGCTTGCCCCGCTCTACCGGCAGGAGGCGTGGACTTGCGGGCTGCGGCGGGCCGGCGTCGACGATGCGGAGCTCGGACGCAAGCTAGGGGACCAATTCGCCGACGAACGGCGGAACCGTCCCCTTGTCTATGCGGACACCTTCGACGTTCTGAACCGGCTGCGCGGCCGGTATCGTCTGCTGCTGCTGACGAACGGCGCGCCGGACCTGCAGCAGGAGAAGGTGGACAGCATTCCCGGACTCGCTGGCTGCTTCGAGCACATCGTTATATCCGGGACGTTCGGCGCAGGCAAGCCCGATCCGGCCATCTTCAAGCATGCGATGGGGCTGCTGAAGCTTCCTGCGGAGCAATGCCTGATGGTCGGCGATAATCCGGATACGGATATTAAGGGTGCACTGGAGATCGGCATGCCCTGCGCCTGGATTAATCACAAGCGCAGGCCCGCATCATCCGGCCGCCGTCCCACGTATGAAATCGGAAGCTTGTCGGCGCTGCTGGACATCGTATAGCACAGGCGTCGGCTGCGATGACCTGTAGCGCAAGCAGAAAAAAGATCAACACGGTCGCCAAGCAGAGAAAAGGCCCGGCTAGGAAGCATGAAGTTCACGCTTCCCCCGGGCCTTTACTGGCTTGCTATCCATAATACGCCGTGCTGCTCCAGCGTTCCTGCCCAATCCTTCGGGCATGCCTGATCGGAAATGACGATATCCGCTTCTTCCAACGGTATGATCCGGGCAAACGCCTGAACGCCGATTTTGGACTGGTCGGCAAGTACGATCACTTCCCTGGCCGCATGAGCAAATTGTCTTGAAACGGCCGTTTCGTTCAAATCATAATCGGTTACGCCGCCCGTTAAAGACAACCCTCCGACGGATAAGAACGCCTTGTTTACAAAAAACTGACCGAGCATCTGCTCGCACAGCGGTCCTGTCAATGACTGCTGCTCCGCATGCAGCTGTCCGCCGAGCACGAATACCTTCCCGGTAAATCGCTGGCTGTTCAATGCCTCGGATAAATGCGAGGCGACCGGCAGCGAATTGGTAAGAATCGTCAAGTTACGCTTGCCTTGAATCGATGCGGCAAGCTCCATCATCGTCGTACCGACATCGAGCGCGATCGTATCGCCATCCTCGATCAGCTCGGCCGCGCGCCGTCCGATCTTCCGCTTGGCGTCGACAAACAGCTGGGTACGCTGCTGAAAGGGCGGCTCGCCATGCTCATGGCCGGAGCGGACCGCCCCGCCGTATACGCGCTGCAGCTTGCCTTCCGCTTCCAGCGCATCGAGATCGCGGCGGATCGTTTCCGTGGAAACGCCGAGCTGCTCGGCCATCGGAATCACCTTCACCTTGCCGTCGCGAAACAATGCCTGCAAAATCAATTCTTTTCGTTCCTGGGCTAAAAGCGACAATGCGAACACCACCGTTACCGTATCATAGTGACAAAACTGCCCCTTTAGTATAGAGCGAAGCCGCGAAGAAATTCAACCCTCGGCCGCCGAACGGCTTTTGGCATACAGGCAGGTCATGATGCCGCGATTTCTCGGGTTCGAGAACTCCTTCTCCTTGATCATGCCCAGCTTCTCGGCGACCCTGCTCGAAGCCGTATGCTCCACCGGCATATTGGCGCATATTCTCTCCAATCCGAGACGGGCAAATCCGTACTCCATGCAGGCTGACGCCGCCTCGAAGCCGTATCCTCGGCGCCAGTGCGGATGATGAATAATATAACCGAGGTCGATCTCTTCGCGTCCGCCGATCGATGCCCGCATCAGGCCGCAATCGCCGACGCTTCCGCCCGTCGACTTATCGACGACCAGCCACCGGCCGAAGCCGTTCTCCCGGCAGCTGTCCATACTTCTTCGCACCCATCCGGCCGCCTGCTCCCGATCCAGCGGCTGCGGCCAAAAGCTCATCGTGACCGGGTCCGACAGCAGCCGATACGCCTCCTCCTGATCGCCCTCCTCATACTCCCGCAGGAGAAGTCTATCCGTTTGCAAAATGATAGTCATATTTCGTATTCAATCTCCTTCCGGTGAAAACTCCACGCCCCGGACCTTCGCAAAAACCATCGTATCCCTTAACGAGCCGTCCACGGCACGCGCGTCGTTACGGAGAATGCCTTCCAGCGTAAAGCCCAGCCGCTCGGCCACTCGCGCGCTTCGCGTATTGCGTGAGTCGCAGCGGATTTCCACGCGGCTCGCCTGCAGCTCTCGAACGGCGAAATTCGTAATCGCCTCCGCCGCTTCGGTTATAAACCCTTGTCCTTCACAGGATGTGCGCACCCAATAGCCGATCTCGAACTTTCGCGAGTCCCAGTCGATCCTGTGAAGGCCGCTGCAGCCGACGAGCATGCCGGTTTCCTTGGATAAGAGCTGAAGCCTCATATCTTTGCGTTCCAGAAACTGAATCCGGGCCCGCCGTATATCGGCTTCCGATTCTTCCACGGCAGGAAGCGCCTGGGCCCACGGCATCCACAGCTGCAATCGATCGATGCTCTCGGCTACGGCCTCATTCACCTTGGCCCCATCTCCCCACAGCGGTGCGCGTATTAACAAACGGCGGCTTTCGAAGCTTTCCGGCAAGTCCAGCATAAGCGGATTGACAGCCATACCCATCCTCCCCGTTTCCCAGAAAATAGTTTCCAATCAACATACCATAGAGGGCGCCTTTTTTTCAAGATCAATGAATAGAAGCAGGACTGCTCCTCCCAGCATTTTTCTAAGGAACGTGTAATCGCTCGAACGGCCTGGGAGGGAGCTGCAGGAGGCGCAGCCTTCGGAACCGAGCGTCGAATCGTTTCTAAGTCTAACGGACACCAGGGAGCTAAATTCGTCAAAAACAGACATTTTGGAAACGTAACGGTCAGCAGCGCGCTTATATAGCTCCGAATGGCTTTCTAAGGCGGCTTTGCCAACAAATAGCTGCAGCTGTGTCCGTTAGAATTCCAAAGCGGACGATATGGTTTATATAACGGCCGCTGTGTCCGTTGCTTCCGATCGCTGCTGAAATCGGGGACAAAGGCGACCGCTAACGCTTTTCCAGATTCAAATGGCCCCATAGACCACGCAGAAAGTATATAGATGCAAAATGACAATAACGAAGCGGCATTAGCGGCAAAATAGGCAGTCATTATTCGTTCGCTATGCACAGAAGCACCTCCATAGGACGGATTCTTAAGAGCATGATCAAAAACGCTCTGCGGCGCAGGCGAAAGCACTGCTATCGCCGCTTCGTTCGCTTCTCCATCGGGCTTCCGGCAAAACGAAAAAACGCCGCTATGCTCCGAGTCAGCCTGCGGCCCTCGGTTCATAACGGCGGTACGTTCGTAAACTATATATACGGTTGACCCGCGGTTCTAGTCGTTCCCGGTTTCTTTGCCTTTCAGCAAGCGCGGGGCTACTTTGCCGATGATCCGCTGAAGCGGCCGCGGCATATGCCGCGAATCGGACAAGCCGACGGTACGGGTAGCAAACAGCAGCAGCGGGTAAGCGGCACCGACGACCGCGCAGACGATTACCGTCTGCAGGAATGCGTCCCAGCGCGCCGCGCCGAACGGCGTCGCATAGGCTTGCGCGAGCGCGTCGAGTGCCGCTCCGACGATGACGATCACGACCGTCGTCGCCGTCAGGCCGAGCCAGCGGCGGCGGCTCAGCACGCGGAAGCTCACTTCCAAACGCAGCACCCGCAGGTTCAACCAGGTCATGACGATGAAGCAGAGGCAGGTGGCGGCAATAATGCCGTAAATGCCGAGCCACGGCGCCAGCGCAAAGCTGGCGATCAGCTTCGCGGCGATGCCTGCCACGACATGCAGCACCAGGGCGCGCATCTTGCCCATGCCCATCAATACCGCGCCTGAGGTTTGCATGACAATCTGGAAGATCGCGCTGACTGTCAGCACAATAATAATCGGCGCGGCGTAAGCGTCAACGATCGCCGATCCCTTCGGATTGCCGAAGATGAAGCTGTTGATCGGCCCGGCGGCGAGGCAGATGAGCAGCACCATCGGCAGGCCGGACAAGATCGAGAGCTGCAGCACTTTGCCGGTTTGATCGGACACCTGCTGCATATCCTTTTGCGAATACGCGGACGAAATGATCGGAACGACCGATTGGCTGAGCGCCACGGCCAAAATGATCGGAATGCCGGCGAGCGACTGGGCGCGGCCGACCAGAATGCCGAGAATTTCCCTCGCGCTCTCCTCTCCGACCTGATCCTTCAGCAGCAGCGTCACAATCGAAGAGTCGATCGTATAGATCAGCGTCACGGTCATGGAGAAAATAACGATCGGAATCGAAATTTGAAACAGCTGCCCGTAAATTTTTTTGAACGGCAGCGTGCTGTGCGACGCGCCCTCCCGGCCGTTATCGGCGGCCGAAGCCGCCCCGGAGGCCAGTTCCGCCCTATCCGACCGGCGCAGCTTCAGCGCATAATAAGCCATCACCGCGGCGGCCGCGACGCTGCCGATAACTCCGCCGAAGGACGCTCCGGCGACGGCCCATTCCATGCTGTGGCCGAGCAGCGCGTAGGCGAGAACGACCGAGGTGACGACGCGGAAAATTTGCTCGATAATTTGCGACAAGCCGTTCGGCATCATCATCCGCCGCCCCTGGAAGTAACCGCGCATAATCGCAATGAGCGGGAATAAGAGCAGCGCTGGCGCCAGCGCGCGAATCGGCAGCGTCGCCTGCGGATTAATAATGCTGTCCGCATAATACGGCGCAACGATATACAGGAACAGCGTCATGACGACGCCCGCTCCCGCGGCGAACAGCAGCGCCGCCTTATAGATGCGGCTCGCCTCCGCATGAAGCCCGAGCGCAGTCCGCTCGGAGATCATTTTGCTCAGCGCGCTCGGAATGCCCGCCGTCGCTACGACCAGCAGCATCGAGTACAAATTGAAGGCGATACCGTAGGCGGCCATGCCGATCTCGCCGAGCAGAAAAACAAGCGGAATCCGCTGCACGACGCCTAAAGCCCGTGCAACGAGCGCCGCCAACGTCAAAATCAGCGTACCTTTTACCAGCGAATCCTTAGCCAACACGTTCCCTCTTCCCGATTAAAGAACTGACGGAATGCACCGCGGCGCACGGCTCGCGCCATCGCGCCGCGGCTCCCCTTCTTGAAACATAGAATCCGGAGCCGCTAAAACCGCATCACCCAAATGATAAACAAAACAATCATCAGAAGCTGTAAAATCACTTTGACGACGAGGCCCGAGAAGAAGCCGACCAACGCTCCGACTCCCGCCCGCACGGCCTGTCTCCACTCCGTTCCGACGATCATCTCCCCGATGACCGCGCCAAGAAACGGACCGATCAGCAGCCCCGCGACAGGAATGACGAACGGGCCGAGCAGAAGGCCGACCGTGCTCCCGATGACCGACGCCCGGGTGCCTCCGAATTTTTTCACGCCGAGCGCGCTGACCAAATAATCGGCGACCATCAGCACGATGACGATCGTCGTCTGGATCAGCCAAAACCAGAAGCCGAACGGCTCCCAATCGACCATCCAGCCGTAGACGAAGAAGGCCGCGTAAATCGCCAGCGCCCCGGGCAGCACCGGATAGACGGCGCCGGCCATCCCGACGGCGAACAAAGCGACGACAATGATCCATGCGGCTATAACCATAAGACGCCACCCCGCTTATTCACTCGTATCCCGCCTATCAGCGCAATACGTATTGCTCGATGATTTTGGCCACGCCATGCTCCTCGTTCGTCGCCGTGACGACATCCGCCAATTCCTTGACCTCATCCTGGGCATTGCCCATAGC
Source organism: Paenibacillus doosanensis (assembly GCF_025060755.1). Taxonomy (GTDB): domain Bacteria; phylum Bacillota; class Bacilli; order Paenibacillales; family NBRC-103111; genus Paenibacillus_S; species Paenibacillus_S doosanensis. The sequence continues at coordinate 48,536 of NZ_JANYUY010000008.1, forward strand.
GACGCCGAGACCGGCTTCGCGGATCATCGTCACGTCGTTCAAGCTATCGCCCATAGCGATGACCTGGGACATCTCGATGCCGAGCAGCTCGCATACTTGCTTCAATCCGCTCGCTTTGCTGACCCCTTTCGGATTCAGCTCGATATTGCACGGATGAGAGTTGGTAACTTCCAGCATATCCCAAGATATAAGCTGCTCGCGAATCGCGCGCAGACTGGCCTCATCTTCGTAGTAATAACCGAATTTGAGCCACTGCTCCGAGTCGATCTTCGGAACCCACTTTTCCTTATTGTAAATGCCGCTGACGGCATAAGCCCAATACCAAGTATCATACTCCAGCGCCAGCGACAGCATCTTCTCCACCAGATCCGGCTCCACGAACGTCCTGCTGTGCAGCTGTCCCGGAGCCGTCCATACCTCGCTGCCGTTAACCGATACGATCGGAGACTTAAGACCCAGCTCCTCTACGTAAGGAAGCACGTTTTGAATGCCCCGGCCCGTGGAGAACATCACCGTCACTCCGGCGGCGGCCGCCGCTTCCACGGCTTTGCGGTTCTCGGCCGATATTGTTTTATCCTCCGTCAAAAAAGTTCCGTCCATATCCAAAGCGATCAGCTTGTAATTCGCCATGCCGTTCCTCCTCCTAGAGAGCTTGCGCCAGCGACGGCCTCGGCAGCTCTTCCATATAGGTTACATGCCATAGTGCGAACATGTACACGGTCCACAGTCTGCGGGCGTAATCGCCTTGACCGTTTTGATGCCTCGCCAGCATTTGACGGACCGTGTCCAAATTGATGTAGTCCTCGATGCCGCTGGCGGCGATCTGCTCCATCATCACCTTGCCCTGGTTCCCTTTCACCCAATCGCGCACAGGAACCGGGAAGCCGAGCTTCGGCCGATTCAGGATGAAGTCGGGAATGAGCCCCTCCATCGCTTTGCGGAAAATATACTTGGTCGTCCCTTCGGCGATCCGGTAACGCGCCGGAATTTTCCGGGCGATCTCGTACAGCTCCACATCGAGAAACGGTACGCGCAGCTCCAGGGAATGCGCCATCGTCATTTTGTCCGCCTTCATTAGAATGTCGCCGGGCAGCCACAGATTCATATCGATGTACTGCATCCGCGTGACAGGGTCGAGATGACGGGTCTTATCGTAAAATTGCTTGGCGATTTGCAGCGGATTTTTGTAGCTGCTCAGCATCTCTTTGTCGATGCGGACCAATTCCGCTTTCATGTCCTCGCTGAAAATTTTGGCGTTGCCGATAAACCGCTCCTCCAGCGGGGTCGTTCCGCGCAGCACGTAGTTCCTGCCCTTCAGACCGGCGGGCATAAGGCGCGCCACCGCATGCATCAGCCGCTTCAGCGCGTGGGGCAGCCGTTCGATCGGCTGCAGCGCCAGCGGCTCGCGGTAAATGCGATAGCCGCCGAACAGCTCGTCGGCGCCCTCGCCGGAGAGCACCACCGTCACCTGCTCGCGGGCGAGCTGGGCGACATGATAGAGCGCGATGGCCGACGGGTCGGCTACAGGCTCGTCCTGATGCCATACCGCCTTCGGCAGCGCGGCGAAGAAATCGTTCTGCGTGATAATCCGGGCAGAATGCTCCGTATCGAGCGCCGACGCCGTCTGGCGGGCGATCTCGGTCTCGTTGTTCGGGCCTTCGAATCCGACGGAGAACGTGCGGATCGGCTCGATCGAACGCATATGGGCGGCGATGGCCGTGGAATCGATCCCGCTCGACAGGAAACAGCCCCGCTCCACGTCGCTCTGCATATGATGGATGACCGAGTCCTTCAACCCTTCGCGAATCTGCTCGACATAGTCTTCGAACGGACGCTCCTCCGGCTCGAACATCGGGTCCCAATACCTGCGAATCGTCATATCGCCGTCGTAGGATACCGTTACCGAGTGGCCCGGCGGCAGCTTGTGAATCCCCCGGAACATCGTATCCGGTTCAGGCACGTACTGAAACGTCAAGTAGTTCAGCAGGCTTTCCGTATGTATCGTGCGGTCCATTCCGTCGGCGGCCAGCAGGCTCTTAATTTCCGATCCGAACAAAAACCGTTTGCGGTCCTTAAAATAATAGAACGGCTTGATCCCGAACTGGTCGCGCGCGCCGAACAGCAGCTTCTTGCGGCGATCCCAAATGACGAACCCGAACATTCCGCGCAGCTGCTTGACGCAATCCTCGCCGTATTCCTCGTACATATGGACGATGACCTCGGTATCGGAGTGAGTTTTGAACTGATGGCCTCTCTCCTGCAGCGTGCTGCGCAAATATTTGTAGTTGTAAATTTCTCCGTTGAACACGATCCACACGGTATCGTCCTCATTGGACATAGGCTGATGCCCTTCCTGAATATCGATGATGGACAGCCTGCGGAATCCGAGGCCGATCCGGTTCTCCGACCAGAATCCGACGTCGTTCGGCCCCCGATGGATGATGACATCCGTCATCGCCTTCAGCATCGCCTGCGACGGCTCTCTATCTTCAAAATACATTGCTCCGGTAATCCCGCACATCGTATTGCTTCCTCCTCAAACGTCCCTTACAGCAACGGTTAAATCATTCGATAGTCTAGTATACCATATTCGCGGCGGATTCAGGAAATAGAATGGTATGACCGGGGAATTGGGATTTTTTACCGAAACGGATCAAAAAAGCCGCAACCCGAAGGTTACGGCCAGATCGGTTCCCGACGCTGATGCGGCTGTCGGACTTTGAAACATCTCGCGCTTGCGTGAAGGCTTCTCACATTGTTACCCTGCTCGATTCCGCCTTGAATTAACTTGGCAAAGACGCCATCTCGCCGATTTTCCGGATAACCGCTTCCTCATCGCCGGCCACACTCTCCGTTGCCATTCTCCTAAGCTCCGCATGCTCTCCGACGCAAACCGAACGGCTTGCAACCCTGAACATGGGAACATCGTTCGCATCGTTTCCGAATGCAATGAACGTACGGGGACTAAGGCCAAGCGCCTGCAAGCCTGTCCATTTATCGATTCCCGCCGGACTGAGATCAATGATATTTTCCGTTCCGTGCATATACATCATCACCGGCAGCTTCTCCAGCTCCCCAAGCAACTGCCGATGGTTTCGGCTGCGCAATACAACTACTTTTACAATATCCCCCAATTCCTCTATCGGGACGTTGCGGGCGCTGCCTTCCGGGTCGAGATTGCTTCGAATCGGGTGCTGCGGATCGCCGGAATAGCAGTAGTCCCAGAACCCGTCAATTAAATAATCCGCTTCGAACTGCTGTAATAAACTCATAATCGGCTGCGCTACGGACGGTTCCAGCCGATAAACGCAAACTTGACGCCCCTCGCGGTAAACGAACCCGCCGTTTCCCCCCACCATCGGAAACCGGCGCATATGGGCAGGCAAAACTGGCAGCAGATCGCGGATCGGTCTGGCCGAAGCAAAGATGATTTCATGCCCCTCGTTCACGAGCTCGTCCAACGCATGCACCATATTCTCGCTTAACGGCTTGCCCCGAAAACAAATCGTTCCATCCAAATCGAAAACGAATTTCATCTCATTTCCCCCTTTTTTTCAATCATATCAAGTTCATATATAATGAAAAGGACCGATGTCCAAAAGAGGTGAATTTGGTGAAGGTTTACACCGAGCATCACAAGCTGCAGCCCTATATGTCCAAGTTTGATTTAAGCCAAATTTTCATTGATCCTCCTTCTGTAACGATTCAGCTTCGCGAATACGAGCGCGGCGAATCCGTTCTCGCTGAGGGCGACGAGCTGGACGGTTTATATTTTCAGGTTGAGGGGCTGACCAAGGTTTCATCAAGCGTGGAAACGGGAAAATCGCTGCTGCTGCGGTTTTGCCGTCCGCTCTCCATCTTCGGCGATATTGAGCTTATTCAGAAAGTAGCCGTACAATCCAGGGTCGAAGCCGTGGAAGCCTCCCGCTTTCTCTATATCGACAAACGGACGGTGGAGCGAAAGTTGATGCGCGAGCACCGATTTTTAAACGAGCTGCTAAAGCACTTGGCCTACAAGCTTCAGACTTGTACAACGGCATCGCGAATCAACCTGCTGGCTTCCGTCGAGGAACGGCTGGCGATTTATCTTTTGACCACCCGTTTTCCGAACGAGTTCGGCAAGGAAATCCAGACGCCGCATATTCCGGAAATCGCCTCGGTGATCGGCACCACGCCAAGGCATCTGAACCGCGTGATTCATAAGCTGCATGCGCTGGGAATACTGCAAAAAGCCCGCAAAAGCTTCGAGGTGCTCGATTGGGAGCAATTGGATACGATCTCGAACGGCTTGCGTTACGATTAAAGCGGATGATTGCAGATAAAAATGATCCGCGTAGATGAGCCTCCCGCGCCCGATTCGATAAGTTCATGCCATGATGCGCCGTTGCGCGAGACCTATTCGGTCCACCGGCTATATTAAAAGAGCCAAGCCGCAGCACACAGAGACAGCCCCTGAAAGAGAACCCTCTTCAGGGGCTGCCGCCGTATATGGCAGGTCGCGTTCTGCCGCCGCATGAAACCGGACGCCGAACGAAATTCAGCTACCGCGCGCAGTGCGGTATGGCGTTGCCCGATCTGCATCGGCCGCCGCACCGATCAAGCCGTCTTCCCCGACAGGCTGCGCCGCTGCCTCAGCTTGCGCCAGAGCACGCCGTGAGTCGGGGAGAACAGCAGCGCGAGCACGAACAGCACCCCGGCGATGCTGATCATGCAGCCTGCGATGGAGGCGTCGAGCAGCATCGACGCGTAATAACCCGCAACTGCGCTGACGATGCCGACCGCCATGCTGCAGCCGATCATGGACCCGAGCCGTTCCGTCAGCAAATACGCGGTGGCGGCCGGAACGACGAGCATGCCGACGACCAGAATCGCGCCGACGCTTTCGAAGGAAGCTACCGTAGTCACCGATACGAGCCCCATCAGCACGTAATGAAACAGAACGACCGGAATGCCTACCGCAGCCGCCAGCGCCGGATCGAAGGAGCACAGCTTGAACTGCTTGTAGAACAGGCCGATGACCGCTGCGCTGAGCAGCAGCACCAGCCCGAGCGCCCACACCGCCTTCGGCCCGATATCGACGCCGCCGAACGTCAGCGTATCCCACGGAACGCGGATAATTTCCCCGTACAGTACGCAGTCCAGATCCAGGTCGACTTGGCGGGTATAGATGCTGACCAGCACGACGCCGACCGAGAACAGGGCGGTGAAGACGACGCCGATGGAAGCGTCCGACTGCACGCCGCTTTGCTGAAACAGCTGGATCAGGAAGACGGTGATCAGCCCGAGCGCCGAAGCGCCCAGCATCATGAAGAGCGAATCGCGCGACCCGCTGAGCAGGAAGGCGATGACGATCCCGGGCAGCACCGAATGGCTGATCGCGTCGCCGATCATCGCCATCTTGCGCAGCACGAGGAAGCAGCCGAGCAGGCTGCAGGAGCAAGCAACCAGCGCCGCCGTCAATATAATCCAGAAGTCGTTCACGCCTGCCCCTCCTTCCGCGCCTGCGTCTCGGCCGCCAGCGAAGCGGCGGTCTGCCCGCGCCGCAGCGGCGTCCCCGGCTCCCGTTCGTCCAGCACCGCCCGGCGCACGGACAGCCGGAGCAGCAGCTTGGCGAGCAGCCCGCGCCGAGGCGCGCAAACGACGGAGACGGCGAACAGCGCCGTGGCCGCCAGCACGCTAAGCGGCCCGGTCGGCAAGTTATTCGCCGTCGTGCTCGCCAGCGTCCCGGCGAAGCCGCTGACCGCGCCGAACAAGCCGGACAGCGCGACCATGAAACCGAGGCGCTCCGTCCAGTACCGGGCGGAGACGGCCGGCGTGATCAGCAGCGCCGACATGAGCACGACGCCGACGGCCTGAATGCCGACGACGACCGCGACGACGATCAGAAACATCAGCAGCTGCTCCAGGAAAGCGACGGGATAGCCGAGTCCTTTGGCAAAGCCCGAATCGAAGCTCAGCAGCTTGAACTCCTTGAACAGCAGGGCGCAGGCGGCCACCAGAACCAAGGCGACGATCGTCATCACGACAACGTCGGAATGAATCATCGAAGCGGCCTGGCCGAACAGAAACTTATCGAGCCCGCTTTGGTTGCCGCTGCCGCCATGCTGAATTTGCGTGAGCAGCACGATCCCGAAGCCGAAAAAGACGGACAGCACGATGCCGAGCGCCGAATCCTGCTTGATCCGGGAATTGCGCGTCACGAAGCCGACGCCGAACGTCGCAATAATTCCCGAGACGGCGGCTCCGATCAGGAAGAACAGGATCGACTTGGAGCCGGTCAGCATGAAGGCGATGCAGACGCCGGGCAGCGCCGCATGGGCGAGCGCGTCGCCCATCAAGCTCTGCTTGCGCAAATAAGCGAAGCTGCCCAGCACGCCGCTGCTTAACCCCAGCAGTATGCTGCCGAGCAAAATCCACTGCGTATTCGGATCGAGGAACAATTCCAGCCAGTTGATGTTCGCCATGACCTTCACCTCCCGCCGGCGATGACCGCTTCATCGTCGCGATCCAGCAGCGCGAGCCTGCCGCCGTAGGTTTGCTGCAGCAGCTCTCTCGTGAATACAAGTCCGGTCGGCCCGATAGCCATCAGCCGTACGTTGAGCAGGATGACCCAGTCGAAATATTCTTTCACCGTCGCAAGGTCGTGATGAACGACCAGCACAGTCTTGCCCTGCTTCTTCAGCTCGTTAAGCAGCGTGATGATCGCCTTCTCCGTCGCCGCATCCACCCCGACGAACGGCTCATCCATGAAATACAGCTTGGCGTCCTGCGCCAACGCCCTGGCGAGGAATATTCGCTGCTGCTGGCCTCCGGACAGCTGGCTGATCTGCCGGCCCGCGAAGTCGGCCATGCCGACCTTCTCCAGGCATTCCATCGCGAGCTCGCGCTCCGTCAGGCCGGGGCGCCTGAACCATCCCAGATGGCCGTAGCGTCCCATCATCACTACATCCAGCGCGCTGGTCGGGAAATCCCAGTCGACGGACTCGCGCTGCGGCACATAGCCGACGAGCTTGCGCTGTTCGCGGTACGGCTTGCCGTACAGCGCCACCTCGCCGGCAACCCGCGGGATAAGCCCCAAAGCCGCCTTGATCAGCGTCGACTTGCCGGCCCCGTTCGGCCCGACGATGCCGATCAGATTGCCCTCCGGAATATCCAGCGAAATATCTCTTAAAACCGGCTTTTTCTGATAAGCCACGGTCAAATTGCGAATGCTTAAAGGGGATTGCATCGGTTTATTCTCCTCCTTGCTTGCACGGTTTATTTTAATGCGCTAACGATCGTGTCGACATTATGGCGAACCATCCCGATATACGTTCCTTCCGGGGTTCCTTCTTCCCCCATTGCATCGGAGAACAGCTCGCCGCCGATCTTCACTTCATGCCCCTGCTTCTTCGCTCCTTCGATCACGGCTTCAATTGATTTCTTGGGCACGCTCGATTCCACGAATACCGCCTTGATTTGGTTGGCCACCATAAAATCGCGCAGGTCGCTAATGTCTTTGGACCCGTATTCCGAAGCCGTGCTGATGCCCTGCAGCCCCATCACCTTAATGCCGTAAGCATCTCCGAAGTATCCGAAGGCGTCATGCGCGGTGACGAGCACCCGCTGCTGCTCCGGTATCGAGGCGATCTGATTTCTCGCGTAATCGTCCAGCTCTTGCAGCTGCTTCGTGTAATCGTCCGCATGCTTCTTATAGTCGTCGGCGTGGGCGGGGTCCAGCTTCGTCAGCTCCTCGCGGATCACCTCCGTTGCCGAAATCCAGTGCCGCACATTGAACCAAATATGCGGATCATGGGCCGCCTCGCCTCCCTCCCAGCCTCTTAATTGCTGCTCGGCAATATTGCGCGATACCGCTACCGTCGGCTTTTCCTTCGTCATCTTCTCGAAAATCTCCACCATTTTCCCTTCCAGATGAAGGCCGTTATAAAAAATGATTTGGGCCTGCTCCAGCTTCTTCACATCCCCTTGGGACGCTTTGTACAAATGCGGATCGACTCCGGATTTCATCAGTCCCGTCACTTCCACATGCTCCCCGCCTACCTGCCTCACCACGTCCGAGATCATTCCGATCGTCGCCGTCACCTTGATCTTGCCTTCGCTCGCCGGAGAAGCTCCTTGCTGCGGCTGCCCGCAAGCCGATAGCCCCACAGCGACCGCCAAAAATATAAACGTCATAACCAATCTTCGAAACGATGATATTACCTTCCCGCTTTTCACGATCTCCTTCACTCCCATTCCATTTTTTAACTTTTTACCTATAGACAAATTGTTTCCTTTCTAAATATTTGTTTCCTTAATACAACTTATGCATATTATATACAAAAATGTTTCTCTAGTGCAACTCTTTTTCGCCAACTTTTTTTCGGCTGCACCGTTTGGAGTTCGCGCCGCTTTTTGCTAAGATAAAAAAGACAATAGAAAATCATTTCCATAGGAGGGCTCTGATGGGCAATTTCGATAAGCAGTTAAATCAATACGCGCAAATTATCGTCAACATCGGCGTCAATATTCAAAAAGGGCAGACGCTCGTCATCAACGCGGCGCTCGACGCGGCCGAGCTGGTCCGTTTGCTTGTCAAAAAGGCTTATGAAGCCGGCGCTTATACGGTCAAAGTCAACTGGTCCGACGATACCGTCTCCCGCTTGCGGTACGACCTCGCTCCGGACGAGTCTTTCCTCGAAGAGCCCAAGTGGTATGCGGGCGAAATGCTGGAGCTGGCGGAGAAGGGCTTCGCTGTCATCAGCGTCGTCTCGTCCGACCCGGATCTGCTGAAGGGCGTGCCTCAGGAGCGGATCGTCAATTATCAGAAAACGTACGGCAAAGCGATGGCCAAATACCGCCAGTATATGCAGTCGGATAAATTCAGCTGGTGCGTCGTCGCGGCGCCTTCTCCGGCATGGGCGGCCAAGGTGTTCCCGAATTTGCCGGAGCAAGAACAGCTCGCTAAGCTGTGGGAAGCGATCCTCTCCACCGTGCGCGTCGATCAGGACGATCCGGTAGCCGCCTGGGAGAAGCACATCCAAACGCTCAACGAGAAATCCGCCTATTTGAACGCCAAAAAATATAAGAAGCTGCACTACATCGCTCCCGGCACCGATCTGACCATCGAGCTTCCGGAAGGCCATATCTGGGTCGCCGCGGACAGCATTAACGAGCAGGGGCACGCGTTCGTCGCCAACATGCCGACCGAGGAGGTGTTCACCGCCCCGCTCGCTACCGGCGTAAACGGCAAAGTATCCAGCACCAAGCCGCTCAGCTACGGAGGCAACATCATCGACGGCTTCACGTTGACCTTCGAGAACGGCCGCATCGTGGACGTATCCGCCAAGCAGGGCGAGGAGACGCTGCGCGGGCTGATCGAGATGGACGAAGGCTCCCATTATCTTGGCGAGGTGGCGCTTGTTCCTCATCGCTCACCGATTTCCGAATCGAATATTTTGTACTATAACACGCTGTTCGACGAGAACGCCTCCAATCATTTGGCGATCGGAAGCGCTTATGCGTTCTGCCTCGAAGGCGGCAAAGGCTTGTCTCAAGACGAGCTGAAGTCCAGAGGGCTTAACACGAGCATTGCGCATGTAGATTTTATGATCGGTTCTGCGGAGATGGACATTTACGGGGTGATGGCGGACGGCGCCGAGGAACCTGTGTTCCAAAAGGGCGGCTGGGCATTCTGATATGACCCGAACCGACGTTTCAAGCGGAATTTTCATGGAAAAAGGGGCCTTCAAAGGCCCCTTTAACGTTCGCCGGTCTGCCGGCGTTAGGAGAACAGGAAATCGACATCGGTAAGCACCTGGTCGGTCAGCGGAAAAATAATTTGCTCCTCCTTCTCCAGATGGTCTGTCAGTATACGGCAAGCCTGGGTCAAGTACGCGGCCGCGCGTTTCACCGGCAGCGCATCCGAATCCGATTTGAGCGCGTGAACGGCCCGGAAGAACGAATTCATATGATCCATAGCCCGTTCGTGCTCCTTCTCCAACATCCATAAGGAAGGTACGACGGAAGGCCGCTTATACTTATGAAAATACAGGTTCAGAAAAGGATACAGCTCCTTCTCCTCCCAATGGGAATGCCTCTCCAGCTCCTCCTGAAAAGCCATCGCCCACAGCCTCAGATGCAGCAATGTCCCTCTGGCTTTGACCGGATCGCGCTCGCGCTCCGCCAGCACCGATTGCTCCGCCATATCGCGAAGCACCTGCAGCAGTTCGCCGTGCTCCCGCTTCAAACGGTCTACGAGCTCCGACAACTCTGTCACATGTGCGCTTGTGTACTCCTCCCGAGGCTGAAATTGCCCACTCATAGCTCCACCTCCAAATGAATGTTGTTTACATGTATACTTTACAGATTACTCCCGGACCCCTTGGTTGTATGTGTGACTTATCACAATTGCCGCTTATTTTTTTATCGGCGGAGAATGCAAAAAAACTCTTCGGCGGGCCGCGTTCATCAAGAAAGCGGTCTTCCAAAGAGTTTTTTGCGTGGCGCGGCCGGCTGCGGCTACGGCGTGTCCGTGTCCGCCTTCTTGCCTTTCGGCACGCCGTCGAGCCCGTAATACTGGTCGTATGCGTCGAATATTTTGCGCGCGATCGGCGCCGCGTTCCAAGCTCCGAAGCCGCCTTCCGGCACGACGACCGCTACGGCCAGCTTCGGCTTCTCCGCGGGCACATAGGCGATAAAGACCGCGTTGTCGATCATTTTGCCGCCGACCGATTGGGTCGAGGTTCCCGTCTTGCGGGCTACCGAGTACGGAAAGCCTTCGAAGCCCTGCACGTTAACCTTTAGCATTCCTTTTTGGATGGCATCCCAGTAAGCGTCCGGGAACGAGGTTTCCTCCATCACCTCAGGCTCCACTTTGCTCACCGGCTTGAAGTCGTAGGTTTCGATCTTGTCGACCAAAAGCGGCTTCAGCTTCTTGCCGCGGTTGGCAAGCGTCGCCGCATACTGCGCCATCTGCAGCGTCGTATATTTCTCGTTCTGCCCCCAGGAGGCGTATACCATCCGGGACTGCAGCGTTTCCTTCGTATTCGTCTTGAACTCGCTGATCCCCGCCGATTCCCGAGGCAGCCCGCTGCCCGTCAGCACGCCGAGACCGAATTTGTTCAAATACGATTCCCAGATGTCGACGGCCTGCTGCCCGCTGCGCATATACAGCGGATTGCCGATCATCGCCGACATGAACGTGTTGGAGGAATGCCAGATCGCGTCCGCCGCATTGATCAGGCCGTACGCGGCCCGGTCGGAGTTCGTCAGCTTGGCGTTGTTGTCTTTACCGTAGGTAAACACCCCGGTATCGTTATAGGTCGTCCCTACGCCGAACAAGCCTTCGTTCAAGCCGATCAGCACCGACAGCGGCTTGATGATGGAACCGACGTACACGATCGAGGTCGGGTGATTTTTCAGCTCGTTCTCCGGATAGTCCGGATACGCCGTCGTAATCGTGCCGTTATTGATGAACGGCTGGATGCGCTGGTACTCCTGCGTGGAAATGCCGCCGTTCCACACGTTCGGATCGTAGTCCGGCATGCTCGCCATCGTGACGACCCTTCCCGTGTCGACCTCCATCGCCACCGCATATCCCGCCTTCGCGTTCGGCGCATAGCCGTAATGGGACGCGCGGGCCGCAGGCGACTTGGCGTAGGCAAGCTGATCGATAATCGCCTGCTCGGCCACCTGCTGAATATCTTTGTTGATCGTCAGGAACAGATTGTTCCCTTTCTCCGGGGCTTCGATCGACACTTTGCCGATAATTTTTTGCGAGGCGTTGACCGGATACGTCTTCATGCCGTTTTTCCCGCGCAGCTCATCCTGATACATCAGCTCGATGCCGTCATAGCCGACGTCCTCGGTATCCAGATAGCCGTCCGTCGTACTCTTGTTCTTATAAAAATCGAGCCCGTTCTTCGGCTCCCTTGCCTGCGAAAACGGCCGCATATAGCCGATAAGCTGTACGGCGATCTTATCCGGATCGTAGGTGCGGATGCTCTCCTCCATCACCTCAAGCCATTTCAGCTCGTCGCGGTGCTCGAGGATATAAGCGATTTCCTTATCCGACAAGCCGGATTTGATCCGCCGCGGAACGAACGAATAGCTTGGCGCGGTCGTCGAATTTTTGTCCAGATCGTATCCGACGTCCATCGATTTAATAATATCGGCCGCCGTCATCTGCGGCTTGCCCGGATCGCCGTACTCCTTGAACAAGGCTTCCAGCTTGCCTGCCAGTGCGATAACGTCATCCTTCTTCTGATCGGATTCCATACGGAAATATAAGGACTGGGTCGAATTCGTAAACGCCAGCGGGTAACCGTTGCTGTCGAAAATATTGCCGCGGATCGGCGCGATCGGCGTATCCCGTTTGGTCGTCTGGGCTTCTGCCGCCTTCAGCTGCTTGCCCTCGACAAACTGCAAAATCGCCAGCCGGACGATCAGGACGGAAAATAAAACGAACGTGCAGAAGAAAAATAGATTGATTCGAACGGTGTAATGACGCCGCTTGTTCGATTCGTGCTTTTGCGGGTCATCCGTCGACATGGACTTTCTCATGTTGCTACAGCTCCTTTAAATCCTTGAAAAGTCATGCGAGCAGCTCGAGCAGGGAATGAATCCCGGCTCCCGAATGATAATCGTAACGTTTGATCTTAACGGCGTCGATCCCCGCCTGCGCAGGGGCCCAAATGTCGTTCGTATCGTGATCGCCGACGTACAAAATATCCGACGCGGCAAGTCCCGAACGCTCCAGCGCCAGATGAAAAATAGCCGGGTCCGGCTTCTCCAGGCCAACCTCCGTGGATACGATGACCGGATCGAAATGATGCAGAATCCCCTGGTGCCGGAGAATGTCCGTCAGCGTCGGCGCAAAATTGGAAATAATGCCGAGCCGGAATCCTCTTTGCTTCAGCGCCTCCACGCTTTCCTTCACATCATCGAAAAGCCGGTACGGCTGAGGTCCCGTAAACAGCTCGTACATGCCGCGGCAGCAGTCGTCGATTTGCTCGTCGGTCCACCGTTCCTCGTGCACGCCGAGCTTTTCCAGAATGTAACGGTATAGCTTCATCCAGAAAGCGCGGTCTGACTCCGGCGTGCAGGGCTCGTACGCATCGACCTGTCTGCCGTAGTAAAAGAGCCGGAACGCTTCGGTGAACAGCCGTCCCACCCGTTCTTCGTCGCGCCGAAGCGACCGATCGGCCAAATATTGCCGCATTATCGTCTGTGATGCCGGTATCGTCATCAGCGTATCCCCTACGTCAAAAAAGACGGCTTTATACGCATGTAATGGTTTTGGTATCATAAGAATGGCTCCTTCTCCCCTAGGTACGCGGAAACGTCTTCCGATCGCTGTTACCCACCGTTCTTCTAAATTTCCCCAAATTCGACAGCAATCGGGCTCTAGCACCCTATTATATTGTAGTGTAACATAATTCGGCCCAAAGGGAAAAAGCCAGCCATCCCGGAACCTTGCGGTTGGATGTCCGGCCTCATCGGTTATTTGCCCAATGGCTCAAACCTCGCGTATATGCGTTTCGTTGAAATTCGGCGGGTTGAACCAGTTGCCTCCGCTGGAAACCCAGGTCGAATCAAGCGGAACCCATTTCTCTTTATCGCTCAAATAAACTTCATTCCAGGCATGGGGACCGTAGCTTCCTTTGCCGTCGAAGCCGAGTCCCGTCACGACCTTGACGTCGAGCCCGACGGAGCGCGCCATCACCGCATACAGACGCGAATAATCGATACAGACCCCTTTGCGCGTCGCAAAGGTTTGCTCCGGCGTTTGCTCCTTCCAGATTCTTTGCTGCTCGTAGAGATCGACTTTATCCCAATCGTACTGGACGCGGGTTCCGACCCAGTCGTACAGCAGGCGCGCCTTCTCCTCGTCGGTTTTGCCCTTGGCCGTCACTTCCTTGGCCGCTTCAGAAATGTCGTTCGGAATCTTCGCATCGAGCACCTCGTATTTGCGCTGCAAAATGTTGCTGAATTCCTGCTCCACCGCTTTGGTGAACACGGGCAGCCGATTCTCGAAAAAATCGCCGGTGACCGGCTTGATGACGGTGCCTGCGCCTTTTTGGTATAAAGCAGAGGCTTGAATATAATCGGCGGCGGGCGTCTGCGGAAACAAAGCGGCCGCAATAAACAGGACGGCGATAATAACCAGAGAGCGCCCGATTCCCGTAGCGCAGCCGATGACGCCGCCGGCAAGACTGCTGACGATATGGGAGAATCCTCCCCGACGGCCCCCAGGCCGCGGCGGTCCGGACATCCAGCTGTCCATCAGCGGATCGATAGCGATGTAAAGCACACGCTTGATCAGGCAATAGCCGAGCACGAATAATATGCCGTAGCGCAGCAGCGAGAAATCGCGCATGCTTGTCATCAGCGTGTAGTAGAGCTGCTTGAGCGCTCCGAGATCCTCCGCCGGGATGTCCAGCTTCAGGGAGGCAAGCCATGTTTGCACCTGCGGCGAAGCCCACGAGGCCAGCTTCCAGGCAAGCAGCAGCGCCAGTACGGTCGCCAGCGCTTCGGCCAGCATTAGCAGCAAATGGCGGGCCGACGCCGACGCGCCGCGCACCACCCCTTGAACGGCCGACGCGGCCACGACGACCGCCAGCGCGATCGTGATCCAATTGTACGAGCCGATGGAACTCAGCCAGGAAGCCATGCCTGTCACCTCTCTCTTTTTTCGCAAGGCTGCGAAAGCCCTGAAAGCTTCGTTATTTATATCTTCGTATTTTTCTTAGCTTGTTCGATCAGCGCATTGACGACATCATCCATTTTCATCGTAAAGGTTTGATTCATGAACGTCACCTTCACTTCATTGGCTCCGGGATTTCCGTCAATTCGCAAGCTTTTGGTCGTTACGGTGAACGTTCCGTCCGGATTTTGCTTGTACTGCGCGTCCTTCATTTCCCCGGAAATGGTTTTGATCGCCTGAGCCTTCGCTTCCGCCGTTACCGCGGTGCCGATCTCCATCAGCTTATCCTTGTAGCTCGCTCCGTAAAAGAACAGCCCGGCGATAACCGCCAGCACGATAATCCATTTCACTAATGTCTTGACAATTTTGACGACGATGAACAATACGACGATCGCCGCCACGACGACGAACCATCGCTCTTGTAAAAATGTCATAATGAAATTCGCATCCAAATCCATCTCTCCCCTTTCAATCTTCTTGCACCCCGACGCTCTGACGCGCCGCCGTTTACTCCTCTTCTCTGCGCCTTCTAAGCTCGGCCAGTTTGCGCTGGATCTCCTCCGACTTGTCCGCCCGCTTGATCTTCTTATAGGTGGATCTTACGCGCAGCAGCACGCCCGCCGCAACGGCGGCCAATACGATGATCAGAAATGAATCCAATAATGCCGCCCTCCCGGAAATGTAGTACGAGAACCGTCACAAAGAGTTCCAAAATAATGGTACTAACCCTAAGGCTTGTCACGTAAACGTAATGATAAGGCCGTCTCTTTGCAACCCTGGAGTAATGTCTCGGAAACCAAAAAACGTTCCAATGAACTGTAAGCGTCCGCCCGTAAAACTGCGCCCCCGCCCGATGCTCGATAGAGAACCAAGCCATACTGTAGGCGGAACGGCCCAAACCCGGTGAAAGATGCGGCAGGCCCGCCGGTGCCGCAGAGCTTCGAAGGACGCTCCTACAATCGTGAAATGCGAGGTGATGATGTTGAAAACCGCAATCTGGCTTTATTTGTTCATGTTCGTAGCCTTTTTCGATCTTCATGCGCAGTATCCGATCTTATCCCCGTTCGCCATTTCGCTAGGCGCAGCCCCTTCGTTCATCGGTCTTATTCTGGGCGTGTATTCCATTACTCATCTGCCCGGAAATTTACTGGCCGGGTACGGCGTCGACAAGTATGGCAGCAAGCGTTTCATTGTATTCAGCCTGATTGTAGCAGGTATCGTACTATTAATTCAATCCCGGGTTTCCGACCCGTGGCAGCTGCTTATCATCCGCTCGATCAGCGGGTTCGTTCTCGCCTTCTTGTCGCCCGCCTGTCTCTCCCTGTTGGCCAAAATCGCCAAGGATCAAGTGCAGCAAAGCAAGCTGATGGCGGGCAACGGGCTGGTGCATACGATGGCCTCCGTGCTCAGCCCTGCGGTGGGCGCTTATTTGGTAGCCAAGCTGGGATTTGTCCAATCGTTCACCGTACTGGGCTGGATTCTTATCGTCACCGGGGTGCTCGCCTTATTCGGCGTGAAAGAACGGCAGGTTACGGAAGCGGCGCAAGCCGTATTCCCCACCGACGCGCACGGGCTTCCCGCCGCCGGCCGGAGCGGCGCGAATGCGGAAGCCGAGGGCCAGCCCTACGGCGGCATTCCGTGGCTGTTCTTCGGGGTTCCGCTCGCGCTATCCTGCTCGCAAGGCATCCTCTTCTTCGAGCTTCCTCTAATGAAGGAAGCCGCCGGCTCGATCATGACGTCGGGCATTCTCTTCTCCCTCGTCAGCCTGGGCGCCCTCGTGACGTTAAGCATGCTGTTTCTTAACCGTGTCTCGCCGTTTGTCCGGATGATATCGGGGAGCTTGTCGCTTGCGCTCATCTTCTTCGGCATGTCCGTTCATTGGCCTGTGCCGATTCACGTCGCCTTATTCCTGATCGGCATGACCAAGGGGGTTATCTTCCCGTCGATAGCGTCCTTGCTCGCCAGCGTCACGGCTTCCAACCGGTACGGACGCATTTTCTCGTACTTGTCCATCGCCTACTCGATCGGCGCTTTTATAGGTCCCATTGTTGCCGGACATATGAGAAGTCATACTTCGCCTTATTTTATTGCTTTTCTAGCTTTAATGCTGGCGCTCTGCGCGCTTCCTCTAAGAAGCTTCTTCAAACCGGCCCCCGCTTGAACGGCGGACAGCGCGTACGCTCTTCGTCGGCCGGCAAATGCAGATAGGTGTCCCACAAGACAAGTAACTATCAAATTTATAGCGACTGGGTGTACACACAAGCCGCTCCGCTCCTTTCACATAATATAGATAGTGTCAAATGATTACTGAAGTTGAAAGGAGCGGAATATCCATGGGAGTTGACGGCGTTGGAATCTGGACCTCTACCGGAGTCATTTTGGTGTTGTTCATTCTGCTTGTTATTGTAAGTCGCGGCTTTATTTATTAATTTAGATACGCTTCTCGAATTAAGCAGTCAAAGCCGTCCGGCATGCCGGACGGCTTATTGGACATTATTTATCTTTTTCCGATCGAAACAGACGGACCTATACCGCCAGGCCCGTTCGAACTTTGTAATGAGATGTTCCGAAAAGGAGGTGAAATACATCTGATGAAGAAGCCTTCCGGCAGCATACCCCATTATTCACGTAAAGAAGATAGGAGTGAATTTTTCATGAAGCCAGCTGTCTTTAAAAAGACGGCGCAAGTAACCGTATTGATGCTGATCATTTCGGCGCTACTGCCCGTATTAGCCTTCGCGGCGACCGGTTTTAAAAATCTGACTTACCGCGACGGCACCGTTTCCGGTTCGGTCTACTCCGATGTGTATTCCGAGAATGCACAAGTATATTTGTACGATCCGAACGGTAACTATCTTGGCACCGCATCGACCGCTACATACAGCGTTTACGATGGCGTGTACACTTACAATTTCTCTAGCAGCGTTTCTAACAGCTACACTTACTTGAATTTGCTGGAAAAGGTAACGGATTCCGTGTACGGCACGGTCTACAATTCGACTTCATCCAGCAGCGGCGGTCATAAAGGCGGCGGGGGCGGCGGCAGCTACATTCCGTCCGGACCTAGCATTACCGTTTCTTCCGACGGCTATATTGACGCCAATACGTTGATCAACGCACTGACCAACAACGACGTCATTGAGCTGGTTCTGAGCGGCGACACTGTACTCATTCCGGCCAAAGCGCTGAAGGACTTTGTCGGCGACAAAAACAAAGCGCTTGTTATCTCTAACGGAAACGGCACTTATACGCTTCCTCTTTATGTTCTGAACCTGGACGGCCTTGCCGACAAGCTCTCTGCCTCTGTAGACGACATGACCATCAAGGTTTCCATCAGCGCTGCCGGCGATAGCGTCGCAAGCGATATCCAAGCGGCTGCAGAAGCGCTGGGCGGCACCGTAGCCAGCGGATCGGTCGACTTCGATCTTGTCGCTTACGGCACGGACAGCACAACGACGACGCCTGTCGAATTAGGCAACAACTACATTAGCCGTACGCTTCCGCTGACGAAAGCGGTCGATCCTTCCAAAGCAACGGCCGTAGTATTCGACCCGGCAAGCAAAAAATTAAGCTTCGCTCCTGCCCTGTTCTCGTCCGAGGACGACAGCAACGAAGCGACGATCAAACGCAACGGCAACAGCATCTATACCGTCATCGAATTGAACAAAAGCTTTGCCGACAGCCAAGGGCATTGGGCGCAATCCTACATCGATCTGCTGGCTAACAAGCTGGTCATCGACGGTGTAACGGATACTTCGTTCGAGCCGGAACGCAACATTACCCGTGCCGAATTCGCAGCCTTGGTCGTTCGCGCACTCGGTCTTGATCAACTTGCCGGCGGCAGCTCCTTCACGGATGTATCTTCCGGCGATTGGTTCTCCAGTGTAGTCGCAACGGCTGTCAACGCCAAAATCATCGACGGCTACGAAGACCACACATTCAGACCGAACCAACCGATTACCCGCGAAGAGCTCTCGGCCATGGTCGTTCGCGCCTTGGCATATGCAGGCGCCAAACCGGACGTATCGGCTGACCGTCAAGCGGAATTGCTCGCCAAATTCAGCGATTCCAATCAAATCGTATGGGCACAGCAAGAATTGGCTGCAGCTATCGAAGCAGGCATCGTAGACGGAATGACCGATACTACGATCGCTCCTTCGAAACAGGCTACCCGGGCGCAATCGGCAGCGATGCTGAAACGGTTGCTGACCAAAGCCGATTTTATCAACAACTAATACTGCTCTCGGGCGGTATCCACTCTCCATTTCATAAGAACAGCCTGACATCTTGACATGTCAGGCTGTTTTTTTGTATGAGAAGAAGCCCGTCCGCTTACCGTTTCGGGTATAACGGATAATCCACCTGAACCGGCGCTTCGATCAGAATCATCCGCAGGCCGATATCCGTTGTCAGCAGCGCCTCCTCCGTTTCCCCCGCATCAGCGCCGAGCACGGAGAAATCTTTATGTGCGAAGCTGACGAGCGAAGACTGTCCCGCTTTCCCCAGGGACCATCCGCCGTCGCCCCGAATCGCCAGACCTGCCAGCGCACGGCCGGCTGCCAGCCGATGGCGGTACGTCTTCCCTGCCGAAAGCTCGATATCCCACATCCGGACATCGGCCGTCAGTTCAACCGGAGCCCCTTCCCCGATGACTGTCTTCACCGTCGCTCCGTCTTCCCGGGAGAAGGCAAACTGCCCATGCTCATATTGGTTATATGTCGGCCGTCTCTGAAGCGCATCCCGGAGATGAGGCTCGAACCAAATCTGGAAGCCTTCAGAATCCGGACCGATGAACCGTTCGCTGTGCGACACGCCGGAACCGGTTTGCATTACCTGAGCCCCTCCGGCAGCCACGCGGCTCTGCGTGCCGAGCGTATCGGCGTGCTCCGCCTGGCCGTTCACCATATAAGTAATAATCTCAAAGCCTTGATGCGGATGCATCGGAATAAAACCTTCGACCTTAGCATGCGCCCACGCCCAATAAAATAACGGACCGATGCGTTTAACCGCCGAACCTTCGCCCGGAAAACCAATAGGCTTTTGTTCGGTAATTTTGCCTCCGTCAAAGCCTCCCGACGCCTGCTGCTCTTGCGGATAAATAACGATGTTCACGTGTATCCCTCCCGAATGGAATCGATTGATCGCAACAAAAAGCGTATTTCTAATATAAAGTAATTAACTTATTATTTATTAGTTAATAATTTCATTGTAATAATTATTATCCGTTTCGTCAAGAGACTGACGGCGAAACTTTTTTGGTCATTGTTTCGACATTTCCTGGGAAATCCCAGCATCACGCATACTTGGAATAAACCGGGGAACTGGGTATACTAAAGCGAGGTAATGTTCGGTATTGATCGGAGGAGAATCGCTATGACCATCGCCATCATCGTGGAAGGCAAAAACGACCGAAGCAGACTTCGCCGCCTTTTGAAGGAGGAGGTTTTGCTGTTTTGCACCTATGGCTCTTTAAATACAGAGAAATTGGAGGATCTGAAGAAGAAAGCGGGCTCTTGCGAAGTGTATTTGTTTACGGACAACGACTCTTCCGGCAAAAAAATCCGCGGCATACTGCGCGATACGTTTCCGGATGCGGAGCAAATTTATACGAGAAGAGGGTACGCCGGCGTAGAAGGAACTCCGGACGAGTATCTAATCCAGCAACTGGAAAAGGCCGGCCTGGAAGAGTACATTATATACCCTCCGCAAGAACCGGCTCTGGACTTTCCCTCGGTTAAATTGTAATCGATCGTTGCTATTCCTTGCTCAGCGCAATCATATCCTGGGCAATCTTCTCGACGTCGAGATCGGCGTCGTTGCCATTATAATACGTGCGCAAATCCCCCTTTTTGTCGACGAGCAAAATGACGTTGTTATGCGTGAAATTGCCCTGCTGGTCTTTTACGACCATGACGCCGAATTTGTTAGCGATATCGAAGGCCGTCGCCTCGTCCCCGCGCAGGAAATACCAGCCTTTCGGATCGGCATGATAATGGCCGGAAAAATCCTTAAGCTGCTCCGGCGTATCCCGAGTAGGATCGAAGGTAATCGATACGATGGCCGTTTTATCCCCGAAAACCCCTTTACTGACAAGCGTATCCTGAACTTTGGACAACGTATAGGTCGTCGGCAAACATACGTCCGGACAAGTCGAATAGAAGAAATAAACCAGCTTCGTCTTCCCTGCCAAATCGGATAGCCCTACCTGCTTGCCATCGAGATTGGTCAGCTTAAAGTCCGGGGCTTTCTTGATGACGCCCATCTTCGTGTCATTGCCCTTCATCAGCATATAGCTGAAAGTTCCGATCATAGCCAGCAGTACGATGATGACAACAATTTTAAAACCGTTCTTTTGCAGGGTTGCGTTCATGGTTCATCCCTTCCTCTAATCCAAATTCAGCTTCTAATGATCGTAAGTTTTCCTCGCAAAACCTGTCCCCTATTGCACTGCAAAAAAAGATCCCATGTTGCCATGGGATGAAGCCCGTCCGCCTTGCCCCGTGCCGGGAGCCGAATTATCCTTGCTTCACGGTCGTAATAACCATGATGATAAACAACAGCGTCAAGTAATTGATGGAATAGATGAATGTTTTTTTCGCCCATTGGACTTCGTCCTCCGCTTTGAACCCTTTCATCGTCAGGAAAGCCCAATACAATCCCATCGCAGCCGCGGCGTAAAAGAAAATGACGTTCACGTAGCCGTAGACGTAAAGCAGCATCGATACCGGAACCAGCAGAACGATATAGCGCATCATGCTGATCTTCGTCGTATAAGATCCTTTCACTACCGGCAGCAGCGGAAATCCCGCGGCGCGGTATTCTTCCGCGCGGCGAATGCCGAGCGCCCAGAAGTGCGGCGGCTGCCACAGGAACAAAATGCCGAATAAAATAATCGCCCCGGCGTCGATCGTCGGAGTCACCGCACAGTAGCCGATGACCGGCGGCATCGCTCCGGAGAAGCTGCCTACCACCGTGCTCCAGACGGAAGTACGCTTAAACCAGGCCGTATAAATCCAGACGTAAACGAACAAGCCGATCATCCCGAGCAGCGCGGTCATCGGATTGACGAGCAGGCCGAGCCCGGACACCCCGATTACACCGAGAATGATTCCGTACACGAGCACCGTTTGCGGAGACATTTTACCCGTAGCGAGCGCGCGCTTCTGCGTTCTTGCCATCTTCACATCCATGTCCCGGTCCAAATAATTGTTCAGAACACAGCCGGAAGCCATAACCAGCGCGGTACCGATCAGCGTGTAGAGCATTTGCAGCCAATTGACGTGCCAGCCGGAAGCTACCCAGAAGCCGCCGAACGCCGTGATCGAATTGGAAAAAATAATACCCGGTTTGGCAAGCTGTACGAAGTCTCTCCAAGTGACGGGTCCGTGTTGTTGAGTGGTTTCCAGTTGTGTGTCCTGCCCTGCAGCCAAACCTTCCGAAGGAAGATCCAGCCTCATTTGCTCTTCCACCTATAGTACCTCCCTCAAAAGCTTCCGTAAAGGAAACCTTGTGTCGAAAAACGAATGTTCGTGACGTAACGAAACCGTTCTTCCTTTAATCTCCTTCCATCATATCAACACGGAACCCGTTTGACAACAAACCGCGCGCGAGTTCAAAATATTGTCGATAGTTTATCGGCGTACCGAGCTTGTCCCTGACCGACCGCCCGAAACGGTTCGACGTCCTCGTCTATGCGGCAAGAGAAGACCGGCCGCAGGGGGCGGCCGGTCTGAGGATGGACTATGGATCGAACGGTCGATTATTGGATTTTGCCTGCGCCCGCATTCGCCTTAACGACGGACGGCACATTGGCGGTCGCATCGATCGTGCCGTACAAGGACGGCGTCCAGCCGACCGAAGTGCTCAGGCTGTTGCTCGAAGCGACATTGACGGATGAGCCGTTCAATTGCGTTCCCGAATCGTACAGCGCCGTCCCGCCGCTAAAGACGCTGGCGATTTTGGCTGCGGACAGCCCGGGAATGCTGAACGAATTATTTTGCGCGTAAATTTTCGACGATTTGCCGATGCCCCACGCGTAACTGAACGGATAGGTTCCGCCGCTCTTGCTTCCTTCATAATAATTGTTGTACAGATGGACTTGTCCGAAGCGGACCCGCGGCGCGCGCTGCACGACATCCTTGTAGTAGTTGTGATGCATGGTCACCTTCAGATGGCCGTCATCGGAGGTTGCGCTGTCGCTGGAGCCGATGAGCGTCGTCTTGTCATGGTCGTGGAAATAGTTATAAGAGACGGTAATATAATCGGCCGCATTGGAGATGTCCACCGTGCCGTCATGATGCTGATATTCCCTGCCGAAATAAGTGCCGCTGCCGCTATCCGGATGCGAGCCGTCGTCGAAGGTGCAGTGATCGATCCAAATATGATTGGCGCCCTTGATCGTAATGCTGTCGTACATCGAGTTCCAGTTGCCGCTGCTGCCGTCGGTAGGGTCCCATTGCGGAAAATAATCGTACGCGTCCTGGAATTCGATATTGCGGATGATGACATTCGTCACGCCGCTCTTCAAATTCAGATTGCCGCCGACGATTTTGGCGTTCGTCCCCGAGCCGACAAGCGTCGTATTGGAAGGGATGTCCACGACGATGCGGCCGGCCTGCTTTTGCTGCGACCGTTTTCTCGCATCCTCCTGCGTGCCGCTCGGCACCTTCGACGTTCCCCATACCGCAGGGTCGTAAGCCGCCAAATAGGCGTTGAAATCATAGGCCGAATCTTTATATTCGTTAAGTCCCATCGCATTGTTATTGTCGTCCACGTTCATATTGATCGTGCCGGACACATAGATGATTTTGGGCGTCGTGTTCGATCCGCCGCCGAGCGCCGTCACCAGCTGCTTGCGGTTCGTCACCGTGAACACATTGGCGGAAGTGGCCGCGGAGCCTCCGGTCGTTCCGGTCGAGTATGCCGCCCAGCCGTCATTGGACGCGAGCACCTGGTGTCCGAGGTCAGTGGCCGCCGTCGCCGGAACGGCCCCGGCCAAAGATGCGATGACCGTAGTCACCATCAACGATTTCATAAGCTTGTTCATCATTCGATCCCTCCGGATACATAGTTTGGATTGCTTTGCCATCCGCTGCTGCAGCTCCTGATGAATGATTGCCCTTATTTTCGCCTCCCTCGTTCCAAATTTCGGTTCCTTGCCCTTATGAAAAGCGAAACGGATGTAAGCGCTATCCGTTCGCTGTTTCCATTATTCGGCAGATCGCAATCGATTGGCTATAGTCCGAATTTAACTTTATTTAACATTCGGCAGCAGCGGCTTCCGCGGAAGTGATCTGAATGACAAATAGTCTTTGCATAACTAAGCGTGCCGCTTTTAATCTACCGCGGGTAGAACGGAATGAGCCTCAAGTTGAAATCGATGTATGTGAAAACGAGAAGAAAAGCGCAGGAACCAATCCCTCAAAAGTGACGTGATGCTCTGAAGCTTATTCCGTCCGCATCCAGCCTAAGCCGGATCGGCGTCTAACCCTTCCTCTGGGATCGTTCTATGGGTAGACTTTACTTTCGGGGGAGACCCCGGATTTCCACAGGATATGGCTGCGCATCATTTCCTAAACAGCAAAAAGAGCCGCTCTAGCGGCCCCTCCCTCCCCTTCAAGGGCTGTTGGCTAATCGGTTGCCGTTTCCCGCAGCACCGTTCTACTTTCTGACCAGAAGCGGAGCCGAGGCAAAATACCGGCTGCGGATAAATGCCCAGGCCCGTTCCAAATAATCCTGAATCTCGTACGCTTTGCGCCCCATAACGGATACGATCAAACCGTGCTTGTAGGTGCGGCTTATCCCGGCATAGAGACCGGACGAAGCGTCTTGCCTGCCCCGGGCGACGGCATCGAAGCCGTCCCGTTCCCCGTTCATAAAGATTCGCAGCGCTTCGGCCATCGCGGCGTCCGCCAGCTCGCTGAACACGTACAGCGTCCCCATATGGGTGAAGCTCCCCCAGGCGCCTATGCTCGCAAGCCGCTGAACGCCGGGCTCCACCTGCTGCCTGCCGCAGTATACCCATTCGTCGCCGAAGCGAACGGCAAGCCGGCTCCGATAGCGGCAGTATCGGAACAACTCGCCGCGCTGCGTTCGACCGGGGCAGACGACCTCGGACAAAATAAGCGTCGATCCCCGCTCCATCCGCACATCCGTCGTACTATGGAAGCAGGCGTCCTTATATAGCGTCAAAGGCTCCGGCATATATTCCACATATGCGCCCTGGCCGAGCGTAAGCCGCTGCGTTTGCTCGCTCGGCGGATGAACGGCCTGCCCCGTTTCATCAAGCCGCTGCGGATGCACTTTGGTATACGACTGATTCGTCACGTATACTTTCGTATGCGCTCCGAAATGCCAGTCGAGCTCGTAACGGTCGCCCGACATAATCCCGGGGGAAGCGTCCATCATATAGACGCCGAGCTGCCCATCATCAAACGGAAACGCTTTGGCGATTTTGAGCGGATAAGCGTGATACCGGTCACCGAGCCGCGTTTTCCCGTCCGCTTCCAGAAAAGCGGCCGAAATGCGGCCGGTTACTCTAGGCATGACGGCATTCCCGCTCGATCCAGTCGACGATGTCGTCCAGCCCTTGGCCGTCGAATAAATTGGAGAAAATGAACGGGCGGTCGCCGCGCATTTTGCGCGTATCTTCCTCCATGACGGTCAAGCTGGCGCCGACATGCGGGGCGAGGTCGATCTTGTTGATCACGAGCATGTCGGAGCGCATAATGCCGGGGCCGCCTTTGCGCGGAATTTTCTCCCCTTGCGCCACATCGATAATGTAGATGAAGCGGTCCACCAGCTCAGGGCTGAACGCCGCCGCCAAATTGTCGCCGCCGCTCTCGATAAAGATGAGATCAAGATGCGCAAACCGGCGTTCCAGTTCTTCGATCGCTTCAAAATTCATCGAGGCGTCTTCGCGGATAGCCGTATGAGGGCAGCCGCCCGTCTCCACTCCGATGATCCGCTCCGCCGACAGCGCCTCCGAGCGGATCAAAATGTTGGCGTCTTCCTTCGTGTAAATGTCGTTGGTAATGACGGCGATGCTGTAGCGGTGGTTGAGCTTGCGCGCCAGCCGTTCCACCAGCGCGGTCTTCCCCGATCCGACTGGGCCCCCGATGCCGATTCTCATCGGCCTATCCGAATGCCGGTGCTCCGGCGTTTCCCAATGATGATGGTGATGCGATCCTCCTTGACACATAGGCGGATGCCTCCTTATATAGAGTAGGTAGGTTTTGGTTTATCCAATCTTTTTTTGCAAACTGACTAGGACATAAACAATCTCGAATACAACGCCTCGTGGCGCATCATTGCAATCTCCGCGGCCGGCGTGCTGGAGAATCCGTCCTCCAGCGGGTCCAGATGCCGCACATTCCGCCAAGCCTCCGTAATGATCGGCGCCAGCTCCGCTATCAGCCGCTGCCCTTCGGTTTGGCCGATCGACATTAATCTCAAGCCGCTGTTAATGCAGGTCATCGTACACGTGTACAGATAGCCTTCGGCCGCCATCGCGAGCGGTACCTGCAGCCGGTAGCTGACCCATCCGTGCACGAGAGGATGCGTTCCGAAGCACCGCCCCTCGCGCACGGCCGTTTGCAGCGGCTCCCAGTCGAGCCGCGGATGAATCGACGACGCCAATTGAAACAGCCGCCGCCCCATCTTCAGAACGCCTTCCCGCGTTTCGACGGCCGCCCTCTGTACATGCTGCATCCGGTCGACCTCCCAGAGCGATTGCCAATCTTCGGCGGGAGCGTACAGGTACACCGCCTTGACCGCCAGCGCGTCGACCGGCGCCCAGCTCTGAAGCAGCATCGTTGCGATATATTCCTGCAGCTGCTCCGGCTTCTCGACGATCCCCATCTGCACGAGCGTCTCCAGTCCGAAGGAATGGGAGAAGCCGCCGATCGGCAGCGCGGAGTCCAGCATCTGAACGTAGGACAGCCACGACGGCAATGACATGGACATAGCCGGTTGTTGCATTGCTCTCACTCCCCCTCCCCTTCGTCAGAACAAGAAGTACCGCTGAGCCATCGGGAGCTCCGCCGCCGGTTCGCAAGTAATCGCCTCGCCGTCTACCTTCACTTCGTACGTTTCGGGGTTCACCTCGATCCGCGGCGTCTCGCCGTTATGGATCATATCCTTCTTGGTCACGCTGCGGCAGTTTCGGACGGGCTCGATCCGCTTCTGAAGGCCGAGCTCCTTATGCACTCCCTTATCGAAGGCAGCCTGCGAGACGAATGTAATGCAGTGGCGCACCGCCTTGCCGAAGGCACCGAACATCGGGCGCCCGAACACCGGCTGCGGCGTAGGAATCGACGCATTGGGGTCGCCCATCTGCGCGTAGGCGATCATTCCGCCCTTGAGCACCATATCCGGCTTGATCCCGAAAAACATCGGGCTCCAAAGGGCCAGGTCGGCCAGCTTGCCGGCTTCGACGGAGCCGACCAAATGAGCGACGCCATGCGTGATCGCCGGATTGATCGTATATTTGGCGATATAGCGCTTAATGCGGAAATTATCGTGCTGCGCTTCCGCCGCGCCCGGCGGTTCATCCGGCGCGGGCAAATAGCCGCGCTGCTTCTTCATCTTATCCGCCGTCTGCCACGTGCGGATGATCACTTCGCCGACCCGGCCCATCGCCTGCGAGTCGGAGCTCACCATGCTGAATACGCCCATATCGTGCAGTATATCTTCGGCGGCGATCGTCTCCGGGCGAATCCGCGAATCGGCGAAAGCGACGTCCTCGGGAATCCGGCTGTCGAGATGGTGGCATACCATCAGCATATCGAGATGCTCCTCGACCGTGTTGATCGTATACGGGCGCGTCGGATTCGTGGATGACGGAAGCACGTTCAGCTCCGCCGCCGCTTGGATAATATCCGGAGCATGACCGCCGCCGGCTCCTTCGGTATGATATGTATGGATCGTCCTGCCGCCGATCGCCGCTAGCGTGTCCTCAACGAACCCGGACTCGTTCAGCGTATCGGTATGGATAGCGACCTGTACGTCGTACTCGTCCGCCACCCGCAGGCACGCATCGATCGCAGCCGGGGTCGTGCCCCAATCCTCGTGCAGCTTCAGCCCGATCGCTCCGGCCTCCACCTGCTCGACGAGCGGCTCCGCGAAGGAGGCGTTGCCCTTGCCCGTGAAGCCGAGATTCATCGGGAACGCTTCGGCCGCCTCCAGCATCCGGCGCATATGCCACGCTCCCGGCGTGCATGTCGTCGCGCTGGTGCCTGCGGCCGGTCCCGTGCCGCCGCCGATCATCGTCGTAACCCCCGAGGCCAGCGCGGTTTCGATCTGCTGCGGGCATATATAATGAATGTGCGTGTCGATGCCCCCAGCCGTAACTATTTTTCCTTCGCCGGCGATGACCTCCGTGCTCGCCCCGACGACCAGCTCCGGATGCACCCCGTCCATCAGATCGGGATTGCCGGCCTTGCCTATACCGACAATAACGCCGTCGCGGATGCCGATATCCGCTTTGACGATCCCCCAGTGGTCGATAATGACCGCATTGGTAATTAACGTGTCCAGAACTCCCTGGCTCCGCGTATGCCGGCTCGATTGCCCCATCCCGTCGCGGATGACCTTGCCTCCGCCGAACTTGCATTCTTCCCCGTATACGGTGTAATCCCGCTCTATTTGCGCCCACAGCTCCGTATCGGCCAGCCGCACGGCATCGCCGACCGTCGGACCGAACATTTGCGCATAAGCCGTCCGATTCATCCTGACCATCAGGTAGTGACGCCCTCCTTCCATTGCTCCAGCCGACGCTTCACTTCTTCCGGCATCGCGCCGCCGGCCGTATCGCCACGGGTAAGCCCGTTGAGACCGTAGGATCGTCCGGCCCCGCCCAAAGTGACGAGCTGCACGGGCTTCTCCTCACCCGGTTCAAACCGGACGGCCGTGCCGGCCGGAATATCGAGCCGCATCCCGAACGCCGTTTCCCTGTCGAACGCCAAGCCCCGGTTCACTTCAAAAAAATGATAATGCGAGCCGACCTGAATCGGCCGGTCGCCCTTATTGACGACGATGATCCGCGCCGTCCGCTTGCCTTGATTCAGCTCAATCTCTCCCGCTTGAACGCGGTATTCCCCCGGAACCATAGCCCGACTCCTTTCTTGTCGCCCGGCCTTTCGCCGAATGCGTTCCTTCATCTAAATGTTTTACTCGTATCCGATAGGCTGATGAACGGTAACAAGCTTCGTCCCGTCCGGAAACGTCGCCTCCACCTGCACCTCATGGATCATTTCAGGTACGCCTTCCATCACTTGACCGGCTTTCAAAATCGTCGTGCCGTACTGCATCAGCTGCGCCACCGTCATGCCGTCGCGCGCCCCTTCCATCATTTCGGACGTAATGAGCGCGACGCTCTCCGGATAGTTAAGCTTCACCCCTCGCTGCAGCCGTCTTCTGGCCAAATCGGCGGCTACCGTAATGAGCAGCTTCTCTTTTTCCCGTTCCGTTAAATGCACGTGAGGGCATCCTCCTTGTCGAAGCATTATGTTATGTTATGTGACATTTAAAAATGCGCATAATCGACTGCCATTACGTTTATTATATTCGCCGCTTTTTGCTTTGTAAACCGTTAATGTTAAATAAAATAACATTATAAAAGGATTTTATTTCCATATTACATACAAACTTGTATAAAACAAATTAATAAAAAGCGTTTTTTTACATATATCAGGATTTTAAACTTGATTAAACAATTTTATGTAAAGTATATTGACATACAAGTTACGTTGCAACTATGATAGTTCGTGTAATAAAAAATTCCACGAGGCAGGGCGATACAAACATAGCGGAACGAATGCCGACGCCGCCGGTGGATTCGCGCAAGAACCCATTATGAAGAGGAGTGGATGGTCGATGATTAACCAAGTAAGCAGAAAAGGGCTTCCGGTATTAATGGCGGTGTGCATGTCTTTATCCGCGCTGCTGGCCGGCTGCGCCACTCAATCGAAAACGGACACAGCCGCATCGTCCGCGCCGTCCGACGCCGATACGAAAGCGGAAGGAGATACGATTCCCGTAGGCATCCTCCACTCGCTCACCGGCACGATGTCGATCAGCGAAGTTTCGGTCAAAGACGCCGAAATGATGGCTATCGAAGAAATCAACAAAGCCGGAGGGGTGCTCGGCAAGCAGCTGAAGCCGATCATTGAAGACGGAGCGTCGGATTGGCCTACTTTTGCCGAGAAAACGAAAAAGCTGCTGCAAAAAGACAAAGCCGCCGTCATTTTCGGAGGCTGGACATCGGCGAGCCGCAAAGCCGTGCTGCCCGTCGTCGAGCAGAACAAAGGCCTCTTCGTGTATCCGGTGCAGTACGAAGGCTTGGAAGCTTCGCCTAACATCTTCTACACCGGCGCTACGACGAACCAGCAAATTGTTCCCGCCGTCACCTGGCTGCTGCAAAACAAAGGCAAGAAATTTTTCCTGCTCGGCTCCGACTACGTCTTCCCGAGAACAGCTAACAAAATTATTAAAGAACAGCTAAAAGCCGAAGGCGGCACGCTGATCGCCGAAGAATACACTCCGCTCGGACATACGGATTACAACACGATAATCAGTAAAATCAAACAGGAAAAGCCGGACGTCGTCTTCAATACGCTGAACGGCGACAGCAATGTCGCTTTCTTCAAGCAGCTGAAGGACGCAGGCATCACTTCCAAAGACTTGACCACGATGTCGGTTAGCATCGCCGAGGAAGAAATCCGCGGCATCGGCGCGTCGGTGCTGGAAGGCCATTATACGGCCTGGAACTACTATCAAACGACGGATACGCCGGAGAACAAGAAATTCGTCGAAGCTTACAAAACCAAGTACGGCAAAGACCGCGTTACGGACGATCCGATCGAAGCCGGCTACTTCGGCGTCTATCTGTGGGCGGAAGCGGTGAAGAAAGCCGGCTCCGTCGACGTCGAGAAAGTCAAAGCGGCGGCCAAAGGTCTCGAATTCAACGCCCCGGGCGGCAAAGTAACGATCGACGGCGACAACCAGCACGTCTACAAAACGGTGCGCATCGGGCAAATTCAAGGCGACGGCATGATCAAGGAAGTGTGGAATTCCGGGCAGCCGGTGAAGCCGGACCCGTTCCTCGAGACGTATCCTTGGGGCGCCGAGGTGACGAAGTCCGCCGCCAAATAATATGGGCTTCAGGCAAGCCGCAGACGAACTCGATTATTAGACCGGGGCTGCCCTTATAAGGGCGGTCCCCCGTTTTATCAAGGAGGATGACCTAATGAGCATCGTATTGCTTCAATTATTTAACGGCTTGTCGCTGAGCTCCATTCTGCTATTGATCGCTCTTGGTCTGGCGATTACGTTCGGCCTGATGAATGTCATTAACATGGCGCACGGCGAGTTCATTATGATCGGCGCCTATATGGCTTATACGATCCAGCAGCTGTTCCAGAAACTCCTCCCCGCCTCGGCCTTCGGCTGGTATTTCGTGCTGTCGCTCGGCGTTGCGTTCGCGGTCGCCTTTGCCGTCGGCTGGCTGCTCGAAGCCCTGCTGATCCGCTTCCTGTACGGGCGGCCGCTCGACAGTCTGCTTGCGACATGGGGCGTCAGCCTCGTGCTGCAGCAGCTGGCCAGAGAAATATTCGGCGCGCCCAACGTAGCGGTCAAAGCCCCGGAATGGCTCGAAGGCGGCCTTGCGGTCACCGCCGATCTGATGCTGCCTTACAAAAGGCTGTTTATTATCGGGCTCGTCATCGTCTGCATTACGATCATTTACGTGTACCAGTACCATACGCGGGGCGGCCGCAATATGCAGGCCGTGATGCAAAACCGCGGCATGGCCTCGTGCCTCGGCATTTCCACGCGGCGCGTCGACGCTCAGGCGTTCGCCTTCGGCTCCGGCATGGCCGGTATCGCCGGCTGCGCGCTGACCTTGATCGGACCGATCGGGCCGACGATCGGCACGAACTACATCGTCGATGCTTTCATGGTCGTCGTGCTCGGCGGCATCGGCAAAATCGTCGGCACCGTCGCCGGAGCACTCGGCATCGGCGTACTGAACACCGCGTTCGAGTATTCGACGAGCGCTACGATCGGCAAAGTAATCGTATTTACGCTGATTATCGCCTTCCTGCAGTGGAGGCCGTCAGGACTTGTTACGATCAAGTCGCGGGCGCTGGATTAAGATTGCGGAAAACAGGCTTATGCTTTCGAAGTAAGTTTCCTACCGGAAACTCTTAGGAGTGAACACTATGACCATGACCAATACGAAAATAAAAATCGGCTTTACCTTGCTGCTGCTCGTGCTGATGGCGGCGGCGCCGATGTTTCTCAGCGAGTTCCGGCTGTCGTTGCTCGGCAAATTTCTCGCCTACGCGATTGTTGCGATGGGACTTGATCTGATTTGGGGCTACACCGGCATCTTAAGCCTCGGGCACGGCGTCTATTTCGGGCTCGGTGCTTACTGCATGGCAATGCATCTGAAGCTGGTCGCCTCTCATGGCGAGCTGCCGGATTTCATGTCCTGGAGCGGCGTCGAGAAGCTGCCCTGGTTTTGGCAGCCGTTCCAGTCCGCCCCGATCGCGATCCTGCTCGCCCTGCTCGTGCCGATGGCGGTCGCTTTTATACTGGGCTTTCTGACGTTCCGCAACCGGATTAAGGGAACCTTCTTCTCGATCTTGTCGCAGGCTCTCGTCATTATTACGGTTACGCTGTTCGTCGGTCAGCAGGGCTATACGGGAGGCACGAACGGCCTGACCAACTTCGATACATTCCTCGGCTTCTCCGTGGCCAACCATTCGACCAAGCTGATGCTGTACTACATTACGGTCGCCGTCGTGATCGGAACGCTGCTTCTATGTCTGTGGCTGGCCGGAAGCCGTCTCGGCAAAATCCTCGTCGCCGTGCGCGATGCCGAGAACCGGGTCCGCTTCATCGGCTACAATCCGGTTACGTTCAAAGTATTCATCTACTGCTTCTCCGCCGGTCTGGCCGGTTTGGCGGGCATCCTGTTCGTCCTTCAAGAAGGCATCATCTCTCCGGCGCAAATGGGCATCGTCCCGTCGATCGAGATGGTGCTGTGGGTAGCGATCGGCGGCCGCGCCTCCATCTTCGGGGCTATTCTCGGAGCCGTCGTGACGAATGCGGCCAAGACGACCTTCAGCGAAGCGTACCCGGAATGGTGGCCGATCATTATGGGCGCCATGTTTATCGCCGTCGTGCTGTTCCTGCCCAAAGGCATCGTAGGGACGATCAAGGAAACGGCCGTCAAACGGGGATGGTTTATGCGCAAGACAGGCGCGGCTTCGCTGAGCGCATCGCTGCCGGTTTATGCCAAGCTGGATAAAGATTCGCTGCAAACCAAGTAAACAGCAGCCTCCCCCTGATCTTCAGATCGCTCTTGTTCCCGGATTCCTTGAAGGGTTAACCCTTGAAAGGGTTCAAGTCCGGGGGCAAAGCCGAACGCTCAAGCTGTGCCGGCTTCATACGCCTTTCGCTCTTTTAGATCAACTCGATAGCCCGAATATTACGGCGGCATCTGACGCCGATGCACAGGAATTTCTCTTACGGCTCCGGCTTTCACCGTAGACCGTAACCATGCGGCGGCAAAACCGGCACAGGCCGCCGGGCTCCCGCCGTCGGCGCGCTATGAACTTCGGCATACGATGTTTTTGTTGTTTTTATGAAGCAAACTCTATCAAACAGCGGAACTTCGGCTTCGAAGCCGATTCGGGAATGTTGCGGGGCGTCGTTGAAATGTTAAACTGCCTTAATGCCGAAGCAATACTCGGCATATGCTTTCGAAGCAAGTTTTGCTTCGCAAAACTCTTAGGAGGGGAAAACCATGCTACAACCATCACCAAGAAAAGAAACGGCGGCGGAGCTGGTTCGCATCGAGCAGCTTGAAGTCGACTTCGACGGATTCAAGGCGATCCGCGGCCTCGACTTTTCGCTTGAACCCGGGGAACTGCGCTTTTTGATCGGGCCGAACGGCGCCGGAAAAACGACGCTGCTCGACGTTCTCTGCGGCAAAGTCAAGCCCTCCAAAGGGAGGGTAAGGTTCAAGCAAATCGATCTGACCAAGCATCAGGAGCATCAAATTGCCCAGCTCGGCATCGGAAGAAAATTCCAGGCGCCGTCCATCTTCGTCACATTGACCGTGCAGGAAAATTTGCTGCTGTCGATGCGCCAAAAGCGCGGATTGCTCAGCTCGCTGATTACCAAGACGACGCCCGAACAGCGGGAGCGAATGAAGTATTATATCCGCATGATCGGCCTCGCCGATAAAGCCAAGCAAGTAGCCGGTTCGCTCTCCCATGGGGAGAAGCAGTGGCTGGAGATCGGCATGCTGCTGATTCAGGAGCCGGAGCTGCTGCTGCTCGACGAGCCTGCCGCCGGCATGACCGACAGCGAAACGGAGAAAACGGGCGAGCTGCTGCACAAAATCAGCGACCGGCAGACGGTTATCGTCGTCGAGCACGATATGGACTTCGTCCGCAAATACGCCAAAACCGTAACGGTTATGCATGAGGGCTCCGTGCTGCGGGAGGGGACGATGCAGGATATTCAAAACGACGATAAAGTCGCCGAAGTTTACTTGGGAAGACGGGGTGAGCGCGATGCTGATGCTGAGTGACGTCGAGGCCGGTTACGGGGAGAGCATGATTTTGCGCGGCGTTCGTATGAAGGTAGAGCCCGGGCAGGTCGTCTGTCTGATGGGCCGCAACGGCGTAGGCAAGACGACGCTGATGAAAACGATCATGGGGCTTATCAAGATGAAGCGTGGCGCGATCTCGTACGGCGGAAAAGACCTGACGCATGCGAGCACCGACCGCAGAGCGAAATGCGGCATCGGTTACGTTCCTCAGGGCCGGGATATTTTCCCCCAGCTGACGGTTGAAGAGAACCTTCTGCTCGGGCTCGAAGCTTCCAGCTCTCGCATTTACAGCGTACCGGAGCGCGTGTACGACATGTTCCCGGTGCTTTACGACATGAAGCGGCGCAAAGGCGGCGACTTAAGCGGCGGCCAGCAGCAGCAGCTCTCCATCGCCCGCGCCCTGGTCGCCGGACCGCAGCTCCTACTGCTGGATGAGCCGATGGAAGGCATCCAGCCTTCGATCGTCATGGAGATCGAGCACGTGATCGAATCGATCAAAGCGAGCAAGCAAATGTCCGTGCTGCTCGTCGAGCAAAGCTTGACCTTCGCCACCAGCATCGCCGATTACTATTACGTGCTGGATAAAGGCTCCATCGTCGCCGAAGGCAGCTCCGCCCAGCTGAGCGAAGAGCAGGTCAAGAAGCATTTGGCGGTGTAACGGTGTTCAAAAGTAAAGTAGGTCATTGCTTACTTATTTAACCCGCATTAGATTAATTTCTAATGCGGCTTTTTGATGTTTCTCAAACTTGCTTATCATCCATCCATTTCCAATTTTGATACGGCTTCAGACTTATAATACGGCCTAATTTTTATATGAGTTAGGTACAAGTACAGCCCTTATTATAGGAATGGAATATCTTATGACAGAAAGGAGTTGGAAAAAATATGGAATCCCGCTCTAAACGTCCTTCTCAAAAAACTACCTCAAAACTAAAGCGTATTTGTAAAACGAGTTGTAAAACAAGTTATTATTGTTGTCCTGTTTATATAAAAGGCAAACGAGGACGAAGAGGGGCTACCGGACCTACTGGACCTACTGGCGCGACCGGAGCCACGGGCTTGAAAGGACCCACCGGCGCTACGGGACCTACCGGCGCCATGGGCTTGCCGGGCGCCCTTGGAGCCACGGGCGTTACAGGGCCCACCGGCGCTACGGGACCTACCGGCGCCATGGGCTTGCCGGGCGCCCTTGGAGCCACGGGCGTTACAGGGCCTACCGGCGCTACGGGACCTACCGGCGCCATGGGTTTGCCGGGTGCCCTTGGAGCGACGGGCGTTACCGGGCCTACCGGCGCTACGGGACCTACCGGCGCCATGGGCTTGCCGGGCGCCCTTGGAGCCACGGGCGTTACCGGGCCTACCGGCGCTACGGGACCTACCGGGGACGTTGTTTTGGCTTACGGCTCTTTAAGGGGAGTTAGCGTAGAAACACCCGGGTCGACATTTACATCCGTACCATTTAGTATAGTCGGACCTTTATCGCCTACTATCACAGTTAGCGCTACAGGCAATGAATTAGTGGTAGGAGAAAGCGGAATTTATCAAATAACGATATCGATTAACGCTGAAGCCACGACTGATCCAGACCCGAATGAACCCTATTTAGACGCTATTATTACTAACAATGGCGCGCCGATTTTCGGGGACACCACTACCTTTTTCAAGATAGCCAATAGAAGCAGTTCATCGTTTGTGGTTCAAGCTACGCTGGCGGCAGGAGACACAATAGGAGCAAGTATTAGTACGGATTTTCCTGTTTTAGGTTATATGAATCGATCTTTAACTATTGTTCAATTAAGTCATTAACTCAACGGGCTGGCGCAGCGGCTCCCGCTTTATTTTCTCCGAAAAATGTTAGCCAGGAGCAGCGCGCCCCCCTTAGTTACCGCATGAAATCATAGCGGCAGCCTTCGATCCGACGGGCGCTGCCCTTACACCCACTCCCCGTCGCCGGGTATTGCGACTTGCCGGAGCCATCCCGCGGCGGCAAGCGCTGCTTGTAAATCCGCTCGGGTCACGAGGCAATGATTAATCGCATCCATATGAACTGCGACGACTCGGGTATAAGGCGCATACCGGCATAAGTCCGCTACGTCGTCGGCATCCATCGTAATCGGGTCACCTTGGACAAAGCGCGCGCCCCCCGCATTGACCACGGTCATCTCGGGACGATATGCGTCCAGCGCTTGCTTGACTTCATCGCACCAGATCGTGTCCCCTGCAATATACAGCGTCGGTTCTCCCTCCGCCTGCAGCACGAAACCGGATACCGGACCCATTCGCTGTCCGATCTCTCCGGTCCCGTGCCGCCCGGACGTGCGGGTAACCTTCACGCCCTGGAACGAGAATGTTTCCGCGATAGCGGTTATCGAAGCGAATCCGGCGGCGGCGAAGGCCGTTTCATCTCCCGGCTGGCACCAAATCGGCGTCGATTCGGGCAGCGCGGCCGCGGCCGCTTCGTCCCAATGATCCCGATGCAGGTGCGTAACCAGCACCGCATCCGGGCGGAGCTTCTCCGCCTCGGCAAAAGGCAGCGGCACGAGCGGATTACGGCGATCGTTAGCCGAATTGGCGATTGGGGGATTAGCCCCTTGATGGCCGAACATCGGGTCGATCAGCAAAGTAACTCCCGCATAGTGCAGCCATAGCGTAGCATGGCGAATCAACTGAAGCTTCATACTATACACCTCTTATCTTCTGGCTTATCGTTCTGTTCCCATTGTATAATAAGCCGAAGAGAGCCGCATACCGTCCCGTGAAACGAAAAGCGGACTTTCATTTTCACATTGAAAGGAATTTCATCATGCCGAACCAATCTTCCATCGATGAAGTCGATCTGCGTATATTAAACTGCTTGCTCCAAGACGCCACTCTGTCCCATAAGGCGATCGGCGGGCTCGTTCATCTGACCGGACAGGCCGTCGGTTCGCGCATACGGAAGCTGCAGGAGCTCGGTGTGATCGAAGGCTATACAGTGCGCTGGAACCCGGATAAAATCGGACAGTCGGTGCACGCGTTCGTTACCGTTTTTATGAAATCGAATACCGCTCACTCGTCGTTCCAAACGTTCGTCAGGCAAGCGGAGTGCATCGCCGAGACGCATCGCGTCAGCGGGGAAGGCTGCTACTGGCTGCGGGTGCGCGTCGCCTCGGCCGCCGAGCTGAATACATTTTTGGACGAGCTGCTGAAATACGGCAATTATAAGCTCAGTTTATCGATCGGGCAAATCAAGTAGCTCGATCCGCTTGACGGATTGATCTTCGGCGGATACGTACAAGATCGTATGCTGATCCGTAAATACGGAAGACGGATGATCGGCGAACGCCATCTTAACATGTCCGGCGGCGTCCAGCAGCTTGATACCGTAATCCGCTCCGTCGGCGAGCTTGCATACCATAACGCCGTCCGCGAATTGGACGCTCTCCACGGTGTCCTGCATAACAAGCGAATCTTCGCCCTCCGGGTTTACTTGATACAGCCGGAACGCTCCTCCCGCTCCGCCATCCTCCGCCGCCGTATAATAGACTTGCCCGGACCATTCGCCGTACCAACGGGCAACCGGATGATCCGACAGCTGCGTCTCGCCGCTTCCGTTCAATTCTGAACGGTACAGCAGATGATCCTGCTCTTTGACGTAATACAGCTTGCCGCCCATTACCTTGAAGCCGGTGACGGCAGACGATACAATGGGTTCCGTTTGATTCGCATCCAGATTGATTCTGTAAATGCGGTTCAGCTTGCCTTGTTCAATCGGGTACGGCGAGCCCATGACATATACGTCATCACCGACCACCGTCGTCGAATCGTCCCCCCCGTAGCCGTCGCTTCCTTCGTCCATTGTCACATGCCACCCGTAGATCAGCCCCGGATCGCCGACATGGCTTCCGTCCCGCTCCTCCCCTCCCTCGCGGACGAGGGATAAATTATTGCCTCCCGGAGGCACCGATTGATCGATCATCAAGGTTCCCCGGGATGTACGTTTAAAATCGAGATAACCCCGATGCTCCACGGACGCCTTGCCGTCTTCGCTCACTTTGCAGTATACGTCGGACCCCATAATCGCTCCGCCGACATGATAGGAAAACCACAACTCATTATCCTGAGTCCAAAACGAAACGCGTTTATTGAAGCCGTACGAACTGTCGCCGTCATAGGAGTACACCAGCTGCTTGTTGGCCGAATCCCGTTCGGGCGTACGGTACACCCGGTTCGTTGTTCCCTCCGTCTCCACAAAGTAATAATGCCCTTGAAACAACGCCACCCCGTTGTCGCCCGCAGAAGGAGGGAGCTTCACCGCCTCCGTCTGAAGATTGCCGGAACGGATGGCGAGCCCTTCCGCATCGCTCCATTCATAGTCCCAGCCGAATTCGTCATGGGCGAATTTCCAGGTCAGCGGAAAGTAAATGATATCGTTATAACTGAGCAGCGGATAAGGCTCCGCCGCATTATTGACGGCTCGGCCGTTGATCGTTACCGCGAAATTAGGCACCTTTGCTTGGGATCTGCCAGGGTTCTTCGTCTCCGTCGGGTAAGGCGCATAGGATGAAGACACGTCTCCTTTGCTTATCGCAAGGCCGCTATTCTGCGACCAGGACGTCTCAAGCCCAAGCAGCCTCGAATCGTACCAGGTCATAGGGACGTATGTGATGTCTTTATAAACGAGCAGCGGATATTGGCGATATTGGTTTTCCACCAAATTTCCGTTCAGCTTCACGGCAAAATCCGGCAAGGCTACGCTCACGCGCGGCTCAGCGGCATTACTGTGCGCCGGAGACAATGCCAGACCAAGTCCTATGGTCAAGGCCGTCGTGAAGGAAAGCGTTCTTTTCCCCATGGAAAGTCCTCCTCATGTACAGGTTTCTTGCGGCATGCTCATACAGGTTAGACGAAACCCCTCGGGGAATTGTTACAGCGGATGGAAAAAGAAATGGCCCCGGCTCCCGTCCAGCGCCGCAAAGCTGCGGTGTTAGACGGGTGTTCTCGGGGCCATGATCGTCTTTATGGCTTGATGACGGATAAAGGTTCGATGAGTTCGAGTAATACTTGCACATCTTGCGAATCAAATACGCCGTTCTGGTTCAGATCGGGCTCGGCTTGCATCATGGAAACGACCTGGCCGATATCCAGGCGGGATGATGCCGCGCGAATGATAAAGACAACATACGATTTGCTTGTATATCCGTCCTGCGCCGTAACCGTAACGGTAAACGGGTTCAGTCCCGTTTGCAGCGGAACGGGATTCATCCCGGTCAGCGGCTGCCCGTTGACGGTGACGGCCGCGTTCGGATCGCTCGTTACGGCCGTCAGCGCAACCTTGTCCGCTTCCTGCCTTGCCAGCGCCAGATAACGGGTTTGATCCGGGCGAAACGCAGGAGACAAGGCGGCCCCTTGGACGCTTAGCTCCGATAAACCGGCTTGGCTGCTGGGATCGATAATAACCGGAACGCCGTTCGAAGCACTTTCCGCAAATATCGTATCGCCCAAGTAAACCGCAGCTACTTGATGCGATCCGACCGCCAGCAGCGGAACCGTTACGGTTGCCGTTCCGTCCGGCTGCAGCGAAGCGGATGCCAGCTTGTCTCCGTCGGCTTGGAACATCACCGTCCCCGTCGGGATATACGCGCTCTGCGACGCTACCCGGGCCGTATATGTGATATCTCCCCCGTAGGTCGCCTGATAGACACTGGCGCCGACGGTCGTTGCCGTCGGAATTTTATTGATTACCACAGAATAAGCTCCCGACTTGCTGCCGTCGTAACTGGCATCGCCGGAGTATGCGGCCGTTATCGGATGAATTCCCGGAAGCAGGCCGCTCACGGTCCAAGAAGCGGTACCGTCCGCCTGCATCGGGACGGAAGCGAACACGGCCGACCCATCCGCAAATTCAATCCGGCCGGTCGGAACGCTCCCGCCGCCTCCGCCGGCAACCGCCGCGGACAACGTAACCGCGGTTCCGTATACGGCTTGCGTCACATTCGCATTCGCCTTCGTTAACGTGCCGGCTTTGTCCACGACCTGGATCAGATCCGCGGAGCTTCCCGTATGATTCGCATCACCCGAATAGAAGGCCTGGATCGAATGATCTCCTACCGGCAGCGCCGCCATGGAGAAGGAAGCCTCTCCGTACGTCTGTACCGTTACGGTACCCAAGTCCTGAGCACCGTCGCTAAATGTTACCGTCCCGCCGGGCTCCGATCCGCCGATGACCGCGGCGGTCCATGTCACGGTATCGCCGTAACGGGAGGCGGGAGCGTTCGTACTCACTGCGAGCGAGGTCGGGCGCTGAGCCACCATCTGGTTGACCGCAACGGATACGCTCCCGGCATTGCGGTCGTCGCCCGAGTACACCGCCGTTATCGAGTGCATCCCGGCTCCGAGTCCGGAGAGGGAAAATACGGCTGTGCCATCCGCTTGCAGCTCGCCCGTTCCGAGCGGCCGATCCCCGTCCAGCAGCGTCACCGTGCCGGTCGCCGCCAATCCGCCCGTCACCGCGGCCGTCAAGACGACTTTCTCGCCGTACACGGACAGCGGCTCGGCGCTGCTTAGCGAGATGAACGTCGGCACCGGCCTAACCGTTACTTCCATAGCCGTAACGCCCCCGGTATGATTGGCATCGCCCGAATATTGCGCTTGAATGGTATGGCTCCCTACCGGCAAGGAAGCAAGAGACAGGCTCGCCCGCGCATTCCAGCCTTCCAATTGGGACCAAGCCAGCGTCACCGAATAGTCTCCCTGCCCGCGGAATGTCACCGTCTGAGCGGCTTGGTCGACGGTGATCCGGTACAAATAGCGGGCGCCGCTCACTTTCTGCTGCTTGACGATCGCGCCGCTCGAATCGAAGGCGACGATGTCGAAATCATCGGAGTTGTCGCTAAGACTGAACGCCCAATATGTATGATCGCCCCATTTCAGTACAGGGCAGCTCGCCGGCGTCAAGCTGTTCGGATCGGCGATACATGTAACCTTATCCCCCGCCGGAATCGAGGGAGGCTCTTCCGCAGCCGTCTCCACAACCGGCATCGATGCTTGCAGGGCCGCCGTACCGAGCAAGGTTCCATTCTCGGTAAACGTCACCGTACCGGCAGGCGTACTTCCTCCGGGAGTCGCATCCGTGACGGTAGAGCTCAGCACGAACTCGCTTCCGTAGACCGGCATCGCCTGACTGCTTGTCATACTGATTCTGACGCCGTTCTCCCCGAAGGCGGTTCCGGAGCATACCGCCGCCGCAAGAAGAAT
This sequence comes from Paenibacillus doosanensis, assembly GCF_025060755.1. Classification (GTDB taxonomy): domain Bacteria; phylum Bacillota; class Bacilli; order Paenibacillales; family NBRC-103111; genus Paenibacillus_S; species Paenibacillus_S doosanensis. The sequence continues at coordinate 90,082 of NZ_JANYUY010000008.1, forward strand.
CCCTATCATCAGGATAGCCAATCTGCGTCTTACCCGTGTCCATTCTCTATTAGCGCCATTCATCGCTTACTAGCCTCCAGCTTTAGCGGTTTCCCGATTTCTTCACACCCTTTCATCTTACCACATATTCCCCGGCTGGTAAGGAGGCAAGCTTAAAATTTTGGGGAAATTGCTTTTCGCATTCCATTTGCCGCAGGACATTCCCTGGGGAGAGAATTGGACGGTCTGCCGCGGAGTATACTTTCAGAAATGCGTATATTCCGACACTTAAGGAGGGGTTCCATGGTAAGTCTCAAAGATTTGGAAAATAAAACGAAAAGCGCCTTTAAATCCGTTGCCGATACTACGGAAGCGTTCATTAATAATTCCATCAGCGACATTAACGCCATCCTCGGCGGCATCGGATCATGCGCGGAGGCCGCCGGCCGGTTAGGCGTCAGAATAACGCAAAGAGCGTTGGAATACGAGACGTTTACTGCGAGGGTGCTATTCGACTCGGGGATATTGCCGACGGATCTTGTGGACCGGGCGTTTCGCGTAACGGGGCAAAGACTGGTGAGAGATCCGAAACCCAAAATGTATTATTTTCAAAACGCAAGCAGGTATTACACCGGCCTGGATGACAACCCGGTCTGCACCGAGATTCAATTCAACAACTTTCGGCTGACCCCCGGTCGCTGGCCGATCGTCTTTATTCACGGAGCTTTCGTCCCCCAAACCGTACAGGCGGCCGTCGATTATTTCAGTTCCTTTGAAGCGGGAGCCCGGCTGTTTCAGTCTACTTCATCCGATACGCGGTTCGACTACAATCAATTTGCCGACATCTATTTGGTAAGCTACGATAGTCAGATCTTTTCGCAAGACGTCGTCAACATTCGCAATGCTATAGCTACCGTGCTGGGCACTGTCGTTACCGGAAATTCGCCCGACCTTATCGCCGCAGTAGCCTGGAAGGAGCTGGAGCGCAGAGCCTCTGTAACAGCCAATCGCGTGCTGATCCCTTTTCTCGGCAAAATGAAAGAGCTGAACGAAGCTCCGTTCGTTAACGCGCTGGTCAGCCACTCACTGGGATGCTATGTCGCGGCAACGGGAGCCAACCGGTTTATGGCGGCCAATCCGGGACAAAGACCGGTTTTCCAAAAGTGGCTTTGTATGGCCGCCGCGCTTCCTGCGAATGCGTTCAGCGGAACAGGCATAACGCCAAATGCTCCTTTAGTAACGAACCCTCCGCGAGGCAACGGGTTAATCATAGGCACCAGCGTATGGTACTCCATTCAAGATTCCGTGCTGCCGTTTTACGATTTGACCACCAAACAGCTGGCGCTTGGGCAAACGGGGGCGCTCAATTCCGTCCACCCGGTAACGAATTTTAATGCAACGCCTTACGTCGGCGCTACCCATTACGGTCCCTTGCCCGGAAGCAACCGGTCTTACTTCGAACTGCTGGGACCGGTGCTGAGGAGGCAAGTATTCATTACCGAGGATGCCGCAACGCCGCAATTCGCAGCCCCGGCCCGCTCCTCCAAGAAAAGAAAGGCCGCCAAGCCGCCGGCAAACCTTAAACGGAGGAAAAAGATACCGAGGGCAGACATCGAATGGTTCGAAGAGTAGCCTGAGCCTCTACAGTCTGGTTTGCCAGACGGTTTCCCGGCGGTAGCGGAAATAGACGATCCACGCCAAGCTGAGCACCGATCCGATCAGCGCCATCGTCATATCCTTCTGCGTATCCAAAATATCGCCCTGGATGCCCAAATACTCCGCGGCGAGCTGAGGGTTAGCGATCAGCGCCACCAGCATCTCGACGATTTCGAACAAGGCGCTGCAGGCGAGCAGCACGGCAAACGCCGTGAAGTACGACCAGACGCTGCGCCTAACGATCTCCCGTTCGATCGTCTCGAAGAACGGATACGTCATCAGCAGACCGAAGGCGAAATGAACGATTCTATCGGAAATGCCACGCTCGGTGTGGAACGTATTTTGGAACCAAAAATCCAGCGGCGCTTCCTTATACGCATAATGCGCCCCGGTCAAATGCAGCATGAGAAACAAGACGATCAACAAATAGGAAAGGTTGCTTAAGGCAAAGCGCCGGTACAGAAAGCCCAGCGCAGCGATAAATGCTGCAGGAAGCGCGCTCTCCAGCCAAAAATCTTTGGGATCGACCGGGCGGATTGCCACCGCGATCCAGAATAGCGCCATAACCGCGAGCATGATATGCAGCGGCCTGTTTTGCAAAAACGGGATATCGTGCTTCCGCAGCCACAGCGTCCGTTTGCGTGAAAATAGTTCCGAAGATTCCGGCATAAGTTTCCCTCCAAAATATACCTGATGGTTTATCTTCCCCACGGGATGTTTCCTTTTATACCCGGATGCCCCTTTTCACTCGGCCGGCCCGGCCGGGAAAGCTTCGTTATAGTCAAACTGACTTGGGACGCAGCTCGGACGGCTTTGCTACAATGGAGCAGCGCGGCAACCATAGCCTAATGGCGTTAGGAGGAGCAGAAGTGAAAACATTCAAACCGGAAATGAGCGCGGAATCGGCTTTGCATTATTTGCAGCAGATCGCAGGCGAGGATATAACCGGCGTAACGCCGATCGAGATGGGAGAACTCAGCAGAGTGTTCAGCTTCCGCGACGAACGGGGCGAGCATGTCATCCATTTCAAAAACAGCCGGGAAAGCTTCGATAGAGCCGGGTTTATAGCGGAGCATTATTCAGGCTGCGGAGTTCCGATTCCGCGGCTTGAAGCGGTAGGAGAGCTCGGGGACATGTACTACGCCATCTCCGAGAAAGTGCCGGGAAAGCCGGTCAGCCTGCTCTCGCCACAAGAGATTCGGGAAATCGCTCCCCGTCTTATCGACACCTTCACTGCCTTGTGCGGCATCCCGATCGATTCAGCGGCGGGCTGCGGGTGGATCGCCCCTTCGGGCAAAGCTCCGTTCGACGATTGGACCGCTTTCCTGGAATCGGCCTTTGCGGAGCGGCAACAAGGATTTTTTGAAAATTGGCGGGCTTTATTCGATGGAGGCATACTGGAGAAGGATGTTTTCGACGCGTACTACGGGAGGATGGTGGAGCTGTCTCGCTTTGCTCCTGCCGAGCGCTATTTGGTTCACGGCGATTTTCATTTCGGCAATATGCTGTCCGACGGGCGGACCATAACGGGGATCGTCGATTGGGAGATCGCGATGTACGGCGATTTTATGCTGGACGCGGCGGTACTGCACATGTGGGCTCCGCAGCTGCAATTTCCTTATCGTGTGCGCGAGCGCTGGGCGGCCGAGGGGCGCGCCATCCCTTATTTTGAGGAACGGCTGCTGTGCTATCTGCTCTTCAAGGGGCTGGACGGATTGCGGTTTTACGCGAAGAAAGAAGACCGGGCCGCCTATGATTTTATGAAAAATAAGCTGTCCTCTTTTGCGGCCCTGTCTTAAAATACGGTACTCCTCATTCCCTTTACACGGATACGATCTTCCCGTACCCTTCGAACGGATAGTCGATCGTAATCCGGCCCGTTTGGCCGGTCCCGAAAAATCGCTCTCCGGCTTGCCTGAACGCAAGCCGGAGAGCGATGATTCGTGTATGAGCGAAGCGGTTCAGCGTCCGGACTTGGCGGCGCGGAATGCCTCCAGCTCCCGGCGCACCGCTTGCGGCGTGTCGAGGGCGAGAATGCGCTGCGCAAGCGCGCGGCACTCCCCGCGATCCAGCGCGGCAAGCAGCGCCTTCATCGGGCTGAGGCCGCCCGCCTCCATGCTCCATTCGTCAAGCCCGAGCCCGAGCAAGAGCGGAGCGGCGAGCGGGTCGCCCGCCATGCTGCCGCACATGCCGGTCCATTTGCCGGCGGCGTGGGAAGCCTCGATGACATTGCGGATCAGGTGCAGGACGGCCGGGTGAAAATAATCGTACAAGTGAGCCACATGCTCGTTCATCCGGTCCGCCGCGACCGTATATTGAACAAGATCGTTCGTTCCGATGCTGAAGAAATCGACTTCCCGCGCAAACTGCCCCGCCATGACGGCCGCGGACGGAATTTCCACCATGATGCCGGCCTCCATGCTCTCGTCGAACGAGGCGCCTTCATTTCTCAGCTCCGCCTGCGCTTCGGTCAGAACCGCCTTGGCCTGCCTCCATTCCTGGAGGCCGGAGATCATCGGGAACATCACCTTTACCGTTCCGAAGGCGCTGGCTCTGACGACCGCCCGCAGCTGCGTGCGAAGCAGCTCCTGGCGCGCAAGTCCGATCCGTATCGCCCGGAAGCCGAGGAACGGATTCGCTTCCTTCGGCAGCTGCAAATACGGAAGCTCCTTATCCCCGCCGATGTCCATCGTGCGGATGATCAGCGGGCGGCCCTCCAGGTTGCGGGCCGCCTCCGCATACGCACGGAACTGTTCCTCTTCGCCCGGCATCGACCGGGCGTTCATGAACAGAAACTCCGTGCGGAACAGCCCTGCGCCGTCGGCGCCCTGCCGGACGGCGGCCTCGGCTTCCGCGGCGCTGCCGATGTTCGCCGCGAGCTCGACGCGCGCTCCGTCGGCGGTCACCGCCGGACGCGCCGCGTACGCCTCGAGCGACCGCCTGCGCTCGAGGTCCTGGTTCATGCGGAGCCGATACCGCTCCGCTTCGGCCTCTTGCGGCCGGGCGATGCAAAGCCCGGCGGAGCCGTCGACGACGAGCGTGTCGCCGTCGCGGATCGCGTCGATGCCGTCGCCTGCGCCGACGATCGCGGCAATGCCGAGCGACCGCGCGAGGATCGCGGTATGCGAGGTGGCTCCCCCGGTGCGGGTGATCAAGCCGACCACCGAAGCCGGGTCGAGCTGCACCGTATCCGACGGAGCCAAATCGTCGGCAACGAGAATTACTTCTCCGGCAATAGCTGCAAGCCCGAGCGGCTGTTCGGGCGACAGACAGGCCAGCAGACGGCTGCCGATGTCGCGAATGTCCGCGGCGCGTTCTTTCATATAATCATTGTTCATTCCTTCGAACAGCGAAGCGACATGGCTTACAACGGCGGAAACGGCTCGCGGCGCCGGCTCCAATTGCTCTCTAACCCGAGCTTCCATCTTCGGATAGAAGGCCGGATCGTCAAGCAGCTTCCTCTGCCCCGCCAAAATGCCGGCTTGCTCCTCGCCGACCGCTTCCTTCGCTTTCGCCGTCAGCTCATCCAATTGCCCCGCGCAGCGCGCTCTGGCTTCCCTCAGCTCGGCAAGCTCAGCCTCGACCGCAGACGGTTGATCGGCGATAAGCTCCACTGCGGAAGCTTCGACGCCGGCGGCCGACTCGGGCTTATAGACATAGGCATTTGCGATCCGAATGCCTTCCGACACCCCGATTCCTTGAATATGCAGCCCGTTCATCAGGCTTCACCGAACTTGCTTTCGACCAGCTGCGCCAAAGCCTCGACGACTTCCCGCTCGCCCTCGCCGCTTGCTTCGATCGTGACAACGGTCCCTTTTTCAATGCCCAGCGTCATCAGCTCCAGCATGCTTTTGCAATCCGCGGAGCCTCCATCTCCGGTTTTCAAACGAACCTCTGCGTTAAACTGTCCTGCCGTCTCTGCGAACAGCTGCGCCGGACGGACATGAAAGCCCTGCTCATTTTGTATCGTTACGGTTTGTGCGAACATGTCTTTCCTCCTTCCCGAACCGCCGGGCGGCTTCGCGGCCTGCGAAATGTGCGGTTGCACGGGCGCTCTTCTTCCCCGCCTTATCGCTAGATCCGCTTCGGCTCATCCAGGCCCGGCAGTCGGCTTGATTTATCATTATCGTTTTCATGCGTTGGATTTAAAAGGGTGGCGAGTTATTCGCGGCCTGCGGTCGATAGAAGTTTCCACTCGCTATTCCAACTCCTTACCCGCTCTCCGGCCGCTTGTTCACACGCTTACTAGGACAACAAGGCAATCCGATCCTTATACTTTGCAATCAACGCCCGGTTATGCTCATCCGAGCCGTCGATATTTCCGCTTAAAAATACGGGAGGCCGGAACCCTTGCTCAATCATTATTTCAATGGATTCCGCCAGCAGCGCGTTCAATATGGCCGCTCCGATCACCGTCGAGCTCGGCGCGAACGGCACCGGCAGACCGGGATGAGTTAACACCGCGTCCCCTTTAACCGAGTAATTGTCGATCACCAGATCGACGGCGTCCGCCAGATGCCGGCCGCTTTCGTGACGCGACGGCTGGCTTTTGGAATATTCCAGCGAAGTGATGCCTACCGTATAGGCTCCTTTTTCCTTGGCCATCATCGCCACGTCCACAGGCACCGGATTGCGGCCCGATGTGGACAGGACGAAGACGACTTCATCCCGCCGGATATCCTGTTCCTTCATAAACCCGGCGGCAAGGCCGTTCTGCCTCTCCAGCTCCGACGAGCGCACCGCTCCTTCATGGAGCATCAGCTTTTCGACGAAAATCGGACGAATCGGCACGAGCCCTCCGGCCCGGTAAAACACTTCCTCGGTCAAAATATGCGAATGTCCGCAGCCGAACAAATGAATAATGCCTCCGCCCCGGATGCAGTCCGCCACTTTACCGGCCGCTTCGCGTATCGTTCCGGCCTGTTCGTCACGAACCTTGTTAAGCAGCTCTCCTATAATATCAAAGTATTTGGTCATCATCGTTCTCACCTCATAGCTCCTGTTGTCATACTTTCTTCAGCAGTCCGTCATTCTGTTCCAGCCGGAGATTCGGCGTGCTCCCGTTTCGCCTGAAGCACCATCTCAGCCATAACATCCAGGCTTCGCTCGATAATCCTCCGCCCTTTTTCCTTCGTCGCCAGCGTTGCATCCCCGAGCACCGCAGAGGAAGTCATTTCCTCCCATGGCGTAGGCGTGCAATCGGCATCGTCCGGGATATGCGGAGCTCCGTCGATCGCCCGGCTCATATCCACGTATTCCTCTGCGAGATAAAGCATATAAGACGTTTCAATCTCATCCGCATGCATATAGCTGGCGTGGGCGGCGGGAGTTTCCCGTACCTCGGCGGTAATTTCCTTCGTTCCCGGATAAAAGAAATAAAACACTTTCAACCCGGGCACCCTGTCATATAACACCCGCGCGGCCTCCTTCAGCGCCACCGCATTGCCGAGATGGCCGTTGACCATGACAAAGACGCGGAACCCCTGTTTGTACAAGCTTTCGCCGATATCGGCCAGCAGCCGGATAAGAGCTTCGTTGGAGACGTTGATGCTCCCCGGGAAATTGCGCAGGCTCCACACTTGGCCGTAAGGAAGAACCGGCAGAACGAAGCTGTCCGTCCGCTCCGCCAGCTTGTCCGCGAGTCTGGCCGCCAGCAGGTTGTCCGTACCGAGCGGCAGATGGGGGCCATGCGCCTCGACCGCTCCGACCGGAAGTATAACCGAGCGCTTGCTGCGGATTTTCTCCTGCACTTCATAGGAATTTTCGAGTTCGAAGTTCATCGCGCGCTCCTCCTTATTTTTTGAATGAGAAGCAGTTTGCCGGGTTGCTTATAAAAAATTTATTAATCAGCTTCTGCCCGTCAAAGCCCGCACGATTCGCTTCATCTATAAAACGCGGCACCCATTTGGCTATAATGTACTCCAAGCCGAGGCCGTGATCGTAATGCTTGTAATACGTTTTCCGGGCGGTGTCTCCGCTGATCAGTATTTGATCCTCGTGGCCTTTGCGGACAAGCTCCAAGATCAGCGCAATCCGCGTGCTCTCCGGCGCATATTTGATTTTGCCGATGCCGTCGAAGCTCATATAAGCGCCGGTCGCCGCAATCTGCGCATGATAATACGGATCGGGATTGCGGTCCATATGCCCGAGGCTCAAGTAAGTCAAATCGACGCCTTCGCTCTTCAGCAGCTCGATTTGCTCCAGCGCCATCGTCCCGACTTCCGTATGGGAATGGATCGGGGCTTTCGTCTCGTGATGGGCGCGGGCGACGGCGCGCAGCGTCTTCTCCTCCAGCGGCGTGATGCGGTTGTACCCTGTGCCGAATTTCACCTGACCGGCTTTGAACGGCGAGCCCTCGAGCCCTTCTTCCACTTCGCGGATGACGAAGTCCGCCAGCTCATTGATGCTCTTCGCTTCGATCCACTGCGTATACGTCGCATAGTCGCCGGTGAGCGGCTTCAGCTCCTCCTTGATTTGCGCGTCCCACAGGAAACTCTTGTTGAAACCGGCCGTGCCGACGATGCGGATGCCGGTCTCAAGAGCAATTTCCTGCACCGCCTGAACGTCGCGCCCGTAATCGACCGCCGTCGCATCGACGATCGCGCGGCCGCCGTGCCGTTTGAAATCGAGAACGTCCAGCTTGGATTTCTCCTTATCGTCGAGCAGCAGATCGTCTTCTCCCCGCTCCTGCCAGAAGGCCGGACGGCATACGATATGCTCATGAGAATAGGTGAAGCCGAGTTCTTCCTTGCGGATATCTCCATGTAAAGTACGTATAAAGCTCATAAGGTTTCTCCTCCACTCTCTATTTAAGTATGAACGCCGGCAGCGACAGGAAGATCGAATGGATACCGGTGAACAAGCAGACTCTGGTAAGCCAAAACAGTCTGTAGAAGCGGCAGCGTTCGCCTTTATCCCCGGAGTTCAACCGTCTTGCGAATTAACGATTCAAGAAACCCGGGGACAAAAGCGATTGTTTCCCGTTAAAAGAACAGCTTCGCCAGGAAATGCAGCACCGGCCCGATGATGAACATATCGGAATCCGCCGCCCACATGGCCGTATCCGGCACCGTCGAAGCGATAAAGAAGCGGACCATCAAAAATTGTCCCCATGCGACAATGGTCGATGTAATAAAGCCGCCGATCACGGCACCGCGCACGCCGCCCGTCGAGTTGCCGAACACGCCGGCCGTAGCCCCGTGGAAGAACAAGACGATCATCGTCGGCACGAAGATGTAGGAAACCGTGTTGCCCAGTACAAGCAGCCAGATGATGGCACCGCCGAAAGCTCCCAGGAAGCCGAGAACGACCGCATTCGGAGCGTAAGGATACACTACCGGCGCATCGAGAGCCGGCTTGGCTCCGGGCACGAGCTTGGTTGCAATCCCGTTGAAGGCCGGCACCAGCTCGCCGACGAACATCCGGACGCCCATCAGCACGATGGCGATACCGCCTGCGAATGTAAACGATTGGATAATGGAATAAATAATAAAGTTCTGGTCGCCCGATTGCTTGATCAATTCCTCGGCGGCCGGCGTTCCTTTGGTCGATAAGATGACAGCCCCGATCAGGAACAAAATCCCCATGCTGAGCGCAGTAATTACGTTGGAATCGCGAAGAAACTCGAAGCCCTTCGGCACTTTAATTTTCTCGGAATCATTGTTTTTATTGCCCAGCAGCTTGCCGAATAACGCCGCCAGCAAAGCAACCGAAGCCGACGTATGACCGAGGGCGATATTGTCGTTGCCGGTAATTTTGCGCAGAAACGGCTGAACGAGCGCGGGCTGGAACGTCCAGTACAAGCCGAGCACGACGGCAAGCATCAACACAAGCTTCCAGATCGCGACGCCGCCGGCGGCATGCACGATAACCCCGGCAAAAATCGTCGATGTCCAAAACATCATATGTCCTGTCAAATAAATGAATTTAAACCGGGTGAAGCGGGCCAGCGCCACGTTAATCAAAAAGCCGACGAGCATGGCCAGAGTGACGGCGCTGCCGAACTTGCCGTTAAACGCATCCTGCCCCATAAAAGTGCCGAGCGAGCCGCTCTCCAGACCGAAGACTTCCTTCCACATCGGCTCGAACACGTTCAAGGCTTTGACGATAACATCGGAACCCGCGCCGATGACGAGGAACCCGATGATCGCCTTAAAGGTGCCGCTGACGAGCTGGCTCGTGGACTTCTTCTGAAGCAGAAGACCTACCAGAACGATAAAGCCGAGCAGAATGGCCGGTGTTCCGAAAATATTGGTGGCGATCCAAAAAAGCACGTCCATAAAGCCCTCTCCCTTCTAAAAGTGAATTACATTACTTCTTCCAATTTTTGTTTAATTTCATTGTTGTCGAAATAGTTGTTGACGATCACGATTTTGGCCGCATGTCCTTGCAGACTTTGTGCCAGCTCGTTGCTGGTGATGATGTAGTCGGCGGCCGTTCCGGATGCCGTAGAAACATCCGTATGCTCCACATCCGCGCTGACTCCCATGCCGCTCAGCACATTTTCCACATTCATTCGCAAAATCAGGCTTGTTCCTTGTCCCAGACCGCATACGCATAAAATTTTCATTGTTCGTTCCCCCTAATTAGTTGTTGGATGGTTTCCACATCGGATGCTTGCTTGAATTGTTCCACGTTGTCCGGATTGCTTAGCAAGGTGGTCAGCTTGCGCAGCATGGCGATATGCTCCGAGCTGTTGGAGCCGCCGAGCGCGAATACAAGCTGTACCGGATCGTTGGCCGAATGGCCGAATGCGACAGGCTTCTTTAACCGCAGAAGCGAGACGGACGCTTCCTTCACCCCGTCCTCCGCACGGGCGTGCGGCAGGGCGATGCGAGGCGCGAGAACGAAGTAAGGGCCTTTGTCGCGGTAAGATTGCACCATCGCTTCGGCATAGCGCGCTTCCGCAGCCCCCGCTTCCGCCAGCAGCGCTCCCGCCAGGCGTATCGCCTCCTCCGCCGTCTCGGCTTCAACATCCAAGGCAATCAATGACGGTTCTAAAAATTTCATTTCTCATCTCTCCCCAATCCGGTCGCTTCATCGGGTGTATGGACCGGCGTGTAATAGCTGCAATATTTGTTTCTTCGTGCTGGCCTCCTTGAGCCGAGTCAGGCTCTCCTGCTCTCTCAGCAGAAGCGTCAGCTCCGACAGCGCCTTCAGATGGGATTCGCCGTCGATCGCCGCCAATACGAGAATAATCTGCACCTGATGGCGGGCTTCCTCCGAGAAAGCGACCGGCTTCGCGAGCCGCAGCAGACTGATCCCGAGCTTCTTCACCCCGTCCTGCGGCTTTGCGTGAGCGATCGCGATGCCGGGCGCGACGACGATGTAAGGGCCGAGCGCCTCGACCTTGGCGATCATCGCTTCGATATAAGCCTCGTCGATGCGCCCGTCGCTCAGCAACGGCTCGGCGGCTTCGCGAATGGCGCTCCGCCAATCGGCCGCTTCCTTCTTCACGCGGATCATCGGCTCCGTAAGCAGATCGGTCAGAGACGGCTTGCGCGCCTCGCTGAGCCACGTCTTCCCCGCAGACAAGTAACGGTTCAGCTCCTCGGCAAGCCCCTGCTCGTTATGGACCTCGGCATGCTTGCGGACAATATCCAGCAGCGCCTGAACCGTGCTCGCCTGCGTTCTCGACTTGAGGCCGGCGACCGTGTTGATCCGGTTCAACAGATGCTCCTTGTCCTTGTCGCTCAAAATCGGATTGACCACGAACACGGGCGCTTTGCTGCCTGGCAGCGGCACCGTCGAGAAAATAAAATCGACGCTCTCCTCATTGAACGACTCGTATTCGCGCAGCGACAGCACCGCCGTAATATCGACGGCCGAGAACAGATGGTCCAGCTGGATCTTAAGCATCCGCGAAGCGGAGATGCCGTTGACGCAGACGATCGCCGCCCGCTTTCTTGCCGCCGGCTGCGTGTTCTCCCTGCGCAGCCAGCCGCCGAAGTGCATCGCCAAATAGCCGATTTCGTTGTCGTTGAGCTTTCGTCCGACCATCCGTTCAAACGGCGCCGCCGAACGGCGGGTGATCTCGAACACTTCCCCGTATTTGGAGCGGATATTGTCCAGCAGCGGATTTTCCAGCTCAAGACCGTACAAGATCCGATAGTACGCCGGCTTCAGATGGACGAGCAGATTGTCCTCCATTGTCTCCCGGTTCGGCAGAAATACGCAGGCATGGCGCTGAAAATCGTCGACCATCTGCTTGGCCGCTTCCCGCAGACGCTGAATGACTTCTGCGGAGCCGGTCATTTGCTCCACCCGGTTGACCCGGGCGCCGAGCAGATGCATCGTCAGGTAGCAGACTTCTTCGCCGGGAAAGGAGACGCCGAACATCCGGCCGAGTTCTTCCGCGATGCGGGCGGCGGCCGCGAATTCCGGCATCTTGCGGAGCACGCCGCGCTCGTCTTCGTCGATCGAAATGAACCGCGCCTCCTGAATCCGCCGCGTATACAGCAGGAAGCGGGTGGTCAAATTAAAAATCATCTCGTCGGTCAAATCTGCGCCCATCGCCATTGCGCTATCCGCAATAAGTCGGTACACCTGCTTCAGCTGCTCTTCCTTCATAGGAGGAAACAGCGCCTCGGTCAGATCGGGCTCGCCCGGCTCATGCTTGCGGTGAAACGCTCTCTCCCAGCCCGGTCCCCCGGCAATATGCCCGAAGTAACCGTTTAGCGCCTTCCGCTTGTCGCTCTCGTCTCCCTGAACGCGATAGCCCTGCTTGCGGTCGTAGGTTAGCCGGAGCTTCCAATCTTCCAGCTCCGGACGGACGATATTCAAATCCTTGAGCACGGTTCCTCTGCTTACCTGCAGAAGGTCCGTCAGATGGTGCACGAATAGCGGCTCCTCCGCCGACAGCAGCTGAAGCGCCAGCCAGGCAAGCCTCTCTCTCGGGGATAAATAGTATGGCTGGGCACCGCCCCCTTCAGCCAGCTGCGGAATGCCGCTGCGGCTCTCGTCCGGCAAATAATAGCCGGCGGTCCTGACATATTCGACCGGCGGAAGATGAATCGCTTTCAACCATCCGTTAATTTTGTCCATATCATAATAAACGGTTCGTCTGGAGATGCCGAGCTTTTGCATCAGCTCTTCCAGCGATACATAATCCGCTGCGTCCAGAAGCAGCGTCAGCATCCGGGTACTGCGTTCGTCCAGAATACGGCATCAACTCCTTTACCGTTTAGTGTGACGCTTTTTTCAGTTCGATTATACCTACAGACGGGAAAGGAAAGACAGTTCAATTTGTGGAGGTCCGTTTGTGCAAAAGTGAACGCAAAATAACCCCGCAGCGCGGGGCTTAAGTTTCGAAGCAGTGGTAAACATTTGCCGTTTCGGGCATACTTAACATGAACATCTTCGGGAAGCCCGGCGATTCTAGAAGCCTGGCGAACAAGTTCCGTCAGACAAACTTCTAGCCGAGCTTGAAATGCTCGGACACCATATCCCATTCGTGAATGTCGTACGTTCTCGCCTTCTTGATCACATACGGATCGTTCTCGGCCCAAGCCTTCACCTCGCCCAAGCTTTCGGCCTTGTAAATCACCATGCCGCCCCAGCCGTCGGCGAACCGTCCGTTGGCGATAATGCGCCCCAGGCTGCGCTGGCGGTCCAGGTAGGCGAGATGCTCCTCCCGAAACTGCGCGCTCTTCTCCGCATCCAGCATCGGCAGCAAACAAACGAATATGCTCATCGGGTTACGCCTCCTTGCTGTTTTTGCCGCAAATACATCGCCGACATATCCTGTGCGGCCAGACCGGTATCCGCCGCTTCGGACAGCAGCTGCAGCACATGCCGTCCGAGCGGAATGTCCATGCTCCGTCCCGACGCCATCTGCTGCGCCAGGCCGACGTCCTTGTGCAGCAGCTTGAGCGCGAAGCCGGGGGCGTACTCGCTGCGCGAGATGAACTGCGAATAATGGCGCTCCAGAATCCGGCTTTGCGCGAAGCTGTTGGTCAGTATCGGCACCAGCACATCGGCTTGCACACCCATCTCTTCACCCAGCGCCAGCGCTTCGCTCGCCGCCTGCGTATGGATGCCGACCATCAGCTGGTTCAGCAGCTTGACGATCGTGCCGCTGCCCGTGCCGCCGACATGATAAATGTTGGAGCCCAGCTTCTCCAGCACCGGAAGCGCCTCCTTGAAATCTTCCTGCCGTCCGCCGACCATAATGCTCAGCGTTCCCGCCGCAGCTCCTGTCGTGCCGCCGCTGACCGGCGCATCGAGAAAGCGGACGCCTCGGGCCTCCGCCGCCTCGGCGATCGTCCGGTTCACATCGGGCGACACCGTGCTGAAATCGATCAGCAGCGCGCCTTCTCGGGAGCTCGCGATCAAGCCGTCGCCTCCCGTGTAGACGTCCAAGACGTCCTGCGGCATCGGCAGGCAGGTCATCACAATATCCGCTTGCATGGCGGCCGAGGACAGCGAGCCGGCGACTTTCCCACCTCTCTCGCGGAACCGTTCCTCCGCTCCTTTGCTCCGGTTCAATCCGTACACTTCGTAGCCTGCCTGAACCAGGTTCGCCGCCATCGGCAGCCCCATATTGCCCAGGCCGATAAAAGCCAGCTTCATGCTCCACTCCTCCTTGTTGTGCGGCGAGAGCTCCCAGCCGGAAGCCCCGCCCGCCGGGTCCTTACTTGAACAACTGAATTTCCCCGTCCGCCATGCCGTCCTTAACCGCCTTCAGCCTGGAGAACGTCGCCTCGTCGTAATGGCCGAGAGAGATGCCGTCAATGCCGTAGTTGCTGAGCAGATTGACGCTCGTGCGCAGCACCTGCTCGTTCGATTCGCCTTTATCCGTCGGCCGCACGTCGACGGCCGCAATCAAATCCTTCTCGTAGCCGATACCCCTCCTGATTTTCATCAGCTTCTCCCGCTTCGCTCTCAACTGGGCAATGTCGCCGAGCCGTTCGGCATAATCGGATTCCCGCACCGAATCGATATAATCCTTGATCGCCGAGAAGCTTAATCCGGCCATCTCCGGATATTTCAAATACGTGTTATAGCGGAACTCCACCTTCGGATTCGCTTCCTTCACGCGGGCGTAAATGCCCTGGAACAGCGAGGTGATGCTCTTCTGCCTGAATTCAAGCCATTGATATAAGGACGGATTCTCCAGCAGAAAGCCCGCCGCCGTCAAATTGCCGGCATCCAGCAGCTTCTTCTCCATCAAATCCCCCAGCTCGGCCTGCTTCGCCACGTCGTACAAGCGGGACAGATCGGCCGTTATTTTCTCCCAATCGTACCCCATCTGCTGCGCCTTCGCTTTGCAGCTGTCGCAGAAGCATCCTCCTTCCAGCGAGCCGATCAGCAGGTCCAGCTCATGATCGGTGCTCGCGCCGTCGTTCGGCACCTTCGTCCTCGCGCCTTCATGGAACAAGATGAGGCAGCTTTGAATAAAATCGATATCGTGATTTTTGGCCGTGTCGTAAAACAGCGCCAAAATATACTCCCGCACATGATCGTTGTTCGGACACAGCAGCTTTCCGATGTTGCCCACGATCTCGCCTTTTACGTTGCGCTGCATCGTATAAGGAAACTCGGACATCGCGACCTTCGCGTCAAAAATCGTATGGGATATTTCGCATCCCGCCTTCAGGCCGTTTTTTCTGGCGCTCTCGATGAGCGTATCCAGCCAATCGGTTCCCTTCAGCCATTCCACGGAGCTGTAGATAGGCTTCAGCGGCGTATTGCGGAAGTTGTTCTCGTCCATCCGGTAATAAACCCGGCTGTCTTCCGGCAAGTAAAACTTGCGCTTCGGATTGTGCGGATAGTACAGCCCCCGCAGAGGACGCTTTTCTTTATGCATAATGCCTACCAAATACACGCTGTTGACATCGGCGTGCTCCATCAGATTGCCGACGCACGCATCGGCGCCTTCATCGTGCAAATCCCAAGGGTACAAGCTGGCGGCAATTTCTTTAATATACATGGGTTTCCCTCCCGATTACGTTGTAATTGAACGGGGCGTTCATCCGGCGGTCAGCCCTTCACCGAGCCGATCATGACGCCTTTGGCGAAATGCTTTTGCAAAAACGGATAGATGAATAAAATGGGCAGAACGGCCAGCATGATCGATGCCGAGCGAACCGTTTCCGACGGCGGCGAGGAATCTCCGATGGACGCCTCCATCCCCGCCGTCTTGGCGCTGTTGTCGAGCACGAGCGACTTGACGAGCACCTGCAGCGTCCACTTCTTGGAGTCGGTCAAAAACATGACGGCATTGAAGTACGTGTTCCAATGCGATACCGCAAAAAACAGCAGGAACGCGGCCAGCGCCGGTTTGGACAGCGGCAAAATGATGCGGATAAATACGCCGAGATCGGTACAGCCGTCGATTTTGGCCGATTCGATAACCTCGTGCGGCAGCGAGTCCATAAAGCTTTTGACGACGATCAGGCTCCAGGCGTTGGTCAGCGCCGGCAAAATGAGCGCCCAGTACGAATTCATAAGCCCGAGCTGCTTGACGAGCAGGAAGCTCGGGATAATCCCTGCGCTGAACACAAGGGAGAATACGACCAGGCCGTAAATGAGCTTCCGGTGGGGAAGCCGCTTTTCCGTCAAACCGTAAGCCATCGTGAAGGTAAACAGCAAATTCAGAACCGTTCCGCAGCACGTGATGAAGACGGTGCTCTTTAAGGCGTTGATAAAGCTGTTCGACGACAATATGTAGCTGTAAGCTTCGAGCGACCATTTCTTGGGAAACCATTGGAACGAATAGGGCACGTACACGGAACGGTCCGTCAGCGACACGACCAATACGTAGAAGAAAGGAAATATGCAGCAGACCGAAATGAGCGCAAGCAGTACGTAATTGACATAATCGAATGCGGTGCTTTTTTTGCGGTGCACAAAGCTCATCTTTCGTATCCCTCCTAATAAATGCCTTCGTGCCCCATTTTTTTGACGATATAATTGGAAGTCATCACTAAAGCGAGACCGACGAACCCTTTGAAAAAGCCCACCGTGACGCCGATGCTGTACATCCCCCGCAGGATGCCGTTGTTGTACACATACGTATCGAACACATCGGCCACATTCCGCACCAGCGGGTTCATCATCAGCAGCACCTGCTCGAAGTTCACATCCGTCATATGGCCCAAACGGAGAATGAGCAGCACGACGATCGTCGGCCGGATCGCGGGCAGGGTGACATGCCATATTTGCCGGAAGCGGCTCGCTCCGTCGACGACGGCCGCCTCGTAACGCTCCGGGTTGACGCCGGCGATGGCGGCGAGGAAGATAATCGTCCCCCAGCCGGTATCCTTCCATATGCCCTGCACGGTCAGCAGCCCCCAGAACAGCCTGCTGTCGTTCATAAAGGAATAAGGCTCGAGCCCCATCGTTCTAACGATTTTATTGACCAGCCCCACGTCCACGGACAGCATGAAGAAGGTGAGGCTGGCGATGACGACCCACGACAAAAAATGGGGCATATACACAAGCGACTGGTTGATCCGTTTAAACGCCTCATGCCTGACTTCGTTCAGCATGACCGACAGCAGAATCGGCAGCGGGAAAAAAAAGACGAGCCCGAAGATATTAATAAGCAGCGTATTGCGCAGCATAATATAAAAATGCTCGTCGGCAAACATCTCCGCAAAATATTGGAGTCCGACCCACTGGCTTTGGGCGAAGCCTACGACCGGATTATAATCTTTGAAGGCGATGAGAAGCCCCCACATCGGAACGAGCTTGAAAATGACGAAGAACAGAAAGCCCGGCAGCACCAGCAAATACATGTGCCGGTATTTCACATAAGCGGACCAGCGCCGGCCGAGCCGTTCGTTCAGTTTGAAAGAGGCTTTGTGTAACGCAAGCTCCCTGGATTTCATATGCCAGCTCCTTCCGGCTTAGCCAAAATACTCTTTGTAGCTTTGGGCCGTCTCCATAAAGGCTTTTTTGAGGGCGGCGTTGTTTCTGAGCCCGTCGATAAATTTTTTGTATTCATCCATCGTAATTTTCCCCATAATCGCTTCCGTCCGCTTCGTTTCGAATTCATCGGCATACTTCGGCCATTCGGCGGCCCATGTCGCCGAGCGGACGATTTTGAACGGATCGACCGTCAGCTTATCGTACACGACCTTGACCGTTTCCCGGTTCGCCAGGTCGACTTCGACCGGCGCCAGCGGACTGTCTACCTTATCCCATTCATTGCGTTTAATCGAGAACGGATCGTTGGTGAAGCTTTGAATTTCCTTCAAGCCGACATCCGTCATAATATATTTGCCGTTCTCCACTTTATGATGCGTGCCCTCGTAGCCGTAGAAGAGCGCTTTGGAATTCTCTTCGCTCGCCGCCCGGTTGAACACCTCCAGTATTTTCTTCACCTTGTCTTCCGGCACTTTCTTCGGGATGAACAGACCGCCGGTGTAGCCCGGTTCCAAATAAGAGGCGTTGCCGCCGGGGCCGGTAATATACGGAACGATGTCGACTTCGGCGGACGGCTTGATCTTCTTGTTCTCCTGCTCCATCCGGTACTGATGCCAGAAGTTTTTCGTATGGAATACGGTTTTGCCGGCTGCGAAGAAATTGTCCGGCTCCGCCCCCTTGATCGCGGAAAACTCCGGCGACATCAAGCCCTCCTTGTACAGCATCCGGTACCATTCGACCATGCTCGTATACCCGTCCGTCAGCACGTTCCGGTACATCCCGCCTTCCGCATTGTACTGCGGCTTAAACGAGCCGAAGGCAGACTGCATGTTTTCCATAAATAAGGTGCCGATCATTTGCGGATTTTTGGCTTTGACCGCCTTCAGGGCGTTATACAGTTCGTCGGTCGTTTGCGGCAGCGGCACTCCCGCTTCATCGAGCAAATCTTTGCGGATCAAATACCCGGTATTAATCTGCGAGCGGGCCCGGGGGATGAAGAAATGCGTCCCTTTGTATTTGGAATATTTCCACGCCGATTCGGGAATGTTTTTCTTCAAATTCGGATATTGGCTGAAGTCGCCGAGGAACGGGTCCAAATCCCAGAATACGCCTTTCTCGACCGCATTCAGCGTGTTGATGTCGTCGGGGTTTTGCGCGGAGACCACATCCGGCAGCTCCCCGGAGGCAAGCGCCAGGTTCAGCTTGGTTTGAAACTCGGGATCGGGAATCCACTGAACGTCCATCTCCAAATTGTTTTCCTTTTGAAAGCGCGTCCAAAATTGATTTTTCATATCCGGCACTTCGGCGAATGTCGAGACCATCGTGCTGTAGCGGAACGGCTTATCCGCAGCCCCCGCCTCGGCTCCGTCGCCGCCGCCTGACTTCGTTCCCGCGGTTTCGGACGAGCTGCAAGCGGATAATGCGGATAGTGCGGCCAGCGATAAAGCCAGCGTAAGGAAAGCGGCCGATTTCTTGATCACCCTTTTTTCCATTTCAACCAACTCCTTATCTTGAATAGACGCCATTCTCAACCCGTTAACGGAGTCACGTCCAGCAGGGACGCCCGTTCATTCAGCTTGTCGATCAATCCCTTCGGCACATCGATTCCGCCCCGGCTCAAGATGCCGACCCTGCTCTCGGAAGAACGTTTGCCGGGGACGATCAGACCGGGCGCGCGCGCTTCCATCCGGCCGATCAGCTCGGACGTTCTGCGGGCGAGACCCTCCCGTCCCAATAGTCCGTCCGCTTTAATGCAGACGGCCGTATGAGACGGCACGCCGACTTCGCCTGTGCCTGGTTGAGGCTCGTCGATCAGCTGGCCTTCGGACAGGAGACCGGTCAGTATTTCACCGAGAATCGTCAGGCCGAAGCCTTTATGTCCTCCGATCGGCAGTCGCGTGCCTCCCTTCGGTAGCGACATCGCCGCAGGGTCGTCGGTCGGATTGCCGTCCGCATCCAGCCCCCAGTGCGCCGGCACCCGTTCCCCCGCCTGCGCCTTATCGGACAATACGCCGTTCGAGGCGTACGCCAGACAGGCGTCGAACATTAAGGGGTAGCCTTTGTCCGTAGGCACCGCGTAGCCCATCGGGCTCGTGCCGATCACTTTCTCTTTGCGGCCGGGAGCTCCCATCGTCGGCGCGCCCCTCGTTACGATATAGCCGATGTAGCCGTCTTGCGCAGCCGCCTCCACATACGGAGACGACGCCAATATATGGCGGGTGTTGCGGATCGCGCACAAGCCGATGCCGTGTTCGTCCGCCAGCTTCTCGGCGCGTCTCATAATGAACATGCCGCACAGCTCGCCGAGCCCGTTATCTCCGTCGTAATTTTCCAGCGCGGCATATTTATGCAGCCTTTTGATCGCGGGCTTGGCGTTAATGCCGCCTTTCAGCAATTGGTCAATCCGGCCCGGGAGCTCATAAATATCGTGATGCCCGACGCCCCGGTACGTCGCCCGCATGAAGACGTCGGCTACTACGCCCGCATGCTCTGCGGATAACCCGGCCGCCTTGAGCAGCTCATATGTTAACCGTTCCAGCTCCGATAACGAAATGCGAACCAAGCTCTGTCCCTCCTCTAAAAATGTGGTGAAAAAGTCCGTTTGCAAAGGCGAACGCTTACGCTTTTCCTGATTCAAATGGCCCCTCCGCTCTTTTTTCACCGGGCTTTTGCCCAACGCAGTCTTTGCACCTGATTCGCCTGACGCGGGGAGCTTATTGAAGCCGGTGCGCATCAGGCGGTCCCGCCGTTCTTTATAATCCATACCAAGCTCTGGCATTATCGGAAAATATGCGCTTGCGCAAATCGACCGGAAGCTTGGGAAACGCGAATTGCGGAGAATCGAAATCCCAATGCGGGTAATCGCTGGCGAACATCAGCAGCTGCTTCGCATCCATCATCTCCAGCGTCTGCAGCAGGTGGCTGTCCTGATCCGGCCGCTCCAGCGGCTGGGAGGTGATGCGGACATGATCGCGCAAATATTCGCTCGGCCGCTTCGTCAGCCACGGCACTTCATAGCGCAGCGCTTTATATTCCGCGTCGAGCCGCCACATCAGCGCCGGCAGCCAGGCGACGCCGCCCTCGACCAGAACGATCCGGAAGTCCGGAAATCTCTCGAAGACGCCCTCGGTAATAAAGCTGACCAAATGCGCTTGAAAGCCGAGAGAAAGGCATGTATGCCACTCGATATAATGGGTCGGATACCCCGGCGAAGGCTGAATGTTAATGCCCATTCCGTCGGTGCCCGGGTGAATGGCGAACGGCAGGCCGTGGCGGGCGCAAGCCTCGTAGATCGGATAATATTGCCGCTGCCCGAACGGCGCTCTCGCGCCGGAATCGGTCATCACCTGCACGAAATGCGGATGCCCCGCCCACTTGTCGATCTCGGCGGCTGCGGCGGCGGGATCTTGATGCGCGATCGTGATCGAGCCCTTGAATACGCCGTCATAGTTATGCTTGCCGAGCCATGTCTCGGCGAGCCATTCATTGTAGGCCGCAGCGATCGCCGTGGCGAAATCGGGGTCCGGGTGCAGGTTGCAGAACGCCCGCGGAAGCAACACGCAGTGGTCGATTCCGTACGGCTTAATATGCTGCTCCCTTAGAAAATCGGGGTCCGATCCTCCGGGACCGCCGCCGGGAGGCCGGGAATCGAGCCGCTCCCCGTGAACGGGATTGCTGTAATGGCCCCGGCCTCCGCCGTTGTACCGGTCGCGCCACGGCTGGCTCAAGTAGGCTTTGATCGCGTCCTTATCGGCGGGATAAGGATGCACGTCGCAATCGATGATGCCATACGGATAATGGCTGTGCCGGTTGATTTTGTCCATACGATCTGCTCCTTACCGGTTAATGGTGACGACGACCTGCTCCTCCTCAACATCGACGGGGAAGGTCTCCAGTCTCGGTTCTTCCTCGCCGGGAGCTTCGACTCCGACTTCATATGTTTTGACCCGGCATTTGTTGGGATCGAACAGCGATTGCCCGTTCGTCAGATCGAATTCCCAGCCGTGCCAAGGGCAGCGGACAACCTCGCCCTCCTTGCCGTACAGAAATTCCCCGGGCTTGGACGGCAGTGTCGTTCCCGTCACCTTGCCGAGGCAGAGCGGAGCCAGCTGATGCGGACAGCTGTTTTTTACCGCATAATATGTTCCTTTAATATTAAAAACGCCGATCGAAATGCCTTCCAGACGAACGATTTTCCGTTCCCCGGCTTTAATATCGCCGGTGCTTCCTACGACATGTTTGCCCATTGACCATACTCTCCTCCCCGATGAACGGCAGTCAAGCTTTACGCCAGCCCATAAAACTCCTGCGCATTTTCAAAAAAGATCCGGTTGTACAGCTTCTCCGGCAATCTCGGAAACGCCAGCTTCGGACTGTCGAAGTCCCAGTGCGGATAATCGCTGGAGAACATCAGAATATGCTCGGCGTCCATCATCCTCAGCATGTGCATCATGTCTTCGTCGCTGTCCGGTCTCTCCAAGGGCTGCGAAGTGATGCGGACATGATCGCGCAAATATTCGCTCGGCCGCTTCTTCACCCATGGAATTTCATGGCGCAGCGCCTTGTATTCCATATCGAGCCGCCACATTAAGGGGACGATCCATGTGGAGCTGCCCTCCACCAGCACGATGCGCAAATCCGGGTAGCGCTCGAAGGTGCCTTCGGTCAGCAGGCTGACCAGATGCGCCATGAAGCTGAGCGACATGCACGTATGCCATTCGATATAATGGCTGGGATTGCCCGGCGACGGCAAAATGTTAATGCCGATGCCGTCGAGTCCCGGATGAATGGCGAGCGGCAGATTATGGCGGCAGCACGCCTCGAAGATCGGATGGAAATTGCGGTGCCCCATCAGAAACCGGGCCCCCGAGTCGGTCGTCACCTGCACGATATGCTTATGGCCGGCCCAGCGGTCAATCTCCTTCGCGGAAGCGATCGGGTCGCTGTGGTTGATGACGATGGACGATTTGAACACGCCGTCGGGATTATCCGGCCCGATCCACGTATCGGCGATCCATTCGTTGTAGGCGGACGCTATCGCGTTGCCGTAGTCGAGATCGGGAAATTGGCAGCTGTTTTCGCGCGGAATGAGAATCGCATGTTTCATGTTGTATTCTTCGATTAATTGCTTGCGAACGAACTGCGGGTCGGAACCGGCCGGACCGCCGTCCGGCGGATTCGAATCAAGCCGCATGCCGTGCGACGGATTGCCGTAGAACAGCCCCCTGCCGCCTCCGCGAAACCGGTCCCGCCAAAACTTCGGCATATACTGCCGGATTTGATCCAGGCTCTTCGGAATCGGGTGAACGTCGCAATCGATAATTCCCGGTTTTTCTTTTCCTGCCATTGCCGCTCCCCCTCCTTATCTGGCCACCTGATCGGGAGCGTGCCGCTCCAGCCAACCTCGCAGCGGCACATCTTCCTCCGTCGGCGTGTAATATCCGTTGCAGTTCGTCCCCGCTCCCAGCAGCTGCCGGCGGATCGGTTCGCTATCGGCCCACAAGCTTTGCACGGTCATATCGTCCTTGGTCCGAATCCAGCGGTAGCCGTATCCGTAGAACAATACTTTGCGGGTAATATCCGACCAGTTCGGACTCGCCGTATGCCACAGCCGCCGGTCGAAGAACACCGCCGTCCCGGGCTTCACGCAGATCGGAATCGCGCCTTCCGGCTGGCCGTGGCCGCCTGCGGGCTTATCCAGCGTATTGTTCAAGTGGCTGTTCGGCACGATCCAGAAGTTGCCCCTTCCCTGCTCCTGCAAGTCGGACAGAAAGTAGGCCACTTTCAGCGACATTCTCGGTCTCGGCACCGTTTCCATATCCACGTTCATTCGTCCGCTGTCTTGATGCCAGCCGAACGTCTTGTCGCTTTTCTCCTGACCGCTCGGCGGCGTGACGATCATATGCGCATGATACAAATAAATGTTCCAGCCCAGAATCCCCCATACTTTGGGCAGCACCCTCTCATAGTCCACCAGGTCGAGAAACAGCTTGTGATCGGGAATAAAGTTCGGATAAAACAAAGCCTTGTTGGCCTCATGCCCGGCCTGGACCTTCTCATCGTGAATCCGGTCGACCTCCCGGGTCAAAGCCTCGACCTGCTCCGGGGTTAAAGCGTCCTCCAGCACGAGATAACCCGTCTTGTCAAAGGTTTGGCGTTCTTCTTCCGTTAGCGAGTACCGCAAGCAGCTGGCATCCATGGGTTCATTGCCTCCGTTCTTTGGTCTAATGGCGGGCGGCCCGAATGAAGACCGCCGGCTTTCCACTACATCATAGTTCGTTTTCACGGCTCAGACCATTAATGATCCGTTGGCATTTGTACGATTCTACGGTTCGGCGGCAAATATTTTTGTCGATGCTTACCCCGACTTCTGATGCAGGAAAGCGGTCGGCGAATGACCGGTCACCTTTTTGAACACCCGATTGAAATAGGCCTGATCGCAAAATCCGGTCTTTTCGGAAATTTCCCTTACCGACATCGACTTCTCCAGCATTAAGTCCTTGGCGACGGAAACCCGGACGACATGCAAATATTCAATCGGCGTAAATCCGGTCACTTCCTTGAAGGCGCACGTAATATAATTGGGCGTTCTCCCGCTGTAAGCCGACAAATCCTGGAGCTTCAGAGGGTCGCTGTAATGGGCGGCGATATAATTTTTAATATCTTTGACCATCTTGGTTTTTTTACCTTTAATTCCTCTATGATCCAATTCATGATTGATAACGCTGAGCACCTCCATCAAAATCGCCGAACAGGCCGCATTGACGTAAGGCCCCTTCTGAAGCCAATGATGCAGCAGGATGGACAGCCTCTGCTTAAAGTAGGCGGTGTTGTCCAGCCTAAGCTTATACGCCCGGTTCTCGGATAAGATGGGCAGCAGTTGCTTGTCGTCTCCGGTAGGCTCGAAAAAAACGGCATACCGCTGATGATCCTCCAGCGCTTTCGCCCACCGAAAGGAGCCCGCCGGAATGAGCAGCGCGTCTCCCTTCTGCAGCGGATAGTCCTCGTTGTCCACGTGATAAACCAGCCTCCCGCTCGTAATAAAGATCAGCAAATAGCTCGGCGTCAACGATCGGCCCAAAGCCCATTTGCCGCTCAAATCTCTCACATAACAGGAATGAATGTTTAACATATCGACATCGGCTCCCTTCGCGGTAACTTCTCTCTCTTGGACATCTACTGAAACATCAGCTCGTAGCTTTCGGCAAACTCCAGAAACGCTTTGCGAAATTGCGGCTGCTCCCGCTGCTTCCTGACATACTCGCGGTAATCGTCCATGGAAATCACTCCCATAATGGCCGCTGTTCTCATCGCGATGTATTCGTCCTGAATCTTCGGCCATTCCTTAAGCCACGTCTCCGAACGGATGACGCGGAACGGGTCGATCGCATGCTCGGCGCCGTAGAGCGTTCTGGCGGTCTCCTTCATCCGGTCGTTCCACTCTTTGGGGGCGGCCGTATTAATCACCTTCTGCCACGGGTCCAGCGCATTCGGGAAAATTTGCATTACCGCATTGCTGATTTCCTTCTGGGCCAGCTCGGTCGGTACCCTCTCCCCGCCGACGACCCGGTAATGAATGCCTTGGAAGCCGTGCAGCAGCTGCTCGGTCACTTCGGATGAAACCGCCTGGTTGTACATGTGAAGAATGCGCAGCGCCTTCTCTTTCGGCACCTCCCGGGAAATGACGAAGCCTCCCGTATATCCGACCCCGAATTCTCCGGTATGCCCGTCGGGACCGTTCAAATATGTAATGACGCCGGCCTCGTAGTGCGGGTCGAGCTTCTTCAAATCCTGGTCGTACGTATAGCTGTGATACATATTTTTCTGAAACGTCAGCGCCTTGTCCGAGCGGAACATATATTCCTTGTCGCTCCCTTTGAGAACGGCAAACTCCTTGGACATCAGCCCCATCGCGTACACGCTGCGGTACCAGGCTACAAAATCGGTATAAGCGTCGGTAAAATATTTGTGAACAAGCCCTCCTTCCCCGTTGTAAACCGGTTCGAACCCGCCGAAGGCTCCGAAGAACGACTCCTCAAAATGCAGCCCGACATATTGGCGCTCGGGATAAGCGTCGACGATTTGTTTCAAACCGCCGATATAGTCGTCCAGCGTAGCAGGCTCGGGAAGCCCCAGCGCCCGAAACAAATCCGGCCGCCAATGGAGCCCTCCGTCGAGCAGGGGGCGCACCCTCGGGATCACATACCGCTTGCCGTCGATGCTTGTGTATTTCCACACCTCCTCCGGAATGTATTTCGCCAAATTCGGGAAATCGCTCCAATCTCCGGCCAGCTCGCCAAGCTCCCAGAACATGCCCTGCTTGACCGCCTTGGTAAAGACGCCGTCGTCGAGCGTGTTGACCACCAGCACTTCCGGCAAGCTGCCCGAGGAGAGCACCAGCCGCAGCCTCGTCTCGTAATCGTCCAGCGGAACAAATTCCGCCTGCAGCTTCACCTTGAACAAATCTTGAACCTTGGTCCAAAAGCGGTTGTCCAGATCCGGAATTTCCCTCGGCGTATTGGACAGCGCATTCAGCGTGAACGGCTTCCCCCAGTCCCACCGGGCCGCTTGCTCGGGCGGTTTCACCGCGTCCGGTTTAGGAAGCATTCGCTCCGATTTGCCCGTGCCGCAGGCGGCCATCGTGTAGCAAACGACCGATGATAACGCTAATGTCAATATTTTGTTCCCAAAGCGCAGACGAGCCATTAGCCAATCCTCCTCCTGCCTTCCTTGCCTTTGAGGAAAGCTCGTTAACGGATAGATCTTATTATTATTGTAAGCGCATTCTTTTTAGATGCTAGGGACTCGTTTCGGACGATTTGGTTCCGGTTTCGGAAGTTCGTCCCCTTCATCGTCCTCGCGATCCAGCGCGGGCAGCTGCAGCGTCACCCGGGTGCCGGCGTCGATCCGGCTTTCAATCTCGATGCCGTACTGATCTCCGAAGGCCAGCCGGATGCGCTTGTGAATGTTCAGGAGCCCCATGCCTCTCGCACCCGGAACCTGCTGATACGTCTCGGAGCGGGATAAATAATGCTGAAGATCGCGCAGCTCCTCTTCCTCGATCCCTTTGCCGTCGTCGGAAATTTCAAAGCAAACCCAGCCGTCTTTGGTTTTCCAGCCTTTGATGCTGATGCCGCCTTTGCCGCTTTTGCGCTCCAGCCCGTGATATACCGCATTTTCCACGATCGGCTGCAAAATCATTTTGGGCATTTTCAAATCGAGCAGGCTTTCTTCAATCCGGATATCCGCATGAAACTTATCGACGTACCGGATGGACATGATTCGCAAATAATCTTGAATGCAGCCGATCTCGCTGCGGATCAGCACGAAGTTCTCCTCTTTAATGCCGTATCTGAAAATTTGCGCCATCGCGATGGAAATTTCGACAATTTCCATCACTTTGCTCGCCAGGGCGATGCTGCGGATGCATTCTAACGTGTTATACAAAAAATGGGGATTAATTTGGCTTTGCAGGGAGGACAGTTCCGCCTGTTTTTTGGCGAGTTCCATTTGGTACAGCGAGGTATTGGCCTGAATGAACCTTTCATTCGCCTCATCGATTTTATCGAGCATCCGGTTGATCTCCGCCGCCAATATGCCGATTTCGCTGCGCACCGACAGCAAAAGACGCTGCTTCCCGCCGTAGTTGCCGATATAATTGACAAATCGAATAATCGCGCTTAACGGGATCGTCACGCTGCGAATAAACAGCAGCCCCATAACCAGAATGATCAGCGTCATCACCATGCCGATGATGAGACCGATATTGCGGATGGCGCGAAGCTCGTCCGTCATTTCTTTAATCGGGATTAAACTGACGATTTTCCATTGGAGGGGACCGATTTCCTTGATCTGCACGTGATCGGCTTTGCTCAGCTCGTCCAGAGACTTGACGTCGAAGAACTTTCCTTTGGCCGCGGCTTCGCTTGCCGTGACGATGCGCTGCTCGTTGTCGACAATCATCAGGCGGGAATTCGGCGTCCCCTTAATATCTCTGACGATATGATCCAACGCGTCGGTTTTGTAGATGACGACGCAGGTTCCAAGCTCCGGCGTGTCGCTGGCGTCGTTGATCGACGAAAAGATGGGCTGAATATAAACATAAGCGGGGTTGGCCAATTCCGGGGCCGTTATTTTGCCGTAAAACTGCGCCTTCGGATTTTGAATATTCAAGCTGTACTTCTTTTTGACGCCGTCCAGAACGACGTAATCGTCCGGGTTCGATGCGCCGATGATGTTGCCCGATTTGTCGACCATCAGAATCGACTGAATGTTCTTGTTCGCGGCTTTTACGCCGGAGAGAATCTCCATGACCATTTTATTCAATTTGAGCCGGTAAATCGGATCGCCCGACCCCAGATAATCATGCGTCATCGTGTTATAAGCGGAAGCGAGCGCGGCGTCCTTAATATCCTGATTAAACGATACGAGTCTTTCTTCCACCTGTTTCATAATGTTCGACGTGTGGATATTTTCCTTATCCTCGGTCAGCCCGTAAAAATTCATATAATAATAAATTTGCAAAAGAAAGATCATCAAGGTCGAAATGCCGACCATCAGCAGCAGCTTCTGTTTCAGGGTCATGCCGGTTACGATACGCACTTCTCTCGCCAGCCTCCGTTTCAATAGGTTGCCTTGAGCTTACGGTAATTCGATGGAGTGAGCCCGTACCATTTCTTAAACACTTTGTTGAAGTACGCATAATCCTTGTAGCCTACTTTCTCGCATACTTCATGAATCGAATGGCTCCGCTCCCTCAGCAGCAGCTCCGCTTTTTTCATTCTCAGCCGGGTCATATAATCGGTGAAGGTCGATTTGGTCGTTTTCTGGAATAAGTCGCAGCAGTACGTGTAATTAATGTAAAACCGGTGGGAAAGCTCTTTGAGGTGAAGCTCCTCCATATAATGGCTGTCGACGTACTCCAGAAGCAGCCCGAAGTTTTCGTTGACGGCAAAATTGGCATCCGCGCCGGAAGCCTCCGCAGCCGGCACAGCCAGCTGCTTCAAGTAAGCGCACAGCTGCTCGAAATCGGCAAAACGCGCCGTTAATTCCTCGTAATCCATAAATTGCAGCTCTTCCCGCAAGGAGCTTTCGCCGAACGGCTTATGCAGGGCGGAGACGATTTGATTCCAGAAGTAAATGACGTCTTTGATCCCCGCCTTCTTCTTGCGGAACAGTTCGGGAAACGACTCGTACTGCGGAATCGGATATTCCCCCGCAGGCTGCTGCAGGGCGGAACAAAGCTCGTACACCCGTTTTCTAAGCTCCGGGAGACTTTCTTTTCGGAACAGAAATACGCCGCCTTCGGGGAACAGAAACGACGATTGCAGCGCTGAACGAGCCTCTTCAATCGCTTCCGCGATGCCCCTGTCTCCGGGCGACGGGCGGCTGACGCCGATAAACAGCCCGGTCGCGTCCGCAACCTGCCACCGCGCTTCCAGCGCCGAATGGATGCACGACGCGTCCGCAGCCAGTATAACCGTACGGCCCGGATCGGCCCGGAAGGCGATATGCCCGGTTCCTTCCAGCCAGCCTTCCGCTTCGGCCAGCCTCGCTTCGGACGCCGATTCCATCCACAGCGCCTGCAGCGGCTTGCCCTGCCGCCGGAACCCTCTGGCACTCAGCAGCTCCTCGATGCGGGCTTCTTCCCCTTTATACAGCGCTTCCATAACATCTTTATCCTTTTGACGCTGCGCAGCTTCAAGCTGCTCATGCAGCCGTTTCAGCACGGCGTCGGCCTCCTCGAACTGCAGCGGCTTCAGCAGGTAATCGAAGCAGCCCAAGCGAAGCGATTCCTGAGCGTAATGAAAATCCGCCGCTCCGCTAATAATGATAAATTCGGAACCGATCCCCTCCTCTCTGCTCTTGCGCATTAAATCCATGCCGGAAATTTCCGGCATTCGAATATCCGTCACTACCGCATCGGGCCGTTCCTGCCGGATGTACTCCCAGGCTTCCTGCGAATCCGTCGTCTCCATAGCTACCTCGAAGCCGTAATCGTCCCAACGGAACGTATTGCGGATTCCTTTCAACACCCACGGTTCGTCATCGACAATCGCTACTCGGTACATAGCCCTCCCCCTCCCCCTTCTGACGATAGAAAAAACACAGGCTTACAATTAAGCCTGCATGCGGTTTAAGTCTACTATAATCTTCATTATACGGCAGGCACTTTAAAAAAATATGCGAAACGTGGCTGGGGAATCCGCGGGGATTATGTCGAAAACGGTCGATGCGACGCATTTTCGCCGGGTCCGGGCCAAGGAAGTGCAGCACGCTCGCCATGCCGTTGTTAAACCGCGCTTTATTGTATATAATTCCCATATACCCAACACAAAATGTTAAGGAGGACAAGCGATGACGGCAAAACCTAATGTCCCCGCCAAGCGATCCTTAAGCCTTGAAGCCGATCCAAGCGCCGTTCCCCGGTAACCCCGAGGACCGCCTCTTCGTTTTCTTATTGGTACTGGTACAAATCGATAATGAAAGCGGGAGGATAACCGATGTGGCCTAAAGAAACGGATTGGACGAGTTTGAAGTTTGGAGTGGAAATCGAATTTATCGGCGGCGAGCCGGAGCATTTGGAGCTGCTGCCCGGCTGGGTAATGTCGCTGGACGAACGTCTGATCGACGAAACGGGGGAGGAATCGGGCAGCGAGCTGAAGACGCCTCCCCTCTTATGGGGAGAACGCGAACAAATCGCCGTCATGCTGGAGCGGCTGCAGGCCCAAGGAGCCGCCGTCAACTGGAGCTGCGGACTGCATGTTCACGTCGGGCTCGAGCCGTGGGGAGAGCGGATACTGCTCCCCTTGCTGGATGCGGCGCTGGCTTATCAGCATGCGCTCCGAGCCTTGCTCCGCACGGCGGAGCATCGGCTGCTGTTCTGCCCTCCTGTGACCGCGGAGATGCGGGACCGCTGCGCAGCCGAAGCGAGCGAGGATTCCGTCCGCCGCCGCGGGCGTCCCCAGTCCCATCGCTGCGGAATCAATGCCGCCGCATGGTTCGACATCGGCACCGCCGAGATCCGGTATGCGAACGGCAGCATGGACTATCAAGAGATCCTCCGGACGGTGCAGCTCTGCCTTCGCTTCATAGCCGCCGTCGGCGCAGGCCACAAGCTGTCCGGCAAGCCGCATGAGCTGGCGGCCCTCCTCGGCGTCCCCGCTCGCGGCTATCCGGCGCCGATCGCGCCGCCCCGCTGGTTTCGGGAGCGGACATGGCTGGACAATGCCCTGATCCCGCTGCTCGCTCCTATGGCCGGCGAGTTGGTGCCCGGCGGGGAAATCCATCACATTTTGCCGTATGCGGACGGCTTGTCCGTAGCCATAGAAGGCGACGACGGCAGATTGCGCCGATACGCCCTTGAGCTTCCCGCGGCGGGCTGGAACATCGTACGCCGCATTCCGTAACAACGACATGGACCCTTCCGCCGAGGCGGGAGGGTCTTCTTTTCACGGCTCGACCGACAGAAGCAGAAGCTTCATATTTTGATCCAGGCATCGCCCGCCCAGGAATGGATATGGTACCATCCGTCGCCGCCTTTTTCGAAAGCAGTTACTTTTTGCGGAGTAATCTGGCCCAGCTTGTAGGCGTCGTCCCACGGGTATACGTTCAAATCGGTCACGCGCTTCACTTCGACCGGCTCCTGAACGGGCTTTACATCCGCGGGAAGCGAGTATCGCAGAGTGATCCATTTGGGGCCCAGCACCGTCTGAATTTGATAATACCACTCGTTTTTCCAATAAGCGTAGCCGTGCCAGCGGGCCAGCACCTTCACCGTTTGCGGCGTAAGCAGAAATCCGCTCCCTTTGCCCATATTGACCGTATAAGGGTCGTCGAATACGAAGGTCGTGGACTTAAGCTCCAAGCTTTCATCCGGCTTGCTCGGCATAATTTCCAAAGCGCCGCCTTCGGGGTTAATCCACTTTTCTCCCAGCCATGTCTTCACTTTATAAAATTCGCCCTTCTGCGCGACGACCTGAAGAATTTGCGGAGTGATCTTGGCGATCGCCCACGCCGCGCCGCCTGCCGGGATGTCGTTAAACAAATTTTCCGGCTTGAAAATCGACAGCGTCTTGCTTACCGGGCTTTCTTGAAGATACGCATCCATAGGCAGTTCATTGACAACCATCTTCCCGCTGAGCCGGTCGGCAATCGCATCCGCAATCGCTTCGTATCCGGCTGCGGCCGGGTGAATCGTGTCGTTCATCAAAGGATGATGCGGCATCGCTTTGCGGCCGAACACCAAATTCGGAATATCCAGCACATCGACCCGCTCGTCATAGCCCTCGAAGCTTTTGTACACTTCCCACAACTGATCGGAATACAGCTGGGCATTCTCGATCGGCGACAAATAAATGGAAGAAGACACATTCTGCGTTAAAAACGGATTCGGTATTCTCAGCAGCACGGCTCCGTTCGTCTCATGAAGCAGGCGGTCGACGGCAATCTGCAGATCCGCCCGGATCTGCTCCGGGCTGCGCCCCGGCGAATCGGAGCTGCCTCTTATATCGTTGATGCCGTAAGACAGAATATACAAATCGGCCTGGTCGGCCACCGCCTGATCCAGCGTGTTGCCGTTCTTCGAGCTGTTATTGACAAAATTATGCAGCGTAATGCCGCTGGTTCCCCGGTTCTGCAATACCGCCCCTTCCAGCGGTCCTCCCGGCAAGGCATACTTGCTTTTCAAACGGTCAAACATCGCGGCCGCCGCTTCCGTCGTGCTGTCGCCGACAAAATCGATCCGCTTGCCGGATTTGGAGCTTTCGTAAAACGAATGAACAGGACCCGGCGCGGAAGCCGCCGCGGTGGCGGTGAAGCCTGAAAATGCTATAGTGCAGGCAATCGTACAAGCTGCCATGATGGTTGCGATATTTTTCTTCATCGGTATGCTCAGCTGCTCCTTCATGAATTGTCGTTTGGCCTATTATTGCCAAAAATCGCTGCGGGCACTAATCGCGCTCCGCTAGAAGGGCTGTGAAAAAGTCCGCTGCGGCGTCCATTTGATCCTCCAATCGCTGTTGAAAACGGATTCTTTGGATTGTTTTTTCGTTTTTCTGTGGAGAGAATCCGTGTTCAAAGGCGAACGCTTACGCTTTTCCAGATTCAAATGGCCCCTCCGCTCTTTGTTCACCGGGCTTCTAGGCGCACTCCCTAGTTTACGATTGAACACCGTTCAAATCAAGCGTTGCCCCGGCGAACAAGCCAAACTTCCGGCAGCGGCTGCCATACCATGTTATAACTCGATACAATATGGAAAAAGAGCATCCCATTTGACAGTTCGTATCCCCGCTTTTTATTATAGCTATAGCGGATGTTTAAGGGGGACGATTCATGTCAAAAGAAGATACTCATCTATCTGTGCTAAACTCTCTGGAAGGCTTGATCAGCGAGGTTCTGCTTCAGCCGTATACATTCCGGGCCATCTCCAGCCATAATGTCCACCTGGGCGTAAACTCCAAATGGTTCATTCCGGATCGAATCCTCGACGATATCCATATGCTGTACGTCGTTTCGGGCGAAGGCACTTATGTCGTGGAAGACCGGACTATCCGGCTGACGCAAAACCATCTCCTATTTCTGATGAACGGCACGCGGCACTACGCTTACCGTAAGCAGGACACTTCCTTTCGGATCATTCCCATGCGGTTTCGCATCTACGACCCGACTGAGGATAAGCTGATCGTCTCCCGCATAAAGCCGTTTCATTTCTGTTATTGCCCGGGCAATCGGATGCTGATTCAGAACTTGTTCGAAACGATTCATAAATACCGTCAGCTGCCTCCGTCGATCACGAAGGACGCCCTCGTTCACGCCGTTCTCTCGCATGCTTTGGCGGCGATCCACAGCGATTACGAGTCAGCCTTGAACCGGCACAAAATTCATCCCGGAATCGCAAAGCTGAAAGAATATATCGACGATCGCCCGACGGAACGGTCCAGCCTGCCGCAATTGGCGGAAGTAGCCGGACTGTCGGCCCATTATTGCTCCAAAAAGTTTCACCAGGCTTACGGGATGCCGCTAAAGGAATACCAGGTCATGAAACGTATGGAGTATGCCGAATATTTGCTGCAACACTCGAATCAGTCGGTCAAAGAATTGGCGCTGATCATCGGCTATCCCGATCCGTATACGTTTTCCAAGCAATTCAAAAAGTACAGAGGGTATTCGCCGTCTTCCGTCACCCCCGCCTTATGAGTCTGTCCAACGAAGTTAATTTTGTGTGTGGGTTCATCGGACAGACTCTTATAAGAACGGATCTCCAACCTCTTCCTGCCACTTGCGCAGCTTATATAGCAGCTCCTCCACTTTATCGGCGTACTCCGGTAAGCCCGATAGATCGTTGATCTCCCACGGGTCCTCCTGCAGATCGAACAATTGCAGCTTGTCCGTGCCCTGTCCGTCCGCCGTCTTCGTATAGCGGATCAGCTTCCACCGCTCGTCCTTGATCATACGCTGCAGCTCTTTATACGCCGCGCCTACCTTGGCCCTGCGGCCATCGTCGGAGCCGCGCATGGCAGCCGCCAGGGAACGGCCTTCCACCGTCTCCGGAACGGGAGTGCCGGTCAGCTCGCATATCGTCGGAAAAATATCGATCTGGCAGGTCAAATCGGCTACGACGGCTCCTTCGGGCACGCCGCTTCCGGCAACGATAAGCGGAATCCGTACGCTGGAATCGTACAGGTTTTGTTTGCCCATTAATCCGTGGCGGCCCAGCGCGAGCCCGTGATCGGCGGTGTAGACGACGATCGTATTGTCCGCCAGTCCCCGCTCCTGCAGCGTTCTCATCACCCGCCCGATGCCTGCGTCCATATGAGTAATCATCGCGTAATAATCCGCGTTATGCTTGCGCACCGCCTCCGGCGTTCTCGGCCAAGCCTCCAATTGCTCGTCCCGAATTTGCAGTTCTCCGTTGTCAAACGGATGCTCCGGCATGTAATTGGGCGGCAGCGGTATCTCTTCCTCCCGATACATCGCATGGTATTCCGGGGGCGCCATCCTCGGGTCATGCGGGGCGGTGTAGGCCAAATAAAGCATAAAAGGCTCGTCCCGTTCATATTGGCTGAGAAACTCGGCAGCCGCCTCCGTAAATACATCCGTCGAATGCGCCTCCAAACGATAAGCGTCCTCTTTCTCATAAGTACCGCCGGGAGTATAGTCATGAAGCGGAACATCGTAATGATCGTTCATCCCCCCGAAAAACAACCGGCTCCCCCCGCCAAAAGAGCGGTCGAACGCCTTCTTATCGTTATGCCATTTGCCTACGGCAAACGTCGTATACCCTGCATGACGCAGCGTTTCGGGCAGCAGCGCCAAACGCGGCGCGATCGTCTGTCCATCCGCGCAGCGGAACACGCTGACGCCGCTATGGATGCAGGCGCGGCAAGGCGTACACAAGGCCGCGGAACGGCCTCCCATCATATGCGTATTGGCAAAACGGACTCCCTTGGCTGCAAGCGCATCCAAATGGGGCGTCCTTACAACCGGATCTCCCGCGCAATGCAGCGCATCGTAACGGTGATCATCGGCAACTATCATGACGACATTCGGTTTCTTCATTTTGTATTGGCCTCCTCTATTGCCCGGCAGCCTCAAGCTGCCCTTCCGACATGTTCTTATAGTAGCGAATGCGCGCGCGAGAACCAATGTCAAAAACGGCGAATCGGATGGTATAAAAGAGTAGTTCGACGCCGCAAAAAGAAAGAAGCGCCTCTCTTGCCGCCTGCCGGCGCCAGAAAGGTGCTTCTTCCTCATAATTCCAGCGTTCTTTTACTTGGAATGATCCAGCATCGCAACAATTAGCGTAACGGCTTCCGCGCGCGTCGCTCTGTCCTGCGGTGCGAACAAGTTATTGTCTCTGCCGTTAATGATGCCTGCCTTAGCCGCTGCGGCAACTTGAGCCGTTGCCCAATCAGGGATCCGTTTCGCGTCGGCAAAAGCCGGTGCCTCTGCGTTATCCAGCGGCAGCTTCAGCGCTCTTGCCACCATAACGGCGATTTCGGCGCGCGTAATTTTCCGGTCGGCGCGGAAGGTGCCGTCTTCATAGCTGTTAATGATGCCTGCCCCGACGGCTTGCTCCAGAGATGGAAGCGCCCAAGACGGGATGCTGTTCATATCTGCGAATGGAAGCTTCGTTCCTTTGCTGTCCAGCTTAAGAGCGCGGCTTACCATCACGGTAAATTCGGCACGGCTGATCTCTCCTTCAGGACGGAAGCTTCCGTCCTCATAGCCGTTGACGATGCCGAGAGCGGCGGCCCGTTCAACCGCGGCCTTCGCCCAATGGTTTTTCATGTCGGCGAAATCCGTTTTGGCGCTTGGAGTCGAAGGCTTATCGGAACCTGCAGCCGCTTCTGAGCCCAATGTGAAATCATCGCTGACTTTGCTCATGCTTGCTTGATCGAATGTAATTTGAACGTCGTACTCATGGAAGTAGTTCATTTCAGCCCAATCGATTTTGACCCATGCCTTCAGCTTGGAGGCCAGATCGCTCACCTCGAACTGCACGACGCGCGTGTTGGCCGCCTCATTATTGCTAACCACCGCTGCGTCGTTCAGGGTGCCGTTCAGATCGGTCTTAAAGGCTGTGATCTCCTTGCTTTGCTTGAGCTCGAAGGAGAAGTACTGCTTGCCGCTCTTCACTGTCAGCAGCCCCGGAGTGACGACATAGGTTTGCATAACCGATTGCTCGTCGGTACCGTATTTCAGCACGGTGTAGTTCATCTTGTACTTGCCGTCGGCAATCGTATTCGTTGTAACGACAGCGCTGCTTCCGCCGCTGCTGCTGTTTTTTCTGTTGTTATTGTTCACGATCGTGCCCGGAATCGAGCTAACGGGAGCTACGCTGCTGAACTGCAGCTTATACTCCGCTTCCGTTCCGTCGCTTGCCGCCAGAGCGAGCGCATAAGTCGCTTGCAAATCATCCGTTTCGAATTGCAGGCTCGTCGTCTCTTCATTGGCCAGCGCTCTTACCGTACCCGGCTGGGCTGCGGCGTATTGCGGCGTAAGGTCTTTATTGAAGGAACCGTCTTGATTGTACTGCTTGATCGTTTTGACGGTAACTCCTTTTTTCAGCTTGAAGGTTGCCAGCTGCTTGCCGCTTTGCACCTTAAGCGTTCCCGCGCTTTCCATCCAATTGCTGATTGGAGCCGCATCCGGGTCGCTGGAGGATGCAGAGAAGCTGAAGCTGTAATTGCCGTCTTTGACCGGACTCGCCAAATCGACGGTAATCGCGCCGAACCCGATTTCAAACGCGTATTCTTGCCCTCCGTTGGCGGTTGATTTGGCCAATCCTTCGAGACGTTTCGTCAAATCCGCAACGTCGAAGCGAACGATTCTCGTATCGGCGGCGGCATCAGTGTCTAACACCATCGAATCAACCAGCGAACCGTCAGGCTTAGTCTGGAAGCTGGTCAGCTCCGAGCTCTTTTTCAATTGGAGAGAAACGTACATTTTACCGCTTTGAACGACCAGCTTGCCGCTTGCCGGATCGGCATAGTCAGCCAGCGGCGACGTATTGCCGGTGCCCTTTTGGAACAATTGATAAGCGATTTTGTATTCGCCGTCAGGCAAAGTTTGCACGGTCTTAATAACCAAAGCCAAGAAGGCGTCAAGAGCTTGTTGCAGCGAAGCTTTCGCTGCGTCGACCTGCTGCTGCGTGGACGCTGAATTTGCATTTACGGCTTGCGCCTGCTCCAGCGCCGCCAGCAGTTCTGCTTTCGACCCTGCCGGATATTGTCCGAACGCGCTGCCTTCCACCGCATTGTTGTATATCGTTTGCGCATTTCCGATCACGGATTGCAGCAGCGACTTGTCGACGGAAGGATCGGGATTGCCCGGATTTTCCGGATTGCCTGTAGGCAGGTTGCTGAAGCCGAGTTCAACCTCGTACTCATGATCGTACAAGCCGATTGGAGGCGGCAGCTGCCAGTAAATTTTCACCCAGCCGTTCAAGCGGGCGTTCAGGTCGCCGACTTCAAAGCGAACGACGCGCGTATTGGCCGCCGTATCCTCGCTGACCGTTTCCGTCTCCGTCAAGACGCCGTTTACTTCCGTCTTGAACGATTTGATCTCCGCGCTTTGCTTCAACGCGAAAGATACATAGTATTTGCCGCCGATTACCGTCAATTTGCCGCTCTTGGCGTCGACATAATCATACATAACCGACTTCTCGTCAGAACCTTTTTTGTAAATTGCAAAATCGATCGCATATTCGCCGTCGGCGATCCCAGTTCCCGGATCGGGATTCTTCACATTGACGGATGCTTTGAACGTGTTGACCGCTTGCTCCAGCGCCTGCAGCGCAGCCGCAGACTTCTCGGTCGTGCCCGTTACGTTGGACGCTTCGGCTCCGGCCGTATTAACGGCCGCTTGCAGCGCATCCTTGGCCGCTTGCGGATATTGGCCCGGCTCCGTGCCGACGACCGCGCTCCGGATCAGCGTTTTGGCAGCGGACACGGCTTGCGCCAGCGCGCTGTTGTCCACACCGTTCAAGTTCAAACGAATATCGTACGTTTTATCATAGTTTTGCGCCGCAACGACGATGTGTACTTTGGCGTCAATCAACGCAGCCAAGTTATCTACCTTGAACCGGACAACCCGGGTATTGGCTGCCGTATCTTCGCTGACAACCGTCGTATCGACATATTCATTGCCCGACTTCACTTTAAACTCTTTGATCGTCGTGCTGTCTTTAATCGTGAAAGAAACATAAGTTGCTCCGCCGACCGTGCTTACGGAAGCCGGCTTCAAGAAGTAATTGTCCATGCTGGAGAACGTATCTCCGGCTGCATCGACAGCCGAGTAATACAGCGGAGTAACTTCAACCGCTGTCGCTGTCGTTTTAAAGACGTCGAGCGCCTGCGTCAAAGCGTCGTTTGCCGCAACAATGTCGGGACGAATGGCTGCCAGATTGGCCGCTATCGGCTTGGCGTCAGCGAGTTTCGTCTGCAGATCGGCTTTCGCATCGGCAAATGCTTGTTCCTGTCCAGCCAATGGTTCCGAATAGTCATACAAATTTTGCGCCTCGCTCAGCGTCCGGTTTAACGCATCCAATTGATTGCCGTTGTAGCTGATGTATACTTCTTTCGTTTCGCCGTTCAGTTTATAGCGGATATAGGAGCGGCCTTCCCAATAAGGCTCCCTGCTGCCTGAACCGCGCACGATCACTTGATATACTTTCTTTTGCTCGTCGGAGCTCTTGAGCAGCGGTAGCGCCCGCTGAGCTTCATTGGCGTAATCGAGACCCTCGATGGAGAAACCTGCGCCGTAATTTTGACTGAACAAATGTGCTGTGGATTGGACCATCTCCTCCGGAGCCGCTCCAATGAAGGTCAGATTGGCTCGCAACGCGTCAGAATTATCCAGCGTATTGATAAATGTAGCTGTTCCGGCAAGCTCCGGAGCTTTATTCGAAGGCACGCTGGTAGGCTGCAGTGAATCCAGCACGATCAGCTTTGGCGTTTCCACAACAGCGTATTCGTTTGGTTGATAATATTTCAATCGATTCGTTGCTGTTCTAATTTGGCTTGCTGTCGCGTACACGTTCTGCAATACGGTTCGCGGCATCGTCGAGCTTGAAGTTGAAGTCAAATACGTATTCAGAGAATCCTTAGATCCTTTTCTATACTCACCCGGTGTGACAGGAGGATAAGTATACCCTTCTTTACACTCCGCATACCCGATCTCGTGCATATTTTTATAAGCTTCCTGAGATGCAAAATACTGCTCAAAAAGCTCTGTCTTGCCTTCTTGAGAATTAACGCTAAATTTATACGTATCCAACGCTTTCGTCAATGCGTTGTAGACGCTGTTAATCAGCTCGGGAGAAGGGTTGCCGGATGCAATATATTCCTCCGCAAGCGAAATATTCGTATTCAGCTGCTGCTTGGAGCCTGTCGGATATTCTCCCAAATTCGTTCCTTCATACGTGCTTGCCGTTACCGACTTCGATTCGGCGACAAGACTTTGCAGCTGCTCCAAGTTGAACGTCACCGGCTGATCGATAGTAGCGCATTCTTCATCGCCCGTATTGATCGACAACTGCACATTGTACCAGTAGTCATAATCCAAACCCGGGTAGGCAGGATCATTCTTAATAACGATATGCATAAGGACATCCGGTTTCTTGGCGATGTCTTCGACATCGTACGTTACGATTTTGTTGCCGGAACTATCTGACGCATCCCGAACCGGTACAGTCTGGTAACCGTCCATCCCTTGAATTTCTTGTGTCACAGGATTAATGACAGCTTTAGCCGCTCCCGGTTTACGAAAACCGAGGTATTGAAAATAATTGTAATTGCTTTTCGTAATTTGATGTTCAAATTGTATTTTTCCATTCTGGACAATCAGCTTCCCTGAGTTTTCCACGGACATAAAGGGATTGGCAGCGGAAGACTCGTTCGTGTTGTCTTTCAAATAACGGTATTGGGCTGCATGCTCTCCGTCGGTAATTGCTTCGGCAGCCAATGCTGTTCCCGTGTTAATATGAAATGCGGAGAAAAAAGATGACAGAAATAAAGCCAGCGACAACCATATAGCTATGGATTGCTTCCTATTGCTTTTCAACGTGTATGTACACTCCTTCTTATTCGGTCTTGGACCATAGGCAAACGCCAAAGCGAAAAGCGGCCGAATAAAGACCGCCTCTCGCCTTGGCTTATTCATTTCAATTTTATGGCGCTATACTACGTTCCGGATTAGTTCCAGTGGATCGTCAGATCGAAAGCTTGCGTGTGAGGTCCGGCATTAACATAAAGCAATGTGTCAATATCTTCCGATGGATCGGAGTTAGTGAAAGTGAAAACAGAATCGCCGTTACCATTAATCGATTTGGATGCCGTTACAAATCCGGTAGTGCCGTTATCCGCTTGCAAGTCGCCATAGTTATCGCCAGCCAGTGTAATCGTTACTGTCGTTCCTGTCACATCTGCGTCACCGACGATATATCCGTTCACATGGGAGTTATAAGGCGAAGACGGATCTCCTTGGTAATAAAACTCGTAGGACTGGCTTGCTGCGAAAGCAGGAACGGCAAACGCAAGGGCAACGACAAACACGAGCAGCATCATCGAGAACGCTTTTTTCATGGACAAATTCATCTTCAACACACTCCTTGGTTTTTTAAAATTGTTTAATGGTATTCAGAAACTAAATAATGGCGTGGATTCGAGCTCTGCATCAGCTACCATAAATCAAATCAATCGTACCGGCCTTCACCCCTCTTTCTAGTTATCGTTGCCACAGAGAAGACAGATTTTATAGATAATGATAATCATTATCAATTAGTGAGTAAAAAAAAACTTCCTGCGGCTGAGAGGTCCTTGTTTCACGCGTTATAAACAGGTCCTCTTGATGTTTGAATCGCCGCTGACGTGTACATCGCCATCGACAATCCAATTTTATACACATTTTTAAAATACTGTCAACCCGCTTTTGGCAAAAAACTTTTTCGCCCCTGTTTCGAGGCATTGCTTTTTCCCGCTTTCCGGCTGCTTATTCACCGCATTTCCGGCGCATGGAAAACTCATACACAACCCGATGATACATACCGTATTTTCATGTGTCAATGCGCCTTATTTAAAGCAAAAATAGTCAAAATTACGGCTGCAGCCGGGAAAACGCCCGGTATACCTAGGCTTTGACAGCCCCAGGAAAGCTCGACCCGCAAGAAAAACGCTATCTATAATATTTCTCTATATATAAACGGATTGACTAAACAAATGATATTGATTATCATTCTCTTAAATGCCTAATGGCAGACTTGAATCGGTATGTTTCATACGAATCGATATTACGATATACTTACAGTAATAACCTCGCGCTCTCTTGAAGACTTCTCTGTCTGTACAAAGGGCTCTCGAAGATGATGAAATGTATTGGAGGACACATTGGCTATGGAATATCGTATTGTAAACAAACCGGCGTTCAAAGCAATCGGGTACGAGCTGCGCACATCGGTGCGCGACGGGGAAAATCAACGGCAGATTCCCGCCTTCTGGCAAGAGTATCTTCAGAACGGGTGGTCCTGCCGCATACCGAACCGCGTTCACGGCGACAATCCGGTGGAGCTCGGCATTTGTCACAGCTTCGATATGGAGTCCGGAACCTTCACTTATATGATCGGCATGGAAGCGGAGCATTTCGATCATGTCCCCGAGGAGCTCGCCTGC
Organism: Paenibacillus doosanensis; assembly: GCF_025060755.1. GTDB lineage: Bacteria > Bacillota > Bacilli > Paenibacillales > NBRC-103111 > Paenibacillus_S > Paenibacillus_S doosanensis. The sequence goes on from NZ_JANYUY010000008.1 coordinate 131,757, forward strand.
CGCACCTTCATGGGGGCCGAATATGCAGTATTTACGACGCCGCTCACAACGCCGGAGCTGTTCAGCTCTTCTATTCAGCAAACTTGGAAAACGATTCACGAACAATGGATGCCCTTCTCCGAATACGAGCACGCCGGCACGCCCGAATTCGAATGGTACGACGATCGCTGCGCTCCCGGAAGAACGCAGGTCCAGATGGACATTTATATTCCCGTTAAACGCAAGGGCGCTTAGAAGCCTGGTGAAAAAAGAGCGGAGGGGCCATTTGAATCTGGAAAAGCGTAAGCGATTAGCCTCTGCTCCCGGATTTCACCCGTTTCACTGAGTCAGCCATTCGAAAAAACCGGAGGCGGCGACCTGTAGATGCTTTCGCATACGCAGCAGGCGTTTTCCCCCCTTCTTTAGATTCACGGAAATCGCCCTGCGCTTCTGCCTGACCTATTGCACAAAATAAGATCCAATTGCTAAATCTTCGTTATACTCTCTGAAAAATGCGCTGTTGGAACAGCGTCAGCGGTCTCCCTTGTAGACGCTGCAGCAGCGAATGGAAGCTTCTATCGACCGCAGGACACGACGAATCACCTCGCTTCTTACGCTCCCCTTGAAGCGAACCCCGGCATCTAGACGATGCCTGCCCTTCCCTTGCCTCTTCCCATATATAAATTTATGGTATACACGGCCTGCCGCATTGAGTTTTGCGCCTGTTCAAGCTTATAATAGTACGAGAAAAAAGTTTACTTAGAAAAGGTGTCATTAATGAGCATATTAAATGTAGAACGACTCAGTCACGGCTTTGGAGACCGCGCCATCTTCAACGACGTCTCCTTCCGCCTGCTCAAAGGCGAGCACATCGGACTCATCGGCGCGAACGGCGAAGGCAAGTCCACCTTCATGAACATTATTACAGGCAAGCTGCAGCCGGACGACGGCAAAGTCGAATGGTCCAAGCGGATGCGCGTCGGCTATCTCGACCAGCATGCCGTGCTCAGTCAAGGGATGACGATTCGCGACGTCCTGAAGGGCGCGTTTCAATACCTGTTCGACATGGAACAGGAGATGAACGACATGTATGCCAAGATGGGCGAGGTATCCCCGGAAGAGCTGGAACAGCTGTTGGAGGATGTCGGCACGATTCAGGATACTTTGACCAATCAAGATTTCTATATGATCGACGCCAAGATCGAGGAAACCGCGCGCGGCCTGGGGCTGACCGATATCGGTCTGGACAAGGACGTCAACGATTTGAGCGGCGGACAGCGGACCAAAGTGCTGCTGGCCAAGCTGCTGCTGGAGAAACCGGATATTCTGCTCCTGGACGAGCCTACGAACTATTTGGATGAACAGCATATTGAGTGGTTGAAGCGCTATTTGCAGGAATATGAGAATGCATTTATTCTCATCTCGCACGACATTCCGTTCTTGAACAGCGTCATTAACCTGATCTATCATATGGAAAATCAGCAGCTGACCCGCTATGTCGGCGACTACGATCATTTCCAGCAAGTGTACGAGATGAAGAAGCAGCAGCTCGAATCGGCATACAAACGCCAGCAGCAGGAGATTGCCGACCTGAAGGATTTCGTCGCCAGGAACAAAGCGAGCGTCGCTACCCGCAATATGGCCATGTCCAGACAAAAGAAGCTGGATAAAATGGACGTTATCGAGCTGGCCAAGGAGAAGCCGAAGCCGCAATTTAACTTTAAGGATGCCAGAACGTCCGGCAAAATGATTTTCGAAACGCAAGAGCTGGTCATCGGTTACGACAGCCCGTTATCCAGGCCGCTCGATCTGCGTATGGAACGCGGGCAGAAGATCGCGCTGGTCGGCGCGAACGGAATCGGGAAGACGACGCTGCTGCGGAGCATTCTAGGCGAAATTCAGGCGCTGTCCGGCTCCGTCCGGCTTGGGGACAATCTCGACATCGGCTACTTCGAGCAGGAAATGAAGGATGCCAACTACAATACTTGTATCGAAGAAATATGGAATGAGTTCCCTTCGTTCACTCAATTCGAGGTTCGCGCGGCGCTGGCCAAATGCGGCCTGACGACCAAGCATATCGAGAGCAAAATTGCCGTGCTGAGCGGCGGCGAGAAGGCGAAGGTGCGTCTGTGCAAGCTGATCAACCGCGAAACGAATTTGCTCGTGCTCGACGAGCCGACCAACCATTTGGACGTGGACGCCAAGGATGAGCTGAAGCGCGCGTTGAAGGCGTATAAAGGCAGCATTCTGATGATTTCCCACGAACCGGAATTTTACCGCGACATCGTGACGGAAACCTGGAACTGCGAGTCTTGGACGACGAAAGTGTTCTAATTCGCTAACCAATATGGCCTGTTTGACCGCATCCGGTCAGGCAGGTTTTTTGCCGTACCCGTGCTCTGTGCTTCACGCTCCGCCGCCCGGCGTTTTTTGGTCTCGCAGGAAACCTATGGTATGATAAATAAGGAAACTACAACCATGGAGGAGGATCATCATGACCCAGCATATTTCCGACAGCACCGTTCTGAGCAATGGCGTTAAGATGCCGTGGCTTGGCCTCGGCGTATGGAAAACCAAGAACGGAGACGAAGTGATCCAGTCCGTTTCCGCAGCGCTGAAAGCAGGCTACCGCAGCATCGATACGGCGGCTGCCTACGGCAACGAGGACGGCGTAGGAGCAGCGATCAAACAAAGCGGGATTGCCCGGGACGAGCTGTTCATCACAACCAAAGTATGGAACTCGGATCAAGGCTTCGACTCCACGCTGAAAGCATTCGACGAAAGCCGCCGCAAGCTGGGCCTCGACGTCGTAGACCTTTACCTGATTCACTGGCCGGTCAAAGGCAAATATAAAGATACGTGGCGCGCTCTGGAGAAGCTGTACAAGGACGGCTCCGTCCGAGCGATCGGCGTCAGCAACTTCCATGTCCACCACCTTGAGGACGTTATGGCGCAAAGCGAAGTCAAACCGATGGTGAACCAAGTGGAGCTGCACCCCCGCTTAAGCCAACAGAAGCTGCGCAGCTTCTGCCGCGAGAACGGAATTCAGATGGAAGCGTGGAGTCCGCTTATGCAAGGCCACTTGGATCTGCCGCTGCTGTCCGAGCTGAGTGCGAAATACGGCAAGACGCCGGCGCAAATTATTTTGCGCTGGGATCTGCAAAACGGCGTCGTCGTCATTCCTAAGTCGATTACCGAAAGCCGTATCCGCGAGAACGGCAATATCTTCGACTTCGAGCTCTCGGGGGACGATATGACGAAGCTCGATGCGCTTAACGAAGACCACCGCTTCGGCCCCGATCCGGATAACTTTAACTTCTAGCTTAGGCTTGCCGCCTCTGCACTAGCAGGAAGCCGCCGTCCCCCGCGAGACGGCGGCTTTTTGGCGCGGCTGCCGCCTGTCCTTCCCCTGCAAGTACTTTTTTTATCCTCCAACACGTCTAATTGTCCAAGCGTCCATAATAGTAATTAATGTAGGAGTCATTTACTCTTGATTAAGGAGGAATCAGCCAAATGATGAACAACACGTACAACAATGCAGGAGCGCAGCAATTCGGCGGTTTCCCGGGCTTGCAGCAAGGCTTCGCTGGCCAGCCTACGGTCCAACGAGCTCCTGCAGCCGGACCGGCAGGGCCTGGCGGAGGATACATAATGCAGCCGCCCGGAGGTGGAGGAGCCCCCTCCCAGCAGATGATGCAGCCGGGGCTGCCCATCGAGCAGTCGTATATCGAGAACATATTGCGGCTTAATCTCGGCAAAATCGGCACGTTCTACATGACCTACGAAAACAACAGCGAGTGGAACGCCAAAATTTTCAAAGGCCGCATTGAAGCCGCAGGCCGCGATCACATTATTATCAGCGACCCGAAAACCGGCATGCGTTACCTGCTGCTGATGGTCAATCTCGATTACGTTACGTTCGAAGGAGAGCTGCAGTACAGCTATCCTTTCGCGCAGCAGCGGTAAACAGTTGCAGGCCGTGCCGATGGGCGGATAGGGATTCGCCCGCCCGGAATACCGCTTAACAGCGCTTGATCGCTGTAAAAAACGTTAAATGCTGCAAAAAATGGTTGAACAGCGCGTAATCGGACTGTTCAACCATTTTGTTATGCGGCCCCGATGTGCAGCCGCCTCTCGATTTCCTCCGCTCCGCCGCATTAAACCGGCCGACGCGACGAGCATTCAACCCGCTACGCTGGAATAACGCCTTATGCCGAAGGTCCATAGGCAGTAAGCCAGCGACATCGTGATAACGGCTGCGGCCGGCACGCCCCACATCGCCCAGCCGTAACTCTCCGGCCTCAGCAGGAACGCCGCCGGAAAGAAGCTGCCGAGCGCGTAAGGGATGACATAAGTCAGAAGCCCTCGCAGCAGCGGGTGAAAAATTTCAAGCGGATATCTGGTAAAATCGTAGAGCCAGTTCACCGGGTAGATGACCGAGCGCACCTCTTGAACCCAGAATGTCAGCACGCTGATCGTCAGCAGGACGGCGAACTGGATAACGGCGCTGCTCAGCAGCGCTATCACAACGTACAGCAGCGTCCCCGCCGTCCACTGCAGATCAAGATGGGCCCCGGCGAAGCCCATGATCGCAATGCCGGTCACTAGCTGACCGACGCCGTTCAATTCCTGCGAGCTTCCGATCGCCTGCAGCAGCACGCCCACGGGACGGATCATCATGATGTCCATTTGACCGCGGCGGATATACCCCGTTAACGAGAACGGAGCGTTGAAAAACGCTTGATTGATCGATTTGCCCGTAGCGGCGAGCCCGAACAAGAAGACAAGCTCATAAAAGCTCCAATCCGCCAGCTTCGGAATTTTCTGAAAGATGACCGTCAAGAAAAGCAGCGTGCTTCCCTGCGCCACAATACCGGCAACCAGCGCAATCAGCGTATCCGCCCGGTATTCGACGAGCGTTTTCAAGTAGACCTTGAGATATTGACCGTACAGCCCGGTTAAAAAGCCGGCTTGCTGCAGCCAATTTCGTTTGGGTACGAGCATCCCTTCTCACCCTCCATTGATCGTCAGCCTTTTGGCGGCTTTCATCCAGAGCAGCCGGCTGACCGCTATCATGATGAAAGCCCATACCGCTTGTTCCAGCAGCGCTTGCAGCATGGCCCCGCCGGATAACTTGCCTGTATAAATCGAGAGCGGGATATAAGCCATCGCTTGGAACGGCAAATATTCCATGATCGTGCGCAGCGTCCCGGGGAAAAACTCAAAGGGAATCAGCGTACCGGCGAATATATCGACGACGGCCCGCTTCGCCAGTTGTACGCCGAACGTGTTCGTCGTCATAAAGGAAATCATCATAATGATAGAATTGATGCTGAACGCCACCAGGAAGCCGATGCACAGACTCGCGGCGAATCCGAGAGCGGCGGCCGCATCCGGAGGCGGGGAAATGCCGAGTATGAAAATAAGCAGCAGCATGGCGGGCAGGTTCACCCAGAGCATCTCCACGGCGAAAAAGCCGGCCGCCTCTACGAATCGCTGCGCTTGAAAATCGACGGGGCGGATCAGGTCGAGCGCGATATCTCCGTTCCGCACCCTAGACGCCATCGCATAGGTCGGCGCGCGTTCCGCCGGAGACCAGCGGGCGAAGTTGATCGCTTGCCCCACCATAACGTAAGTGATCAGCTGCTCCCAAGGCAGCGCCGTTTCCGTGGAATACCAATAAATCGCTTTCCACAACATGTAGTACATAACGCTGAACATCAACGTCGAAATCAGCGTCATAACAAAATCGAACCGGAATTGCATGCGCTGGCGGACGGCAATCCGCGACATCCCGGCGATACGCTGAACGGCCTGCATCATCTGCCCGATCCCCCCACACTTGCCGCCGGCCGCCTTGCCCCCGAATCGATCCCTTCGCGGTAAATGCGGCTGATCAGCGCATCGATGCTCTCGTCCTGCATCGTCAAATCCCGCGGATTCGCCTTCTGCAGCAGGAGCCTCAGCAGCTCCGACGTATCCGTCGCGTGCTGGTCGTAGGTTACCCGGACCACCTGCTCTTCCGTATGGACGGCCACCTCGCGCATGCCGGCGAACACTTGAGCTGCGTTCGACGCCGCTGCGGGGTCGGAGAAGACCGCGCGGATTTGACGTTCCGTTGCAAAATGATCCCTAATATATTGGAGACTGCCGTCATAGATCAGCTTTCCCTTATCGATGATCATCGTTCGATGGCAGAGCCGTTCAATATCGTGCATGTCGTGGGTCGTCAAGAGCAGCGTGACTCCTTGCTCGCGGTTGATGCTCTCAATAAAGGCGCGGATTCGCTCCTTGGCTACGACATCCAGACCGATCGTGGGCTCGTCCAGAAATAAAATATCGGGATCGTGCAGGAGCGCCGCCAAAATTTCACACCGCATCCGCTGCCCGAGCGACAACGTTCTTACCGGCCGCTTCAGCAGATGCGACACCTCCAGAAGCTCCGCATATTCCTTCAGATTGCGGTGATAGCGCTCCCATGAAATGCTGTACATATACCGCAGGAAATCAAACGAATCCTGAACCGGCAGGTCGAACAACAGTTGGCTTCTCTGCCCGAATACGACCCCGATTTGATAGCTGCTCAGCTTGCGGTTTCGGTGCGGCACCCTGCCGGCTACCCGAAGCTCCCCTCCGCTCGGTTCCAATACCCCCGTAAGCATCTTGATCGTCGTCGATTTGCCGGCTCCGTTCGGTCCGAGATAAGCGACGCTTTCCCCGCGTTCGATCGTGAAGGAAATATCTTCGACAGCGACTACTTCCCGCTTCTCCGGTCTTACGAGACTAAGCATCGTTCCGAACCTGCCTTCCCTTCTTACGTTCATTTCGAACACTTTGCGTACATGATTGACTTCGATCAGCGGCACCTGTCTCATCCCCCCATAATGCTTAATGAATCGTGAAATGTATTATAGCATCTTTTACATTATTTGGTACATTTATTTTTTATAAGGGAGCGGCATGATGTCTAGGCAATAAAAAAGCAGCATAGCTTTAATCCATTTCAGTGGAAAAATAAATGAGGTTCTCTCTGGATAACGCTTTTTGAATTAATTTTTCATCGTAACCATACTGTTTTAACGCTGCCAATATGGATTGTACTCTATCGGCTCGTTTTCGTCTTAAGTTCGATTCCAATTGTATTTCTAAAGGAACCGTAGGAACTGTGTGCCTTCCAAAGGTTACGTTCCTACAATGGCTCCATATGAATCGCCCGCCTTCCCAAATTCCATCCCCGTCCAATGAATCGGGAATACCCGCCGAATTCGATATTTGAACGACTTCAACTTTGAAATCTTCTATCCGCCAACGCCCCTTTGTCCATGTGAACCCCGACCCGAAGGTTTGTGTAAAAATCGGCTCTTCCAACGAAGATAACCATTGATCCCCGTAAGGCAGCTCGCATCTGGACACCAGCGAAAAATCTTTAAGCAGGTGTGCAAATTGCGCAACGTCCGCTTGGTTCTTCACATAAATATCTACATCGCCCGGGATCATATCGCATCCCTGCAAAACCGAACCGACCGAGCCCACTAATATCCATTCCAAATTTGAATTTGATTCTAAAAGCTCACATATCTTCAATAAAGCTTTTTCCCAGCTAGCCATCAGCTTCACCTCCTCAATAAAAGAAACGCTAAAAAAAGCGTCAAAACAGATCATTAAACATTCTAGGGACGACCATTATTTTCCTGCGTCAGCAGTTATTGAACATGACGGCCCGGCAAATAAAAAATGAAGCTGCCGGTAATGTACGCGGCAGCCTGTTGTCGTTCTTATTCCGTTTCCAGTTCCATTAAAAGCGGTCTTGCTTACCGTCTTATGGCTAAATGGCTTGCCAAAGCTTACAACAATTCTTATTGCCCTGCGGGAGCGGGGGCGGGAGGAATTCCTGCGGCGGCTTGCCCCGCAGCCGGCTGGGTTGCCTTGCCGGAAGGGGGCGCCGCCGTATTCAACCGGTTCGCCGCCACCATGATCCGGCCCTCCGTCGGCCAAAACTCCTTCAGCTGCCGATCCAGCGCGGCAAACTGCGGCAGCGCGGCGAAGCCCGGGCTGCGCATCACTTGGTCCCAATACGGCATCGCCTGCTTGAAATGCTCATTGGCCGTGTAGACGAGCTGATTGACCCAGATGTTAACGGACCGCGGAGCATAGCCTCCGGTGACGAGCAGGCTCTCTACGTACCCTTGACAACGGTGATGGAAATACTCGCCAGTTTGAAAAAAATGCTGGAATCCGCTCCATGCCGGAGGCAGCGCGCCTCCCCCGGCTCTCGTCAAGTGAAACGACGTTTCCCGGATATGCTGTATGCTGACGCTCAGCTGCAGCAGCAGCTTGTATACTTCGTCAAATTCGGTTGAATATTGCCGGTTGTTCATTGCCATCGTTCAAAACTCCACCTTTGCCTATGGATACTTTTACTATATGTGCCCACACGGCAAAAAGTGAAGCCTACCGCCGAATTCTTGCCCCTGAATCCCCGCCGCCGGTCGTATGCGATCAGCCGCTCCCTGCACAATAGATGATATCCATCAGACCGGGACTATTTGCGCGCAACCAGCTCCAGCATATCGCCGATAATCCGGTAGTGGGCGGAAGCCGAATATTCGCGCCACGGGCTCGACGGGACGATGCTCACTTTATGAGTGCGCACCGCCCTCAAATCCCGCCACGCCGGAGACTGCCGCAGCGCTTGCCAGCCGGCAAGCGAGACGGGCTCCTGCCGGATCATCACAAACAAGCGCTGGGCGTCCAGCTCGGCCAGCCTTTCTACCGTCACCGGCTGCACCGGCTGAGCCGCACCGGGATCGCAAGCCGGCCGCAGCTGCAAATCGCCGTACAGCACTTCTCTGACGCTGCGGCTGTTGTACACGTTCACGGTCCGCTCGTTGAAGCTCAGGATCAGGCAGGATTCATCGCCGATTTCCCGCTCCAGACGTTCCCGGACTTCCTTGACCTTTTTCTCGTAGCTTTGCAGCCAAGCCGCCGCTTCCCCTTCTTCCCTTAACGTTTGCGCGGTCCACAGCAGCTGCTCCCGCCAGGTCGCCTTTGAAGGAACGAAATAGACCTCTCCGAGCCGCTCAAGCAGCTCCCGCTCTTGGCCGCCGACCGTATCAGGGCTAAGAATAAGATCGGGAGGCTGCAGCCGGAGCTTCTCGATATTCGCCTCCCAGTCTTGGTTAAACCGGTAGGCGCTCAGATGAACCGGGATTTCGGAGCCGTACATCTTGTAATAATATCCGGTCCATTTCGGATGAAGCGGCGCCGCGTAAGGGATCATTTTCAGAGCCAGCAGCTGGCCTGTGATCGGAATCTGGTACGCGGCGATTTTGCGCCGTCTGCTGTTCATATAGACGGTCGGAGAAACGCCCGTCTCCTGCTTGAACTTGCGGCTGAAATAATATTCGTCGCTATAGCCGATCTGCTGGGCCAAATCCTTCAGCCGGTGATCGGCTTGGCTCATCAGCTGCTTGGCCCGGTTCATCCGCAGCAGGGTCAAATAATCCGTAACCCCGATATCATACGTTTTTTTGAACAAATCGACGTAATATTTAGGACTTAAGCCGGTCATGCCGGCCAGCTGTTCCACCGATATTTTCTCATGAAAATGCGCGTCCATATACCGCTTCGACAGCTCCAGCCCGGATCGGGCGCCGCGATCCGAGCCGTACAGGCTGTGCTTCATAAGCAGGTACAGCAATTCCTGAAATGCCGACTGGCTGCGGAACCGCTCCAGCGGGTCGCCGGATTGCCAATGGCCGTACACCGTATCGCATAAGGTTACAATGGGCGCGGTTACCGGAACTTGAGCGCTTCCTTGCTCGGGATACAGCGGAGCCGCTCCACCTTGAAAATACGCCGTACCCGCATCCGGCAGACGCTCTTCCCGGAACACGTCAAAGCTGAGCACAAAAAGCCGCACCCCTTCGGCGGCCTCCGACATAATGCCGATCGTATCGCCCGGATTCGCCGTGTACGCCGTATTGGGGCGAAGCAAACCTTCGTCCTCGTTCAGCTTCAGCAGTCCTTCGCCGCCGGATACGACGATCAACGTATACGAATTAAGCAGCCGCTGCTCGACCAGGCATCCTTCTCCCTTGAGCAGCTCTGCGCCGCGCAGTCTGAACGCCGTTTCGTCCAGCGTCGGCGGGCCCGCTTCTCCTTGAAATTCACTGTAAGTTATCATGGCCCTCTCTCCCGGCGATGACTGCTCTTGCAAGCAAGCATCACATGAGAATCATTATCATTGATCTCATTGTAATTCAAAAAGAACAGCCCTTCAATACCAAAATAACCCAGCCTAGCGGCTGGGTCCTTGTCGAAACCGATACGTTTGTGCATGCAGTGGGAATTGGATACGGGGTTCCAACCGCTGTTAAAGTCGTGTGTTGTTCTGCTCTACAACCCACAAGGCCGCATCCAGCAAATCATCGGCCACGTAGTCCGGCTCCGTTTGCGCCCAACTGTTGCGGTAACGTCCGATGGAGCCTTCTCCCCAGCCCGTTCTGACCAATATTTTCGTAGCGCCTACGGCCGCTGCGGCCAGTAGATCCGTCGAGCCAACGTCGCCGATGACGATGCATCGGGTCAAATCGAGGGCATGCTCCCGCGCGGCGCGGAGCAGCATCCCCGGCGCCGGCTTATGGCAATCGCAACCTTGATTCGGTTCATGCGGGCAAATATACGCTTGCTCGAACCCGAGCTTTGCGAACTCCTCGTAAAAATCTTCTTCGGCCGCTTCGCCCCGGGAAATTCTATGCTGATTCGTAAATGCGAACAGGCGAAGTCCTGACGCCCTGAGCATGCCGATAGCTTCCTCCGAAAAAGAATACGGGCGAAACTCCTTCGGGTGTACGAAATGCCCGTTCCCGCCGATCGTACCGTCTCTGTCTACAAAGACCGCCTGATACTTCATCCCCATCTCTCCCTCATCGGCATATTCGAATCCTATGAACCCCATATTTTCTTCCCTGTAGAGCCATCTGCTCAAAAAAGGACTACACCGTCGGCCCCAAAATGTCCTTCATATCAACCGACGCCTTGCGGCGCACGGATTCATAGGCGGCCAGCGCCACCGCCGCGGAGCGCATGCCGTCTTCGCCGCTGATCGGCGCCTGCCCCCTCTCGCGGACGGCGCGGACGAAATCGAGCAGCATATAGCGGTCCATCCGGTCGCCCCAGTGGCTCCACTGCGCTTTGCCCGCTTCGTCGCTGTACACTTCGTTCTTCTGTCCGAACGCATCGACGCTGATAACGCCTTCCGTTCCGATAATTTCCATCGTCACGTCGCCCCAGAACGGGAACGACTTGCTGCGCGACCAGCTCGTGTCGAGCACGGCGATGACGCCGCTCTCGAACGTCACATGCACCATGCCCGAGTCTTCGACCGGCAGATCGTGGAACAGCGTGCCCATCTCGGCGTATACGCGCGCCGGTTCGCTGCCGAGGAACCAGCGCATCAGATCCATCACGTGCACGGTATGGTCGAGCACCGCCCCGCCGCCGGACAGCGCCGGATCGACGAACCAGCCGCCCGGCATGGAGCCGCGGTTCGTGCCTTTGATCGCGAGGATGTCGCCGACGGCCCCGCGGTCCACGGCTTCCTTCGCCTGCACGACGGCAGGCAGGTAGCGGCACGGGAACGCCGTCATCAGCAGGACGCCGTTTTCCTCGCTGGCTGCGATCATCGCCTGCATCTGGGGAACCGTCGTCCCGAGCGGCTTCTCGCACAATATATGCTTGCCCGCCCGGGCCGCGTGGATCGCAAGCTGCGCATGATGGATATTCTCGGAGCAGATCACGACCGCATCCAGCTCCGGCCGCGCGAGCAGCTCGCGGTAATCCTCATAATACGAAGCGCCGTGCGAGTCCGCCAGCGGCTGAGCCCGCAGCTTATCGCTGTCGGCGATGCCGGCGATTTCCACGCCGGGCATCGATGCCAGCTCGCGGAAATAGCTGCGTCCATGAGAATGGGCGAGACTGATGACGCCGATGTTCACTTTGGTTTGTTCAGACATGAAGGCTTCCTCCCTTCCCGCCGCGGGCAAATTCGTCCATCCGGACCGGCTGCCCCGACTTCGCGGAGGCGATCGCCGCATGGGCGATCTCCATGGCGCGGTAGGCGTCCTCCGCCGTCACGATCGGCTCCTCGCCGCTGCGGATGCAATCCGCAAAATGCTCCAGCTCGTAATAATACGGGTCATGATAGGCGGGGCTTTTCGGCACCGCCACCTTCGGCCCGTCCTCCGCCGATTGGCGGGACGCATGCACCCGCAGCGATACCGCATCATCCGAGTGGAAGCGCAGCACGCCCTTCGTTCCGGCAAATTCCGCCGCCGTCGTGAACGGCCCCGGATAGCCCCAATGGCCTTCCAGATTCGCAATCGCTCCCTGCTTGAAGCGCAGCGTGACGAGCGCGTAATCCGTCTCCTCCGTCACGCGGTTCAAGGCGAACACCGTGTCGACTTCGCCGAAGACACTGCGCATATAATCGATGTCGTGAATGAGCAGATCGAGAATGACGCCGCCGCTCTTCTCGCGGTCGTAATACCAAGCCTTCGCTTTGCCCGGATGACCGCCGATCCGCTTCGTATGCATGACGCCCGGCTCGCCGATGGCTCCTGCGCGCACCTTCGCCGCCAAATCCCGGTAGCTCGGGAAAAAACGCACGACCTGCGCGATGAACAGCCTGACCCCGTGCGACCGGCAGCCTGCGATGATGTCTTCGGCGTCCTCCAGCGTCGGCGCGATCGGCTTCTCGCAGACGATATGCACGCCCGCCCCGGCGGCCTGAAGCACGTACGGCTTATGCAAATAAGTCGGCAGACAGACGCTCAGCACATCCGGACGCTCCGCTTCGAGCATCTCCTCCAGACTTGCGTACGCCTTCGTGCCGTTCTCCTCGGCAACCTTCTCCGCCGTCGGACGATCCGCATCGCAGACGCCGACAAGCCGCACTCCCGGCACGGACGGCCAGTTTCTGGCATGCGTTTTTCCCATAATACCGCAGCCCAATACTGCTGCTTTCATAGCAACGCGCTCCTTTCCAACAAGGACGTTATTTTTGTTGACTATACCGTTCATACGCCGCTTGGTACGTTTTCATATATTGATCAAGGCCCATTTTTTGAATCGTCGCCACGTATTTATCCCACTCGTCGAACGAAGCGGTGCCGTTGATGAACTTGGCTTCCATCTCGGTTACATACGTTTGAATGTCTTTGCCGATTGACGACATAATCTCCGTTTCCGCATCGGTAAAGTTGAAGTTGTTCCAAATTTCCTTGACCGCGTACGGCTCCGCTTTCTTGCCTGCCGCCACCGATTCCGGAAGCGTCTCCGAGCCTTTGAAATATTTCTCCTGCACATAGCCCGGGTAGCTTCCGCCGAGCCAGGTGAAATTTTTGGCCAGCGCCTGATCCTGGGTCAAGCCTTGCGGATTTTTCGTAATCTCGTCCACATATTCCAGCTTGCCGTCGGCGCCCTCCCTGTAGGTCACGTCTTTTTGCCCCATGAAGTAAAATTTCGCTCCCTCGTCGCCGTAAAAATAATCCATCCAGCGCAAGGTCGCTTCCGGATATTTATTTTTGTTCGTAATCGCAAAGGCGCCCACATGCACCATCGGCACTTTCACCTGCGAATACAGCTGGTCGCCGTGCGGTCCCTTCAAAGCGCCGAGCCCGATATAGTTTTTCTGATTCATCAGCGTGGCCGGGTTCGGGATGACGGTGGAGCCGAGCACGCCCTTCTGCCCTTTGGCGTACAGCGCACTGTCCTTAATCGTGAAAATTTCCTTGTCGATTAATCCTTCCGAGTACAGCTTATTAATGAATTGCAGCACTTCCTTGTATTTCGGATCGGTTTTGGTGAACCGGAGCTTGTTCGTCGCAGGATCGACATCGACGTACGGATGCCCGAGTCCCCGGTTGCCGAGTCCCCACGCCCCTTTCAGCTGATTGATCAGATTGCCGATGCCGGCGCTGCTGTAAGGAATTTCATCCTTTTCGCCATTGCCGTTCAAATCGGTCTCTTTCACTTTCTTCAAGTACTGGTAAAATTCCTCCGTCGTCGCCGGTTCTTTTATCCCGAGTTTATCGAGCCAGTCCTTGTTCACCCACAGCGGCGTCCCGATCAGCATCGGCAGGAAGGTCGGATCGTAGAATGAAGGGAGCGAATAGATGTTGCCGTCGGGCATCGTCAAGCCTTTCTTGATGTCCGGATATTTTTCCATCAGCTGCTTGAAATTGGGCGCATATTGGTCGATCAGATCGTTCAGCTTGATGAACACGCCCTGGCCGCCGTACTTCGTCAAGTCCGCGGCCGACAGGCGCGCGGAATAGAAGGCGTCGGGATAGTCCCCTCCGGCCAGCACCAGGTTCTTCTTCTCCGTCAAATTCTCGAAGGGTACGAGCTCGAACGTCACGTTGATGTTCGACTGCTTGGCGTATTCCTTCCATACGAGCGTATCCTCGAATTTGCTGCCGTTCGTCGGCGACTTGCCGGTAAAAAACTTCAGCGATATCGGCGCATTCACGATCGGCATGCCGCTCTTGTTCACCCCTTCGGGGGCGCTTGCCGCTCCCTGTTTGCCGCCTTCGCCGGCGCTGTCCGCATTGCCGCTGCATCCGGCGAGCATGGTTCCAGCCATCGTCACGGTCAGTACGGACGCCATCCATCTATTGTTTTTTTTCATATATTGCTCCTCCTTCAATAGTCCCTCATATCATTATACCGCTGCATTCGGCATTACCCTTTCAGAGCGCCGACCATCACGCCTTTGACGAAATATTTTTGCAAAAAAGGATACAGCAGCAGCACCGGCAAATTCGCCACCATCACGGCCGCAAACTTGATCGCCTCCGCATCCATAATGCTTCTTGCCAGCGAATCGTCGCTGACGTCGACCATCTCCTGCATTTGACCCTGCACGAGAATTTCCCTTAAGATCAGCTGCAGCGGATATTTGGCGCGATCGGTCAAGTAGATCAAAGCGTTAAAATACGCGTTCCAATGTCCTACGCTATAGAACAACACCATGACGGCCAAGATCGGAACCGACAGCGGCAGCACGATCCGCACCAGCGTCTGCATATTGGAGCAGCCGTCGATGGAAGCGGCTTCGTGAATCTCGCCTGGAATGCTGCTTTGAAAAAATGTGCGCATGATGACGATGTTCCACACCGACAAGGCCGACGGAATGACCATCGCCCAGTACGTATTGAGCATGCCCAGCTTCTTGATCAGAAGATAGGTCGGCACCATTCCGCCGCTGAAAAACATCGTGAACAAAATCAGCGCCGTAAACACATGGCGTCCGTAAAACTCTTTGCGCGACAGCGGGTAAGCGGCCGCCACCGTCATGATCAGGTTGATGGCGGTTCCGACGACCGTGTACGAGATCGTGTTCATATAGCCCGACAATATCTCTTTGTTCTGCAAAATGCGTTCGTAGCCGACCAGGGTGACGCCCTTCGGCCACAGCCATACTTCGCCGCGAATGACCGCCTCCGGACTGCTGAAGGATGCTATCAGAACGAAGAACAGCGGGTACAGCACCGCCAAGCTGACGACAATCAACAGCGTATGAATGAGCGCGTTGACCCATCGGTCGGATCGGCTTTCCAGCATAGATTTCTCCCCTCCTTTACCATAAGCTGGTTTCGCTGACTTTGCGGGCGATCCGGTTTACCGTCAGCAGCAAAATAAAGTTGACCACCGAATTGAACAGGCCGACGGCTGCGGAATAGCTGAATTCCGCCCCGAGAATGCCGCTGCGGTACACGCTGGTCGAGATGACGTCGGATGCGGCCATGTTCAGCGAGTTTTGCATCAGGAACACTTTCTCGAATCCGACGCCGAGAATCGACCCGACGTTCAGAATAAGCAGCACGATGACGGTCGGCATAATCCCCGGCAGATTAATATGCCAAATGCGGCGCAGCCGGCTGGCCCCGTCTACCCGGGCGGCTTCGTGAAGCTGCGGATCGATCCCGGACAGCGCAGCCAAGTAGATGATCGAGCTCCAGCCCATTTGCTGCCATACGCCGGACCAGACGTAGATCGACTTGAACCAGCCCGGCTCGGTCATGAAGGAAATCGGTTCCCCGCCGAACAGGCGGATGGCGATGTTGACGAGCCCCGTTTCCGGAGAGAGGAACATCATGATCATCCCGACCGCAACGACCGTGGATAAAAAATGCGGCGCATATGTCACCGTCTGCACAAATCTGCGGAACAGGCTCGACTTCACCTCGTTAATCATCAGCGCCAGCACAATCGGCACGGGAAAGCCGACGATCAGCTGATACAGTCCGATGCCCAGCGTATTTCGGATCAGCCGCCAAAAATAGAAGCTGTCGAAAAACCGCTCAAAATGTTTAAACCCGACCCATGGACTGCCCCAGATGCCTTTGGTTGCGATAAAATCTTTAAAGGCGATTTGCACGCCGTACATGGGCACATATTCAAAAATGATGAAAAATGCCAGCACCGGTAAAAACAGCAGATACAGATCGTAATTTTTTTTGATGCGCTTGAAAGCTGTATTCATGTTCACCTTCCTTTCTTCCCCCTTGCTCATGGCAGTCACCTGGCCTGCTCCCCGACCCGAATCATAAGCCCGTCAAGCCCGCTTTGCCTATAGACCTTTCTTTTGTTTTCGGGCTTTACCTTCGTTTCTAAAAAAGTGATAAGAATCTAAAATTTTGCTCCTTCCCTCGCAAAAGCGCTTCCTGTAAGATGGAAGAGATAACCAAGCCGTCAAAGGAGCGCGTCCCGATGTATCAAGCTCAGCCCAAAAAAACATCTCTGTTCGTCACCATCCTGATCAGCTTTTTGGTCATTGTGCTGCTGTTCTTCGCTCTCGATATGGTCGCTTTCGTGTTCTTCAAAAGCAAATATCAGGACGAGCTGATCCGCTATAACCGACTCACCTTGCAAAATACGGCGGAGCGGTACAACACGCATTTCAATCGGATTAAGTCCGTGCTCTACCAATCGTACAACGACACCGACGTCGTCGGCTTCAATCGCCAGCTGCTCACGAAGGACGAGAACGATATCGACTATCTGCAAGGCAAAAAAATTATCGGTTTGCTGCGCGCCGAAGTGTTCAATCCGCAGCTGTACCTGGACAATATGATCGTTTATTACAATTCCAAGTCGATGACCTTCGACAAGGACGGCAGCAGCCAGGCCGAGGATCAATACAATCTGCTGTATACGAGCGAGCAGTATCCGTTCGACTCCTGGAGCAAGCAGCTCGCCGAGAGTCCGAACTTCTCCATCCTGCCGGTATCGGATTTTTACACGGGGTGGAATGTGCCCGAGAAGAAATCGCTTTTGCCGATCAGCTTCAAGCTCCCGGACAGCAATTATATGATTACGGCCTTTATGGATATCGCCAAGGCGCAGGAAGCGTTCTTCGACGATACCGATAACGCCCGCCGGTTTATGATTATCGATAAGAACGGCACGGCTCTGTACCCGGCTGCGGGAGAGTGGTCCTCGGGCGATTTGCCGGCCTTTTCTCCGGGGAGCAATTATGTACTGGAGGACGGCTATTATTATTTCAAGGAAACCGACGCGGACGGGATCACTTACGTCACCACCGTGCCCAATGCGGCCATCGCCTCCCAGCTCAACCGGCTGATGGTTACGCTGTTGGTGCTGTTTATTTTGTCGCTGGCTCTCGGTATCGCCGTTTCGTTCTATTACAGCAAGCGGATTAACCGCCCGGTGAAGCAGCTGATTTCTTCGATCGTCAACGGCTCGTCGTCCGAACTGATGAAGGCGGCCAGCTCGATCAGTGAATTCGCCTTTATTCACAACAAAATTATGGATCTGGTCAAGGAAAAAAACGTCATTCAAAGCGAGCTGTCCAGCAAGCAATCGATTCTGAAAAGCTACAATTACATCAACAAGCTCAAAAGCATCAATACCGACATCAGCGAATGGAAAGACTTCATGGCCGCCGAGGAGAGCTTCACCATCGTCCTCTACCTGCTGCGATTCCGCTCAGGTCCGTTCGACGATAATCTGATCAAAAAAGAGCGCGCCGCCTACTATTTCCGGGAGCATATCGCGCTGATCTTCTCCGAGCGTTTTCCCGGCTGCCATACGTTTCAAATGGAAAAAAATCAAATTCTTACCGTCATTACCGGCCGGCAGGAGAAGGAACAGATCGCCGAGGTGCTGCGCGAGCTAAAGATCGTCTTCGACCGGGACAAGGACTACAGCCTGTTCACCGTCGCCGTCAGCTCTTGGTTCGAGCATTCGACCCAGTTCAATCACGCGTACCGGCAAGTGCTGGAGATGGTCAAGCAGGCGAAGCTGGAGGAAGAGACGCAGATTATGCTGGAGAATAGGGCCGTTCCGTCCGCCTCTACGCTCAGTCCCGCCCAGGATCAGGAGCTGAACGCCCGGCTGCAGGCCGGCGACGAATCCGGCTCGCTGGAGCTCGTCGTCCGCTTTCTCGACGATATGTATGCGAAAGAGGCGAGCATCACGCAGTTCGCTTCCTTCGCCGGATGGCTCGAAGCCAAGATATGGAAGTTTATGGATTTGTACGGTATCGGGCCCGGCGCCTCATGGCCGCTCAAGCCGCTGATGCAGCAGTTGAAGGAATGCTGCACGCTGGAGGAATATAAAAAAACGTGCCGGGACATTCTGAAGCTGGTCGCGGCGCTGATTTCGGAGAAAAAAGAGGAAAGCGATCCGATCGTCACGTTCGTGATGGATCATCTGCATACCAAGTACGGGGACGATTTGTCCCTCGATTACTTGGCCGATAAGCTCAATATGTCGAGCGCTTATTTATCCGTCTATATTAAGGAAAAAACCGGCGTCAACTTCAGCGATCATCTGAACGACATCCGTATCCGCAAGGCGCAGGAGCTGCTGGCGGGCACCGATTCCAGCATCAACGACGTCAGCGTGCAGATTGGGTACCGCAATATTACGTCGTTTAACCGGATGTTCAAGAAGTGGACCGGCATGACGCCGAGCGAATACCGGAGAAGCGCTATGGTCGCCCAGCGGTAAGCTGCGGCGGCCGTAGCGGCTGCGGCTGCAGCTGTAGCTGCGGGCAACCGGGCCGATCGCAACCGGTAAAGCGCCGCGGTGTCCGACAGCGGCTGAAGGCGAAGCAAGAGGCTCCCGGACAGGCCGGCGGCAGCCTGTTAGGCCTCCAGCTCCTTCATCTGAAGAACGACCGGGCAATGATCGCTGCCCATCACCTCGCAGGCGATTTGCGAATCTTCCAGCGAAGCGGTCAACCGGGAAGAAATAAGAAAATAGTCGATCCGCCATCCGATATTCCGCTCGCGTACCTTCGGCATAAATGACCACCATGTATACGCATCGGTTTTCTCGGGGTAGAGATGACGGAAGCTGTCGACGAATCCGGCCTCCAGCAGCTCGGTCATTTTTCCCCGCTCCTCCGGCGTGAAGCCCGAATTGTTCCGGTTGGACTTCGCATTCTTCAGGTCGATCTCTTCATGCGCCACGTTCAAATCTCCGCAAACAATTAGCGGTTTCTTGGCATCGAGCTGCTGCAGATAAGCCCGGAACCGTTCTTCCCACTCCAGCCGGTAATCCAGCCTCGATAAGTCGCGTCTCGCATTCGGCGTATACACATTGACCAGATAAAAGTCCTTGAACTCCATCGTAATCGTCCGGCCTTCCGGCTCGCTGTCCTCTTCCAGACCGTACCGTACGGAAAGCGGCTTATGCTTGGAAAATACGGCCGTGCCGGAATAACCCTTCTTCTCCGCATAGTTCCAATACTGCTCATAGCCTTCAAGATGCTCCAGTTGAATTTGCCCTTCCTGCAGCTTGGTCTCCTGAATGCAGAACAAATCCGCGTCGACCGCTTGAAAGTAATCGTTGAATCCTTTGTTAACACAGGCTCTCAACCCGTTGACGTTCCATGATACGAGCTTCATTCTCTTAATCTCCCAACTATAACGGTTTCTTTTCTATTACATAGTATAGCATACCAAAAAGCCCGACCCTAAGAAGCATCGGGTCAGGCTGGGTTGCAATCAAATTATCTATATTTTGATCGTTAATCCCAACTTTCCTTGTATTTATAATCACAAATCGGTTAAAATGTTAATAATATATTACATCCCTTTGGAAAGTGAGGTTTAGTCATGGCGAAAACACCTTTCACACCTGAAAATTTACCTTTAACCGGCGAACGAATTAACCAGCTAATGTTCCTTCGGGAATTAATAGAAGCCAATAAAAAGATTGCCCAATATCAGGTGCTGCTTCAAAATACAAAGTTACCTTCCCATTTATTATTAAACCCCGTCATGCTGAATGAAGCGGTGCAGTCAACCAAAATCGAGGGCACCCAAGTCACTCTCGATGAAGTTCTTGAAGTTGAAGCCCATAGCAGAAAAAATAATAAAGATATACAAGAAGTACTCAATTACTACCATGCGCTCCGGGATGGAATGGACAATCTCGCCGTTCTGCCGATCTCCACGCGGCTTTTTAAAGCTATGCACGTAACACTAATGTCAAATGGCGTTCGTGGAAGCAATCGTTCTCCGGGTGAGTATAGAAAAATCCAAAACTTTATCGGCCCTGAAGGCTGCACCATGGAAACAGCAACATACATTCCTCCGCAGCCTCAACTGGTCGATACTTATATGAATAATTTAGAAATATATATTAATAATCCTCAGGATCAATTGGATGAACTCGTTCGAGCCGCCATCATACACGCACAGTTCGAAACGATTCATCCATTTCTTAATGGAAATGGGAGAATCGGACGCATTTTGATCCCTTTGTACTTATTCAGCAAGAATGTTATCGATTATCCTAATTTCTTTTTAAGTGAAGCATTGGAAAGGGATAAGCATAAATATTATCGATTTCTTAATGATACACGGTATAAAGGCGACTGGAATCAATGGATTCACTTTTTCTTAGAAGCGATCATACTTCAGGCAAATAAAAATATCCAATTAATCAATGATGTTAATCGCTTGTATGAGCACGATTTGAATTTAGCTCAATCTCTAATTAACAGCAGCGGTGTAAAAAAGTTAATTGATGCCATATACCAAAAGCCCATTTTCACAGTTCAGACGATTTCTTCAGCGGCAGAAATTCCGGAAGCCACTTGCAGAAGATATCTATCTATTTTGGAATCGCAGAAGATTATATTTTCTGACGGAAAAACGCGTTCCAAAACCTATTATTATTATAATCTCCTTGACAAACTACGCTAATAGATCATAGTAGCCCTTCGCTTTTAAGCCGGCTTGATATATAATCCCCCGGCATCATACCAAAAAGCCCGACCCTAGGAAGAACCGGGTCAGGCTGGGATGACGACGGACATCTCGTCCGGCTGAACTATCGTATCGGCTGCGCAGCAATCCGGCTTCAGCGCCGGTTACTCTAACGCAGTAGTCAAATCTTTGATCCAAGGCAAACTCGGCAGCGGCTCGATATGAACCTCGGATTCGGGAACCGCTCTAATACTGCACAGGTAACCGGCCTTGCCGTTCACGACGGCCATACATTCCTTACAGGCATTGGCCGATCGGCAGGAATATCTGACCGATAACGAAGTGTCCTTATGCTCGCGAATCCAGAAGATCGCGTCCAGCAGGCTCATGCCTTCATGATACGGCACCTCGTAATCTTCGATTGTTCTCCCCGCCTCCGCATCGCCGCGGACGACATGCAATGTTACGTAAGACATTGATTTATCCCCCTTTGCTGGGAAGTGTGGTGAAAAGGTTCGCTCCGGCCGCTTGCTCCGCCGGTTGCTTAGGATCTTGCCGGTCCGGGCAGCGGAATTTCCTCCATCGACCATCGGCCCGCGGCATCCAGCCGGAACTTCGTGCTGACCGCGGTCTCATAAGCGTGATTGTGATCAAGACGGGTGTGCGCGCCGCGGGATTCCCGTCTGGCGAGCGCCCCGGTAATGATCGTTTCGCTCAATTTCAGCATATGAACGAGCTCTATCTTCTCTACCAACGTCAGCGCGTAATAGTTTTGTCTGGCCAAGGCGATATTGTCCACACGTGCGGTGAGCTCGCGCAGCTCCTCCAGCGCGCGGGTCAAGCCGGCTTCCGTGCGCAGCGGCCCCGCGCCTTCCCACATCAGCTTCTGCAGCTCGCGCTTCACCGACAGCATCGAAGCTTCGTCCCGTTCAACCTGGCGCGGATGCCAGAGCCGTTCCAACCGCTCCAGCTCGGCTTGCAGCCGGCCGGACGGCGCCTTCGGCTTGGCTTGAGCGGCCGTCTCCGCGGCAATGCGCCCCGTCACCAGCGCTTCTGTAATCGCGTTGCCCGACAACCGGTTGGCTCCGTGCATGCCGTAGATCAGCTCGCCGCAGGCAAGCAGCCCGGGGACGGTCGTTTCCATCCTGCTGTTGACGCGAATCCCGCCCATCGTGAAATGCGCCATCGGCGCCACCTCGACCATATCTTTGGTCAAATCGACGCCTTGATTTTTCAAAATAGGGATGACCGGTCCGAACGCTTCTTTCAATCGCTCCTCCGGCACCATCCGAAAATCGAGATACGCTCCGCCGTGCGGCGTCCCTCTCCCGGCTTCGACTTCCTTGAAGATGGCCAGCGTCGTCTGGTCGCGCGCCGCCGTATATTTGCCCGCAACTTCATTATTGTATTTATCCATAAATTCTTCGTGTTGGCCGTTCAACAGGCGCCCGCCCAATTTATAGCGGAACGGGTCCCACATAATCGGGTCGATCCCGACGAGAGGCGGATGCAGGTGAGCGATCGGGAAAAACTGCACCATCTCCATATCCCGCAGCTCCGCTCCCGCTTCGGCCGCCAGCATAAACCCGTCGCCCGTCATATTCGCCGAGGCGCTGTTTCTTTCATAGATTTCGGTCAAGCCGCCGGTCGCCAGAATAACCGCATTCGCCGCGATCGTCACAGGCCGGAATTGTTCCATCGCAAATCCTACCGCGCCGACGACCGCTCCGTCTTCCACGACCAGCTTCGTGATCATTATATTTTTGAGCCGTTCGATGGCTTCGTCTTTCCAAATCGCTTTTCTCAGCCCCGCCGACGTCGCGCCGCCTGTGTTCAAAATGTCCACATATACGCAGCGCCGCCGCGAATGACCCGGAGCCACGACTTGGGAATGCTTCCCGTCCGGCGTTCTCGCCCATTTGACCCCGTAGCTCTCCGCCTCCAGAATGAGCTCGGGTCCGCGATCCACAATCGTCCGCACGATATCCGGATCGGCCATTCCCCGGCTGCCGTTCATCGTATCTTCAAAGTGAATATCCGGATGATCTTCTTCCGCTTCTCCCAGCGCAACCGCGACGGTCATCTGCGCCAATATGGTCGCGCCGCCGCGGCCGACCAGGCTTTTATCGGCCAGCACCACTTTCGCCCCTTCGAGCGCGGCCGCTTTGGCGGCCATCATGCCGGCCGCGCCGGAGCCGATTACCAAAACATCCGTGTTGATATGCAAAGGATTCATCATTGCGCGCTCCTATCCGTGTCAGGAATTGTCGGAAATGGTTTTTCCGATCGATTGAACCGTGATGCCCGCTTGCCGCAGCGATTCGTTAATCATCCGGGCAAATTCGAGCGCGTGCGCTCCGTCGCCGTGAATGCAAACCGTATCCGCCTGAATGAGGACATCCGTATTTTGCCTTGAAAGCACTTTGCCTTCGTTGACCATGCGGATGACCTGCTTCACAGCCTCCCGGTCGTCCGTGATCATCGCATCCGGCTGTCTGCGCGGAGTCAGCGTACCGTTGTCCTGGTACGTGCGATCGGAGAATACTTCGCTCGCCGTGCGCAGCCCGGCCTTCTTCCCGGCCTTGAGCAGCTCGCTGTTCGCCAGCCCGAACAAGATCAGCTCGGGATCGACCTTATAGACCGCTTCGGCGATCGCTTCGGCCAAACCGGGGTTGACCGCCGCCATGTTGTACAGCTCGCCGTGGGCTTTCACATGCTGCATCGTACCGCCTTCGGACCGGACGAATCCCCATAGCGCGCCGATCTGGTATACGGCGATGTCGTAAGCTTCTTGCGGGGAGATGTCCATCTTCCTCCGGCCGAAGCCGATCAAATCCTGCAAGCCCGGATGCGCGCCAATGGCTACTCCGTTCTCCAGCGCCAGCTTGACCGTCTTTCTCATCGTGCCGGCATCCCCCGCATGGAACCCGCAGGCGATATTGGCGGACGTGACATACGATAATATTTCCTCGTCTCTGCCGAGACGGTAAGCGCCGAAGCTTTCTCCCATATCGCAATTCAGATCCACATATCTCATGAAAATGCCTCCTTAAAAGAAATACATTTGAATGCTCTTTCTCAAATTGCGCAAATTCCATTCCATCAGCAAATACGATTCTTGAGCCTCAATAAGATCCGCCTGCCTAAACCTTACGCTGCTGCCGATTTGCGCCTGCGCAAGCAACGGCAAGTCCGCCGCAAGGACCTGCGCTATCTTCGGATACCCTCCCGTCGTTTGCCGGTCGGCCATCAATACAATCGGGTTCCCGTCCGGCGGAACCTGAACCGTTCCGAACGTCACCGGCTCGGACAGCATGTCCAGCGGCTCCCGCAAGTACAGCGGCTGCCCCGCGAGCCGGTAGCCCATCCGGTCCGATTGAGGCTGAACTTTAAATTCCGCCGAGAACAGGGCCTCCAGGCCCGCGGCATCGAATAAATCGGATTGCGCGCCGGGCATGACGCGAATTTCGGGATTCGGGTTATAGGCGGGCATCATTTCGTAGGATACGCGCCATTTTACGGATTGAAAGGCCGCATCGCCTGCATCGGCATGAAGCCGCCGCATTATGTTCTCTCCGAGCTCCGTTGCGTCCTTAAGCCGCAGCCGGTCGCCTTCCTTCAGCGCCCGGCCCTCCAAGCCTCCGAGACCGGCACGCAGATAAGTTGAGCGGCTGCCGAGCTGCTCCGGAACGTCGAAGCCTCCCGAGACGGCGATATAACAGCGGCAGCCTTCGCGGGAAGAGCCGAGCAGCAGCGTCGCCCCGGCGTTTACATACACCGGTCTCCATAGAGGCGCCGGAACGCCGTCGATGGATGCGGTAAAGCCCGGTCCGCAGACGGCGATCAGCGCAGGCGCTGCAAAATATAACGTCGGGCCGATCAGCGTCGCTTCCAGAGCGGCTTCCTTCGCGTCATTGCCGACCAGCAAATTCGCCGTTTGATGCGCGAAGCTGTCCATCGGCCCGCTCACAATGACGCCGTACTTTTGGTAACCGTACCTGCCCGCATCCTGCAATGTCGTGAGCAGGCCGGGCTTGCGAACATGAATCGTCATCGGTTTATTCCCTCCACTGGTCATACTCCTTGCGGGTGATCGGGTAAAATCGTATCAGATTCCCCGCTTCGAGCAAGGTGGGAGGCTGCCGATCCGGTAAAAACAAAGAGAGCGGCGTGCGCCCGATCAGCTGCCAGCCGCCCGGCGTTTCGATCGGATAAATGCCGGTTTGTTCCCCGGCGATGCCGACCGTTCCCGGCGGAATGGCAAGACGCGGAGACGGCTTGCGAGGAGCCGCAATCCGCTTATCCATTCCTCCCAGGTAAGGAAAGCCGGGAGCGAACCCCAGCATGTAGACCAAATAGCGTCCGCCGGAATGAATCCGAATTACTTCGTCCGTACTGAGTCCGTTGATCTCCGCCACATGCTCCAAATCCGCCCCGAATTCGTCTCCGTAGCAGACGGGAATGTCGACAACCTTAGGTTCAGGCACCGAGCCTTCATTCAACTGCTCCACGATCGCAAGCAATTGATGCTTCGCAATGTCATACGGATAACGCAATTCTCCTTCTGGCGGCGCCATGCCGTCATTCAGAAAAAGCCGCACAGGGTCGTATACGACCGTAACCGAAGTAAACGCCGGGATAAATTCAACCATTCCGTCGAACGGATGCTTGGCCAAATGATCGGACAATACTCGGACCTTCATATGGGTCTCCTCATCCGCCCGCTCTCCCAGCTTCACGGCAATGGCGCTTTCCCCTAGCGGGGACATTTCTACATATCGGATAACAACAACCCCTTTACTTTTAAGAAGCGATTCCTTCGCTTTCCACATCTTGTCCGATCGGTTCCCACTTGATCAGCAGCGTCGCAGCGAGCCCGAGGAAGGGTACGATCGCCAGCAGCAGCAGCGTATTGTATAAACCGGCTGCAGCGAGCACGACGGGAAATAGAAAGAAGCCCAAAATACTGCCGACGCGCGTAATGCCTTGTCCGAATCCGGCGCCAAGTCCTCTAAGCTCCGTAGGATACGACAGCGTCGCCATCGTCATCCCTTGCGAGCCCGGTCCGAAAGCATGACCGAATATAAAGGCTGCAAGCAGCACGGCCGAGACGCCGACGTAAGAATTCCCTGTCGTCCCCATGAGCAGCAAACCGATAACCGCTATCACGTAACCGACAATCGACAGCTTGCGGACGCCCCAGCGGGTATTGAGGGATGCGCCGAGAAATCCGCCGAGCGCCCCGAACAAATTGAACACAATCGTGCCGATGATGGCGTAGATGACGCCTTTTCCGAAAATAATCGTCGAAATCGTCGGGATATAGAAGCCTACGGCGAAATATTCCATACTTTGCGTAAAGGTAATGATCGAAGCGAGTATGGTTCTAAGTTTGTATTTCCCCCTGAAGATTTCGGCGTAAGACAGCTTCGCCTTGCTCGGCGCATCGGGGGCGCTTTTGGCGGCCGGATGAACGCGAACTTCGATTTGATACGTTTTGCGGATCACGTTGGCGCTTTCCTCCAGCGACAAATGATGAGCGGCCCATAAAGGACTTTCGTTCATATAGAAATACCGTAAAAATAACACGATGAGTGCAAACACGCCGCCCAGACCGACAGACCATCTCCAAATATATTCATGCTGATTCAAAAAATAAAACGGCAGTGCAATCAACCCGGTAACCGAAGCGGCGCTAAACCATAGAGGGCACCATAATGTGACATTCGCGCCTTTTTTCTTCATATTGCTGTATTCCGCAATGAAGCTTAAAGCTACGGGAATATCAAGACCGACCCCGATGCCCATGAGCAGACGGAAAAAAACGAGCCAGCCGAAGTTTGGCGAGAGGGCTGCGCCGAATGCGGCGAACACCATCAAAAACAAATCGATCAAGAACATTTTATTACGGCCGAATTTATCCGTATAGTACCCTCCGAATACAGCCCCCAATAAAGAACCTACGGCCATAATGGCCGTCAAGCTTCCCAGCTCGACCGCCGTCAAACCGAACTGCTGCTGCAGCTGGGCGGTGCCGATTCCGATGCTCGTGAAATCGTAAGCGTCTACAAACACGCCCGCCAGCGCCAGCAAAATAATTTTGAATCCCGGCTTGCTTACCGGATTGGAGTTGATGAAATCGACGATGTCACGTCTGCTCCTGACTTCCAATACTCGCGCCTGCTCATTCATCTTGTCATTGACTCCTTCTTCGATTATTTGTTCCGATTTTCGGAACTGTAATTCCGTTTTTCAATCCATATATATACGATCATTATAGTCGGTATTTAACGAAAATCAAGAAAAACTTTTGCACCCGATTCATTGCATGACGGCAGCGGCCATGGAGTTCCCCCATCATTCAGTGTATACTTGATTTACGAAAGGAAACGCCAGTCAATATTGCAAAATCGTCATCAGCCAATTCGGGAGGAACCGTCGCAACGTGCAGAACAAAAATAAAACCGTCGTCAGATCGATGGATATTCTTAACCTTTTCTTAGATCGCTTCAAGCTGAGCATGAATGAAATCGTACAGCTCTCGGGTATTCCCAAAACTTCCGTGCATCGAATGATCGGTTCGCTGGAAGACATGGGCTTTCTTCATAAAGACAAAGACGGGTATTACTCCCTCGGGTTGTTGTTCCTTCAATTCGGAAATCTGGTCGCCGAGCGGCTGGACATCCGCCGGATCGCTTTGCCGGTGATGGAAAAGCTGCGGGACGACATCGGGAACGCGGTCCATCTCGTCCTCAGGGACGGGCAAGAATGCATATACATTGAAAAACTGGATACGAATCATCCCGTTCGGCTGTTCACCAAAATAGGCAAAAAAGCCCCCCTGTATGCCGGAGCATCCTCGCGGACGATTCTTGCTTTCATGCCTGACGATGAGCGGGAACGCTACGTCGATGAGATTGAACTATTGCCGATCAGCTCCGGAACGATGACCGATAAGGATGCGCTGCGCGCCTCGCTGGAGCTTACCCGGCGACGGGGCTACAGCTTCAGCCGTTCCGAGCTTGAAGATTATACCGCCGAGTTAAGCGCCCCGATCTTCGATCATACGGGACAAATTATCGCCGCGCTCAGCTCCGCAGCGCTCGAAGTGCAGTTCGGGGAGGAAAACCTGCCTGAACTGATACATCAAGTCAGACAGGCCGCCGCAGAAATATCGCGGAGGCTCGGCTGCAACGAGACGAGATCATTCGGCTAATCGTAGAACAAATCCCCCAAAAGTGACGTGATGCTCTGAAGCTTATTCCGTCCGCCGCATCCAGCCTAAGCTGGATCGGCGTCTAACCCTTCCTCTGGGATCGTTCTATGGGTAGACTTTCCTTTCGGGGGAGCCCCCCCGGATATCCATAGGAAATTGCTGCGCATCATTTCCTAAACAACAAAAAAAGGACAAGCCCGCCATCACAGCGACTTGTCCTTTTCTCTATCCGGTTCCGCGCTTACGGCCGCTTGGCCAAGCGGATCACATTCCAGGAAAACTTCGGCAGCGAGGCGACGACGAAGCCGTCCTTCCCCCCGGCGTCGCCGCGGTTGTGAGGCTGCACCTGCCCGCGCGCGGCCGCGGTGTTCCGCGCCTTCGCGTCGTCGTTCTCGAGCACGATATGCTCGATGACCCGGTACTCCTGGAAGTTGCGGATATCGCATTCCAGCAGCAGCGACTCGTGCAGATCGCGATTGACCGCGAAGATGGTCAGCTCGTCTTTCTCTTCGTTATATACGGCCGTAGATTCCAAATACGGCACATCCGTAAAGTCCTTGCTGTCATACAGCGGCGAAGAGACGATCGGATTCAGCGCCGCGCCTCTGCCGTACACCGACGCATGCATGTACGGATAGAAGATCGTCTGCTTCCACGCGCCGCCGCCCTTCTCCGTCATGATCGGAGCGATGACATTGACCAACTGCGCCATGCAGGCGATCTTCACGCGGTCGGAATGCTTCAGCAGCGTGATCAGCATGCAGCCGACCAGAATGGCGTCCTCGAACGTGTACACATCCTCCAGCTGCGGCGGCGCGATTTGCCAAGGGTCTCTCTGGCTGTCCGCATCATGGGAATGATACCATACGTTCCATTCGTCGAACGACAGATGGATCGTCTTTTTGCTCCGCTTCTTGGCCTTGACGTAGTCGCAGATCGCCGCCACCGAGCGGATAAAAGCGTCCATATCGAGCGATCGCGCCACGAAGTTGGCCGTATCGTTATCTCTGTTGCCGTAGTACGTATGCAAGGATATGTACTCCACATGATCGTAAGTATGATCGAGCACGGTCGCTTCCCAATCGGCGAACGTCTTCATCGCGCGGCTCGAACTGCCGCAAGCGACCAGCTCGATCGTCGGATCGACCCATTTCATTACCTTGGCCGCCTCGCAGGCGATGCGTCCGTATTCCTCCGCCGTTTTATGCCCGATCTGCCACGGGCCGTCCATTTCGTTGCCAAGGCACCACGTTTTGAACTTATGCGGCTCCTTGTAACCGTGCTTGATACGAAGATCGCTCCAATAAGAGCCTGACGGATGATTGCAGTACTCGACCAGATTTCGCGCCGCATCAATCCCGCGGGTGCCGAGGTTGACGGCCATATTGACTTCGGAGTTGACCTTCTTCGCCCAGTCGGCGAACTCGTTCGTTCCAACCTCATTGGTTTCGATCGTTTTCCAGGCCAGCTCCAGCCGGCGCGGACGATCCTCCTTCGGACCTACGCCGTCCTCCCAGTTGTAGCCGGATACGAAGTTGCCTCCGGGGTAACGGACGAGCGGCACGTTCAGCTCCTTCACCAGCTCGATGACATCTTGGCGGAAGCCCTGCTCATCGGCGAGCGGATGCCCCGGCTCGTAAATCCCTTCGTAGACGGCGCGCCCCAAATGCTCGATGAATGAGCCGTAAATCCGGTTATCTATGTTCGAAATGATAAAGTCTTTGTCCACAATCATTTTGGCTTGTTTGCCGCTCATTGAAATGACTTCCTCTCTCGTTATCCTATGGGTATAAATAATGGCGAAAGCTCCCCGTGTGCGCACACGTTTTTAGGTAAAAAAGAAGGATGGCGATTTCATCGCGGCCTGCGGTCCATCTATTCACCATGGTTTTAAGGCCGTGGCTGGAAGCTTCGACCGACGCCGGTACTCTCCGATCGCTGCGGAAGTCTGCCCGCCCTCATCGTGTGCGCACACGGACGTGAGTAAAAAACAACCGCCGGATCATATCGAAGCTCCGGCAATCATGCGATAGGGCAGCAGCGGCACCGGCGCCGCCGATCCTTGCTCGATGTGCTCCACCAGGCAGCGGACCGCTTGCAGGCCGAACTGCTCTACATCGTACTCTACCGTCGTCAAGGCGGGCGTTACATATTTTAGCACGTCGATATTGTCGAAGCCCATCAGGCCGACGTCCTCGGGAATGCGAAGCCCTCTGCCCTTCAAATGATTCATCACTTCCAGCGCGTAAATATCGCAAGAACAAACAATCGCCGTACGCGGCTCGCCGCCGCCGAAGCTCATCCGGCCGATCGCCCCAACGTAGTCTTTGTCCGTGACAATGACGGGCAATTCGTCCATTCCGAATTCCTTCAAGCCTTCGAGACATCCGGCGAAACGTTCTTCCTGAGTAAAAATATTGGTTTTCCCTTGATAAGACAGCGGCGGGCATACGTATACGAACCTTTCGTAGCCTTTGCCGCAAATGTATTGCACGGCTTCCTTCATCGCTTTCCGGTCGTCGATACCGATATAGCTCCAATCGCCGGACACCCGGTTGCATACGGTAACGACCGGAACGTTCAAGCTTTTCAAATAACGGTCGAACGCTTCTCCGTAATTGATCGCAAAGATGATGATCCCGTCCACCTTGCGGTGGAGCAGATGCTCGATGCATTTCTTCTCATTGCCGGGGTCCTTGTTCGTCAGCACAAGGTCGACGAAATAGCCCTGCCGCCTGGATTCGGCTTCAATGGCATTCATAAGCTGGGCGAACGAGCGGTTGTACAGATCGAACAGCACGACGCCGATGGTCATCGTTCTTCCTTTGGCCAGGCTTCTCGCCATATAATCGGGCTGATAATTAAGCTGTCTGGCTACCTCGATGATCTTCGCTTTCGTTTTCTCGCTAATTCCCGGGCGATGGTTCAAGGCTCGGTCGACGGTACCGGGAGATACTCCACAGATGACGGCGATTTCTTTGATTGTAACTCCCATAACTCCTCCTGCACCTCTGGCTGCCGCAGGCATGGTCCCCATTGCTCTTCAGCATGCTCTTACTTCTTTTCGTGTGCGCACACGTTCATTGCTAATCTCACTATAAACCGATCCATTTCAGGAGTCAATATTAAAAAGTACGGCGATTGCCGCGCGACCTGGGGTCGATAAGGGGTTCACTCGCTGCTGCGGAGATCGCCGTCTGCAAAGTCGAACGCTTACGCTTCTCCAGATTTAAACGGCCCCTCCGCTATTTTTTCACCACGCTTCTAAGAGGATGGTGAAAAACGCCCACTTCGCATGCGAAAGCATCTTCCGATCGCTCTTGTTCCCGGATTTCTTGAATAAGTAAGCCCGTGTAACGGGGGAAATCCGAGAACAAAGGCGAACGCTTACGCTTCTTCAGATTGCTCTCGCTTAGCGAAGTTTGCTTTTTCACCACGCTTCTAAGAGTCTGTCCGACGGAGTTACTTTTGTAGGTCCCTTCGGAGTAAGACTCGGTTTTCAAATGATTTTTCATCACGATTTGAGTATAATCACTGTGTCTTTCTTTGCCTTTGTGGGAGTTACGCCGCTTTTTTACGTTTTTGGGCAGACCTCTCCCGTTTATACACCGTGGATGGTTTGGGATATTTGGCAGAATGAAGCTTTCTTAAATTATAGCTTAAAGCCAAAAGGACGAACTCACCCTCAACCTTATCTTCGCCACGGAGGTGAAACTGACGAAAGCCCTGACATTCTTTCATTTGCCCCCACGCGGGTTCCACGATGGCTTTACGTAACCGGTAAATGTCTTTACCGGCATCGCTTTGCACTTTGG
>NZ_JANYUY010000092.1 GCF_025060755.1 Paenibacillus doosanensis
AGGGGGGAGTTATCCCCATGTGGATATTGGTTTCAAAATTTCGCTGGTCCCACTCCCACTTATTCACAGTTGTTGATCCGCTCCTGGATGATCGCCACCGCATTCTTATGCGCTTTCGAAATTCAGGTTAATGTTTGTAATCTTGATTATTCCAAAATGGATAAGGAAATGGATCATTTAGTGGCGTTGATGGATCAAACGGACAAGGTGAGGATTTCCGGCCCCGGGACAGATGTAACATTCTCAATTAAAAATATGCCTTCGTTCAAAGACGCAGGAATCATGAACCTTCCGGATGGCGAAGTATATACAATGCCGGTTAAAGAATCCGTTAACGGGTACATTTCGTATAATACACCGTCGATTAAAGAAGGGTTTACTTACGATAATATTCGCTTTGAAATACAGAATGGTAAAATTATACATGCTACGGCGAATGATTCGGACCAAATAAATAGATTGCTTGATACGGACCAGGGGGCTAGATATTTTGGGGAATTTGGAATCGGGTTGAACCCCTATATTGAAAAACCAATGAAAGATACTCTATTTGACGAAAAAATATGGGGCAGTTACCACTTAACTCCCGGATGTGTACCTGTAGGATCGCCTGGGAATCAGAATTGGTCAGAATTGCACTGGGATATTGTAAATATTCAGCGATCTGATTTCGGTGGCGGAGAAATATGGTTCGATGATATTCTGATCCGTAAGGACGGATTCTTCATTCCAGAAACATTAGTAGGATTAAACCCGGAAAACCTAAAATGAAGCTTAAGAAGAACGTCAGTTAATACATTCATTCGGAACGATTGACTATTTAAATTATAAGCATTTCCATTATCGTTTAAGGGGATGGAAACCATTGGCTCATAAGCTTGCGGCTGGTGTTGTGATTGTAAAAGATGAAACGGTATTGCTGGTAAAAGATAAGTCCGGCTGGAGTTTGCCGAAAGGGTCGACTGAAATGGGCGAAACATTCCTGAAGACGGCAGAGCGGGAAGCATTTGAGGAAACAGGATTGAAAATAGCCGTTGAAGAAGTTGCTTTTATTACGGAGTATACTTCGGAGAAGTATGGACAATATCTCCATGTTTATTATTCAGGAAGCTTACAATCAGAACAAGGTGAGATGAAAGATCCCGATCTTGATGTGATAGAGGTACGGTTTGTGAATGTAAGGGATTTACGCAATTTCATAAAGTTCCGCCCATGGCTCATACCTTTGGAAAAATGGATTCAAAATAGGGAGTTAAAATACCATTCATTCGATTCAGCCGTTGAAGGATTTTATATTTCTGAAATGAATTGCGAGGATTAGACGATGTCTTTTACGGAACTCAAAGGAAACATTCTTGCTTGCGATGATTGTACAGAAAAGTTCGGGTTTACCCCCGTTCCGATAGTTCATGGAAATGAACGATCTAAAATTATCCAAATCAGCCAAGCCCCTTCGAATAATGTTCATCTCACAAAAAAGCCGTTTAACGATCCTTCGGGAGCGAAGCTGAAATACAAATGGTATCAAATAACCGACGATGTTTTTTACAATGAAGATCATTTTTATATCACTGCATTATCTCATTGCTTTCCCGGTAAAAATGCAAAAGGAGGGGACAATCCTCCACCGTTAGCTTGTGCTCGAAAATGGCTCAGGAAGGAATTGGAAGCCGTTAACAATGAATTATTTGTAATTATCGGATCGAAAGCCGCGAAATTTTTGTTTCCAAATGAAAGTTTTGACGGCCTCGTTTTTAAAAATAATACGTTGAACGATAAACCTGCGATAGTGCTGCCGCATCCTTCGCCGCTGAATAGGAAATGGTTTAAGGATCATCCGCTATTCGAAGAAAAAAGATTACCGGAGATAAGGGAAATCGTCCGAAAAGTTCTTTGGGAAATTTCAGGTTAGCGCTGCGGGCAGGAAATTTTCATTAAAATCAAATTTGCTAAAGATATTGCTGACGGTTAAAGTTATACTGTTCGATACATAGAGACAGAAAGGGAAGGTTACTTTGAAACAAAATAAATATGACGACTTGGGATTTTTTGAGAAATACAGTCAGATGCCTCGCTCGGTCGGCGGCTTGGACGCTGCCGGGGAATGGAGCACCTTTCGGGCATTGATTCCAGATTTGCGCGATAAAAGAGTGCTTGATCTTGGCTGCGGTTTCGGCTGGCATTGCCGTTATGCGCGCGAACACCAGGCTAGATCGGTTGTAGGCGTCGACCTTTCCGAGAATATGCTGGAACGCGCCAGAACGATGACCGACGATCCGCATATCGAGTATCGGCGCCTTGCGATCGAAGATATCGATTTTGGAGCGGGGGAGTTCGATGTGGTCATCAGCTCTCTTTCGCTCCACTATGTCCAAGACTTCGATAACATCTGCCGTAAAATTTATCATTGCCTCGCAGCGGGAGGAAGCTTCGTGCTCTCGGTTGAGCATCCGATCTTCACCGCGCTGGCGGCGCAAGACTGGTACTACGGCCAACAAGGCGAGAAATTGCATTGGCCTGTCGACGACTACCATAAGGAAGGTCCGCGGCAGGCAAGATTTTTGGAGGATGACGTCATCAAATATCATCGTACCGTTACCAGCTATATCAATACATTAATCGAATCCGGCTTTCAAATCACGAAGCTTTCCGAGCTTCAGCCGACTCAAGAGATGTTAGACCAAAATCCGGCATGGCAAGAAGAAGTGCGGCGGCCGATGTTTTTGCTTATAGCGGCGGTCAAAAATCCATCGGAGAGCGTAAGCAACTAATAGTGACGGCAGTCTAGGACATGTTGATTTGGTCCAAAGCTGCCGTTGTTTGTATACAAGTTTCCCTGAAGAAGATGCGGTTTTGGATAGTTAACGGACTTGAACAGATATGATGGGAGGGACGACGATGGAGCAAAGATTACAAGGTCATATAGCGGTGGTTACGGGGGCCAGCCGACGAGAGGGGATAGGGACAGCTATTTGCCGAAGTTTGGCGAGTGCGGGGGCTGATATTTTCTTTACCGTTTGGCGGGAATACGATGATTCTATGCCTTGGGGCTCGGAGCGGGAATGGGCTGGTTTATTGCGCAACGAGATTCAAGCGATGGGACGCCGCTGCGAAAGCATCGAAATCGATTTATCGGATGCGAATGCTCCGGCCCGCTTGCTCGATTCCGTTTCGGAGAAGCTGGGCTCTCCGACGATTCTTGTCAATAATGCCACTCATGACGCGAGTAACGGGTATATGAACGTTGACGCAAAATCTTTTGACAAGCATTATGAAGTGAACGTGAGAGCCACTTGTCTTCTTTGCGTTGAATTTGCCCGCCGTTTTAAGAAAGAGAATTGCAAAGCAGGACGCATCGTCAATCTCACATCCGGTCAAGAGCAAGGTCCAATGATCGGATCTTTGGAGTATGTAGCGACGAAAGGCGCCATATCGGCTTTTACCCGTTCCTTGGCTCCGGAAATCGCTTCGCTGGGCATAACGGTGAATGCGGTTAATCCGGGACCTACCGATACGGGATGGATGACGGACTCCATTAAGCAGCATCTTTTGCCGCGGTTTCCCACGGGACGAATAGGTTTGCCGGAGGATACCGCCCGCTTAATTACGTTTCTTGCCAGCGATGAAGCCGAGTGGATTACAGGTCAAGTTATACACTCCGAGGGCGGATTTATTCGAGCATAGTATTTTTCCGATAGATCTTACATTTTGCCGGGAATTGGGGTAAACTAATAAGATGACTAAGAAATGGAGTTGAACCATGAGCAACGAAGAAGTTATTTTAACGGAAGAGGGACTGGCCCAAATCGAGGAGGAGCTCCACGAGCTGAAAACGGTCAAACGCAAGGAGTTGTCGGAGAGACTGAAGGTGGCGATCAGCTACGGAGATCTCAGAGAGAACAGCGAGTATCACTCGGCCAAGGACGATCAAGCCTTTATGGAGACTCGCATCCTGACGTTGGAGCGTATGCTGAAGAATGCCAGAGTCGTGGCGTCAAGCGAATTAAATCTGAGTCAAGTCGGAGTGGGCTCTGTCGTGACTCTCAATGATATCGAGTTTGCCGAGAAGATCGAGTACCGGATCGTCGGACCGGCCGAAGCTAATGTAGATGAGAACAAGATTTCTTACGAAAGCCCGCTGGGCAAAGAGTTGATGGGTAAAAAAGTCGGCGATAAGATCAAGGTAAATGCGCCTGTGGGCGTATTGCAGTACGAATTGCTTGAGATCAAGGCGAATTAACGGCGTAAGACGAACATTAAGATAAAGACACCCGCTGGGTACCCGCTGGGGTGTCTTTTTTTCGCCGCTTTAAGTTAACTTTGGGAGCGGATGTCTTCATAAAGTGCTCCCAGTACATAGCGAATGTCCGGGTCCTCTTCCGTTTTCAGTTGCTCGGTTACTGCCGGCAGTATGCTGTGCCCAAGCTCCAGAAGGAGCTCGTAAGCTTGGTAGCCCGTTCTCCAAAAGGGGAATAGACTAAAATCACTGAATTCCCCGCCGCTGATGGATGACATCCAGTATTGGTATTGTTCTTCTATCGATTTTTCTTTTACCGAGTCGATCCGCTGTTTCAGCGCGTCATCTTTTTCCTTTAAAAGAGGCATTGCTTCATATAGCCGGTCGGTTGGAACGCATTTTCTGATTAAGGAGCCGAGCGTTAAGTAATCCCCGCCGTCTCCGTCGGCTGAAGATACATAGGCTATGAAGTTGTCCGTTCGATTCAGCCCTTGGAAATCATCCTGTAAACGTCTGATGACCTCCATAGCGATCATATAGAGCTGAGAGTCGACTATGCTTTTGTCGAATATGTAAGGGGTATCGATTCGTAAATTATACGGTTGTTCAAGACTGACACAGTAATAAACGTTTAATATGTTTTCTAATGGTTCAGGTATCCCGTCGTACATAAACGAGTAGTCGCCCTCGGAAAATTGATAATCATGATAAATTTGTTCCATAGTACGATTTCGTTCGGGGTAGTTGCTCCGGCTTTTATCGTAAGCGGCTTGTACGCTTTTGTTTAGTTCGGCTAAATTATTCATGTAGACGATAAAGCCGCCGTGAGTGGCGTCCGTATAGATGGAAAAGGTGTAAACGTCCCGATTATTTTCGGTTTCGGAAAATTCGCGAATGCAATCCAGGCAAAAATGATAGAGCAGGTCCTCGATTTCTTTTGAACTGACGAATCTTCCTCGATAATTGGCGATATCATCCGTTTCCACTATTTGCTGGTCTGGCAGGCACACCCAAAACCGTCCCTGACCGTCGTAACCTCTTCTCCCGTTAATAAGTCTTCCAATATGAATGTCGTAAGAACTCAAATCCGTCACATCCTCTAGTATAATGATGATCAGCTGCGTTGCCGAAATCCATCACCCATTATAGACAATATGTCCGTATGAAACCAATGGTGCTTCTGTATCATTTTTCCTGTTTAAAGATATGAGGTCACCCCGCATACCCCGGATAGCTCCGAAAACCAGTTTATGTTAAAATATGTCTAACGACATGCAAAAGGTGGATGGGCCCGGATGAATAACTACGCTAATGTAATGGGCATTCAGTTCCCGAAACATACGCTTGACCGCACGGTGGAAATCCTTAACGAAGTGGTAGAACGGAGGCCGCCGGAATTGTTCCATGTGATCACCGTCAATCCGGAAATCACTATGGCCTGCCGGAAGGACGCCGAGCTGCGCGCCATCGTTGAGGAAGCCGGGCTGATTACGGCCGACGGCATCGGCATTGTGATGGTATCCCGTGTCCGCGGCGGGAATCTACCTGAACGGGTGACCGGTTACGATACATTAATAAGACTGCTGGAATCCGGTAATCGGAAGCGGTGGTCGTTCTATATTTTGGGAGCGGACGCGGCCGTAAACGAACGGGCATGCGAGGTGATTGCGGAGCGCTATCCGTCGCTGCGTATCGCTGGGAACCACCACGGATTTTTCAAGCAGGATGAGGAAGAACGGATTGTGGAAGAGATCGCTTCGCTTGCGCCTGACATCCTAATTGTAGCGCTGGGGGCTCCGTACGCCGAAAGATGGATTTACAAGCATAAATCCAGATTGAATGCAGCGATTGCCATCGGCGTCGGAGGCAGTCTGGACGTCATCGCCGGGAAAGTGAAGGAAACGCCGGAAAGCTGGAAGAAGCTGAACGTCGAATGGCTGTACCGGTTGATCCAGCAGCCGGCCAGATGGAGGCGTCAACTTATTTTGCCGAAGTTCGCTATCAGGGCGTTATTGTTCAGGGAGCGGCAATAAAGCGCTGGTCGTCCTAGAGATGTTGAAGTTAAGCCGTTCGGCTTGCATAAGAGCTGTCCTTAAGGTTGCAAACACCTTGAGGCCGGCTCTTTTTTATGCCTGAACGATTTGTTAACGGGAATAGGATTTTCGGCGTTTACTGACGCAACCAATGAAGCAGGGGCTACCGCCGGGTTGACGGATGACATAAAGTGCGTTAAGATGATCTAGTAATTTAGTAAATAAGTAATTTAGTAATTAAGTCCGTCGGCACCCGATAAATAACCAATTCATCTATATAGAAAGAAGGAAACGATATGAAAATACCTACGACTTTGAAGCATAAGCCCGTCGTCGTGTCGGAAAATTATGAGCAGGTGGACGGTCGGCTCGCCGGCAGCACGGATGCGAAAGGACTTTCCTTGGGATTGGCTCAGTGGAACGACAGAGGGAAGGTCGATATTTCTGCCAAAGTATGGAGATACACGGGGGAAAAATGGTCCAGACAGTCCGAGGAGCTGCCGCTTCATCGCGTGCTGGATTTATCTATTCTCATCTGCCGGACGGTATCGCATTTCCGCGAAGCTTACCGGTACGAGCATCTATACGATCCGCAGCAGCCGGTGATCGACCGGATCGGCCTGCAAGGGGACGCCATGACGGTAGCGGTCTGCACGGATAACGACAAAATCAACGAAGATATTAAGCTGTTCAATCAGGCGCTCAGCGACGACGACGAGATGATCGGGGAACGTCTGCGCACGTTGTCCCGAATTTTAAAGGATATGGGATATTAAGGCTCGCTAGGGGCTGCAGCATAAGTATGCTAATAAGATGTGTTTTGAGGTGAAATATTATGAATGATCGTGAATCCTATCTATTATCCCCTGCAAGATCGTTGACGGAAGAAGAGCGCAAGCTCGTTTGGAAAATGCCGCAATCGCATCAAGTCAGCGAAGAGGAGCGGCGGATTTGTCAAGAAATTAAGCGCAATTGGAATCGCGGGGAGTTGAAGATCGCCAATGTTTTGCTGGAGGGCGACGCGGGCTCCGGCAAAACGCAGCTGGCCAAAGCGTTATCCGCCCATTTCGGGCTGCCTTACACGAAGGTGACTTGTTTTGCCGATATGGACAAATCGGATATTATCGGGGCGATCTTGCCGGTCGTTTCATCCGAGCGATTGGAGAAACTGGAGCCGGAGGATCGAGCCGCGCTCAAGGCGCTGTACGAAAGCGACGGCTTGCAAAGCGCTGCGGAGCTGCTAATGAACGCGCTGGGGGTGACGCGCGATGTTGCCGCGCTCAAGCTGAAGCAGCTCTTGAAGCTTGCCGCGGAACAATCCGACGGAGAGCCGGTGGAGTACCGCTTCTATCCTTCCGAGATCGTCAGAGCTTTCAAGCAAGGGTATTTGCTGGAAATTCAGGAACCGAACGTGATTCGGGACGCCGCCGTGCTGATGGCGCTGAATTCCGCGTTAGAGCTGGACGGAAGCATCAATCTTCCTACGGAAGTCATTCATCGGCACCCGGATTTCATAGCGGTCATTACGGCCAACCGCAGCTATGCCGGGGCAAGGCCGCTTAACGAAGCGCTCCGTGACAGAGTTCAGCATACGGAGAAGATGGACCTGCCGGTCAAAGAAGTGATGGTCGAACGGGCGGCGGCCAAAACCGGTTATGGCGACCGCGAAGTGCTGGACGTTCTGGCGGATATTATCATTAGTTTGGACAAAACCGCCCGGGCTAATGCAATGAAAGGCGTAGCCGGGATGCGCTCGTATTTTTATTGGGCCGACGCGGTCGCCGCAGGCGCTGCGCCGAGGCAATCGCTCTATCATAAAGTCATTTATAAAATTACCACCGATTCCGAAGAAATCAGATTGCTGGAAGAAGCCCTCGAAGCCCGCGGTTTGCTGGCGGCGCTGGAGGAAGCTTCGCAGCAGGTAAAAAAAAACGAAACGGCGAAGCCGTAGAAATCCGAACATGGGGGAGCATCGAGCCTATCGATGAGAACCGTGAAGATAAGGACGACGAACAGGGCATTCGGCTAAAAAAATCGGCGGATAGCGACGACGGCGGCGGAGAACCGGGTGAGCCATCCGACCGCATGGAAAGCTGGGACACGGGAGAGAACGGTTCTCCCGTCATTCACGAGGCTAACCCTGAGCCGATGGCGGCCGAGGCGCGGCGGCAGGAGAAGGAGTTCCGCAAACAACTGAACCGCTTCGCCAGAGACATCGTGTCCGATTCGATTCATAAAGGAGTCAAGCTGATCGTTCACCGCCCGGAATACGATGCGGACAATCAGCGGGAATACGTCCGTTTAAGCTCGGAGCTGCTGCCCATCGTGCGGGAGATTGCCCGAAAGACGCTTCCGCTGCTGGAGCATGAGTCCGCTTCCGAATTTGCGAGAAATCACTACTACGGCGCCAAATTTCAAGCGGATAGCGTCGCTTACCGCGACTTCCGGTATTTTGCCAAGAAACGTCCGCCTGCGGAAACCCCTTCTCTGGCCGTCGGCTTAAGAGTCGACGAATCGGCGTCGATGGCGGCCTTCGGGAGGCTGGAGGCGGCCAAACGGGCGGTCATCGCCGTATATGAATTTTGCCGTATGTGCGATATTCCGGTGCTGATCTACGGCGATACGGCGGACGTCTCCCGTTTGGAGCAGATGGCGGTCTACGCCTATGCCGATTTGGAGAAGCCTGACCCGAGCGACCGCTTCCGGCTGACGGGCATTCGGGCCCGAAGCAACAACCGCGACGGTATGGCGCTAAGAATTATGGGGGAACGGCTGGCCGCTTCGCCGAAGCAGACCAAGCTGCTGATTAGCATTAGCGACGGCCAGCCCAAGGCGATGGAAGACTATACCGGAAGCCTCGCCGTTCAAGACATGCGCCAGACGATAGCCGAATATGAACGCAAAGGCGTCTCCTTCTTAGCGGCCGCAATCGGCCAGGACAAAGAGGTCATCAGCGGCATTTACGGGGAGGAGCGGTTTCTGGATATTACCGATCTCCATGAATTCCCAGCGAAGCTGGTTCGCATGATCGCCCGCTATTTGCGCTGACGCCAACAGATCAAGGCCGCTCTTAGGAGCGGCTTTTTTCCATGCGTCCGCCGCCGGAGGAGCGCCTGCCGAAATCCGCGGCCTTCGCCCGACGGCTTGTACCGCAAAACGGCAATATGGCTTATAATAACAATCATAACGAAAGCGTTCACATGCGTGTCATCAGTCTTGACAAGCGAGGCTTGACGGGACGGGAGAGAGGACGGGAAACTATGTTTTATTCGCTAAAAAACCGCTTGATCGCTTTTTTCGTCATCCTGCTGGTCGTTTCCTTCGGGACGATGTTCTATTTGCTCTTTCAAGAATCGCGGTCGATGATCCGCTCCTATATCGAATCGTCGGCATTGGAAAAAATGGACGAGTACGGCTCCTTCGTGCATATGGCGCTATCGCAAATGTATGACTTGTCTTCCGTAGTGTTCAACAGCGAGACGACGAAAAAATGGGACAGCGCTTTATCCGATCCTTCTCTGCCGGAAGGCGAGAAGATGCTCGCTAACATTGCGATGAGCCTGTTTCTGACGCAAACGACGAACAACTATTCTATCGCTTCTTCCGTCTCCATTTACCGCAAGGATGGCACCCGCGTCGGCGACGGCAATGAGGTATCGGCGAACATCGAATTTCAGGATGAGGGCTGGTACCGGAAATTCGTCAATGAAGGCGATCATTGGGAATCGGCTCACTCCGATCCGGTGGAGGCGCTGCGTTCCCGGCCGTATCAGGTGCTCAGCCTAATGCTGCCGATCGGCACGTTCGAGCCAACCTTGGCGAAAAGCGTGCTCAAGGTCAATGTGAGCTCCGATTATTTCCTGGAACCGCTGAACCGGATTCATCTTGGAGAGAACGGCACGATCTTCCTCGTCGATCAGGACGGACGCCCGATTTTGTCGCAAGCGGACGAGTACGACGCGCTTCCGAACCTGGCGCCCAATGCGGCGCTGGCCCGGTCGGAAACGGCCAGCCAAGGCGTGCTGTATGTGCAAAACGCGCGGGGAACGACCGATATTCTCGTTTATAAAAAGCTGCAGATGAATAACTGGATGCTGGTCGGACTCGTGCCGGAGAAGGATTTGTTCTTGAAGCTGTTCAAGCTGCGCGACAGCAGTCTGCTCGTCTCCGCGCTGCTGCTCCTCTTCGCCATTATCGGGGCGTCATGGATTTCTTACGGGATTACGAAGCCGCTGTCGCGGCTTGCCTCTGCGATGCGGCATGTGTGGGCCAGCTTCGTTAACGGCAGCTATGCGCTGGGCGTATCAACATCTGCAAGCGGGAAGGTAACCGGGCCTTGGGTTCACGAAGCGCAGCCGCTTTATCAGGACGACGGCGGCCACGGCATGCTGTTCCGCACCTTCGACGGCCGGTTGATGCTGACGATTCATACGCCCAATCGTACGCCGGACGAACGGCCTATTTTTCTGGAGGTGGAGGATGCGGGCGGGAAGCTTCGCGTTAAGGGAGAGTATTGTGGATTAGAAGCTTGAAAAGCTGGGCGAGAAATTATTTCATAAAAAGGGCTGCTTCCAAGTAAATTTGGAAACATCCCTTTTTTGATTCATTCTCAAATCAAGGAAGATTTGACATCATTGCAGGTAAAATGTAATAATAAACCCATCGACTACAAATGTAGTCAAAAGAAGGAGGATGGATATGAGCAACATCCCTCGCATTTCTGAATCAGAATTGGAAATTATGAGGATCTTATGGGCAAAAACGCCTTGCACTGCAAATGATGTAATTGAGGAACTGAATAAGACATGGAAACCTAACACAGTGAAAACATTTATTAGCAGGCTTGTAAAGAAAAATGTAGTCAGTTTTAAAGAGGATGGGCGCTCCTATTATTACTATCCTTTAGTAAGTGAAGAGGAGTACTTAAGGACGGAAAGCGAGTCGTTCTTGAAACGTATTTATGGAGGGGCTCTAAAGCCGATGTTAGTTAACTTTATTCGAGATGACGAAACATTGTCCTCAGAGGATATTGCAGAGCTTAAAAGGCTTCTTGATAAAAAAGAATAATTATTTTGAATTCTCATTAGGAAGGATAGGTGAATGTGACAGACATATTGACTTTTTTTCAGTGGGTGTTATCTACTTCTGTAATGGCTACGGTGTTAGTAGGGTTGATTTTGTTGATGAAGCTGTCCCTGAAGGGTAAATTAAGTCCGAAATGGCATTACATGCTTTGGCTTCTCCTGATCATAAGGTTAATCCTGCCTTGGTCACCGGAGAGCTCGTTCAGTGTATTTAATCTTCTGACATTTACCAATAAACAGGAGTCGAATTTTAATTTCCAAAGTATGGATTTTGCTAAATCTCTGGAAGATAGCGTGCCGGAAGAAATAAAACCGTACGAAACGGATCGGCATATGGACAGTCAACCGAGTAGCGATAAAGCGGATTTAGCCGACATTCACGGTTCAACAAGCTATTTGTCTCTATTCCTCCAATGTTCTGCTTTAGTTTGGCTTATGGGAATTCTGATATTGAGTGCCAAGGTATTTCTTGCGAATCGCAAATTTGAGCTAACTATGCGAAATGAAACAAAAAAGATCAACTCTGAAATCGAAAAAACGTACAATATATGCAAAAAGATTTTATTTATCAAAGCGTCGATCCCGATAGTTTTATCAGACAAAGTTTCTAGTCCGACGTTATGGGGAATCCTTCACCCTAAAATCATCATACCAAAATCAGCTGTAAGCAAGCTTACTTCCGATGAATTACGCTATATTCTCCTTCATGAATTAATTCATCTCAAACGAAAGGATATAGCGATCAATTGGATCATGAATGCACTGCTCATTCTACATTGGTTTAACCCTGTTCTTTGGTATGCGTATTCCCGTATGCGTGAAGACCAGGAGATAGCATGCGATGCAGTAGTGCTGAATTGCA
The DNA here is from genome assembly GCF_025060755.1 of Paenibacillus doosanensis. Taxonomy (GTDB): domain Bacteria; phylum Bacillota; class Bacilli; order Paenibacillales; family NBRC-103111; genus Paenibacillus_S; species Paenibacillus_S doosanensis. The sequence goes on from NZ_JANYUY010000092.1 coordinate 12,217, forward strand.
TCGAACGGAATGAATCCGAAGAGTACGCCAGAACTATTATTAAGCTGATGGAGCATATCTCACAACCTCTTCAATTCCCGGGACTGGCACGTATTTCCGGAAGCAAAAAACAGCTTAGAAGGAGGATAATCATGATCAAACTGTTTAAAAAAAATACTTTTAAACTATCGCTGCTTGGGGTGGCGGTTGCTGCGCTTTTAAGTGTTGTAGCTTTAACGAATGCGAAAGGGGAATCATTAGAGGCATCTCAATTTTCCGAAGAATCAACAGCTATCAGTAAAGATATGGTTGTGAAAATGCTGGGAAGTTCTTTAGATCATTTTACAACGGTGAAGGGGAAGTTCATTGATTCGGCAAGTAAGGAAAAGAGTGCTGTCGAGTTTCAAGTTCGTGAAGGGGAGCAGCCTGCAAGTTATTTAAAAAGCGGGGCCCATGAGGTCATATTTACGAATGGATATTTGATTAATAAAATTAATGGAAAATATGAGACATTGACTTATATCGGCCCTCCGCCGCAAACTCCTGATGAAAAGAAGCTTCCAAAAACGGAGCAGCCACCAAGACGAGATCCGGCAAATTCGGGAATTGCCGAAACGATTGTCGTTCCGGAGCAACAAGCATCGGAATTTCTCAAAGTTTCTGATCTTTGGCAAATAATTGGCGAGGGTTCGCTATTGGGAAGACCGGTAATTCAAATTAGCGGAGATTTGCCTAGTGAGCTCCAAAGTAAATATGATGCGGAAAAATTTACGATGTGGATTGATAAGGAAACAGGTATGTTGTTAAAAAGAGAGCTATACAACCGTAACGGGGAAGTAACAAGTGATTTGACGGTATTGGAGATTGCTATAAACCCTAAATTAGATGAGAGTCTATTTTATATCTCTAAAACAGACTTTGAGGAGCTGTATGGGAAAAGAAAGTAATTCCTAAGTACGTTTGCCCTAAAAAGTCAAGAGTGTGGCAAAAGTCTGCCACACTCTTATTTACTATTAAAATAATATTTCTACCAAACAGCGTTAAATTTGCCTGTTACATCTGGGTAATTGAAATTTCTTGCACTAACAGCGTAGTACCCTGAAACTGAGAAAGTCGCATAGTCCGTGCTCGTAGGGCTCAAACTTTTAAATTGCATTTCGGTATATTGTGATCCATTTTTTTCATATAAGCTGGCGATTGTCCAGTTCAGGCTATCGATTGGGTGGTCATTATTTCCAGGAATAGTCTCGACACCAAGAGCTCCGGGAGAATAGATATCTACAGATCTCTCACCAAAGTTATAAGTTAGGAAAGACATTGGGCTCACAGTATCCTCACTTTTGGATGTCTTTCTTACAATAAAATTCTCATTTTCTCCAACTATATTTTGCATATTTGCTATCTGAGAAGAAGCTAAAGAAGTACCAAGCTCGGCTGCTTGTTTTTCTAAAATTTCCTTTGGGGTAACAACGATATTAGTAGGATCTACTTTCCACTTATCCCCTTCTAATACTACATCATAAGGAATTACAGGGTATTCTTTACCATTCTCTGTTTTTTTGACTTGAACTTCGTATTCAGAATCATTAATTTTTTGGGTTTTTATAATATCAATTTCAATGTTTCCTTCTTTTAAGTGAGAAGATACATATTTTGTACTATCATCCTGAGAATGAGCCACATTATTAAGATACTTAGCAGAATCTTTTTTATTTAAACTATCAAAAAAATCTTTGACAGTTTGCTCCACTTCTAGTTTAATAGGCTGAATTGATTCAGAGATATTTTGCTCATTTGCTCCAGCGGAGTGTCTTTGAAATGGTGCGGCAGAGACTGGATATACGCTAGCAATTAATGTAGACAATGCAATTGTAGAAATGAGTGCTGTTTTTTTCATGGATTAGCTCCTTTTTCTTATATATTTTTATTACAAAATTTATAATATCACATTTTTTACTTAATTAACCATTATTTATAAAAAAGAGTAAATTAGTCCCTGATTATTCTTTGTTTGTGAATTATTAATGAATAATATAAGTGCAAATGTACTAATTGCTAGACCTATTTCTAACAACATTAGAAGCTTTTGAGTTTATGCAGTATCTATCGATTTTTATTATCGCCTTCACCCCTCCCCAACAGGTTTCATGTAAGGATAACGGCGGATCATTCGGATGAAATTCATGGCGGGGGCGGACAACGGTTCGTGTTTGCGGGTGCAGATGGCTATCGTGTTTTTTAGATGAATTCCTTCTACATACACCCGGCACAGTTCTCCGCGTTCTACATAGTCTCGCACGACGAGGGAAGAGACGAAGTTCGCGCCGTATCCGGCGACGACCGCCGTGATAGCTTCGTGCAGTCCGTTGAACTGCAGAGAGATCGTGGGCTCCGGCGAGTTGAACGTACGGCAAAGCGACAGCAGCCTCTCTCTCGTCGAGCTGCCTTCCTCGCGCATGACGAACGGTTCTTTCATCATGTCGGTCAAGGAAACCCGCCGATTCGCATATTTGTGGGTCGGGGCGACCACAAACCACAGCTCGTCTTGAAACAGCTCCTCGGTGTGAATCGAATCCGGATAGTTCTCGGGAACGCCGCCGTAGACGGCTATATCGGCTTCGACCTGGAGCAGCTGCTTCATCGCATCGCTCGAATTGGTTGTCGTGATGATCATCTCTACTTGCTCGTACTGCTGCTTAAATTTGGCGATCCAGGCGGGAATTAGAAAATGGGCGGGCAAATAAGTGGCCGCAAGCCGAATGCAGCCCTTCGCTCCGCTTTTGTAATCCCGGGCGAATTGTTCGATCTGCTGCTCTACGGCGAACAGCCGCTTGGCTAATAGGGTTAGCTCTTCTCCGGCATCCGTCAATGCGATCCCTCTGCCTTGCGGTTTGAATAAGGTGAGCTCCAGCTCTTTTTCAAACTTTTTCACTTGTGCGGTAATGGCGGGCTGGCTAATATTCAAAAGCTCCGAAGCGCGGGTTACGCTGCCTGTCGAAGCGATAACATGGAATAATCGCAAAGCATGCAAATTCATATGGAGTCCTCCTCATCCTGTCATGAATTAATCATATATTAAAACTATAATTTGTACAAAATTATATATTATATTTATGATTTGGCTTCGAATATAATGATCTCGTAAGGAAGCCAAATCGAAGGAAGAGGAGAAGTGATATCTATGAATTCGGAAAAGATTTGGGAGCAGGTCGATCATTATATTACGGACCGTCTGATACCGCATGATCCGGTTCTGGAGCAGGCGCTTATATCCAACCAACAAGCCGATTTGCCGGCTTACGATGTGACACCGAACCAAGGAAAGCTGCTGCAGCTGTTCGTTCGGATGCAGGGTGCCAAACGTATTCTGGAAATCGGCACTTTGGGCGGATACAGTACAATCTGGATGGCCGGAGCATTGCCTGCCGACGGGCGTGTCGTCTCGCTGGAGCTGAATCCGCATCATGCCGAGGTGGCGAGGGCCAATCTGGCTTTTGCCGGACTGGAAGACAGGGTCGAGCTTCGCGTCGGAGATGCGCTGGAATCGCTGGATCGGCTCTATGCGGAGGGGGAAGCGCCGTTCGATTTGATTTTTATCGACGCCGACAAGCCGAGTAATCCGTCGTATTTGCAGTGGGCGCTGCGCTTCTCCCGCCCGGGGACGGTCATTGTCGGAGATAATGTGATCCGCGACGGGGAAGTGATCGACAAGCATAGCACCGACCCCCGCATCCAAGGGGTGCGAACGTTTTTCGATATGCTGGCCGACGAACCGAGGATTTCGGCTACGGCGATTCAAACGGTGGGCAGCAAAGGCTATGACGGTTTTATGATCGGGATCGTTAACGGCTGACCGCTTTTTGCAGCTTGCCAGCGGCGTTAAGAACATAGGAGATAACGGTTCGACATCATATCATCATATATTCCAGCTAATGGTTGCCGTGCAGGCAGCCATTTTTTGTTGTTTAGCGTGCCCAGAGGCACGCATCTTCTAGCCGGTGAAAATCCGGTCGCGGGAGGGGCCAAGCCCCCGCGTAGCTAGGATGCCTGCGTACGGCGAAATCTGTGCGTAGAAGCGCGTCGACGAA
>NZ_JANYUY010000093.1 GCF_025060755.1 Paenibacillus doosanensis
CTAAATGATCTTCAGGGATCCAATCGCTCAAATACATCGGAAACAATTCACCTTGTTCCGTGGAGTAAGATTTAAATTTTGCCATAAACCACACACCCTTTTTTACCAGATAAACAGATTACAGTTAAGTTTCGCGACGAAACTATGCTTTTCCTGTTTCGTCGGACAGACTCCTAGAAGCCCGGTGAAAAAAGAGCGGAGCGGCCATTTGAATCTGGAAAAGCGCAAGCATTCGCCTTTTTAGCCGGATGTTATCCGCTTCAGAGGTTATAAAAGTAATGATTACGCTTATAAAACGTAAAAAATACTATTTACAAATAGGCTTGGTTGTTTTATGATGGACTATGTTATTTGTAAATTTTACGTTTATAAATAGGGCAAAGAGATTATATGCAGAGCATGGCTGCTTATTGGCGATGCGGCTGTTGCAAGGAGGAGGTGAGCGCATGGAACTGATCCGGATGAAGGAGGTTGTCTTCGGATATACCGAGTATCCTTGCCTGGACAACGTGAATTTATCGGTGATGCAGGGGGAATTCGCCGCAATCATCGGCCCGAACGGCGCCGCCAAGACGACGCTGCTCAAGCTGATGCTCGGGCTGCTTAAGCCGTGGACGGGCGAGATTGAACGCCCCGGACTCCCAGCCGAGGGGCGGGACATGACGATAGGATACGTGCCCCAGCAGATCGCTTCCTTCAACAGCGGCTTTCCGAGCAAAGTGCTGGAGTTCGTTCAATCGGGCCGTTATGCGCGGCGGCGCTGGTTCGCCAGGCTGGGGGCGCAGGATCATGCCGCGGTCGAGGCGGCGCTAAAGCAGGTGGGGATGTGGCATTTGCGCCATAACAGGATCGGCGAGCTGTCGGGAGGACAGAAGCAGCGCATTTGCATCGCCCGCGCGCTTGCTCAGGAGCCGGACCTGCTTGTGCTTGACGAGCCCGCGACCGGGATGGATAAGGAGAGCCGATTAGGCTTTTATGAGCTGATGGAGCATCAGGTGAAACGACACGGGCGATCGGTCGTTATGGTGACGCACGGCTTGGAGGAGGCGCTGCCGCGCATCGACAGGGTCATCGAGCTGAAGCGAAAGGAGGGAGGAGATTGGAAATGCTGCACTACGAGTTCATGCAGCGGGCATTTTTGGCCGGAGGGATCGTCTCCCTGCTAGCTTCCGTGCTGGGCGTCTATCTGATGCTGCGCAGACAGGCGCTGATGGCCGATACGCTGTCCCATGTGTCGCTCGCCGGAGTGGCGCTCGGATCGCTGCTGCGCCTAAACCCGGTCGTCACCGCTTTCCTGGTCGCCATCGTCGGAGCGTGCGCGGTGGAGTACGTGCGCAGGTCGTTCCGGTCCTTCAGCGAAATTTCAATTGCGATCATTATGATCGGCGGGCTGGCTTCTTCGGTCGTCATCATGAATATGAGCCAGGGGCTCAGCAAAAGCATGAACGCCTATCTATTCGGCTCGATCGTCGCCGTCAGCGGCGGCGAACTGTGGCTGATGCTGGCGGTGGCCGTTATCGGCGGGCTGTATTTCTGCCTGCTGCGCCGCCCTTTGTATGTGCTTGCGTTCGACGAGGAGACGGCCGAGACGAGCGGGCTGAAGGTGAAGCTGCTGTCGCTTTCCTTCAGCATTATGACGGGAATGGCCGTTGCCGTAGCGATGCCGATCGTCGGGGTGCTGCTCGTCTCGTCGCTGGTCGTGCTGCCCGCCGCGCTCGCTATTCGCATTGCCCGCAGCTTCGCCGGAGCGATCTGGATTGCCATGGCGGCGGGGCTGACCGGAGTGTATACGGGCTTGACCGCCTCGTATAAGCTGAACACGCCGCCGGGCGGGACGATCGCTTTGACGCTGCTCGCTTTTCTGATCGGCGGATTGCTCGTCAAGCGCGGCTGGCTCTACATAGGGAAGCTTCGCAATCGAAACGTACCGCTGCAGGAAGAGAAGATCGGTTCCGCGTCTTCCGGAGAGCTGACGCATGCTCCTTCCCGCGGCATGCAGTAAGAAGCGGATTTTCACTACACTTTTAGATATAAATGGAGGAACGAGATGAAATCATTAGTAAAGCAATCATTGGGATTATTGTTGGCCTCTAGTTTGGTGCTTGCGGCAGGATGCAGCAGCGCGGAGCCGAAGACGGCTCCGGCGGCGGCCGGCGGACAAACCGCCCCGCAATCGGCCGCAGACACTTCGTCTAAGCCGGCGGCTGCGACGAAGCTGAAGATCGTGACGAGCTTCTATCCGCTGTACGAGTTCTCGCGCCAGGTGGCCGGAGATAAAGCGGATGTCGTGAATTTGATCCCCGGAGGCGTGGAGCCGCACGATTGGGAGCCGACCGCTCAAGACATGAAGCAAATTCAAGACGCCGGCATCTTCGTATACAACGGCGCCGGCATGGAGAGCTGGGCGGATAAGGCGCTCGACAGCTTGAAGAAAGAGCAGACCGCCGTTGTCGAAGCGAGCAAAGGGATCGAGCTGATGGAAGGCGTGGAAGAGGAAGACGAGGACGACCACGATCACGGCAAGGAGCATGCTTCCGCCGAGGGGCCTGTGCTTGATCCCCATATTTGGCTCGACCCGGTTTTGGCGCAAAAAGAAGTGCAGGCAATCCAGGATGCGCTGGAGAAGGCCGATCCGGCCAATAAAGAGACGTACAAGAAAAACGCAGATGCTTACATCGCCAAGCTGCAGCAATTGGACAAAGCCTTCAAGGACGGACTCTCCGGCGCCAAGCATAAGGAATTCGTCACCCAGCACGCCGCCTTCGGCTATTTGGCCAAGCGCTATGGCTTGACGCAGGTGCCGATTGCCGGTCTGTCCCCCGAACAGGAGCCGTCGCCGGGCAAGCTGGGCGAGATCGTCCAATTCGCTAAGGAGAAGCAGGTGAAGACGATTTTCTTCGAAACGCTGGTCGCTCCGAAGGTCGCTGAGACCGTTGCCAAGGAGCTAGGCGCCAAAACCGCGGTGCTCAATCCGATCGAAGGACTGACGGACGACGACAAAGCGAAAAATCTCGACTATATCGGCATTATGCAGAACAACCTCGCCGCATTGCAATCGGCGCTGAACGAATAATGACAGGCCCGTTTCCTCTCCGGCGATCCGGACGGGGAGGCGGGCTTTTTTTGTTGTTTAGGAAGTGATGCGCAGCAATATCCTGTGGATATCCGGGGGCTCCCCGCAAAGTACCTGAATCAGCTTCGAAGCCAAAGCCCCAATTGGTGGGGTTATTTTGCCGTTTAACCGGAAAATGGCTTGCACCCGCCTCCTGCGATTGGCGCAGCTTCCCCTATGAGCGTTGTGAAAAGCGGCCTGAGAGCGGGGAGGGAGTTGGAAATGTTCAGATTTTGTACAGTTTCTGTTAGTATACTTATAAGCTGTGCAGCGAGCGGAGCCAGAGAATAGCATTGGATAGCAGGAAAGAGGTTGCAAGTCAAAATGGCGGACAACATTAACGTTTACGAGAGCACGCAAGTGCTGGAAGCGGGTGCGGTGCTTGCCGCGTTAGAGCGTTCCTTGGCCATGATCGAGTTCGACAGGCACGGAAACGTGCTGTGGGCTAATGAATCTTTTGCCCGGACGATGGGGTATTGCGCGGAGGAGCTGCCCGGCGCGCATCACCGGCAGTTTTGCACGAAATCATTTGCGAACAGTCCGGAGTACGGAGCATTATGGGACCGGCTGCGGAGAGGGGAAAAATTTCAGGAAAAAGTGGAGCGAATCGCCAAGGACGGACATATCGTTTGGCTGGAAGCGACGTATATGCCCGTACAGGATAAGTCGGGCGCTATATCGGCCGTATTGAAGGTCGCTACCGACATTACCGTGCGGGAAGAGACGGGTGCGCGCGTGACGGGCGAGCTGCAGGAGATGGCTGCGGAGCTGTACCGGCGGGCGGAGGCGGGACTCGGCCGCAGCAGGCAGCTGTCATCGGCGGTCGAAGAGACGGTCGGCGGCTATGAACGGCAATTGCACGATTTGCGCGACCTGGAGCAGCAGGCTCAAGCCGTCCGCAGCATCGTCAAGACGATTCAGGATTTCGCTTCACAGACGAATTTGCTGGCGTTGAACGCAGCGATCGAGGCTGCGCATGCCGCAGAATACGGGCGCGGCTTCGGCGTTGTTGCAAGCGAAGTGAAGAAGCTGGCGCTGAAAGTGCAGGAAGCGGCAGGGGAAATCCAAACGGATCTAGAGGGCATTTCCGATCAAGTCGCGCGCGTCAGCGGAGGCATCAGAGATTCGCGGCAGGCGATTATCAAGAGCCTTGAGCAAAACAAGCTGGCCGCCGAAGCGTTCGTCGAGATCGGCGAAGCTGCGGGACAACTGGACGAGCGGGCTAACGATTTGCGCGGAATGATGTCGCAAGGAAACGTATGAGAAAACACAGTTCCCGCTCGCATAGCGCGTTGGTCCAAGCCTGCCGGCTTGCGGTCATCATGCTGCGGCTTGAGGTCTGCGGAACGGCCGGCGGACGACGAATTCCTCAATATATGATATAATCTATCATGTATTACACTATCTACCACCGGGAGAGTTCCGTTATGATCATCCAGTTCATTCGTTACAGGTAAAAAGGGTGCAGATCATGGAATCCATTCATTTTTTTGGAAAATGATTGGGTTTATTTGACTGCGCCTTTTTTCATTCACCTATTACGAATGAACGGGGTGCTTTTTTGATGTCCAAAAAAGAAAATAAACGGACGGTTCATGCGGGCGTTATAGCACAAAATGAAGCGATTTTCAGATGCCCGTTATGCTCATCTCCGATGCGAATGGTCGGTCTGCAAAGCCTTATTTGCAGCCAGCGCCATTGTTTCGATCTATCGCGGCAGGGCTATATTAACTTATTGCCGCGGCCGCTGGAGACCAAATACGATAAGCGGATGTTCGAGGCGAGAAGGATGCTGTGCGGAGAAGGTCTCTTCGAGCCGCTGCACGCCGCCGTAAGCGATACGATCTTGAAGCGGCTCGGCAGCGGCAACGCGCAGGCGAGAATATTGGATGCAGGGTGCGGGGAAGGCTCGCATTTGTCAGGCATCCGGGACAACATCGTGCGAAATGCCGGCCGGCCGCCGCTCACCGTAGGGCTCGACATTTCGAGGGACGGGATCGGAGCGGCCACGGCCTATGCGAACGCGATTTGGTGCGTTGGAGACATCGCGGCCTGCCCGTTTGCCGGCGGACAGTTCGGATTCATTCTGAACATGTTGTCGCCGGCCAACTATGCTGAGTTTCGAAGACTTATGACCGCTGACGGCATGGTGATCAAGGTCATTCCCGAACGGGATTATTTGAAGGAATTGCGGGGTGCTTTGTACGGAGGCTTGCCGATGCGGACTTTTGCGAATGATCGGACGTTGCAGCTGTTTCGGGAAAACTTTAGGCAAACGGATGCGAAGCGGGTGCGGTATCGGTTTCCGCTGGACAAGCAGCTGCTGGAGCCGCTGCTGCGCATGACGCCGCTCTCATGGAGGGTGACGGAGGAGCGTCTGCAGCAAGTTCTGGCTATGAGCCTGCCTGAGATTACGATTGATTTAATGATCTTAACCGGAGAGAAATAGACGAGGGCGATTGCCTGCCGGATTTTCGGGTAAAAATAATTAAGAACGGGGGTCATGCGGGCTGCATGACCCCCGTTCCCGTATGGGCAACGGCTCAAGCTCAAGCTCAAACTCAAGTCCAAGCTCAAGCTGCGCCCCTACCGGAAGGAGGCGCCCGAAGCTTCGGCTCCCGGAACGAGCAGCTCCAGGCCGTTCATGTACGGCCTCAGAGCCGGAGGAATCCGGATCGAGCCGTCTTCCTGCTGGTGGGTTTCCAGCAGCGGGATGAGAATGCGCGGCGAAGCCACCGCCGTATTGTTCAGCGTATAGCAGAAACGCAGCCGACCCTGCGCGTCGCGGTACCGGATATTGGAGCGCCGCGCCTGGAAGTCGAGCAGATTGGACGACGAATGAGTTTCGCCGTAGCTTTGCCGGCTCGGCATCCATGTTTCGATATCGTACTGTTTGTAGGTTTTTTGCGACATATCCCCGGTACAGACGGCCATCACCCGATAGGGCAGCTCAAGCAGCCGCAGCAGCTCCTCCGCATTGCGGGTGATCGCCTGGAGCAGCGACTCCGCAAGATCGGGGTCTGCTTCGCAGAGCACGACCTGCTCCACCTTGGCGAATTGATGCACGCGGTATAGACCGTGGACGTCGCGCCCTGCCGAGCCGACCTCGCTGCGGAAACACTGCGATGCGGCGGCCAGCAGACGGGGGGCCGACAGATCGACGATTTCGTTGCTGTAATAGGAGATCAGCGCCGCTTCCGATGTGCCGGCCAGCCACGTTTCGCCGCCGTCGATGCGGTACACCTGATCTTGACCGAGCGGGAAAAAGCCGGTGCTCGTGAGCGCTTCGGTCCGCACCATCAGCGGCACTTCCAGCGGCGTGAAGCCTTTGTGCAGCAGCAAATCAAGCGCAAGCTGCTGAACGGCGCGGTGCAGCAGAACGCCTGCGCCCTTCAGGTAGTAGCTGCGGCTGCCGCCCGTTTTCACGCCGCGCGGAATATCGATCATATCGTGCAGCTCGCCGAGCGCTACATGATCTCTGGGGGCAAAGGCAAAGACCGGCTGCGCGCCTGTGCCCCGAACCTCGACGTTATCTTCGTCCGACAACCCTTCGGGCGTGTCCGGCGATACGATATTCGGAACGAGCAGCAGCAGCTGATTGTAGGCCAGCTCCGCTTCGGCCAGCTCCGTCTCCAGTCCGGAGAGCTGCAGGCCGAGCTCTCTTACCTCCGCTTTGCCCGCCTCGGCTTCGACCGCGCGTCCTTCCCGGATCAGCCCGCTAATCGCTTGCGACCGCTGATTGCGCGCTTGACGCAGCGGCTCGATCCGCTGCAGCAGTTCCCGCCTTCGTTCGTCCCATTCCAGCAGTTTGGCAACCGACAAGCGAATCTTTTTCCGGTCGGCGACCGTCTGCACCAGCCCTGCGTGTTCTCTCACCCATTTGATGTCCAACATGGTTCCCTCGCTCCTTTTTGTGTGAAAATGCAAAAAGCGCCCTCATCCGTATGGGACGAGGAGCGCTTCACACTCGCGGTGCCACCCAACTTGACCGAACCGCTTCAGGCGATTCGATCCTCTTTGGTTCCGCGGTAACGGGCGGTGCCGGTAAGCTTAGGGGGGATGCTCCGGGTGTTGGAGCCCGGGTTCCCCTTGACGAAAACGCCTCCGAGTTGGATTCTCTTCATAGGCATAATGGCCGTGATGAAATTGTTTTATCAGTATACCGTATTCCGGACCCTTTATTCAAGTGCGGGCCGGGCGAAGAACCGCATGTGGAGTCGTTTGGCGAAGGAAAATGTGGAAAAGTTTGGATGAGTAGGCTTTCGATAGGATACCGGATGTAAACGCCGGCATATAATGCAAGCAATAATAAAACAAGGTTCCGGCTGCCGCGCCGATTTGTCGCCGCACAAGACAAACGGGGCGGAAGAGCGTATGATGGAGGAGGGGCGGAGGAAATAAAAGTGAAATAGGCAAAAGCATATTTCAAAGGTTTTACATATACTAACAGCATGTGAATAAGTTGCTGCGGGAGGTTACCATGGGAAACTATCATTTTATCGGAATTAAGGGCAGCGGGATGAGCGCTCTGGCGCAGCTGCTGCACGATCTTGGACACCGTGTTCAGGGCGAGGATACCGAGGATTATATATTTACCCAGGCTGCTTTGGAGTCGCGCCGGATTCCGATTTATACGTTTGGCCATGCTCCGCTGTCTTCAGAGATGACCGTTATTGCCTCCAACGCATTCCAGGACGACCACGCCGCGCTGGTGCATTGCAGGCTGGCCGGGCTTACGGTGCGGCGTTATCATCATTTTCTCGGCGACTGGATGCGCGGCTTTACGAGCATTGCGGTTACCGGATCGCACGGCAAGACGACGACGACCGGAATGATGGCGCATGCCTTAGGCTCGGTGAAGGCCTCGTGCAGCCTTGTCGGAGACGGAACGGGAACCGGACATCCCGATGCCGGCCTGTTTATTTTCGAGAGCTGCGAGTATAAAAGGCATTTTCTCGCTTATCGTCCTGAAATTGCGGTTATTACGAATATCGATTTCGATCATCCCGATTATTTCGCAGACATTCACGATGTGAGGAGCGCTTTCGAAGAGATGGCTTCCCTGGTCCGGGGGAATTTGGTCGCCTGCGGCGACGACGAGCAGGTGCGTCTCCTGCGGACGGACAAGAAAACGCTGTTGTACGGGTTCGAGCCGCATAACGAGCTGAGAGCGGCCGATGTGGCCGTAGCCGGAGGCGGCGTCTCTTTCTCCGTCCAGTGGCGCAGCGCGCAGCTGGGGCGTTTCTTCATCCCGGCGTTCGGCCGGCATAATGTGCTTAACGCGCTGTCGGTCATCGGCACGGGGCTGCTGCTCGATCTGGACATGGAGCAAATCAGAGCGCATATGAGCTCGTTCTCCGGAGTGAAGCGGCGCTTCACGGAGAAACGGTGGAGAGGCAACGTGCTGATCGACGATTATGCGCATCATCCTTCGGAAATTAAGGCTACGCTGGAAGCGGTGCGCAGCAAATATCCGGAGAAGCGGGTGGTCGGCGTGTTTCAGCCGCATACGTTCAGCCGCGTAGAGAAGCTGATGGACGATTTCGCCGTGTCGCTGCGGGAGGCCGACGACGTGTTCTTATGCCCGATCTTCGGCTCGGCGCGGGAAGCGTTCGGCAAAGTATCGATCGAGCAGCTGCGCGAGCAAATTCCGAATGCCCAGCTCATCTCCGAAAGCACGGTCGCCGATCTGACCGGCTACGATAACAGCGTTCTCGTATTTATGGGAGCGGGCGATATTCAAAAGTACCAACAACTGCTGGAACGCCTGTAAGACAAGCGGAGGTTGGCGTTATATATAGACGGCCTTAAGGCTAAACCAAAGGGCGGCTCCCATCCGGATCGGAATACGACCGGAGGAAGCCGCCCTTGGCTTGCGGATGACAGCTAACCGCTCGTTAGCCTTGCAAAATCTCCTCGATGGCTTGCAGCACATCTGCGGACAGCGTGATCCCGCTGGCGGCGCAGTTCTCGACGACCTGCTCCGGACGGCTTGCGCCGACGAGAGCGCTGGCGACATTATTCTGACGGAGAATCCAGGCGATCGCGAGCTGGGATACTTTGATGCCGAGCTCGTCCGCGATTTTGGAAATGCTCTCGACTTTAGTCAGATTGGACTCGCTGAGCTGTTTCTCGCCCCAGTTTTTGCTGGCCGCCCGGCTGTCCGCAGGAATCGGCTGACCCAGACGGTATTTGCCTGTAAGCAGACCTTGAGCGAGCGGAGAGAAGACGACCTGTCCGTAACCTTTTTCCAGGCCGATAGGAATAATTTCCTTCTCGATGTAACGGTTGAACATATTGTAAACCGGCTGGTTGACGATAATCTTGTCGAGCAAATATTTGTCGGCAAGCGCGTACGCCTCCACGATTTGAGCCGGAGTCCATTCGCTCACGCCGATGTAGAGCGCCTTGCCCCGAGTGACGAGATCGTCGAGGGCGCGCAGCGTCTCTTCGAGCGGCGTCTCCTTATCGTAGCGGTGGCAGTAATAAATATCGATGTAATCGGTTCCGAGACGCTTCAAGCTGGCATCGCATTGCTCCATGATGTGCTTGCGCGACAAGCCGCGGTCGTTGGGGCCTTCGCCCATTTTGTTGAACACCTTCGTGGCCAGCACGTAGGATTCGCGCGGATATTGGGACAACGCCTTGCCCATGACTTTCTCCGCTTCGCCGCGCTCATACATATTGGCGGTATCGAAGAAATTGACTCCAAGATCGTAAGCTTGCTCGATCGAACGAACGGCATGATCGTCCGCCACATAGCCTCCGTATGTCAACCAGCTTCCCAGGCTGATCTCACTTACTTTCAGTCCGCTGTTTCCCAGTTTGCGATATTGCATCTCGCATGCCTCCCTGATTTGGTATAATGGTTGCTGTAGTCCATTATAGAAACAATCGCTTGTTTTGGTAAGAGCTGAAAAAGAGTTCATTAACTTACCTGAAGGTACGGCACTTACGAAAAAGTAACTGGCCAGGAGCCAAGCGGCGGAAGGTCCGGGAGATGCAAAAGAGGCCCCTAAGCCAAGCCTAGGGAGCCCCTCTCGATATGTTATTGCAGCCTGTAATCGTCGATTTTCTCTCCGTCTTCCCATACTTCCACGAACAGGGCGTCGCACCCGTCAAAATCGGCGGGAGTGAGCGCCAGCGCTTTTTCTTCGTCGGTGCTTACAAAGACGTTGTCCATCTGTTCGCCCTGCAGCGAGATAACTACGAATATTTTCATATAAACCTCCGTCTCCTGCCGCGGCAGCTTTCGTCTTGGTCAATGATTCAATCCATTTTCTCATGAAAAGCTTGGGGCTTCGTTATTCGGACGGGCCGCGCCCTCAAACGGCTAAAGCCCGCTCCCTCGGGCCAGCTCGGCGATCCGCGCGTTGGCTTCGCCCTGATACAAGCCGCCGTGATAGCAGATGACGGTGTGGATGTCGTACGCCGCCAGCTTGGCCAGCGATTGCAGCGCCTGCTCCATGTTCAGCGTCTCCTGCGGCGCGGGGCCTTGCAGCGAGCCGTCCGTGACCTTCAGCGCGTCGCCTGCGATAAGCGTTCGGCTGGCTTCGTGGTACAGACTTATATGCCCCGGCGTATGGCCCGGAGTCGCGATGACCCGGATACCCCCGCCGTAAGGCAGCAGTTCTCCGTCCGCTATCGTTCGGTCCACCTGGGCTTTCGGCGGATTCTCCAGCAGCGCCTTTAAGCTTCGGCGCCATTCCAGCGGCACTTCCTCAGGCAGAGCGTCGATCTGCGCGAGCGCTTCGGGAGTTACTTTGAGCAATCTTCTTTCTCCCTGAATGTACGGCTTCTCCAGTTCATGCGCCAGCACTTGCGGCTTCGAGGGGGCAGCGCTTGTGAGATCGGGCAAATTCCCGATATGATCGATATCCTGATGGGTGATAATAATGTGCTGCAGCTGCTCCAAACTCGTTCCCGCTTGGCGGATCGCCTCCCGGAGCGAATGAATTTGGCGCGGGAAACCGGTATCGACAAGCACGGCGGTTTCGCGGTCCCGGATCAGTACCGGGTGCACGGTATCCTTTTGTCCCAACACGACGGCGGAAATGTCCAGTATCTGGATCTCTCGAGCTGTTTGCATGGTATCCCTCCAACTTTGAATGCTTAGTAAGGCTATTTCATCATACAAAGTTAGAATTTATTAGTCAATTAAAAATTTTATTATAACACATAATTTATAAAATGTCAAGAAAAATATTTTTATCGCATGAAGGAAGCCGCACGTTAAAGCTCTAAAGCGTCCGTGGAAGAGCGTTTCTGGCTTGTCCGACATGTGGTATGATAAGAACATTCACATGGGCTTTAGCCGCTAAAAACGAGAGGGGAAACAGAGAATGAGTACGGAGATTGAACGCAAGTTTTTGATTACCGCTTTTCCTAAGGAGCAGTTGGAGTCGGAAGAGGTCCGGTTCGTCGGGAAAAGGCATATTTACCAGACGTATCTGGCCTACTCGGAAGATCAGGAGATTCGCGTGCGGAAGCTGGTCGATCACGAGGAACGGGCCTCCTATACTCATACGTTCAAATCGGGTCACGGCCTGGTCCGTCAAGAGGTGGAATATGAAATATCGGAGGAAGTGTACCGGCAGCTTCTGATGAATACGAAGTTTGTTCCTTTGGAGAAAATACGTACGAAGGTCGAGCGGCAAGGATTGTGTTATGAAATCGATGAATACAAGCAGATTGATCTGATGGTGGTGGAGGTCGAATTTGAGGACGAACAAGCGGCACAAGCGTTCGTACCGCCGCATTGGTTTGGAAGAGAACTGGGACAAGAGGAAGAGTTTCGGAATAAGTCTTTGTGGATAAGTTTGCAGTCACAAAATGTTCGTCTATAAAAGGATGTCAAGGGGTTGATAAACTCCCCTATCTGTATAATAATTAATAGTCTACTAAAACGAAATGAAACAGGGAGATTAAGATTCAAAATGCCGACATCGACTTCAGAAGAACAAAAACCGGAACAATCAACCCCGGAGACAGAACTGCAGCAGGTAGAGATTTTCAAATGCAAGGATGCCATTTGTAAAGCATGGATTCGCAAAGAATTTGTAACGGAAGCGTCACCGAGCTGTCCTTTATGCAAAGGCCCGATGGTGCGAAGCTATAAACATGTGCCCGTCGTCAAGAAAAAGGGGAACAAAAAGTTTATCGTAGGCAAACGCCGCCTCTAAGGCGCGCCCCTCGTGAACCGATCGACTTCAGACAGGCTCTATCAGGTTGCCGGCAATGATACCGGCAGCCTTTTTTTGTCTAAGAAAACCCCCAGTTCGACTGGGGGTTCAGGAAAGCTTATAGCTATGAGTAAAAATCCCTTGACCTTTATGATAAGATGATAGCCGGTCTGCCAACCGCAACATCAAATCAAGGAGGACA
>NZ_JANYUY010000094.1 GCF_025060755.1 Paenibacillus doosanensis
TCGATACGTCTAAGCCTACGTATTTTATGGTATCCTTCATAGTACAGACTCTCCTTTGCAATTTAGCTCTGATTTTGGTTTTGGTTTAGCTTCTACTACACCATTATTCCCAAAATTAACCTAAGACATTGCACTGACGGGGAGTCTGTCTCGTTCATGATAACTGTTGCAAACGGATTCTTTGGATTGTTTTTTCGTTTTTCTTTGGAGAGAATCCGTGTTTAAAGGCGAACGCTTACGCTTTTCCAGATTCAAATGGCCCCTCCGCTCTTTCTTCACCACGCTTTTAGAGAGATGGTGAAAAATGCCCACTGCGCATGCGAAAGCATCTTCCGATCGCTCTTGTTCCCGGATTTCTCGAATAGGAAAGCCCGTGAAACGGGGAAAATCCGTCTACAAAGGCGGTCACTTCTTCACCACGCCATTAAGCTCCCGCCGAGTACGATACGGCGGTTTTCTTGCGGCGGATCATCAGCACGTAGCAGAGAATCGCTCCGACATCCGCCGCGGCGATCACAATCCCCATCGGCACGGCCGTTTCGCCTCCGCCCAGACCGACTAACGGGGCGACGATGCCCCCCGAGACGAACGACAAGAGACCGAGCAGCGCCGAGGCGCTGCCTGCGGCTTTCGCCTGGTTTTGCATCGCCAGCGCGAACGAGGTCGAGCTGACGATCCCGACGCTCGAAACGACGAAGAACAAAGGCACCAGAATAGCCGCAAGCCCCGCTCCCGCGAGAATCATAATGAGCAGCGTCACTCCGCCGAGCGCGGCCAGCAGAAGACCTGCGATGAGCAGCTTCGTCTCCCCGACCCGTCCGGCCAGTCTGCCGGTAACTTGGCTGGCAATAATAATGCCGAAGCCGTTAATCGCAAAAAACAGGCTGTACAATTGCGGAGAAGCGCCGAAAATATTTTGGATCACAAACGGCGAACCGGATATATAAGCGAACATCGCCGACATGACGCAGCCCTGCGCGAGAGCATACCCCATAAACGTCCGGTCGCTTAGCAAACCGCAGAACGTCTTCAGCGTATTGCCGATGCCGCCCTGGGATCTGCGCTCCGCCGGCAGCGTTTCGGGCAGGCCGAGCGATACGGCCAGCAGCATCAGGACGCCGAATGCACATAGCACGATGAACACGCCCGGCCACTCCGTAACGCGCAGCAGCTGACCCCCTGCTACAGGAGCAAAGATCGGAGCTACGCCGTTGACGAGCATTAATAGCGTAAAAAACTTTGTCAGCTCCACGCCAGAGTACATATCGCGTACGACGGCGCGGGAGATGACGATGCCTGCGGCTCCCGCCAATCCTTGAATAAAGCGAAGCCCGATCAGAACCCAGATCGAAGGGCTGAAGGCGCATAGCAGCGAAGCGATCATGTAGACGGTCAATCCCGCGATCAGCGGCTTGCGCCTTCCCCTTACGTCACTGAGAGGACCCGCCAGCAGCTGCCCGAGCGATAATCCGAGCAGGCAGAACGTCAAGCTGAGCTGAGCCAGCGAAGTGTTCGTGCGCAGATCGTCGGCCAAGGTCGGCAGCGCAGGCAAGTACATATCGATGGACAGCGGTCCGAACGAGGCCAACGCACCGAGAATCAGCGCCATCCGAAGCCGGCCGTAACGCGGCGTATTTGCGGTAATATCTTTGGAAGAGCTCATGGGAAGCAAATCCCCGCCTTTCAATAATAGGATGAATTCATTGGTAAAGCGGGCATCTGAGGCTTTAACCGTTCTTTTGCGGCGGCAGCGCCTGCAAATCGCTTTGCATCTGCAGCAGCAAGCGGCGGAAGAGCAGCTTCTCTTCCAGACTGAAGTTGCCGAAGCACGCCTCCTCTATCGTTCGCAGCGCTTCCTTGACCTTCCCCGTGGCCATGCGCCCTTTCTCGGTTAAGTAAACCCGGGACACCCGCTGATCCTCGGGATCGGTCCGCCGCTCCAGGAGCCCGGCTTTCTCCATCCGGGTAATCATGACGGTGAGCGTGGCCGGCTGAATGTTGATCTTCTGCGCGAGCTCCTTCTGGATTTGCCCGTCCTGCTCGGCAAGGCGCAGCAAAAGAGGCGGCTGGCCGGGATAAACGTCGTATTCCTGAATCAGCCGGTCGACATTATGCCGGTGGAGCTTCAGCACGCTCTTCATCAAATGCGTCAGAGAATCGGAGTGCTTATAGTCCAAAGCTGCATCCCCCCTTATTTAATTAGCTAACTAATCAAATGCTAGTGTAGAGGATTGAGCCGGGGCAGTCAATACTTTCGCCAAAGAAATCTGTTTAGTTTTCGTAAAGTTTAGGTGAGTTTCGGCTATGTCTGAGAGGCGGAAAATTCGCTAAGCTAATGGTATCGGCAGCAGCCCTTTGCCTTTGCAGCGATGCGGGGCGCGGATCTGGCCGCAATCCTTCCAAGGAGGTGAAAGTCGTTCCGGCGCATACAGCGCCGCAGTAGTTGCGAGTCACGAAGAACTCAAGCTTATTTTACGAGGAGGATGAATAATGCCAAGCAAACGCAAGACATTGATCCTACGGCTCAGAAGCAAATCGCTGTCCTTATCCGTTATTTTTTTACTGTGCTTTACGCTGGTTCCGTTGTTTACCGTCTCCACCGCCTTCGCCGCGACCACGACGGTGCCTGCGGGCGACGTCGCGGCGCTACGCAGCGCCTTGGCCTCCGCTCAGCCCGGCGACATTATCGAAGTATCGGGCACCTATTCGATTTCGGACGGCACCATCAGCACTTCTGTAAGCGGTTCCGCGAACAACTACATTACCCTGCGCGGCACGGGAAGCGGCGCCACCCTCAATTACACGGCTTCCGCCGGCAACGCAGCGTTCTACATCAAAAATAATTACTACAAGATGGAGAACATTACGATCAACTCCAACTCCAATTCGAATAAAGGGCTGCTCATCGAAGCGTCCCACGGCTATATTACGAACGTTACGGTCAAAAACACCAAAGCCGAAGGCTTTAAAATCCGCAAAAACAGCCAATATTGGCTGCTCACCAACTGTCTCGCGCAGTATACCGGCCAAAGCGGCAAATACGGCGAAGGCTACTATGTAGGCGACGCGGATCAAAACTGGACGACGGCTCCGAACGCCGACCAGAGCGGCTATATTACCTTCCTGAACAGCAACGCGTTCCAAACGAAAAACGACGGCTTCGACTTCAAGGAAGGCACGCATCATATTAAAGTCATCGGCGCCGACATCGACTTCAACAATACCGTTCCCGAATCGACCGTAGGCAACAACGGCCTGTTCATCCGCGCCAACAACGTCCAGGTGATCAATACGACGATCAAGAACAATGCCGGAACCGGCCAAGCGGTGCGCGGCAATAAAATGACGGCTTCCGACGGTAATTCCT
Organism: Paenibacillus doosanensis; assembly: GCF_025060755.1. Lineage (GTDB taxonomy): Bacteria > Bacillota > Bacilli > Paenibacillales > NBRC-103111 > Paenibacillus_S > Paenibacillus_S doosanensis. The sequence continues at coordinate 3,368 of NZ_JANYUY010000094.1, forward strand.
ACGGCAGCAATCTGGAGATGAAGGCGCTATCCGGTGTCAATCTGGCCGGTGCCTTGATCTATACGAGCTTTACCAACAACAAGTTGTTTACCGACTACTCGATGACGAGCGTCTCGGGAGGCTTGTACGCCTCCGGCTCGAATACGGCTACCTCCGCGAGCCCTTCCTCGTTCACGGAGATGACGTGGAGCGGCGAAGGCGGAGACGTGTACGGCGCCGGAACCGCCGTCAATCTGGCCCTGAACAAGACGGCTTCGGCCTCCACCGAATGGAGCAGCACGTATGCGGCCGGCAAGGCGGTCGACGGCTCCACCGGCACCCGCTGGGCTTCCGCTTCCGGCACCAGCGCCGGACAATGGCTGCGCGTCGACCTCGGTTCCAGCCAAACCTACAGCAAAGTCGTCATCAAGGAGACGAATTTCGCCAATATTACTTCGTTCAAGCTGCAATCGTCCGCGGACGGCACCAATTTCTCCGACATTGCAAGCGGCACGACGATCGGCGCCTCCAAGACGATCACCTTCTCTCCCGTGACGTCGCGCTACATCCGGCTCTATGTCGTATCCGCCTCGGATGAAGCCAACGTCAACGAGTTTGAGGTTTACGCCAATTAGGTGATCCCGCCCGAACGTTGGTCCGGCCTGCTCACCGGCGGTACAAAATAAGAACGCAGCGCGAACAAGCAAAGGCCTTCTCAGGGAGTCCCTGAAACGGCCGGCTTGTTCGCGCTGCCGGGCTGTACGCGCGGCTAAGCCGAAGCTTGCAGGCTCCCGGCCGCCGCGGCGCCGTTTACAGCATAAACCGGTACCCCGCTCCCCACACCGTGTCGATATATTGCGGCTTTGACGGGTCCAGCTCGATTTTCTCGCGGATTTTGCGGATATGAACCGTCACCGTAGGGCTGTCGCCGTTCGAGTCCATCCCCCATATATGCTCGAACAGCTGCTCCTTATTGAACACCCGGTTCGGATTGGACGCCAGAAACGCCAGCAAATCGAACTCCTTGGTCGTGAACACAACTTCCCGCCCGTTCACGTAAACGCGCCGGGACGCCTTGTCGATCAGCAGTCCGCGAATGCGAATTTCTTCGCTCTTCTGCCCGCGATGCCCGAGCAGACGCTCGTAGCGCGACAGATGGGCCTTGACCCGAGCTACGAGCTCCCCCGGGCTGAACGGCTTGATGATATAATCGTCCGCACCGAGCCCCAGGCCGCGAATTTTATCGATGTCCTCCTTCTTGGCCGACACCATCAAAATCGGGATGTCGTGCTTGTCGCGGATTTTACGGCATATTTCAAAGCCGTCCACCTTGGGCAGCATCAGATCCAGTATGACCAGATCGTAATCGCCGGTTAGCGCCTGCTGCAGCCCCGTATCGCCGCTATGCTCCATCTGCACGGCAAATCCGTTTATCTCCAAATAATCTCTCTCCAGCTCGGCTATGCTCGCTTCATCCTCGATGATCAATATGCGGCTGCTCATGGCCTTCTCCTCCCGACCTGTCGTCCTTTCGTTTATCCAGCGTAAACCAGATAACCGTCCCTTTTCCTGGCTCGCTCCGGGCGCCGATCACGCCGCCGTGGCCCTCGATAATTTGCTTGGCGATGGAGAGCCCCAGGCCGCTGCCGCCGGTGCTTGCATTCCGCGAACGGTCCGCCCGGTAAAACCGGTCAAAAATATGCGGCAGCGACTCCGCGGCAATGCCTTGGCCGTTATCCTCGACCTCCACGATATAATGCTCCCCCGCATCCGCTATGCGCAGACGGATCGTTCCATGCTCTTTATCCATATATTTCATGGCGTTTTCAATCATATTGACCAGCACCCGCTTAAGCTGGTCGCGGTCTGCGGCCGTCCAGGCCTCAGCAAGCCCCGGCTCCGTGACAAACCGGAAGGAAACGCCCTGCTTTTCGATATCCATTTGCAGCTCATCCGTGCAATCCTGCAGAAAGGCGATCAGATCCACAGGTTCAAAATGAAACGGTTGGCTGTTCAAATCCAGCTTCGAGAACAGAAACAGCTCGTCAATCAGCCGGTCCAGCTGCATCGATTTGGTATGAATGGTCCTAACGTATTTATCCAGCTTCTCGGGCGTGTTCGTCACGCCGTCGATAATGCCTTCGACATATCCTTTGATCGCCGTAATCGGCGTTTTGAGATCGTGAGAAATGTTGGAAATCAGTTCCTTGCGGTTTTCCTCGTACTGCAGCTGGCGTTCGACGGACTCCTTCAGCCTGCTGCGCATTTGCTCGAAGGAGGCGGCCAGCTCGCCGATTTCATCCTTCGACTCCGGCTTGACTACGAAATCGAGATGGCCTTCCTTGATTTGGTCGGCGGCTTTCTTCAAAGAACGCAGCGGCCGGATGATGCTTCGCGAAACGAAGTAAGTGAGCAGGCCGTTGGTCAGCACCAAAATCGCCAGCAGGGAAAGTAAAAACAAGCTGAAATAGCGGTGCGCGAACCGACCCAATACATTGAAATCCATCGCCATAAAGACGCTGCCCCGGCTGCCGTCGGAAAAGACCGTGTCCTGCTGCTGCGCGATGAACCAGCCGCTTCGCCCCTCTTCCTTCCGCTCCCATCTCCCGGACTTCTCCATCGGGGAATTCGCCTCTCCGTACGCGGGCAAACGGTTCAGCAGACCGGATTCGGCCAGCTTCGGCGAAGCGAAGAGCACATCGTCTTCTTTGCGCACGATCAGCTCCATGTTGATGGCGTTCAAACTCTCCTCCAGCCCGGCCTGGACGGCGGAGTCGAGCAGCGAATCGGGATTGTCCCTGCTGCGCAGCTGGATTTCGGCCTCCACGGCGGACTGCTGCTTGAGAATCGCCCCGATCGGGTTCATATGGCTGCCGTTCAGCTTATATACCGATCTGACGTCGCCCAGCAGCGCGACGATCAGGATCATAACGGCAATGCCCAGCAGAACGAGCGGAACGAGCAGCATGGCAATATAGGATAACACCAGACGAACCCGGATGGACACGCGCGTTCAACCCCTACAATTGTTTTTTATCGTAGATGAAATACCCTGCCGAAAAGCAAATCAAACCCCATCCCGCCAGCAGCGAAGCAATGCCGAAAATTTTGCCCCAAGCGACCGCTCCGCCGATCCACAGCATATACCAATCGGTATAATCGGTCGGCGAGTAAACGACGAATTGCGGATACAGCAGCCCGGCCAGCTTGGCGAGCCCGTACAGCAAAATGCAGAGGGTCAGCGCCCCGCTGCCGCTTTTGAACCCTTGCGCCAGCAGCATCGCCGCAAAGCCGATAGCCGCAAGCGGAACGACAGCCGCGCCGTAGGCGAGCAAGCTCTGCGTCAGCCCGGCCGCTCTGCCGCCGCTGCCGCCGGCCTCAAGAAAGAAGGACGCCAAGACGGAAGAAAGCAGACCCAACGCGATAAAGATACAAATGTAGAGTACCATTGATACATGCTTGGAAGCAAAAATATTCAACCGGGTGACCGGCCGGGTCAGCACAAGCTTCGCCGTCCCGTTCTCCAGTTCGCCGGGAAACATATCGGACGCAGCCATAAAAATAAAGAGCGGCAGCAGCAGACCGGCGAATAAGCCCAGCATCCAGATCGGAAAATCTGCGGCCGTCGCCGCCGTCACCCCGAGGCCGCTCTGAAACCGGGACACCAGGATAGCTCCCGCGGCGGGAAGAAGCGCCGTCAGCGCCATGAAACATAGCGATTTTCTGCGCAAACAGAGCTTGATCATTTCGTTAATAACGTTCGCTTTAAAGCCGGACATGCGCTCGCTCCCTCCTTTCCTCTCTCGCCAGCGCGACAAAATAATGCTCCAACGTCGGATGCTGCTCGCTGACGAGCTCGCTCATCAGCCCTTCGCGAACGAGCTTGCCGTTATAAATCATGCCGACCCGGTTGCAGATCAGCTCCATTTCGTGAATGAGGTGGCTGGAGATGAAGAACGTCATTTGTTCTTCCCGCGCCAGCCTCACGATCAGCTCCCGCATATCGACCATGCCTTCAATGTCGAGCCCGTTCGTCGGCTCGTCGAGGATCAGAAGCTCCGGCTTGGACAGCAAGGCGGAAGCTAGGCCGAGCCTCTGCTTCATGCCGAGCGAATAGCGCCCGACCTTCTCATGCTTGAAGCCGCCAAGCCCGACCAGCTCCAGCGCCTCGTCGATGCGGCTTTTGCGCAGCTCGGGATAGTAGCGCAGCACCATCTCCAGATTGCGGTAAGCGCTGAAGTCGTTATAAGCTTCCGGCCGTTCAATCAGCACGCCGACGCGGCGCATCGCCTTCTCGTAATCCGCGGCTATGTCGCAGCCGAACAGGCGCACCTTGCCCCGGTCGGCCCTGCACAGGTTGACCATGATCTTCATGACGGTCGTTTTGCCCGCTCCGTTCGGCCCCAGGAAGCCGTATATATCGCCGCGGCGCACTTGGAACCCGACATCGCGAATGCCTCTTTGATTCGGATACATTTTCGTCAAGCCTTCGGCTTCGATAACCATATCCATCCGCTGTTTCGCCCCTTCTCATTCATATGGACCGACGGGAGACGGCAGGAGCATGTCCGCGCAGCCCCCGTCGTCATGCTCCGCCGCCCGCTCTAACCGGTCGGCTCTTTATTCCCCGTGATGACGGCCAATGCTTGCCTTGTCGACGGTATGCACTTCCTTGCCCGTCAGATCGACCCGATCGGGCGTCGTTGCGTCGAATCCGGACAAACCGACCTGCACGTCGATGACGACTTCATGCGCGGCTCCCTGATCATCCTTGCCGGACAGCGTCACTTGAACCTTCTGCCCGGAAATGCGGTTCTGGCTGTCCACGTCGGCGTTCATATCGACCTGCTCGATCCGTATGTCCTTGGTCAGCTTCGGAAAGCTATCCTTCAGCTTCGCCAGCTCCGTACCGAAAGGCTGCTGTGAAAGCTGCCGGTCCGCGTGCTGACCGCTCGAAGCCGCTTTGACGGCGAAGGAGCTGACCGCATTGACTACGGCAGGGACCTGGCTTGCGCCAAGCTGGAAGCCGATATGCTTCGTCCCGTCCGCTTGCGGCTCCACCGTGACATAATCTTTCAAGGGGCCTACCAGCGCGTCGATCAAATTTTCTTTTTCCTTGGCGAAATCATCCGCGCCGGCCTCCCGGTCCTTCTTGCTCCAACGGTTTGCTTTCTCCTGATCCGAGCCGATCATATTGTAAACATCGCTGCTGCCGGCTTTCACGATGCTTTTGCCGTCCTGACGGTAGAACGATACCGTCTCCTCCGCAGCGTTTCCCTTAATATTCACGCTGCCGCTGGCGGCCTGCGCCGTCTTATCGGCTTTCACCACGGATGTGACGTCGAGCAGCTTGCTGCCGTTATCCTGCACGGACAGCGTCATCTGCTCCGTTACGTTATGCGCCCCGGCAGTCGCTTTGATCGCGGCTTTATAAGCGTCGTATCCCGCCGCGTCGCCGACTCCGGCGAACGCCGACGTTACGAACAGCGCGCTCCCCAGCGTCAATCCCGCGCCGACTCCGATCCATTTTTTGCTCATCTTCATTTCCTCCTCAAGTTAAGTTCGAAAGCGTCTCTTGCCTTCTCCATCATCTTACCTCCGAGGTATAAACTCGGGGTGAACCCGCTCTAAACCGGCTATTAAAAGAATCTTAAAATTTTCTAAAAACGTGGTGAAAAGTCCGCTGCGGCGTCCATTTGATCCTCCAATCGCTGATGAAATCGCTCTTTTTTCACTACGCTTTTAAACTGTGCAAAATAATACCGGACCGCCTATCTTGACATGAAACCTGACGGTGTCATAATAGACATCAGAACGCAAAGGAATCGAGAAGCCGATCTGAATCCAAACGGGAGGAACGATACATGGATAACCAATCGCCGTCGGCATTGCCGGATATTCGCCAGACGCTGGTGCTGAACGCGCCCATTCAGAAAGTATGGAGTGCCGTCGCCACCGCCGAAGGCATCGCCGCCTGGTTTATGCCTAACAATTTTCAGCCTGTACTGGGCTATGAGTTTCAATTAAATGCCGGACCGTTCGGGGATTCCCCCTGCACAGTGACCGAGCTTGATCCGCCGAACCGGCTAACCTTTCGCTGGGGCAAAGATTGGACCGTCACCTTCGAGCTTATTCAGCGGGAAGACAAGACGGAATTTACGCTTATTCACGGCGGCTGGGATGCGGATAAGCTGACCGAATTCGGCGAGACGCACCGGCTTGTGCGCGACAGAATGTCCGGCGGCTGGGTCGGATTGCAAAAAAAGCTGCAAGCTTATGTCGAGGGTTAATATGGCGGCTCCGTCACCTAAGCACGATGTGTTTCAGGCGATCGCCGATCCGACCCGTCGCAGCCTGCTGCAGCTGCTTGTCGACCGGGAGATGCCGGTTACCGCGATCAGCGGCCATTTCCCGATGAGCCGGACCGCCGTCTCGAAGCATTTGCGCATTTTGGCCGACGCCGGTCTTGTTAAGGAACGGAAGGTCGGCCGCGAGACGAGATACCGGCTCGAGCCGGAGCCGCTGCTCGAATTGAAGCGCTGGCTGTCGTTTTACGAGCGTTACTGGGAGAATAAAATGTCCGCGCTCAAGCGCTATGTGGAAGCGGAGGAGCCGAGCAGCGGAGCGGAGCGCGCAGCCGGACGCCTTGGCGAAGACGGGGACTAGGCGGGCGCCGCCCGCTTTCCTCGCGAATCACCGAGCGCTGCGCATCCAACGCAGCCCTCGCACTAATCGCACTAATGATGAAACGAAACCTCCGTCGTCACGGCGATCGTGACCAGACGGAGGTTTTTTTGCCGATTCGCCCACCCCCGCACCATATGCAGAGCAGCTGCGGTCCGCGGTGGATAACTCGGCGCCCGGCGTCGATGCTTGTGCATGATTATAACCGGGATGGACAAAGATGCGAATCTGGGGATAACTCGCTATGTGGATATGTTTATAAGTATACACGGAATTATGCACAACAAGGCTTTGAAACCTGTTAGTATTGTGGATAATACTGTTTATAAGTCGGATAACTGCCTGCCTTGTTCTTCCTAATGACGGATCGTGTCGAAAAAACGCGAAAACGCCTTCATTTTATGTTAGGGCTTGCTGAACAAATCAAAAATTCAACAGTAACAAGGGTTTGGCGCCTCTTTTGTCGAATTTAGGTGCAAGGAAAACGAAGGCTAACCCGTGAAAAACCTTGCACTTGGAGGCGTCCGAATTG
>NZ_JANYUY010000095.1 GCF_025060755.1 Paenibacillus doosanensis
TTCGTCGACGCGCTTCTACGCACAGATTTCGCCGTACGCAGGCATCCTAGCTACGCGGGGGCTTGGCCCCTCCCGCGACCGGATTTTCACCGGCTAGAAGATGCGTGCCTCTGGGCACGCTAAACAAGAAAAAAGCCGCATCTGTGCGGCTCTTCATGAGTTTGCTTCTGTTTCACTATTTTACGATTTGCCACGTGACGCCGTAACGGTCTACGACCTCCCCGTAGTAGGCCCCCCATGGCTGCTGGTCGAATGGAAGCTTGATCGTTCCACCCTCGCTGAGCTTCGCATAGGCATTACGTGCTTCCGCTTCCTCGTCGAAGGTTAGGGAAAGGCTCATATTCCGGCCGCCTTCCGCAGGCTGGAAAGAATCGGACAGGAATAACGTATTACCTCCGGCTACGGTGAGAACCAAATGCATGACTTTATCTTTTGCCGCTTCAGGCGTCCCCGGAACTTCACCCAGCGTTTTAATAAAATGAATTTCTCCGTCTAGCGCATTTTGGTAAAACTCCGCTTGCGTTCTTGCATCCTCCGACATCAAATAAGGTACCAGTTTTGCTGCCATATTCATCAACAACCTTTCAAGTTTTTTGGGGTTCTTGCATTTTCCGATTTAAATTTGTTCCCGTAAATTCGCCTCCATGGCAGCGATGATGGGGTTATGATAGGTTTGTGCCGGATCTGCCAGCTGACGCAATTCAACGACGACTTCGCCGCGCCCCTCGGGAACGGGAAGCTTTAGCGCCCACTCCATCGCTTCGTCCATAGTACGAGCATCCAGGATAAGAAACCCTTCCAACAGGTCGCTCTCCATGGAAAATGGTCCGGCTGCCACGGCGGCCCTGCCTCCGTCCGGCGGCAACGTGATCCTTAGCCCGCTCGAGCTTGGAAGCAGCGATTCATCGGCGAGCAAAATTCCTGCATTGGCAAGAGACCTGGCATACGCTGTCCGGCGGGCCGCAAAATTCGGATCATAGGCCACGCCCGCTTCCGAAAACGCTGTCGATTTAAACATCATCAAATATCTCATAAAATAGGCTCCCTCAGGCAGGGATCGGATTTGGCAGCCATCTGCCTTAACCTGCCTCTACCTGAACGACGAACGCGGGAGCTCCGATTCGACAACCGGCATGAAAATCATGATTCATCCCTGCATTCGGATGCCCGTGCGAGCAAAAGCTTCCGCTCGCGGCTGGTTTTCGTCAAGGAAGCCGCTCGTTCAAACTCGAGGCGCGCTTCTTCGAACCGATTCAATTTGTACAACAGATCGCCGCGAACGCTGGGCAAAAGATGGTACGCGGATAACGAAGCCTCTCGGTTCAATTCGTCGACGATTTGAAGGCCGTAAGCCGGACCGAAGGCCATGGATATCGCCACGGCGCGGTTCAATTCCACGATCGGCGAAGGCATGACGCGCGACAAAGCTTCGTACAAGGCGGAGATCCGGACCCAGTCCGTGTCCGCCAGTGTCGCCGCTTGCGCATGGCAAGCGGCGATAGCTGCCTGGAGCGCATAGGGGCCGTACGGCTTCCCTAACTGCTGGCAGCGATGAAGAGCTGCGAGCCCGCGGCGGATCAGGAGCTGGTCCCACCTGGCGCGGTTTTGGTCCATGAGCAGGATCGGCTCCCCGTCCGCTCCGACCCTCGTCTTCAGACGCGAGGCTTGCAATTCCATCAGCGCCGCGAGCCCGTGCACTTCGGGTTCGGCAGGCGCAATCTCCGCCAGCATGCGGCCGAGCCTCAGCGCTTCCTGGCATAGAAGCGGCCGGACCCAATGTTCGCCCGCGGTTGCCGAATAACCTTCGTTGAACATTAAATAAACGACCTCTAGAACCGTAACCAATCGCTCCTTCAGTTCTTCGCCTGCGGGAACCTCGAACGGGACCTTCTTGGCGCTAAGAGTACGCTTCGCCCGAACGATCCGCTGCGCAATCGTCGCTTCCGCTGCCAGAAAGGCACGGGCGATCTCTTCCGTTGTAAGCCCGCACAATAACCTTAACGTGAGCGCTACCCTGGCCTCCTGCGACAATACCGGATGACAGGTCATGAAGATAAGACGCAGGAGATCGTCGCCAATCTCCCCGTCCATGCGGCGATCCATATCTTCTTCCGTATACAATTCGGCGGTGCGGGTCAGCTCTGCGTATTTCCAGTCGCGAAGCTTGTTTCTTCGCAGCAGATCGATAGCGCGGCGCTTCGCCGTCGTCATGAGCCATGCTCCCGGATTGTCGGGGACTCCCGACTTCGGCCAGCGCTCTAGCGCGATCACCAAGGCGTCTTGAGCCAGATCCTCCGCCAGCCCTACGTCTCGAACCATGCGCGTTAATCCGGCGATTAATTTGGGGGACTCGATCCGCCAAATGGCATCGATCGTCCGTCCCGTATCTGATCGGCTCACAACCTGAACTGCCCCCTGATTTTTACTTGCGTTGCTTCATCCGAAGCCAATTGTTCCGGATCGAAAATTTGCCTCAATTCAATCTCACCTTGCCCGCCGCCATGCGGATCAGGCATGCGCATCGCCCACTCGATCGCTTCTTCCCGCGACTTTACCTCGATCAGCGTAAAGCCTGCAATAATTTCCTTCGCCTCCGTAAACGGCCCGTCCACCACTTTCGGCTTGCCGCCCGGCTCCGGATACGAAATACGAATGCCGCCGGAGCTCGGCTGCAGTCCGTCTGCGGCAAGCAGCACCCCCGCCTTGGCCAGCTCCTCGTTATATCTCAGCATGGCATCGAGCAATTCCTGGCTAGGCATTACCCCCGCTTCCGAATCCGTTGTTGCCTTCACGATCATCATAAATCTCATGTTTAATCTCCTCCATATCATGTATAGTGGACCTATTTTTCGTTCGTTTCAAACCGCTTGGGCAGGCCTCTATATAAACAACGAATGAATGCCGGACCAATCGACACATCTAAAGAAATTTATTTGTATTATTTGAATGCTTATCATTCGATGCGACCAGCAACTGGTATTTCCATTGGGTTGGAAAAATATATAAAAGTATACTTCAAAATGAAATTGGAGGTCAATTTACTTGACATTCCAAGCCGAAAAAGGCGATAAACATATGATTCGTACAATTTTAACCGATCCGTTTGCTTACGGATATTTGACCATTATCGAAGTTGACGCTCCCCAAGCCCAGCCCCAAAAAAACAAAATTGAGCCGCAGACTGCTGAAATTGAATTTTTATGCAGGGAGTGAAAAATGTTTTCAACCTAAAGAACAACGCCTAAGATGAGGAACCCCGCTTAGGCGTTGATATTGAGCCAAGAACAAGATCGGCTTTTTAACATGCAACAAAAACGGGGCCTCCAGAAGTCAGTTTTCACTGACTTTCTGAATAACCCCCTCTTCTGTGTGCGCTTTTCATCGATCGCAGAGTGTTATTTCGTGGAAACGGTGAACTATCGGGTTCATGCCGAATGCCTTGCGCTAGCTTTGCTTTGCGACCCGCAAGGCAGTCCGATCAACGCTCGGAGTCTCTTGATCTTACGATTCAACGATTATCGAATGAATGCCCCGCTCTTGATAACATGCGCGGGGGGAGAATACATTACGCGAATATCTGCAATCGGATCGCCGTCAATCACGATTAAATCGGCCTGTTTTCCAACCTTTACGCTGCCGATTTTATCCTCTAACATTAACAATTTGGCGCTGTCTATTGTCGCCTGCTTCAAAATCTCGACGTTCGAATATTCCAGGAATTCTTTACGCATTTTAAATTCCAATCCCGGATTTTTCTTGTATGACGCATAGGATACGTCCGTTCCCCAGCCGATGAGCACATCGTAGCTCACCGCATTCATGAGAGAATTTTTCACGGTATCTTTCAATTTATTTATTTTCTTTGCGGCTTCAGGGAAATCCGTATAATCGCTTTCGATCAAATCATGCATGATCGCCAGCGTCGGTACAATGCCGACATCTCTTCTACCGTTCATATACTGCAACGTATCATCCGAGATCATACTTGCGTGTTCAATGGTACGAACACCTGATTTGACGCCAACATCGATCGCTTCCGCACCATGGGCATGCATCGCTACATAAGATCCTCGGCCTGAGGCAATGTTCACCGCTTCCCTGATCTCATCTTCCTCCAGAATGCGAACGCCCGGGTCGCCTCCTTGCGACATCATCGAACCGCTTCCGTACAGCTTAATGAAGTCCGCGCCCTTTTGGAAATTTTGTCGCACTAATCTTCTCATTTCAGTCGGGCCGGTTACATATTCCAAAAGATTCTCCATGATTTCTACGCCGGGTTCGTGCGGACATAAGGTAGCTCCTGAAGCAATGACGGTTGGTCCTGCGACGACCCCCTCCTCAATGGCATTCCTTAAAGCGATAGTTGGACATGATTTGTCATCGCCTACGTCCCGCGCGGTCGTGATGCCGATACTGAGCAGATATTGCGCGTATTTCAAGCAATCAAACGCAAAAGCAGGCTTGCTGAGCTGCAAAATTTCTGCTTGCGTTGGACGAACAAAGGCTAAATGCACATGCATATCGATGATACCGGGCATTACCGTGGAGCCTTTTACATCCACTTCTTCATAACCTTCGCCGTTCAATGTTCCGACTGGGGCGATTTCCTTGATAATTCCATTTTCGATGAGGATGTCTCCCGTTTTCAAATCCGTACCTTCTGTCAGTGCCTCCACAAAATTGCAATTTCTTAAAATGATCAACCGTATCATCCTTTCATATCGCAGTTTATGTTTAGATCGCGTTGGTATTTGCTTGTAAATCTTCTTGTTGCACATGCTCTGACTTTTCACGTGCAATTAATTTTTTCGATTCATAGTTCAGCCAAAAAACGCCGGTTAGCATAATCATCATGCCGATGACCATAATGCCGAATACATAGTTGTAACCCGACACGCCATACATATCTAAAAAATGTCCGATAAGCTTAGGTAAAAATAAATCGGAACAATAACCAAACATGAGGGCTAACCCGGTAATCGTACCGGCAAGCGCAAGCGGTGCCTTCAATTCCGCCAGCGGCATATTCGCCGCCGTGTAACTTAACCGGCTGATGAAAATGGCCAGGAAAATCAAACTGATGACCAGAATGAGATATTTGTGATCCCGTGGAATGAAGCTTAAAATGATGATAATCAACAATGCGGGCGTAACGGTCGAATAAACTAAAGGCGCCGTTCTTCCGATTTTGTCACGAATAAGTCCGCCGATAGGGGCAGCCAGAATTTTAATGCCGTAACGAACGATCGCGGCGAATGCCGTCGTCCAGACAACGGGCATCCCGTATGCTGCATTTAAATAGGGGCTCATATAGCTAAGTGCAGTGGACTCGACGTAAACTCCAAAAGAAATCATCGCGATGATCCAGGTTACGGGCATTTTTGCCGCATTCCACAGCGATTTAAAAGTGATCCTTTCACTATCGTCCGAAGAGCTTGTACCATATTTTTTATTGTCATAGAAGAAGAACAAGCCCAATCCAACCAAAAAGAAAAAGCCGCTGAAACCTAATATGACTGTGCGAAAACCCGCAACCGTATCGATGTTTTCTCCGATCAGATAGGCCAGTCCCAAACAAAATCCTGCTGAAATAATCCCGTCAATCGCCATGGAGTAGCCGAAAATTCTGCCTTGCTCCGTGTTATCTCCGAGCATTCGAAGACATTTGATTTGAGCGCTCCATAAAAATAAACCTAACGTAATTGACATAAGAAAGAAGATGAATAATAACGTGTTATAGCTTGGAATCGTAGACATCCAAAAGCCCAAGAGCGATGTACTTAATACCGACGTTGTTACTAAGGTTTTCGATGAAAACTTGTCGCATAACCAACCGCCCACCACATAGCCTGGCACTGCCAAACTTGCATAAGCAGCCAATAAGGACCCCATTTGTTCATTGGAAAGCTCAAAAACGGCTTGGAACGGCACATAAAATATAATCGGTAAAAACAATATATTCACGACTGAAACGGCAGCAGACAATAAAAATAGCGGTATAATGCGATCCCTTAAACCTCTTTTACCAGAAGTAGCCCTCATAAATCCTCCCCCATGATTAATTTATACATGTATAATTTTAAATATAATGCAAATCAAAAGAAAGTCAAATTTTTTTTGAAGCTTTTGCGACTCCAACGAAGCTCTTCCTTTTTATTGCAGTACGATTAGCCTTATTCAGCTCGGTTCATTGACTGTCCAGGGAGCAAAGGGTATACTTTAAAAAAATCAATTAGCGAATGCGGAATAATATTTATACATGTACAAGGATGATGCGCGATGAGATATAAAAAATACATACAAGCCAATGAAGAAGAACCTATAGATAATTCCACGGCAAAGGTCATATTACAGGCTGCGACGGAACTTTTTATGAGACAAGGCTACCACTCCGTAACCATGCGCGACATTGCCTCGCACGCGAATGTGAACCTTGGCTTATTGCCCTATCACTTTACGTCTAAGGAAAATTTAGCTAAGCATGTGTACCTCGGATTAATGGATCGGATCTACCGACAAATCGGCACGATTGATATGAGCCGCGTGTCCAACGCCGAAAAAATATATATTACTACCCTCTTATCCTGGAAATATGTAGAAAATAGCGAGGAATATTCTAAATTCTTCTATGAATTCTATGAATCGGCCGGTCCCTTTGAAACGCCAAGCAAATTATTCATACAGATGTCTTCTACAGTTATATTAGAGCATGGGCTGCAGATAGGACGCGAAGAAAATGAGCTTTATTTTACCGTGATGAAAGGGGCCGAATGGCTGTTAATTCAAAAACGGTACAAAAAAGAAATCCAAATCACGCTGGAGGAAATGCTGAACATCCTTTATTCCAATTATTTATACAACATAGGGCTATCGGACAAGATCATTGCGGAAACGATTCAGAACAGTTTGAACTTCTTAAAGAGCTTAGAAACATAAAAAAATGCACTAGGACCAACCTAAAGAACAACGCCTAAGATGGGGGCCCCCGCTTAGGCGTTGATATTGAGCCAAGAACACCTAGCTCGATAGAAATTATGATTATTCATCCTCATACGATTCTTGTCAATTCACTGTTAATGACTCGATGTGCGGCAACATAACGATCGTTCGGACTAATCCCAAACGATGCAAATTGAACTTTCGATTGATTTGTAATAAATTGGACTTCATACTGCTTCGCATTTCCTACAAAAAGGCTAGTGTATGTGGAAGCATTCGGTTTTACCATAAATGCAACGTTATGAATCAATTTCTTTTTACCGTTTAATGCGTACACTTTAATTCTTACTCTTGCAGTATTATGTTGATCCTGGTTTAGTGAGTTCACAACAATACTGCGGGATACAGTCTTGTCTTTCTCCGTTAGGTTATTCAGAGGTCCAGTCGTATACTTACGAATCATTCATCCCCCGCCCCTTTCACAAACAAGATATTATGATAAAAGTCAATGTCACTGTAATATCTTATTCATTCAAAGGTTTATCTGATTGGACGAACTTAAAGCAAAATGAATCGCCCTGCCTACAAAAGAGGACAGGGCGATTGTTTTTCATCCGTGTTCACAACTTTCCAAGCCTTAAATCAAAAAAATATTGCACAGCCGGATGCTTTAGCTTGATTTTTTCAGACATGTTTAAAATCCGCTTTTTCCCAACTCGTCTGTCGATCAATGCCATAATATTTAATAATATATCGTTACTCTCGAGGCTATCTTCAATAGAGGAGGACAAAAACGTATTAGCCGCATCCATAAAATTGGATTTACTGAGTGAAGATTGCGCTGCCCAAAGCTCCTTGGCCAACTGGGATATTGCTCGGCTTCGCGCAATCGCGATTAAACGATCTTCCGGAATCTTCCCTTGCATATTCATTCTTACAGCTTCAATTTGTTCATGACCGATCGGAATATCGATACCCGAGTCGTTTTTTATTTCCTGCTCCGATTGATACCATGTGATAAAGGTAGTCGCATCGCTCATGTTCAGTATATTTTTTTTATCAACCGCGATATAACAAATCCCCGCTTTATCGGGCAAATAACGATAGCCAGTTGCGCGGTATTCCACTTTCCCTTGTAACGAAGGACTGAGAAAGCTCTCCAATTGCTGCTTCAATTTGCTCCAGGACATGATCTTCTCCTATTTTAAAAAAAGCCTTATTGTCTAATTCGGAATGGCTGCCTTCCGTTTAATTTACATTACTAGACCCGTTAGAATAAATCAAACAAATCTTTTACGTCCGCGCCGACTGAACCCTCGGGGTTCGGCCCCCGCCTAGGCATAAGGGTTCCGGGACATAGCCCTGTTTTCGTGCATCCCCCGATTTCCGGATGTTTTCGGATGTTCGTGACAAGGATTGTGACCACAAGGTCATGAATGCTTGGCTGAAGCCAAATGCTGATTACTAGAACATTCAAGTTCGTAGTATAATATTTATAATGATTGGAGATGATTTCAAGAATGAGCGACCGTCTGCTTGATCCGCGTAACGATTTTGTATTCAAACGTATTTTTGGTAGTGAAGACAATAAAGATATTTTACTGGCCTTCCTGAATCGCACGTTTATGGAAACGAATGAACCGCCGCTGACAGAAATTATTCTGATGAATCCATATACAGAGAAGGATGCCCCCAGTGACAAGCAGTCCATTCTCGATATAAAGGCCCGGACGATTGATGGCAAGCTCGTCAACATTGAAATCCAGCTTTTTAACCGTTATGACATTGAGAAGCGTACTTTGTACTATTGGAGCAAGATGTATTCAGATCAGCTTGCAGAAGGTCAAACCTACCGGGAGTTGAAGAAGTGTATCACGATCAACATACTCGATTTTTCGTATTTACCAGATAAGCAGTATCATAGTGTTTTTCGTTTGCGTGAGCAACGTACTGGATTGCAGCTTACCGATGATTTGGAAATTCATTTTATGGAATTGCCTAAGCTGGATGACACCAACGTTCTGGTTGAAGGCGGCTTGGTCAACTGGCTTCTATTCCTTAAAGGTGTAGATCAATCGACTTGGGAGGTGTTGACGATGAATGAACCGATGTTGAAAAAGGCGATGACGACATTGAAATTTCTTAGCCAAGATGCCGAAGCACGCCAACTCTATGAAGCCCGGCAGAAGTACCTTCATGACGAAGCATCGATGATTGAAGGAGCAAAAGCCGAAGGAGAACGTAAGAAAGCACTTGAAATAGCCAAGAGCTTGCTTGATTCCAATGTTGATATAGCGGTCATTGCAAAGTCTACAGGGCTTAGTATGGATGAAATTGAAAAATTAAGAACACATTAGCAATGACAATACATTACAAATGCCGAAAGTTGCAGCTTACAGACTTTCGGCATTTATTTAAGCCTGAATTTCGAAAGTACGATCGTCTAAAAATATAAAAAGGGCTCCAAATCTTTGGTAGAATGGTGTTTGCGAAGACAACATCACCCAAAGAGAGGAGCACCCTTTAGATGAAGTCTACCACAGACGTCAGCAAAATCAAGA
>NZ_JANYUY010000096.1 GCF_025060755.1 Paenibacillus doosanensis
CATGATCGTCATCCTCCATGTGCACGGTTTTTCATCGTTTTGAAACGATTTCCTTGCATATGAATTCGACGAAATGCGCATCAAACCCTTGTCGTTACTGGATTTTTTGGTCGTTCAGCAAGCCCTAAATATTTATCAGAGAGTATTATATGGACACTTCTTAGCGAATTATTAAACCAAGATGATAAATATAATAACCTCATTTTTACCACACAAGTGTATCTGAAAAATTTATTAAATAATACAGCCAAGCTTAATGATGAAGAACTAAGCTATGTAAAACATAATTCTTCTGTCGATTTTGTTATCTATTATAAGTTAAACAAGCAGCCTCTGTTGGTTATCGAAGTGGATGGATTTAGTTATCACGAAAATAACGTCCAACAATCAAGAAGAGATGTCTTGAAGAACGGTATTTTGAAAAAATACGATCTGCCTTTATTAAGGCTTGCTACCACAGGCAGCAATGAGGAAGAGAAAATAAAGAATGAACTGGATAAGGTTTTGATGGGAGGGTAGCATTCGCTCTCCTATATGGATTAGCTTGCTAATATGACATAAAAATAGGAGGAGGTTATTTATGGATAAACTGCAGCAATATATTAAGGATATAACTGATGCTTCAAGGAACATCTAGTCTATTTCTGAATGTCAAGATCTGATTAGAGAGTATATGGTTCATTAGTATTGCAGTATATGAAGTATGACACGAATATGATTTTATTAATAACATGTAAACATAGTCTCTTTATAAGCTCAATTGACAACGTAATCAGGACAGCTGATCGACTGTCCTGATTTAGTTTTTCTGAATGCTTGGTTCGGTTTGTTTCCATATCTTTTTTTTGTTATCAAGAACTAACGAACCGTTTAATCAACTTCCCTAAAGTTAGTCAATGTATTCCTTCAGCCACTCATGAATTTCTCCCATGAGTTCTTTATATCCTGTCAATTGATTTTGATCAATTTCCGGGAACAGCTGGATGAACACAATCGGCAATTCTTCTTTTTTAATCGGCGCTTCGCGATCACGTGAATAAACGCAAAGCACGCTGCTGACTACCGGGCGTCGACGGCTTGCGGCGGTATGTTCGCCGCGATAAAAAATTTGAACGTATCGTAGCATCTGTGAAGAAACATTGCTTGTAAAATTTTCATTATGAAGTGATTTATATCGGCGGTGTTTGGCATCCATGGCGAGCGTAGACAGAAACACGGGTTGTTCTTCTTTTTTGTACATATCAATACGGATATCGGGTTGAATTAGGCGGGATGAAAAAAACATATCTCCTGAGGCTACAGCATCTTCTTTGATATAGACATACTTGTCATACCATACATGCAAAATGGTTTCATCATCCTCAAGTTCTATGCAATGACCCGATGCCATATCGTGCAGACTCTCTGCGTCGCTGTAAGGCCGAACCGAAAAACCACATTTGCGCAGAATATCAATGACTTGGAAATAGACAAACTGTTCATAAATTTTCCATGTTGGTTTTAAGATAGGAACCACATAATTACTTTTGTTGTTTCCAATCAGCGAAGTTCTACTTTCTTCATAGAGGTCGGTCAGCTTCCGATAATTTTGCTCTTTCAAATGCGGCTTGCGCCGTGCTCTTGTGACCATGGATAGCTCAGTGGAAGAAAGCAGATATCCAAAACGGCCAATGATGTTTTTTACGAGCTGATTCCAGCGGGTAAGGATGCTGTATTGACGTTCTGCTTTTTTGATATCGTCCTCAATTCGATGGATTATTGATCTCATCGAGTCTCTAGATTCTTGAGAAAGCTCCCGATCATACCACCAATTCCGCTTTCTTTCCTCATTGTAGCGCCTTTCTTCTTCTTTGGAGCGTATTAGTAGCTGAAGCTTCTTACAATCCTCATCGATATCTTTTTCAATATGGGCAAGATCTTGCTTCCAAAAGTACAGGACGTGTTTTATCCACTGATTTGCAGGGATATCGCAGGTGAGTGTTTTTTTCTTATTTAAGCTGAATGACTCACCTCGAACAGCTTTCCAGCGCAGGCTCTTATGATCAATTTTTTTTTCGGAAGGACTTTCTTGATAGTTTGTTTTGACCTGACTAATCAAATTTCGCTTAAGCGTATAAAGAGCAGCATCGATATTGTCCTTTTCATTTATCAGGCGAAGCACATAGTCATAATATGATTTGGAGTCCAGAAATTCATGTTCATTACTGGTTGACCTTGATGTATAGATCAGATCATAGCAGATCCCTTCCACTTCTTGCTCCAAAAGCAAATGCATGTGTTGAACCTGGTCTCTAGATAAATGGAGGGGCGATACAAAGATCGCAGAGCTATAAATCGTATCGTTATAATGAACATCAAGAAAATAGACCCCAAGCCGCCAAGGGAAAAGCTGATTTCGTTCATGATAAAAAATGTACTCCATTGTCCCCTGACTTGTGATAGGGATGTTAATATCAATTTGCTTCCCTTCTTCATCATAGGTCCCGCTTTGGATGACAAGTCTAGCCTTATCATCTTTTTCAAATCCATCTTTTGTAAATAACCGGGCTCCGATTTGTATTCCTTCCTTGATACTTACCAGATGATCAATCGATTTTGGTGAAACTGCACCGCGGCTCCAAAATTCAGACACCTTCTGTGTGTTGGAGGTTGTAGCATCCGTGAAAAACTCTACCTCAAAAGGGAGTGAATCAGCACTATAACGCATACCCGTTCCTCGTAATTTCCTTGGCTTTTTGCTTCAAAAAATGGATAGAAGATTTGAATTCTTCTTCGCCATCCCCTTCTTCCATTAGCAAACGGGCAATAAGTCCTGGCTGGTATTTGTTGCTGTCCAGCTCATACGTGCCCACTAGTTCTTGAATTTGTTCCCGGTGACCTCGAATTTTTGTAAGTATGCGTTGCTTAATTTGGTAATCGAGACCCGTTTGTCTTGTAACGAAAGGATTTCCTTCACTCACTTCCGGAATATTCGACAAATACATGCCGATCCCTTTGGCGATCCGGAAACTTACTCCGGTTTGGCTGTCGTATTCCCTCATCAGCTCGTGAAGTCGATCCAAGAGGGATATTTCATGCTCCTCAAGAGAAGCAGTCTTAGAAACCCAGTCTTCGCGGTAGATTTTGCGGTTTACTCTTGTTTGCCTGTCAAAATCCTTTGTCTCCGTTTCTTTCTCCAGCGACGCACCAAAACCAAGCTTTTCAAGGAAAATAACGTTCATTCTGTCAAGCATACGGTTGGAAAAATCCTTTGTCGTTTCATCAAAATTCGCCGTTCCTACAAATAGAACATTATCGTGAATCGGAATCACACGACTTTGACTTTTATTGTGACATATCGCATCTTTACTAAAAAGCTGCAGTTCTCTTTGATCTTTTGGCATCTCAAGTAAGGATACAAAAGGAGAAAAATAATGCTCTACCTGACCAAGGTTCATTTCGTCAAAAAGCACCATGTGCAGTTCGTTCTTATTTCGATTTGCCTGCTCTAAAAAAGAAACCAAGCCTGTTTCGCTTTCCATGTATAATCCCATTTGATGGTTGTGATATCCAAGAATATCCGAAGGCTCTGTGTAGGCAGGAGAAATCGGCACAATGAGCAAATTTTCATCTTTTTTTAGCCCAAGCGCTTTAGCATAGAGTAGTGCGAGCTGTGTTTTGCCGGTACCGCTCATACCTCCAAGCACCGCCATATTACCTGTTTTGAGCGCAGTATGGAAGTTAACGAGAGCTTCCTCTTCCTGATAGACCAGTTCTTCTTCTTCAGCAAAGAATTTTAGTCGAGAAATGAAATCAGATTCACTGAGCGTCTCAGGAATTCTTGTTTTTTCTTCTTTTTTTGGCAATATCACAGGTGCCTCTACCTGTACGATTGATTTTCCTTGATGATGGAATTTATCGCGCAGAAGACTAGCGTATTGATCGGGCAGGAAGCCTAACTCCCGATACGCACATTTCATGTGATCCCAAAAATCTTGAAGGTCGCTGAGAGGTAGTTTTTTTATTAGATGCGGTTTTCTTGCATAATACAAGTTAATGTTATTTCCTGTCTCCAAAATATCCTGTTCTGGAATAAAATAGAGATGCCCATCACATAAGATAAACTCAGGAACTTCCATATAGCTTGGATACTCCGGCAGCTGGACAGGTGATTTATCTAGCAAGGATCTTTCAAAACGCGCAGCAGGTACACCTTTTTTTACTTGCGGGACAGCCACATAGTAATTATTCTCAGCGGCATCGTCGGAAACCAGAACAATTTCAAAATTGTAATGATAGCGGTGCCCTGTGTTGTCGTTTCGTACCGATAATTTAGGTTTGAATAGAATCAATTTTCCTTCCAGATGCTCACGAAGATATTGCACTTTGTCGGTTTGATCATAGTATTTGATACTTTGCAAGTACCGGTAATTTCGGTCGTCAAAGGATACATAACAATCTTTTTGCTGCTTTTCAAGTGTGTTTTTCAAAAGCTTGGGTTCATCGCTTACTGCTTGCAAATAAAACACAATGACGTCATTGCGATGGCTTTTGGTAACTGACTGTCGTTCAACTCCAAGTGGCGGAATATGATCAGGATCAGACTCGTCAGCAAGACGTCCTAAAATGTAACAGCTGTTAATCTCTCGTTTTGTTTTTTCGTCTATCAAGGTCATCAGTTATAAACCTCCGTTTCGTCACATTGAATCACTTGTATGTAGCGCCTTAGCAATTCAAGATAGTCGTTATATTCTTCATAGAAAAATCCATTTTCGTCCAGAAAATGTTTCAACTGAACCCATTCCCTGGTACTTCGAAACGATTGGCGATCAATGAACCAAATCTTTGATTTCAATTTATGTATATTTTCGTTTTGTTTTTCTTTTAATAGGAATTTTTTAGAAATTATGTTTTTGTTGAAAAATTTTTTGATTCTTGGATCTGGTTTATCAGTAATAATCACCGCTTCACTGGATTCAGGTACCAATTCCTCAAAAAGCCCCTTGATTTGTTCTGCGTAATCTCTTTCTTTCCGGTGTTCTTCCAACTCTTGCTGAAGTACATCCGTATGTTGTGCATCCTCTTCCCTCTCGTTCTTTAACCTCTTAATCTCCGATGTTAATAGCTCTATTTGCTTTGTTAACTTCCTATTTTCGCCTACTTGTTCTTCAAGCTTGTTGGTGAGATTGGTCACTTGATGAATCGCAGCAGCACTTTCTTCGTGCACCTTTGTATAAACATTTTGGTATGCTTTCTCGCGTTCATTTACATATAAGTTGTATGCAATTAATTGTAACGGTTCGTAGTCGTCTTTTGCTGCAACAATTCCTAAAAATCGGTCAAGAGAAGATAGTCCAGAGATCATCATTAAACGCTCGCGATCCGTTTGCTTTTCTGCAAGATTGTTCTTGATCTGTTCCCATCGCTCGGTTGCCCCAAGCTGCTGAATGAGTTGAAGATATTCGGCAGATTTTGGAAAGTCTAAGTCCCTTTTCAGATCCTGAATAACGCGTTCGACGTAATCTTTGTCATTTATATTTGAAATGCCATGAAACAAACCCATTTTTTCAGTGGCGTTTTGACGAAATGCTTCAACGTGGCTAACATATTTGTCGGGAAACCACTCACGAATCAACGCCAATTTTTGATAGGGACGTAGGACAACTGAAAAGTCAAGTTCATCCACAATACTTTCAAAACTTAGGTCTTTCCATTGAGGCTGGATCAAATCATCCATCTCTTTTATAATTTCAGAAAAAAACGTATCTGTGAGTATTTTCCCTCTCCCGTTTTTCCTTGCCCCAATGCCACTTTTCAGCGCCTGTGTGACGATGAACCTCAGTTGTTCTTCCGGTCTGCTAGATAGCTTATCACTTCGAAATCCAGGCACAGACAAGTTAAACAGGTTACATAGCTGCAGCAAATCATGTTTGGATAACAGCCGCGGCAACCATTCGCTTTCATGCATATATACGCCTCCAGTCTATCCTACAATTCTATCATTTTCGTATATAACGGACAACGAGAATATAGTTCTATTAGCCCAAAAGATAAGATCGCTAAATTAATACTCTAATTTCTAAAGGATCAGTTTAATTCTCTCACTTATAAATATTTTTATCTTCACGAAATGACGAATAAATAATAAGATGTTCAGGCGATGGGAATGAAGAGATGTCGAGTAGAGTGGGTTCATCTAATATTCTGAAGCAGTCAAACTATTCTCACGGTAATAAAAATAAAAGAATGACTACCACAACCGCCCATGGTTTTGATGTTGCAAAGATATTTTTTAATAAAATGAGGTATTTTTTAAAAATGTGCAACATAGACTCATTTTCTACATTAGACCTTGTGTAGGTAACCTTTGTGTAGCAGAGTGAGAATAATTTAATAGTTAAGAGTAATGGCTTCTCGTACGCATTTACTTAGAAGCCTTTAGTTCATCCACGATTTCTTCCACTATGGTTAAATGCAATATATGTAATTTCTTTTTTTGTGCCATAAGGAAATAGTGGGTGACTGCAACTCCGCAAAGTAGAAAAGATGTCAAAAATATCATTTGATAGAAATTAAGTCCTATGTCAAATGTACGCATAATATTATTGACATTAATAGTTATGTTGTTTAAGGGGTCTTTCTGAAGTTCTTTATTATCCTTCATAAAAGATAGGAGACTTGCGGAAATAGATACAATTATGCTCACTGTGGCTGCACTTATAGTAAAGATAAGCTTGCTGAAAAGATCTACAGTTTGATGCAGGAATGTTGCCTCAAATTCTTTGGATTTCAAGTCAATTTTGGCTAGTTTGAATTCTGACGAAGGTAGTTCTTTATAGGCACGATAAAGTTTTTCTGTGTCCTTATATTTTGACAGTATCTTTCGGATAATAACTTTCTTTACGGGTTTCTCTATAGATTTCCTAAAATTAATAAACGATATCCAATCAGCAAAGATGATGAATACTGAGACAATAGTGCTTATCCATTGAAAGCTATCTAAATGCAAAGGTGTTCTTCCTCTCCATAGTATTTGTTAATACATATCGGTCTTAGGAGATTAATTTTTTATTGCATTTGATAGGTTTTAACCATCTAAAAGATGATCTAGGGGCATTTAAATGATACTAGGAGTAGGAAAATTCCTCCGTTATCATGATATAATAATGAAATGGAATGTCTTTTTGCTTTACAAATATTCCTATTTACCAGGCTCTGATTCCTCATGAAGATACTATGAAGATTTTATTAAATCATTGGAAGAGAGTGGTGATTCCTTGGCAGACCCACTATGGATAGGAAATTCAATTACGGCAATAGCGACAGTAACAGCCTCAGCAGTTGGTTTTTACTCTGCAATTAAAATAAATAAAAATAGTCTAATTAACGATAGAAACAAATTTAACGATCAACTATTATGGGAAAAACAAAAAATAGAGTCAGGACTTATTCGAGAACATATTAATAAGAAATATGAAATATATAACCAAATACTGCAGGTTTCTGGAGAGGTTTATGTATTAATTCATGATCCTATAGATTTTCATTATAAAAACTATTTTGATAAAATTAGACCCCTACTATATCAAAACTACCATTTAATCGATGATGATATACGGGAACTAGTGAGGGATATAGATTTAAATTATAGTATGGAAGAGTTTGCAGGAGAAATGGAGAGGCAGTATGCTGAAAAATCATACGCTTCATATAATAAAATGTTTGAATTGATCGATGGGAAATATCTGAACTCAACTAACAATTGAACAATGTCTTGCCAACATCCTTTTACCTTAAATTAAAAATGTATGAACATTTTAATTCTGTGCCCACTTGATCCGGCAGATATCTCGGAGCTCACGATCGAGTATGAAGGTCATGCGCCGTGGCGCGTGCGTGAGCTTGTCATCGGCGAACGTGCTGGCAAGCGGCCGCCGCTACCGGAGCATTTAGACCCCGTACCGGCAGATACGTCAAGGCTACTCACAGGCGGCGGAAGAACGGAGCCGCGACCGCAAAGCGCAGCAGGCTCCGGCTGTAGCCTATCGGCGGGTGAACAAGGAGGATGGCCATGTTTGAGTCCTTCTACAGCCTCCCCCGGTCACCATTCTCTCGAGATGTGCCGACCGGCGAACTGTATGAGTCGGTGATTCTCGACGAAACACTCGGGCGTCTTGAATACGCCGCCCAGCGTCAGTGGTTCGCCGTCGTCACCGGCGATTGCGGTACAGGCAAGACGACGACAATCCGTCGGTTCA
>NZ_JANYUY010000097.1 GCF_025060755.1 Paenibacillus doosanensis
TCCGCTTGGAGTTTTTTCATTGCGCAGCAACGCTCGTTCGGCACAGTCGATCAGTTGTGCTCAAGCTGATCAAGGATTTTGGCAACCAACACGCTTGGAAGCGTATCGAAGCTAAAGTGGTTCAATTGGAATGACACTTCCCAACATTTTCCGCCGCATTCTTATGCGCTTTCGAAATTCAGGTTAAGTTATTACAAATACCCACTGTCCGGATGATCCGCGAAATTGCTACGAACCTAGGCTGAGGGATATTCTTCCGGCCACTCGCTCTTACAACTTCTTCTTCCTTCGGCTGATCCATGATTAACGAAACTTCCTTTTTTCACACTCCAATCGTTGAAATTCTTCACTTAAGTCTTTTATTGTCAATAGTACTTCGTCTCCGCCTAAGCCACTCGGGCGGTAGGGGCGGGCAAATCAGTATCAATCCAGGATGAACGGCATACCCAGTTTGTTGCTTGCATGTCTTCATGATCGTGAGCAATGTAAAGCCAAACAACATGTGCGGTAGTGTTCCTACTTCTTTCTTTAGTCCGTTCATTCTTGTAATATGTACTCTCTTTTATTATTAGGCTATGTTTATCTTGAATGTTGATATTTGAACATTGCGAACATTTGTTCTATAACGAGGGTAATCATATTACTCGGAGCTGATTACCCTATGGATTTAAAGAAACTGATAAAACTCGCCAAGGGCTTGGACAGTAAGGACAAGCAACAGCTTATTCTCTCTTTGCAGTCAGAAACCAACGGTGCGGCACCTATCCGAGTGATAGATGAAATTCATGAACAAAAGCATAAAGACGGGCTGGTTTGCCCCCATTGCCATAGTCATACCGTTGTTCGCTTCGGAAAGTACACAATTACAACACGAGCTGGCGAGGTAAAGCGTCAGCGTTATCGCTGCAAATCTTGCCTCCAAACGTTCAATGACCTGACAAATACGCCTCTCCAGCGGACGCGGCGACCTCATCTGTGGGTTCGTTTTATAGAACTGATGATTGAAGGAATTTCGTTGCGAAAATGTGCCGAACTGATGTATGAAGAGGTTACATTCGTGACCTTGTTTTACTGGCGGCATAAAATTCTCGCTGCGTTAAAGCACGTTCCAACTGATGCATTCCACGGTATTGTCGAAATGGACGAGACCTACTTCCTGTACTCGGAAAAGGGCAGGCGGAACATAACCGAGCGCAAGCCGCGTAAGCGCGGGGGAAAAGCGAAGCACCGAGGTATCAGCAACGACCAAATCTGTGTGCTGGTCGCCCGAGACCGTCAGAAGATGACCTTCTCAGGCGTTCTTGGACGCGGGCGCATTCGCACTACAAAACTGGATGAAGCAATTGGGTCTCACCTTTCAAACTCCAATGTGCTTTGCACGGATTCCTGGCGGGCATTCAGTTCCTATGCCAATCAAAAGGGTTTGGCACATTATCGTTTCAAATCCGATGGGAAACAGCGCATCAAAGGTGTGTATCATATCCAGAACGTCAACAGCTACCATAGCCGACTGAAACGATGGATGGACCGTTTCAACGGGGTGGCAACAAAGTACCTGGAGCATTACTTGGCGTGGTTCCGCTATCTCGACAGCAAGGAGTATGAGAATACAACGTCGAATAAGAAAAACATGTTAGTGTCCTCATGCATGTTTTCTGTGAAAGATACGAACACCAGACTTCGACGGATGACTTACTGTTGAGCTAAACGGAGGAACTTGTGGAGGTAAAATATGGACTACATTTCACGGAAGGAAGCGGTGCGATTGCGTAACGATACGATAGCGGCGGGTCGTCGTCATACCGTTGGTCTTAAAACTGACGGAATGGTAGCGGCAGTGGGTGATAATAAATACGGTCAATGTAAAGTAAGCGATTGGTGCCATATCGTCGCGGTTGTTGCTGGTAATGTTCATATGGCGACGAACACGGGTAATGCTCATACAATCGGTCTTAAATCTGACGGTACGGTGACAGCTGTGGGTTGGAATAGGCATGGACAATGCGATGTCAACGACTGGCGCGATATTGTAGCAGTTGCGGCAGGTTGGTGCCGTACCATTGGGGTTAAATCGGATGGCACGGTGGTGGCTGTGGGTCGAAATAATGAAGGTGAATGCGATGTAAGCGGCTGGCATGATATTGTAGCGGTCACGGCGGGTGACTGGCATACAGTCGGTCTAAAATTAGATGGAACGGTAGCGGTAGTGGGTAACAATAAGTATCGCCAATGCAATGTAAGCGACTGGCGCGACATGGTGGCTGTTTCGGCGGGGTATCTTCATACTGTTGGGCTTAAATTGGATGGCACGGTTACGGCTGTGGGTTGGAATAAGCATGACCAATGCAATGTAAGCGACTGGCACGATATTGTAGCAGTTGCGGCAGGTAGTTATCATACCGTGGGTCTTAAATCTGATGGTACGGTGGTGGCGGTGGGTTTGAATAAGCATGACCAATGCGATGTAACTGGTTGGCACGACATTAGGGCTGTTGCGGCGGGGTGTGCCCATACTCTCGGACTTAAATCTGACGGTACGGTGGTGGCGGTAGGTGATAATGATTATGGACAATGTGATATAAGCGGATGGAGCAGTATCCAACAATAATCCGCCCTTAACAGGGCAGTTATATTTTTGGCTGGTAATCAACATTGAGATTTAACATAGCCTATTATTAATGAGTTTTTCACAGTTCGCCCGTCTTATCAATTTACATAAATTTCCAAATTGGTTTTCCAATTACATTTGGATCAGGCAAGAATGCTCTCCTAAACTGGTTAACCACTAAATGGTAGAAAAAGAGCCGTCAACCCGGTAAAATGTTTGTACCCCTACAAACAGACCGGAAGGTGACGACTCCATGAAAAAGTCTAACACGATTCTCCCGATTCTTCAAACTGTCCTTACACCCGAAGAAGCCGAATCCATCGTTAAAGCGATTGGTTATGTGGATAAGGCGCACTATTGGGTTGCCGCAGCCAATGAAGAATGGTCCGGGTATCGTTTCGGCGCAGATCATGCTGCTTGTAACGGTCTGTCTCAAGTTCGCTATTCGTGTTTTTCCGGAAAAGCAGCTGATGTGCCGTTTGCTGTATTTAAAGAGCTATTTCACCTGCTTGTCCGCAAATGTAATCGCGAAACTCGGCGAAAGCTGGCCTTTCCAAAAGAATTGCTACTCATTGACTCTACGACGATGACGGTTGGGAAAACTCGCTTGCCCTGGGCCCCCTACCACGGAGAGCGGGCTGCGGTTAAACTGCATGTTGCATTGCGGGCGCAAAACGGACAACCGCTTCGCGTTACGGAAACGATCGGCGCAAGGCACGATGGCCCTGATGCGAATCCTTGGAAAACCCCGACTTTATTATGGTCATGGACCGGGCTTACGGCAAACTGGAGCGCCTGGACCGCTATAAACAAGATGGACAATCCTTTGTCATCCGGCTTCGTGACAATGTTCATTTTGAAAACCCTATGCACTTCGGCGTCAAGTCACTACAGATTCTCCGGTCATTCGGGATATCACTTGCCAGTTGGGAACCCCTCAGTGTCATTCTAAGCATCGTCACCGTGTTGTCATCTTTCGTGATTTTGAGGGTAGAGAGATTCGCGTCGTGACCGATTTGCTGGGCATTACAGCTGAACAAATCGCCCTGATCTATAAAGCTCGTTGGCAAATAGAGGTGTTTTTTCGTTGGATCAAGCAACATCTAAACATTCCAACGTTATTGGGTACGACCGAAAACGCCGTCTATGGCCAATTGTTCTCTGCGCTGATCGTCTTTGTGCTGCTCCAATGGCTATTTGATGGGACAAAACAAGGATTCCCTCGTCATGCTAATCTTTCGTTTGTTCGATTTGCTCGCCTGCTTCTTCTGGATCGATTACCCGTAGAATGGATGATTCGCTTACATCGTCTCATTGTGGATTACGGATCGATCTTAGTTACATATTCTGGTTAATCAACAGGCCTGGCATCACATAATTGTAGCAATAAATACTCAGCTGCACATCCCAACATTGTAGCAGCGGCGATCCGATTATTTCATAGCACATTCGCAAGCTTCATAAATATGCGCTTTTTCTATTTCGCTCATTTCAGAATTCAATGTCAAATGGATCAAATTCTGAAAAATATGATGTTTCTCTAAGTGCGAAGATTCACCTGAACTTTCTCTTCTTACAACAACTTTGTTCATTGTTGTCCCCAGCTTAATTCCAACAAAACCATAGGCATCATCATCTACGTAAATTTCAGAACAATAGTTACTTAATTTATTTCTGACTTCATAATTGTCGACGATTTTTTTGAATTTTACAGGAATTTTCAATTCGACATATGCACTTCTTTGATTTGATACTTTACCGGAATACTTCCAATCGTGATGGATAACAATTTCAGATTGATTAATAATGTTGTATAACTCTGTTTCATCATCTGCTTCGAGACAATCTAATAATGTAGAAAGGAACCTTTCTTCGTAAGAAACTTCTGTCATATATTTTTCCTCCAATTGTTGAAGACTAAATTATAATCAAGATGAAGTTCGATTTTAGCACCTTAAAACTCTAAGCACCGCATACTTCAGCCGGAACAAGCAATCATAAGATGAAAATATTGCAAAACAACGCTTTTTCAGAATATTAATGAACGTGAACTAAGAAATGGTTCTGATTCAATGTTAAATTTCGCTATTTTCTTTTGTAATAAGTCAATTAAAGAAATATCCTGAGTTAATACCATTCTTAAATCAAAACCATCCATTAGAAAAATTGATTTGTCAGGTTGTTGCTTCATCAAAGGAATAACATGAGAAGACCAACCGCCGATTGAAAGAAAGAGTCCCATAGTTTGTTTACCTGAACGGGCAACTTTCCCATAAAGTGCATCTAATTGCTTCATATCTGTTAGTTGATTTGTCCATTTCATTTCAACAAGGTAGTGCCATCCATCTAGTTTAAATGCTCCATCGATTTGCTCCCCACCTTCATTACGACGAAAACTTTGCATTAGAGCGATATCATAAACATTAAAGAGCATATTCATTAATTGTTCTAACATTAATCCTCGCTTTTGTGGATTATCTTTCATCATAACAAGTTCGTCATACATTATAAGCAGAAGTTTCGATTGCTTTTGGATTTCATTGTCCATTTCCACTTTGGCAGCTCGTCGTTCTTCCTCCAACTTCTTTCTTTCTTTTTCCTTTTCTTCTCTTAAAATTTGTTTTTCTTTCTCATCCAATATCTCTATTATATTTAGCACTTCTCTAGCTTTCTGAACTGTTGCTCGTGCAAGCATCTCATTATCGGTCAAGTGAAATTGATTCCAGTTAGCGGCAACTTTAATTATTGAATTGAAATTTGATTTATATTCAGGTTTCTTTTCTAACTCCTGAACAATTATCGTCCCCATGTCTCGCTTAGTGAGTGGCTTACCTTCAACATTACGTTGTTTCAGGAGGTTTGCAAAGAACTTATCACTAATACCAGCGGGTCGAAGTATCAACTCATACATTTGTGTTTTTTTGTATACTAAATAAGCAATTATATCGATAACAAGCCTTTTTGTATCATGATTTGTATGCATATGAATAGCTCCTTTGGACATGTAATGCTAAGTTAGTCCATGCATGGTTCTCACAATATATATCCGTTGATTTGTTAGATCGTTAAACTGAGCTTTTTTAACATCATCTGTCCATCTACTACTTACATTTTTGGCTTTACACCGGACATAAGCATCTTGACCAAGTAATAAGCGCGTCTTTTCAAGATTATTAGGAGTAGCTTTGTTACCACTGATTGTTTTATCAAGCCAGCCCATAAAATAAATTTTATCCGCTTCTTCCACATCTTTGCGATAAACTCCTATTTCATTTGTTTGGGAGTATTCATCTTAACAGCTTTTTGTGGAATACTTTTGTTAAACTCAGTAAAGATCATAGATAGGCTTAAACTTATTTGTTGCATCATATTGCAAACCGAGTATTCGACGTAATTCTGAATTACTTTTCACGTTCAAGCGTAGGGTCAATAACCCTTTATAACATTTTTGCATTTACTAGAATTCTTGCCACGCAGATAATAAGACCAACTACGTAACGATACTTCCTTCCCATCTCTACTGCAGATCCCCAATGCTTAGGGGCATCAAGGTTTTTATATAATTAAGGGAGCATCCTTCTTGCATCCTTCTTTTTTCAATAAACTTAGATTATCTTGAATCAACTTACTTATCATATTTATCCAGTCTGCTTTTAAACTAGCAACGGTAGCTTCCTGGTAAACTTTGTATCCCACTTTCTCCATGATTTGAGCTAATTGATCTCCACGCATATTACCGAGTATTTTTCTATCTTGATTTGACATACGCTTACTATCTGGGTCAAAAAGACTTTGGTATGTCTCTGCATCCATGTGATAGCGAATAATCTTTTTTTGAACCAGTTTCTCCATGTTACGTTCCATTTGAACACCATGTAAATCAAAATCACCTGAGTAAAAAACTTCGCAGCTAGGATTAGTCTCAAGACACTTTATGATAAAATACTTAGTTGCGCTTCGCGGCTGTCCAGAAGTGCAAATCAGCGGGGGAATGACGGATGAAATTTGTTCAAAAGAATAACCGTTTTGATCTAAAAAAAATATAGTTTCAACTACCAAAAAAGAAAATACAACTGGGTTTTCAAAAAGATAGATTTGGGAATAAGCTGGCCAATGCTCCACAGCTTCAATTTCCTGAAGGCTGAGGGGCCTCGGAGAACTGCCATATATAAACCCCGAAGCAAATACATGTGCTATAGAACTAATATCGTCATCGCGAAGTCCAAAGAAACGATAAACTTGTCTATCTTTCATGAAAGCAGGAACTGTTGCCGCTGAAAGATAATGCCCAATTGCTGACGGGATTGCCTGTCCGAGAATTGCTGAATATAATGACCGTATCACAGAAAAGGAAAAGGATGCTTCCCATGGATGTGAGCCTGCGCCAACA
>NZ_JANYUY010000098.1 GCF_025060755.1 Paenibacillus doosanensis
TGGTTATCTGGACAATTTCCATTTTACCAAACATGAAGGGTGTTTTTCTGTCAAGCTTGCTAATTTTTCAAAAGATTTTCAGTAGCAGCAGTATCTAAGCGTGTTTTTCAAGGTGCGAAACTTGAGTTAATAATTGATTTAATGGTTACAACCTTGATTTCAAAGGCGGCCGTAGACTTTCCGTGGCAATTCCCTTTCCTCTGTTATACAGATGAATGAAAACTCACGACGAACCCAGTTCGTCCAACAAACTCCTAAAAAAATGGGGTAGGAAATTAATGGAGAACATCATTGTCCTTGGCAGCGCCAATATGGATATGGTTATGCGTACGAGCCGTATCCCGGAAATCGGCGAGACGATGCAGGGAGAGGGCTTCTTCCTCTCTCCCGGCGGCAAGGGAGCCAACCAGGCCGTCGCCTGCACCAAGATGGGCGCCGACACTTGGTTCATGGGCAAGGTCGGCGACGACCTCTTCGGCCAGTCTCTGCTGGACGGCCTCTCGGGCTACGGCGTCCGCACCGATTACTTGACGCGTGAGCCGAACGTCACGACAGGCGTCGCCGCGATCACCGTCTGCAACGGCAACAACAGCATCATCCTGGACGGCGCCGCCAACCAGCGCGTCACGCCGGATTACATCCGCGGCTACAAGCAGCAGCTCCTCTCTGCCGCCGCAGTCATGCTGCAGCTGGAGATTCCGCTGGAGACCGTGTACGAAGCCGTTCGCATGCTCAAAGGCAACGTGCCGATATTTTTGAATCCGGCACCAGCTGTGCCGCTTGACGACGAGATTCTGCAAGGCGTGGACTACTTCACGCCGAATGAAATCGAGTGCCGCTTGTATACCAATGTGGAGATTCGAAGCACGGAAGATGCGTTTAAGGCTCTGAATATTTTACGGGATAAAGGGATTCGTTATCCCCTCATCACGCTGGGTGAGAAGGGGATCGTGTACTTTAACGGGACCGAGAATGTGTATAAGGAAGCTCGCAAGGTGGCAGCTGTTGACACCACCGCGGCGGGCGATACGTTCTCCGGCACGCTGGCCTCGATGATTATCGCGGGCAAGAGTATGGACGAAGCCGTCGACCTGGCGCAAAAGGCTTCGGCTATCGCGGTGACGCGGTTAGGGGCCCAGGAGGCGATTCCTGGGATTGAGGAGATTTTGGGGTAGAATTAGCTCAAAATGAGCAATAAATAAAGAACGAACCGAAAAGGCACTGCCTTTCATGGTTCGTTCTTTATTTATTTTCCGTACTGTTGTTATCTTTGAGATTTTCATATTCGGCTTCCACTAACTTGAAAAAATCGGAAGGCTTTATGTTTAACCCTTCGCAGATTTCAAATATTTTGCTAACAGACGGCTCGTTCCTGCCTACTTCAATCATGGATATGTAGGATCTATCCACGTTGCATTCAAAAGCTAAATCCTCTTGACTTAACCCCTTCTTGATCCGAATGGATTTAACAATTTTCCCAATAATTTGTTTGATAATCGGCTGCTGCTGACTCAAGTAAAAACTCCTTTTAAGTCCATTATCAGTCTGCTATAATGACAAACAACAGATAAAATATTCAACAAATAGTAAAATATTTACATTAAATAATATAGAGTTGGAATTATTCAGATAAAAATCCAAAGAGGTGATTTCTCCTGAAATACATCATTTCTAAGGTGCCTCTACAGGCTATTGAGAAATACATAACCAAAGAAACAAGCGCAGAATTTTTCGATGTCATGCTTATGGTGGATGCGGATAAGGTCGGCGACATCTTTTATCGGCCTCATGAAGAAACGGACTCCGCCTATATGAAGTTGGATATTTGGTATGGTTCGTTGTTAGATTATGTGAGTGACTATGATCTTAAGAAAATATTGTTAATTCATCTAATCAACGACACTCGGCGAGATATTCAAATGTACGAGGAACAGCTATTAGGATTGACAGAAGAGGAGCTCGCTAAACGTTGGGTTCGAAGAAGTTTAACTCTTTACTACACGGTCTCGGTCCCTAGCCGCGGCGAAATGCTTAGGAGACATATCGATGAAGAGAAGAAGGATTTGAGGAGATATGAGAAGATGTTGTTTTGGTTGTTGGTTTATGGGGAAACGATGAAATAAAGCTAGATTATTGGGATTGGAAAATAAAAATGAAGAACACGGTCTAATGGTGTTCCGCTTTCTGCGTTCCAGTATGAAGCCTCTTGCGAGGACTCGGCCTCCAGCATTTCCTGAATCTTCTCGGCGAATAAGTCTTTATGCGCATCCTGAGCATCCTTTGCTGTGACTAGTTTGTTCTCCTTAATGAAGGCTCGCACTTGTTTTTTTGTCCATAGTCCCATTGTGTTCCTCTAACCTTTCTGTTGATTCTATTTTAATAGGTTTTGGAGTTTACACAAACTATTTTACAGACTCACTGCAGTGCCGCGGCTTGACTAGAGCAGAGCCTCTTTTGGGCATGATGTGCATCTCGGGTTCAGTGCAAAATATTTGTGGAGCATATCGATGCAAATTATCTTCTAAGGGAAGCCAAGTCCGTACCCAGTAACCGACTTCCATGATCCAATCGCTTCTTTCAAGTTAGAGATTTTTTACGATGTACGGTCCCCTTCGGCGCTCCTGAACCAGGTATTAATTGGATACAAATGTCTATTTTAATTTTATAAATCCCCCTCTCTATTTGGTATATATTTCTATACTTATTTTAGCATACTTTAAGGCATAGAATTGTGTGCTTTAAAGTGACGTATGACTTACTTGAAATATAGAGCGCTCTCCATGACCCTCCTCTAAATAATCGACAATTTTCAAACTCATTTAATTTATAAAACCGATTTTTAATAATCAAATTCGACAAATTAATGCACATAGCTATCGTTAATGTAGTTAATTAGAACTATATACAAAATATGTAATTTAATTTATTATTTGGTATGTTGTATGGTGCAAAAATTAAAAGAGTTGATGGTGTTTGATCATGGTTAAGTTGGATTGGTGGATTTAAAAATCTAACTTATCCCTTTCCCCTATTTCTAATTTCGTTTAGATTGAGTTTTAATTATTTACCATTATTGAGTGAACTGCTGGCCGGCATTCATTATATAACCTTGTTTTTGTAATTTTTTTACTATTTCTAAATCATTGAATAAAAGGAGCTGTATAGGATGAAGAGTTTGAAATCGGTAATATTATGCAGCGCAGTTAGTGTGCTACTGGCTAGCAATGCTCTAGCTGCTCAAACCGATCCAAATGTGAACGGAAAAGCAAAGGTTATTACTTCCGTGGAAAATAAGCGTATCTTTGAAGTGAAAAATACTACTTCGAATGAAGATAGAACTGCCAAAGAACTCAAGTTCAAAGATATGAAGTCCTTAAAACAGTCATTGAAAGATTTTGATTTATCTGATGACGATATCACTAGTTTGGGTGATCGAGCTGCTGATGTGGCTCAATTAGCTTATGTAAAAAGTCTGACGAAAGATCAAGTGAAGCATCTAAAAACAAGTATACAAGGACATAAAGATGCTAAAGTAGTTGAATTACCAGTAGAAAATGGTAGGGTCATTGACGGTGAAGGGTCACATCCCGTTTCTTCAGCGTATTACAAGATGAATCCCAAAGTAAGCAACACACAAGATACAACAAAGTTGGACAAATCTACTGTGAAGACTTTGGCTAACAGAACAGATTATCTTGGTGAAGGCACTGGGCTACATTACGTAGTGAACTCGACTTTTAATTCATGGAATAAAGCCAGCATGTTTATTCAATTCCCTTGGGCTTACGCAACAACCGATTTCTTTTTCCACTACGATAATAACACAGCTCAATGGGAGGAAAACGATTCTCCCTACTTGATGTTTGGTAAATATACCAGCTCCGCTGGAACGGATATTGGATTAGTTTATTCAAGACATCGTGGAGGTTGGTTTCTATTCAACGGTGGAAATCCCTATAACCAACCCTATAAATGGTTGAACCCTGATGATACCAGTGTACCAATTCCAACAGGCAGTGATGTTTCTTTGGTGGTAACTGAACTCGAGAACGCTTTACGTGCTGACCTATATTATCACAACCCTAGTAATGGTGCCTGGGAACTTCATCCACAATCTACCACGTTTAATTGGAATACGGTTGGTTATAACATGGGCTATCATAGCTGGGGTGCAGGTCAATTTACTAGAGAGCACAGTCTCGCACAAACAGCAGTAGATTATAAGTCTGGTGCATACATGCTTGGTGCTCATGAATATAATGTATACTTATATAGTGATTCCAGAAATGTTAATACGAAGTGGGATGGAGACGTTAGTACTAAACACCAATGGGATGGACCAGCTGACCATGACCGCAACTATGTATATCCTATAGAAGGAACTAACTATAGTATATATACGTCATATCCTTACTACGACGATCAGACAAATATAGATTATCGATAACTCATAGGCTTGACCTGTACCACCAATTAAATAAAAATCCCTAAAGAAAAGGTGCAGTCCTTAAGTTCTTCTGAAGGACCGCACCTTTTTGGGGTTTTTAGATTATCCCTTTGCAATTTCACAAGTATTTCAATGACTCATCTGAAATTA
The DNA here is from genome assembly GCF_025060755.1 of Paenibacillus doosanensis. Taxonomy (GTDB): domain Bacteria; phylum Bacillota; class Bacilli; order Paenibacillales; family NBRC-103111; genus Paenibacillus_S; species Paenibacillus_S doosanensis. Next base: position 4,598 of record NZ_JANYUY010000098.1, read on the forward strand.
AATTTGGAAACCAGCGTTTTTTTGCCCCCAAATCCCTGCTTTTAGCTTTTAAAAAAAACAGGCGATGTTAATTTTTGGTATTGATATTTAACGATTGCGAATGAATGTTCTATAATGTGAGTAATATCATTGTTCAGAGATTATTTGCCTGTGGATTTAAAGGAACTGAAAAAGCTTGCTGATACCTTAGACGAAATGGCAAGCAAGAGCTTATCTACTTTTTGCAGTCACGAACTAAGGGAGTTGCACTTCAAGTGATTGATTTAGTTCAAGAGCAGAAGCATAAAGATGGGCCTGTTTGCCCGCATTGCAAAAAACATTCTGTTATACGATTTGGGAAGTACGCTGTAAAAACACGTACTGGAGAAGTAGCTATCGTAGCATTAGTAATGACCAAGTATGTTTATTCGTTGCCTTGTAACCGTCAAAAAATGACTTACTCTGGCGTACTTAGGCGTGGGCGTATTCGGACTACAAAATTGGATGAAGCAACTGGCGGTCATCATTCAAACGTGCTATGCACTGATTCGTGCAGCATTCTGTTCCCATGCGAATTCATGGTTTGGCTCATTACCGATTCAAGTACGACGGAAAACAACGTTGAAGGTCGTTTATCACATCCAAAACGTAGACCGCTACCTTAGGGGCTTGAAGAAATGGATGGATCGCTTTACTGGTGTTGCAACCAAATATTTGCAACATTATTTAGCATGGTTTCGTTATATAGATATCAAGGAATATGAGCAGTCTAAGTATAGAACCTGCAGAGTGCTGACTAATTTGGGAAGTACAAAGACGACTCAAAACCTCTTCAATTTCATATCTTCTATGGTGAGCCTTTACGCTAAACTAATTGATTTCTTTTCTGAACTAACTTGGGAACGATAGCTTAAAAAAACGCCTTTTCACACCCAGACAGGTTTCATATGGTCAAGTATCAAAATTTAACACACCCTAAATATAAGAAAAAAAGGAGGTAAGTGGTTTTCTGTAAAGAATAATTAAGGTAAAGTAATAAAAAATTTCTAATGATCAGCTTCGAGGTGCGTGCTTACTTGTGCACTTTAAATGGATAAATTCTCATATCGAGGTGGTACGTATGAAGAAAATGCTCACTGGTGTCCTCATTGGATGTATTTTGTCAACCAGCACAATAGCATTGGCCGATAACAATACCGTTGAAACAATTCTATTTCCGGTAAAGTATATTATTAATGGCAAGCCAGCTGAACTTGATAGTGACTATGTCACACTAAATTATCAAGGGCATGCCTATGTCCCTATTCGTTTTGTAGCGGAGAATATGGGAGGGGCAGTTATTTTTGATCCTTCACAAAAAGTCGTTATTGTGGATAGCACCGTACACTCTGATTTAAAACTGATGGATCCTAATGAAGAAAGGGTCCGCGCAGGTGACCTCAAGCTTACTTACTCAAACGGAAAAACTACTATTAATGGTAAGATTCAGGTCATTGGGGGAGAAGAACAAAACACAATAAGGGGCGCAAAATTAAATTTCTATGACTCACAGAATCAGTCACTTGCAGAAGTTCCCATTACAGTTTCTGATACCAGTCCGTTTATTGAAGTGAAAAATAATGAAATAGTAGAATTTACGATTACGACATCTGGAGATATCACTCAATATAGTAATGTCACACTAACTATAGGTTTGCTTAACGAAATTAAGAACGTTCCCCCATTCGGACAATAAGAGGTAAAATAAACCTACTCTCAGTGAACTGCACCCCAATTGTTAGACACAAGCTAACAATTGGAGGTGCAGTTTTTTATGAGTAGATTCAGTGTGAAGGAGAAGTTCCAGGCCGTACAAGATTATTTGTCAGGAAAAGAATCCTATTCTGAGATCGGGGCACGCATTGGAATCGATTACAAGTCCGTTATTAAGTGGGTAGCTTTCTATCGTGCACATGGTATGGAAGGTTTAGCTGC
>NZ_JANYUY010000099.1 GCF_025060755.1 Paenibacillus doosanensis
AAGACCGAGATTCAGAAGTGTGTGATTCATCAAATCCGAAATTCCATCAAATATGTATCCTACAAAGACTTGAAGAAGGTTACTGCCGCGTTACGTCCCATTTATACGGCTCCAACGGAAGAGGCGGCTCTGCAAGAATTAGAGCAATTTGAAGCGGTTTGGGGCAAGCAGTATCCACTGATTGTACGCTCTTGGCGGAACAATTGGGATGAACTCGCCACTTTCTTTAAATACTCCCCAGAATTGCGAAAATTAATCTATACAACGAATATGATCGAAAGCTACCACCGTCAGCTTCGCAAGGTCACAAAGGGAAAAAGCATTTTCCCGAACGATGAGGCATTGCTTAAGATGCTTTATCTAGCGACAATGGACGTTATCCGCAAGTGGACGGGACGCGTTCAAAATTGGGGACAAATCCTGTTGCAGCTCACTGTGCACTTCCCTGAACGTGTACAGGTCCGCTAAAGGACTTTACATGGAGAGGGCGGGCATGATAGGCTGGTTAGCCTCGCGATGCCTACTTTCCAGCATCGCCCAATCGCGAGAGGCCATGCCCGCTAGAGGCTCCATGTCAAGCCCGGCTCCAAACTTTGGGTATAACTGAGTTGTAGAGTAGAAGAGTGTCTTTCCTCATGGGATTGTTCGCTCTCCCCTCGCAGAACCGTGCTTGCGCTATTTACGCACACGGCTCCTCATCGGAAGTTTTACACGAGGTTCTTCTCCTCAAAAATACTCGAATATATTCTTGGTTTGGGCAGAGGATGGGCTTTCATTAGCAGCAAGAACTTGTCCCATGTATAGCTGTTCCGTTGGCTTCTTCGGTTTAACCACTTAAATAACAGCTTCATTGTCCCATACCAGTATCTCGACAGCATGGGGCCGTTGTCGGTGATTCCGTAGTACCTGTAGTGTCCTAAGAGTTTGGCTTTGAGCTGATTGAGCAGTAATTTGACCTGCAGGGTTCGGTTCGCCTTTATCCATATCTTCATTCGATTGAGCGCGGCTTGAAATTTCTTTCTGCTCGTTTGTCGCTTCATTCTGAATTTACTGTTACGGCTTTGCCCACAGTAGTGAGTAAATCCTAAGAAATCGAATGTTTCTGGTTTGCCTTCTCCTCTACCCTTCTTGTTGTGTGCCGCATATTGGCCAAATTCAATAATCTTACTCTTTTCCGGCGCTATCTCGAGGTTAAACTTCTTGAGTCTGTCCATCAGTTGTAGATAGAAGCTTCTAGCTTCGCCTTCGTATTGGAAACAGCACGCAAAATCATCCGCGTATCGAACCATATAAGTCTGGCCTCTGTATTGCTTCTTCACTCGTTTTTCAAACCATAAGTCCAGTACGTAATGCAAGTAGACATTAGCGAGTACAGGAGAGACGATTCCTCCTTGCGGTGTACCTTCTTCGGATTCCCGAAAGATCCCGTCCTCCATCATGCCAGCTTTGAGCATACCCTGAATCAACTGCAATAGTTTGCGGTCCTTGATTCGAACCTCGAGGCATTTCATCATCCAGCTATGATCAACATGATCGAAGAAGCCCGAGATATCTGCATCTACAACCCAGTTTGTTTTCTTCGTCATAATGGTTGTGTTTAACGTACGCAAGGCATCATGACAGCTAAGTCCGGGCCGAAATCCAAATGAAGAGGCCAGAAAGTCTTGTTCGTATATTGCCATCAGGATTTTACTCACTGCCAACTGAACGATTTTATCTTCGTAAGCGGGAATACCCAGCGGTCTCATCTTTTGACTCCCAGGCTTAGGGATGTAAACCCGCCTTACAGGTTGAGGTTTATAAGCCATTTTGCGTAAGGATTGATGGAGATTCTTTAAATTTGCGGCTAGATTCTCCTCATACTTGGCTTTCGTCACCTCGTCCACACCGACAGCTTTGTTACCCTTCAGTTCCTGGTGACACCTATATAATGCGTCTTCGCTCAGAAGATGAATAAGGCTCGTAAACTGCTCTTTGGGACGTTCTTTTGCTACCTGTGCTATCTTAACAAGCTTGGCTTCCAATTCGATTCCACCTCTGAGTGTGGGATGGGTGTCCGCCGTTAAGGTCTTCCGATGTGGCTTCCTTTTCTCCACCGCCATTACGCAGCTTCATCGATACTACTCAGCCATCCGACTCCCTATCCCTCATTTGCTTTCCTTGCTTGGTTTTCGCTTGTACAGCATACCCGTTGATTCCAGGAAGAGATAGGGTCTCCCGGGTTGCCATTCATTCTCCATTTATAACGTGCCAAGCTCTTAGACCCCGGAGTGCCCGTTCAAACTCACCCTAGCGCTTGAACGGATGTTGCCTTCTGTATGTGTAACTACATCGGCCTGTCTCGACTGATTTTTCGGGGCTCCATCACTTCAGCTTTCGCTTTCGGCCCGCTATTTCGCCGTTCTACGCTTAAAGCTACCCGTTACCGAACTAGCCTCCAAGAACTAGCTACAGGATTGCTGGTTAGGCTTTATCCTGGAGGGACTCCCGCCCACTAGAATGAATAACCTTGCCCGGCCGCCTACACAAAATTCTTGACAGACTCCTGCATCGCCTTAGATCATGTCCACATAGGCTCCATATCAAGCCGCGGCGCTTTCGCCGAAATCCAGAAAGTTACTTAAAGCAACTTGAGGAAAAATTTAGTGCGTTGGTTATTCCGTCGTAGTTTTTTTTCATTTCTAGCGAAAGCAAATTCCCAGTATAGATATGCTTTGATAGGCATTTAACATATGAAGCCTGCCATTTGCACTTATAATGGTTCACAACTCTTAAGCAATCGATTTGCAGACGCATGTCTGAAACATGGTTTGGAATATGAGAGGAATCTCAATCCATATCATGATGTATCGTCGGCGCAGATGATTTATGCTTCCTTTGAGAAATCAGCCACATTTATACAACCCGTCCTTGGAACAAACCACACCGACACCGCTCTATCGCGAAAACTCATATCTTCGTAAGCTTCGTGTTAAGTACAACGTTATAAATATAGCATTTTGTTGCCATTCTATCACGTCTTGAGGTTAGGGGAATGGCTTAAAATTCGGTAATCTCTCCCTCTTACCATTTGCGTAGAGAACTATTCTTCTTTCGTCAGATTATGAAGAGATTACAATTTGATATTTTACTACACGTCTGTTGAATAACCACAAAATGGTAGAAAAAAGCCATCAACCCGGTAAACTGTTTGTACCCCTACAAACAAACCGAAAGGTGACGACTCCATGAAAAAGTCTACCACGATCCTGTCTATTCTTCAATCGATATTGACGCCGGAAGAAGTCGAATCCATCGTCAACCGATCGGGGTACGCAGATAAAGCTCGTAAATTTACAGTGTATCAATTGTTGCAATATTGGTGCACAGCAGCCTATGAAGAATGGCCCAGCTACCGTGCTGGTTCTGACCGCGCTTCCCTCAGTGGCCTGGTGGAAGTTCATTATTCACGATTTTCAAGTAAAGCGGCTGAAGTTCCGTTTGCCGTATTTAAGGAGATTTTTCATTTGCTCGTCCGGAAGTGTAATCGAGAAATCCGGCGAAAGTTGGCTTTCCCGAAGGAACTGCTACTCATTGATTCGACCACAGTGACCGTAGGCAAAACCCGCTTGCCATGGGCTCCTTATCATGGGGAACGATCAGGCGTTAAACTTCACGTGGCTCTTCAAGTCGAAACAGAGCAACCTCTGCAAGTCGAAGAAACCGTTGGTTCCAGACACGATGGACTGGTGAGCGAAAGCCTGACTCAGTTGCCTTTCATTATGGTCATGGACCGGGCGTACGGCAAACTGGAGCGACTGGATCGTTTCAAACAAGACGGACAATCGTTTGTCATTCGCTTGCACGACAACGTCCATCTGGAAAAGCCCAAAGCGTTACGTCGACAAAGTCCGATGGAATTACCGGTCATACGTGACATCACCTGTCAACTGGGCACTCCGCAATGTCGTTCGAAAAAGCGCCATCGCGTCGTCATTTTTCAGGACTTCGAAGGCCGTGAAATCCGAGTCGTGACCGATTTAATGCATGTGACGGCGGAGCAAATTGCACAGATATATAAAGCTCGCTGGCAGATTGAGGTCTTTTTTCGCTGGATCAAACAGCATATGAACCTAACTACCCTATTTGGCACAACCGAAAATGCGGTATATGGCCAATTGTTTAGCGCTCTCATGGTCTATGTCCTGCTCAAATGGTCATTCGATGCACTTTCCTTAAAAATGCCCCGGCATGCTAGGCTTTCATTTGTTCAATTTTCACGCTTATTTGGTCTGTGTAAGTTACCGATTGAGCGGGTGGTGCGACTGAATCGTCTGCTTCAGTATGCCTCTGGCAGGATGACTTGTATTACAATTTCTTGTTAATCAACAGGTCTGATTTTACTAGCTTCTTATAGCTAACTCCTTTATTATTTTTTACTTTAAGTAAAGTAAGTAAGCTCAAGTTTTTATTTACTCTTAGCTGTACCCCAGTCTAACCAGAGATTTTCGTATTTAACGTAAACAGAAGCCGTCCCAGAAGTAGTTTTTAACTACCGAGAGCCAGCTCTTACCCTTTACAATTAACGAAAAGGGTCGAATCCTAATCCGAGCCCAATCTTGCTCTGGAATTTGACCTTTTTCGTTAATTCTCCCCATTTGATCAAATTATGGGAAAATAAAATCCATTATACCTTTAGGCTTTCTTTGGATAAATCACAACACATTCTCAATTTTTCTTGTGGTACGTTTTGTACTTCACGGCCGCTTTGATCTGTTCGTCCTCTAGATAGGCATAGTTCTCTTCTCCTCCACACATGGCATCTGCAATGACGGTACCAGGCAGCTTGCCAATCACCGACCGAACCTTTCCCGACGGGGCTTGAAACAACAGATATCGGTTGGGCGTTGGTGTACGCTATATCCAACAATAAACTGATTTCCGTTCCTATTTGTACATTATAACCTGGTTTTAGCTGCCGGTTTAACATGTGATCTTCTTTCATTCGCATAAAGGTAGCGTCCGGATCGGTTTTGCTATATCTGTTCCGATCGCCCATCCGCATGTTCTGCATTTTCTTGCCGCTCCGCTTCTTCGATGCTTGCAAAGAACGCTTGCACTTTCTCTTGTAAACGGTTTTTTTGCTTGACAATTACGTTTCCCTGACAAACGAGTACTTGTTGGCATTGTCCTCGATTTTCGTTCCATCCATAAGATATTACCCTGAATTTCGAAAGTACGATCGTCTAAAAATATAAAAAGGGCTCCAAATCTTTGGTAGAATGGTGTTTGCGAAGACAACATCACCCAAAGAGAGGAGCACCCTTTAGATGAAGTCTACCACAGACGTCAGCAAAATCAAGA
>NZ_JANYUY010000100.1 GCF_025060755.1 Paenibacillus doosanensis
AGGGGGGAGTTATCCCCATGTGGATATTGGTTTCAAAATTTCGCTGGTCCCACTCCCACTTATTCACAGTTGTTGATCCGCTCCTGGATGATCGCCACCGCATTCTTATGCGCTTTCGAAATTCAGGGTTAATTCTACGATAGCCATTGCCGCAAATCCTCCTTGTTATCATCGATTCTTGCCCTTCTATTGTTCTATTGTACGGTTTATGCCCTGTTTCATCAATGAAAAGAAGCCTCTTGCCGCGGTTGCGGGGGAGAGGCGATAAACTACAGCTCGAGGCGTGCGCCCTTGGCTTTAATATAGTCTGCGGTACGTGCGGCAAGCGCCATGACGGTATTCGTCGGGTTACCGCCGCCGGAGGTGACGAAGATGCTGGCATCGCAAATGAATAAGTTGGGAATATCATGGGTTTGACCGTAAGAGTTAACGACGGATGCGGTAGGGTCATTGCCCATTCGACAGCCGCCCATCAGATGCGCCGTGTCGGGTACGATAATCTCCGGTTTGCCGCCGGCCGCCTCCAGAATGGAGTTCATGGTGCCTACGGCATGGTCGATCAACCGGCGGTCGTTATCTCCGTAGCTGAAGGCGACCGTAGCTCGGGGTATGCCGTGTTCGTCTTTTTCATCGCTTAAAGTAACCCGGTTATCCGGATTCGGAAGAACTTCACCGACCATTGTGATGCGTCCGTAATAATTATAGTCCCACATCGTTTCGCGCAATCGAGCTCCCCATACAGGAACGGGGGAAGAACGGGCCACTCCTTTGGCGAAGCCGACAGGACGGGCGCCATGGGCATGCAGCGTGTAACCCCGGACAAAATCCCGTTCGGCGGAGGTTTCATAGAAGTCCTGGGTGCTGGCGAGCACAGGCGTGCCTTTATAAAGGCGAATTTCTTCGTTAAATTTGGCATAGACGTCATGGCTGCTGTGGGTCATAATCCCTTTGCCTACCCAACCGCTGCTGTTGGCCAGCCCGTCCGGAAACTGAGCGTTGGCCGAATGAAGCAGAAGCCGCGGAGTTTCGACGACAAAGGCGGACAGGATAACCAGGCGTGCGCGCTGCTCATATGACTTTCCTTCATGAGTGAACATAACGCCCTCGGCTCTTCCGTCGCGGTTCATGATGATTTGTGTGACCATACAGTCGGCCAGAACTTCCGCCCCCGCCTGCATCGCCTTAGGGATATGTACGATTAACGTGCTGAATTTGGCGTTGGGCATGCAGCCTTGATTACAAAACCCGCGATTGATGCAAGGAGGCCGATCCTCGAACGGAGCCGACAAGATAGCCAAAGGAGTGACGGCCGTGCGGATGCCGAGCTGCTCGCAGCCTTTTTGAAACACGAAAGCGTTCGGACTAAGCCGATCCCGCTCAGGATAAGGATACGGACCATGAAAATTGCCCCACGGAAAATGCCTAGGTCCGGCCACAGCGATTTCTTTCTCGATTTTATCGTAATAAGGAGCCAGATCTTCATAACCTATCGGCCAATCGTCGGCTACGCCGTCACGGGTTTTGGCGAGAAAATCGCTGTCGTGAAAGCGCAGAAAGACGCCGGTAAAATGAACGGTGCCTCCGCCCACGTTTTTTCCCGAGTTATTATGCCCCATCTGCAGAGGATCTTCGCCGGTTACGATCCGGGTATCCTGCCAGCCCAGCTTTTGCATCGACAGCTCGTCGCTCGCAAAATCTTTTTGCGGATTGAGGAACGGGCCCGCATCGAGCATGACGACGCTCATACCGGCTTCGCTCAGCTCCTTGGCCAGCACGCCGCCTGCAGCCCCTGCCCCTACGATGACGACGTCTACGACTTCCCCTTCGTATTTACGCTTCATATTTCGGCTTCGCCTCCCATGGGTCAAGCTGTCCGGGATGCATGCGCACATAGCCTCTCGGATAGGCCGGTCCGCCATAGCCGATTTCCGACCATACACGGGGATGAGAGTAATACGCTTCGGCGGCCAACATAAGCAATCGAAGGAAAAAAGCTTCTTGCGGAACTTGCTTCCATAGTTCGTGGGGCGTGCCGTCCCCGGTGCTGATCGACTCCATGATTTGCCGCTGCCTGTCGTAAGCAAGATGGAAAAAGCGATCGGTGTACAGAAGCTGGCACGATTCGTCCAGCGCGTCCAGACCGATCCGAATGAGTGCTGGGGAAGGAGGAATACCAGGTTTTCGCTCGCTCTCCGTGCCCTGGGACAAGCTTTGGTCGATATGCTCGATGACATATTGGATGATCTCTCCCCGATCGTCGTCCATCAGCAGGGAGCACCAGGCACGCAGCATCTCCGCTTCGGTTACTTTCAGAAAGCGATAATCTCCGCCGGTATGAAGGCGGTCGTTGACGAGTTTGCGGGTATTCGGGTCCCATTCATGTTGTGCGGCCATAACATCGTAGGTCGGGTAGTGGCTTTCTTTGTTCATCTGACGGCTACCTCCAATACACAGCTAGTAAGCCTAACGCACAAATAGCGATAAACAGCACGGGAAGAACGACCGGAGGTCCTGTAAGAAAGTTTCTCATGGTCCATCCCCCAACTCTTACGCCGACACCGTGAAAATGATAATAAAATCCGGCGGAGCCTATGACCACTCCGAGCCACATTAAGGCGGCGAACAACAGCATCAGCCATTCGGGCCTGACGAAGACAAGAACAATCCCGGTCAAGCTGAATAAGGGAGATGCGATGACGGGTGCCCACATGGATTTATGATGGAAATTTTGCCTGTAATGTGAGAGACTCACCTGAGCTCCGATGGCGACAAACGCAACGGCGACGAATAAGATGAGCACACGGTCGAGGGACCAGTTCACCCAATGCATAGGATATCCTCCATTCGTTTATAGGACGGAATTACTGCACAGACGGCAGCTGCGGAAAGGTCATGGAACCGAAGGGCATGATGGCGACATGTTGAGCACGGCTATGCACGACCTCGTTTACACACTTCTGCAGCTGTTCCGCCGGTAGGATGCCGAGGAGTTCAATTACAGCCGGCGGGATGGAGGAATGCAAATAGACGCGGTGCTTGGATAAAATATCGTCCAGATGCAGCAGTTTGTGCGCTCCCAGTTGAAACGACTGCTTCAGCTTGGCTACGGCTCGTTCCCGGTCCATTGTTTCGGTCCAGTATTGGAACATGCCGTTGCCGAATATTTCCGGACACTCAGCGGCCATGATGATGGTGCCTCCGGCTTTGGTCATAGAGGAGGCGTTGCGCAGCGCTTTAATGGATTGATACAGCTGCGTATCCTTAGGGTATCCTCCGGGAGAAACGATGGTGACGTCATACGTTTGGGATACCGGAACGAGAAAGCGCGCTGAAGCAAGGCCCACTCCTGTGCGGTGAGCGGCAACGGCATGGCCGGCGACCGCCTCCAAAACTTGACGGTTATGATCGACGACGACATTGAGCAGGAAGTCTGCGGAAATGAACTGAAGCGCTTCTTCCAAATCGCTATGAATCGGATTGTCCGGCTGACCGGGAACGGCTTGGTGGCGCAGCGACAGGCTGTGATTATGCTCGATGCACCGCTGGGACGCTACGCCCGGAATGAGCGCTTTGACGCCCCCGGCAACGCCAACGAGCGCATGAGGCTCGATATTGCCGGTTACCACACGTAAATCGGCCTTGGCTACCGTACGGTTAATTTCGACGGGAGTGCCGGCCGTTGTCGTTCCCAGGTGAATGCAATCCTCCACATCGGCGGAATGATTATGGACGCGGATGCGCGAGAATACGTCGTCGCCGACAAGCCGCTTCATCTCCTCACGGGTGTGCTTGCGATGCATCCCCAAGGCGATGACGATGTCGATGGACGTATCGGGAATGCCGCCGCGATTCAGCTCGTCCAGCAGCAGGGGCAGCAGCAAATGGCTCGGACACAGCCTGGTTCCGTCGCTGATCATAACGGCCGCGCTTCGCTTGCCTTGGGCCAGCACGGACAATGCAGGGGTGTCTATCGGGCTGCGCAGGGCATTAAGCACGCGCTGCCGGGAAAGCGAATCGTCCGCCGATTCTTCGTCCGCCCGGTACATAACCCGGTCCGCTCTTTGAACGTCCGGCAAAGTAAAGGGAATCTTAGTTTTACCATAAGGCAGGGAATAAATGCTTTGGCCTCCTTCGCATTAGGATGCGAACAGTTCAATTATTTCCATTAGCCTTGAAAATATCCTCGTTAGACGACTTTGCAAGGGGAAACCGCATGAAGCCTCCGCAGGAGCAGGGCAGAGGGATTTTCTTGGTTTTATGCGGTGGTTTTTTTTGCTATGATAAAATAAGATAGATAAATAGGGCTTGCTGAACGGGTCGCAATTTACGGCATCACGGGTAAGCGGAATGAGAGGGTCGACCAGAGCCATTGCAAAAAAGGCAAAAAGAGAACCCGGAGTCTCTTTTCGAGGTTCATGACTAGCAG
>NZ_JANYUY010000101.1 GCF_025060755.1 Paenibacillus doosanensis
CTGGATAGCTACGTACGGACGGGATAAGCGCTGAAAGCATCTAAGCGTGAAGCCCCCCTCAAGATGAGATTTCCCAGTAAGTAAGACCCCTTGAAGACGACGAGGTAGATAGGTTCGGGGTGGAAGCACGGCAACGTGTGGAGCTGACGAATACTAATCGGTCGAGGGCTTAACCAAATTCCCAAGAAAGTGAAGAGAAGCTTCGAAGCTGATTCCAAATACTTTCTCGGGGCCCGGAAACAAACCGGGAAGAACAAATAACCATTGCTCAACAACGCGCACGAGTTTCGTATCTAGTTTTCAAGGCGCAAGCCTTGAACAAGCTACACCGTTTGGTGATGATGGCGGAGGGGAACCACGCGTTCCCATCTCGAACACGACCGTTAAGCCCTCCAGCGTCGATGGTACTTGAACCGAAGGGTTCTGGGAGAGTAGAACGTCGCCAAGCAAAAAGCAGTTGATCTTACGCAGATCAGCTGCTTTTTTTATTGAGCTATATTAAATTACAATCGTCTCCGATCACTTAAAGATTTACCTCAAATATAATATTCAGCGCTTTATTTGCTAATTTTCATTTCAGTAAGTCTACGGCCAGGATAAGTCATCTTCTGCGTTTTTGGGCAGCCTGCTTTTATGCTATTAGGTCGATTGCTCGAATCGGAACCGCTATTCTTTCATATTTGCTTTGCGTAAAGCCAAGGGTATGTTATTGTCCATGAGGCTTATGCATGAGCCCTCGGCGAAGATCGGGGAAATCCTGCGACATTCCGGCTATTTCTTCGTTTTGTTAATTAAATCGGTCACGGTTACGAATTGATAACCTTGCTTTTTCAACTCTGGCAGTATGATTTTTAAAGCGGCAACGGTTTGGGAACAATCGCCCTCCAAATCATGGAACAAAATGATGTCCCCATTATGAACATTGGAAAGCACGGTTTTTACGATTTTATTCACACCAGGCCGTTTCCAATCTTTCGTATCCTGATACCAGGACCACATAACGACAGTAAGTTTATCTTCTTTTGTCATGTTCAGCAGCGCATCGTTGTAAAAACCGCCTGGCGGGCGAAATACATGGGGAATTTGTTCCGTTATATCGAATATAACTTCCTGGGTTTGCCGGATTTCATCCACGAGCTTTTGCGGCGAGACGTTCTTTAAATAATGGTGATCAAAGGTATGATTTGCAATCTCATGTCCTTCATTGACTTCCCTGATCGCGATGGCCGGGTACATCTGAACCCTTTTACCAAGAACGAAAAAAGTAGCTTTCGCTTGATGCTCCTTTAATAAATCCAGAATTTGCGGGGTGTATACCGGGTTCGGCCCGTCATCGAATGTTAAAGCAATCAGTTTCTGATCCGTCTCGACATTCCAGACCACTTCGCTGCTCGGTTTGTTGGAAGCCGCGGTCGTCAAGATCAGCAGGAAGCCGCATACCATAAGTTTAAGCAGCATCTTGTGCACAATATCCCTCCCCATTGAACTCGTTTCCTTAGATTTTGCACAGGGGAAAAAGAATATACAAAAAAGCAGCTGCTGCAAGCAACTGCCTTAAGTGGAAAAAAACTTTCTGGGCGACAATATCTTTCCGCTAATCGCCATTTCTCATTTCAATACATAAATTTTAACTTGCTGAATACCGAACTGCGTTGCTTTTGTCTTGTCATCGGGAACGTAAATATCGATCTTGTTGCCTTTGATGGCGCTGCCTGTATCCGAAGCTGTCGCATACATGCCTCCGGCCGGCAGGCCGTCATAATTGTAGCCTTCAATGTACACTTTAGAACCTAACGGGATGATCGAAGGATCAACGGAAATCGTGCCAACCTGAAGCGGATTACCGAAATAGTCGATGCTCGGATGACCTCCATTTTCCGAAGGGGATCCGGTGTAGGCGGTCGCTTTTCCCTCTATTACCTTCTGATAGGCAGGGGAATAGCAAGCCGGAGCGTGATATTTACCATCCTCATCTAAAATAGCGATGTGATTGTCAGCGTCCCACTGCATTTGGATCTTGAGTGTATCGGCTAGCAATCGGACGGGAATGTAAGCACGGCCGTTGACCATCTGGGGTGCCGACTGGAGAGTAATAGGCTGATCGTTCAGACTGGCAGAGGTTTGTCCCGTTGTAAATAGAAAAGTGTTGCTTTTGTTCGAAAGTGTAATTTTCAGCGCGTCCCCTTGCTGCTCCCAATGTGCTTCATAGCCCAGCTTCTCGCTTACAAAACGTACAGGTACTTGCAGTTGGCTAGCGCCGTCCACAAAAGGCTGAGCGTCCGGAAAAGCGATCAGCTCATCGTTCACCTGAACTTTGTAACCGTTTTCCGGCGGTGGAGCCGCCTGTGCCGCATAGGCAGAAGTCATCAAAGAAAGCAGTATTGCCGATGACAATACTAGGCTTTTTGCAAAATGCTTCATATGTCCCTCCCTGGGCCTCCGAGGTTAGTTGACGGATTCGGGAAGAGGTATCTCCCTAGCTTGGATACGCTCCAAGCATTCACCCCATTTAAAATCGTCCCCCGTACAAACGAGAATAAGTTTGATTCGGCATTTTTAGAAATTATCATAGAATCGCGCTTAGTTCAATGTATAAAATCAACCAGTAACTCCCTTTTAATGGTTATACTGTATGTGTGCTATTCGTAAGATGGGCAAAATGAAATGAAGTTGCCGTCGTAGAACCTTTATTATAGAGGCAATCGCTTTAATTTTGTTTAAATTACGAACTGCTCAGGACATGGAAGAATTGCGGGAAATGATCAGCTGTATTAGGAGGGGGATAAAGCCAAATAGGTGCGGTAGTGTAGATTAAAGGGATAGCTTTGCAAGTGAGTGGTATTGATAGTTGATTTTTAAAAGAGGTTTGTGATATATTATGAGTCCGTCAATCGATGGGTTGCCGGTAGGTGTCTTGAAAATGCAGGGATAAAAACCGTTAAATAAACTAATATTAAATAATATTAAATAAAAGCTTGCATTTTCAAATCAGCCATGGTATATTAACTCTCGCACCAAGCAAAGATAGTAACTTAAAAAAAGTAACTGTTTTGGTTGGATGGCGAAAAAGCTTTTCAAAAAAAAGCTTGCAAAGAGATAGGCGAATATGATATATTAGTCAGGTCGCTTTCGACGGATGTCGAAAACGAACGAAGATTGCCCTTTGAAAACTGAACAACGAGTGAGTGTTAAATAGAGAATGCAAATTCTCGCTAGCATTGAATTTTGAGCTTAAGACAAGCTCTGTTATAACGAAAGGTGCTTCGGCGCCGGTCGTACTTTAATGGAGAGTTTGATCCTGGCTCAGGACGAACGCTGGCGGCGTGCCTAATACATGCAAGTCGAGCGGACTGTTCCTTCGGGAACGGTTAGCGGCGGACGGGTGAGTAACACGTAGGCAACCTGCCTGTAAGATCGGGATAACTATCGGAAACGATAGCTAAGACCGGATAGCTGGTCTTCTCGCATGAGGAGATCATGAAACACGGGGCAACCTGTGGCTTACGGATGGGCCTGCGGCGCATTAGCTAGTTGGTAGGGTAACGGCCTACCAAGGCGACGATGCGTAGCCGACCTGAGAGGGTGATCGGCCACACTGGGACTGAGACACGGCCCAGACTC
>NZ_JANYUY010000009.1 GCF_025060755.1 Paenibacillus doosanensis
CTGGATAGCTACGTACGGACGGGATAAGCGCTGAAAGCATCTAAGCGTGAAGCCCCCCTCAAGATGAGATTTCCCAGTAAGTAAGACCCCTTGAAGACGACGAGGTAGATAGGTTCGGGGTGGAAGCACGGCAACGTGTGGAGCTGACGAATACTAATCGGTCGAGGGCTTAACCAAATTCCCAAGAAAGTGAAGAGAAGCTTCGAAGCTGATTCCAAATACTTTCTCGGGGCCCGGAAACAAACCGGGAAGAACAAATAATCATTGCTCAACAACGCGCACAAGTTTCGTATCTAGTTTTCAAGGCGCAAGCCTTGAAATGAATATATGCGGTTGTGGTGGAATGGCAGACACGCTATCTTGAGGGGGTAGTGGGCGTACGCCCGTGGAGGTTCGAGTCCTCTCTACCGCACCATAATTAAAACCTCGGAAACCCTTAATGAATAAGGGTTTTTCTTTTTTTCTCCTTCAAGTTAAGTTCAAAATTTTTGTGGTGGATTATGGTGGAATCACGTTTTTGGTGGAATTTGGTGGAGTAAGTGAAAATTACGGATGATTTTTGAGGGTTTTTAGAAGTGAAAATGAGGTTAAAATAAAATCGGAGCAAGTTGCCCCGATAGCTTTAGTGAAGTAATAAATTTATTCTGACGTTGTTGTGACTTACTGCCTTATCCATCAATCTAATAAGAAAATTACTTGGCGTTCCATCGCTTCTATGCCAATAATAATCTGTACCTACCTTTGTAAAGTGATACGGAATGAATCTCATATGACCAATCTTCTTGATGACAAGTGTGTATTCATGATCATCTCCTTCTAACTCAAAGTCAAGCCTGTAATACTTATGACCCATGTAGAAGTTTTCATTACCGATTTGAACATTTTTAATTTTCATATCAACCCGCCGTATCTAATAAATTTAACTGTGAAGAAAAGCCCGCATAGGGCTCTCGAATATTGCTCATACTGCAACTACATGTCTGCCGCGTCGAACTTGGCAAGCTTCAACGAATACTCGGAATAGTTCATCACCCCATGTGCTAAGGGCTAGATATGGAGTGAAGTCATCCCATGCTTCCGAATGCTTATGATTGTTGTACAGGTTAAGACCTGCTTTGACTAGATGCCGGTATCCATCAGATAAACTTGCTCTAGTACACGGCGGATTTTCCTGCTCGTGGAAATACCAATCGTAAGGACCGTGACCGCCACTTACCGGATTTTGATCGCAATGCTCATAGACCGTCGGCAGCGCCACAATATAGAATGCTGCTTTGTACTGATTATCAACTTTGCCGACAGGATATTGGTTTAGTAACTGATTAAAATTCTGCTCATGCTGAGCATCTGTGAAATACATAATAAATGTCCTCCAATATCAAATTGTTGGGTACAGGGAAGCCCGAAGGGTTCCCTGTACAATTAATTATCATCTAAGATGTTGTCGATCATATCGGAGGCTTCAAGCGCTTCCTCAGATATAGTTGCTTCGGGCTCAGGTTCTTCTTCTTCCATCATGCTATCGACTTTGTTTACCGCCTCATCTTGCATGTTTGGAAGCAGATGAGAATAAATGTCAAGCGTCAAGCGAACGCTAGCATGTCCAAGCATTTCGGACACTACTTTTGGATGAACATTTGCCAAAAGCAGCAAACTCGCGCAAGTGTGGCGACAACTATGATAGGTGATGTAAGGAAGGTTTAGTTTCGTTTGTAGTTTCTTCCACCGCTTCATAATATCTCGGGGTAGGGCTGGTGTTCCTTTCTCTGTGCATATAACCAGATCGTTATCTACATATGCCTCACCGAGCTTATCTCGCTCTGTGTAGATCATTTCGCGATGCTCCAGAAGGGCAGCAGTCGTTGACTTAGACAATGCAACCGAGCGGATACCAGCAGTCGATTTCGCCCCAGGCATTAGCTTCTTTCCATCATGACTAAGTGTTTGCTGTATGCGCAGCACTCGTTTATTAAAGTCGATGTCACGCCATCTAAGCCCCAAAACTTCGCCCTGACGTAATCCACAGAACAGGGGAAGGTAGTACGCCATATAATATCGTGAAAGCCCCTTAGCGTCCGCTACAAAGCGTTTGACGGTTTCTTTATCCCAGACTTCGATTTTTTTATAAGTGACTTTCGGTTTTTTCACGAGCGCAACGACATTCTCGGCTACTTCTTTTTTACGGACTGCTTCAGATAGAGCATTGTTCATGATATTATAAATTTTCTTACGTGTACCAGAAGCAAGCCCTTTTTCGTCTATCTGATCCATAAGCTTCTCAATGTGAAGCACGTTCAACTTGGACAGCTTTACGTTCCCGATGCAAGGATTGATGTGAATGCGAATGTTGGTGTCATACACTTGCGCTGTTTGTTCTCCAATCTCATTTTCCCGCCGCTTAACCTTTAACCACTCTGCAAGCAACTCGCTCAGCAGTTTGCTAGATGGCTTTACGATGGTTTTGTTGTTCTTTTTGAACAAAATCTCGGTTTCGTAAGCGAGGGCTTCTCTCTTCGTGGCGAAGCCTCGCTTTTTTTCAATAATCTTCTTTCCAGTCTCAGGGTCGATTCCCAAGAAAGCCTCCACATACCACGTTCTCTTATTGTTCTTGCCGTAATACTCATGTACTGGCATAAAATCTTCCTCTCATATTGTCTTTGATTTAATTTGTCAGGCAGCAATACCCAACCTTACACTTCGCTTGCCGTAAGACAGGCGAAGCTTGCGATATGGGCTAAGCCATAAGCAATTGAAGTAAGTTTCGTTGGAATATAGCAGGGATTTTGATAAAGTCAAACAATTGTTCCTATCAGTGCGTTAGTTCTGCTTCAGCTTCTGACAGAGTTTCGCCTTTAAACCAGCTGAGAAAAGAGTCCTTGATGATGAAGTAGCTCTTTCCATTGCGTATTACTTTGAATTGGTTCTTACGGCAATGCGCGTAGCATTGATTAATTCCGTAGCCTGTAAATTCCTTCATGTCATTCACGGTCATAATTTCCGGCAGCGCTTCTACATTCAGAAACAGCTTATTGACTTTCTTGGCTGGCGGTCGTTTGTTCGTTGCTTTTGCACTTATTTTTGTGTTTGTAGTTTTTGGCATGTTTCGTTTTCCTCCGGTGATTGTTTAAATAACGTTATAATAGATAGCAAGGACATCAATAGCGAGCCGCACCGAATCATCTTCTATCAGATCCGCAAGGATCTTGTAGTAAATCCAACTCTCGTCTACGTTTGCGACTGAATAATGTCCATTAATAATTGCTCCACAGCTTCCCGGCTCAATGGGATAGCCTCTATATTTCTTAATATAGAAGAAGTGCTGGCAGTCACATTCGTCGCAGAAGTAGTTGACTTCGATGAAGAAGCCCCTTGTATTCGTCTTTGCTTCGGTAAATTTGCCATGGCTTGCGATTGAGATGTTATACATGGTTGATGTTCCCCTTTGATTTGATGGTGCTTCGTAAGTGGCAGTTTGAATTTTTCCTGCTATTTATAATGATAGTTTGATTTTATAAAAACCTTAGGTCACTTCTAAAAGTTTTTTATAAATTGCTCATATCCATCGTATAGCTGTTCTCCAACGTCTCGTGCCGATTCGATGGGGAGGCACAGACCATAAACCCAAATGTCTGCCAATTGAAATACTGCGAACTCTTGCCATGCTGTAGCAACTTCTTGAGCTTGATCGTGTACGATGAAAGTCATCTCAAGGGCGATGAACTCTTTAAGATATTCACGTTCGCCTGTCGTTAAGGAAAGTACAAATTTTCTTTCGGATGCACAGTGCTGGTTCTGGAGCTTGAAAAGAAGTGATTGAGACATTGAATCAGGAAAAAGGCGAGTTTCCAGCATTTTCATTAGTGTAAGAAGAGTAGTTTTCATAATTACCTCACGTACCTATCCAGATATATATCGAGATACATCTTGATCCAATCAATTAATTCCTCAACATCGTCATGGTTGTTGAGCAGTTGCTGCCACGTTAACAGATACTTTTCAGATGCGGTGTTCATGTCATAAACGAAATCGATAATCAGCTTCTCATCTTGAACCGAGAAGGCTGGTGTTACTAATTTTGAATCATCTTGCAGAAAGTGCCGAGTCAGGTGATCAGCCAATTGTTCTAAATCCTTAAATTGATGAAATGTTGTTTTTGAAACCATGTGAATACCTCCGAATGTATTGGATGTTTATAATTCCCGCATGAGCGGCTAAGGCTGCCAGATGTGTCGATAGAAACACAAAAAACAGACCTGTATTGTTCCAGAGAACATACGAAAGGTCTGTTTCATGAGTTTACGAACGTATAACGAAGAAAACAGAGTCATGGCGAGAGGAGGCGAAAATGCAGCCAGCCTTCCAGTTAAGGGCTATCTTCGAATATAGATTCGTATTTATACTTCATGAATGCTGAGCGCGATAGTCGCGTCAGGTGACGATTTCGTTGTCCTAAACGGAACAACACAGGTCTGTTGAAGCCTCTTTTCATTATAGGATCACAGCGCGTAGCTCGTGTCGAAGTTGATGTTGCAATTGCTTATATTTGTATATTAACAAATTAGGGAAAACGAATTCAAGGGGGTTGGAAGTGAGTTTGACATATTTTTTTTTGAATCGTATTCTGCTACTTAGACTACCCTTGGTTTGCCGTATCCTGTATATTAATTTAGTAGTGTTTCGTGATGCTACCATTATACCAAATATACTTTTTGCAGGAGAGATGGCGAATGAAATACGAAATGACTTTCAACTTAGCGGATGTTGAAGTATTAGAGCAAGAGGAGCTATGGAATGGCGATGGTATACGGATTGATTTTGAATACAATGAAGAACGATATCGGATTATTCTTGTCGATGATGAAGATAATCCTACAGGCGAGCTGACGGAGTTATACTCCGATGTAAATCATTTAGCACCGCTTGTTCGGGTAACCGACCTTGAATACGATAAGACAGAATCAGTAGCTATTGAGGAAGAGCATCTGAATGAGCTTAAGGATCATATCCTAAGATTAACGTCTAACTGAAATTATTGATCACAAGCAACGAGACTGTCCTTCACGGGGTGGTCTTATTTTATTCTTCATTTTATTATTACAGCCCCCAAATCGGTCGATTTTGGGTCGTCAGGTTGATTGTTTCTGCTTGTTCGTTCATAGCTGCAACATAGAGTACCATAACTCGAACGAAATTCTAAGAATTTTTTTATTATGCCACAAGGGTTTTTGGTTCATCTCCTAAATCTAATAGAGGGAGGTGAATTCTAGTATGAGTAGAAAACTTGGTTACGCTCGGGTTTCAAAAGGTGATCAGAATTACGAACTACAGATTGATGCATTAATTAAAGCCGGAGTTGAAGAACGCGATATATTTAAAGAGAAGATGACTGGTAGCAAGAAAGAGCGACCGGAATTAGATAAGCTGTTGGCTTATGCGCAGCCTGGCGATTGTATTGTAGTTTGGAAGCTTGACCGCATTGGTAGAAACATTAAGCATCTTATTGAATTGTCGGAATACTTCAGAGAAAACAATATCCATTTCATTTCGCTAAAAGAAAATATCGATACCGCATCTATAGCCGGGAAACTTATGTTTACCATTATGGCAGCATTAGCAGAATTTGAACGTGAGATGATCATTGAACGTACATATGCTGGCTTAGAAGCAGCGAGAGCTCGCGGCAGAGTTGGTGGCAGAAAACCGAAGGATACAGAATCGATAGAGCTTGCGCTGAAACTGTATCAGAGCAAGGAATATCCGATACATGTGATTACGAAGATGACAGGAGTGAGTAAGACGACGATATACCGATATTTGAATCGGGATGATAAGGGGGGAAATCATGAGTAAATCAAGAAGAAAGAAATCAGAAGAAGAATTATTAAGCGAAGCCACATTAAAGGGGACATTGACTAACGAATACGGTGAAGATGCTAAAGTGCTAGTAACATTAGATGATGGTGACAAGCGAATTATCAGCAAAGCTGCTGAAAAGAAACGCCGTGAACAAGCAAGACGATTTTTTCAAGGAAACTCGCCAGACTCTCGTGGTAATTTTATTCAACTCATTCACGAGTCGAATGATTGGCTTCACATGCGCAATATAATGATAGAAACGAAAAGAGATAAATGGACGTTGTTACATGATAAGTATGTGATGATGCTAATACCATTCGCAGATGCTGATCGCAAGGGACTGCTTGTTGATATCGAAACACGTAATCCGCTGAATGGTGCGGACATAGCGAAGAGGCTGATCGTAAGTATTAATGCTGTTCAACCAATACTCAGAACTTTAGTGAAGCATGGAGTGTTACTTGAAGTGAAGGCTTCGAAAAATCAGAAGCATTACCAATTTAATGATAATATTTTCAATATTAAGGGTAGACCCCTCTTGAAAGACGAGTATTTCACAAAAGTCTTTCAAATGACGTTAAGCCAAATCTTAGAGAAATTAAGTGGCAACGAAATCGGTTTGTTACGTGTACTGGCAAGCAGGTTCCATTACCAGTCGTACTATCTCGTGGAAAATCCAGATGTGGATTTGCGTCAGGACAAGTCGCTCAGCTTCCAAGAAAACTTTGAGAAGCATGGAGCAACACTCTTCGATGGTTTAACGTTCCTGAGCATGTCAGAAATAATGCGTTTGGCAGAAATTCAGCATTCCAATACACTACTTGATTATATGTACCGATTAAGAGACGCGGGAGCTATTCATATAAATGAAAGAAGTAACGGCTTGCGGGGAAAGAAAAAGAGAGTCAAACGTTTCATACGAGTGAATCCGAATTTGATGTATCGAGAACGTGGGAATTTGGATCAATTGCTCGTAAAATTTATGCTTGCCGACTTTGATATTTTTAAATTTAAGGGTGGAGAAGATCGGTTTTAACCTGAGTATATAAGTGCAAACAACATAAGACCCGCCATCACGATGGCGGGTCTAGCTATTTTAGTCAGTCAATAGCCTTGTATGTCGCTTTAGAATAATATCAGCTTCCTTGTAACGTGCCATAATATTTATCTCATCCCAATTTACAGGCATTCTTGTCCGAGAAAGCCTGCTTTCTTCATCATCTGTAATAGTAGCTGTCCAATAGTATCGGTTCAATAAATCTCTAACGAAAGATTCAGTTAGATCATCTGTTTCTGCTTTCGCTTCACAAACCTTTGTGATATATCTCGACTTTGGCACAAGATGTTCAAATTTCAAACCAGCAATAATTCCATTATTTAGTTGAACTTCAGCATCTTCACTGATAAAGTCTGTAGCATATCGACGGTCTGTTTGCCCTTTCGGCAACTCCAGCTTCCCGATTTCGATATGGAGATTGGCTAAGAATTTGATTCTAGCTTCTTTTAGAGCCAACATCATGTGCATATCCTTCTTGAATGGTAAACCAACTAGAAATTTATAGTACGTGTTTGCCAAGGTATCAATAAATTGGCTTCTGTTCATTCGAAATTCCCTACCTCATTTCGGTATCATCTAATCGATTCATTTTTCTCAAAATACTGGGTGACTCAAACGGGAGTTTCTTATTATTTTTACTCAAAGTGCTTGGTGACATGAGCATGTTTTTATTCAAAATGCTGTGTGACTTACTTGAAATCTACAGCCCTTGAAGCCTACAGTGGCAACGCATTCAAAAATGTCGGTCGCTTGCTCCTTCTTTATCTTCATCCTGCTCATTTCCAATTATTATAATATCTCAGTGCTTAGTGACTTTCAATCGTAAGCTTTAATCAATTCTGTTATGTCTTACATTTTTAGATTTGAGGATCTAGCAATTCTAGCCGCTTGCAAATGTAGATGCTATTGCTGAACTGTTCATTGTTAAAGCTTAGTGCATGAAACATTGCCTCTGTAATAATTGTTGCACCGAGAGGATCGTCATAACTTCAAGCGGCTTAGACCACGCCCCATTGGGGCATCGCCGCTAAGGCTGTGCCTTACGGCACGTTTAAGGGCAAAACCTTGTCTGTTAAAGGTAGTTCAAAAGCAAATGAAAGAGCCGTAAAAGATGCTTTTCTCTAGAGTATTTGCCCTGCAATGTTTTGGAGCTTAATATTTGTAGATTTTACGGATCACAAGCCAACAACATGCATCACAATTTTTTTACATTTGATAGCAAGCGTTACAAGTACAGTTGATTGGCGCACAGCAGCTAAATATCCAGAATCTAAGGATCGGCGGCAGCTAACGAAACTATACCAATGAAAATAAAACATCAGGTGCAATTAGCAGTTGCTAAGCATCGTTGGATACATTATGTACCGTTGCTCTAGAAGTCGCTTTCGGTCTTATTGATACTATATACAGATTTCATCAAATGTGGTTTAAGAGGCTTTTTAGTACAAAGCATCCAGAATGATTAGATTGTGCTGGCTAGCTTAACAGGTGTTGGAATAATGACGCTTGCTTCTGTAGCCACTGCTGCTGGCTCTGGTGATATAATTGATTGCTTTTTTAAACAAATGAAGCAGAGTTTAAATTCTCAAGGATTTATTAAACTCTCTGATCGCCCGCTGTAAACATTGTACGTTTGTGTTAATGATTATGGCGTGGATTAAACAATTTACAGGGGAAGAGTTAATTTATGCTTGGGAGATTTTATATGTGGCGGTTTTGTCTAAATTTCAAGCTGTTTGAGCTATTGGAGTTATAGCAATTTGTACTTAACCAATTACCGGACAGGGGTTTCTTGAAAATGGTTTTGAAACTGGTGAGCTGAGCAGACTACCCCTTTACAAAAGGGTAGAAAAAGCTAGATCATGCGGTTTCAAAAACCGTATGTCGCTTCACGTTACAGTGCTGATTCCAAAGAATCAAGCAGCTCAGGTCTCGCTTTACCTGCCATCAGTCATGATTCACTGTAACCTACCTGCCTTTCGGCACGAGGACGGGATATGTTACTTGCACACTTGCATGTGCGTTCACTCTGAGAAGAATAATGCCCCTTTCTGATGTTTTACATCATCGGACATGAATGGCAACAGATGTCCTGCGGGCTTAAGCATCGCCTGACAAACGGCGAGCACGGATCAGACGGGGAACCTAGTGTTAAGCTTAACGTCTTTTTTCGTATATTATTGCGCCTGCCGCAATATACACGGACAAATCTATTATTTGTCAGTTTATTCAATTGCCCTGCTGTTGCGTACAGGGTTTTGTTACATAATGAAGCGAAAGTGGCTGTGGCTGCAATGCAGCACATATTAGGTCAGCATTTTGTTGTGATACTGTGATACTTACTCCTACAAGCAATCGCCCTGACTAATAGCAGATTCTTGTCTGAGGGAGGTTTTGGGCTCCAATTTTTAAGGTAATATTCAATTTGTAGAAAAAATTCAAAACCCTTCTTCAGTGCCAAAAATTTTTTACTCGCTGTTTGGCAGGTGCAGTAACGGTTTGCAGCACGATTGGAAATCGTCGGTGGGAGGGAATCGCCTGTCAAGGCAAAGGGAGTACCTTGACAGTTTTACTGTCGGCTGCATATTTGAGTAATTAGCCACGTTTGTATGGACAAACCTTATCGTTGCGACTATGTCCCAACATTTGCGTGAGATATTGATTTTGCAACCATCGAATTTGTTTTGATGCCAGAAATTCAGGAGTGTACTTCGGAGTTTTGACTCCGCCGCGATTAACGATTGGATTGAGTTGAGGAGATATAGACACAAATTCCATAATGGAATCAATAAGCTGCTGTTTACTGTATTTTTGCAATCGGCGCATCTGATATTCTAGCCCTGCTTTGCGAAAATCGTGCGCTGCGCAACATTTTACTTTGCCATAGGCTGCACAGCTTTTTATCAAGCCACGTACTTGTTTCACAGACATGCGATGTCCCCAGATGGTTGTTTCCTTGTTTGGAAAGTATGGCTCTAGTTGCTTTAATTTTTCCAGCACGATATCCGGCAATTTAAGCATACGAGGTCGATTGTTCTTATTTTGGTTCTTCTTGTTCAAATAAATGCATCTCTTCTCGAAATCAATCTGGTCGAATGATATTCGCAGGAGCTCTGATATGCGCGGCGAACCGCCGTAAGTTAGAAGTTCCAGTAATACTTGCTCATATATGCTATAATGCTTTCTCGCTTGCTTGATGATAACTTGAGCTTCTCGTAGCGTATAGCCTGTTCCGCCTTCTCGTCCTCGTCGGCGTTCTGCCTTTCGAGCAGTTGGGACCATTTCCCGATGTTTACTATTGACCAGCCCGGCATGAGACTTGATACCGGCTTTAACAGACGATTCAGCCATTTTTTCGATTGCACTCACATAGGCTGATATTGTTTTAGCGGAGCATCCCCGATTTTTCAGATCCTCGATGTATTTCCCAATCATGCGCGGCTTAATATCCCGCAATGACCTGATGCTATCAAAATTTTCATAGCAGAACTTCAAAAACGTTCGGCAGCTCTTCTTATATCGTTCGAATGTAACTGATGACCAGATACCTTCGACTCCAAGATTTCCATTGTTGCCTTTGCGAGCATCGCGTTTTGTTGGCTTGTTTGCCGTCGTGCGGCTTATTTTTGAGTTTGCGATCATAACCCTATCCAGATCAGCGTGTAAACGAATCAGTTCATGACGCTGTCTGCTACTCAAATGGTCAATCCGGCGTTGCTTATCGGTAATCTTCGTTTTGCCCGCCTGTTTCCCGCGCTTCTTTTCGCCGCTGAAATGCTTGCTTTTATATCTAGGCTTATCCGACAGCGCACGCTGTAGTTTCTTTATTTCATCTATGTTCAAAAATATCACCTCCACTGTCGGAGGGATTATAGCATAGTATCGAGTTAATTGTTAAAGTTAGTTCCAAATTGTGCTAAAATATATAGGATGATATTTGATAATTGCAAGGAGCTGTATTAAATGAGTAGCTTATTAAAAAAGAGAAAAAAGGCAAAAGAGCTTTTTAAAAAATTAAATGAAAATACAGCTCAGTTGTTAGTAGTTCATTATTCTTGTGAAAGCTTTTATGATATTCCAAATGGAAGAACACCAAGAATAACTTCAATCGCGGTAAGATATTACTCTACGGCTCAAACAAAGTCGTTTTCAATTCACAAGACTGCCGAGTTAAAAAAAGTTGCATTCGATGAGATTGAAGACCATTATGATGACCTTGAAAGAGATATGTTAAACGATTTCTACAGTTTTATAAGAAGTCACATGAGTTACTACTGGTTACATTGGAACATGCGAGATATTAACTATGGCTTTGAAGCGATCAATCATAGATATGCTGTACTAGGTGGCACCCCCGTTGAGATTCCGGACGTTCAGAAAGTTGATTTATCAAAATTATTAATTGAAATGTTTGGAGAACAGTATATTGATCATCCGAGATTAAAATCACTACTGTCGTTAAACCATATCGGAAAAAAGGATATGTTAGAAGGCAAAGAAGAAGCAGAGGCATTCACTAACAAAGAATATGTAAAACTACATCAATCTACTTTGAGAAAGGTTGACGTTCTGCATTCCTTAACCGAACGAACAATGGAAGGTCGCTTAGAAACAAAAGCAACCTTTAAACAAATTTACGGATATTATCCTCAGGGGCTCTTTGAAGCAGCTAAAGATAACTGGAAGCTCAGCTTGATTTGGACCTTTGTTACATTAATTTTAAGTGGAATTTTTGGCACAATTATATCTAAAATAGTTGGTTGAACTTGAAACAAACTAGCGACCTCATTTCAATCGGTGATACTTGAAATATATAGGAGTTTCAGCATCATACCCCCTCTACATTCCCAAGCTCATGTTCACGCTGGCTTTCAGCGGCGTGAACATGAGCAGGGAATATAAAGGGGGCTTTTTATAGGCTGCTGTCGTTTCACGACATTCGCCCGAGCAAAAAAGCTACGTTTCGCAGCAGCCGCTCTTTTGCTCTAATCACTTTCGCTGCATTCAGCGAACATCTGTACTGATGTACAGATGAAGCCAAATTGTGATGCTGCTGAACATTTGGGGAAAGCGGCTTTATTTACGAAATATAGCCGACTTACATAGAAGAGAGCCTCCATAATTTGAGGCGAGCTTCCTACTTTTGTATGATTGAGCTATCGTACCCATTCGTTGTCGGTGTTCGAATCCGAATCACAGCATTCTGTGGTCTGAACAATATACGCTGCGTTATGACTATGATTTTGGATGGTGGTACAGTTCCTCGGTCAATCTTTGATTTTCTAAAGCCAATCTTATTAATTTCTCTTTATAGCCATCAGCTGGTTGGATATGAGGATATTCCCTTGATATTTCAACTATTTGTACGATTATTGACAAACAGATATTACCTAGCCATCTCAATCTTTCTTTTGTTTTATCAACATCTTCACTGTCAAAAAAGCTGGTTTCAAATCCCTCTCTTCCGCTTAAAGAAAAACTATTAATAACTTGACTTAAATTTGCATGTGCCATATGGTTGCTTAATTGAACTTTTAGATTTTTCACATTATCCGAAAACTCTTTGTACTTTGTGTCAAACCAATTGTTAGCCGCTTTTTTTACTTTTCCAAGTTCTTCTGCAGATCCACTCTCCTTATAATATTCTTCAATCGTAGGATTTTTCAAAGCATACATAGCTAATACAGCTGTTTCTAAAGCATATCTAATGTTCATACCCGTCTGCGCATCATGTCTTCTTACTATTGATAAAAATGCGAGTTTTAGCGAAATGTTCATCTGCGAGTAGAACATAAAAAACAGATAGGATTCTTGCTTATTAGAATATTGATCTAAGAACTGATTGGTAAATTCAACTATTTCCTTAGCATTAGTAAAGAAATTATTGTATTTACTTCTTGCAGATATTATTTCTTCATGCTCAATTTCTGATAACTCTTCAATTGTAAGCATAATTACATTCTCCTCTTGACTAATGATATCAATCCCTCGTTTTGCCAAACAGACCTACCGACGATATAAGAATATAATAACTTCACGAAATTGTCGATGTGACAATTCTTTTCCAAGTGGTGCATCCTTTTGAAACACAATTTAATGGGGCAGCACAAGAAGAATTCTTCACCTTTCAAGGCAATACAAACGAGGGAGGTGAAAGTCATGCCATTCTATTCGACAGTTGATGTGCAAAACAGCGGCAAGACATACCGGGGCTTTACTATAGGCTATAATGGCTTTTACGATTACATTAAATGAAGGTGGATGCTGACCGCAAACGAATGCAAAATTGTGGGTGTTCCTGTTCAAGAAGATGAGGAGCCGGATGCTTATGTATATACCATCAAAGGTAATGGTTTCAACAATTATTGTGGCTTATACGACTAGACTAATCGGTTCACACGATTGGTTGAAACGGATCTGACCGATTATATGCTTGTGCCAAAAGAAATGAAGAGGCTGGGAATTACCGAGGACGAGGGTTAAAGCCTGTAGGATTCATATGGAAAGATCATGCTTGCATGTCTTTGATTGTTCGGAATTTTCCGAGTATAAGGAGTACAGACTCAGAAGGTTACTACTCGGGGATAAGGATAAATAATCGATGAAAAAACGCGACCATTATTGGTCAACGTTTTCATTGTCGTCTGGAATAGTAAGCTTGCGCCGCTGGAACTCTGCTAGTAACAACGCAATAAAATTCTCATCGAGATTCTTCCTCTTTGCACTTATATATACTTCAATTAATGCTCCATCGGTAAGAAGTTTCATAGACAATTCTCTCCTAAAATTGATTAACACGTCGCTAAAGCAGGAGATTGCATCTCCCATATTTACAAACCGTTGCTATGCAACGATTATCGCGGCGTGGTGACCGAAAGTGTTAAATCAAATTCATCAATAAATACAAGTGGCAACTCCGTTTACAACAGTCCATCCTTGTAACGTTAAATCCCGAGCAATTTTCGTATAGTCGATATAGCCATTTATGGAATCTGGGATGGTTCCATATAAGCCCTCATCAACCAGCTGATAAGCTACATCCTGCATACTCTCCATATCGTAGTAGCAAGAATACTCGCCGCTCTCCAATACTCGCAGGACGTCTTCCAAGCTACTCAAGTTATAAAACAAGCTCTGAATGAGTCTACTGTCGTACGACTCAAGCTGCTGAAGTAGTTCATTGAGTTTATATGGATTGTCAAATTCGTAGATGCTGAAAAATGCTTCGTAATCATGGATCGCATACTCATCATCTTCTCCGAGAATTTCTTCTATAAAAGACTTCAAATTCTCCGAATCGGTCGGGAGAGTAATCCAATCTCCTACCAGCTCTCCGTCGTTGTATTTAGCCAAGTTGGCAATGTACACTTTTATCTCCACAATACTCCTCCGATTAAATAAATCCATTCTCTTTCATGCTGTAGAAGCCGGAATCGCCAATTATGATGTGATCCAACAGGTCTATGCCTAGAATTTCAGCACTTTCCTTCAGCCGCTGAGTGATCTGTATATCTTCGGGCGAACTTTGCGGACAACCAGATGGGTGGTTATGAAAAATCAGTATTGACGCGCTTGAGCTAAGGATTGCCAGCTTGAAAACCTCACGTGGATGCACCAGGCTTGCATTCAGACTGCCGATGGACACAACATGGATGGCGTTCACCTTGTTTTTGGTATCGAGCGTAATCAACCCGCAAATTTCCCGGTCTGCGTCCCCGATAAACGATTTCGCCAAGCGCATCGCATCGTTAGGGCTGCGAATCGTCCGCGTTTCGAATGGAAAGCTGGCTTCCTTCACCATCTTCAAGCTCACGACATCCAATCTTTTCATCCGTAGCTTCTTTTCATGTTCTTCCTGTAGCTGCATAACCATGCAACCTCCTATGTGATAATTATTTTCTTCGGTAGTTGGACTCGAATATCAATATTCGAGTGACACATCATCAACTACAAAGCCGATAACGCTTGTTCGATTGAAATACGAACAATTTAAGCAAGATAACTGGCACATTATAATTCCAAATTTTAGCCTGTCAAGCAAAAAGAATTTCAATTGACAATTCCCCTGTTTGCTCTATAAAAGAGCAAAAGGATGGTGAAAAGAATGAGTGAAATTATAAAAAAGCTTGCAGAGCGTGTCTGCAAGCCGTTGAAAGTAATAGAAAATACAATCTCGCGAGAAAAGATGAGAGGGGCAATCATCAATGAAGCGGATATACGTCCCAATTTCGCAAAAGAACTTTTGCAGGAAGGATTCGTTGAATTCCCGGTATATCGTGATCAAAAAATCGTAGGTCTAGGACGCGGTGGAAAATTCTGCGATTACGATGTGCAAATTTATGGGGTGGGGAACCTGGTGGAGATAACGCAAAGTTACGGCGAACTGGAGTTCAACATGCAAGATCGCCGATACATAAAGAGAACCGCCCAACATCAATTACGAGTGTTCCGATTCTTTTACGATTATAATGAGAAACGATTTAAGCAGGAGAATAATGAGGCTCGATGGAAGCAATTGCTCGAAGAGGCGAATGATCTATTGTTTCATGAGGAAGTGGACAAAGCGCTGTGGGGCTTCATTGATTTTTACGAGGATTATTGGATTGAACATGAGGTATTCAAATTTCAGCGAAAATTGACCCCTATCGTTACTTTGCTGGATTTAAAGGAGTATTGCCATTACCTTTGGTACAAATGCGTGGAAATGAACGATTTCTTCACGATTTTGGGTATCTTTAGAGGAATATCGGAATCGGAGAAGACTGTTCTTGCCGAAAGCGTCAATCGCCTGAAGGAGCAAATCGATGATATGCATATGCATCTAAACGCTCAAGTCTTCATTCATGAGAAAGAGTTGGATGCGATTTACCATGACGATCAGCATAATTACAGGTTACGGAAGCTGGAGAACACCATTAAACGAGCATTCAAGCCTGGCTTTTATATTGACCCATTCAAAGAAGAACTTTACCGGAATGTTGGGCAGTATTATGCATCGATGCTACCGACCAAGTATTTTTCCAATTCGGAGACAATGAAGGAACTTAAGGGTAAGTTGATTAAGTCCGCCAAGAATTCGTTGGCGATCAAAGGAATTACAAAGGTTGAAACCTTCGATGATCTCGAATTTACATATGTAGATCTATAAAGCGCGGCTACCGCGCCAGACGCTCAAAGTTGGAATTCACTTTTCGGTCCGGCTTTGGTCTGATAAAAAACAAACCGCTCATCTGTGACAATGGGCGGTTTTCTTCTGTAAATTAGGACAATCAATGATTTCTTCGATTTTCATACGCCTCAGACTCCAGTCTTTCTGCCTCGCTTCTGGCATAATCAGCTTGTTTTCTGGCTGAAGCTGCTTCGGCTCTTGCAGCAAAAGCAGCGGCTTCGGCTGCTTCGATACGTCCGATAGTTTCCTCATGCATTCGATCTTGTTCATATAGATTCAGGCATTCCTTCAAAGTAGAGGCACGTTTATTGGTGACATATTTCTCAAGCTTCTCAATAATCGATTCGTCCCAATAGTCCTCTGGCACAATCGAGTGGGATAAAGCATCGATATCCCGCTCAATATTGTTTCGCAACTCCATCATCCGCTTGGCATTAGCACGTAAACGTTGCGATACAACTTGTTTATTAATGAAGGCTGCGATCAGTAGAATGGGAGCGCCATATTGGAAAACAACCGCTGTTCCTACAATTATCGCATTCCCATAATGCGGTAAATCTAGTGGGGCAACAAATGGATTGAATATGAACGTGTCCAAGAAGCTCATAAAGGGCTTGGCTAAGTTCAACTGAAAGATAACGAATATCCATGCCCCCAATAAAATGAGTGTAGGCAAGAAGGGAAGAGGCATTTTATAAAATTCGTAGTATTCGTTTGATTGGCTTTTAATGATTTGAACAAGTTCCCGCGTTTCCTTAAGCTGTTGAAGGAGTTCAGATGAAGTCATGAAAAGCTCCTCCCGCGATTATTGGCACAATATCGACCTATGAAATAGCATACGATGTGATTAATGGCTAGAAAAAACAACATAGAAAATAAATCTGAAAGATTTGGATTGCCATATCGATGTATCAAAATGATAGAATATTCAACACTCGCCATGATAAGTGCGATGAAGGGCGTTGAAGATATCATCATAATAGGTCCGAGCAAAAGAGTTCGGAACAGTGGAAACGTGGACTTTGGTCGAGTAATAAGTTTATGTGTGGGCAAATCATGGTCTGTTAAAGTATTCAGCATGATATCCACCCCTTCTTTATATTTCAAAGTATCGGGATTCGGTGCAGAGAAAAGCGCCGCCGCTAAGGACGGCGCCTACAATTTATTTACTTGCTGGTCAGCAATACTGTATTTGTTCTTGAGTCCCAACCAACTTCTAATCCCAATGCCTCACCTACAAATCGTAATGGCACCATTGTACTGCCACTAACAATAACAGCCGCTTGTTCAAGCTGGATGTATGTATCATTTACCTTTGCAACTGGGGAATCGATTTGCAACTCAACGGTGCTGTTCCCTTTTTGGCTTGTTACCGCCCTTCTGTGATCATCCCATTTAATGGACGCATTTAATGTCTCGAAAATTTTTCGCATGGGAACCATTGTCTTCCCATTGATAATGGCAGGCGGCTGGTCAAACGTCAGGGGTTGATTATCCAACTTGACTTGAACCTTCGTATCCGATATTTGCAAGCTTGGAATATGCTCTACCTTCGTCTCAGCAAGCTTGTTAAGTTTTACAAGCTTCAGTGATTGTTGGCGTTTAAAGTCAACAACTTCCCACAGATGGAGTTCGTTAGCGGTTGATGTCACTCCACTGACTCGGGTTAAGCCAGTATCCACTTCGGGAGTATTTATGCCGAGGTTCAAATTGAACTGTTGTATGGTGACTGAACTGTAGATATCCTTATTACATGAATAGAATCCACCATCATGTGCTTGTTCCATGCAATACCCCGTGGCTTCTGGAGTGGTTTTATCTTTGCCGTTCTCGGTATATAAAGGCTCGCCAGTTTTCATATTCAATTGCTTGACTCCATCAAAGCCAGAACTGAAAGTGCCGCTTCCTTGTGCAAAGAAAAACTTAGAGTGTGTTAAATCCGCATAAGCTTGCTGTACATTAAAAAATGTAGAAATAACCTTGTGGGAATCCTTGAATGCATAGATTTTTCCCGATTCCGGCAAATAGATTTGCATATTCTCGTTGTCTTCAAATACGAAAAGACCTTTCCCATGCGAGGTATTAATAGGCTTGTAATAGTATGGAGGGAGCCATTCACCTGGTTTGAAATCCTTGGAAAATATCAGCTTATTGCTTGTAACTTCTCCATTTGTATTCAGGCTGATTTCTTGTGTCACCAGCTGCCGCTGTGCGGCATCCGGTTTACTTGCATAATCAATGTAGACCTTGTTGTTTGAAAAAACTCTAATGCTCGACACATTCATATTTTCAGGACGGACATCGAAAAATGCAGGCGTTCCCTCTTTGAATTCACTAAAACGGTCAATCGTGGACCTATAGGCTACTTCT
This sequence comes from Paenibacillus doosanensis, assembly GCF_025060755.1. GTDB lineage: Bacteria > Bacillota > Bacilli > Paenibacillales > NBRC-103111 > Paenibacillus_S > Paenibacillus_S doosanensis. Next base: position 18,453 of record NZ_JANYUY010000009.1, read on the forward strand.
AGCTTGGCTATGTGTTTTCCAGTAAAGACCCAGTTTCCACTTTTCGCAACAGACATATACAAGTTGTACTCAAAAGAATTCGTACTGCTGTGATAGTCTTGTGTAGACCACAACACCGTAACTTCATCGCCGTTTTCAGTAATATCCATGTTTTGAACGTTATGCTTTAATGGATCACTTGTAATTGTTGTTCCATCAGGGTCAAAGCTTGCCCCACCGAATTGCGGTATTGTTTCCGTTACCTTTATAGTGTCCTCTTCAACAATGGCAGCATGACTAGCTGCGGGGCTTGCCGCAAGCAAGACCAATAATGCAAGTAATGAATAAATCACCTGTCTCATTCAATAGCTTCCTCCGTTACTTCTGAAATTTTTAAGACATATCGGTTCTAATGTACCAAATCCATGGTTACACCAGGGTTACACTTACAGCGAGTCATCACTGATGCTTAACGCCTTCATTACAACTTCTCGGTACTTCTTTGCCGGTCTCAAGCCGGTGATCAGATTTGACAAGCGGCTTTCAGGTATGCTTTCTTGCTCACAGAATTGTTTGCGTGTCATTTTTCTCTCAGCCAGAGCTTCGAGGATCTTCCATCCCAAAGGTGTTATCGGCTTTTGCGACAATGTGCCTCCTCCCCACTTCCTTCATACGTTTCATTAATAAAAATTAGTGCTATACTAAGAATGGCAATAAAATAACCATTCAATAGGCAAATAATACTAATTAAATTGAGTGATGTCAATGTATTTACTAAAATATATTAGCAAGCTCGTGGAAATGAGGATTGAATACATGGATGAGATCGTGAAGAAGCATGGCATCGAGCCGAGGATTATGCAGGAAATCGGGAGTCGTGTCCGCGAGATTAGAACTCGCTTGGGGCATAGTATGGATTCATTCGCTGCGTTAATTGAGTCAACTTCGGCAACGATCAGTAATATTGAAAATGGAAAGAGCGTGCCAAGCGGCGCGATCTTGATGAAAATATCCAAGGCTTGCAGTGTATCGACTGATTGGATTTTGAATGGGGATAGCAAAGAACAAGAACTGTTGAAGGAAGATGCAGGGTCTTCTATTTTTTTTCGAGGAAAGTGGCAAATTTTTAGCCAACTAAGTAACGGATATATGAGTGAAGAAGATAGGCAAATACATGATGCGGTTTTTTCTTTGCTTGACAATCTACAGAATCTAAACATAAAAGATGTTGAGATGCTTAGCCTTCTAGCGTCGAGGATAATAAAAGAGATGTAATTTCAGATTGTATTTGGAACCAAAACGAGCGCTTATGCCTACCAACGGCTTAGCGGTCGTTTTGCTGTGGTTCCACGGCGCACTATATAAGCTTTCGTAAGTTCTGGATAAACCAGCACTAATCAATCTATAATTGCGGGATGGATAATTTTTCATATACAATAGGAATATTGAACTATTTGTGAACAGTTAGTTGGGGGAGTTCCAGTGAGTTATATTAATTTAGACGATAGACGGATTTACTACGGGATACATGAATCGAAAGTTAGAGATACGGATACTCTTTTGCTCGTTCATGGAATGGGGTTAGACTCCACACTTTGGGAACGAATTACCCCGTTACTTCAACAGCATTATCGCGTTGTTGTCTGTGATCTGCGTGGACATGGTCAGAGTGACGACTTTGCTGCCAAACCGACGTTTGAAGGATTTATACAGGACCTTGAAGCCATAGTTACCGCATTAGAACTTAAAGACATTCACATTGTAGCCCATGGATTAGGGACAAATCTGTCAGCCAAGTTCGCGTCAGAATTTCCCCATGTAGTAAAATCGATGATCTTTATCGGTGCAACTTTTGTAGTTCCTAAGCCGGTGCGAGAAAGAGGTACTGAGTTTCGAAAAAAGCTTTCAACGGATGGTTCATTGGTGCCGCTTGGAAAAGAGATTGCGAAGCATATTACTTTAGAACCAGAGAATAGCCCAGAGGTAAATAAAATCATTCGTTGCTATTCAAGAACAACATATGATTGTTACTTTGGTATTTTAGAGCTATATTCTGCAGTCGAACAGCTTCAGCTTGTATCGAATGTTAATCAACCCATACTTTTTATCGCTGGACAAAAGGATCTTTTATATCCCCCTAGTACCATCGAGATTGCTTCGAACTGTGCTCCAAATGGCATTTTTCGAATAATTAATGACTCAAGCAACATGACTTTTATTGATCAGCCGGAGAGCACGGCGACATTAATATACGACTTTATTAGCAATCCAGAAATAATGATAGACTCAGAATCACCACCTTTTTGGCAAGGACTTACGAAGGAAATAAGCTCATTATTCTATCAGGCTACTGTAAAACTTGAATCGACGATATCTTTACGAGTGGATTTGATCAATTCGTTCCGAGTTTACATTAACGGTGAAGAGCATACCAATGGTTGGAACCAACGATATGCTAAGAACATCCTGGTCTACTTAACATTTCACCCGACGTGTACTCGAGAACAAATCTGTGATGCTTTGTTCCCGGCTATTCCCTTGAAGACAGTTCTTCGAAACCTAAAAGTGTATTTGAATTATCTGAAGAAACTGTTAGCTATACCTCTGACTGATTCGTCCATATTAAATACGGACAAAGAACATATCATGTTAAACTGCAACCTGCGGTCGGATATTATTGAGCTTATTGAAACCATTAGAACCGTTGATATTCAAGAGAATGATCCTTTGAGGTACGTTGAGGCTACAAAGTTAATGGGTAAGATTCCAGAGACTAACTTTTTACCGGGGGTTTACGACGACTGGTTCATTGAGATAAAAGAACGAACAATGTCACGTATCGCTGATATAGCCATATGGTTAGGCGAAAAGGAAAAACTGAATGGCGAGTATTCAAGAGCCATTCGATTCTATGACACTGCTAGAAGGTATAAGCCTTCCGACGAGAGTGTTTATGATAAACTAATAGATTTATATCGAATTTTGCAGTCCGAACATCGACTTGTCTAAAATATGGACCACTGCTGACCTAGCTGAGTTGAAAAATTTTTTTTGAGACACGTAACCTTTTGAGAAGTTGTGCGTTTAATACTATACAAAACCAAATACGACCAACTTTATAAAACAGCTTGCCGCTATTCGCGGCACACGGTGGCTTCCGATTTATGGGGCTGCCGTTTTTATTCCAAGGATAAATCAACCTAGTACAAATAAAAATAAAAGTGAATTCCATGAAGGGCAATACGAAGCATATGGGCATATAGCAGCCTACATGAACCGGTTACTTGTAGAACGCGAATGAACTTAACAAAATAGCAGCTTTCCGCTTTCGCGGCGCACGGTGGCTTCCGATTATGGAGCTGCCGTTTTTATTCCAAGAGTAAATATGTCGCTCAGCATATTGCGTGTGGCAAGAAGTATTCTGTTAGTTTCAGTAGTTAATTGGTTTTCAATGATAATATTAGAAAAGGAGCCCTCAAAGTGAGACATAAATTCACTTTAAACAATGAAAATTTCATGATACCATCCAGATTTTACCCAATAGCGGATTTAAAGAATATACGCATTTTTCATAAAGATAATACAATCGACTCTGTGATCAATAACGAAGAGCTAGCCTCGGAATTAAACAAACATAACTTTGAAACAGGGCAATGCTATTCCAATGCGGTTAAGGTATGTGAGATTGGTAGAAAATTAGGAGTTAACATTGAATTTTGGGTTGGCTGGGTAGAAGTTTCAAAGGGACTAGTTCCGATTCATCACGCTTGGAATGTATATGATGGGCATATCATAGACGTCAGTATTTCATACCATGACGCTATAGTGATAAAACAAACTGAAGAAGCAATTCAAAAGATGGAGCAAAAAAAGAATATGAGATTTATGGCTCGTACTGAGATGTATGCTGCAATGCTAAGAAAAATGGAACCCAAACGTCCGCCTACTATAATAGATCGTGTTTTTGGTGCTATATTGGATGAAAAAACATACATCGGCTCTCCTGATACAATCGATAATGCGGTTAATACTTGGACTTCTATCATGGAGAGATTTCCTCAACATCCAACGATTAAAGAAATGGCAACTGGCGAAACAAGATTACAAGCTGCACTTCGGAAATAGTGCTACAAGGTATTGTTAGAAGTTTGCTCACGGCAAAAGTGCTTTCTAAAAACAATGTACATTGAAAGGTTGTGGAGTCAGTGGAAGCAATTAATAATCATGCAATTGAAATTAAACGGTTAGGAAGCCTGTCCCTAGATGAGGATTTTTATAATTGGAAATGGTTTGATTTCCGTAGAGGAAATTTGTTCTTTATCAGTCATATCGAATTTTATATAAATGGAGATAGAAGAAGAAAACATCTTGAGATCTTTTACGACAATGGGTGGAAGGTTAGTAAATTACGGGAAAATACCAAAAAGGGTAAAAAAGAAATTGCCGAGCCTGAAAGAAGCAGGATTGCGAATCTATTCCTTGAATGTGACCCGGTAAGAAATGTATTAAACGAAGCTGAAGATATGTTCCGACTGATCAACTATATTAATGAATCTGAAAAAATTGAATATGAAAAACTAGTAGTTGACTATTCAGGTGGAGCAAGCTGGAAGGATGTAAGCTTACGAATAAAAGGATTTGAGAAATATAATATATTAGCTAACATCGACGAAACTGAAGAGACTATTGAAGAAAAATTAGATGTTGAATTCTGCTTTTCCCAAGGCTTCAGAGATGGCGGTAAGATCTGCGGGAATAAAGTAAGTCTTGTTGGAAAGATTGACAGCCAAAAGATGTATAACCTTATTGTAAATGATAGAAGATTTAAATTTGAGCTTTTTGTTCAGCAGGCACCACAACTTGAACCTTGCAAGCCAAGTTTCGAAGATCTATACGCAAAAATTGGCATGTTAGAGGGTTTTTGCTCAAAGTTACAACAAGAGCTAGAAGATTTGAAAAATAGCCGTATAGAAACAGAACATCAATAATTTATCGCTCCGCTTAGCGGGGCTTTTTTCCTATGCAAGCAGGAGTTTGGAAGTGTTTGATCGAAAGGATAGGGATATTTCATAATTAAACGGTGGTATTTTAGCTGATTATATTGTCAATGAAAAAGGATGCGAGCACATTTCCAGAACTTTTGTTCCCGTAAGGAGCTGCACGAGCTTTGAATTTGTAGTAAAATGATCATTATATGATCAATGATGAAAGCAGGTTCAATAATGAGTAGTCAAGCAACTAAGAAGAATGTCGGATTCGATACAAGCGAGATTGTTGATATAACAGATTTCATGCCATTTAAGCCCACTTTAAATGAAAATTACATGGGTGTTTTTAATAAAATCACTACAGCTTTACTGGACAAGTTTAATTACCAACGTATTCAATATCTTAATGATCATATTCAACAATGGAAAAGTATCATCACTCTGGAAGATGTAGAGGGAATGAAGTTTCTCTCAATTTTAAGTATATTAAGAGATTTATTGACTCAGGAATGGAGAATCCTAAAAAATGATGACCATGAATTGATGCTGGCTCCTCCTGTTTTACTAAGAGGAGACAACAAGGCTTATCTGCGTCAGCAACTTCAGCATGAAAGAAATGCACAATTTAAGCTGGATAGTATTAGAGCCTTCATTAAAAGAATGGAAAAAAGGCGTAAACACCAAGGCAAAGAACTCAACATACTAGATCTTGTCGGGGATAGCTCGCTGCTTTCATCAACAATAATGAAAATACAAGAATGTGTCAATCAGGAGGAGCGTTTAAAAGAGGCTGCTTCTGGGATAAAGCCATATGTTCAGCTTGTAGATAATTCATCTTGTATTCACACAGGCTACAAATTAATGGACATCTGGAGATATTTTCGTTATTCATGGTCAATTCCTTATAAATCGACACCAGGAAGGAATATTTTCTATTTAATTAGAGATGCCGCGCAGCCTAATCATCCAGTTATGGGGATTGCCGCCTTAGGCAATTGTGTATTGCAATTAACAAATAGGGATAATTTTATTGGCTGGACACTAGATTCCATAAAAAATGCATTAAAGAAGAGAGTTAAGAAGGAAGCTTTTGAGGAAACCCTTCCTGGACAGCTTGGACTAAAGCGACAAGTTGAAAAGACGACTGAATTAGAAAACGATCGTGAGTATCAAGCGCGTATTCAACGGGAGAGCGACAATACGATACAACTCCTTCTAAGGTTTTTAAATGAAGCAATTAATGACATAACACCAATTAATCTATTGTCAGATAATGAAATTGAGAATCCTAGCTTTATGTGTATAGAGCGGCTAAAGGAAGTTGCTGAGTCCCTTAAAGACCTTCAATTAAATAATAAAAGAACGCCTGGAGAAGTCAATTGGACAGCAGAAGCATGTACACCGCTCTTTACAAAAAAGAGAGCTATTGAATTAGCAAAGCTTCTTGAAGCAAAGCTAGTTATCAGAAAAATACTTGAAACTGAGCAGGATAGTCTTGGTGCTTTAAAAAGGCTTATATCGACTGATAAAGGTAAATCCATTAATATTGCTCTGCAAGCAAATAGAAAGAGTAAGATTGGTTCGAATCTGATGGAAATTATTGTGTGTGGTGGAATCCCCCCATATAATGAGGCTCTAGCAGGCAAGCTAGTAAGCATCCTAATGTGTAGTCCTGTAGTGGTTAAGGAATATAACGAGAGATACTCTAAGCAAGTCAGTGAGATCGCATCTAGAATGAAAGGTGAACAGGTAATTAGGGACTCTCAGCTTGCTTTTTTAGGAACTACAAGTCTGTATCATATGGGAAGTAGTCAATATAACAGGATAAAGATTCCAGTTGGTAATGGTCAGAGCTTAGAATACAAAAAGCTAGGTGAGACAGAGGGCTTCGGTTCAGTTTTTTTTGCACAAGAAACCACTCGCTTTATAAGTACAATGGTACAACAAATTGATGGCGGCAGAAAAATCAATAATGTATTTGGTGAGGGAACAAGTCCTCGGTTACGACTCATACGCTCTGGGCTTTCTGCATTGGGGATCTCCTCGGAAAATTTTCTGAAGCACCATACAAGAAGAATTGTTTACGGTATTCCTCTAGCATCCAATACTCGTGAGTTCCTTAGGGGTGAGGTAGAGGAATTGAAGTATTTCCTTCCACTGGATGGAAATGAGGAGAAGCACACAGGTCAATTAATTGACTTTTGGAGAGAGCGATGGTTTCTAAAAAGGATTGAAAATGTTGATCTTATTGAGAGACTTAGTGCTTTTAATAAAGCCTCAATGCTATTGAGTAATTACTTTTAATTTGGAGGGGAGTAGTATGTACTTTGATTTAGATTTTATCGCAAAGCTTTACAATAATCGAAATAGCTATGCTGATGTTTTTAGTATAGAGGAACTCCGAGCTCTTCACGTGGAATCCGGGATTGAGGCATTATTGAAAAAGTATATTGAGCAAAAGAAGCTTATTTTCTTAACAGGCAATCCTGGTGACGGTAAAACACATTTAATAAAATCATTAAAATCGGTTCTTGACGCGCACAATGCCTACGTAGAGCCCGATGCAAACAGCATTAAGGACGAAGAAGCCTTTTTAACTGAGCTCACAGAGGCAGTTTCTGATGGAAAGCCTTGTATTGTGGCAATTAACGAATTTCCGCTAATATCGTTGATGGAAAAGCTTGGTGATAGACTCCCGGGCTTTCAGCAAATCATGCTGCAAAGGGAAAAAGGGATTATCTATAACAAGGGAGGCGAAGAAACAGTCAAGGAAGTGGTGGTTGTTGATTTAAACAATCGAAACCTACTATCCAGAGATATGCTAGAAAAAACCTTAAATAAGCTGTTGGAAATCAGCAAACCTTGTGAAAATTGTAAAAGCTGCTCCGCATCAATGAATGTTATTAAGCTTAAGCACCCTGTTGTACAACAACGATTATTCTCTGTTATTGAGAAAATTGGGAGTATTGGACTCCATGTTGTTATGCGGGATATCCTGGGCTTCTTCGCATTTATCATCACATCTGGCAAGAAGTGTGTGATCAGAAAAACTGAAGTCTCAGATGAAAATGATTATTACAATCTAATATTTAATGGCTCAAACGAGCTGTTTACTGTGCTAGCCATATTCGATCCTTTCCACTACTCTCACCCGGAGATTGATGAACGCCTATGGAACGGAACGCTTACAGAGGGCTGGTTATTCGAGGATAAATATACTGCTCCTGAGTATGCGGATGAGCCGTTAGAAGCCTTTATAGCCTTGAAGAGAAGGTTTTATTTCGAGAATGAGCGAGGAAATGAACTGCTAGAGTTGCTCCCTACGGAATATAAAGCATATTACGATGTATTACTTCAAGGCTACGATAGACAGGACGAAATGATAAAAAAAATTATATCTGGAATCAATAAATTTTTCAATCCTGATGATAATGAGGATGATAAGCTCAAGATTTGGACGACACATAAATACGAGCTTCGCACTTATCCCAGAGTAGCTGTTTCTAGTAAATATGCATATTCGAATCAAATTGAACTACTTGTTCCAAGGCTACCTGGTCATTTAAAGGAAATGGAGTACGTTCCCGATCACTTTCTTTTCCGGGTTTACAAGTCGAAAGAAAAGGTATTTGTTGAGCTGAGAATTGACCTTAACCTTTATCGAGTTTTAACATTAGTTCAAGTAGGCTATCCATCACAACTGGTACCTGAACAGCATCAATTTAAGCTCCTTCGATTTATGAATGAGCTTTCCTCGTTAGAATCGGCAAGCAGAGCAAATGAGTTTCTAATTAGGGATATGGACAATCGTTCATTATATCGGGTAAAGGTCAATAATGCACAATATGTATCAAAGCGGGGGTAGAAGATGGCAAACCGATTGAAGGAATATGGAAATCAGGTATTAAATGATTATTTTAAATATAGACCTACTTCGTCATCCGTTAAACCGGTACATGTTGCTAATGGCTTATTTAGACTTGTATCGGGAGAGAGCTATACAGTGGATGCTTTGAATGAGTGGATAATTCGCTGGAAGCAAGGTAAAGAAGTTAATCCAGCTTCGCAAATAAGAATTAAATATAACGATGCTTTCGATGGAAGTAGCTTTGATGATGATGAGATAAATATGCTTCGGTTTTTTTTGAATATTATTTTCAATGCCGATAATGCTGCATTCCCAAGTGCAAATAATACTGTATTGACGATTAGTAGTAAGACGCAGGTTCGGGGGGCTGTTGCGCTAGAAGCTGGCTTGCACAGCTTTTTATACCGATTACTTACTACTGAGGTAAATGGTCAGCCTTCAACTTGTCTAGAATTAGTAAAGGGATTTTTGGAGAATGAAAACGATGACCTTAGTAGAATTGCAGCGCCGCTGACCAAGTTTGCAAAAAAGAAAACTCATGAACAAGCAACTAACTCAGATTTACCTTTACTCAGTGGGGTGGAAGCTAGATTAAGGTCTTCATTTGACAAGCTTGCTAAAAATGAAATGTCTTCGGGAAATAAGCTCCTGACCTTGGAGAGGATTATTCTGTTTGGCTGTTTTGCCATAATAAATCATTTGTCTTCAAAGGTTCTAGATTTATCCCCAGAATATTCTATTGATGATAGAGTTCCTATTCTTTTTGATGCAGATGGTCAGCTCGATTCTGTGAAGTATGCGAGCGAAGAAACCTTGGTGGTAGCCAAACTACTTATTGAACAATTTTTCGAAAAGGGCTTGGAAGAAATTCTATCAGCTGAGAAATATCAAACATTTACTCATGAAGAAATGCTTGCACGAATAAATGATTTACGTTTAGAAGAAAGCTCAAGAAGAACCTCTAACCGTGAGGAGGAGGATGAAAAGCGCAAAAGCTACCGAGCCTTATATTTGGGTTACTATGAACAAATCCAAGATCCCTTTCAAGCCTTCATTAAGGCATCACGGTTTAAGCTCTTTGCCGACGAATATGATACTGATCCTTCAAGCTTTATTTCAACCTTCGGTGGAAGAATTGCTCTACTTGCACCGAGGGCACAGGGTGGAAAGCGAAAGAGGTACTCCCCTGATCCACTCATTATGGAAATCTTATTGTTAACAATTCTAGAACCAGGGCGAGGCTTAACATTAAGCCAGCTTGGTCATGAGCTATGGGATAGGTATGGTATCATTTTTGGCGCTAACCCTGAGACCGATTTTGAAAGGCTGACTGACTGGAAGGTGACTCAAAATACGCCTGGTGATCTAGCTGGAGATTTGGCGAAAAATGCGGAGAAAATCGCTGATACTTTAATCTCAATGGGATACGGGAAGCGCTATGCAGATGGTGTTACTGTGATCTCTTTAAGGAGGTAAAAAATGTCTTCTCAGATTGTGCTTTCAGATATACTTGCATCTATTGTAAGTAAAAGAGTGTTAAATGAGAGCTATGGTGTTCTTTTGAAGGATTTACCGAAATATTCGTATAGTAATTTTATAAATATGCTCGAGCTTCGGGTTAAAGAAGAGGAGCTAGCAAAGCCAAATGTGTTTTTTGTTGGCTTCACAGAAGCCGAGCTTGACGAGCTTCGACTAGAGCTGAATAGTCAGCTTACCTTCCTTTCCTTGTATTATTCAGTCGAGGAAGCAGAGGATTTTAGGAATGACGGAGACGTTAATAGCACTCGTATTGTAATTGTAAAAAGAGCAGTTCCAAAGCTCTCCTCCCTACGTTGGTATGAGCAAATATCCTCTGAAGAGATTTATAAAGTGTTGTGTGACAGTGCGGAGAAGCAGCTTGGGGGAATTAATGAATCGTTAAGGAATATGTGGAAATCCTTAAATTCTAAGAAAATAATGGAAGTGGTTTCGCTAGAGCGACTGATTGATTATTACCAGTACCTAATGTTAAATGATGATGATATTCCAAGAGATTCAATAGAGCATCTGTTTAGACTAGGGTTGTTAATCGATGAAAGTGTATTTGTGAAGAGTAATATAGATTCAATCAGACAAAGGCTAATTGAAAACTCTAAACTAGTGTCACGAATAAGCAACTTGAATAAAGAGGACCGTAAGGCAATCCAATCTAACCCTGATTCAGATAAATTTCATTCAACTCGTTCCAACATTCTTCGATTCTATAGTACAAGAGATGTCTCTGTTCTCGGACATATGAAATACAGCGAGGTACAAGAGCTTCTTTCTAAGGTTAAGAATGAAAAAACAAATAAGAAAAAGCCTGTTGACGATGATAACGGTCCAGAAGACTCTGATAACAGCTCAGGAAAATCTAAAAGGAAGCCAGATTCACCGGAATCAACTGCTGTTGATTTAATAATTGAGCATGACACTGATAAAGTAAAAGGACTGCTTGATGAGATTGAGCAAAAATATACTGAATGGGAAAAGGCTAAAGCTAGCAAGGTTAACGTTGAGAGTGAAAATGAGAGCACTCGTATTGAGTTTATTCCTGAGATCCACAGCCTTATTCAAACCTTTGTCGGTGAGAATTCCTTTGGGGGCGTAATAAAAGCGAATGTTAAAAACCCAATAGATGCATTTCGTTCGTTGGAGCAGTTTAGAGTTAGAGTATTTGATAAAGAGTATATTGATGGAATTAAGGAAATTATCGCTCTATTTGAGGATGAATATGCTGAGGCAAAGGGACTATTGGAGGTCTTTAATGAGCTGTTATCTATCAGAAGCAGCTTAGTAAGCGCAGCTCACCGCCTAGCAGATTGTCCAATGCTTAAGATTGTTGAGACTGATGAAATTCTAAAAAGCTGTGCTGCATATGTAGAGCTGTACGGAAGAGTTCTCAAGCTTATTAAGCAGCATTATGGGTTATTTAGCTCCTTCAGTCCCAAGGGCTCTAAGCAGTTAGTGGCTAGCATTAATTCTTTAGACATGATCTACATCATTGGAGAGGAAAGCGTTCACGCAACTAGCACACCATTATTTCCATTATATCTTTGGAAGTACGTTGAGCTAACGGTCAGACTAAGGGAATCCTCCTCCAGCTTGAGCGAGATAGATAAAGATTTCCTTGTTCGGGCATCAGGCGAAATTCCCAACCCGTTACCCACAGCTTTCGTTAGCAGCTACATTTCAAACAAGGGCGACAGAGTAATTCCAGAGGTAAGCCAGCTCGGCAAGCTGCCTATTTATTCAAGCGAGCAGCAGGTCAATCAAATGCTTGATGGGCTTGAGGTAATAGAAAAATCTCTAACAAAGCTAATTAAGGTCTATCCACACAGCTCGTTTGGGCTGCGAGCAGCCTTTGTGAATCCCCCAAGCGTAAAGCACGTGTTTGATTTGGTTAGAGGTATGCTCCGAGCAAAGGATATAAGACTGCAGGGAGCCCATATACATATATTTAAAACTAAGGAGACCCCTGAGAATTGGTCAAGCTTTGATGATGTGGATGATACAATATACAACAAGTTTGCCCTTTCCAATGATCCGAACTTTTCAATAAAAATCGAAACAGTTGTTTTAGGGTTTGAAGCACTAGTTGAGCTGGTGAAAAAGCATCACTTTCATACAGTTATATTGTTTGATCCATGCGGGAAGTCTGTTTCAAATATAAGAAGGAACCCACTTCTAAAAATTCATCCTTTGTGCATTCCAAAGGTTTTTGAGTACGATCCTATCGCTGATAAGGTAGAGATACTACCTGCTTCGGATGGAAATATATTCTCTGATCATCATGATCTGATAGGTCGTCTTAATGACAAGCCTCAAGGCTGGCATCACACAATTGTATTAGAGCTAGAAACAAGTAAACAGGAATTTAACGAGCTACTTGAGGCTGTGCCATGGTTAATAGTTGCTGATGCGAATTTAAAGAATCTTGAGATGAGCGTTATAGGCTCCGAGAAGTGTATTTATTATCAGTCAAAATCCTTTCGTGATGTAGGGATTTATTCGAATGACTGGGCAAAGCTTACAAAAGGGATGGATAACACAATCCGTTCTATTGGAAATTATGATCCAAAAGAAGAGTGCGTCGGAAAGGTTCTAAGAACAATTCAAGGCTTGAATGAAAGAGGTGTTCTGAGCCTCGCATCCTCAAAGATAGACCGAACCTTTAATATTGATCATACTAAAGGTGCTCTTGGTACAGCCATTTCTGCAATTTGGTCGAAGCAGGATTCAAAGAATTTTATCCTAGTAAGCTTAGACACAGAGCTTGCACAGAGCTGGCTAGATGAACGTGAAGAAGGCGCATTCTCCGATCTTATTGGAATTACCTTTGATGAGCATCAAGCGTTGATAGATATTATTGAGGTAAAAACATATGATGGTGCTTATCAAATTGATAAGAATGAAATCACAGGAAAGGCTGTTGAGCAGGTTAATTCAGTCAGAAGCATCATTCACGAGATTTTCAATGAGAGAGATAAGATAACAAGTACATCTAGAAGAGAGCTACTGAGGTTTCAAGCTTTTAGGTCCTTTTATCAGCTTCCAATGTCAAAGGCTGATAAAAAGGAGTGGACGTACCAATTAAATAGACTGTTTGCTGGGGAAATACCTGTGACAATAAACTCTTCAATTCATCATGTTAGGTTTAGTGAGCAAGGAACTTCCGTAAGCAGGCAGTTTGACTCGGATTACAAAATTAACCTATTGGAAATCCGAGATGATTTTATAAATAAGGTTTTAGTAAATTGTTGTGAGGTTAGATTTGAAAGCAAATTTGATTCTATCAGCTTCAAGGGGAGCAGGAATTCAACTCAATCCACAACGGATGCTAGTAACAACATTTCATCAGTTGTAGACACGAACCAGCAGGTTGTTGAAAAGGAGCTTGAGGGGAAGCCTCATCTCTCTTCAGATTCAGCACTAGATAGAAGTCATAGGGATAATGGAATCAATAACGGTGATGAAAATATTGATGCAGCAGATTTTGCTCAAGAACAAGCTAGAGATGCAGCAGCGGAGCTAAATGACCAAATAATAAAAAACGCAGGTACCCTATTTAGGGCTATGCGCGATTATTCGATTGATGTATCATCTGTTGATCCGGAGATGGCTTTAGTTGCAGCACGATTTATTAGATTCCGAGTTAGACTAAGAGCTGGCGAAACATTGCAAAAGGTATTGAGGTATCGTACTGATATTACAAGAGAAATAGAAGCTGAATCTGAAATTCTTGTTGGGAACGAGCGTGGCACTCAATTTGTATTTGTTGATGTTCCTCGCAAAAGCAGCGATTCAATTAAGCTATTGGATTATCTTAAAATGCTGCCGCGCGATACGCCGGTCGGTAATTTAAATGTGGTGATCGGACAAGATCCAAGTGGAGAATTCAAGCTACTTAATATTGCCCAAGCTCCTCATATGCTCACAGCTGGCTCCACTGGCTCGGGAAAGACCATTTTCCTTTATAGCTTAATTGTAAGTTTAATTTCACAGTATAGCCACGAGCAGCTTGAGTTTGTTATTATTGACCCTAAACAAACAGACTTTATATTTTTTGATGGTCTGCCGCATCTTCGGAATAAAGAGGTAATCCTGGATGCGGAGAAGGCAGTCGAAATACTTACGGATTTGACTGAGAATGAATTGGAAAGAAGAACTGATCTGCTGCGACAATCGCGCAGTAGAGATTTGTTTAGCTACAACCAGAAGAATCCTGAAGCACCATTAAAGCCAATCGTTGTAATAATTGATGAATATGCTGACCTTGTTCAGGTTGCAGACCTTGAAGGTCGAAAAAAGGATTTTGAAAGACAAATGATCCGACTGGCTCAACGTTCTAGAAATGTTGGAATACATTTAGTAGTCGCTACCCAGAGACCAAGCGCAGATATTGTCACCTCGAATCTAAAAACCAATATCCCTTGCAGGATCTCCTTCAGATTACCAGCCCACCAGGATTCTATGACTATTCTGGATTCTCCTGGAGCTGAGGATTTATTGGGTAAAGGTGATATGCTGTTCTCACTTAATGGCGATATGACAAGATTACAAGGGTTGTACATTAGTGAAGAGGATTTAGAAGGCTTTTTAGAGAAGTATATATATTAATCATTTTGCCGTCAGGATTAATGACATCCTGACGGCGA
The DNA here is from genome assembly GCF_025060755.1 of Paenibacillus doosanensis. Lineage (GTDB taxonomy): Bacteria > Bacillota > Bacilli > Paenibacillales > NBRC-103111 > Paenibacillus_S > Paenibacillus_S doosanensis. Next base: position 33,464 of record NZ_JANYUY010000009.1, read on the forward strand.
TTTTACTATAAAAACAGCAAGGGACACTGATGAGCATTGTTTAATAATGATAGCTATATAAAGGGCGTTTTTGTTGAGGAGAGCAAGAATAGATTTTTATGCATAGTATTAATTGAAAATGAGTTGTGTGAGTGCTACGTACCTAGCTCTTCCCGAATCGAGAACTATTTAAAGCTCAAGGGGCGCGAGGTTCTCCTTACTGCAAACAAAGGAACAAATAAACGAACTAAGTTTAGTCTTTTTGCTGTAAAATATTACAACAAATATATTTTGATTAATTTAAATATGGTCGATCAGATAGTTGAAACGATGATAATTGATAACAAAATAAAGAAACTTTCTGGAACAAGATTAAAAAGAGAACAAACAATTGAAGGATATAAAGCTGATATAATGATTGAGAATCATGGAAATAATAAAGCTACTATTATAGAAGTTAAGGGAATCATTTCAGCATTTAGGGAAGCAAGATTTCCAAGTGTATTTTCGGAGAGGGCAATCGTACAGCTTCAAAAAATTAAAGGACTTTTACAACGAGGATACAAGGTTGTTTATCTAATTGTATCACTTAGCCCAATCCTTAAGAAAATCAATATTGATTCCAACTTTTCACAATATCATTCATTGCTATTGGAGTGCATTGAACTAGGGATGGAACTGCGGTCATTTTCTGTATCGTTTAATGAAGGTCGTATTGAATATAAGCAAAAGGTAAGCATAATAAACTTGGGATAATGGTAAAAACGCGGTAACAATCCGGTAACAAACTGCCAATATTGACCCGGATTTACCGATAACCAGTGATTATGAAAAACGCCGAAAACCCAGACAGGAGAAGACTTCCGGGACTTTTCGATAACCAGCGATAACGGGAGGATGAACCCTGGCAGTGATGAGGTCATAATATTTCTTGAGCCAGTCCAACAGTAATGGATTTTCAAGTTTATTAACTGTATTAATTTTCACAACTTTATTAAAGGAATACGACAGCCTCCCCTCAATAGTTCAATTGAGGGGGTTATTTATATATGAATTCTAACGTTATCACAATTCTATCCACCAAAGGTGGAGTCGGCAAATCCACATTAGCTCGTTTTCTTTCGATTGTCGCGGCGGAAAATGAGAAGAAAGTATGCATCATCGACACATGCCAAAACAGCTCGATTGCAACGGGCTTTCTACAGCATCGGGACTCATTTGAAAAGAATGCATTTGATTGGCTTACTGGCGAAGCCAAGCCATCAGAAGTCATCCAGCGTTTTGAAGAATCAAACATATACTATATTCCAAGTGACGAACGTATCGATGATTTTGGCGAGTGGGTTTCGAAGAAAATTCCGAGAGTTAAGCAACTTCAATACTTCAACGAAAAGATTGAGCCACTGCAATCACTTTTTGATTTTATCATCATTGATTCGCATCCGTCAGAAAACAGTGATATTGTGAACTATTCAATCGCCGCGTCAGATTATTGCTTGATTCCGTCTGAGGTCGATTTGGATTCAAAGTTGGCTGTTCTTCGATGCGTCGAGATTATCAGGGAGTACCAGAACGCCGGTTATAACCTAGATTACGGCATTATCTTTAATAAAGTGGAATTGAATAAGGCGAAAGCCAAAAATCAAAAGCGATCAATACAAGATGAGCTTTGCAGCTCAGGGATCCCAGAAGAAAAATTCATTGGTGACATCCGGTATTCATCAACTGTATCAGCTTGTAAAAACGAGGGAATCTTGCTTCACAATGTCGAGAATAAATACGCGAAGAACATAATGAACGATTTCAGGAAAGTTGGGCTTGAACTATTCAGGAAGCTAGGAGGGGATGCTTGATATGCCGGGAACTAACGATCTGGATTTGAACAAACTGGACGAGTTGGCAAATCAAACGGTCATCCCTGAGAATCAGCCGATCAATAAGAAAACAAGACGAAGTACCTTGGACAAATATAAATCGAATGATCAACCGGATTCCAAAAGAGAACGCAAGGTGAAGCCGGTCAGTTTTGCCATCAGCTATGAGCTTGACGGACAAATTGACCGGTATTGCCAGCGACATTACATGAAGAAATCGACATTTGCAACGCTTGCGTTGGAACAGTATTTGAGCAAAAAGCTGTCTGAGGAGAGCGAGGGGGATTATTAAAGTTGTTAATGTTTATAAAGTTGTTACGTTTATTAATTTTGTGCGGATTTTCAATTTGGCTACATGTGGGATAAGCATGATCAGCTGCAGCCCTACAAGATACAAGATCAAAAACGTGGTGGAATTTGGTGGACAAACAGAAGTGGAGGACAGTTTTTTGTAGTGAAGAAAAGTGAAAACCATCATTTTCATTTGACAGAATGCCCGAAAACAGGCATAATAAGTGACGTTAAGTGAGTGACGGTGAACAAAAATGAAGGCATTGAACCTTGTCCCTGCCTTGAGGGGGTAGTGGGCGTACGCTCGTGGAGGTTCGAGTCCTCTCAACCGCACCATTTATGTAACTACGGCTGATCGACAAATATACATTGTTTAGATACTTGTGTAAAAGTCGAAAAAGTTAGGTTATACGATTTTACCGAAGTTTTAGTTCTCAGTTCTCCCCTGTAGTTTCTTATGCTTTTCGAAGTACTGACTGAGGAGAAAGATTTGCGGTCGTGGCGGAATTGGCAGACGCGCACGGTTCAGGTCCGTGTGGGCTAACCCCCCGTGGAGGTTCGAGTCCTCTCGACCGCATCACCTTAACAATGAACAAGCTCTTGAATTCGTCCTCGCGACGATTCAGGAGCTTTTTGCATTCCTGGGATTTGGAATGTGTTACTTATGACTTGAGCTGACAAATCTTTGAGCAATTGTTTTCCTCTATTCGCCGCTTCATTTCGGATAACGATATTATGAACACTTTACGGCGCGTTGGATTGGACAAGCAGGGCGTACTGGAAATACGAGCGTTGCTTGAACATTTTGTAATCCGCCTTTGTAATTCATCCTTCATTTGAATCGTGGACAACTATTATAACGATCCAGAGCTTGTAATTTTATGAAAGCTGGTTTTAAGTCAATTGATAAAACTGCCTCTGAGGGCAGTTTTATCGGTTTTTGAGGTTTGCTGAAACGATGGAATATAATTTTCTATAGGGGGAGGTCAGTATGCAACAACGGAAGGGTTACTTTTTGTCTCTCTACTCTCACCTGTTGTCCATTTCTGATTATCACAGTTTTATACTTTAAAACTGACGGTTTTGCTTTTCCATCAATGAAACAGATTATTTGTTTCTCCAATATTCCAGATTGGTCATCATACGTTCAAATTCTACTGGATGATTTTCTTCCATCGCACTTGCGTATTCTTGATAAATAGCAGCAATAATCTGTCCGCGCGCATCATGATTTGACTCTTTTAAAATAATTGACAATGCTGGAACAAACTCAAAAGATTCATACATTAGAAGAATCCGAATATCCTCCTCCGTATTTCCAACCAAAACATGTGTTTTGGCATAGTCGTATAGGCTGGTGCTTTGAGCATTCGTGATAGCCGCAGCAAGGATACTTGAAATATTATCCGTTTCCGATCCGGTAAGTTCAAAATGAGATAAAATCTTATCTATATATAGGTTTGCGTACTTTATCGCATTATCATCTTTACTAGCATCTGCCATAATCATTTGGTTATTATTTCCCTTTTCATCGGTATGATCTGCCGCCGTTGCAAATATAAGTGCAACAACGGATACAAGAACAACAGCTAAATAGGAGAAAATACGTGGCGTTTTTTAATTTTCATAATCGACACAATCCTCTCTTCAATAGCGTTTTTACTGAAATTGTTTACAAGCGGAGTAAAACGGTTTTTCTGTTCTTCCAGCCCAATCAATGTCAGAGCATAGGCTGATTTTACATTTCTCCCAAAAGCCCTTACAACAGCTTCATCACAGGACAATTCGATATCCCTATTCGCAAGTACATACATCAGCCACACAAAAGGGTTGAACCAATGAACGCATAAAGCGATTGCCATTACTAACTTTTTCAACGTATCAAATCGCCGGATATGCACAAATTCATGGGTCAGGATATAGCGCAGTCGGGTTTCGTCTGTCCAATCCATTTGTTTAGGCAGAAGTACAACCGGTCGGAATATACCATAGGTCAGGGGGGCAAAAATTGTATCCGATTGCCGTATTTGAACACCTCTCCATATTGGATGTTCCTGTTGCCAGAGTTTCACAAAGGCATTGTCGATAGGAAGCGCCGTCTTGTACTCCTTGCGGCAACGCAGGTGTGTTACAAGGAAAAACAGAGTGCAGACCGCTAAACCAATGAGCCAGATTATTATTAAAGGAGATACATTTGCACGCGCCGCTTCCGGCAAGGTTGCAGCAGTTTCTGTTATAGCCGTATGGTTTGGCACAGCAGGTATTCCTGCCAACGGTAAATCGGTTCCGGAAGCTCTGCCTTCCAGCAGCATATTTACAACCGAATAAATGCTGAACCGTGACGAAACCTCAAAGGGAATCAGCAGGCGGCATAACGCTACGCTCCACAAAACAAGAAAGGCTCTTTTCGGCAGTTTGTGCAATAGCAGCGCACGGATGATTATAATAGCTAGAATAAGTATAGCAGCCGAAAAACTCATGTTTAGCAAACTCATAAGCAGCCCCCTTATTCCAAGCTATTGACGAGCCGCTTTAGTCTTTCGATTTCTTCCGGGGGTAGGTTTTTGCGTCCCAAAATAGAAGCCACAAGCTGGTCGGCGGCGCCGTCGTACATTTTGTTAATGAGTTCCGTTGTTTCAAGCTCTCTAGCCTGATCAATCGTGACAAGGGGATGGCATACGAAATTAGGTTCAATACGTTCAATCGCCCCTTTGGCAATGCACCTTTTGATTAGCGTGTAAGTCGTCGTTTTGTTCCAACCTACTTGCTCTTTTAAGATTTCTGCTATCCGCTTTGCAGTGGTATCCCCATTCTTCCAGAGAACATCCATTATCTTTAGTTCTGAATCAAATAACTTGATTTGCATGGTTAAGCTCCTTTACAATAGCATTTTACTACAGTAGAATGATTGTGAGTTCATTTTACTCCAGTAGAACAAACTAGTCAACATGGGGGAAGTGTCAAATAGCCCCCACTATGCGGCGGGAGCGAGCACGAAGAATTGGGTTAAGTCTTTTTCATCCGGCAATCGGCTGGAAGTGCATCGGACCAAGATAGAAATGATTCGAGTGGGTCGGCGTCAAGCGGATAGATGAACTGAGGCAGCTCCTCGAAAGGTACTGCAAGTTTAGAAGAGGTGAGGACGAGAGGGGACTCATCAGGGCTGAAATGAACGCTTCTCGGCCTTGACTTGCCTAGTACATTTTCATTCATGGTGGTGGCCAGTAGGCCATAGTAGCTTGGGACAGCCCCTTTCAGACTGATAGCTTCTTTTTAACATTGATTTATCAGTAGGTACGAAAGTTGAGTTAGTTTATAACAACTAGAAATTGAATTAAAGAGGTACGTCAGATTCCCGTACACTAACTTTTCCGCTTACTATACCATTATCTGTATTATAATTTAAATAAAAAGCATGTCCACTTGCGTGAGTAACATTAATAGTCAAATTGCTATTTGCATTAACAGTAAATGTTCCGATAGTTTGTTTGCTACCAGATAATCGTATCCAGATTGCTGGGATCAAGAATTTCCACCATTATTGAGATTAGCATTATCTATCGTTAAGAAATATTCGGGGGTAGTTCACTGGGCCACGATCGCCGGATAGTGTATAAGGAGGCAATTCGTCGTTCGCGGTTTCCGCATGGCCGGCGGCGGATGAGCGGCTCTGTTCGCCTGCGGAATCCGCAGGCGCGGCATTCGTAGCGAATACGGCCATGGCGCCGATTACAACGGTCAGCGCGAGCAGGCTTCCGGCTTCAACTAATGAAGCGTGATATATACAATCCCACCCGGCACAATGAGGAGGCTTCGACCACGATGGTCTATCGAACATACAAGCCGTCACCGCCGCTAACCTATTTCGTCCAAAACATCTGGTACTTCGCGGGCTACCGTCCGCTCGAGCCGACGGAACTGCGCATGCCTGACGGTACGGCATCCATCACCTTCCAACTAAACGGGAAGGTAGTACGGCTTGCGGACCGTGAAGCTGGCGGGGCTCTGCGCTCTTTCGGACGAGCGGTTGCGGGCGGCTCGCGATCGGAATATTTTAGGATGGATACCGGGAACGAATCGACCATGCTCGGCATTCAGTTCCAGCCCTCAGGCGCCTTGCCCTTCCTGAAGTATCCGGGGCAAGAGCTGCACAATACGCTGTTGCCGCTTGCCGATCTATGGGGCAGCGATGCGGCGGAGTTGCTGGATCGGCTGCTGGAAGCTGAGACGCCGGAGTGCATGTTCGCCGTCACGGAGCAGTTCTTGTTGAATCATCTTAATGGCTCGATGGAACGCCACCCGTCGATCGAATTCTTCCTTAGGCAGGCGGATAGCGCCGCGATCAACTCAGTTGCCGAAATTGTCGGTCAGATCGGAATGAGCCAGCGACGATTCATCGAGCTGTTCAAAATAAATTGCGGCATGACACCGAAAGCTTTCCTGCGCGTTCGCCGCTTTCAGGATGCGCTTAGATTAGCCGCTTCTCCCGGATTTCAGGGGAATTGGACGGAGGTCGCCATAGCATGCGGATATTTCGACCAGTCCCATTTTAATCATGATTTTCGCGCTTTCTCCGGGATAACCCCGGGTGAGTACCGGACCCTCCGGGGACCCTTCCGCAACCATGTGCCGATTCGGGAAGGCGGGTAAAATTTTTACAATCGATCTTGCCTCCGTATTGGTATTATGAAGGGGAACGATCCGATGACGGGGCGAGAAAAGCTGCGGATGGAGCTCCTGAGCCCGCCTTCGCTCCCCGACTTCGGACGGAATGGAGGGAAAGAGAATGAAATTGACGAATGACGGTTTTCCATCGGTACGGCCTTATTGCATTGTGGAGGGGGGAGAGCATTTTATCGCCTTCCTTGTCCGTTCTTTCGATGCGGAGGAGATGAAACGGCACCTGACGCCGTCCGGTGACAAGATCATGCATGCAGAGATTCGGATCGGGGACTCACTAATAGCAGCATCAGATGCCAGCGAGGCATGTCAGCAGGCCCCGAATACGATTCATTTGTATGTGCGGGACACGGACGACTGTTACCGTCGCGCGCTCGAAGCGGGTGCGCGTTCTCTGAATCCGCCTGCGGACAAGGAGTACGGGGAACGAAGCGCTGGGATCGTCGACCCGTTCGGGAATACATGGTTTCTGGCTACGCCGCTTGGGCCGCGCAGTGAGTAAGCGAAGATAAGACAACCCCACAAAGAGGGGCCGTTGCTTCAAGTGGCAGGCATCCGCCTCGCTGCATTCCTGTAAAAGCAGCTACACAAAAAAAGGCTGGACGAAAAATCTTGTGTTTTCTCGCCCAACCTTTTTATTTTGGGGACTTATTGGACAGCCCTTTTATTAGTGAATTGGCGCGGTAGACCTAAAGTCGAAGAGAATAATTCCCGTTCTAAACTATAGGCAGCGTAAAGCTGAAAGTTGTTACGATATTCGGAGTGCTTTCTACCCATATTGTACCGCCATGATTTTCAATTGTTTTTTTGCATATGGCAAGCCCAAGTCCTGCGCCGCCATAATGGCGAGAGCGTGATTTCTCGGCGCGGTAAAATTGCTCAAATACATACGGCAAATCCTCCGGCGATAAGCCGGAACCGTTATCTGACACCGATACGGTCAAATATCGATCATCGGCGTTTGCCAGAACGGTAATTGCTCCGTTTTCCCCGACATAACGTTTGGCATTTGCAATCAGGTTATCAAACACTTGAGATAGACTGTTTTCAGATGCAAGAATCTCAACCTTTGGGAATGGACGAACAATTTCAAACCGTATTTGGCAGTCGGTAAATTCTACCTCGTAGGGTCTAAGGATCGCTTCGAGCAATTCTTCCGAGTTTCGTCTGCATAAATTTTGGATGCCACCGCTCAGCTCGAGCCTGGAATATTGAAAGAGATTTTCAATCTGGTTATCCAGGCATTCGGTTTTGTTCTTAATGACAGCGATATACCGGCTGAATTTTTCCCGGTCACGGACAATACCGTCTTCGAGGCCCTCGACATAGCCGCGAATCGAAGAAAGTGGCGTGCGCAAATCGTGAGATATACTGGCAATGAGCTCTTTACGGGAATGTTCAAGAGCGGCTTGCCTTCTCAGGGATTCTTTAAGCTGCACTCGCATTTGCTCGAACGCCTGACAATACCTACCCATTTCATTGTTTTTCTTGTATTGGATTTCATAATCCAGGTCACCGGACATGATTTTTTCCGTTGCTTGATGAAGCTCTTCCAGAGGCTTGAGAACGCTGCGTATGATAATGCTGGAAACAATCGAGGTACAGGCAATAAGCAAGACACTCTGAGCGACGATGAGCGCTAACGCGTTTTCCACCCCGCCGCTTTTACTGCTCCCTTCAGCCAAGAACACAAGTACAGGGATAACGACCGTTGCTTCAAAAGCAAGAACCAGTTTCGTACGAATCCCAAATCTCATTTTTTACCTCCGTCAAACCGATAACCGACACCCCAAACGGTTTTAATATATTGCGGGTTTGAAAGGTTGATTTCAATTTTTTCGCGTATTTTCTTGATGTGTACCGTTACCGTGTTCAAGTCGCCAATATGGTTGAATCCCCAGACGTTCTCAATGATTTGCTCTCTGGTAAGCACCTGACCGGGATGCAAAGCCAAGAGACGTAATATTTCGAACTCTTTCGCCGTAAATTCAATGGGCTTGCCGTTCATGGCGACCGTGTAGCCTTTCAGGTCAATCTCCATCTTATTGAATCGCAGCAGTTCTTTCGGCGTTTCCGCGGACGAGAGCATATGGTAACGCCGAAGCTGTGCCTTGACCCGCGCGACAACCTCTCCGGGACTGAATGGCTTTACGATATAATCGTCGGCCCCCAGTCCCAAGCCTACAATCTTATCAACATCCGCTTTTTTGGCGCTCAGCATAATGATGGGAACATTGGATTCGGAGCGGATGGTCCGGCAGACCTCCATACCGTCAAGTACAGGGAGCATGATGTCCAATACCACCAGATTCGGCTGGTGGGTTCGGAACATTTCTACTGCTTCCTTACCGTTCGTGCTGATCATAACGCTGTACCGTTCTTCTTCCAAATAATCCTTAATGAGTTCTGCAAGCTCCACTTCATCATCGACCACCATAATTTTCATGTCTACCATAAATCGACTCCTTCCCGGGAACCTTATGTTAACAGATCTTTTTTGCAAAAAATTAGAATGCTCCCTGTATAAAATATCGTGATATAGGCGGCAATCACCGCAACATTAATTATAGCTTGTTCCCCATTAAATTGGAGAAACAGGTTTTTATAAAATACTTGCATCAGGTAAATGATGGAGTAGTACCGGAGTGTTTCGGATGCAACCAACATTTGCGAAACAAGCAAAAACCCAGCCGTACAACCGACGGTAATCGCCATATGATTGGTGAGGACGGAGATAAACAATACTAGCAGCCCAAAGCCAAGCACGGGAACCAGCGTCACCGCGCCGGATTTCAGAATCCATAGTACCTCGATTGCTCCGAAGGCATACGCGGACAAGAGCGTGAATCCCATCAAGGCAGCCGCACAGACAATAAAAGAAATCACCTTGGCATTCAAAAGCGCGATGCGATTTACGGGACGAAGCAATGACAATTTCAGCACGCCGCTTCTATATTCATCCACCCAGCTGTCCGTAAAGAAAACGACTGCACATAGCACAAATAAATACGGCAGGTTATCGAAAAGCGATATCGGGAAATACGAACCTTGTTGTGTGCCTTGCAGCGCGGCGGCTATGTCAATCGCTAGCGCCACAAGCGTGAGGAGGTACAGCTTTTTCAGATGAAAGACTTTGTAGAGTTCATTCTTGATTAAACTGCCCATACGGGTCACCTCTCAGCACAGAACATTTTTTTTCCGGAATACGGCCAATGACAGCAAATAAAAAGTCGCGATGTACGACAGATTGACCGCAACACTTAACGCTATTCCGGAATGGTTATTGTTCTTCACAAAGTAATCGCTGAAAAAAAACAGCTGATTCACGATCAAGCCATTCCTGAAATCAGAAGGAATAGCGCTTAAACCACTTAACAATTCCCCGGCTATAAAAAGAATAAACGCAACCGCAACTACAGTGACCAAATTTGTCGCGAGAGCGGCAACAAACATGCAAATCATACCGAAAGCGATAAGGGGCAGAAGGGATGCAGCATATACTTTTATCGTCAGCCAAAGCCCATCCTTGATGGAATAGGTGACGCCGTGATATACGGTGCTTCCACCCCACTCAAACGCAACCATTCCTACTGCATAGGTGATCAAAACCGAGAAAAGCGTTAATAATACGATAAAAGAAGCCATTGCGGTTATTTTGGAATGGAGAAGCCGTACCCGGCCAATCGGTCTAAGCAGGGTTAATTTGACCGTGCCTGTCTTAAATTCATCTGTGAGAATATCCGCGATATAAATCGCCGTGAAGATGAGCAAGAACTGTACGGCGTCATATTTCATTGCAATGGGGAGCGATTGCGCATTCGCAACTTCAATAACCGTTTGAAAGTTTTTACCGACGTTAAAAGAATATACAGCTATACTTCTCATCACAACAAAAACGCATAAGAAAATATACAGTTTTTTCGTCTTAAACAGCTTAAACAGCTCGTTCTGCACTAGCTTCATGCCAAATCGCCGCCTTTACCGGTTAAGTCGAAGTAAATATCTTCCAAAGATTTGCTGTTTGCTGTTTGCGTCAGCTCGTCCATCGTCGCCTCGCATAGCAGTTTGCCCTTATCGATAATACCGATGCGGTTGCAGATTTGTTCCACCTCTTGGAGCAAATGACTAGAAATGAAGAAGGTGATATTCCTCTCGGAAGCAAGTTGAACGATCATTTCTTTGATTTCCTTGATGCCTTGCGGGTCAAGCCCGTTGGTAGGTTCGTCAAGAATGATCAGCTTCGGACTGCCCAGGAGGGCGTTGGCAATACCCAGCCGTTGTTTCATCCCGAGCGAATAGGTCTTAACCTTATCCTTGGCCCGTCGGCTAAGCCTGACCATGTCCAAAACCTCATCGATCCTGTCTTTTTTTATGCCGGGTATCAGATTTGCCATTAGCTTGAGGTTGTCGTAACCGGAAAGATAGCCGTAAAAAGACGGCGATTCCACAATGGCCCCGACATTGGAAATCGCTTTTTTAAAATCGCTTCGAAGAGGATGTCCGTCGATCATAACTTCGCCTGAATCGGGAAAAATGAGCCCGGTGACAAGGCGTATTGCAGTTGTCTTTCCTTGTCCGTTACGTCCGAGGAAACCGTATATATCGCCTTTCATGACATGTAAGTTTAAACTGTCGATCATTTTTCTACCGCCAAACGACTTGGTGAGATTGCGTGTTTGTAGCAACAAATTCGAATTCATATGATATCTTCCTTTCGGCGAAAATAAAATGCAGTCAGACCGACAGCAAGCACAGTATATCCGCAGAGCACAGAGAGGCCGGCCCACGGCGCCAACGGGTAGTACCCGAATTGCGGTATATAGGGACCGATTACCTGCGGATATTGAGGAATACTCTGAAGGATAGAGAACCCGGCGGCCGGGGTAAGCTGCAAAAGCGACTTGGCTACATCTCCCAGACGGGTGGGCAAGAGATTAGCAATGATGTATGGAAGGGCAACCCCCGTGATACTGATCGTCACAGCCCATACACGTTTTCTGAACAAGACGGCGAGTGTAAAGGCAAAAATAGCGGCAAAGGCAAAAAGTAAAGCGGTGCCCAGTATGATCCGCACTTCAGTAAGGAGGCTAACCGGCAGGACGCGGCTTCCATTTGAGAGTAGAATTTGTTTGCAGATCACAACTGCAGCAATCGCCGCTAACAATCCGATAACGAAGGATACGATGCCGATCACGCAAGCTTTTGCCGCCAGGGCTCGAGCTAACCCTAATCTTGCATTTTCGGTTGTGAGAAAAAGCACTGCCACAATCATCACTGCGATTAGTCCTGCGAATGTTCCCATAAGGGAGCGTTCAACCGGCCAGCCATCTACCGCCCCAAGGGGTGCAATGTCTCCGTTGCCGTTTATGGTAAACGAGCCATCAGATTCGTTGCTGCTGCCGTATAATATGGGGTTCCCCAATCCTTTCTCTGCGCCAAAATCATCATTGCTCCATGTGCTGCTCAAACCGTCCCCCTGAACGATCACATGATCAATAACAGCGGTGGCGCTGGCAAAACGATTGGCACCGTCATCCAGTGTCACATTTCCTGGGGATGTAACGAATAGACCGATCTCTGCCGTGGAAGAAAATCCAATTAAATGCGCCGTATCCACCTTCGTCCATTGCGTTCCGTCCATCGATTCGTAACCGGTGATGACATCGCCGGAACGTGTGAGCCGCAGCCATCGAGGGGATTCCGGACTGACATTGCCAGGAACCCCCGCCGTATCATGGATGAAGTTATACTGCATCCGAACGCCCTGTTTGCCGGTAACCATCATCGCGGCATAAGGCGATCCATGCTTGAGGCCATCCTTGATAAGGATACCTGCTTTGGCCCATGGAACGACACCATAGACCATGTACTCATCATGGTTTGGCGGCGGATAAGTAATGACACCCGTTAACGAGGTTACCCGTACTGTAATGCTGCCATCCCCGATAAGCGGCTTATGCACGAAATAGAACTTATCCGACACCGCTTCGCCATTCGGACCAATCGGAATCGTCTCGCCTTGATTCTTCATCATTGTCGAAAGGAAAAGCCCGGGAAGCACGGTGAGCAGCAATGCAATCAAGATCCCGGCCACTAAGCCGCGTGCTTTTCGAAATTTTGTCCACTCCTTTCGAAGTAATTGAAGGAAACTATCAATTCTTGTGTGTATTGCATTTTCAGTCAACATAACGGTTTCTCCTTGTCCCCAGAATAACGGTCAAGATGTTTCTTCACCTTTCTTGAAGTATCCAGGATAAAAATAAAACGCTGCATTGCAAAAAATAAACAATCGATGGTGAAATGATTAAAAATTGATAAACACGAAATCTCGAGCACCGTCAATGTCGACGGTAGGTAGGGGCTGGTTCTATTGTCGTTCTCTCTTAGACTCTCTCAAACTTCTAAGAATGAACTAGCTCTTGAATCTGTCCTTGCGACGATTCAGGAGCTTTTTGCATTATGGGGATTTGTAAAATGTAAGTAACAAGCTCGCACAACAGTGACGAAGATCATGGAAGCGACTTTGTCTAAGCATGTGCTTCTTGGGAACACGGCTTGTTTGAAACAGAAATAGCCGCAAATACTTTGCATGTTTACGTATGGAAGCAGGCATTTCGCAGCTCTTTGTCGAATGGATATTATGGTGTTCCTCGTTAGTAGAGGAGGTTCCATTTGCCTTTGTTGGAAGGTAAAAAAAGCGTTCTTTGTGAAGGATGAATCCTATGTATCTTGAAAACAATCCTATTATTTTATCCAAATTAAATATTCCGGCGCCTATCTCGCAAATCGTGCCACGTGCCCGTTTGATTGCCCAAATGAACGAGGGCTTGCAGCGGCGGGCGACATTTGTCACGGCGCCCGCCGGCTATGGCAAAACGACGCTGGCGACCGCTTGGGCAAGGCTGTTAACCGTACCGGTAGCGTGGCTGTCGCTCGATGCGAAAGATAACGATCCGGTTCGATTTTGGCACTATGTAAGCAAAGCCATAGAACAAGCTCTCGGCGGTTTATCCGCTACGAGCCAGTCTGCAGCCGCGACCTTGAGCCCTGGGCATTACGAGACATTCCTCGCTGCTTTGATTAATGATTTGAATGGTTTAAAGAAGCGGCTCGTACTGGTGTTTGACGATTGGCATGAAATATGGGACAACCATATTCTCTCGTCCGTCTCTTTTTTTCTAGAGTATTTGCCGCCGCTTGTACATATTTGTTTTGTAAGCCGGACGTATCCCCATTGGGCCAAAGCGAGATGGAGCAGCCGGGACTGGACGAATGAATTCCAAATCGATCACTTGCGCTTCGATCTTTGTGAGACGATGGATTTTTTTCGAATATGCACGGAGCGCGAAATGCCCAGAGAACAGGTAGAACGAATTTGGGATCGAACGGAAGGATGGGTAACGGGATTAAAGCTCGCTGCTTTGTCCATGCGGTATCGTGAGAAAGAACCGGATTTTAGCGGCAAACTGTCAGGAGACAGCGGCAAGGTCGAACAATATTTACTGGAGGAAGTTTTTTCTGCTCTGGACGACGCCACCCAGAAATTTCTGATGAATGCCTCCATTCTTGAAAAAATGAATGGGCCGCTATGCGAAATGTTATCAGGGGAGACGGGCAGCGCGAGGAAATTGGCGGAGTTGGCGAGCGCCAATCTTTTTCTTGTTCCCTTGGATGAACAGGGGGATTGGTACCGGTTCCACCCGTTGTTTGGAGATTTTTTGAAAAAGCAGCAGAAGCGTCACGATCCAAGCCGAACGAAGGATTTGTATCGTATTGCAGCCTCATGGTACGAGACGCAAGGCTTTGCCGAAGATGCGACCGATTATTACTTAGCTGGGCAGCATTATACGGAAGCATTGCGCTTGCTCGAACAGATGAGGGCTCTGATGATTCGCAGAGAGTTTTCCACGCTGAGGGTATGGCTGGCGGCGATACCCGAATCGCTTCTCCAAGAACATCATTACCTATTCTTCTCCTACATTTACTCGTTGCTGTGGGACCATAAACCCGATCAGGCCGAAAAATATTTACAGCTTGCGGAACAATATTATGCGTCGTCTTCGGCCGACTGGGCGCCAGAAGACAAGCGGCGTTATTTAGGCAACCTTTATTATGTAAGGAATTTCAAGGCTACCCAGTATGAAATGGATGTGGTGAAAGGGTTGGAATATATCCGTCTATCGCTGCAACACAATCCATCCGGTACGGATCTTATTTTTGCTTCTACGCAGATGCCGTTATTTCCTTCCATTTACCGATCCTATAACGGCAAACGCGGCAGGCATCTGCCCAGAGATCTGGCGGAACCGTTCTTCCTTAGCATGATCGACTTTATGGCAACGATGGGTTTACAGGAGCCTGTTACTGTATGCTACGGTGAATTGCTGTACGAACGCAACGAATTGGACAAAGCGCTGCAATACTTGCAGGCAGGACTCCCAGAACGTATTCGGATCACTTATCAGCCGGAGAAGGTATACGTTCCGGCTTGCCTGTTCTTGTCGCGAATAAGTAAAGCCAGGCAAGATTACGCACAGGCGGCGAAATGGCTGGAGAAAGCAAGACAACATGCTTTGGAGGATCATGCGGAAGCCGCGCTCATTCTCCTCGACATAGAAAGCGCCGCTTTGCGCCTGGACCTGGGAGATTCGTCTGCGGCCGATGAATGGTTGGCTACGTATCGGGTAGCGCCTGATGATCCCGTGTCCGTGCATCAACTGTTCATCTACGTTTTTCTCATGAGAATATTAATCGAGAGCGGACAGAATAGGGAGGCATGGTCTTTATCGGAGAAATTGCTCGCCGTCGCGCTCAAAGATCATCGCCCGATGGACGCTTTGGATATTCAGGTGCTGCAAGCGCTCATTCTGCGGCGCATGAACAGGCCGGAGCAAGCGGTGCTGAGGCTGGAAGAGGCGCTTCAGTACGCGGAACCTGATGATTATATCCGCGTATTCGTCGACAAAGGAAAGCCGGTTGCAGAGATGTTGACGGAGTACGTCCATTTGCGTCAGAAGGGAAACATCCGGGAAAAACGCATGCCCTCGCTCGCTTACGTGCGCCGGATATTGTCCTGCTATGGCGGCGGGGTTGCTTCGTCTCTTCCAGCAGATGTCGCATTGGAGACGCTTCTGACCAAGCGGGAGCTGGAGATTTACCGCTGCATGGAAGAAGGACTGGATAATGTCGCGATCACGGAAGCGCTTGGCATCGGGATAGGAACCGTAAAAACGCATATCAATCATATCTATAGCAAGCTTCAAGTGACCAACCGGGTAGAAGCGATCATACTGGGGAAAAAAATGCAAGGCTCATGACGTTTTATGCAAATGCGACCCGCCGTTGTGGCGGGTCTTTGTTGTGTGTTTTTTTCTATAACCGGTTCTATAACCGGGGTTAGATTCCATCGTTCACCGAATCATATATACTCCATTTATATCGGACACATTTCGAGAGAATGGGATACTTTCAATGATGAATGAGCAGCCGTGTGTCGAAGTTTCCCTAATAATCGAGACTCCTCCATGATCGGATTGCTTATCTAGTTCTTCTAGGTCATAAAACCAACACTATCGTTTTTTGTGAACCATTTGCCGGAAACCGTCCATCTTTGCATCAGTCGTACATACCCCGAATTTGATGTATCCTGGCTGGAAAGTGCTGGGAAGGTGGTCTCCGTTCTTTTAGATGTGCTTCGGTTAAATGAATGGGAAGGAAGGATGGTTTACCGGAACCGTATGCTCCTAGAATGGGATGATATGGTGATTACGGAGCTGGTACGCAAGTCAAAATGGTGGATTGCCGCTCTCAAGCCGGCCGTCCCAGCCATGCACCAAAACTATGATACGAGGGGGATTGCATTGAAGACCGGGAAACGAAAACTTGTCAAAACCATTATTTTCGCCATCGTGATGGTATCCATGCTATTTTCTAATTTTTCCTTTGATCATCCATTTGCTTGGGCCTATGACAGTGCGAAAAACGCTGTACACGCCAGCGCATACACGGTTCCTTCAGGCGAGCCTGTTACGCTCTTCGCGGTAAGCGATCGGATAGGGGAACCGGGTGTGGAAACCGGGGATAAAAAAGACATCCCGACACACTTGGATTGTTACACATGTGACCCTCAATTAGTTAACGAGGCATATCGGCAATCTCAAGCTCCCGTTACAGATGGAGACGAGCGGTATGTTCCGATAAGCCGAGCGACGGATGAAGCTTCGGGTTCGTTCCATAATAACGGCGCCAGATCCACCGCTACGTATACGCCAACAACTATAGGCCTCGATAACGTAACTATGGGGTTTGACAAACAACAATGGGTTGCAGGTCAATGGACGGATGTGAATAAAGGCCAGGATGCCAAACCGATTACCGGATTGACGAACGGAACGAACTATGCGGTTGCAGTCAAGGCTGTCGATGCAGCAGGAAATGCCAGCGATTTCTCTAATGCAGCCACGGCGGCACCGGGAGCATCAAGTGATGGAGGATTTGCCGGAGGCAGCGGGACGCCGCAAGACCCGTGGTTAGTCACGACGCCGGGACAGTTGAATGCGATCCGCGACAATCTGTCGGGCCATTACAAGCTGGGCAACGACATCGATCTGACCCTAGAGACAGGAGATCCGCTTGGGCAATTTTATGATGGAGGCCAGGGCTGGGAGCCGATCGGTACGGAGAGTCAACGTTTTACCGGTACATTCGACGGCGATGGGCATAAGGTCATCGGGCTCTCTATCAATCGCTCTTCGGAAGCGGAAATCGGACTGTTCGGTTCTGTCGGCAACGGCGGTGCTGTTCGCAATGTGGGACTGAAGGACGGCTCCGTCAGAGGCGGTGACTATACTGGCGGGCTGGTGGGATATAACGTTAACGGTACGATAGAGAATACTTATTCGACGGTGAGCGTGAACGGCAACGAAAAGGTCGGCGGATTGGTAGGACAAAATGACAACCGCGGCTTGGTGAAGCAGTCATATGCCATCGGTAACGTCACCGGTCTAGGTACCGTCGGCGGACTGGTGGGACGCAATGACAACTCAAGTACGGTGAGCCAATCTTACGCCACCGGTTCCGTGAATGGCCAGTACGAAGTTGGCGGACTCGTGGGCAGGCATTATGGCAGCATCGGTTATTCTTACGCCGTTGGCCGCGTGACGGGAGGCACGGATGTCGGAGGGCTGGTTGGAAGGTCTTTCGGACCCACGATAACCTCCAGCTTTTATAATAGCGAAACGACCGGACAATCCGGCACTGGAACTTCCAAAACGACCGCCGAGATGCGAACCAAATCCACCTTTACAATGGCCGGTTGGGATTTCGATCATGTATGGGGTATGAATTCGTTGATCAACAATGGGTATCCGGTTTTGGTACCGCCTTACATCGTTACCTACGACGAGAACGGGGCGACCGAGGGAAGCGTGCCGAAGGACGGCCGGACGTATAAACCGGATGAATCCGTTACGGTACAAGGCAATTCGGGGAATTTGGCGAGAGAAGGCTACTCGTTCGTCGGGTGGAGTCTTACCTCCGACGGCAGCGGAGCAAGTTATGTTGAGGAGAACATCTTTACGATGGGATCGTCCAACGTGACGCTGTTCGCGAAGTGGACGCCAAACGGCACGATCGATCCGACGACGGGGAGCTTTGACAAGTATGCGCCTGCCGATGTGACAACGACGTTGGCGGTATATGGGAACACGCTGATCGGCATCCGCAATGACGATAAGGTCTTAAGCGAGACCGCCGATTATACCGTATTGGGGAATACGGTAACGATCAAGAAGGAGTATTTGACGACCCAGCCGGTAGGCGAGGCGGAGCTGACGTTCACCTTCAGCGCGGGGCCTGCACAGACGCTGAAGATTACCGTCACGGATACGACTCCGCCGCCAACAGCTCCGCCAGCACCCACCGGTTTACAGGCTGCCGCCGGGGAAGGGAAAGTCAATCTGACATGGGAAGCGGTTGAAGGGGCGGAATCCTACAGGGTGTTCAAGTATGAAGGCGCGGAAGCGCCAGCCGATTCTGGCGAATGGACTCTTATCAATGATCATGAGCAGACAGAACCTGCTTATCTGGTTGACAATTTGGCTGCCGGAAAACAATATTGGTTTGCGGCAGCTGCCGTAAGAAGCGGGAAAGAAAGCGGACTTTCGGAGCCTGCATCTGCAATGCCCTATACGACTGTAACGGAGGTCGTGCCTCATGAGGACATCAAGGTTGGCAAAGGCATCGCCCTGGAGCTGCTAAAGAATCGTTTTCCGGAGAAAGTCCAAGTTCATGTAAAGAGCTTGCTTTCCCTCGATTTGAACGTGGATTGGGATTTGGAGCATACCGACTATAATCCGGATCAAGCGGGGACCTATAAGGTGACCGGCCAATTGCAATTACCGGCATATGTTCGTAACCCGCAATCCTTGCAAGTGGAGCTGTCTGTTCTCGTGCTCGCGAATGCAAATGCGCGATTAAGCGGCATTTACCTGGACGATGAGCCTCTGCAAGGGTTTCTTCCCGACCTCTTCACCTATACCATCGAGGTTCCTTATGAAACGGAGCGAGTGACGGTTACGGCGGCAACTTACGATGCAGCGGCCACCTATGAAGTGTTTGGCGGCAATCTTCAATTGCTTAAGGTTGGGCATAATTCGATGAACATCCTTGTCACAGCAGAAGATCAGAAGGAACAAACAACTTACATAATCAACGTAGACCGCAAACCGGATACCGAACCGCCGCAATGGCCGGAGGGCAGCGAGCTGATCGTTTCGGACATCACGAGAAATAGCGTGAAGCTGTCCTGGCCAACGGCGACGGATAACTTGGGAGTGGCGGGCTACCTGATCGATGTCGATGGAAAGGAGCGTACGACGGTAAGCGGGAACGTATACGCAACTATCGTCGACAGCCTGACGGCCAATACGATGTACACGTTCAAAGTCACGGCTTATGACGCGGCGGCTAACGAAGGTGCGCCACTAAGCAGGCAAGCAATGACAGTCCGATCTTCGAAAAGAGGCGGCGGTTCCGGAGGCAGTAGTTCCGAAGAAGAGCGGGAGTTATCCAGTAACGCTGACCTGGAAGAGTTGCAGGTATGGTATAAGGATAAGAAGCTGGAACTCAGCCCATCGTTTGCTGCCGATACGACGAGTTATACAGCCCGAACGGAGGCCGGGCAGGTCGAAATTGCGGCAAAACCGGCGTACTTCGCGGCGAAAGTGATGTTAAAGGATAAGTTGTTCACGGACAGAACCAAGGTAGATCTGGAGGAAGGCGACAATAAGCTGCTGTTGATCGTAGAGGCGGAGAATGGAAGCAAGAAGGAGTATACGCTGACCGTTCGCCGCGAAACACCACAGACATCGGAACCGATCGTCCATTTTACCGACATCGCCGGACACTGGGCGGAGAGCGACATCAAACGCGCCGCGGCGAAAGGCATCGTCAGTGGTTATCCGGAAGGAGCATTCAAACCGAGTGATCCCGTCACCCGCGCCGAGTTTACGGTTATGCTGGCAGGTGCTATAAAACTGGATGGACAAGGGGCCACGCTGACATTCGCCGATCAAAATCAAATCGGTGAATGGGCAAAGCAGGCGATTGCACGGGCGGTGGAATCGGGTATTGTAAATGGATATGCCGACGGCAGCTTCCGTTCGAATGACCCCATTACCCGTGCTGAGATGGCAGTCATGATCGCCCGGGCGCTCAAGCTACAAAATGGCGCCCATGCATCGACCGGCTTTGCTGACGACGAGGCAATTCCGCAATGGGCAAAAGGCGCGACAGAAGCGATTCGTGAGCTCGGCATCGTGGATGGCCGCGGCCAGAACCGGTTTGTACCGAATGAAAATGCGACGCGAGTGGAAGCGGCGATCATGCTGCTACGAATGCTCGATCACAAGGAAGATTAATAATGGGATGAATGCCTGTGGGGGAGAAAAAACCTTTTTCGAATTGCGCCTGGGCCGACAAAATCCTTGAACTGAGGGTTGGAAGGAAGATCATTACATGGCAAGTGGGGATACCCGCCCGGGCCCGAAATTAAACCGAGTTCTCAACGCATCAGATCGGGCAGAGAAAGAAGTGGCATTGTAATCTAAAATAGAAGGAGGCTGTAGCCAGGCTACAGCCTCCTTCTTTATTTTTCGGGATCAATGAGCCAACTGGTAAGATAAAAATGACCGATTTGACCATCTTCCCCAACAGCAAATCCCAACGAAGGATAATAGAACCCTTCTTCTAATCGAGTTCCGTTTAACCAGTATGTTGTAGAATTTTCTGGGGAAGGTTTGCTTTGGGCAACATCCGGGTAAGCGGAGAGCAGCTCCTGAACACTGCTTCCAATTCCAATGTTCTTATTTGTTTTTAACCCTGATGGATTATTGATTTGAATCTCATCGACGCCTCCAACAGGTTCTTTTTCGCCATGACGATAAAAGCTGATATAAGCATTTTCATGCTCATAATACCACATAATATCTGGGGTGCCCCCTCCGCCATTTCGAATCTTACTCGGTTCACCCAAAAGTCTCCGCACTTGATCTTGACTGTCCCCAATGTGTATACCGCCAATCGAAGTGTTTGCTTTAGTTACCGGCCCTTTACCGGCCAGTTTGCCGTTGGCGACAATTCTAGGGATTACTTCTTTTTGGGCATCCAAAGAAGCGGAATCGTGGGTGATAACAATTTGTGCAACTTTTTCATTTGACATAGCAAACTGAATTGAATATTTTCCATCTGTGGAAGTCTGAATATAGGATTCTCCTGGAGTAATATCGGGATAAGCTTTTAACACTTCTGAGGCAGAACTGCCAATGTGAATACCTCGTGGCGTACTTCCCTCAAAAGAACCAAAAACGGTGATATTCCATATGGGTCCTCCAAAATCAATGGCTAAACCTTGCTTTTCAAAAATCCAGTAGGGTGTGCCTATCCCGTGAGCAGTTGTTTTCTCGCTGGGTTGGCCATAGTTTTTAACAACGTCATTCATATCACCGTCAATTTCAATACTGCCTATTGTTAAGTCAGCATTGCTTAATGGTTTTGCTTGCGATAGTGAACCCATTCGTTCCTCTTCATTTTTTTGAAAATCGTTGACGTTCAAGGTTTCTTGATCTTTTTGCATCGATGTACTTAAATCTGTTGTAGCTTTATCCTCTTGAGATAATGATTTGGCATTCGTCAAGACAGCGCCCCCAAGGACAAATATAAGTATCAGGCCAAAGGCTGACCATCGATAGCTTTTTTTTGAGAACTGCTTAATCATGATCATCCTCTTTTTTAATTTGGACTTACTTGATGAGAAGGGAGTCATCCCAATTGTCCGATACGAAGACGAGTAAGATTCTAATACTTGAATAATGGTATGTCCGTAATCTCGAATTTTGTCAGGTTCGACGAAAGTCAAAGCCAATGCATCGCAAGCTAACTCCTGATCTTCCCTCATACGAGTATAAGCGTACCATAATAAGGGGTTGAACCAGTGGATAGCGAGCAAACCAAAAAAGAACCAGTTGAATGCAATATCTTTTCGGCGATGATGCGCTAATTCATGATAAAAAATGTACCTTAACTCATCCAACTGGAAGGTTGATACGGCTCCCGCAGGCATTAATAATTTGGTGCGAAACAAACCAAATAAAGTTGGCCCGGAGACGGCGTTGGTTTCAATGAGCGGAATCCTTGATTTTACACCTTCGATTTTTTAAAAGCCATTTGAGAAGGAGTAGAAGTACTACCAAGAGGCTGGCCATGAAAGAAGTATGAAGTACCCATTGAAAAATGGAATTTATCCTCTCCATATTTTCAACCACATTCATCCTTTCCTTTCTTCAATGAATACAACGCTAAGACATTTCTTCTTTGTAGAAACTCAAATACCGTTATGGATTTTATTTTTCTCTGTTGTGTCGCTTGATCCGATGCATACAAGTGTTGATCGAAGTACATTTTCTTTAAGACTTCAGAAGCGATCGCTGCAGCATCTTCATCATTTTGCGAAAGACAATATGAAAGCTGATAACATCAAGATTTTTCATCAAGGATACTCCGTAGTTCCTTGATATCGTCCGGGGAAAGCTTTTCTTCCTTTATAAAATGTACAAGCATGGGTTTGAATGCCCCTCCATAGATCCGTTTTAGGAAAGAGTCGGCCTCAGCGCGGCGGCACTCGTCTTCCTGAACAAGTGGAAAATAGGCAAACACTTTACCATCACGATTAATGTCGATGGCCTGCTTTTCAACTAAGCGATTTAGCAAAGTGCGGATCGTCTTTGGTTTCCATGCGGTTACGTTTTGCAAAGCTTCAATTACTTCGTTAGCCGTTAAGGGAGATCGGTTCCAAAGCACTTTCATGACCTCCCATTCGGCTTCGGATATTTTGGGGATAGGATTAGTCATCGATAAGCCTCCTTGATGGATTACATTTGTAATACAGATATAATATTACATCTGTGATTCGTTGGTGTCAATTGTTTTGCTTTGTTTGACATCTTTTGATTACACATGTAATATCAAAGTGCAATGCTTTACATAATCTAGGAGGTCATATGATTAACGAGTTGTGGTTCAAGGCAACTTTCAGTAGACGCTTCGAATCATGGAACTGGACGTGACAATACATTGTCAATTTCCATTCCGTTTAATGATAAGGAATATAAAATATTCTATAAATACCCTGATAATTTTATCTTAATGAAAACATTAGCGAACGTTAAAAAAGAGATCGGTGGAAAGATGATCCCTTAACGAGATAAAAGCCGGTGATTCCTTAGCGTATCTTTTCGTTAAAATGTTGGCGGACCCCCTTTTTAAAAAAATTGAACCATTTTTCACGATGGAGCCAATATAGGGTGTATACAGTTTGGAGGGCCCCTCAGATGAATGATAAAGAATTACATTTATGGATAGATCGATTGGTGGAAGGAGATCAGGAAGCATTTGAGGTCATATACAGTTTAACGAAGAAAAGCGTATATGCCACGGTGACGATGCTGATTCGCAATAAGGAAGACGTGAATGACATTGTGAGCGAAGTTTACTGCCAAATATTCAAATCACTGCCGAGCTTTGACCGTTCACGTTCTTTCTCGTATTGGTTGAACGGAATCGTTATCAATCAAATCAATAATTGGCGTAGGCAAATATGGCGCAGGTTCCGCCTGTGGCAAAAACACGACATGCTTCAAGAACGTCGTCCTCCGGAGCTCCCCGACGAGTTTCTGATCCAAAGCGAAGGACAGCAGCAATTGTTGGGTTTTATCGGTAAGCTACCCTATAAATTGCGTGTTGTAGTCTTATACAAGTATTACTTCGACTACAACAACGAAGAAATAGCTGAGTTACTTCAAATTCCGGTCGGTACCGTCAAGTCACGAAATAGCCTGGCGTTGAAGCAACTTCGACAAAGATTCGGTACTCATCTGGCGAAGGAGGTCACGTTAAAAAATGTCTAAACAAAATTTAAACGAAGTATTGACAAAATATGTAGAGGAGATTCAAGTTCCAGATGAGCTTGATCAACGGATTCAGCAAAACTTTATCCAATATTACGCCAAAAAGGAGAACTCTCAGATGACATTCAAGAAAAAAATATTAGCTTTCAGCTTAGCGGCTGCCATCCTGATTCCGACAAGTGCGTTTGCGCTTAACAACTCCTACTTTAGCCAAAGCAATGTAAATCTGAACGACCTGGTGGACAAACAAGTGAAACAGGCGGCCGCGGAAGGTCTCACTATGCCGATTGATTACAAAATTTCGGATCAAGGTGTGACTATTCATTTCACAGAGATGTATGCACAAGATTCCAAGGTACTTCTGCATTACCGAGTCGAAAAGGCCGATGGAACGTTAGTACCTTATGAATTTGATACCCAAGGTTTGAATATAGTTTCTGACGGCAAGGAGAACGGCCAGCAGAGCACGAATCCAACCTATAGTGTACCTGGACAGGAGGGCTTTAGTGTACTGAACTTTTTCGGTACTCCTAACGTTGGTGACCTGCCGTTATACCTTACAGATTCTAAAGGCAACATACTGGATACAGGGATTTCGGACCAAGGCAAGCCGGAGGGGCTTATCGCATTCGTGACAGCTGGTCATAAGTTGCCGCAGCAGATGATGTTGCACGTTAATGTAAATCGCATCGGTGGAACGAAGGGAAGCTGGAAAGGCGAACTCTCGATCGACAAACAAAAAGCACCAACCCCAAGTACTAAGTAAACCTTGCAATAAAATTCACCTAAAAAACGTGGACACCTCACTAGTATCCACGTTTTTTGCGTCAAAAAAGTCAAGCTTGAAAGGGGCTTTGTGTTCTCATATCAAATAGAGCGGCTGGCGAAGTTTATCTTGCCCAATGCTCCCCAGAGTCATCTGTTTTATATTCGAATGTTTCGGTCTTGCTGTGATATAGGGGATATACTTAATATGACCAATTACATTCCTTATTAGTTGCGTATTCAAGAATTGCCGGGTCCAAGTGAAGGGGAATACAATAGGGGGGCTATTTCTCTCGGGCTTTAAAGAAGCTTGAGACGATAAAAAGGCAACTTTAAAAGCCATCCTTGGCGGGATGGCTTATTCCCAAAATGGTCGCCGGTGTCGATGCAATAATTTCATCCATTTTGTATTAATGTGCGAAATGTTCCTGCCATTCGTTTAATCCCTCATCCATCCGATAGGCCTTAAATCCTACAGCCTGCAATTTTTGCGCAGCGAGTGCGGAGTACACACAGAGCGGGCCTCTGCAATAGGCAACAATTTCGGCATCCTGTGGCAAGTTTTGCATAAAATGCTCCAGCTCTGCCATAGGTACGGATATAGCCCCCGCAATATGGCCGTTTTCAAACTCTTCTTTCGGACGTAAATCCAAAAGAAAGATTGACTCTGTATTTAATTTTTCCATAACTTCATCCATCGTCAAAGTTTGAATCTTATCCAGGTCATTCAAAAAATTGCTTTTAAGCCTTGCGATATCCGGGAGTTGTTTCTCGCTGATCCTCCACAAGGAAGTTAATAAATCAACAATACCAGGATCAGCCAAGGAATAAATAACGTGGGTGCCTTTCTTGGTGAATTTAACAAGTTTGGCCTCCAATAATACCTGAAGATGACGAGACACATTTGCAAAATTCATCCCCGTGGAAGTGGTCAGCTTTTCCACCGTTTTTGATCCTTGGGACAATAAAGTCAGAATTTCCAGACGTTTATCGCTCGACAAGCATTTTCCGATTCTCGATAATTGTCTATAGAGCTCTTCTTTTAGCATAGTCGCAGAGTCCAGCAAGTTATCAGCCATTCTGAATTCCCTCACTTCTTGAAAAGATAATCTGGAGTTTTATATAGTGTACATCAAGTTGTTCAATTATTCAATTGAGCAAAAAGAAAAGACATATAGAGGATTGCCCCTTGTTTCAGCAGACGAGGAATCTTGTCATATACTAGATGAGGGCCATGCAAATTCCGTCGAAAGGTGCTCTAGCAGGCCCATTAAAATGTACTTGACGTAACCAATATTCGAAAATATAATTCAATAGAATAATTGAGAATTTGAACATTATGGTAATATACGGTGGTCCAGCTTTGAGGACAAACCGATAGGCGGGTATTGAGGAGCATATCCCGTATATTTCTTTAGACAAGGGGGAATAGAGATGTTGGAGAATCCTATAGCCATGGAGAACAAGGCGCAAAGTCTGTCGCCTTCCCTTATGGACTACGTGAATGTACCGGAGAAACAACGTCAACTGCATGCCAAAACGTTAAAGGTCGTTATTTTATCACAAATTCTTGCTGGAGCGGGTTTGGCGGCAGGGGTCACCGTAGGCGCATTGCTTGCCAAAGAGATGCTGGGCACAGATCGTTATGCCGGAATTCCTTCAGGACTCATAACTTTGGGTTCCGCCGCCGCGGCTTATGGAGTGGGGCGACTGTCCCAACGATGGGGACGCAGGCCTGGGCTGGCTATCGGGTTTATGGTGGGCGGTTTGGGAGCTATTGGCGTTGTGCTTTCCGCGCTATTAAACAGTATACCTTTACTATTTATTTCCATGTTGCTTTATGGGGCAGGAACGGCAACCAATTTGCAAGCGAGGTATGCCGGGACGGATTTGGCGTTGCCAGCCCATCGGGCCAAAGCGATCAGTATGGCTATGGTTTTCACCACGTTTGGCGCTGTTGCCGGTCCGAATCTGGTCACACTGACCGGCAAGTTCGCCACGTCTTTGGGCGCTCCGCCATTGTCAGGGCCGTTCATGTTGGCGGCAGCGGCGTATCTGATTGCGGGTGTGGTGCTGTTTGTTTTCTTACGACCTGATCCATTCCTTGTCGCTAAGGCTGTAGCTGAAAAGCAAAGACTCGAGTCCATAGCGGATGATGCGAAACGACTCGAAAATGCCGCGAATAAAAAGGGAATTATCATTGGCGCTACGGTTATGGTTCTTACACAGATTGTGATGGTTGCGATTATGACGATGACTCCCGTTCACATGCAACATCATGGACACGGTCTGGGTGCAGTAGGCATTGTCATCGGCATTCATGTTGCCGCGATGTATCTCCCTTCCCTGGTCACAGGTGTACTCGTTGATAAAGTTGGACATATCGCTATGTCGTACGTTGCCGGATTTACGTTGTTATTGTCAGGTTTACTGGCTGCATTTGGTCCTGGCGATTCCATGGCGGTGCTGATTCTTGCACTTGCGCTGCTTGGATTGGGATGGAATTTTGGTTTGATTAGCGGTACAGCGGCGGTTGTTCATGCCACGCCCCCGCAGATTCGGGCGAAAACCCAAGGTACGATCGATGTACTGATCGCTTTAGGCGGAGCTTCCGGCGGCGCATTGTCGGGTATGGTTGTAGCGCAGTCCAGCTATACAACCCTTTCATTGGCCGGAGCTTTTCTGTCTTTGCTGTTGATTCCCGTTGTCCTTTGGGTTCGGAAGAAGAAAGGTTGAGCAGGATTGAATATGGAAAAATATGAGCCTGTTATCATTATCGGCGCAGGGTTAAGCGGCCTGCGAGCAAGCTGGGTCGGACCTTTGCAAGAAATCCATGATGCATCGCCTGTTACCGGGGCGGGGGCGCTTTTTGGTTTCTTTGGCATACCGGCCAAGAAACGTGAAGAGTTAGGGGAGGAAAACCTGTTGAAGCTTGTCCGTGAGCAATTCATCCGGCTCTTTATGGCTTACCCGTAGGACTGCAAAGCTGGGATAAGAAAATCTTTTTTGCCGGAACAGAAACCGCTCGTGAACAAGGCGGACATCTGGAAGGGGCTCTTCGGTCTGCTGATCGAGCAGTAGCGGAACTAATGGAGCATACCATTTGAGCTGTTCAAATTGGCGTGTAATCGTAACGAAGGAACCTGTGTTTTACATCCAGCAAGTGCCACACATCATCAATTAAATGACGAAATTAAAAGCAGCCGGGGTTGATTCAGGTATGGTTCGTATTTCAGTTGGTTTGGAGGAATCTCAGCATGGGGGAATGCGAAAGACTTCGATGTTTATCGAGGTTCCCCCTCATCTGTGCAGGCTGTCCTCAATGCAGTAACGCTGGCCGGGTAGAAGTATCATAACCGAGGAGGCGATTCAAACAAGCAGTGAGATTAAAATGGAATTGATATTGATTTTCATTATTATAGAAGTTATAATCATTATTGTTTACCGGTAAATTAAAAGTTATGAGGTGGAGCCGGAATTGAATTTTATTTCGCTTTTATTTGATGTGTTCGAATTGATATTTTGTTAACTGGTAAATAAAAAGGTGAGTGGATGGTGGAACTTGCAATGAAAAATAAGAACTTGACCAGCACGGAGGAGCAACAACCTCAGAAGCTCATGAAGTTTATGCCATTAATTGTAGCGATTTTCATGGGGAACTTCCTGTCGCTGCTGAACAGCAATACGATTAATATAGCTTTGCCGGTCTTTCAAAAAGAATTTGCTTCCGACTTAAGTATCGTGCAATGGACACTGACTGGCTTCATGTTGGCGCTCGGCACATTCGCGCCTACAGCTGGATATTTCGGTGAACGCTTCACTTACAAGCGATTGTATATTTTCGCCTTGCTCGGCATGACGGTTGCTTCCGTGCTGTGCGCCTTGTCTTGGAACGCGCCGATGCTGATCGCCTTCCGCATTGTTCAGGGCGCATTCTGCGGTATTATAGTGCCGGCATCGATGACCATGATATTCCAGATCATACCGCGGCATCAACAGTCTGTAGCCATGAGCATCTGGATCGCCGCTTCGATAGTGGCGCCAGCCATTGGACCGACATACGCAGGCTGGCTTATCCAGCACGAATCCTGGAAGTGGCTGTTCTGGACCAATGTGCCGTTAGGGCTGCTAACGATCGTTGTTGCCTTTTTCTTCATTCCTTACTATCGTCTGAAAGTGCCGAAGGGATTCGATTTATGGGGGCTTCTGACGGTCATCGCCGCAAGCTCGCTGCTGCTGATCACGATGTCGCAAGGGTCCGGTTGGGGATGGGGGTCGGTCAGTACGCTGCTTTGTCTGGGAGGCGGGTTATCGGCGCTGGTGCTGTTTCTTTGGCGTGAGATGTCAATCGAGTCGCCGCTTCTACAGCTCAAAGTGTTTCTGAATCGGCGCTTCACGTCGACGGTAATATTGCTGTGTATCGTGATGATCAATTTTTTTTCGGGCATGCTTCTTGTTCCCGTCTTCCTGCAAAATGTCCAGGGACATTCGCCGCTTGATACGGGGATGATTCTGCTACCGTCTACACTTGCCATGGCGATTATGTCCTTGATTGTCGGTCGGCTGTACAAAGTAGTTGGCCCCATGCCATTACTGCTTGTTGGTGTACTGTTGATGGCCGCAGGAAACTTGCCGCTCGCATGGCTGCAGATCGACAGCTCATCCGCTTATACGCTCTTGTGGATGACCGTCCGCAGTCTAGGTCTGGCCCTGGTGCTGATGCCGGCGACGACGGCCGGGATGGAGGAGATTTCCCGCGAGTACACCGGCTACGCCTCTTCCATTCAGAACTGGCTGCGGAATGTATTCGTATCGTTCGGTGTGGCTCTTTTCACCACTCTGCTATCTTCACGTACTGCCGATCATGCTGCTAGGCTGATGGAGGGGGACGTCGGATCGCACTTGACTCAGTTGTCCACAACAATGGGCATCAACGATTTGAATTTTTTTTCGACGATAATTGTGGTGCTGGCTCTGCCATTTGTTTTTGCAATCCGCTCAAAGCGGAAGAAGGAACGGGGAACGGACAGCGCCTTGAGCAATCCCGTGCATTAACCATCACGTATCGTTGAAGGAGGGAACGTTGCACTCCGGCGTCGGAACGTGATACGATTGTTTATCGGTAAACTATCATTTATGTGACTGAGGTGTGAGATGATGAATACGTTGGAGACGATCAAATGGCTGGTCCATGCTCAGGTCGTTCATTTTGCGCATCTGAGCGAGCAATTGATCGAATCGGAGCACGACAAAATTTTTCGTTTTGCACAGGAGCAGCGATTGGAATCGATCCCGCGTCACTTGACTAGCGTGCACGTGATCGACTGCATCGGCAACAACGAGCCGATCAACAACACGGCGCTTGCAGAGAAGATGAATTTGTCCAAGGCCGGCATCACGAAAATCAGCGTGAAGCTGTTGGAGGAAGGATATATAAAGCGAAGGCAGCTGAATGATAATAAGAAGGAAGTCTACTTCAGTCTGACGGCGAAGGGCAGACAGGTTTTTGAGCTCCATCAACGGCTTCACAAACTGGAGGAGGAGCGGTTTATGCAGCTGCTCGAGCCGTTTACGGAAGCGGAGTTACACGCTATTCTGCGATTTCTGCAGAGCGTATCCGCGCATTGGACTAAGAAAGAGCCGGAGTAGGCGAGCGGCCCGGCGTTGGAAGGCGCCAATCGCATCTGGAAGCTTCGGCCATTGAACATTGCGATGGGAGCGTGATTGTCATGAGTATCGCCAAGACAATTCGGGAGAGAAGAAGCATTCGCACGTTTAATCGGACCCCTGTGCCTCGTGAATTGGTTATTCAACTGTTGAATGACGCGGTGTGGGCTCCGAATCACGGGCTGCGGGAGCCGTGGAGGTTCATCTATGTGGATAGCGAAGATGGCAAGGTGCGCCTGGTTGACCTGATTACGGCTGCATCCGGCAGTCTTAAACGGTACCGTCTGCTGCCGCCCAAACTCAAGGAGTTTATGAGAAACAGGTTACTTGAGATTCCCGCCCACCTGATCGTAGTAACAAAGGAGGAGAAGAACGAGCACAAGCGGGATGAAGACTTCGCGGCGGTTTGCTGCCTGATGCAAAACCTGCAGCTTGTAGGGTGGGAGCAGCGGCTGGGAATGATCTGGTCCACCATCGAATTCATTTTTAACCCCGAGTTCCGGGACGGGCTGGGCGTACGGAAAGACGAGCGGATCGTAGGTATTCTTCATATGGGGTATTTTGACAAGGTGCCCCGTCCAAAGCCGCGTACGCCAGCTGAAAAGAAACTGACCATATGGTAGATGCCGGTAATTGGGCAGGAAATGAACAATACAATGTCCATTATTCAGGTGAAGAGATGCCGTAGCTCGACAGTTCTATGTAGTTGGGTTGGAATTGCAAAAAGGTACCCGTATACTAAACACTTTTTTTGGAAGTGTCCGGTATACGGGTACCTGTTTTACATTCCCGGCATCTTTTTCATTTCTGCTCGTTTACAGGTTTTCTTTATAGAACGCGCCCAGCTTTTCGACTGCTTGCCGGACCGGCTCCGGTCTGTCGTACAGGTCGTAGTGGCTTGCGCCTTCGAGCACAAACAGATCCTTCTTCGCGGAAGCTGCACGCTGATAGAGCTCATGGCCGTCCTTGTACGAACCGAAGGCGCCTTGAACGCTGCCGACGATGATTTGCAGAGGTTGAGTAAGCAGCTGTTCCGCCAGATGAAAGGCGTCGAAGCCGTACACAGCGGCCAGGCTGGTGAAGTTTACTTTATTCGGCGAGTTCGGATGCTGACCGCGCGGCGTCGTGTAGTAATCAACCGCTTCGACAAGATCGATGTCGGTGAGACCCGCTTTCTCCCTCTCCTCCTGATTGCCGGGAATCCAATTCGTGATCAGCGTTTCGGCTCCGCGAGCTTCGGCCGTACGTTGCGCCGCAATAGCTTCCAAAGCCTGGATTGGATCGCCGCTTTCACGGTTTACGCGACCGATGTTGGCGCCGACCACCGTGCCGACCGCCTTGATACGGCGATCGGTCATCGCGGCGTTCACAGCGTAACCGCCGCCTGCGCAGACGCCCAATACGCCAATCCGATGATCATCGACATAGTCAAGCGTAGTCAGGTAATCGACGGCACAACGAACGTCCTCGACCCGTGCGGCCGGTTCCTCGATATAGCGAGGCTCGCCGCCGCTTTCTCCCTGATAAGATGCGTCAAATGCGATCGTGACATACCCCAGCTCGGCCAATTTCTCGGCGTAGATGCCTGCGGTTTGATCCTTGCAGCTGCTGCCGGGATGGACGCAGACGATTGCCGGATTTTTCTGTGCTTCGGCTTTGTCGGGAATATTCAAAATACCTGCAACCTGCAGCCCGCGAGCGTTAAATGTTACGGATTTTTTTGTTACTGCCATGTTTGTAGCCACCTTTGTTTTTTTAAATTATATACTTGTGAGTATGAATACTCTTGTGTATATTTAAATTACATCAGATAGACACTGCATTCAATGACCAGATGTTTAGCTTGAGCGTATTACTACACACATAACGGAAATTCGTGTAATAAATAAGGGGTTGCTCGATATGGATAAAATAGATCGCAGAATCATCAAATCGCAGAATGCGATCCAGTCCACCTTTTTGACGATGCTGGTCGAAGAGGGCTTTGATGAAATTACGGTTAAGAAGATAACCGAGCGAGCGGATTTAAGCCGTAAGACATTCTATTTGCACTACGTGGACAAATACGACCTGCTGGATTCAATCGTCAACAGACAGCTTGTGGAACTGGAGGAAATTTGCCGACTTAAGCAGGAGAAAGGATTTGTTGAGGGGACCGTCATCTGGTTTCGCTATTTTGAGGAGCATCGGGACTTCTTCGCCGCACTGTTCGCAAGCAAGAGCACCGTATCCTTCAGGGAACGGCTGCTGGGGTTTATGATGGAGCAGATCGACCGGAAAATAGACAGGAGCAAGCTTAGCAGAGATCCCGAGCTGTTTTTAAGATTTCTGGGTATGGCTGTTCTGGGGATTATGGAATCTTTCTTGCTGAATCAGTTAACCGGCAGCACGGAGCAGGTTGCGACAGAGGTCGGCGAATTGGTGCAGCAGACGATCGCTTTGGCTTCTTCAACGGATAAAAGCTAAAGGAGCATTGCCGATTCCGGGTACGCGGCTGGTTGACATGACACTGAACGGTGTCCTATAATTGATATGTCACTAAAGAGTGTCCAATTAGCAAATAGAACAGTGACAACACAGGCTTTTGATGGACCGGATGGCCATCGAGCAAGTATGTTCTGCTGAAACAAGTCGATTATAGTCAGATGCCATTGGATGAACGGCAAATAGCAGAGGGGGAACCTTGATGATAAAGGGTGAGAGGAATCCTAAGCTTGATTCCTATTTTAACAAGCTTAAGAAATGGAAGGAAGAGTCCGAGCTGCTGCGAGAGATCGTTCTTGACTGCGGACTGACCGAGGATTTTAAGTGGATGCATCCTTGCTACACGCTGGATAATCATAATATCGTTTTGATCCATGGGTTTAAGGAGTATTGCGCGCTTCTGTTCCACAAAGGCGCGTTGCTAAAAGATCCTCACGGGACTCTCGTCCAACAAACGGAGAAGGTACAGGCGGCGCGCCAGATTCGGTTCACGAATGTTCAAGAAATCGAGCATATGCAGCTTATTTTGAAAGCATATATTGATGAAGCTATTGGAATTGAAAAAGCCGGGTTGCAAGTAACTTATAAAAAGCACACGGAATATGTCATTCCCGAAGAATTGCAAAATAAATTCGTAGAACTCCCCGACTTGAAAATAGCTTTTGAAGCATTGACGCCGGGACGGCAAAGAGCGTACATTTTGCATTTTTCTTCACCCAAACAATTTAAAACTCGAGAGTCGAGGGTGGAAAAATATATCCCGCATATCCTGAATGGCAAAGGCTTGAATGATTAATATATGATCTATGTAGATGAAACTCTGCGCCTGGCGCGGAGTTTTTTGCTGAGCCGTGCACGGGCGATTACACTGAGAATCGGCCTCAAGATGTATAAAGTAAGTGCATATTGATAACATATAACACATATGCGTATAATCGAATCAAAAATAAAAAGAGGCTGTTTCCAATGACCAAAGTAGATAGAAGAGTTCTCAAGTCGCAGCAATCGATAAAGCAAGCTTTTATCGAGCTGCTGTCCGAAAAAAGCTTTGACGAGATTACGATACAACATATTGCCGACAGGGCGAATGTGGGCCGCCGGACGGTATATCTTCATTACTTGGATAAATATGATTTGCTGGATAAGCTGATTGAAGAACATATTCATGCGCTGGAGAGGCTCTGCCAATCATCGGCGGATTTAAGCTTTGTAGAAGCAACCCGGATTTGGTTTGATTATTTTGAAAACAACCATGCGTTCTTCTCGACGATTCTGGTGAGCAAGGGAGCTCCTTCTTTTCGCAGCGGCTTCTTCAAGCTTGTCATTAAAGAATTGGAAGGCGAGCTGAATACGGCGGAAGGAGTGAATAAAGGATTTAGCAAGGAGATCATCCATGATTTTTTTGGAAAAGCCGTTGTAGGTATTGTTGAATCGTATATTACGAATGAAATCTCCGAACCGGCTCATGTCGTGGCCGAACAAGTCGGGCTGCTGCTGGAGAGAAATATATAGACAGAGCAGACGGATTGCATTGATTAGAAAAACATCAGTTTTCGCCGCTGAAAGCTTATTTTCGACGTTGTATTTATATGTATTATCGTTCCGGACGAGATGATTTATACGACGTAAAGCGCCAAAGCAGGCTATAAAAAACGGTACGATTCATATGTATTCTGGCCGTTCATTTCCTTGAGACATTGCTTGAGACAGGCATGGAATTACGATTCCATGTCTTTTTTTGTGCGGGAACGGCTTTAATGCATAGTTTCGATAGCTTTGTGCATTAACGCACAAGGCACTGCCACTTGGTCATTGAAGATATGTTATTCCTGCTTATTATGATACACATAAGGTCTTTATTACGCATATGCGCATTTAACTGGACCGCCTAAATTCACTCACCGTGCATGATGCGATTCGGCGTGGATACAATATTTCGGTTAGGAGATGAGAACGGCAGGACTAGAGAATAAGTCCCGGACGCACAGTGTTTTTTTCCAATTAGCGAATAAGTTACTTTTACTCAAATAAATCATTTGGAGGTATTACGATGAAAAAGGACGTCAAATTTAAAAA
The DNA here is from genome assembly GCF_025060755.1 of Paenibacillus doosanensis. Lineage (GTDB taxonomy): Bacteria > Bacillota > Bacilli > Paenibacillales > NBRC-103111 > Paenibacillus_S > Paenibacillus_S doosanensis. Next base: position 68,742 of record NZ_JANYUY010000009.1, read on the forward strand.
TAACTCAATCTGGTTAGCAGGCAACGTATACGTTCCGGCAAATTTGGATGAACGACACGGCCAGTCGCGGGGCGTCCTCGGTCCCCTCCAATCGGCTTGCCCGGATCATCAAGTAGGGATAGCCTGAAAGGCGAACGCATGTTTTTGCGGGAGATGGCGCATCCGGCGCTGTCGATAACGCCCGGAAGTATGCTGTTCTGACCGGCCTTGGGAGTACGGCACTGCCGATGTCCTCCCACTCGATGAGCGCAGCCCGCAGTTCGTCGCAAAAACCGGCAGGGGACAGCACATTTCTGTAACGCCCGCTGCTTGTCATCCGTCCTTCCGTCGCCCCGCTTAACGACGCGGTCGAATCGGACGCTTTTACCAATTGGCTGTATTGAATGTAGTCCGCCTTTAAGTAATCGTATTCGAACAAGCGATCGTGAAGGTAGCGCAGCGATCGAAGGAAGCAGCCTGTTGAAAAGCCGAATATAGCTGAAGTTCGCCAATGACAAGCTGCCATTGATTAATAAGTTGAAAGATAATGAAGAAAAAGAGGTTGACTTGGAGAAGTCAACCTCGAAAAAATTGGCGCAGCTCTTGTTAGCTTATGGCAACCCCTGCGCTGGCATAGCCCGCTATCGTATTCACCAAACTTAAGCCTGTGGCGGTAGCTGAAAATACCATTAAGTGACGATCCCCGGCACTTACAGGTATGCTTAGACCCGTTGTGATTCCGCTGGTGATCGCTCCGATCGCTAATATGCCTGTAAGAGGGGGAGTCAATGTCACGATAGCTCCCGGGATTGGATTAAAGGTGTTATCAGGAGTGGTTGAATTATATAACTGTGCTGTAATTGTAATTGAAGTTCCAACAAGTGACAGTGCCGCCGTGACGCTAAAATAGGCAGCTATTGAAGTAATCGTGCCTGCGCGAGGCACGGAGTAGGCGAAGTTCAAAAGTGTACCGGCTGCACCGGTCAAATCGATAGCGCCGCTGCCGAGAACGGATACGCCTGTTACAGAGTTTCCAAAGCCGACAAGGCTCGTTGTGCCCAATAGTCCGCCTGCTATGGTGGTAAGCGCAGTAGGCAGTCCTGAAGCAAAAGGAATGATCGCACCGGAACCGGCAGCGCCCGTGGCCCCTGTAGCGCCTGTGGCCCCCGTGACGCCCGTGCCGCCCGTAGCGCCCGTGGCTCCCGTGCCGCCCGTAGCGCCCGTGGCCCCTGTGACGCCCGTGGCCCCCGTGGTGCCCGTGGCCCCTGTAGCGCCTGGGTCCCCCGTAGCGCCTGTGGCTCCCGTGACGCCCGTGGCTCCCGTAGCGCCCGTAGCGCCTGTGGCCCCTGTGACGCCCGTGGCCCCTGTAGCGCCTGGGTCCCCCGTAGCGCCTGTGGCCCCTGTGACGCCCGTGGCCCCTGTAGCGCCTGGGTCCCCCGTAGCGCCTGTGGCCCCTGTGATGCCCGTGGCCCCTGTAGCGCCTGGGTCCCCCGTAGCGCCTATGGCTCCCGTAGCGCCCGTGGCCCCTGTAGCGCCTGGGTCCCCCGTAGCGCCTGTGGCCCCCGTAGCGCCCGTGGCTCCCGTGACGCCCGTGGCTCCCGTGACGCCCGTGGCGCCCGTGGCGCCCGTAGCGCCTGTGGCCCCCGTAGCGCCTGTGGCCCCTGTAGCGCCTGTGGCCCCCGTGGTCCCCGTGGCCCCTGTAGCGCCTGGGTCCCCCGTAGCGCCTGTGGCCCCCGTGACGCCCGTGGCCCCCGTAGCGCCCGTGGCTCCTGTAGCGCCCGTGGCTCCTGTAGCGCCTGGGTCCCCCGTAGCGCCTGTGGCTCCCGTAGCGCCTGCGGCGCCCGTAACCCCGGTCGGCCCCGGAGGTCCTCCCGACGGTCCTGTAGGTCCTGGAGGCCCTGTCGGCCCGATAGAAACAGGAGTGCTTAGGATGCGTTCAAGCTTGCTTTGAAGAAGAAATTCATTTCGAGTCAGATCACGAATCGTGTCTCGCACACTATCGTTAACTAACAAAAGATCGCTCAATGTCGGCGTTGGTGAGCTGACCCCCGGCAAGGTGCCCAGCACAAATTGCAGTTTTTCACCTTCCGCATTGATAATGTGACTTAATCCCAATTCTTCCAATGCAATCGAAGACAATAGCAAATTTATTGCGTCATCTCTTGTAATGGTAATAGCCGGCGTAATATTAGGGATATTCGACTGCGACATATCAACCCTCCTGTTTATTAAATTGAAGGACAGTTTATTGTATTATTGACAAATGTGAAAAGTTACAAATTTTACATTATAATGAATATTTTGTTTTGGCGTTGTTAGCCTTGAGGGGGACCGGCTTCTCTCTCAAGCAGCTTATCCATATATCCCAATACATTGGCAAATTTAACTTGCAGCAGCACTTCTTTTAAAACTACATTTTCCAACGTTTTTCTCACCGACTGGTTGATGGCGAGAATGTTTTCCAAACTAATGTAAGGCGGCGGCTGGATCGAAGAGTCCAAAGTGCCCAAAATAAATTGAATTTTCTCCGCTTCCGCGTTCATAATATGCGCCAGCGCGATTTCTTCGAGCGCGATGGAAGACATCAGCAGCCTGACGGTTTCATGATCTGTAACTGTAATTAGAGGCGTTATGTTAGGAATATGGGCTTGTGACATACCATATCTTTCTCCCCTCATTATTCGTCTGCAGTTTATGCTTAAGTAAGCCGGATAGGGTCCCACCCGACCTTCTGCTGCGCTGCCGCATGGTTGGAGCATACTTGCAAAGTCTGTTCGTAAAACCGTTTCGCTTCATTAAGATCCCCGTTTTTTTCATGACACAGGCCCATATAGTATAAGGCTTGAAAACTTCCCACGCCTTTCAGCGACAAGTAATGAAGCGGGCCATCGCCCAGCTCCAGGCATTTCTGAAAAGCGGCCAAAGCTTCCTCGATTCGTCCCTTAACGTAAAGAATGATTCCTTTGTAAAAGTGAAGATCCACATAATCCGGGTACAAAGCGATCGCTTTTTCAATGGCCGGCCACGCTCCGTCTATGCTTCCTAGCGCGAGCAGAATGTCGTACTTCATTTTGTATACGATGGAAGGAGGCAGTTGTCCGATATTCAAAAAGCCGAGGATAGCGTGATTCAGCTCATCGAATGCTTGTTTGTATTCCTTTATACGGTAATATTCACTCGCTATGTGATAACTTACCAAGGGGCTGTGTCCGGACTTTTGTTTTTCCTTCACCAGCATAGTGAAATTTCGTTCAAATTTATTTTTGCTTTCGGTGACGGTATCCAAATAGCCGTAATGATAAATGGAAACGGGAAGGATGCCGATTCCGGACAAGGAAGCGCTCAATTCCGGTAAATTCAGCTGCTCATGAATATCGTTTGTAAATTGAATGCCCAAACCGTTGCGGAACAACCGGTGGCTGGCCGAAGTATAGACTTGATCCAAATCGGCCGTTTTTCCGTAAAAGTTGACGAGTGTCATCAGCAGTACGTCATGAGGCGTCGAAGCGACTACATCCCGCAGCTCGGAAGCGTGCCCCGCCCGCAGCTCCTCGTCGGCATCCAGCCAAAGAATCCAATCCCCCGAAGCTTTCTTCAAGCCGTAATTACGCGCTTTGGCAAAGCTATCCTCCCACGGAAAATCGAATACTTCGGCTCCGAAAGACTTGCAAATCGATGGGGTTTTATCCGTCGAACCGGTGTCCACGATAATCATTTCATCCGCAATGCCCCTAACGCTTTGCAGACAGCGCTCTACACAAGCTTCTTCATCTTTGACGATCATGCATAAAGAAATGCGCGCCTTCATGGTAAGCCGCCGTCCGTTTGAGCGGTTAATTGCCTGCGATGCCAAGAAGACGTTATGCGATATTTGCCGGCGGGCAGTTTGTACGTCAAAAGCGGGGACAGCCAGGGCGGAGAGGGGCGCGGAGCCGAGGCGCCTTGTTCGGACAAGTATCGCAAGCGATCGATGTTTGCGAATAGTTTTTTCAGGTCATCCAGTTTTTGTTTCATTTTTTTGGCATATAATAGAAAAAACGCTTTGGTAACCGTGTCCGATCCGTTACCGCGGCTGTCCAGTAGCGTAAAGTATGCTTCTGTTTTTTGCATATAAAGAATAACAAACTGGTCTAAGCAATGAAACAACCGGTTCTTATGTTCTCGCTCAAGCTCTCGTTTTTGCATCCCCTCCGTTAAGCGGCTCATCGCTTCCACAAAAATGAGGAAAGCGATATGCGTTTCAACCGCGGAATTCAAGCAATTCTCAAGGGCAACAGGCAGCTTGGAGTTGGTGTCCGCATTCATCATTGTCGTTACTCCTCGCACTCACAGCATGGCTCCATGCAGTCAAATTCGATTACATTCTCCAGTTTTCTAAGGAGCAGCCATTCTTTCATCACGATAATATCGACCAATTTAAACACTTGACCCTCAAACTTAATGATCTCCCGGGTCGTCGGACTCGTTGGAAAATCGAGGCATTTGCCGACGAACGCTTGAATTTTCTCTGCCTCGGCATTCAATAAGTGAGAAATTGCGGTCTCTTCCATTGCAATCGACTTTAACAAATCAATAACGACTTCTTCTTTGGTCGGTCTGTATGGTTCCTCGGGAATTTTCGGCATGCTCATTTGAAAAAAACCTCCACATCCCTTGTAAATAATACAAATTTTGGGTGAAAACCTATGGATTATTGTATGTGATATCACTGGAATAGTTCATGTTTATTTACAAAAAATGATAATTTAAATTCTAAACTGTTTTTTTTGAATATATTTGAATATATATGTAGAAACGGACTTCGGAAGGTTAGGAGGGATCGTGTGATTACGGTCAGCCTTTGCATGATCGTCAAAAATGAGGAGGATGTCATCGGGCGCTGCTTATCCTCCGTCGCCTCGGCTGTGGACGAAATCATCATTGTCGACACGGGGTCTACTGATCGCACGAAGGAGATCGCCGGTTCCTTTGTGCAGCGCATCTACGATTTTGAGTGGATTGATGATTTCGCAGCCGCGCGAAATTATGCGTTTGGCTTGGCGACAAAAGATTACATTTTATGGCTGGATGCGGACGATGTGATCCAGAGAGATCAGCTTGCCGCATTCGTATCGCTGAAGGAAACGCTTGATCCGTCTGTCGATTCCGTCACTATGGCGTACCACCTTGCTTTTGACGAATTCGGCAACGTGACCTCGAGCGTCCGGCGCAACCGACTTGTGAAGAGAAGCAACAACTTTCGGTGGATCGGCGCGGTTCACGAGTACTTGGAAGTATGGGGACAAATTTACAACAGCGATATTGCCGTCACTCATAGCAGCCTTCGCCACGACAGCGATCGCAACATAAATATTTACGAGCGCAGATTGGGCGCAGGGGAGCAGTTCTCTCCGCGCGATTTGTATTACTATGCCAACGAGCTTCTTGACCACAGCAAGCCGGAGATGGCGACTCGCTATTATGAGCAGTTTCTCGCCACAGGAAAAGGGTGGATCGAGGACAACATCTCCGCTTGCGGCAAACTGGCGGACTGCTATCATCAGCTCGGAAATGAGCAGCTGGAATTCGAATCCGCATTACGCTCTTTTCGATATGACCGCCCGCGTCCTGAATTTTGCTGTCGGCTGGGCTACCACTTTTTGAACAAACAAGAATTTCAAACCGCGATCTTCTGGTATAACCTGGCCACATTGTTCGAACCGTCGGAGCAGCAGATGGGTTTTCGCAACGAGGCATGCTCAACCTGGCTTCCTCATTTGCAGCTGTGCTTATGTTACGATCGAATCGGCGAATACAAGCTGGCTTATCTGCATAACGAGCGGGCGCGCCGCTACCGGCCCAAAGACCGGAGCATACTGCATAACAAATCGTATTTGGAAGGCGTACTGAAAAACAGTGAATCGATAGGCCAAGGAGAAGCATATGACGGAAAGTAAAAAAAAGGTGTTGGTCGGCAGTCCGATTCATCAGAAGCCGGCGATTTTGCACGAATTTTTAAGTTCGCTGCTTCGTCTTAAGCAGGAAAACGTCGAGCTCTCTTATCTTTTCGTCGACGATAACGAAGACCCGCAATCAACGGAGCTTCTTCACCGGTTTGTCGAGGATGCCAAGCGGGTGTTCATCATTTATTCGGACCAGAGAAACAATTATGAGTGCAACGAAACGACGCATGTATGGCACGACACTTTAATATGGAAGGTTGCCGAATTTAAAAACGCAATGATTGAGCATGCAGTGAATCTCCAGTATGATTACTTATTTTTGATCGATTCCGATTTGGTTTTGCACCCGGATACGATCGAACATTTGGCAGCAGCGGGGAAAGATATCGTCTCGGAAATTTTCTGGACCCGGTGGCAGCCGGGCGCTTCCATGCAGCCTCAAGTATGGCTTCATGACGAATATAAGCTGTGGGAATATCGGCCGGGAGAGTATCTGAGCAGCGAGGACATCGCCGCGCGTACGGCTGCATTTATCGCCAAGCTAAGGATTCCGGGGATCTATGAGGTGGGCGGCTTGGGCGCTTGCACGTTAATCAGCCGGCATGCCCTGTTGTCCGGTGTCCATTTCAAGCCGATTAAAAACCTCTCCTTCTGGGGGGAGGACCGGCACTTTTGCATTCGGGCAGCGGCTCTCGGATTTTCGTTATTCGTCGACACGCATTATCCTGCGCTGCATTTGTATAGGGATTCCGATTTGGAACGAGTGGAAGCGTTCAAGAGGGAAGCTGGGATTGCAGCCGGCGACCGTAATCCGCTTCCCGCCTTCCTGGGTACGGAGGTGAGGCGGACGCAGAAATTGACATTATCCATGGTCGTTAAAAATGAAGCGGACCGGTTTCTGAAAGAGGCGTTATCGGAGCATCGGAAATATATCGACGAGGCGGTAATTATCGATGACGGCAGTACGGACGGTACGGCCGAGCTTTGTCTCGAAATGCTGCATGGAATCCCTGTAAAGCTCATCCGGAATGAGCAATCCAAATTCAGCAATGAGATCGAATTGCGCAAGCAGCAATGGGAGGAGACGCTGGCAACGAATCCGGATTGGATTCTGAATCTGGATGCGGACGAAATATTCGAGCGAAAATTTGCCGACAGCGTCCGCCGGTTGATCGAGGACTCCGGTACCGATTTGTTTTGCTTTCGGCTGTATGATTTCTGGAATGCGACGCATTACCGGGAAGACCATTTATGGCGGTCGCACTTTTTTTACCGTCCGTTCTTGCTTCGTTACCGGAGCGACAGAACGTACACGTGGAAGGAAACGCAGCAGCACTGCGGCAGATTTCCGGAGAACATCTTTGCACTCCCTCATCGTTTATCCGACTTGCGGTTGAAGCATCTGGGCTGGTCCGAATCCAGTCACCGGCGGGAAAAGTATGAACGGTACTTGAAGCTCGATCCCGATGCCAAGTTCGGGTGGAAAGAACAGTACATGTCGATTCTGGATGAAAATCCGAATTTGATCGAGTGGATGGAATAATCGGGTCCATGGGAGGGGGCAAACGTTGCCTTTGAACATCATTCATACGATGCCGCTGCTGATCCGCAGCGACGATGCGCTCGGTTACGATGTTGCGATGCTGCGCCGTGCGGCCGAAAGCTTGCGGGCGTCCGACGATCACACGCTTGTCGTATATAATCAGGGCGGCTTAAGCAATGCGCAGCTGTCCGGGCTGTTCGGCGCATTCGGCTTGGCTCCCGTTATACTGGGCGACGGCGCCAATGTCGGGATCGCGCAAGCGAGGCAGAGCTGTTTCCGCTACGTTTGGGATCGATTTAAGGAAGTGCCCTATATTTCTGAAATTCATGTCGATATGGCATTTCCTAGAAATTGGCATGTGCCGCTCATCGCATATTTGGAATCTTCCGACGATCCCTTAGTTTGTCCGGGCATACTGACGTCCGGCGGCGAGCTGCAGCCTCTCGGCCTGTACGGCACGGTGCCGCAACAGACGGACGAATTGATCGCGTATTTGGAGAGTTTATCGAGGAACGAGATCAGAGAAGGCTTCGTGCATCCCGTCGTTCACAAGTCCGCCGCTCTGCGCGAAGTGGGCGGGTACGACACCCGGTTTATGAAAGGGAAGCAGGGGTATGAGGACGACAGCTTGCTCGTCGGCTACTCCTTTTATATGGGAACGCGGAATCGGTGGAAGCCGAAATGCTGCTTGCATTCATGGGTGTATCATGCCACGATGGCGCAAAGAATGTCGCTGCCTGACAGACATGCGGATTTTACGTTAAATGAAACAGGCTTATTCCAAAAGTACGGCGCTTACGGGCTGGAGCAGCTGTCGGCGCTTTATCCGAACTCGAAGGTATTCGAGCAGCTGCTGCAAAAATTCGTGCCGCAGGGCAACGGACGGGAGTGAAAGGATGTCTGACCAGCAGAAGAAAGTGTGGGACGGGATTTGGTCGGGGAATGTTTCGTATTCGTGGGACCCGCTCAGTCAATCCATATATGAAACGATGCGGGAACTGGCCGGCGATTTCCGCGACAAGGACATACTGGAGGCGGGCTCGGGAAGCGGCAAAATTTCGCTGCGTCTGGCCGGAGAGGGAGCGCGCGTGACATTGGTCGATTACTCGGAAAAAGCTCTCGCCAACAGCAGGGCCGCGTTTCGCAGTGCAGGCTGCGAAGGGAACTTCGTGTTGTCGGACATCCGATGCATGGAGGTGTCCGGGCAGAGCAACGATCTTACTTGGAATGCGGGGGTGCTGGAGCATTTTACTTCGGATGAGAAGGTAGCCATTCTGCGCGAAATGGCCAGGGTGACCCGGCCCGGAGGCATGGTCGTTACGCTGACTCCTTATGCCAAATGTTTGCCGTATCGCGCCGGCAAAGCGTATGGCGAGCGTCAAGGGACGTGGATGTACGGTATCGAGGAGCCGGTGCTGACCGTCGAAGACGAATTCCGGAGGAGCGGCATCGAATGGATCGGAGAAACGAATATCGGATTTCTCAATAGTTTGGACTTTCTGGATTATATACCGGAGGCGCAGCCGGTCAAGCAAGCGATACGACAATGGTATGAGACGCTGCCGGCAGAAGAACAGCGGCTGTTTCCGGGATATTTGCTCGTCAGCGCAGGGAAGGTACGGGCTTTTGGCGGTACAGCGTGATCCAATTGCAAGCACGGATAAGAACAAGACGGCCAATCATTGCTTGCTTTCAAGGAGAGGCGTCTCTTTTCCGCATGAGTGAAACTGGCCAGCGGATTTATTCCAGGCGATATGTCGGCATATCGCCTGAACCTGCCTAAAGCCCGATTTTCGGTACGCGCTATGGGCCATTCCGGTTTCCCAATGATGGACGACGAACGCGTACCGGCCTTGACAACCATTTCATATATGTTACAATAAGCAAATGAACTTATGTGCCCTTAGCTCAGCTGGATAGAGCGTTTGACTACGAATCAAAAGGCCGGGAGTTCGAATCTCTCAGGGCACGTCAAAAAAACTGATTTCGCATCATGCGAAATCAGTTTTTTTCTTTTTCAGCCTCTCGCAAGCTCCAGGCTTGCCGGGGCAATGATTTATTCGCTCAAATCAGACTCGTTTTCGTTAACAGCAGAGGAGGTAGCATTTGCATTCTCTGCGTTGTTTTGCAGCAGGGAAGATAATTGTTCTACTTGCTGCTGCTGTTCAGCATCCTCAGCGCTAGCTTTGGCGGCGTTCAGACCGTGCTGAACCGCGTCGTTTTGGTTCTCAGCCATTCGAAATCACCTCCTCGTTCATCTGCATACTAGTATGTCACGATCGAGGAGGAGGTATTCATTGGTTCTCATTTCGCTTAGCTTCGCCGGATTCGCTGCCGGAGATATCCATCGTGCCGTTCTCAAGCTGTACGACACCGTCGCTGGTTCCCGCCGCATACACATCGTTTAATTGTTCTTTGGTGACCGCTTGCCCTTGCTTAGCGGATGGACGTTGAGACGATTGGGGAGACATAACTTGGATCGCCGCCTTCGATTCAATTGTAGTTACGTTGGTTAATGTCTCTCTCGCTCAAACACTTTATGCGAATTTACTCAAATTTGAGTCCCGGGAAAATGCGAAGCCGCGCCGATTCCGAAAATCAGGAAGATGAGCAGGAAAATTATAATGTAGAGGACGATAACGATAACGGCAAGGAGCAAGGAGGCCCGGGCGTAATTTTTTTTGTTGGGATTGGTTTGATCTCCGAAGGCCCATACGAACAGCATAATGATGTTTACGATGGGAATGGCGCATAAGATGAAGGTTAAAATCCAATGCTTCACAGAGACTACGGGCGCTTGGGCCGCCGCAGGGGGGACATAACTTCCTTGAGTCGGATTGGTCAATTCAGAGTTCAATGCAATCACTCCTTTGGATAATAAAAATATACCTGCCATGGTTTGACAGATGTTGTAACTTTAAAAAAAAGTTAGGAGGAAAAGCGCATTATTTGAAGAAGATAATGTAGTAATATAGTAAAATAACCGGATAAAAGAGGTACATGCCATGAATGAATCGCAAAAGGAACAAGATTGGACGGATAAGACGGCTTTATCGCTGGAACCGTCTCTACACGTCAATGATTCGCTGTTCCGTAATGCGTTTGATTATGCTGCAATCGGAATGGCATTGATCGATCTGAACGGAAGATGGCTCAAAGTAAACCGCTCCCTATGCGGAATTATCGGTTATTCGGAACAAGAGCTGCTGTCGACGGATTATCAAAGCTTGACGCATCCCGACGATCTGGAATTAAATCTCGAACACAATCGGCGGCTGCTGTCGGGAGATTGGGTAAGCTTTCAGATGGAAAAACGTTTTTTTCATAAAACGGGCAAAGTGATCTGGATTCTGCTTCATGTGTCGCTCGTTCGCTCCCCTCAGGGACAGCCGCTCTACACAATTGCACAAATTCAAGATATTAGTTCCCGCAAGCAATTAGAACAAAAATACAAATCGCTGATCGAGTACAACCCTGCCGGGATTTGCTCTCTGGATATGGAAGGACGGATCGACGGACTGAATCCTGCCATGGAGAAAATCATCGGGTACGAGGCTTTCGAGCTGCTGCATACTTCGTTCAAATCGATTATTGCCGGTGAAAAGGACCAGCTGCATATTTTCCAGAACGGTACGGACGGAGAGCAGCTTAATACGGAAATCGCCTTGACCCATAAGATGGGCCACCAAGTTTATTTGGGGGCCAAAGACGTACCTATCATCGTGGACGGGCGCATCGTCGGATTTTATATCATAGCCCGAGACATCACCGAATTGAAAAAGACGAAGGAATCGTTGGCCGTGCTGCAGCAGGATTTGCAAGATGTGGTGCGCAAGCAGCAAGGAATGACCTTTAAATTTAAACGGATCGACGGCCGCTTCATTCATACGCTGTGCGACGGGGAACTCGTATTCCGTCTAGGTCTGACGCCGGAGAGAGTGGTTGGCAAGGAGTTAAGAGAGTTCCTCCCCGCGGATATCGCCGAGGTGAAGGAGCGCTACTACGAACGAGCGTGGAGCGGCGAAGAGCATGTGCTGTACGAAGGCCAGATTAACCAGATTACATACATCTCCTCATTGCGGCCTATTAAAAGAGACGGGCAGGTCGTGGAGGTTATCGCTTCCTGTATCGATATCACGGAGCGTAAACGGGCGGAAGAAGATTTGCTGAGGACCAAAGAAATGCTGGAATCTCTCATAACGAATACATCCGATGCGATCGATGTCGTTGATTTGCAGTTTAACGTGCTGCAGGTGAATCATGCTTTTGAAAAAATATACGGGTTTAGCGGCGAGGAGGTCGTAGGCAAGCCGATCCGTATTATTCCGGACGATAAAAAAGAGGAAACGCTGCAACTGATGGAGCAATTGCTGTCCGGGCAGGAAATCACCGATTTTGAAACGGTGCGGCTGCATAAGAACGGAACCCCGCTTCACATCAGTCTGACGATCTCCCCGATCAAGAACGCGGAAGGCGACACGGTAGCGATCGCCGGTATATCCAGGGACATTACCGAGCGGAAAAAGACGGAGGAGCTTCTAAGAAAATCGGATAGGCTGTCCGTCGTAGGGCAGTTGGCGGCAGGGCTCGCGCACGAGATTCGAAATCCGCTCACCTCGTTAAAAGGGTTTCTCCAGCTTATGCGCGAGAGAGGCCCGAATCAGGATCATTATTATGAAATTATGAGCGCCGAGCTGAATCGAATTAATTTTATCGTGAGCGAATTTCTGATCATAGCGAAGCCGCAGGTCATTCAATACGAAATGTATTCGCTGAACCAGCTGATTCTTACGGTGATTCAACTGCTGGAGCCGGAAGCGACGATGAATAACGTCCGCATGGCGGTGAAGATGACCGACGATCCGATTATGATTTATTGTTCCGAGATTCAGATGAAGCAAGTGTTTATTAATTTATTGAAAAATGCGATTGAGGCCATGCAAGCCGGAGGAGAGATACGGGTAGAAGCTTACGTCGAGCGGCAGCGGGTGCATCTTAGGGTCGTCGACAACGGAGCGGGAATTCCCCATGAGCGGCTGGCGTCGCTTGGAGAGCCGTTCTACACGACGAAGGAAAAAGGAACCGGCCTCGGACTTATGATGTGTTTTAAAATTATCGAAGCGCATCAGGGCACGATTCAGATCAACAGCCAAATTCATGAGGGAACGGAAGTGGATATTGCGCTTCCGCTTGCAGCGCAGCAGCAGGGGGGCCGCGAGGAGCGGTGGAAAAACTCGATCAAAGCGGTGCCGGGAAGAACGCCGGTCTAGCAGCAAAAGCGCTTACGTGGTATGCTAGGGTGGACAGCAGGAAGTTGTAAAATACATACAAAGGAGTTGGAACCATTGCAATTGATTACGTTGGGAAAAAGCAAACTGCAAGTATCGCCGATTACATTCGGATGTTGGGAATTGGGAGGCGGTCCGTGGGAGTTTACAAGCGACGAAAATAACATTCAAGCGATTCGGGCCGCATTTGAGATGGGCATCACGACTTTCGATACGGCGGAGGGCTACGGCGCAGGACATTCCGAGGAAATTGTCGGGTTGGCGCTGGAAGGAAGCAGGCAGCAGTGCGTTATCTCGACGAAGGTAAGCCGCGCCAATCTCGCGCCGGCCGACGTACGCCGCTCTGCAGAGGCGAGCTTGAAACGGCTTAAATCCGATTTTATCGATATTTATTATATTCATTGGCCAAGCTACGAGATTCCGGTGTCGGAAACGCTGTCCGAATTCCAGAAGCTCAAAGATGAAGGCTTGATCCGGGCGATCGGCGTATCGAATTTTTCCCTGGAGCAGTTGAAGGAAGCGGCCGGTTTCGCGCAAATCGACGTGATTCAGCCGGAATACAGCCTGCTGCACCGCGCCATTGAGGAAGACATCGTTCCTTACTGTCTCGAAAATGAGATCGGTATCATGAGCTACAGCTCGATTGCCAAAGGCCTTTTAACCGGGGCGTTCCATCTGGGCGGCAAAACGCTGGATGAAAACGATTTCCGAAGCACGCGGAGGTTGTTCCTGCCCGAGCATTTGAAAATGGAAGAAGAACTCATCCTTTTGCTCAAGCAAATTGCCGACGCCAAAGGAAAGGCCGTCTCGCAAATCGCTATCAGCTGGCTGCTGCATCAAAAGGCGCTGACTACGGCGATTGTCGGTTCGCAAAGCATCAAGCACATGAAAGAAAACGTGGAAGCCGCCGAAATTAAGCTGACCGCCGATGAGCTGACCGCCTTGGACGCCGTGAGCCGTAAAGTTATCGCCGGCATCGATGCAACGCCGTAACTTAAGGAGAGTTCTTCTATAATAGATTGTATCTGCATCTTGCAACCTTGCTCACATACTAATTGGAGATGACCTCTAACCGGGGCTTCTCCAAGCTCTGTGACCGCGTTCGAATATAGGTTTTATCGTCACATAAATGTTTATTGTTGCGCTGACGTTTCAGCGATTTAAACATCCCAACAGGGTAAAAAACGGTGTGTCTCTAAAACAATGAAAGCCCTACCTCTCTTCCATCCTTGCGGCTCCGAAGACCGCGCCAGTGTGAATCAGTAAACACGCAACAAATTCTTAGGGTTCATGGGAATTTGAATTGTTTTTAAGAAGCGGAGGATGAAACCAAAATGAACTGAGGAACTTCATTATGAGGTTGCTTGAAAATGATACATTCAATTATAATACCACGGATGATACGAGAAAGCAAGAACTATATTATCAATTTACGAAAACCATTGCTTTCGATATCCTGGCGCTTGCCCTAAAGGTAATTTCATACCGACAATCGTACCGCGCGCTTCCTTGGCATTGATTTTTAACCCGTAATTTTTGCCGTAAGCCAATCGAATCCGATTATGCACATTCATAATTCCATTGCCTGACCTTTGATTTCTGCCCGCTCATTCCGTGCAGTCGTATAGCGTCACCAACAATCTTCCCTATTTTAAATATTGGTGCCATTTCACCACGCGCATCGGTTCGTTTGATTTGTTCCAATGGCTGGACATACCGCTTTATATAAAGGTCGGCAATGCCGAGCAGATGACAACATGGTTTCATGAGCTTGTTGCGTTGCGCGAGGATTCTGCTTTAACATCCCGGCTTCGTGAAAAGGCAATTCTGTTGCAAATGATTGCCTGTTACTTGGAGTCTGTTCCTATCCATATTTTGCAGCAGCGCAGCGAGGAAATCGAAAGACTGGACCAACTGCAGAAATACATCGAACGTAATTTGCATAAAAGCATTACTGTGGAACAACTGGCCAAAGCCGTTCACTTTCACCCCAACTACTTGATCAAATATTTCAAAAAGCACTTTGGCATGCCGCCGGCTAAATATATGCAGCGCAAACGGATGGATAAGGCCAAGTTTCTGCTGACCACAACTTCGCAAAGCATGAAAGAAGTCGCCCAGCAGAGCGGTTTTGAAAATACGAATCATTTTACAAAAAGCTTTCGCAAGGAAACAGGCTTTCCTCCGACGGAGTATCGGAAAAATGTAAAGGGCCTGTAGCGGACTTTTTCACCGCCGTTTTTTGGGGCGGACGATGAGTAGACGATCCCGCTATTTGGCAAAATATGAAGGTAGAACAGGGAGGTGCCTTTTGTGAAATATAGAGTGGAAAGAGATACGATGGGGGAAATCCAGGTTCCCGCCGATAAGCTATGGGGAGCCCAAACCCAGCGCAGCAGCGAAAACTTTCGGATCGGGACGGAACGGATGCCGCTAGAGGTGATTCAGGCTTTCGCTGTGCTGAAAAAATCCGCGGCCAAGGTCAACCGAGAGTTGGGCAAGCTCGATGCCGATAAGGCGGATGCGATCATCCAGTCGGCGGACGAAATTTTGCAGGGACGATGGGACGATCATTTCCCGCTTGTCGTCTGGCAGACCGGGAGCGGGACGCAGTCCAACATGAACGTGAACGAGGTGATAGCGCATCGGGGCAACCAGCTGCTGGAGGCGCGGGGAAGCGAGAAGCGGATTCATCCGAACGACGATGTGAACAAATCGCAGAGCTCCAACGATACGTTCCCGACCGCTCTGCATATTGCCGGCGTGCTCGCCGTCGAGGAGCGGCTGCTCCCCGCGCTGGAGAAGCTGAAGGAGACGCTGCGCGCGAAAATGGAGCAGTTCGCCGACGTGATCAAAATCGGCCGCACGCATCTGCAGGACGCTACGCCCCTTACGCTGGGTCAGGAGATCAGCGGCTGGCATGCGATGCTGGAGAAGGCGGGCCGAATGATTGCGGACAGCGTTCATGCGATGAAGGAGCTGGCCATAGGAGGGACGGCCGTCGGCACCGGGCTTAACGCGCATCCGCAATTCGGCGAGATGACTGCGGCGGAGATTAGCCGGGAGACCGGGAAGACGTTCGTCTCCGCCGAAAACAAGTTCCATGCGCTGACCAGCCACGATCAAGCCGTCTTCGTCCACGGCGCGCTAAAGGCGCTGGCCGCCGATTTGATGAAAATCGCCAACGACGTGCGCTGGCTGGCCAGCGGGCCGCGCAGCGGCATCGGGGAGCTGACGATACCCGAGAATGAGCCGGGCAGCTCCATCATGCCGGGAAAAGTCAATCCGACGCAGAGCGAAGCGATGACGATGGTCGCGTGTCAGGTAATGGGCAATGATGCGGTCATCGGCTTTGCGGCGAGCCAGGGCAACTTCGAACTGAACGTATTTAAGCCGGTGATCATTCACAACTTCCTGCAATCGGCAAGATTGCTGACCGATACGATGGTATCGTTCAACGACCATTGCGCGGTCGGAATCGAGCCGAACCGGGAAGTGATCGACCGTCATTTGCGGCAATCGCTGATGCTGGTTACGGCGCTGAATCCTCACATCGGCTATGAGAAAGCTGCGAAGATCGCGAAGAAGGCGCACAGCGAAAAGCTGACGCTGCGGGAAGCGGCCGTTCAAAGCGGATTTTTGACGGCGGAGCAGTTCGATGAGTACGTGCGGCCGGAGGAGATGGTAGGGCCGAAAGCCTAGCGTCTCGCACAACGGGACCGATTGCACGCATTTCACCGATCGCGGCGCCCGGCTCGTAGCCTCTGGTGGCGGAAGGAATCCGCAAGATGCTACAATAACTCCTGTATACCCAGAACGAGCAGAGGAGCTTGGTTAATGGCAAAGCAGGAGCAGGAGCGTTTTGATATATTCGACGAAACGATGAAGCCGATCGGCACCGCGACCCGGAAGGAGGTTCATGCCAAAGGCTTATGGCATCAGACCTTCCACTGCTGGATCGTCACCCGCACGGGCGAAGAGACCCGGATTTTATTCCAAATGCGGCATCCGGATAAGGATACGTATCCGAATTTGCTGGATATTTCCTGCGCCGGTCATCTTATGGCCGGAGAACGGGTCGAAGACGGGGTGCGGGAGCTGGAGGAAGAGCTTGGGGTTGCTGCTTCGTTCGAGCGGCTAAAATCATGCGGAGTCTATCGCGAAGAGCGGATCATTGCCGCGGATAAAATCGACCGCGAATGGTACCATGTATTCATGCTTGCATCCGATCAGCCGCTGGCTTCGTACCGCCTTCAGGAAGACGAGGTGACCGGGCTCTACAGCATTCCTTTGTCCTGTGTGGGCGATTTGGCCCGGGGCCGGTCCGATTTCGAGATTCGGGCGGCCGGGGTGGAACCGGATGAGAGCGGCAAGTTGCAGGCGGTCGAACGTACGTTCCGCAAACGGGATTTCGTCCCGCATGAGCCCGGATATTTTGAGCTTGTGCTGCGGGAGGCGCAGCGCCTTTGAGCGCAGCTTCACCGAAGCTTGCTCCAGGACGAGCGGGTTTGCAGTAAAAAAACGAAAAGCTTTGAGCAGAAAAGGGATGCCTTTTGCTGTTCAAAGCTTTTTTGGTTTGACCGGATCGGCGGGCGGATAGAGATATCCCGTCGTCCCATGCAGGGGAGCGACGGACTTCGCTTATTGCGCCGATAGCTTGCGCTGGACGTATGCTGCCACCATCTCGCTCGTTACGTACGGTCTTGTCGGGGATATCCCGCGCTGGGCATGATCGTTGATCCGTGCCGTGATCCGGTTAATCTCGTCGGTCGTGAATGCCTGTCCCGAGGCGCAGAGCGCGACGGCTTGCTCAATGGCGGCTTCGCGCGCGTCGTCCATTCTTTGGAACGCTTCGAGATGGGAATGCATTTTACGGGTGTGGGCGGTAATCTGTTCGTGTACGCTCATGGGGAAAACTCCTTCATCCAATATAATACGATCCGGACGGGCCGATGGTAGTTATGATACTACGTATCGCGACATTCAGGCAAGTCAACGGCATACGATCCATCCGCGTCTCCAAGTTCGGTAAACCTATCGGTCAAAGGCCGCGCATTCAGCGAGGCGCTTCCGGACGGCACGGGACAAAAGGGAAGGAGCTGTTTTGCGTAAAACCGGGCATGCGCCCAACCCAATTGCATAGGCTAATCATAAGATAGGTATGAACATTGTCTGCATTATTATCAGAATATTCAAATATAACCAAGCCTATCGCAATGGTTTCCATTCCTATTCAGCCTTGCTGCAAGGAAAGCGGGGGGTAACACCCGCTTTCAATGCTCCGTTCAGCCGGAATCCGGGAAAAGAGGTGGAAGCTTGTCCAATGAGAAGAAGCCAAGAGATTATTCGAAAGACGGAAAAGTACGGGGCGGCTAATTATCATCCGCTCCCTGTTGTTATCGCTCACGGGGAAGGCGTGTGGGTACGCGATGTATCGGGCAAAAGGTACATGGATATGCTCAGCGGATATTCCGCGCTGAACCAAGGGCATCGCCATCCCAAAATCATTCAGGCATTGAAGGAACAAGCGGATAAAGTGACCTTGACGTCGCGCGCATTTCATAACGAGCGGATGGGAGATTTGCTGGAACTGCTCGGCGCCATTACGGGAAAAGAAGCGTTTCTCCCGATGAATACGGGAGCGGAAGCGGTGGAGACGGCGATGAAGATGGCCCGGCGATGGGCGTATCAAGTGAAGGGTGTCCCCGAAGATGAGGCTGAAATTATCGTATGCGAAGGAAATTTTCACGGCAGAACGATTGCGGCGACCTCCTGTTCAAGCTCGCCGGAATACCGGCATCAGTTCGGTCCGTTCACGCCGGGCTTTCGCGTCATTCCTTACGGGGATTCGGCGGCCTTGGAGCAGGCGATCAGCTCCCGTACGGCGGCGTTTCTCGTCGAGCCGATTCAGGGAGAAGCCGGCATCCGCATCCCGCGGGAGGGCTACTTGAAAGAGTGCGCCGCATGCTGCCGGGACCGCCGGGTGCTGCTAATGGCCGATGAAATCCAGACAGGGCTCGGCCGGACCGGCCAGTGGTTCGCCTCTGACTGGGAGGACGTCGTGCCGGACGCGTACATTATCGGCAAGGCGCTGGGCGGAGGCGTCATGCCGATATCCGGCGTAGCCGCCGACCGGGACCTGATGCAGGTGTTCGAGCCCGGATCTCACGGCTCTACCTTCGGGGGCAACCCGCTTGCCTGCGCGGTGGCCATTGCTTCGCTGAAGGTGCTGCACGAGGAGAATTTACCGCAGCGGTCGCGCGAGCTAGGCGAATACATGCTGGCAAAGCTGCGGGCCGAAGTGCATGCGCCGTGCGTTCTCGACATTCGCGGCAGGGGATTGTTCATCGGGATCGAGCTTGCCGGGGAAGCGAGAACATACAGCGAAAGGCTGATGAATTTGGGGCTGCTGACCAAAGAAACCCATCATACGATATTACGGCTCGCTCCGCCGCTTATTATTACGGAGGAGCAAATCGATTGGGCCGTCAGCAAAGTGAAGGCGGTCTTACCATAACGATCAGGAGGGAGCGATCGGCATGAAACCTTATCAACCGGAACCGTTGACGGACTTCACCCGTCCGGAGGAAAGCCGCAGGCTGGAGGAAGCGCTCGGCCAAGTGCAATCGGAGCTCGGCCGCACTTACCCGCTTCTTATCGGGGGGGAGGCGATAGAGACGGAGGATGTGCTCGTATCGCTCAACCCGTCCCGCAGCGATCAGATTATCGGGAAGGTCGCGAAGGCGGACCGATCATGGGCCGAGAAGGCGATTCAGTCTGCAGCGCAGACTTTTCGATCATGGTCGAAGACTCCGGCGGTGCAGCGCGCCGAATATTTGCTTAAGGGAGCGGCGACGCTTAGGCGGCGGAAGCATGAATTCAACGCATGGCTGATGCTCGAAGCCGGCAAAAGCCGGGTTGAGGCGGATGCGGATACGGCGGAGGCCATCGATTTCCTGGAATATTACGCCCGCCAGATGATCGCGCTGTCCGGACGGGGAGGGAAGGAGCTCATCCCGCTGGCCGGCGAGCATAACGAGCTGCATTATATTCCGCTCGGCGTCGGCATCGTCATTCCGCCGTGGAACTTTCCGCTGGCCATCATGGCCGGCATGACGACCGCTGCGGTCGTTGCAGGCAATACGGTCGTTCTCAAGCCGTCCAGTCAAACGCCGGTGATCGCGGCCAAATTCGTCGAGCTGATGTACGGCTGCGGTTTGCCGTCCGGAGTGATCCAATTTGCTCCCGGCAGCGGCAGCGAAATCGGGGATTACTTGGTAGAGCATCCGCTCGCCCGGTTCGTATCCTTCACAGGCTCGCGCGACGTCGGCGTCCGCATCCAGGAGCTGTCCGCACGCGTCGCGCCGGGCCAAATCTGGCTCAAGAGATTTGTCGGCGAGCTTGGGGGCAAAGACTCCATTCTCGTCGACGCCGAGGCCGATCTGGAAGCGGCGGCCCGAGGGATCGTCGCCTCCGCCTTCGGTTATTCCGGCCAAAAATGCTCGGCCTGCTCCAGAGCCATCGTTCATCAGGACGTATACGAAACGGTGCTGAGCCGCTGCAAGGAATTGACGCAAGCTCTGAAGGTGGGCGATGTGACGGATATGACCGTCGATACGGGACCGGTCATCGACCGGGCATCTTTTCAAAAGATTATGGACTATATCGACATAGCCAAGGAAGAGGGACGCATCGTAACCGGAGGCCAAGCGCTACCGCTGCCAGGCTATTTTATCGAGCCGACGATTGTGGCGGATGCGGCCATCGATTCGCGGATTATGCAGGAGGAAATATTCGGTCCGGTGGTGGCGTTCGCTTCCTGCAAAGATTTTGACGAAGGGCTCGCGATGGTTAACGATAGCGAATACGGTCTGACCGGTTCCGTGTACTCGAACAACCGGGAGCATATCGCGCGGGCCAAAGCCGAGTTTCATGTCGGCAATCTGTACATTAACCGCAAATGCACAGGGGCGGTCGTCGGTGTGCATCCTTTCGGCGGATTTAATATGTCGGGCACGGATTCCAAAGCCGGCGGTCCGGATTATCTGCTATTGTTTACTCAGTCGAAGGCGATTTCCGAGCTGCTGTAGAAGCGTCGGCATTCGCTTTTGGGGTCAACCGCATAACCGGATTTCTAATGCAAGGGGGCCAGGAGTATGCGAATGAATGCCTGGTTTCGCCGCACCGTGCTCCGCGTCGCGGAGCTGAGGCGGGTGAAGTCCACATTTGAACGATATGGAATGCGTATGGGGGTACGGCGGTTTGTCGCAGCCGAAACGTTAACGGGCGCCCTGGAGCGCGTGCGCGATATGAACCGTCAAGGTCTGGCCGCAACGCTCGATTATTTGGGCGAAAGCGTAGAAGATCCGCTTGTCGCGGAGAAGGCCGCCAATCAAATTATCGAGATGCTCCGCATGATCGACGAGCGCAAGCTGGACGCCAATGTGTCACTGAAGCTGACTCAGCTCGGCTGCTTGCTGGACCCTGACGCCTGTTTGAAGCATATGGAGCGGATCGCGGCGGCGGCCGGCTATTACCGGAATTTTGTCCGCATCGATATGGAGGACTCCACGCTTACGGATCTGACGCTGGGCATGACGGGCAAGCTCGTCGAACGATTCGGACACGAGCATGTCGGAACGGTGCTGCAGGCTTATTTGTACCGTTCTCCGGGCGATTTGAAGCGGCTCGGGGAATGGAAGTCGAATGTCCGCATCGTCAAGGGGGCCTATAAGGAGGACGCGCGGATTGCGTTTCCCCAGAAGCGCGATGTCGACCGCCAGTACGTGGAGATGGTTAAAGCGCATATGAACGCCGGACATTATACGGCGGTTGCGACGCATGACGCCCGCATCATTCAGACGGTCAAATCGTACGCTGCCGGGAAGGGAATCTCCAGCAAGCGCTTTGAGTTCCAGATGCTCTACGGCATTGCGGGCGGATTGCAGCGCCAGTTGGCGGATCAGGGCTATCGGGTACGCATCTACACGCCGTTCGGGAGCGAGTGGTATCCGTATTTCACCCGCAGAATAGCGGAACGGCCGGCCAACCTGCTGTTCGTGCTGAAGGGGATGCTGCGCAAGTGAACTGGCGTTTTGCCGACCGGAGGAGAGTGAAGCAGAATGAATGATTCGCAAGCCGTTCATGTGATCGGCGCGCCGCTCGATTTGGGAGCGGGCTGCCGAGGCTGCCGGATGGGGCCCGATGCGATCCGCTGCGCCGGACTGCTAACCCGTTTGCGGCAGCAAGAGCGCATGGTTCAAGACTTGGGCGACGTGACGCTGACGGAGCGGGAGAAGCTGTCCGCCGATACCGCCGGCGGCCATCCCAAAGCGAAACATATCGATGAAATCGTCCGATTTAACCGCCGGCTTCACCGCAAGACGGCGGCGTCGGTGGAGGCCGGCGCGATCCCTCTCATACTCGGAGGGGATCACAGCATCGCCGCCGGAACGATAGCCGGCGCGGCGCGGCATAAACGCATCGGCGTGCTCTGGTTCGACGCCCACGGGGACTTGAACACGGTTCAGACCAGTCCTTCCGGTAACGTTCACGGCATGCCGCTTGCGGCGATGCTCGGCTATGGTTATCCAGCTCTAAAGCATATAGGCGGGAAGAGACCCAAAGTGCGTCCGGAGCATCTCGTGCTTATCGGCACGCGTTCGCTCGATACGGGGGAGCAGGAGCTGATTCAGCGCGCCGGCATCCGCATGTATGCCAGCAGGGAGCTTCATAGGCTCGGCATGTCGGAGGTTGTCCGTCAAGCTTTGGCGGCGGCCGGTGAAGGCACGGACGGGATTCATGTCAGCTTCGATCTGGACGGCCTGGACCCTGGGGAAGCGCCGGGGGTGGGAACGCCGGTTTCGGCGGGAATGCGGCTTACGGAGGCGCTGGAGGCTATGAGGGTGATTGCCGCCTCCGGATTGCTGGTAAGCGCCGAATTCGTCGAGGTGAATCCGGCGCTCGATCTGAGGAGCAAAACCGCTCACGCCGCCGTCGAGCTGATCTGCAGCTTGCTTGGTTCCGATACGATGGAAGAGAAGAGCCGTTAGCCGAAAGCCGAAGCAGAGTCATATCGAATCTGGAATAAATTTACAAAACTGTCTCAGGCCCGGCCCGGGACGGTTTTTGTTCTTGTTTAGGAAATGATGCGCAGCCATAGCCTGAGGATATCCGGGTTCTCCCCCGAAAGTAAATTCTACCCACAGAACGATCCCAGAGGAAGGGTTAGACGCCGATCCAGCTTAGGCTGGATGCGGACGGAATAAGCTTCAGAGCATCACGTCACTTTTAGGGGATTTGTTCTGCGCCCAGCGAACGCTCAATTGCTTAGCGGTGATAGCCTCGGCCGACTTTTATATTCGAAGTCCGATGGCAAGAAAAAGCTTGCGCTTCCGTATTTTTATGGTAATATAGATGTTCCTTGGAAAAATAATCCTATGCGAGGTGACCTGTATAGTATCTTTATTTTTCTCCCGCTTACGGGCGGTTTCTGCGTTTCTCAGACATGCCGACGCCGGGGCCGTCAGAATCAAGCCTGTTGCAGACGCTGTCCAACTGCTTCTGATGCCCGTGCAGCTGCTTCTGACCAAAGCGATGGTCGATCGGCTGCCAAACTGGAGCTCGCCATCAGGGAAGCATGAGCTGGCCGCTGCCGCTGTGCTGCTCGCGACCGTGATGATCGTACAAGCCTTCGTCGGCCGAGCCTCTCTCCTGTCGCACAGCAGGCTGAGCGAAATCGGCGCTTACGAGGTGGAACACGCGGTTCTCGCCAAGTCTGCCAAGCTCCCGCTGGCTTTATTGGAATCTTCGCATGTCAAAGACCTTCGCCTACGCGCCATGCGCGCTTCACCCGACAATCTGTTTATGCAGAGCAACCAATACATCCTTCAGATCATTCAAGTCATTATTCTTCTGCTCATCCTGTTATTTTACGGACATTGGCCGATCGTCCTTCTTTATTGCATCGTTTTGCCGGTTCAATTGAAGCTCCGCTCCTATGCGGCGAGAGTGACGGAGCAGTTGGGGCAAGAGCAAATTCCGCAGCGGAGAGCGGCAATGTATTTGGCGCAGCTGCTGACGGCCCGGCGTCCGGCGCAAGAGATCCGCTTGCTCGGCACAGGAGACCGGTTTCGCTCCGATTGGTTGCGGTTACATGCGGAGTTTGCGCGGCGAATGATAAACCGGACGAGCAAAGAGCAGTTGACCTTGGCTCCATCCGAGCTGCTTGTGACGCTGGCTGTCGGCTTGTCGGCGGCGCTAGTTCTCGCGGCCTCGCTTCGGGAAGGGAGATCGGCGGGGGATGTGACGCTGCTGCTGCAGGCGACTGTCATGCTTGGAGGCTTATGGCCCGGCTTGCTCAATCTTCAAGCGGGGCTGAAGACGCTCGGCATGCGCTGGGACGATTTGCAGCAGTATCGGGAGCTGCAAGAAGATAAGGTGTTCGGGCTTGAAGTTTCGGCCGCCGCAGAAGGTAGCGATCGGTCCCGGGAAAGGAACGGCGAACATGAAGTCCGGTCGCTTCGGGCGGAAAGGCTGTGCTTTACTTATCCGCAGCAGGAAGAGCCGGCGCTGGACGCCGTAACGTTCCAAGTCGAAGCGGGAGAGAAAATCGCCGTCGTCGGAGAGAACGGTTCGGGAAAAACGACCCTCATCAAGCTGCTGCTGGGATTATACGAGGCTGATTCGGGCGGCGTCATATGGACTGACGCTTCAGGCGAAAGGCGCAGCGCGAGTGAAGCGCGGCATTCGTTCACGGCGGTTCTGCAGGATTTTTCCAAAATGCATCTGCTTGTTCGAGAGCATGTAGGTCTCGGGAGAGTGGAGCGTCTCCATGACGACGAGGCTCTACTGGAAGCGCTGCGGCAGGCCGGCGCGGGGAATTGGGGGTTCGAGCTCGATGAGAGAACCGGGCCCGAGTTCGGAGGCCGGGAGCTGTCCGGCGGCCAATGGCAGGCACTGGCTGCGGCGCGGGCTTATTTCCGAGGCGGCAGCGTGCTCTTCTTCGATGAACCGACCTCTGCGCTCGACCCGCTGGCCGAAAAAAAAGCGATGGAGGTATTCATGGTTGCTGCGGGCGAGCGTACCGCCTTCCTGGTAACGCATCGGATGGGGGCCGCCAGAATGGCGGATCGGATTTTCGTTATGAAGCAGGGACGGCTTGTCGAGCAAGGCACGCATGAGGAGCTGCTGCGGCTTCGCGGGGAGTACGAGCGATTATACCGGCTTCAGGCTTCCTGGTATGTATAAGGGCGGGGGAGGAAAGAGTTATTATGATAAAAGGAAACGGCGGTACATACGGCGTTCTGCAGCTGCTGTTCCGCATCGGGAAACGGATGCCCTTCCTTACGGCTTTATGGCTGACCGTCCCGATTGCGACAGGTATGCTGGTTGTTCCCCTGATGACTTCTCAAAAGCATATGATCGATACGGCCGCAGCGGCGCTGACCGGCATCGGGAACGGAGAAGACTTGGCTGCTTCCGTTGCGCCGATGGTGCTGTTGTTCATAGGGGTATCCGTCCTTCAGGTGCTGGGCGGCGCGCTGCGCAAGGTGACGGACGAGATGATGAACCGTCGCGCGGAAGGATACGTGCAATCGGAGATATTTACGGTTGCGACCGGCGTTTCGCTGGAACGGTTTGAACAGCCTGCGTTTTACGACCGCCTGTATCGCGCGCAATCGGCGGCAGGGGGCGAGCTGATCGGGATGCTGCGCAACGGCGTCGATGCGGCGCAGCGCATCGCCCGACTGGCCGGACTGGCGCTAGTGGCGGCTCAAGCGCACTGGACTGCGGCGCTTATCCTTGTTTTGATGAACGGAGCGATTTTATATTTCCGGCTGAAGCTGGAGCTTGCCCGCAGACGGCTGGATAAACAGCTGACCGCCGAGGGACGCATGTCGGATGAGATGATGAAACGGTTGACGGATACGGCCGTGTTGAAAGAAGCCAAGCTGTTCGGTTCCGCAGATTATTTGCTCGGTCAATGGGCTGCAAATACGAAAGCGCAGCGATCCCGCAGGTTCGCGATGGGACGCAAAGAGAATAAGATGGCCGCGTGGGTATCTCTTGTTCATATAGCGGGGGCGTTTCTCACCTTGGGTGTTCTGCTGCTTCTTCCGTCGCCCGCCGGAACGGTCTCGCCGGGAATCGTCGCCGTCGTCTTCCAGGCGATATTCCAATCTCAAGGAGCCACTCTGACTTTGTCGTGGCCCTTAAGCAAAATGATCATGCAAAGCGGCAAAGCGGAGGAATTGGCCGCCTTTTTGAATGAAAAGGCGGATCGGCAAGGCGGATCGTCGCCCCATCGATTGACCGTGGAACCGGTGCGGGAGGTGCGCTTGGAGCAAGTGTCTTACCGTTATCCGAATGCCGCCAAGGAGACGCTTCACGCGATCGATGTGACGATTCGGGCCGGGGAAACGATAGCCCTGGTCGGCGACAACGGGGCCGGGAAGTCGACGCTGCTGAAGGTTCTGCTCGGTCTGTACAAACCGTCCGCAGGACGCGTACGGTGGAACGATGCCGATATTGCGGAGGAGCCGCATGCTTGCGAGGCGGTGTGGGGCCGTGTCAGCGCCGTGCTTCAGGAGAACGAACGGTATCCATTCCGCTTGCGCGACCATGTGACGCTCGGCAGCGGCCGGCGCGCGGTTCCGTGCGACGACCGGGAGATCAAGCAGGTGCTGGAGGCAGTCGGGCTCGGCGGGCTGATCGGGGATTCGTCCGCTTTGGACGCTCCGCTCGGGCAGCTGTCGGAAGGCGGACGCGAGCTGTCGGGAGGCCAGTGGCAGAGGCTGGCTATAGCCCGGGCTATGCTGCGCGGAGGCGAGCTGATCGTTCTCGACGAACCGACGGCGGCGATCGATCCGGCGAACGAAGCCGAGCTGTTTCGGCAGTTTCGCCGTCTCAGCGGCGGCAAAACGTCGATTGTCATCTCTCACCGGCTTGGCTGGGCCCGATATGCCGATCGCATCTTGGTGCTGGATCAAGGTCGCTTGCTTGAAGACGGAACGCATGAACAATTGATGTCGCTGAACGGGAAGTATGCCGCTCTGTTCACGGAGCAGGCGTATTGGTATCGAAATGAAGACGATTCAGAGGCTTCCAAAGCTGCGTATTAGCGTTCAAACGCATGTAGACGCTTGTAAAAATCGCCGCCGGTTTAAGCCGTCCGGCAGCTGAAGAGGAGAGTCGACCGATAATGATGTTCGTTAATGCGAGAGCTCTGATCGAAAGAACGACGGAAGGTACTACGCAACTTGTCATTCAGCTGAGGAATAAGACCGGCGAACCTGCGCTTTGGGAGCTGCCCGGAGGGCGGATTGAACCCTTCGAATCGTTGACCGCCGCGCTCAGGAGGGAGGTCATGGAAGAAACCGGCCTGACGGTCGTGGAAATCGAGGGAGAGCGGACGCGTATCGATACTCGAGGAATCAATCCGCAGTTTGAAGTGGAATGCATCCAGCCTTTCGCCGCATATCAGACGATCCAAGGGCCGATCGATTCGGTCGGCTTCTACTTTCGCTGCAAAGCGGAAGGCGAGCTGCTGGAGGCAGGCGACGAGACGCTGCAGGCGCAATGGATCGACCGGGAGCGTCTGGAACGTATGTTTCATGAAAATCCGCTCCAATTCGCCAATGTGGATAGGGCGGGCATCATGTATTATTTGCGGCAAACGAAGGGCTAGGCCGATTCGCGGGAATGCCGAGAGTTTAATATATACCGGAACAAAAACCTCCAAGCCCGCAATTGAAGGCTGGAGGTTCGTTTTGTTTTTACCGCATCGCAATGTTTAAGTTTTCTACAGCGATAAGCGGACGGTTATGATCTCAAAGGGCTTGAAGCGAAGGCGAACCTTCCCGTCATCCGATACCGCAAGCTCTCGCTCGGGCTGCTCCAGCATATTCGTCCGGCGGGCGGAGCGGACCGGGAAGCCGAGCTGCAGCTCGCATTCCGTCAAGGTACGGTACGCCTCGTACATGCGGATGATGACGTCGCCGGAGCCGTCCTCGGTCGGTTTAACGGTATCGATCACGATATTGGCCCGATCCGCCGCGCAGAGCGAATGCGAACCGGCATCTCCCGGGCGGGCCGTCGCCGGACAGTTCAACTCGTAGGCGTGACGCACGACGCCGCTGTCCAGGAAGCTGCCGTTCCACGGATAGAACGCGTAAGCGAACTCGTGCTCTCCCAGATCGGCCTGCGGGTCCGGGGCCGTCGAAGCCCTTAGCAGCGTCAGGCTCATCGTGCCGCCGAGAACGCTCATTCCGTACTTGCCGTCGTTCATTACGGCGCAGCCGCGGGCTTCTTCCGCCAGCGCCGCCCATTTGAAGTGGGAAACTTCGAACCGGTCCGCATCATGCGGCCTGGAACGATGAGTCGGCCGTTTCATATAACCGAACTGAGTTTCGAATATCGCCTCGCCGGCGTGAACGGTCGTAGGAAAATCGACCTTCAGCAGCTTATGTTTTTCCTGCCAATCGATCTTCGTACGGAACAGGATGATCCGGCTTCCTGCAGTCAGCACGATATGTTGGCGCAAAGTCGAGCGATGAAGCTTCCTTGTTATTTCTACTGTCGTTGTGAGCGGGCCGTCGGCCAGCTTGCGGATAACCGCAGGATCGTCCAGTCCGATTTCGCCCAGCTCATAGGTTCGGTCAATCTCCCAGGCGTCAAAGCGCGGCGGGGTATCTTTATACATGCGGAAATCGTTGCCGGGTCCGGCGGTCAGCTCCATGCCGCGCTCTTTGTCCCAGACGCTGATCATCCGGCCGTACTCGTCGAGCTCGATACGCAGCAGATCATGCTCAAGGATGCGCTCGCCGGTGCTGGGGGCGGCTAAGTCTTTCGTTTCGTCCTCCTTTTCCGCACGGGTGATCGTGACCCAGCCGCAAGGAGGAAGCTCCACGCGAGCCAGCCGATGGCCGTTGCTATCCTGCTGTGCCGCCAAGGTTTGGCCGTTCGCATCTGCGGCTCCGCTCCAGCCTTGGGGAAGCGGGATGACGGCACTGCGTGCCCAGGACAGCGAGTTAAAGACGGACAGCGCGGACTCGGACTCCGCCGCTTGCGGGACGGACAATGCGTCCTGGGCTTCGGCGGCAATGCTGCCGGAAGTCCGGATGACCCGGCCGAAATCCTGCTCGGCCTCCGCATGCACACGGGCGATGGAAGTTCCGGGCAGTATATCGTGGAACTGATTTAGCAGCAGCGTCTTCCACAGCGCATCCATCTGCTCAAGCGGATAACGCCATTGGCGGAGAAGTACTGCCGCCGTCCCCCATAATTCGGCTTCGCGCAGGGCGAATTCGCCGCGCCGGTTGCCCTGCTTGGTCTTGGCCTGCGTCGTGTAGGTTCCGCGATGCGCCGGATAGTACAGCTCTCCGACATAGCGGGCGGAAGAGAAGCCCTGCCGCTCCAAATCTTTGAAATATTCGATAGGCGAAGTCAGCTTCACCTTCGGTACGCCCTCCAAATCGGCGCAGCGGCGCAAATATTCGAGCTCGTCACGGGTCGCCCCGCCGCCGCCGTCCCCATAGCCGAATTGGGCGAGGCGGGAGTTGATGCCGTCCTTCTGCACCCGCTGATTCCAGTTGTCGATGAGGACCGACGGCTTTGTCTCCAGATGGTAGTCCATAAAATGTACCAATACCTCCGAACCGTCTATGCCTTCCCACAAAAACGTATTGTACGGGAACGGATCGGCAAAATTGTTATAAGTTTGTCCCATTTTGACGGAAGCAAAATAACGAATGCCGCAGCCTTTCATAATTTGCGGCAGCGAGCCGGAGTAGCCGAACACATCCGGCATCCACAGCATCTCATTGTCGACTCCGAATTGCTCGCGGAAAAAACGCTTGCCGTGGATAAATTGCCGAATCAGACTTTCACCGGAAGTCAAATTCGTATCGGCTTCCAGCCACATCCCGCCTTCCGGTATTAGCTGACCGCGCCGAACCGCCTGAACTAGGCGTTCATACAGTTCGGGATACAGATGCTGCACGATTTGATACAGATAAGGCTGGCTCTGCGTATAAATATATTCCGGATATTCCTCCATAAGTGCAAGTTGGTTGGAGATCGTTCTTGCGATCTTGCGTTTGGTTTCCTCAATCGGCCACAGCCAGGCTACATCCAGATGGGATTGGCCCATCATGTACAAGGTCGGCGTCGTCGAACCGTTCGTACAGGCAAGCAGCGGCTTGAGCGCCGGATGCTCGCGGCGAATGTCGGCCATGAGCTCCGCTTCGTCGGCATCCAGGTCAATGACGGCGGCTATGCGGGCCAGTGCCCGGTCGATCTCGGCCGCACGGAGCGAATGTTCGTCCACGCTGCAGCGAATTTGATACAGAGTGTCCACGTCGATCAGAAATTGATACAGATCCTCGCGCCAAATGCCGATACCGGAGCTGCCCATAACCGGGCGAGCCTCTTGATGACCCGCATACCCTTCGACGTAAATTTCATAGGCTTCGCCTTCGTTAGCCTCTCGCGACAGCGTAATATAAAAATGCCGCTTGTCGATGGAACCGGCAATGACACCGTTTACATAAACGGTGCATTCCGCTCCTATATTCAGATTCAGCATAAGACGCTGGCCCTCGGCGGCTTGCGGGGCGGCAACGGTTGTCCGAAACCAGTAATAACCCCATTTCTCCCCCCATGAGTCGCCTTGTACGACGTCTCGGTAAGCATCCGGCGGATAAGCCTTCGCCTCGTCTATAGTCATGCAGCCTTTCGCCGGAAAGCCGCGGAAGCTAACTTCCCCCAATTGCCGGTACGAAACCGCATCGCGGGCTTTCATCCAATTCTCCACCTTCAAATTCCACTCTCTTTTTAAGGCCACAATAGTTCCTCCTAGCGGTTATTTTGTTAGTTTGTATTATCTGTATTAATACAATAAAATACTCTGCAAACATTATAGAGGGGGAGAGAAGCGGTGTCAATAACGATTTGGTTTCGGGCTTGCGGGAAGCGCGTCCGCTGTTTTATGCCGAAAGCGCAGGCTGCCGGCAACCTGCGCTTCTTATTCAAAATGCCGGTCTACAAACTGTTCGCGGGTTTCACCGAGCTGCCTAAGTACAGTGAGGAGGAACAGGTGTGACCGATGACGGCGGGGCGTTCAATGCCCTGTATCATCTGCATGAGCTGTTTGGCGGCGGTACGACCCATGTCATAAAACGGCTGATTCATGCCGGTAAGATTCAGACGGAGACGGTAATTAATATTCGCCGCGTCGTAGGTGACGACGGATATCTGCTCCGGTACGCGGTATCCGAGCTTCTCCAGGGAGATCAGAGCCGCTTCGGCGATCTGGTCGTTGGCGCAGAATACGGCGGTGAACTTCATCTCCTTCATCTTCCGTTCGAAGGCGCTGCAGTACGCTTCGAATTCGAGTTTGAAATCTTCGTTTTCCGTAGGGATAAACACGTCAAGCCGTTCGGAGAACTCGCAGCCGAGATCGGCATGCGCCTGCTGGAATCCGAGCCAGCGCTCGTTCATCGTCGTCAAATTCGAATTGCGCACGAATAGAATGTTTCGATGCCCATGCTCGAACAGCAGCCGGGTCAGCTTATAGGAGCCGATCTGATTGTCGCTGGTTACGTAAGGAACATCCATATCGTAGGCGTACCGGTCCAAAAACACGGTTTGAATGCCGTTATCGGACAGCATGCGCACCAGCTGCGCATTTTTATTCGGCCGGCCGTGCTCGACAATCGGGCACATGATAAGCCCGTCGACCTTTTTGGCGACCAGTCCCTTCACCATCGATTCGAGCTTGGCGGAGCTGCCCTCGTCGCTGGAGGAAAGCAGGCTGTATCCGTACTGGTGCACTTCGTCGTCAATGCCGCGCAAGGCGCTCGCCCAAACAGGATTTTCGATACCGACGACGAACGCGGCGATTAAGCCGGAACGGACTGACGAAGACGGCGGAGCGGCCTCCGGCATGCCTCCCGCGAATGTGCCGCGTCGGCTGTCCCGGGTGAGCAGTCCTTCCTGAGCCAGCTCCTTGATCGCTTTCTCGACGGTGTTGACGCTGGTGCCGTAATGGGCGGCGAAATCTCGGCTGGACGGGAGCTTCTCCCCCGGCTGCCAAGAACCGCTGCGCACCCGGTTGCGAATGTCGGCTTTAATTCTCTCGTACGCGTATTTCATTTTATATGCGGCGGCCCCTTTTTATCGTTAGCTTAGGTTATTTGAATCTATCGTACGAAATTGTATCAACTGTGTCAAATTAATGATTCGGTTAGAGAAATATTTATTTCATTTTAACGCTGTCTTAATCCATAAATGGATAATTAAGGATATGGTTTTAAAGTTTATAGCAGCGGATGTGATGAAGGGATGACGTTCCGTTTTCGATTAACTTTAGTATACGCCAGGATTGTAACGCTTTCCTTGCTGTTGTTGGCGCTTGGGCTCTATGGGGCTTTGCGGTGGTACCTGTACGACGAGATGAATCAAACTCTCCGGAAGGGGCTGGAATCGGTTCAGCATCACGCCGAATGCAGCGCTGTATATTCAGCTTCGGGCTGGAACGGTGTCGTGCAGTTGGACGATGCAGCCATCTCTCCCGATCTTTATGTTCAATGGATCGACGTCACGAACGGAACGAGAGTTCAATCCGCTAATGTAAAAACAACTCTGTTGCCTTACTCGATCCGATCGCTGAATCAAGAGAAAGAAGGATATTTTCACCTTGATACGGTTGACGGAACATCCTTCTATATTTATAGCAAGCCGTTATGGCGCAGCGGGAGCCTCGTCGCCGTACTGCAGATCGCCCGCGATGCGGAGCTTATTAGCGGGCTGCTTACTATCACCCGGCGGGTGCTGTTCGCGCTGATTACGATCATTACGGCTTTGGCTTTCTGCGCGTGCTGGATGGCCTCCGGAGAAGCGCTCAAGCCGCTCAGGGAGCTGATCTCAGCGATGAGAACGGCTCGTCGTAACGGGAAAGCGAACATAGCGCTTCGCTACAACGGTCCCCGCGACGAAATTCGCACATTGTACGAGCTGACGGCCGGACTGATGGACCGGCTGGAAGGAGCCGCCGGCAAACTGGCTCGCGCCTCTTCCGGTCAAAAGCGGCTGATCGCGGACGCATCGCATGAGCTGCGTACGCCGCTTACGTCCATCCGCGGAAATTCCGAGCTGCTGCGCAAGATGTGGACATCGCTCTCCGGGCAGCCCGAACGGCCGCTTGAAGCCGAGACGTGGACGCTTTCTTTGGAGGCGCTGGATGATATTACGGAGCAAACGGGTAAAATGTCCGCCCTCGTTAGCGACATGCTGTCTTTGGCGAGAGCGGATGCGGACACAGGCGCGCAGGAGAACCGTCAGGTCATTCCGTTAAAACCGATCGTCGATCGCGTTGACATGCAATTTCAATATGGCTGCAGCCAGGTAGAGTGGAGGACCTTTGGGCTCGATACCCTGGAATCCGTCTACGTTCTCGGCCATTCGGACGATTTGCAGCAACTGCTGACGATTCTGGTGAAAAATGGTTTTCAATTTACGGCAGAGGGCTGGGTACAACTGAGCGCAGAGAGAACGGAAGACGAAATAGTCATCTCGGTTCAAGATACGGGCATCGGAATGGATGCCGAGCAGCAAGCGCAGCTGTTCGAACCGTTTTATCGAGCCGATGCGTCGAGAGGGATCACCGCGGGAAGCGGGCTCGGATTGGCGCTGGCCAAACGGATTGCCGAGGCGCATCAAGGCGAGCTGTACTGCTCGAGTTTTCCGGGAGCGGGTTCGGTTTTCACGTTCAGGATGCCAATCTGCGTTACAACGAGAAAGAAGCGGGGGCGGCAGGAATGCGCTAGCCCGATCTCGAATTATAAAGAGTTATGAGTGAAGGAGCGTGATGGCTGTGATTCGCGGCATTTATGAAACGCATTTGCAAGTTTCCGAATCGCCTCGAAGCCCGTGTTCGGCAGAGACGGTTCGGAACCGATCGTTCATGCGTCGGACCCCGCTGCATCGATTTATTTCGACGATCCCGACGGCAACGAGCTGGAATTTTATGCCAGAATCCCGGGGGAGCCGAGACGGTTGTCCGCGACGGCGCTATTAAGCGAATGGACGAGCGCACGAAATCATGAAGAGAGCGGCGAGCAGAAACCCAAGTGATCGTTTTTCACCGCGCTTTAAGTAATTATAAGAGGGGAGCACAGGATGGCAAAATCAAAAGTACCTAAAAGGCCGACGCGGGATGAATTTGTATTAGAGGAGCTGGGAAATCAACTGACCGAAGCTTTTTATGAAAAATCGGAAATCGTATTGACCGTATGGGGATGGGAAGAAGCCGTCCGCGGCCAAATCGATAAAATGGACCCCCGAACGGGCAAAGTACATATTGAACAAGCCGACGGGATAGTGAAAGTACCGTTTATGGACATTATGAGCGTTGATTATCCAAGAGACTAAACGAATTGAAAAAGGGCCGCTTCTGATTAACCTTTAAAAAGGTTGAACTCCAGGCTCTTTTTCATCAATTTACTTTAATAGTGCGAAGCGTTACAACGATAAAAACATGCTGAAGCTCAAAATTTTCATAGCTTGCCGGAAGCTGTCGTCGTGCGGGAGCTTCCCTCCGAAATGCTTCGTTCTATTCGGGCAGTCGTTCTTTTGATAGAATGAAGACGTGCTTCTTCCCGGCAAAAAGGGAGCAAGCGCAGCGGCCAGCAACAAACAACCACAGAACGGATGACGGAGGTAGGCAAGGATGCAAAGAGAAGAAGAACTGCGAGAGAAAAAAAGAAGCGATCTTCATTTGAGCCAACTGGCCTCGGTAGGGCAAATCGCCGCAGGCATTGCGCATGAGGTCAAAAACCCGTTAACGGCGGTCAAGGGCTTCCTGCAATTATTAAAAGAACGCAACGAAAAGCAATATATCGAAATTGCCCAGGCAGAGCTGGAGAATGCGATCGGCATTTTGCAAAATCTGCTCCATGTCTCCAAGCCGGATTTGGACGACGAGCCATTCGAGACGATCGATCTGACCGCAGAACTGGAATCGCTGATGCAGCTGTTCCAGGATCAGTTTTACCGGGTTCAGGTGTTGACCGATCTCAACAACCCCGGCAGCTACATTTTTGCTAAAAAAAACCAATTGAAAAAAGTGTTTTTCAATTTGCTGAAAAACGCCTTCGAAGCGATTCCCGGCGAGGGGGCGATTTCGATCGGACATAGAGCGACGGAAGAGAAGATCATTGTTTACATAAAAGACAGCGGAACCGGAATTCCGGAGAAGCAGCTGGAGTTATTGGGAACGCCTTTTTTTACGACGAAGGAAAATGGGTCGGGCATGGGGCTGGCTCTGGTATTCTCCGTCATTTATCAGCATAACGGCGAAATCGAGGTCGAGAGCGAAGAAAATATCGGCACGACCTTCACGATTACCTTCCCGAGGGCGACAGGAAGCATGAAGAGAAAAGAGGTAGTCCAATTGGAACTGGAACAGGCAGCTACATTGAAGGAATATCTTACGGTCAACCGGGAAAAGTTTGAACAACGCCTATTGATGGAAGCCGTCAATGTAAGGGATAAAATCGATGAGATTATGGAGATCGGCAATATCAATTTATTGGATAACGCTCATAAGCTGGTGCTTTATATCGTGGAAAACAAGCAGCATGAGGTCATCTCTTTTGCGAAGCTGGAGGGCATGACCTGGGCCAAGCATTCTTTGACGCTGGCTTTCAAATTGGAGTGGATTCAGGCGGTGCGGCGAGTGCTGTGGGATTTTCTGTACAATTTCGACCGGACGAATCATTATCTCGCCGAGAGAGAGCAGTTCTACAATCAGGAAAAACAGATTAACGAGCTGATGGATTTGTTCCATACCCATTTGTTCCTCAGCTATTCCCAGTTGAAGGACGATCTTATTCGTGCGCAGCGGGAAATGGTGGAGGATTTGTCCGTGCCGATTATTCCGCTCACCAAATCGACTTCGATCCTGCCTCTAATAGGCCAAGTCGATGCAACCCGGGCCGAGATTATTGAAGAAAAAGTGTTTTTGCAGATCGGCCAGCATCCTATCGACACGCTGATCATCGATTTGTCCGGCGTTGTCAGCATGGAGGCCGCCGTTATCGCACAAATTCTGGGCGTCATTCAAGGCATTAAAATGATGGGTTGTCAGACGGTCATCACCGGTTTAAGGCCGGAAATTGTAAAATTAATGATCCGCTCGAATTTATCCTTCGAAAGCAGCGCGATCACGAAAGGAACGCTGCAGCAGGCGATCGAGGATTATTTTGCAAGATAACCGATTGGCCGGTTTTTCGGGCCCATAGACGCATGCGATCTATGGGCTTTTGTGCTTGTTTAGGAAATGATGCGCAGCCATATCCTGTGGATATCCGGGGGCTCCTCCGAAAGTAAAGTCTACCCTACCCATAGAACGATCCCGGAGGAAGGGTTAGACGCCGATCCCGCTTAGGCTGGATGCGGACGGAATAAGCTTCAGAGCATCACGTCACTTTTGGGGGATTTGTTCTGCTTAAGGGATATGATATCCATTGAAAGACGGCGGGCTGGCGCCAATTGCCGTGCTCGTGAACGAGCATTACGGATGAAGGGCGACTGACGTCTTTTTTTCGTGATTCCAACGCTTACGGCTGTGTTATAATAGGGAGGCCAATAGACCAACAGACCAAAGACATAGGGGGGTCTTGCATGAAGCGGACGGTGTTTATCCGCCTGTTGTTTCATTTGACGATCGCAATGGTCGTAATTACTCTGCTTGTAGGCGCGCTTGTATACCGGTACACGAACATGATGCTTAAGGAAGAAGTGCTCGGCACCAATACGGAGCTGCTGGACCAAACGAGGAAAATTGTCGAGCAGGCGCTCGGCGAGGTGCAGCAGATGGCCAGCTCGCTGGCGCTGAATTCCGAGGTGCAGAAATCGGTCTGGCTGCCGTGGAACTTGGAGGAAGAATACCGTTTTTTAAAAAGCACGAGCGATTTGTTTACAGACCGGATCAATTCCTCGAATTATTTGCATTCGATCTATTTGTACAGCGCGATTAATCAGAAACTGATTTTCGGCTCGGGAATTACCGACCTATCGGACTTCGCTTACCGCGAGGGACTGCAGCGGTTTCTCGGCAATCGAAGCGCTTCGGCTTGGGAGGCGGCCAGTCTGGATTCGGCGAGCGGGTCCGACAATGTCATTTCTTTCTACTTTACGGTTCCTATTCTCGATGTGCAGAAAAAAGGCGCGCTCCTGATCAATTTGAAGGAGGACGTGCTCTATAACGCCGTCGTCAACACGAACAAGCGCAAACTCGGCAATGTCGCCATTTTGAATTCCGAGGGAGAGGTGCTCTCCTATAACGACAAAGACCGGCTGCTGACCCGCTTTGACCAGGCGGATATCGAGCGTATCCAGCGGGAGAAGGAAGGCTATTTCATCGAAACGATAGGCGGGGTGCCTACGCTGGTGTCGTATATGACTTCTTCATTTAACGGCTGGGTCTATCTCACCTTGAACCCGTACGACGAAGTGTTTAAGCGTTCCAAGGAAGTGATCCGCACCACGCTGATCATTTCGCTGATTGCGCTGCTGCTCGGCATTGTCTTGATGGTGCTCGTATCGCGGACGTATTACAGACCGGTTAAACGGATGGTTCAAGCCATTTCGGCCCATATGGACAAGCCTCTGCCCGGCGTGCCGTACAAGGACGAGTTCGGGTTTATCGGGGAATCGATCAATCATTTGTTTAACGAGAACGAGGAATTCAAAGCGAAGTTCCGCGGTCAGGAGATGATTCTGCGGGATCATGTGCTGGTGAACCTGCTGTCGGGCAAAGGGACGGACCCCGATGAGATGCTTCGCCAGCTGCAGTATTATCAGCTTGGACTGGACCCGGAGCAGTTTATTGTGCTGGTCGTGCGAATTCATTTGGAAGAAGCCGGCGACGCATCGGAGAACGCGGAACAGGTCCGCAACCTGATGCATTTTCAAATCCGTACGATTTGCGAGGAAACGATGGCCGCTTACGGCAAGGGCGTATATGTCAGCCAATTCCATAAGCATGATGTGATAATTATGAATACAGGTCAGTGGGAGGAGCTTAATCAGGCGCTGGAAAAGGCCAAGGAGCTTGCTCACCGGATGATCGCCGGGGTTACGGGGCAAATGGAGGGAGTCGCCTTGACCGTAGGAATCGGCGGCAATTACCGCAAAGTATCCGACATCTCGCTGTCGTATAACGAAGCGGTAGAGGCGCTGTTGTACGAACAGCTCGCCGGCGTAGGCAGTATTTTATCCATTCACGATATGCAGGTGAACCGCGCCAGCCGCAATCGCTTTATCGCCTATCGGAATCAGGTGGACAAGCTGCTCGCCGATCTGAAGACCGGCAGTCTGGATAAGGCGCTGCAAACGAAGGATCAAATTATCGATCAGCTGCATCGCGATACGCAGTTCGGCTTCTCCTACAAGCATATGATGCTGACGCATCTGCTCAATTCTCTGGTTGCGGTGCGGGTGGAGCTCGTGCAGAAGGACGATTCGCATGAAGAGGAGCGGCGATGGTACGCCGATTTTGCCAAACTGCAAAATTTGGATGAGATCCGCGGCTGGATCGGCCTCGTTCTGGAGCAAACGGCGGGGGAGCTTCAAAGCAAAAGGGAGAACAAAAACGTCGAGGTCATTGAGAAGCTGGTCGATTATATCCGGCAGCATTACCGCGAGCCGATCGGTTTGCAGACGTTGGCGGATCTGGTGTTCATGAACGGCAACTATTTGTCCAAAGTGTTCAAAGAGGTTACCGGCCAGACTTTTATGGATTTCTTAACGGAAATTCGTTTCGCAGAGGCTTGCCGGATGCTGGACGATACGGAACGCAATATTAATGAAATCGCCGAGCTCACCGGCTTCGGGCAGAAGCAGAACCTGATCCGCACCTTTAAAAAAATGACAGGTCAGACTCCGACAGAATACCGAAATCGCGAGGTCATGGAGCGGTTGAACGAGGAAAACTGAACGATTGATACCAATCCGATCGATTGATACCGGGCCAATGGCGACGGATGAAACCGTTATCTAATATTGAAGCTTGAGCGCTCCCGCGTTTTCTTACTATGATGAGGTTGTTCCCAAGCCAAGGGATAACATAGAAGAGAGGAAGGGGGTCTTAAGCATGGCTGTATCGGCGACTACGATTCAGACCAAAGCGGCGGTTCGCAAACGAACTTTATGGAAGCGCATACTTGCAAGCCGCTATTTGTACTTGATGCTGCTGCCGGCGATCGTTTACTACGGTTTGTTTCATTATTACCCGATGTACGGGGCTCTGATCGCATTCAAGCAATTCAGTATCACGAAGGGGATCATGGGGAGTCCGTGGGCAGGCTTCAAGCATTTCGAGTACTTGTTCGGTCTGGATAAGTTCTGGCAGGTGTTCTGGAATACGATCATCATTAGTTTGTACCGGCTCGTATTCGGGTTTCCGCTGCCGCTGGTGATGGCTATTCTGCTGAATGAAGCGAGGAAACTGGCGTTTAAGCGGACGGTGCAGACGATCGTGTATTTGCCGCACTTTATTTCCTGGGTGATCATGGGAGGCTTGCTGATCAGTCTGCTGTCCACCGACAGCGGAGTCGTCAACAATGTCATCCGATCGTTCGGAGGAGAACCGGTCGGCTTTCTGACCGATGAGCGCTATTTCCGCAGCACGTTGGTATGGTCGATGATCTGGAAAGAGTTCGGATGGAATACGATCATATATATGGCAGCGCTTTCAGGAGTGAATCCGCAGCTGTATGAAGCCGCATTGATGGACGGCGCGAACCGTTTCAGACAAATTTGGCATATTACGCTGCCGTCGATTCGCGGGACGATTGTCATTTTGCTCATCTTAAGAATCGGCAGTCTGATGGAGGCCGGCTTCGAGCAAATTTTCGTGCTGTATCACACCGGGGTGTACAATGTGGCGGACATTATCGACACGTATGTATACCGGATCGGGCTGACGGAAGGACGGTTCAGCATCGCTGCGGCGGTCGGATTGTTCAAGTCGGCGATCAACTTCGTCCTGCTCGTTATAGCCAACCGGCTGTCGAGAATGATGGGAGAACAAGGAATTTATTAATTCAGGGGGATTCATATGGCACATTCCGGTTGGGGCAGCAGGCTGTTCGACGGCCTGAACGTCATCCTTCTATCGCTGGTTGCGCTGCTGACGCTGTATCCGTTCTGGGATTCGCTCATCGTGTCCATCACGCCGCTGAACGAAAGCGCCGCCGCCAGCGTTCATTTGTACCCGAAGACAATTACGCTTGAAGCCTACCAATACTTGCTGAAGCTGGAGCAGCTGTGGACTTCTTATAAGATTAGTATTCTTATTACAATACTTGGAACTGTAATCAGTATGCTGGCAACGACACTGGCCGCTTACGCGCTTTCGAAGAAGGATCTTCCGGGCGTTCGCCCTATTATGTTCGCTATCGTCTTTACGATGATGTTCAGCGGCGGCATTATTCCGAATTATCTTGTCGTCAAGCAGCTAGGTATGCTCAATTCCGTATGGGCGATGATGATTCCGGCAGCTATTCAAACGTATAATCTGATTATTATGCGCAGCTTTTTCGCATCCGTTCCCGAGAGCTTGGAGGAGTCCGCCAAAATCGACGGCTGCAACGACTTCGGCATTTTGCTGCGGATTGTTATCCCGCTTTCCATGCCGGCTATCGCTACGATCTCGCTTTTTTATGCGGTGACGAAGTGGAATGAGTTTTTTACAGCCGTTATGTATATAACGGACAAGGATATATGGCCTCTGCAGTTGTTCCTGCGCTCTATGCTGATCGATAACGAAGCGGCGTTCCAATCGGGCGGAGACAGTCCGTTCCTGCTCGGTCAATCGATCAAAATGGCCACTATTATGATATCCGCCATTCCGGTGATGATGATCTATCCGTTTTTTCAACGGTTTTTCGTGCAAGGGGTTACATTGGGCGCAGTCAAAGAATAGCCCGCAAATGCATGTACTTATGGGGGAGGATATGATAATGAACGTTTGGAAAAAAGGAATGCTCGTTACGCTTACGGCCGTGCTGCCGTTGTCGGCGGCGGCATGCAGCAGCGGGGGAACGGATACGAAGCAAGCGGGAGACGGCAAGTCGAGCGATAAGCCGACCAAGATCGTATTCCTGACGCCCGGCGACAACGCTGCCATGGGGATTAAGTCCGGCGATCGGATCGTGGCGGAGATCAATAAGCGTCTGAACATCGATCTCGAAGTGAAGTTCGTTCCGGAGAACGGATACGAGAAAATCAACGTCGCTATGGCTACCGGCGACCTGCCCGATGTAGTGACGATCAATTATCCGTCGCCGTCGCTCAATCAATGGATCGACGAAGGGATGCTGGTCCCGCTGAACGATTATTTGCCGTCCATGCCTACGATTAAGGAGAAGCTCGATAAAAATTTGCAATGGACGGCGGTCAACGGCAAATATTACGGATACCCGTTCATTGAAGAGCGCGCCAATACGGCGTTGACTTACCGGGCCGATTGGCTTGACACCTTGGGGCTTAAACCGCCAAAGACGCTGGACGAGTTTTATCAGACGTTGAAGGCCATCGCGACCAAGGACCCGGACAAAAACGGGAAAAACGATACGTACGGATTGACAGGCCAGAAGAGCACCGGCTTTAATACTTCGTTCAACTTCGTCTTCTATGCTTACGGGATGCCGCACGGCGATTGGGTGCTCGATGATGCGGGCAAGGTCGTGCCGATCTTCGAGCACCCGGCGTTCAAGCAGGGGGTTCAATATTTGCGCAAGCTGTGGGACGAGAAGCTGATCGATCCGGAATTTTTACTTAACGATACGCAGCAGCGCGAGCAAAAGTTTTATCAAGGCAAGGTAGGATTTATGGCGGCTCCATTATTCCGTCACGTCAACAGAATCGAGACGAGCCTGCAAAAGGTGAATCCGGAAGGCAAGCTCGGTTACTCCGCTCCGCCGGCAGGTCCCGACGGCAAGAGCGGGATGAACATTGCGGCTAAGACCGGCTTATTCACGGCCGTCACGAAAAATGCGAAAAATCCGGAAAAAGCGGCGAAGTTCATTGAGTTCATGCTGTCCAAGGAAGGGCGCGACCTGCTGGAGCTGGGTATCGAAGGCGTACATTACACGAAGCAAGGGGACAAAATCAACTATAACGAGGAAGAACGGGCCAAAGACGGGTTCGCCTCCAACGGCTGGGCGCATCCGCTGGCTTGGGGCAGCGTGATCTGGCCGCTCGGAGAATACTATTTGCCGCAGACGGAGCCTCAGGCCGATCGGGCCAGAGAGTCGGCGGACATTGCAACGAAAAGTATAGTTCCGAACTTGATCAATACGACCACACCCGAGGAAGTGGAAATGAGCGGCGTGCTGGGCGAACTGCTCAATCAATATTATATCGAAATGATTACCGGCAAACGCGACATTGATGCCGGACTGACGGAACTGTCCAAAAAATGGCGGGATCAAGGCGGCAATAAAGTGCTGGACGCCGTCAACAAAGCGTATCAGGCGCAGCAAAGCAAGAAGTAGGAGGGGCGGAAGGCTGCAGGGGCGGCCTTCCTTTTCATGTCCCAAGCCGATATAACGAGGAGGAATTAAGATGAATTCATTCGCTGCTTCGGAGAACAGCCGGCCTCATATCGTATTTATTCTTACGGACGATCAGGGAGCGTGGGCGCTTGGCTGCGCCGGCAACGACGAGATTCGGACGCCCAACCTGGACAGATTAGCCGCAGAGGGAACGCGGTTTTCCAACTTTTTTTGCACTTCTCCGGTTTGCTCTCCGGCCAGGGCGTCGCTGCTTACAGGAAGAATTCCTTCCCAGCACGGGGTCCATGACTGGATTCGGGGAGGCAATATCGGGGAACGGCCGATCGCCTATTTGCAGGGCCAGCCGGCGTATACCGAGATGTTGGCGGACAACGGGTATGTATGCGGGCTGAGCGGCAAATGGCATCTCGGCGACAGCATGCAGCCGCAAAAGGGCTTCAGTCACTGGTATGTGCATCAGACCGGAGGCAGCGCCTACTATGATGCGCCGATGATCCGCGACGGCAAGCTGATCCAAGAGCCCGGATATTTGACCGACGTCATTACGGACGATGCGCTGCAGTTTCTGGAGGGGCGGTCCGGCGAAGAGCAGGGGCCGTTCTACTTAAGCGTCCATTATACGGCGCCCCACAGCCCGTGGATCGAC
The DNA here is from genome assembly GCF_025060755.1 of Paenibacillus doosanensis. GTDB lineage: Bacteria > Bacillota > Bacilli > Paenibacillales > NBRC-103111 > Paenibacillus_S > Paenibacillus_S doosanensis. The sequence goes on from NZ_JANYUY010000009.1 coordinate 111,725, forward strand.
AACCATCCGCAGCAATATGTAGACTTGTACGAGGATTGCGCCTTCGACAGCTGCCCGCAGGAGCCGAAGCATCCATGGGCGATCCCGACGGCCCCGTGGTCGGACAATCAGCGGGAAAACCTGAAGGGCTATTTCGCAGCGGTGACGGCGATGGACCGGAACGTCGGGCGCATTCTGGATAAGCTGGAGCAGCTCGGCATCCGCGATCAGACGCTCGTGTGCTTCTTAAGCGACAACGGCTTCAACTGCGGACACCACGGCATATGGGGCAAAGGCAACGGCACGTTTCCGCAAAATATGTACGATACGTCGGTAAAAGTACCGGCGATCTTTAGCCAGCCGGGCCGCATCCCGCAGGGGCGCGTCTGTGACGGTCTGGTCAGCGGTTACGATTTCATGCCGACGCTGCTGGATTACGTCGGGCTGGACAATCCGGAGGCGGAGCGCCTGCCGGGCACGAGCTTCCTTCCGCTGCTGCTCGGCGAAGCGGAGCAAAACCGCGAAGATGTCGTCATCTTCGACGAATACGGTCCGGTGCGGATGATCCGCACGCGCGAGTGGAAGTACGTTCATCGCTATCCGTACGGACCGCATGAGCTGTACCATCTGGCGAGCGACCCGGATGAGCGGGTCAACCGCATCGACGACGCTTCGGCACAGGAGCAGCTGGCGAGGCTTAAGGCGAAGCTGGAGCGCTGGTTCGTCCGCTACGCCGATCCGGCTCGCGACGGGACGCGGGAGCCGGTCACCGGCTACGGACAGCTGGAGCTGGCCGGCCCGGACGGAGAGGGCAGGCCTTCTTATTTTGCCGGAGAAGCCCCCAAGCCGAGCTAAGCCGAGCGGAAGGCAGGACTGGTTTATATTGACAAAAACGCGGTGAAAACTTATTATGTATAAATATTCATTAACTATTATATTTATGCATAATAGGAGGTTGCAGCGATGAGTCATTTGATATCTTTGCAGGAATTCGACCGGGAGACGCTCTATTCGATCATCGAGCGCGGGCTCGATATCAAGAGGAATCCACGGAAGTTCGACCATGCTTGCGAAAGAACCGGCCTGCTGATGCTGTTTCAGAAAACGTCGACTCGAACGAGTCTGTCATTTCAGTCGGGAATGGGGCAGATGGGCGGGTATACGGTGAATATGGATTGGGATGCGAGCAATTTCAGTCTCTCGCCGATCCGTTACGAGGCGCGGTATGTTTCCAGAAATTGCGATCTGATCGTGGTCAGGCTGAAGAAGCATGCCGATTTGCTGGAGCTTGCCGAGTATTCCCGCGTGCCGGTCATTAACGGCTGCTGCGATAAGTATCATCCTTGCCAAGCGTTGGCGGACTTGATGACGATCTATGAGGTCAGCGGGACTTTTTCCGGGATTACGGTCACGTATGTCGGCATTCACAATAATGTAGCCAATTCGCTTACGGCGGGCTGTGTCGTGCTCGGCGTGAAGCTGCTGCTCGTTACGCCTATCGTCAACGAAGCTTCCTGGGATGAAGCGCTGATGCAGAAGGCGCTGCGCAGCGGTTATGTGGAACGGGTCGGCAGCTTGGCCGAGGCCGTTCCGCGCTCCCAATTCGTGTATACCGACACATGGATCGACATGGAATTTTTTGACGATCCGCAGTATCAGGAGGAGAAACGGCACAGAATACAGACGATGAGCCCGCTGCAGATCAATCCGCGCAATCTCGGCGGACACACTCCTTATATTATGCACGATATGCCGATCCACCCCGGATTGGAGATCGACGAGAGCTGTATCGAATCGGAGCGTTCGATCATTTATCAGCAGGCCGAGAACAGGATGCATGTCCAGAAAAGCTTGATGCTTCATCTGCTCCAAAAGTAACAGCTTTCTTTGACTGCCTAAGAGTAAGGTAAAAGTAACTTTTTTGACCTCGCTCTATGAGGCCGTCTTGCTTTTTATATATGGAAAATATAGGATTGTGCTTTCCCCACAAGAACAGCTCTGAGCTGGTGCTCAGCAATCATCCGGAAATACGCTGAATTAGCCCCCCGTTTGCAACTGAATCCGGCCATGCGGCCGTAATGAAAGCATCTGACGGAACGGACCAACAAAAGTTCTTAGCACTCGACAAAACTTCCTATGTTCATCAATCTCTTAACTCTATAAAATAAAAGATAATGATCCGTATTCGGCATAAGCCACATCATTTTCATAGTTTGGATAGGGGGCATAGGGGATGGCTAAGCAGTCGTCGGGCAAAGCTTTGTTGAACAAGTATTTTGAGGAAGATACTCATACGCTGTTGAATTTAATAGAAAGCATGAGCGAGAAGTACCCAACGGACAGCGAACAATGGAAAAAGCTGAACTCGATATGGGTTTCGACCGAAACGGTGAGGGAATGCCATGATTGAAAAATATACGCTGCTTAAAGAGCCGGACAAAACGATGTTCGTCTTCTTCAAAAACGATAAATATTACGGGCACATCATCAAAAACAAGACGGATAAAGCGCCGGCCAAATTTATTTTCGAGACGGATAAATACGACTCTCTGGAGCAGTTGAAGGCCGACTATCCGATGTGACCGCACGAAAGCGAAGGCTGGGCGTAATCCGGCGCAGCCCGCTTAAAGCGCGCCGGATTCATCATAGCCGAACCGGGCTGTGAGGGCGGGGGCCTCATGACGTTAATATCGGATACTGCAGGGGGGATTACGTATGATTCAATATCCTGTACTGATAAAAGGAACGACCATTGGGGTGACGGCGCCCTCCTCAGGGGTTAGGGAAGAGCATCATGATATGGTCAAGCAGGCATGCGAACGGCTGCGCAAGGAGGGATACGATACGATCGTCGGGCCTACGGTTTGGACTCAGAATAAGGCGCGGTCTTCACCGGCGCATCGGCGTGCCGCAGAATGGGAAAACATGATGAACGACCCTAAGATCGGTCTCATCATCCCTCCGTGGGGCGGAGAGCTGTTGATTGAAATTTTGGAGCATTTGGATTTTGATCGGGCGCAGCCCAAATGGATACTGGGATATTCGGATATTAGCCTGCTGCTGCTGGCCATGACCTTACGCACCGGAATAGCGACGGCCCACGGTACGAACTTGATTGATTTAAGAGGAGAGCATTCGGATGAAACGACGGCGATGTGGCAGACCGTTCTGTCCGCGCAGCGGGGCCAGTCCGTTTTCCAGCGCTCTTCTTCCAAGTTTCAAAAGCAATGGAGGCATACGTCTCCGTCTTCTTATGTTTTCCATCTGACGGAGCCGACCTGTTGGAAGAGTGTATCTTCCGGTCCGGTTCGCCTGACAGGCAGATTGCTCGGGGGATGCATCGACGTCATCCGTCATCTGATCGGCACTCCGTATGGAGACGTGGCCGGTTTTCAGGATCGCCATATCCAGGGTGAGCCGATTCTGTGGTATCTTGAAAACTGCGAATTATCCGTACCGGATTTGCGCAGGTCGCTGGTGCATATGAAGCTGGCAGGGTGGTTCGATCGCTGCTGCGGGATTGTATTCGGCCGCAGCTCCGCCCCGTCCGAGACGGACGGTTATACGATGCGGGATGTGTATGCCGAGCTTTCCGAGGAGCTGGGAGTTCCGGTCGTTTACGATATCGACTGCGGTCATGTTCCGCCGCAAATCACATTGATCAACGGCGCTTATGCAGAAATAACGGTGGAAAACGGAAGCGGAACCGTCCTTCAGCATTTTGTGTAAGCTGCCGCTTGGCAGCGAGGCCGCGCCTGTGATACAATCGTTTTTTACAATTGAAACGAATGGCGGGCGATCCGATGACAGCGAGCGACATTGCCGAATGGATGCTGAAGAAGGTCGAATTCGACGGGATTTTGTATCAGCAGGATGCGGTGAATTATATTAGAACTCACTTCGGCGAAGAGTTTATTTATGTCAATGAGAACGGCAACGCCTCGATCTCCAAAGAGGTGAAGAAGCTGTTCAAAAAAATGCACCGCGGGCGGGTAGCCTGGGACAGAGACGGCTTTTTCTGGGGCTGGACCTAAGAAGTGCGGCCGGATGAATTGTCCCCGCTTGAGGGTTCGAAATAAAAAATCCGGCTGCAAGACCGGGTGCAGACTTCCATCGACCGCAGGGCGCGACGATATCCCCCTTAGGCCGCGACGAAATGACCATCATTTTTAAAAGCGAAACAAAATGGAAAAGCATTGGGTTTAACCGCCTTATGCTTTTTTTGTTGCAGGTGAGGATTTTTATAGTTTTAATGTGTAATTTTTACTATTGCAAAAATGGATCGGTGGCCTGGTTATGCTTGTCTTTTCAATGAGGGAGCTGGAAAAAATAGATGGACAGCGCGTGCGGGTTCGTATATGATTGATTTAATTAAATAAAGTAGCGCAGTGGTAAAGCGATGGGGAGGCGGGTGGCAGATGGATGTATAAGGCGCTGTTTTTCGATTTCTATGGAACGTTAGTTCACGAGGATGACGCTGTTATCGACCGTATTTGCTCTGTGATAGCCGAGACGGCTGCAGAGGAGGCGACGATTCGCGACATACGCTCGCATTGGTGGAAACGGTTATCTTCCGATTTCCTCCGCTGTTATGGGCCGGATTTCCAAACGCAACGAGAGCTGGAGCTGCTGTCATTGCAGGACACACTGGAGCGTTTCGGTTCCGATGAGGATGCTCTAGCCTTAAGCGAGTCGCTATATGCCCATTGGAGCCGGCCTCCGGTCTTTCGGGATACGCTCGATTTTTTGCGGGATAATGCGCTTCCTGTTTATATTTTATCGAATATCGACCGCGCGGATATCGAATCGGCGGCAGCGTATAACGGACTGCGCTTCGATCATATCATTACCAGCGAGGACGCTCGCTCCTATAAGCCCCATCCCGAGATGTTCGAAGCCGGGCTTGCGGCGTGCGGCTTGCAACCGGACGAAGTGCTGCATATCGGGGATTCGGCGACGAGCGACATCGCAGGCGCGTCCCGGCTCGGTATTGATGCAGCGTGGATCAACAGAACGAATAAGGCGCTGACCGGCGATGCGGTGCCGAAGTATGTGATCCGGTCTTTAACCGATTTGAATCGGATCATTTAAGTGGATTTACTATACAGCTTGCAGCGGAACGGGGATGATCGATTTTCGTTTCGGGTGAGCTGTATTTTTTTGGTATACTATTTGTAGTCGATTCACGAATGTGTGCGAAAAAAAGGAGAATTCAGATGCAGAGTACCGGAGGAATAGAAGCATTTCATCCGCTGATCGCCGGCTGGTTTACGGATCGGTTCGGGCAGCCGACCGACGTTCAAATTCGCTCCTGGAGGGCGATCTTGTCCGGAAAGCATACGCTGATCGCCGCCCCGACCGGGTCCGGCAAGACGCTGGCAGGGCTGCTGCCCTGTCTGAACCGGATACTGCTGGAACGAGAGTCGGCCGATCGCGGAGTGAAGCTGATCTATATTACGCCGCTCAAAGCTCTCAACAACGATATTCATCATCATGTCATCGGCTACATAGAGGAGCTGAAGCGAAGGGCGGAAGCGCTCGGGCTCGGCTGGAGCGGGCTCACCTCCGGCGTACGTACCGGAGACACTCCGCAGCATGCCCGTGCCGCGATGCTCCGAAATCCGCCGGACGTGCTTGTAACGACGCCGGAATCGTTATATTTGCTGCTGACCTCTCCCAAAGCGCGGATGATGCTGAAGACGGTCCGCTATTGCATCGTCGATGAAATCCATGATTTGGCGGCGGACCGGCGTGGACTGCATCTGTCTGTGACGCTGGAGCGGCTGACCGAATGGACAGGGGCGTCGCCGCAGCGAATCGGCGTTTCCGCGACGCAGAAGCCGATCGGGCTGGTGGCCCGGTTTTTGGGCGGATACGAACCGGTCCCGGCAGGCGATCGGAGGGGGAGCGGCGGCGAAGAGACGGAAGCGACGGGAAGGGACGATCATACGGCGGAAAGCGCCCCGGAGGATTCCGGAGGGGATCGCGGGTATGCCCCGCGAGACGTGGAGATTATCGAGAGCCGGATGGACAAGCAGTTCCGTCTGCGCGTCACTGTTCCGGAGTATACGCATTTGACCAGAGACAAGCAGGAGGCGGTCTGGGGACCGCTTACCGACCATATTATGAAGCTGATCGAGGGCTGCCGATCCGTCTTGATTTTCGTGAACAACCGCAGGCTGTGCGAGCGGCTGACGCTCAGGCTGAACGAGCATGCCGGCCGCGAGATGGCCCGCTCCCATCACGGAAGCATTTCGCGCGAGCAGCGGCTGGAGGTGGAAGGCGCGCTCAAGGCCGGCGAGCTGCGCTGCCTGGTGGCCACCTCCTCGCTTGAGCTCGGCATCGACGTGGGGCATATCGATCTCGTCGTGCAGATCGATTCGCCGAAGAGCGCGGCAGCGGGCATCCAGCGGATCGGCCGGGCCGGCCACTCCGTCGGCGACGTCAGCCGCGGGGTAATCGTTGCCCGCACCCGCGGGCAGCTGCCGGAATGCGCGGCGCTGGCGCGCAGCATCGCCGCCAGAGAGATCGAGGACATCCGGATTCCGCGCGGCGCGCTGGATGTCCTGTGCCAGCAGGTCGTCGCCATGGTGGCGGCGGACGACTGGACCTTGCCTCAGCTGCGCAGCACGCTGGCGCGCAGCTACGGATACCACGGCTTCCCGCCGGAACGGCTCGAAGCCGTGCTCCAGGTGCTGGCCGGCTACTACCCGTTCGTCCGGCCGCTGGTGGATTGGGATCGGGAGAGGGGGCTGCTCTCCCGCCGCAGTTCGACCGCCATGGCGGCGATCATGGGCGCGGGCACGATTCCGCAGGGCAGCGCCTATCCTGTCCATCATGCCCACAGCCATATTCATCTCGGAGAGCTGGACGAGGAATATATTCACGAGAGCCGCGCGGGAGACGTATTCCAGCTCGGAACCAGCTCCTGGAGAATCCAGACGATTCGAAGCGACCGGGTCTATGTGGTGGAGGAAGCGGGCGGCAACAGCTTCAGCGAAATTCCGTTCTGGCGCGGAGAGGGGCAGGGCAGAAGCTTGGCGTTTTCCGAAGAGATAGGAAAGTTCATGGAAGATTTGGAGCGGCGGATGGATTCGGAAGAGAAGCAGGTTATTACCGGACTGCTAATGGAATCCCATCATATGGACGCCCGGGCGGCGGACGAATTGCTGCTGCTGCTCCATGCGCAAAAAGCCGCCGCGGCGCTGCCTACTCATCGCCGCATCGTTATCGAACAGTTTCAGGACGATATGAAGCAGCATCATCTGATTATTCACAGCTGGTTCGGCCGTACCTTTAACCGTACCTGGCAGCTGGCCATTCAGGCGTATGCCGAGCGCCGGCTGCCGTACCGCATCTATGCCAACGCCAAGGACAACGGCATCGAATTTGTCGTGGCCGACGGCGGGAACGGAGACGCGCTCAAGCTGCTGCCGCTGATCCGCGAGGTTACCTCGCATCATCTGGAGCGGCTGCTGCAAGAAGCGATTCCGGGCTCGCCGCAATTCGGCATCACGTTCCGGCGGCTGGCCGAGACATCCTTACTGTTGTCGAGAAGCTTCCGGCGGATGCCGGCTTGGCAGAAACGGCTGCGCAGCGAAGAGCTGCTGCGGGAATCGCTGCCTTATGCGGAGCAGTTTCCTTTTATCCGCGAAGCGATCCGCATCTGCATGCAGGAGGAGCTGGACGTACACGGAGTGCGCGAGGCGCTCAGAAGCATCGAAACCGGCAAGCTGGAGGTTGTCGTTGCCCAAGGGGCTTATCCTTCACCGTTCGCCGCGTTATTCCTTGCCGATTTTATTAATGCGCAAATGTATGAATCCGATGCGGTCGGCAAAGACCTTCAAGCGAACTTGACCGGGCTGAACCGTTCGCTGGCGGGACAATGGTTCGAGCCCTCGGACTCTATTACTGCTTCGAATAGCGACAAAGAAAATGCGGATGACGGAGCCTTAGCGGCCGTGGACTCGGAGGAGACGGAGCGGGTCGTCGTCGAAACGACGGATGACTGGACCCGATTGCTAAAAGAACGCGGAGAGTTTACTGAAGAGGAGCTCACGATAATCACCGGAGAGGGATCGGGCGCGGCGAGCAAACTGCATGAGCTGGAACGGGAAGGGAAAGTGCGAACCGTTCGTTTGGGGGTTGCGCGTGCGAACGACGAGCATGGGACGGTCTATTGGATCTGCGCCGACGAAGCCGACACCTATGCGCGGCTGGGCTCCGATCCGCTGGCCGGCCGGTTTATCGCGACAAGATATGTGGATCGGCAGGCTCGCTTCACGATAGGAGCGTTGCAGCGGCGCTACGGACTGGACGAGCGAACGCTTGGCGAGCTGATTCGCGGATGGGAGGCGGAAGGAAGGATCGAGCCCTCTTCCTATGAAGAAGGGCCGGAGGAGCGAGTGTGGCTCAACCGCCGCCTATTGATTCGGGAAGCGCGCAGGCAGGCGGCCTCCCTCCGTCAGTCCGTGGAAACGATAGATCCGGCGGTATATTGCTCGCGGCTGATGGAGCTGCAGCATGTGCAGTCTTATGCGCGGCTCAGCGGCGAGGAAGGACTAAAGCGGATCATCGGCCAGCTTCAGGGACTATTCCTTCCTCTATCCCAATGGGAGAGCTCGGTGTTCCCGCTTCGCCTGACCGATTACAAGAAAGAGCTGCTGGACCGGCTCTGCGCAGCCGGCGACGTATTGTGGATCGGACGAAAACAGGAGAAGGAGGGCCGCGTCGCCTTTTTCCTCGCGGAGTCCCGCGAGCTTTACGGCCCGTTCCTTGAACAAGCCGATCCCCTGAACGGCGGCGTTGTTGAGCTTGATCCTGCCGAGGTTGAGGGTCTAGGGGAGCCGCCGTCCGACGGCAGCGCGGAGGACCGGGAGCTCATGGCGCTGCTAGGGCGCAAGGGTGCCAGCTTTCTGTCTGCGCTAAGCCGGGAGACAGGGCGGGTCCCTTCGGAGCTTACATCCCAATTGGTGGAGTTGGCATGGAAAGGTTTGGTCTCGAACGATCAATTCGCCCCGCTCAGGCTGAACGGCTCGGCGAAGCCGGGCAAAGCGCGGACGGCCGCAGGCAAGGGATTCCAATCGGGGCTCGGCCGCTGGTATGCGCTCAGTTCGTTGAAGGAAGAGGCGAATTACGAACCGCCGGAAGCGATGATGGCTTGGATCAAGCAGATGTTGGAGATGTTCGGCTTGCTCACCAAGGAGCTTGCCGGATACTCTCCTTGGTCGTGGGATGATCTTTATCCCCAGCTTAAGCAGTTGGAGAACTGGGGAATGCTGACCCGCGGATTATGGGTTCGCGATGTGAAAACGATGCAGTTTTCCACAAGGGAAAGGCTCGGCATCTTGCAGAGCCGCTCATGGACCGAAGGGAACCGGCCGGTCGTTCTTCCTTCGACGGACCCGTCCAATCCGTTCGGACTTCTCGTCAAATGGCCGGAGAAGGAAGGCATAGCTTTTGCCAGGAAAAAAGGCAGTGAACTCGTTATGCGCGGAGGCCGCTGGCTGTTGTGGATCGAAAATAACGGCAAGCGGATCTATACGATGGAGGAACTGCGGGGCGATGAGCTCGAGGAGCTGCTGCGGAGCGCCGCTGCGGATTATTTGCGGTATTCCGGCATCCGCAAGCTTGTCGTCGACAAGTGGAATGGCAAGCCTGTCAAACAGTCGGAGGCGGCCGATATTCTCCTTAAGCTGGGGGCCGAGAGCGACCGCGATTCGCTCGTCATTTGGCCGAGCAGCCTGCGGTAGGAAGCGGCTTAGCCGCTTCTTGTCCGTATTCTGCAAAGATTTGTAATCAAGTTGTAATCTGACGTTCATCCGGGGATCATATTTTACGTCTATACTGTACCTATGACCCCCTTTTCATAATATATATCTTGAAGGCCTGCATCTCGTTGATGCGGGTCTCTTTTTTTTGCAGAAATATCCGTTAGCACGTTAAATATTGAAGGAAAATGTATACCAAAGGCGAATATCATAGACTGTAAATGATAGCCAGATAGTCGGTGAGGGAGCCAGACGAGACAACGTTTGTTTCCTAGAAGAACGGTAAGTTCTACGGACACATTCTAAAAAATAACGGATAAAGCCTCAGCGAATTTCAGTAGAGCGAATTGCTGCCTATATCAAACGAAACCCTGGGATCAGTACTGTCGCTGAGATTGACCAAATAATTGTGGGTACAGTACTTTGCGGCCATGATGGACGGCGCGGCACATTATACCACGTTGCCGTAGCCGAGGAGCATCGACGAAAGGGAATAGCAAAAGAGATGGTTGAAAGGAGCCTTTCATTGCTAAAGGAAGCAGGAATCCATACAGCAGTTTTGTTTGCCCACTCGGAGAATGTGAATGCAGTAACACATTGGAGGCATAGTGGATGGACGTTATTTTCTAATGTGCTGTATCACTTAAGGGAGTTCTAAACCATACAAGGAAGGTGAACTAAATAAAAGTATTATTTATTTGCAGCAGGAACAAATGGCGAAGTCTAACGGCAGAAAAGATATTTCATGGAGTCAATGATTACGATGTGAGGTCAGCGGGAACAGAAGAGAATGCTCGTATTAAGGTGACTAGCGGGCATATTGGTTGGGCTGACCTTATATCGTGATGGAAAAGAAACACATAAGAAGGTTGAATGCCAAGTTTGGACCGATGCTCGCGGGAAAAAAAGTCATTTGTTTAGATATTCCTGATGACTACAAATATATGGACGACGAGCTTATTGAAATCTTGTACTCCAGAGTCTCAGAATATATCGAACTGCCTTTTGAGCCAGTAACTGGCGATACCTGATCCGACGGCGGCTATGCGCGGGTCCCTAGACACGGGGAATCACCGAAGGAGGAAGGGAGTAAAAGAACAAGGGGGCTACCGATCAAGGGAAAGCGGACGCACATCGAGTTACCGAGTTATTGAAAGCCGAAAAGATCGATGTTTTCGTATCAAGTCCATATCGGCGAGCGATTCTGACAATTCAGGAGTTGGCGCAACGTTTCGGAAAAAAATGATCTTTTTTGAAGATTCCCGATTCAAGCTTTGCTTTGCCGCGAGGGGAGTCTAACGCGGATTGGCACCCACGGAGCCGTCATGACCTTGATGATGGGGTGTTGTGGAACGCCGATGAACAACTGTAAGCAGTATCTGTGAAGAGGGGGCAGATGAATGATTATTCCGGCATGCACTGTTTTGCTGTGGATATTGCTGGAGTTCAGCATATTGTTAACCCGTCCGGCTCAGTATCATAAGCGGAGACCGATGGTGATGATGGCTGCCGGAGTTCTCGCGATGATTGCGGCGATCGTTTACTATGTGGTCGCGCAGCGTCCGCGGGTAGGGCCTATCGGCAATGGGCCGGATCTTCATCAAATATGGGTTGCATTTTTGTATTTGACGGCTTTGGGGGGATGTTTGTTTACAGCAGGCATCATCATATGGTCTGTCCATCGAAGCTGGAGAACAAAACAGGAAGCCGGATCGGCGGAATCTTTTCGGGAGCATGGTGAAAAGGAAGAGGAAGCGAGCGGAAACGATCAGTAAGAGCGCAAATGCACAGACGTATTTGCTGGGGCGACGATTAAGAAATCGAGCGGGCAACGGTGATCGAAAGGCATTTCCGTATGGCGGTCGCCGCAGCTTCCTGCTGAATGCCTCAACAACCTGGATGCACGGCTTTTGTTTAGAAGAAACACGGCCGAAGGGGACAGGGATACACGGTTTTCACGCAAAATAGTCGTTGCAAGAAAGCGAGCGGTTAGGTATACTTTACGCAAAAGGATAATTAAACCGGTTTAACGATCGGTTGCTGCATACGCTTGAATTAAACCGGTTTAATGGATATCCGGCTTGATCTAGGCTGCAATGCTGACCCTCGTCAAGAATGCTCGGCGCGTATGTGTTCAGGTTCAACAAATGCTTTGCTGTTACAGCAAGGTTCAGTGAGCAGCAGGTTCTTGAATTGAATGTAAGCGGTTACTAAAGGGTTGGTGAGAAAGCGGCCGGAGAGCTTGGGAACAGCGGCAGCAGTCGCTTTTGTAAACGAAGCTTTTTTCCGAATCAGAGGCTCAAAGAATAAAGGAATCCGTAGGGCCAGCGTGCGGAAACTTCTATCGACCGCAGGACGCGTACAATTTGCCACGATTTTGAACATCTTCAAATAGTGCAGTTGTGGTTTGCCGCCTTGACCAATATCGTGACGTACATAGGCTTGCGGATCGCGCAGGCAGCCTTTCGCAAGGAACAGGGCGGAACCATGGACTCATATAACGATAGTCAAAGGAGAGCTAAGACTATGAACACGAAAGTGAATAAAATTTACGTTGTTTTCAAGACGCATTTTGATATCGGCTTTACCGGTTTGGCTTCGGACGTCGTCCATAGCTACAGGACGGAGATGCTGGAGGATGTCATTCAAATTTGCGAACAAACGGGGCAAAACGACCCGCATGAGCGTTACGTATGGACGATGTCGGCTTGGCCGCTTGCGCAATCTTTGGAAGGGAGCCGTGAGGAAGACAAGCTTAGGGCGCAGGAGCTGATTCGGGCGAGGCAGTTGATCTGGCATAAGCTGCCTTTTACGACGCATACCGAATTTTGCGGTTTGGAGGAGTGGATTCGCGGAATGTACGTGTCCCGTGCGTTAACCGAACAGTTCGGTTACGATCCTGAGGATGCGAAGATGACGGATGTTCCGGGTCATACATGGAGCGTTCCGTCCTTGTTGAAAAAAGCCGGCGTGAAGCTGCTTCACTTAGGCTGCAATCCGGCGTCTACGCCTCCCGACGTGCCGCCCGTATTTTATTGGGAAGGGCCCGACGGCGAGCGCCTGCTTACCTTTTATTCCAAGGGAGCGTACGGCACGGGGATTTTGCCTCCTGAAGATTGGGACTATCCGGTATGGCTGGCGATGATTCAAACGAATGACAACCATGGGCCTCATGAAGCGTCCATAATTGAGGAGATGAAAGCTTCGATTGCGAATGCGGGCTCGAAGGCGGAGCTGCATGTCGGCAGTCTGGCGGATTTTGCCGCAGATTTCTTGTCTTATGAGCCTCTTCTGCCGGTCATAAGAGGAGATTTGGCCGACTCCTGGATTCATGGCGTCGGCACGGCGCCCAAGGAGGTGGCCAAAGCAAGAGAGCTTCGGGGCCGCACGACGGCTATGGAGAGCGCCGCCGCCATCCGGCACTGTTCGGGCGACGGCGGCAATCTGGAGGAAGCTGCAGCCCAAATACGCGGCAGCTACGAACAGACGCTGCTGTTCGGCGAGCATACGTGGGGGATGGATTGCAAATCGTTTTTGTTTCCGAGAACGTACGAGAAAGCGTCGTTTCTGAAGGATAAGCAGAGCGAGCGTTATCGCTTAATGGAACAGTCGTGGCGGGAGCAGGCGGATTATTTGCGCCATGCCGAGCGTCATCTGGAGGAAGCGGCGCACGCTTTGCGGCCGGGGAGCAGGGAGGCGGCGCAGCGTCCCGGCCATGCGGAAGCGGCGCCTGATGCCGGCCATGCGGCGGAGATGCTGACGGCAGCCGGCTGCGATGAGGAACTGGCGCAAGCCTGCGCCTGCGGGACAATGACGGGCAGCAGCCTCCGTGTATATAATCATACCGGATGGATGAGGGACGGCTATGTGGCGCTCGATGGGGAGCACCGTCCGGACGAGGATGAAGTGTGGGTGGACGGTTCGAGCGGCGAACCGCTCCAGCTCCGAGCTTCCGGCAGCGGACTCCACGTGCTGGTGAAGGAGCTCCCGGCGCTCGGTTACAAGACCATCGTCCGCGTTAAGCGGGAGAACGGGCCTGTAAACGGCGAGATGAAGGATAACGATAGCGGGCTGCGCGGAAGTGTGACCGAGACGGAGATCGTTATGGAAAACCGTTATTTTACGGTTTCCGTCAACCGCTGCGGCGGGTGGATTACGAAGCTGTGGGATAAGAGACTGGGCAAAGAATGGATCGAGCCGAATGCCGATTACGGATTCGGACAGTATGAATACAATATTTACTCCAACAAGGAAATTACCCGTTATTTGAAAAAATACGCTTACCGGTATTACGACTGGGGAGTGCATGATTTCGGCAAGACGGGGTATCCCGAGCAGCAGAAGCGGCTTGTCTTCGGCACGGAGGTCCGCATGTCGCGGCTTATTGAGGAGCAGGGCCGCATACGGATCGAAGTGATCGCGGGAACGCCGGCCGTTTCTTTGACCGAATACGGGAATGCGGCGGAAGTCGTATGGAGCATCGCGTTGACCGACGAGCCGCATATCGATATGGAATGGCGCTTGAACGGAAAAGTCGAGACGCCTTTGGCCGAATCCGGGCAGCTCATTTTCCCGCTGAAGCTCGATCGCCCGCAGTTTAGAGTGAACAAGCTGGGCAGCGTCGTGGACCCGTGCCGCGATGTGGTGGCCGCTTCCGGTACGTTGCTGAATTGCTGCGAATATTTTCTCGATGTCTCGAACGGCTCCGCCGGCATGGCGATCATCCCGCTCGATTCGCCGTTATGCTTTATCGGCAGGAACGGCATGTGGGATTATGAGCCGGATTATAAGCCGGAAAAGCCGGAAATTCATTTTAATTTGTTCAACAATTGGTGGGGCACGAATTTTCCGCAATGGACGGGCGGCGATTTAACGTACCGATTCCGCTTAGTGCCGCATCAAGGCGATTGGGCGGATGCGTGCGTATGGAGGACGGCGCAGGAGACGATGAGCCCTGTGCTGACGCTCCCCGCCGAAACGGCGGCGATGGATGCTGTGGAGCTTCTTCCGAACGGCTTGGACGGATTTGCCGTAGTGTGCTTTAAAATAGCCGAGGACGGAAACGGCTACATCCTGAGGCTGCGGGAATGGACAGGAACGAAGCGGGAGACGGCGCTGTCGCTGCCCGCATGGGTCGGAGCCGTCGAAATGACCGATTTGCTGGAACGCGGCATTCGGACATTATATTCGTGCGATCGGTGCAGAGACGTCCGCGACGAACAGGTGGCGGTACCGTTCTCCACGAAGCCGTTCGAAATCCATACGTTCCGGATTTCCCGGTAATCCGCATCTCAACGCAGTACAGAATCGGTTCAACTGGCTGCCAACTACCGACGGATGATCGTAAAAACGGGCTGCATATTCCGCTTCACGGAGAATGCAGCCCGTCTTTCATGCAGTGATTCGAATCCGAATCAATAACCAAGCAGCTTCTTGCCTTTGTCTTTCCACATTTCGATAAACGGCTCGTTAACGGCCCATTGAAGCATTACGACCGATTCGTTCGGGGCGAGACTCAGTGTCATCAGCGGTTTGCGGGCTATCTGTCCTTCGGACGGATAGACGGTAATATCGCTGTCGGTTACAACGCCGAGCAGCTCGTTATTCGGCGACGAGAAGGCATCCTTCGCGTCGGGCCGAATGCGCCGGATTTCGCTCCAGTCGGTCGACAGCCGATCGTAGGAAACGACCGAATCCGGCAGGGTGATCGGGACGTCCTGGAGCAAGTAGCGATACATATTGCCGTCCGTCCGGTTGTTGTAAGAAGCGAGTTGGGGAACCCATTGCCCCTGCTTGCGCACGATCGTCCAGCTATCGCCGGTGTCGTCTATAGGCGCTGAAGCGGCGCTTCCGCCGGAAGATTGCTTGGAAGCGTTTAACAACTGCAATCGGGATTGGATCGAGCTTCCGTACAATGTTTTCATCGAAACATGCGGCTCCGAGGCCGGGGCGAGCGGCGTTCTGGCCTTGTTCTGCGCAATGTCCTGAAGTTCCTTGACCCATACGTACTCATGACGCGTCTCCTTGCCTTGAACGGTCTGGCGCACGGTTTGCGCGACGGACAAATAGCGGTTACCGGCAAAGAGCAGCTTCTCCGACAGCGCAAGCGGTCCCGCAGGCTTCGGGTCCAGCTTCCGCGCTTTGCTCAGCTCGGAAGCGAGCGATGCGCTTAGCACCCGGGATTCTTCTCCAGAGCTGACGAGACTTTGCGGCACGATTTTCATAAAGTCGGTTTTGTACGGCATCAGAATGCCGTCCCCTTCGGCAACCTTCTGCAGCTCGCCTTGATCGCCTGCCAAAAGCAGCGTCCGGTATGTGCTGTACTCCGCGCCTCCCTCCTGAGGGTGGTCGGTCCGCAGCCCGATCAGCACGGCGGAATGAATGCTGACGTTTTCCTCACCCGTCCCGGAGAAAGGGGGAATCCAAGCTTCCAGCGCCCCGTTCTTATCGCGGAGTACGCCGGCGGGTCCTTGTTCGAGCATGGAATGCCAATCGACGGACAAGAACACGGCCGCCGCGACCAGAACGGCGCTGATCCCGCCTAGCCAGGGCAGCCATTTGCGCGGAGTGTTATCCTGTTCATCCAGGCGTTCCCCGATCCGTTTTTTCAGCGTATCAGAGAACCCGTTGCGGGTGAGCGGTCCACTGGCCAGCCCTTTCTTTAACTCGTCGTCAATCGGCTCCATGACTGTGACTCTCCTTTAACTTCGTCATTTTTTTGCGGGCATGAAACAAACGTGATTTCACCGTTCCCTCGGTCACTCCCAATATTTGCGCCATTTCTTTCATCGATAATTGATAATGTGCGTAAAGGATGAGCACCTCCCGGTATTTGACAGGCAGCCTGAGCACCATCTTCCACAGATCGTTAACCGCCATTTTGTCGATGACGGCCTGTTCGGCGGAGGAGGACTCGGCAGAGGGGGCGAGGAAGTCCATTAATGTAACTTTCCGGTAAAATGCCGAGCGCCGATAGTCGAGCGTCATGTTGCGGGTAATTGTTAAAATCCACGTTTTGACGGAAGATTCATTGCGGAACGTATACAAGTTGCGGTACACCTTAATAAAAACCTCTTGAGTAATATCGTCCGCCTGGTCCCATTTGCGCGTCATGCTAAAAGCGTAATTCCATACATCTTTGCCATAAGCGACCATCAACTCTTCCAGGATGGCCTTCTTATTGGAACTTTCGGATAAATGCCTCAAATATTCAAAATTCACATCGGATTCCAACACTGCCACCTCAATTATTTGACGATCAGCCCTCCACTCAGGTTCAAAAAAATATTTTCCCTAGATAAAAGACTTCCCGGCAAGCACTCTTCTTCACTCTAGTTTACAGCTTCCGGCCGCATCGGGAAAGACCTGTCGGCATAAAGATCCGCTTGCAGCCGTAATCCGAAGCATTACCGGTCCGCTTTCAATTCCGGAACTGTAACCGGCTGGTAGCCGTTTTCTTTTAAAAAAGCGATGATGGCGGGAAGCGCCTCTACGGTGTTGTCCAGCTTTCCCTGCTTGCCCCCGAAGCTGTGCAGCAGGATGATGCCGCCCGGCTTCGTATGGGACTTGACGTTGCGAACAATCTCTTCGGAATCCGTACCAGCCCAATCGCGGGGGTCTACGTTCCAGCCGATCAGGGGGCGTTCGGATCGCTCGGCTTCCTTCTTGACGAGAGCGGAGACGGCCCCGTAAGGCGCTCTGATCAAAGAAGGGGAGAATCCCACCGTCTTCTCGATCCATTCGTCCGTCTTCGTGAGCTCCGTGCGGATTCGGGCCGAAGAGAGCTTGGATAAATCCGCATGATCCCATGAATGATTGCCGATCGCATGGCCTTCTTCATGAATCCGTTTGAGCACCTCCGGAAACTTGCTCACTTGGGTGCCGACGACGAAAAAAGTCGCTTTCACATCGTTTTCCCGCAAAATATCCAAAATCGCCGGCGTATACTTGCCGTCCGGCCCATCGTCGAACGTAAGCGCCACCTTCCCGGCGAACGCCGGCGGGCTCGCCTGCACGGGCCCCAGCACCGGGCCGGCAGCGGTGCTGGTATCGGCGGCGGCATACAGGGCATGCCTGGCTTCCGGCGGTTCGGTTCCGACGGAGTGCGACGGCGAAAGAGCCGCTGACGATGGCGCAGACCCGTTCAGGGAACCGGCTGGGGATATCGCGGGTTCACGGATCGCATCCCGGGCGCCGATCGGCGCGGAGCCGCCGGGCAGAGAAAACATGCTTTCCGTTAGGGCAAAGCTGAGCCATGCCATGCCGGCCATACCGCAAAACGCGGCCCCGGCAATCCAATGCTTGCCTCTATCCGTCAAAAATCGCGTTAACATGACAATAAACCTTCTTTCATCCGTTTTTGACGGCGTTTGTTGATGTATATATTTGACGAATAGGCATGCAAAAAAGTTTACATTTTCGACAGCGGGATAAGATTTTTTTGCCGGATGGGAGGGATGAGGGGGAAATTGTTGACCGTTTGGTTATAATTAGACATTATATAATTATCTAATTTGATAAATATACAATTAGGTGTCCGTCGAGAACGGCCGGAGGTGTCGGCTGAATCTGGAAGAGCGGTTCAACATGTTATGACTTATACAATAAGAAGGAGAGGCGATCGATGCATGCAGCTGGATAAAGTCGTCAATTATCATAAGGCATTGGCTGATCCGACCCGGATCAAAATTTTAATTTTACTGGCGGAAGGGGAAGTGCACGGGCTGCTGCTGGCGGAGAAGCTGTTTTTATCGGCGGCGACCATTACCCATCATTGCGCCAAACTGCGGGAAGCCGGGCTGATCAACGAAAGAAGGGAGAAGAACGTCGTCTATTTTTCCCTGAATCATTATTTTATTCAGCATAGCGCCTCAGCTACGGCGGAGCTTATTTATCGAAATGCGAAGCAGAGGGAGGAGGTGGAGGACGTGGAAAACAATAACGAACGGCTTGTTGCTTCCGTTATCAAAAACTTTTTCACTGCGGACGGCAAGCTGAAGCATGTTCCCGCGCAGCTTAAGAAAAAGCTGATCGTTCTGGAATATATGGTGTCCCGCTTGGAACAGGGCAAGAAGTATACGGAGAAAGAAATCAATGAGTTTATTAAAAGGTTTCATGACGATTTCGCTACGATTCGCAGGGAATTTATTATGCACCAATTTTTGTTCCGGGAGCAGGAAATCTATGAGGTGAACCCGCGGGAACTGTGGGCGAGGTGGGAGAGCTTAAGCTGAGGCGGACGACAAGGACAGAGGGGAAGACAGGGGAAGACCCCTCTGTTTCTTGTCTAAAGCACGGCACAAAAGTAACTCCGCCGGACAAACTTCTATAAGTGAAGCCACCACATACCCGCGCATTCGGGCAGCCGAACCCAGTTATGCCGGGCAATCTGCTCTGCCACATCGTCTCCGAAGAAAAATTGCGCCAGCTCCTCCGCCTGAGCCAGACTCTCGAATTGATAATCCGTCCGGACCCAGCGATGGGAGAAGCCGTACCTGGAAACCAGCAGCGAGTAATATTCAGTCAAAAAGGCCGGAGGCTCGGGCGTTTCATGTCCGGTGCCCATCGTTTCCCAGATGATGATCGTGCCTCCCGGACGGAGGACCCGCTTCATTTCGCCCATAATCGTCTCCAGATTGGATTCCCAATCGGCGACATGGCGGTTTACCGCATAGCATACGGTCCAGCCGGCGATGATCAGATCGGCGCTTCGGTCCTCCGCCGGTATCGCGGAATGGCCCGCCGCCGTCCGGGTCGTCCACCGGCAGCCAGCCGCCGTCTCCCGCAGCTTTCGCGCAGCGATCTGAAGCATCGCTTCCGACCGGTCTACAGCCAGGACCGAGCGCGCATAAGGCGCGAGCACGGAACTGAATCTTCCCGTACCCGCTCCCAGATCGACGATGTCCAGTCCGCGAACGTCTCTGATTTCCGTGACGTAAGGGAGCAGGCTAAGCTGCTTGGAGATCAGCTGGTCGTACTTTTCCGCTTGTTCTTGATAAATGAGGTCGTGATTCGGCATAGTGATAATTCCTCCTGTAATGAATTTGGTTATGGTTCCCCCTGATCATAAAAGTTGACGTAAGGTGAAGGTCAAGCGTATTTTTTTCAGGCGCGATCGGCGAAGCGTTTTTCTCTCCTTTTAGAACAATGCACCGGCGTGTACAATAGAAATGATAAAGGCAGCGAGGAAAAGCCTGTCTTACGGTACCAGTTTCTGGATGGAGGCCGATTGAATTTGAAGCAAACGGACATCAGTATTGCACTGTTCACTTTGGCAGGCATCGCCACGGCGCCGGGATTTATGGACCCGCTCCGGGAGGAGCTGTCGCAGCAGCTGGAGAGCAGAGGGTATAGGGTGGAGACGGATTCGCTCTATCCGTTCGGCGATTGGTCGCAGCGGGTGACGCGCCAGCTGGCCGCAATTTTCCGCGATCTGACGGATATTCAGGAGCGCATATGGGCTTCGATCGGCGCACGTGCGGCGAAGGAGCGGATTTTTGAGGCGGCCGAGGCGGGGCGGACCGTGCTGTTGATCGGACACAGCGGGGGAGGCGTCAGCGCCGTGCAAGTGGCGGGGCAGCTGCAGAAGGCGGGGTATTCGCCGCCGCTCGTCGTTCAGATCGGTTCGCCCAAATGTCCGATACCGCCGGAGCTGCGGGAGCGCGTGCTGTTCCTGTCTGCCGTCGGAACGGGAGGCAGAAGAGATCCGGTGACCCGGTTAGGACGCTGGGGCGGCTGGGTACGGCGGTTAGGGTTTCTTCAGATTTGGCGGCGCCGAGCGTATCCACCCGGTGAAATCGCCGACATCCCGCTGATCGGGAGCCATCCCGACTATTTCCGCACGCATTCTCCGTATGTGGATGAAGCGGGCTGCACGAATATGGAGCAGACGCTGCGTCCGCTTTTGGCATGGCTGGAGCGCAAGCTGCCGCAATGAGGGCGCGGGCTCCGGGACATTCCGTAGCATAAAAACTTATACTGTTTTTCGTAATACGAAATAGCGGATAAACGTTTACAAATAAGATTAGGTAAGCTATATTTTGAGGAAAGGAAGGATTATCAAGCAGAGGGAAATTTATGGTTTCGCCGTCGCAGAGAGAGTATGAAGAGGGAATTGCCGAAAACTAAAAACTGGAGGGAAGAAAAATGAAAAAAATCGCGCTATGTATCGTTTTTCTGCTTGCTAGCTTTTCGAATTTCGCCATTGCCTCCCCCTCGCAGCCGCCGGCGGCATCGGCCGGGGCGGTTTTACCTGATGGAATGCCCGAAACGCTAAGTCTTCTCGACGAAACGCCGCTTTATTCCGAGCCGGACGATAAGCTGGAGCCTTCATCCACGTTAAGCCCGCAGAATGTCAAGGTCATCGGCACCCAGTACGGCGATGGCGGATTCGCCGGCGCGTCAGGCGAGACTTGGGTGCAGATTCAGACCACCTGGCTGGGCGCGATGTGGATTAAGCTGGACAACGGCAAGCTTGGCGTCATTCGCCCGTTTACGGCGGATTTGAACTTGGAAGGCGAGAACAAGCTTTACGACCGTCCTTATCCTGCGGCGCTGAATAAGGCGGTGCTATCCCCGCAAACGGTGCATGCCAAGGCCGAGTTCGTATCCCCTTCGGGATTTTATGCGATTCAGATTGAAACGACTTGGCTCGGCGATATGTGGCTGATCCATCCGAATGTTCATATCGATGCGCCTGCGGAAGAAGCCGGGCAGGAGCAGCCTTTCCCGGATGCCGTAAGCCCGGATTACGGATCGTTGATGAGAATAGCCGATATCCATTTCGTGCAGCTGGGGGAACGGTCCTTTGCGAAGGGAAAACTGGTTGTTCAGAAGGACGCCTGGTCTATCGGCAGATTCAACCCCGGGCCCATAGAGATGCCCGTCTCGGGAAAGCTGAGCTTCTGGAGTCCGTACGGAGACCTGATCGCTCAAGTTCCCTATGCGGTTCCTTCTACCGTGGGGGACGAGATAGAGACGAATCTGCTGCTTCCGCTTGACGCGGACGTATCATCGGCCGTTATGGCTACTCTGCAAAATACGATACCGATATATATTAGCTTGCCGCTCCCGCCGCTATTTAACCTGAGCGATCCGGACGAGCAAGTGATCCTCGGCATTCTTCGCCATCAGCATACAGGGAGCTACTCCGTTGCCAAAGCATGGATCAGCGGCAAGCTTCCCGGGTCTCACGACTATAAGATTACGTTGACGTTCTATGGGCCAAATCATGAAGTATTGGGATATGCACACATTCACCAGCGTCTGACAGGACCGCCGACCCCTGAGCAGGCCGGTTCGGAAGGCGGAGGAACTCCGTACCTTACGGAAATTACCGGAAACGGAATTTGGGACGATTACAGCCAAGTCGCTGTCCGCGTAGATCAGGTTAGTGATTGAGCGAAATCACAATCTTGACCAGGGAACAAATGTTCTTGTATGATAGAAATGTCATTATGAGACGAATGGACCTTGGGAGGGAAGCTTGTGCCGGCCTATTGTAAATTAGTTCGAGATGAAATTCCGCAAATCATTGAATCGAGCGGGCGGAAGTGCGTCTATGAGGTGCTGGACGATCAGCGCTACGCGGCGGAGCTGTACCGGAAAATGAATGAAGAATTATTGGAGTTCGCAGCGGCGGAGGGGATGCCCCAGGCAGTGGAAGAGCTGGCTGATCTGCTGGAAGTCGTTCGCGCCTTAGCGGATCTGCGGGGCATTCGTATGGAAGAGGCCGAGCGGGTAAGGGAGAAGAAGGCCGCCAAGAGAGGCGGTTTCACTCAAAGGATTTTCCTTGTGGAAGCTGAAAATGACTTTTAAAAGTGTGGTGAAAAAGCGGCCGAAGAGTCGATAGAGAGTTGGAGCAGCAAGTGAAAAGCTCTATCGACCGCAGGCCGCGAATAAATCATCATGTCTTAGGATAGCTCCTAATCGTTCTGCAGAGACGCTTTTATCAGCTTTTGCAGATTAGAGATCGTCTCGTCTTCCTGCGAAGGAATGTTGATAGTCGCGGTCAAATGCGGCGCGTCGAGGACGGCAAACGAGATTTGATCGAAAACAAGCCTTCCCGCTGCCGGATGGACATTGATTTTTCTTCCCTCGGGACCGTTCAGAACGTCATGCTGCGGCCACCAATCCCGAAACTCCGGACTTACTTTATTCAACTCCCCGATCATCTCCAACCACCACGGATCGCCGGCGAATTTCCCGTAGAGGGCTCGAAAATGCGCCAAGCGATGGCGCGCGTGCGCTTCCCAGCGGTCCTGCAGCAGCTGCCGGACGTAAGGAGAGGTGAATGTGCGCCACACGCTGTTCCGCTCGCGCTCCGTCATGGACGCATAGTCTCCGTAGATCAAGCTTGCCATCCGGTTCCACGCTACGATAGTCAAGCGTTGATCGGATACGTAGGCCGGGCTTACTCCTTGCAAATCAAGGAAGCTTTGCAGCGTCGGGCTGATCTCGTGCTCAGGCTGAGCCGCATCTGCAGGCAGCTGCTGCAGGGCCAGCAGAAACAAATGTCTGCGTTCGTTGGAATCGAGCTGCAGCGCTCGTGCGATGCTTTCCAGCACCTGCGAGGATACTTGAATATCCCGGGCCTGCTCCAGCCACGTATACCAATCCACGCTGACGCCGGACAACTGGGCGACCTCGCCGCGCCGGAGCCCCGGAGTGCGCCGCCTTCCGCCGGCAAACAGACCGGCTTGCTCGGGAGACAAGCGGGCGCGACGCGATCGAAGAAATTGAGCTAGCTCCTGCCGCCGCTCCTGGCGGGATGATTCCATTCACCGATTCCTCCTTTACATTATCCGCTTCCTCATGGTAGGAGTACTACTCCTAGGATAAACTCTCATCTTATTCTATTATATGATTTATTATACACTCGCTTTGGACCAACAGCGAATCTTATCCATTAGGTCCGAAGGGAGATTTTTTTATGGAAAAAGCAGAGGTAATTCAATCCGATAGCACCAGCAGGCAGGGCAAAGGATGGCTTCTGCTGGGGCTTTCGCTCGGGTATTTTATGGTTTTGCTGGATACGACGGTCGTCAATGTAGCTTTGCCTGCCATTCGCTCCGATCTGGGCGGCGGCATGACCGGGCTGCAATGGGTCGTCAACGCCTATACGATCGTGTTTGCAGGACTTCTGTTATCTATGGGGGCGCTGGCCGACAAGCTGGGAGCGAAGCGAGTGTACGCCGCCGGTTTGGCCGTATTTCTTGCGGCATCGGCCGGTTGTGCGGCCGCTCCGACACTTGGCGTGCTGATCGGGATGCGCGGTGTCCTGGGGATCGGAGGAGCCGCGCTGATGTCGGCCTCGCTTACGCTGATAGGCCATACGTATCCCGGGCCCGCGGAACGCGCCCGCGCGCTTGGAATCTGGGCGGCGGTTACCGGGGCGGCGATGGCCGCCGGACCGGTTGTCGGGGGATTGCTGGTAGATTCGTTCGGCTGGCGCAGTATGTTTCTGATCAATGTGCCGATCGCCGTGTTGAGCCTGATCTTGACGATGCTGCTTATTACCGAGACGAAGCGCAAGCCGGAGCAAGGCTTCGACCTCGCAGGGCAAACGACGGCGATAGCAGCGATTGCTGCGCTATCTTACGCCCTTATGGAAGCAAATGATTACGGATGGAGTTCACCCGTCATTATCGGGACTGTCGGCTTTGCCGCCGCTTGTATCATCCTCTTTCTGTACGCGCAAGCGCGGGGCAGATCGCCGCTGCTGCCGCTCAAGCTGTTCAGGAGCGCAACCGTATCCGCCGGAATGGTCGCGGGGCTTGCGATCAATATCGGATTGTCGGGAGTATTGTTCGTCGTTCCCATGTTCCTGCAGCAATCGCGCGGGTTATCCGCTCATACGACAGGACTCGTGCTGCTTGCGCTCACAATCCCGCTTGCGCTGAATCCGATGGTGACCGGCCGTATTGTCAGCCGTATCGGGGCACGCCTTCCGATGACGCTGGGGTTCGCCTTAACAGCGGCGGGCACCGTGCTGGAAAGCAGGGCGGACGCAGCGGACGGCTACGGGCTGATATGCGCAGGGCTATTGCTTATCGGCTTCGGAGTATCCTTCACGATTCCGTCGATGATGGCCGCGGTCATGTCTTCCGTATCCAAGGACCAGACCGGCACCGCCTCCGGCGCGCTCAATTCAAGCCGCCAGCTGGGAGCGACCGTCGGCGTCGCTCTGGCCGGCTCCATGCTAAGCTCCAGCGGATCGATTATCGAGGGGATGCACAGATCGCTTGTCGTGACGGCGATCGTGTTGCTCGGGGGAAGCCTGCTGTCTTATGCCTTTATCGGCCGCAAGACGAAGTGATGGAGTGAAGCTTTCTACCTGCTACAAATACTTTTGTTCTATACGTTTCAATATTTCATCAGGGAATGCTTTGGAATTGAGCTCAGTCAAAATACTGTGAAAAGACCTTAAACTTCGTGATGTTTGCTCGCGTGTCATTACGCCTAAGCTTAGAGCGGTTTCAAAATCATCCATATCGAAAACATGATAACTGCCGTCCAAGTTCACCGAAATATCTATAAATAGATCATGAACGCAAAAAATGTCAGGACGTATTTCCTCAATATCCACGATATCAATCAGCCACCAGGTGGATTTTTACGAATATCGTCAGCATATTCCAGCAAGTCATGTTCCCTTCCTAAAGAATTCCAAAAAATAATCGATTCGTCCGCCGCATCGCTCGACGATCGCCCGCGAAATCGCCAGCCCCAGTCCGTTTTCGCCGTCCTTGCCTTTAACAAAACGGTGGAACAAGTGCGGAAGCAGCTCCTGTGGAAATGCCCCCGCCATCGTCGGCGACCTTGATCACGACTCCATCTTTTTCCGCAGCGATGCGGATTTCGATCTTGCGTCTTGCATGTCTGGTCGCGTTGGCGACGACGTTCAACAGCGCTTGAAGCATTTTCTCCCGGTCGGCATGCACGGTCATCCGTTCTGCGGACGGTTCCCCGTAGGTCAGCTTCAGGCTCAAATTCCGCTCCGCGAGCAGCGGATTGACACTGCAAGGGAGAATCGAGCTGGGCAAAGCGGTCGAATCGAAGGATGCGGAAGTGATTAGAGGCGCGCTCGATAAGCTGTACAAGCTGTATGAAGCTGAGGTCGAAGCGCGGCAAGCACAGAAGCAGTAAGCAATCAGCAGACTTCATTTCAAATAGAACCTTATAACGGAACCCTCCTGACATTGCGGTCAGGGGGGTTCTTCGCTTAAAGGAACGTTTTGCGATTCATCAGTGTTAAAATCTGATTATTTTATAGAAAATGCGTATAAGCTTGGATGGTAAACTTTCCCTCGATTTTTTACAATTGTAGTACGCCTTGAAATAAAGAGCGATTCGCGACCCGGAGGTGACCGTATGACAGAGCCTATTTATATCGGCAGCGTATTTGCCGCAGGGCTGTTGTCTTTTTTTTCGCCGTGTATTTTACCGTTGCTGCCCGTTTATCTGGCCTATCTCGGCAGCTCGGAGCCGGGCGGCAAGCACGGCCCGTCCCCTGTATTGTTCGGCAGGACGCTGCTATTTATATTGGGCTTATCTACCGTGTTCGTATTGCTTGGTTTCGGCGCGGGAGCGCTTGGCAGCGTATTTGGCAGTCCGTGGTTTATCGCCGTCTGCGGCGTCG
The DNA here is from genome assembly GCF_025060755.1 of Paenibacillus doosanensis. Lineage (GTDB taxonomy): Bacteria > Bacillota > Bacilli > Paenibacillales > NBRC-103111 > Paenibacillus_S > Paenibacillus_S doosanensis. The sequence goes on from NZ_JANYUY010000009.1 coordinate 138,113, forward strand.
TAGTGATTCTGTTTGGCATCTACCAGACCGGGGCGGTCTCGTTGCCGTTTCTGGAGCGCGAGAGGCGATTTCACACCGATGCGAGGCGCAGCCAGGGGTTGTTCGGAGCTTTTCTGCTCGGCTTCACGTTCAGCTTCGGCTGGACGCCCTGCATCGGACCGGTTCTGGCTGCGGTCATCAGTCTTTCGGCCACCGGCGGCACCTTATCGGCAGGCGTCCTATACATGCTGACGTATGCGCTGGGTCTTGCCGTTCCTTTTCTCGTGCTGTCGCTGTTTTCCGACGTGCTGTTGTCGCGAATGCGCGGCATATATAAGCATATGCGTACGCTGAAAGCGGCCTCCGGCATCGTCCTGATGCTTATGGGCTTATTGCTGTTGACGAACAAGCTTAATGTGCTTGTCGCTTATTTTTCATAATAGGAAAGGATGAAGCGGGATGAGACGAATGAAATCAAAATGGATTTGGGGTGTAGCGACCGCAGCGCTGCTGGCGCTGATCTGGTTCGGGTTCGCCGGCCGGCCGGAAGCGCAGATGAGGGCGAATGCCGGAACCGCAGCCGGTACGAATAATCCCGGACAGCCGGCGCCGGCGTTTGAGCTAAAGGACTTGAAGGGGAATACCGTCTCCTTGGCCGAGTTGAAAGGGCAGAAGGTATATGTGAAATTTTGGGCCTCCTGGTGCCCGATCTGTTTGGCAGGACTTGACGAGCTGAATCAGCTGTCCGGTCAGGACAACGGTTATAAGGTGCTTACGATCGTGAGCCCCGGATATAACGGCGAGCAATCCGCCGCCGATTTCGCCGCATGGTTCTCCAAGCGCGGATACGACAATATTGAAGTGCTGCTCGATGACGGAGGGACATGGGCCAAGAAATTCGGGGTAAGGGGATATCCTACGTCGGTCTACATCGGTTCGGACGGGATACTGGCGCAAACGGTTCCCGGCCATAACGCCAACGAAGCGATTACGGCCAATTTTCAGTCAATTCATTGAGAACAAAGATATCCGTAACTCAAGGAGGATTACGATGAAACGTAAATTACTGTTCGCAGTTTGGATGGGTGCCGCGCTGCTATTGTTTCTTTCGGCTTGTTCGTCATATAATTTAGTCAGCGATAGTCAAGCCATGTTTGCCGCGGGCGGCGCGGGAACGGGCGGCAAAGTCACGACGGCTGCTCTGCCTAACCCGAACAAGGATGTAGATTATTCGAAAAGCGAGCTTCGCACGATCTATTTGGCCGGCGGCTGCTTCTGGGGAATAGAAGCGTACATGTCCCGCATTTACGGAGTGAGCGACGTTGTGTCCGGATATGCCAACGGAACCGGCGAGAACCCGAGCTATGAAGATGTGGTCCGCGGGGACCGGGGATTTGCCGAAACGGTCAAGGTCGCTTATGATCCGAATCGCGTAACGCTTGCGGAGCTGGTGGCCGATTATTTCAAAGTCATCGACCCGACGAGCGTGAACAAGCAGGGCAATGACCGGGGAATCCAGTACCGGACCGGCATTTACTATGAAAATCAGCAGGATTTATCCGTTATCCAGGCGGGGGTGGACCGGGAACAAGGCAAATACGAGAAAAAGATCGTAACCGAGGTGCTTCCGCTCAGCAATTTTTATTTGGCCGAGGAATATCATCAGGATTATTTGGAGAAGCATCCGGACGGTTACTGCCATATCGATCTTGGCATCCTGAAGGATCAGCCGATTCAGATCGACCCGGCCAAGTATCCGAAACCGAGCGATGCCGAGCTGAAGCAAAAGCTGACGAAGGAGCAGTATCAGGTTGCCGTGCTTGCGGACACGGAGCACGCTTTTACGAATGAATACTGGGATTTGTTCAAACCGGGCATTTATGTCGACGTGACCACGGGCGAACCGTTATTTTCCAGCGCGGATAAATACGATGCCGGATGCGGCTGGCCCAGCTTCACGAAGCCGATCATTCCTGAGGTGGTCACGTATGCGGAGGACGACAGCTACGGCATGGTACGGACCGAGGTGAGGAGCCGCGCGGGCAACATTCATCTGGGTCATGTGTTTGACGACGGCCCCGCCGACAAAGGCGGCAAACGGTATTGTATCAACAGCGCTTCGATACGTTTCGTCCCTTTGGCCGATATGGATAAGGAAGGGTACGGCGATTTGATCGGCATTGCACAATGAGGGCAAAGGGGCTTCAGCCATGTATAAACTGCTGCTCGTGGAAGACGAGGACTTGGTGAGAAACGGCATCAAACGATTTGTGTCTTTCGGCGAACTGAATATTGACCGGATTTATGAGGCGGCGAACGGCGAGGAAGGGCTGCGGGTGTTCCGAGAGCAGCTCCCGGATCTGGTGCTGCTCGATATTAATATGCCGCGGATGAACGGGCTTGATTTTGCAGCGAAAATTAAGGAACTGAAGCCCGAGGTCAAAATTGCCGTCATCACCGGCTACGATTATTACGATTACGCCGTGGCCGCGCTCAAAATCGGCATCGACGATTACGTGCTCAAGCCGGTTTCCCGCAATGATGTGTTCGAGGTGTTAAGCAAGCTGGTGAATAAGCTGAGAAACGAAGGGCAGCAGGCCGAGCTGCTGGCGCTGCTCAAGGATTTTCGGTCGGCGGCTTCCGAAGCCGGAGAAGATGCCGCGGGAGAAGCCGGCGGAGGGAAAAGGCTGATCGCTCATTTTATCGAGGACAATATGTCCAATCCGGAGTTTTCGCTGACCGTGCTGGCGGAGCTTATGGGCTTTAGTCCGGGGTATATGAGCACGCTGTTCAAGAAGCATTTTAACGTCTCCTTCCAGGATCATATCGCGGCGGTTCGGCTGGAGCGGGCCAAGCTGCAGCTGCTCGCGTCGGATAAAAAGGTGTACGAAATTTCGACGGAAGTCGGCTTCGACAACCCGAACTATTTCAGCGCCGCCTTCAAAAAGAAATACGGCATGTCGCCTTTGCAGTACCGGGAAAGGATTAAGGAGTAATGGGGCCGTTTTTCCGCTCGCTGCAATTTCGCATTTCGATCATTTACATCCTGATCAGCGTACTGACGATTGCCGTGACCGGCAGCGCGCTGTATGCGGGCATTTCGCGGGTGGTCATGCATGAATCGGTCGAATCCAGCCAAATGGCCGTATCCAAAGGCGGTACCTATGTCGAGATGTACTTGGATCGGCTCAAGGTGCTATCGTCCGTACTGGCGGGCAATCCGCAAACGATTCGTACGCTGGCTTCCAAGGATAAGGCGGGAGAGCAGGATGTGCTGAAAATGATCGATAATGTGCTGGCCGCGGACCCTTATATTCAATCCGTCATTGTGATCGGGCAAGACGGCTACGTTCTATCGAACGAACGGAAGCTGAATATGATGCGCTCTTCGGACATGATGAAAGAGAGCTGGTACGTCGCCGCCATCCACAGCAGCAATCCGGTGCTCACTTCCGCCCGCATGCAAAAGTTTTCGATGGACAAAAACAACTGGGTCATCTCCATGAGCCAGGAGATCCGCGGTAAGGACGGCAGCAATCTCGGGGTCGTTTTGCTGGATATTAAATATAAGGGGCTCGAAGCTTACCTGAACGATCTGGACTTGGGCAAGGACGGCTACACCTATATCGTGAACAGCCGTAACGAAATCGTCTACCACAAAGACGTTTCCTACTTTGTCGATGAAGCGAAAAAAAACCAGCTCATTGAGATGAACCGGCAAAATCCAGGCTACGACGCCAAGCGCGATCGGCTTGTATACCAAACGGATTTGAAGGGATCGGACTGGACGCTGGTCGGCGTCAGCTCGCTGGACGGGCTTCAGCAAATCCGCGCGCAATTGCTCAGGTCGTTTATTATGGTCGGCACGGTGTTGCTGCTCTTTATTTTGCTTGCGATTCCATGGATTGCGAGGAGCATGACACAGCCGGTCAGACGGCTCGAACAGGCTATGCAGAAGGTGCAGAGCGGTCAGCTCGCCATCAGCGTCCCCGAAACCGGCGTGACGGAAGTTCAGGGCTTGGCGCGGCATTTCAACTCGATGATTATGGAAATCCGCCAGCTGCTGCAGGATATCGAAACGAAGGAGGGCGCGCTGCGCTTGCATGAGCTTAGCGTGCTGCACAGCCAGATCAACCCGCATTTTCTCTACAATACGCTGGATACGATCGTGTGGATGGCCGAGTTCCAGGATACCGACCGCGTCATATCGACGACCAAGGCGCTGGCGGAGTTTTTCCAGTTATCCTTAAGCGGCGGCAGCGAATTTACGACCATCGCCAAAGAGATGGCCCACGTCGAGCAGTATCTGTTTATCCAGAGAGAGAGATACGGAGAGAAGCTGTCTTATACCATCAGCTATGATCCGGCGCTTGCCGATGTCGTCATCCCCAAGATCATTCTCCAGCCGCTCGCAGAGAACGCGGTGTATCACGGCATCCGGGAAAAAGAAGGCCCGGGGAGGCTGGAAATCTTCTGCGGCCGGGCGGACGACGGAACGATCCGGTTGATCGTCAAAGATGACGGGGCCGGCTTCAACCCCGCCGTACTGCAAGCTCCTCCGGCAGCGGCCGGAGGGGGCGGCTCTGCAGGGGACAAGTCCAAGCTGGGCGGCGTCGGCATTCACAACGTCGACGAACGAATCAAGCTGTATTACGGAGACCGTTACGGAATTAAGCTATCTTCCGCTCCAGGGGCGGGAACCGTTGTGAATATCTCCATTCCCTTAGCGATAACATCACATGAAGGAGAGAAGCTTACTTGAATACACATACAGATCATGACACGATAGAGACTCCGCGCGGAGGAAGCATCAAGCTGCCCTTCTGGAGCCTTCCGCGTAAAATTATGCTGATGCTCCTGATTATGTTTGTGCTTATCGTTTCCTTGTTTACGATCGCCGTGCACCGCCAGGACCGCTCGCTCATTATGGGGGCCAGCAAGGAACAGGCGGAAACCATTGTTCATACGCTGGATGCGCTTATCGCAGAAACCGGGCAATCCGCCATGCTTCAACCGTATATACAAGAACAAATCAAAATGCAGCCGGATATTCAGGCGATTACGTTCTATGAATCGGCAGGCGGCGGGAAAATCGTGGCGGCGGCAGACGCTTCGCTGATCGGACAGCCCGGAACGCCGGAAATCATGCAGGCCCTTTCGGGAAATCAAGAAATTTACCAGGCGGACGACCGCATGCTCAAGCTGATTGCGCCGATCCATATTGCAGGCAAACCGGCTTACGCGATAGAAATCGCCATCGCCCTAAGCAAGGAATCGCAGTCCGCCGACAAGCTGCTGATCGATACTTTGCTTACGAGCTTGGTGCTGTTGGCGGTGTTTGCGGTCATTATGTTCGCGATATTTAAGAAAATGGTATCCGGCCCGCTGCGGCAGGTTATCGAGATCGCCAACGAAATTTCGCAAGGTCATTTGCAGCCGGTCATACCGGCCCATCGCCGTAAGGATGAGATCGGGCTGCTGTACGATTCCTTCTCGCAAATGACGGAAAGCCTGCGCCATCTGATCGGCAACGTCCGTTTCGGCACGAAGCAGGTCGGTTTCGCGGTAAATCGGCTGGCCGGCAATGCGGAGACGACGGAACGGGCGGCCAACGACATTGCCGCCAGCTTCCAGGAGCTTGCGAGCGGCAGCGATATGCAGCTTCGTCTTGCCCAGAACAATGAAGTGGCGATGAGCGAGATGGCAGCGGGCATTCAGCGCATTGCCGTTTCGTCCATGAGCGTGGCGGATATGAGCGCGGAGACGACGCAGCTGGCGCACCGCGGGGATGAAGCGCTGCAGGAGGTCGTACAGCAGATGACTCGGATCGAGGCGACGGCGGGCCAATTGAACGAAGCGCTGCACACGTTAACAGGCAAAACGGAACAAATCGATCAGATTGTGAAAATAATCGGCGAAATTTCGGCGCAAACGAACTTGTTGTCGCTTAACGCAGCTATAGAAGCGGCGAGGGCCGGGGAAGCAGGGCGCGGCTTCGCCGTCGTTGCAGGGGAGATCCGCAAGCTGTCCGAGCAGACGGAACGATCGGCGCTTGAAATTTCCGAGCTCGTTCATTCGATACAAGCCGATTCGGAGTCTTCCTTAAGCTCGATGGCGGTTGTGAACGGCGAGGTGATGAGCGGCATTGTGAAAGCGGAGGAGACCGGAGCGATTTTCCAGCATATTTTAACCAAGGTCGAGCTGGTATCCAGTCACATTCAGGAAGTTTCGGCAGCCGCCGAGGAAGTATCGGCGGGGACGGAAGAAGCGGCGGCTTCCATCGCGGAAATGTCCAGGATCGCGCGGCAATCCGCTGAACAAACCCATGTGTCCTCGGGCAATGTCGAGGATCAGCTGCATCAGGTCAACGAAGTCAAAAACATGTCGGTGCAGCTGAAAACGCTGCTGAATAATTTGCGCGAAAGCGAAGCCGCCTTCCGAATCTAACGGCAGGATGAATATCTATTTTGACCGAAAACCGTTCTCTGTCCCGTTCTCAAACTAGCAATCTTTCATATAATGCACAATGGAGACAAGCGAGGCTTGCAAGATTAGTAGAGCAGCAAGCAGGCTTGTCTCCGAATGAAAGATAAAGGAGCGAATGGCATGACGAGAAAATCGATTCAAGAGCTTCAGGACGGTTATTCGAACCAGCAGTTTACTCCGCTCGACATCACCAAGCATTATTTGAAACGAATTAAGAAAAAAGATCCGGTGCTGAATTCATTTATTACCGTCTCCAAAGAACGGGCGAGAAAAGAGGCCAAGATCGTCGAAGCCAAAGAGAAGGCCGGCGATCAGACGGGGCGGTTGTACGGCATTCCGCTGTCCTACAAGGATAATATCGATACGAAAGGCATCCGCACGACGTACGGTTCGTCCATCGACGCGAATAACGTGCCGGAGCGGGACGCGGCCGTCGTTCATAAGCTGCTGCAGGAAGATTCGATCACATTGGGCAAAAACAATATGCACGAGTACGCCCTTGGCATCACCTCGAACAATCCGCACTACGGCCCGGTTCATAATCCGTGGAATCCCGAATATACGCCTGGAGGTTCCAGCGGAGGGTCGGCCGCTGCAGTCGCCGCGGATTTGACCGTCGCCTCGATCGGTACGGATACCGGCGGTTCCATCCGGATTCCGGCCGCTTCGTGCGGAGTTGTGGGACTTAAGCCGACGTATAATAAAATCCCGACCCAAGGAGTATTTTACGTTTCGTGGACGCTCGATCATGTCGGCCCGCTGACCGCCAACATGACGGATCTGGCAATCATGATGGAGGCTTTGACGAAGCAAAAGTATGTGCCTTATTTGCAGCAGGATATTCGCGGGCTTCGCGTAGGCGTGCCGACGAGCTTTTTCAACGAGCATATCGAAGCGGAGACGTACCAGCTGTATGTCAACGCGCTGCAGGCATTGGAGCAGCTGGGCGCGGTGCTGATCGACGTGGACGTATCATTTATTAACGGCTATCAGCAGCAAATATTGAACATCGCCGCTTCGGAAGCGGGCTATGTCCACCGCGACCGGATGGAATGCTGCTTGTCGCAATACGGGGCGGATGCGAGGGCGCTGCTGGAATCGTCCCTCACCATTACGTCGCGTCAATATATCGAGGCTTTGAAGGCGAAGGAATCCTATATGAAGCAGTTCGGCCGCTTATTCCGCGAACAGATTCAAGTGCTCGCGACTCCGACGATTCCGATCGCGGCAAGAAAGATCGGCGTCGAGGAGGTCCAGTTCGGCTCGTACACCGAGAGCTTGTTCGACGCGATGACTCGTTACACGGAAATTTTCAACGCCGTCGAAGTGCCAGCCTTGTCGATCCCTTGCGGAATTACGAGCGAAGGGCTTCCTGTCGCGCTGCAGCTGGTGGCCGCATGGGGACGAGAGGACCGGCTGATCCGCGCAGGCTATGCGTATGAGCAGGATCAATTGGCAAGCTTCTACCAGACCCGAGACGAAATTTGCGCAGGGTATCATGCTTGATTCGGGATTCGGTGGAAATTGGGTGAAATTGAAAAAAATAGAGGGGCCGGGAACTAACCGGGAGCCCTCTCTTTTTTTGCATCTGGATCGCAGGACGGCGAGCATCAGATTGTGGCTGCGTCGCCCTAAGCAGACGCAGCCTATTACGCTCGGGTCTGCTGCCGAGACCGCGAAACGCGCTGCGACTTTAGTTAGGAGCCCGTCGAGCGGTAATGGCGTACGCCGATGTTCCATACCAGCAGGCACGGCACCAGGAAAAGAAATCCCGCCAGGGGGATAAACGCATAGATGGGGTGATTGGCGCCTTCGCGGCCGAGTATGAATAACAGCGGCAAATAGTTCGCGCAGCCGAAGGGGATGACGAAGGTGAAGAAACGGCGCACCCACTTTTGATAAATCGTCAGCGGGTACTGTGTCATTTCCCGCCCGCCGTCCGTGAAGATGTTGGCGATTTCGAGCCCCTGGACCGTCCAGAAGCTGATCGAGGCGGCCAAAATAAAAATACCGGTGAAAATGACGACGCCTCCGGAGACCATCAACAGAAGAGCTGTCACCTTGAGCGGCGTCCAGTCGATGTTGATCGAGGAAGCGGCCCATACGAGCACGGCTGCGCTCAGCAGCAGACGTCCGATTCGCGCGAATTCGAAGCGGGAGCCGAGCACCTGCAGGGCGGTGCTGCGCGGACGCACGAGCAGCCGGTCGAAATCGCCGCTGACGACGAGACTGGAGAAGACGTCGAAGCCCCGCACGAAGCATTCCGTAATCGCGAAGGCCATGTACGTAACCGCGAAGCACAGGGCGACCTCGTAGAAGGTCCAGCCTTGAATCTGCCCGAAGCGCTCGAACATGAAGTAGACTCCGGCGAACATCGTAAACGGCGTCAGACACTGCCCGAGCGTCAGCAGCAAGAAGGAGACGCGGTACTGCATTTGCGATTTGAGCAGGATCAGCATGTATTGGAAATAAAGCTTCATTCGCGATCAGCCTCCTTGAACGACGACGCGCCTTAGCGCTCTGCCCATGGTGATTTTGCCCAAGGCAACCAGAGCGGCCAGCCATAGAAGCTGGGAGAACAGCCCGCTGACGGCTTCGGCCGCGGATATGTTGCCCGTAAACACGCGGAACGGAAAGTCGGCGGTCCAATGGAACGGAAGCAGATAGACGATCCGCTGCATCCATTCGGGCATCAAAGGAACGGGAATCACGAGTCCGGACAGAAACTCTCCGAACACGCTGAACAGAAGCAGCGATCCGGCAGGTGACATAGTGACGAATACGGAAATATAAATCAGCATGGAGATGGCTGCGATCAGCAGCAGACCGGCCGTCAATACGGCGAGAAAGAGCAGAAACGACGTGAAGTCGGGCGGCAATTGGAGCCCGTAGGGCGCCGGCAGGAACAAGACCACAATCAGAATAGGGAAGCAGCGAAGCAGCGCGCTCGATAGCCGCTGGGCGAGCAGCTTGGCGTACCACAGCCCGTATAGGTCGCTGGGACGGCACAGCTCGTAGGCGATATTGCCGCTGGTGATCAGCTGGAACAGCTCGTTGTCCCGTAACCATAAAATGACAAGGGCGAGAAAAGCTTGCTTGAGCCATGTATACGAGGTGACCTGCTCGAGCGTCATCGGAGGTTCTTGGACGGTGTGGGCGTAGAACGCTTGAAAGATCATAATAAACATGGAGCCAAAGAAAAATTGCGTCCCGACGCCTGCCAAGGCGGCGGCCCTGTACTGCAGCCCGTTGCTGATGCGCAGCTTGAAGACCGATATGTACGCTTTCATCATCATAGCTGGTACTCCTTATACATTTGGACGATGATATCTTCAATCGGCTGGGTATCGATCGCCACATCCATCAGCTCGACCTGGGAAGACAGCTGCGTTAGCGCTTCCGACATCAGAATTTGATCGGTGTCGACGCTGAGAATGGCCCGCTCCGGAGTCCAAGACAAGACGGATGCTCCGGGAATCGTGATAGGATTTGTGTTCTCGCGGTAATCGGCGGTGATCGTTCTGTGGGTGCCGAACCGGCTGCGCAAGCCTTGAACGCTGCCGTCATAGAGCAGGGTGCCTTTGCCGATTAAGAGAATCCGGTCGGCCAGCGCCTCGATATCGTTCATATCGTGGGTGGTGAGGATGACGGTGACGCGCTTTTCTTTATTGATCATTTTAATAAAACGTCGAACGGCGATTTTGGAGACGGCGTCAAGGCCGATGGTCGGTTCGTCGAGAAACAGGATGCTCGGATTGTGCAGGAGAGAGGCGGCGATTTCGCAGCGCATCCTCTGGCCGAGACTCAGCTGACGCACCGGCGTCTGGATGATTCCGCCCAAGTCGAGAGTATCGATCAGCAGCTCGAGATTGTCGTTGTAGTCCTGCTGTGGAATATTGTAAATATCCTTCAGCAGCTCGAACGAATCCATGACCGGCACATCCCACCACAGCTGGGTGCGCTGTCCGAATACGACGCCGATATGCTTCACATAAGGCACCCGTTCGAGCCATGGGGTGTAACCGTGGATCGTGCAGGTGCCGCGATCGGGTACCAGAATGCCGCTCATAATTTTGATCGTGGTCGATTTGCCCGCCCCGTTAGGCCCGATGTAGCCTACGATTTCTCCGGGAGCGATGGAAAAGGAAATGTCCTGAAGCGCTTCCACTACGGTGAATTCTCGATGGAACAACGATTTTACCGCATGCCTGAGGCCCGATGAACGCTTAGCCACCAGGAACGACTTGCTGATTCCGTTAACGGTTATCACTTACAAATACCTCCATCTCTTTTTAGAGTGACAGGATTAACATGCTATCACTAAGAAAATGTGGTGTCAATACCTATTTATTGCAATTTCGTGAATGAGCTAAGGGGAGGCCGGATTATTTTATTTTAATAAAAAATTCCTCTGAAAATCGGCATTCGTTCGCAGAATGCGGCGTATGAAATCGATTACGGAATTGCGGGATGCGCGGGAATTGGGTACAATGAATCATAACTGTAAATAGGAATGAAGGGGGCAACCTAAGGTGAAGCAGGAATATTGTACGTCGACGCAGCACCCGAAATGGTTCGGCCTCGCTGTTCAAGCGCTTATTATTATGTCTCGCGAGGATGTAGGATCAGCCTGTCCGAGCATTGAGCTCGCCAAGTACCTGCAGTCGGAACCTTCTTTGCTGCGCCGTATTCTTGCGGTTTTAGCCAAAGAAGGGTTTATTGGAACGCGGGAAGGCCGCGCCGGCGGCTACCATCTCAAGAAACCGGCGGCATCCATTCGGTTGGTCGACATCTACGATGCGTTTCGCGCCGGCAGCCAGCTATGCTTTGGCATTACCGAAACGGCGGGCACGCATCCGCTCGGGCGGTGCATGAAATCGGTGCTCGGGGAAATCACGAAGGAAATGGACGAGAGCATGCGCGCAGTGTTAAGCAAATATACGATAGCGGATATCGCCGGTCAGTTGGAATCGGAGTTCTAAAACGAGACCGGGCAACAAGACCGTTGACAACGGCCGATGCGAGGTCTATACTGTGCAATATAAACAACAGTTTAAGGCGGACGGTATACAGCTTATTTTTTTGCGATATACTGTGCGAGAAAAGGCACAGTTAGTGCCGCCGCGGTTTCGTGACGCGGCTGCTGTGCTCCTATCTTCAAGTTGTTCCGGCGCATTTGGAACGAATCCGATTCCTGACTGCGCTAAACTATAAATCGTATGTATTCGAAGTCCAGCGGTATGATGTCAAGTCCCCGAATCGGTCGAATTGGAAATTTTCTTGGCTGTAACAGCTGGGAGTGCCGAAAAAAGGACAGCTCAAACTGAACCCAGCGAAAAATCGAGATAATATCCAGATTTTAACTGGGAATTATGCCAGGGACTTTAGCAAAGGAGGCGTTAATCCTTCGCAGGCGTCACCTTCTTCCGTGGCGTATAGAGTTGGCCGTTGCGTAGCAGCAC